>CAZAAW010000005.1:0-146937 GCA_964483325.1 uncultured Hyphomicrobiales bacterium
GCTTAGGAGTGGAGCGGGTGAAGGGAATCGAACCCTCGTCATCAGCTTGGGAAGCTGCTTCTCTACCATTGAGATACACCCGCGCGCGGCAAGGATAGTCGGGCGCGGGTGTCGCCGCAACAGGCGGCGCCGGCCCCGCGAGGCCGGGCGCCGCGCGTTGCGTCAGCGGCGGCCGCCGACCCGGTCGCGGTCGATGATCGAGCCGGAATAGGCGCTGACCGTCAGGATGTAGTCGCGGCCGCGGCGGTCCTCGGCGCGCACGCGATAGCTGCGACGGCCCTCGTCGACGATGCGCACCTCGCGATAGCCGGCGCTGCGGACGATGCGGCGGATCTCGCGGTCGCTGAGACGGTCCGGACGGCGGTCGCGATCGAAATGGCGATCGGGGCCGCGGCGGTCCGGGCCGATCTGGACCGAGAACTCGCCATCGCCGATGCGGGCGCCGAAGCCCTGCGCCGACGACACCGTCGGCGTGGCGAGAAAGGTGGCTGCCGCAAGGGCAGCGGCGATACCTGCTGTGCGAAGCATGGGGCTCTCCGTTGCTGGCGGCCGGAACGCTGGCTGGGCCGCATATGGGAGAGCAACGTTCGCCAGCCCCTATGAGTTGCGTCGGAGGACCGGGCGGCGCGCCTTCCGCGTCAGCCGGCGCGGCCGGAATCGGCGGCCCGCGCCTCGATGTGATCCCAGATCATGGCGGCGATATCGGCGCCGCCGAAGCGTTTCACCTCGCGGATGCCGGTCGGCGAGGTGACGTTGATCTCCGTCATCCAGTCGCCGATGACGTCGATGCCGACGAACAGGAAGCCGCGCCGGCGCAGCTCCGGGCCGATGCGGGCGCAGATTTCGCGGTCGCGCGCGGTGAGGGCAGCGGCTTCCGGCCGGCCGCCGACATGCATGTTGGAGCGCGATTCGCCCTCGGCCGGCACGCGATTGACGGCGCCGACCGGCTCGCCGTCGACGAGGATGATGCGCTTGTCGCCCTGCCGCACCTCCGGCAGGTAGCGCTGCACGACATAGGGCTCGCGCCAGGCGCTGGCGAAGATTTCCAGCAGCGAGGCGAGGTTCTGGTCGCCCTCGGTGAGGCGGAAGACCCCGGCGCCGCCATTGCCGTAGAGCGGCTTGATGATGATGTCGCCATGTTCGGCGCGGAAGCGCCGGATCTCGTCGCCGTCGCGGGTGATCAGCGTTGGCGGCATCAGCTCCGGAAACAGCGTGACGAAGATTTTCTCCGGCGCGTTGCGCACCTCGCCGGGATCGTTGGTGACGAATACCCCCGGCTGCAGGCGCTCCAGGAGATGGGTGGCCGAGATATAGGCCATGTCGAAGGGCGGATCCTGCCGCATCAGCAGGGCGTCCATCGTCGCCAGATCGGTGCGCTGGCCGGGACCGAGGGTGAAGTGGTCGCCCGCGACGTCGCGCACCGTGACGGCCTCGATTCGCGCCTCGACATGGCCGTCCCGCAGCGCCAGGCGGTCCGGCGTCAGGTGGAACAGGCTGTGGCCGCGCGCTTGGCCTTCCAGCATCAGCGCGAAGGTGGAATCGCCGGCAATGTGGATGCCGGCGATATGGTCCATCAGGACCGCGACCTTGAGGCTCATTTGGTTCAGGTGCGCTCCCTGGCCTCGCGCGCCAGCTGCGCCAGCGTGGCGCGCAGCGGCCCGGCGCCGCGCAGCCGCTCGGGGAACTCGAGGCGGCCGCGCAGGTCGCCGGCGCGCAGGTCGATGCCGTCGGGATCGATGCCGGTGGTCCGCCAGTCGCCGTCCGGCAGGCCGAGAAGGCGCGTCGCGTAGAGCCGCATGCTGTCGGGGTGGTCGCTGTTCATGTGCTCGACGGCGCTCTCCTCGCTGGCGATGAGCTCCTCCGATCCATCGCCGACAAGGAGATCGGCCGGCGTCAGGTCGACGATGCGGCCGAAGCCGGCGACGAGATGGCCGCTGGCGATGGCGAAGCGGTAGAAGGCGAAATCGGCAAAGCCGGCATAGCCGGCGGCTTCCGCATGGCGGGCGAGAAAGCGGCGCCGCTGCGTGCTGCTGTCAGCATCGCGCACCACGGTGCCGACAAGGCTGACGCGGGCGCCGGCGAGCGGATCGCCGCTTTCCCCGCCGGGCTCGACGAGGAGCAGCGAGGCGCGGTTGTCGCGCTCGATGTTGCGGGTATGCACCGCAAGCGTCGACAGGAGGAACACCGGCTCGCCGATCGGCGTCGTGGCGACGGTGACCAGCGAGGCGAAGGGCGCGCCGTCGGCGCCGAGGGTGGCGAGCGCGCCGGTCGCCGCCGCGCGCAGGACCTGCCGCGCCTTCACCGGCGGCGAGAAGGGTTTCCGGGGCTGGTCATCCATGGCGATCATCCTGTCTGAGAGAAGCGGCTTCGAGTTAGCGGTGCAGGCCCGGCCGTTCAAGCCGGCCGTCAAGGGGAGCCGGCCGGCTGCGGCGGGGGGCGCAGCGCCATCCGTGCCACATTTAGCCTATATTCGGCAGACGGAGGCCGAAATGGCTTATAGTCAGCGGCAATATGACGGCGGCGTGCCGGGCGGCCGCGCTATGCTTTCACGGAGGGATGCATTTGCCGACGATCGCATTGGTCGATGACGACCGCAACATTCTCGCGTCGGTCTCCATCGCCCTGGAGTCCGAGGGCTACCGGGTGCTGACCTATACCGACGGCGCCTCGGCCCTTGACGGTTTCAACGGCTCGACGCCGGATCTCGCCATTCTCGATATCAAGATGCCGCGCATGGACGGCATGGAGCTGCTGCGGCGGCTGCGCCAGAAGACCGACCTGCCGGTGATCTTCCTCACCTCCAAGGATGACGAGATCGACGAGCTGTTCGGCCTCAAGATGGGCGCCGACGACTTCATCCGGAAGCCGTTCTCGCAGCGTCTCCTGGTGGAGCGGGTGCGCGCCGTGCTGCGCCGCGCCGCGCCGCGCGACGGCACCGCGCCGGTGAAGCCCGGCGAGGCGACGCGCCTTCTCGACCGCGGCGCCCTGTCGATGGACCCGGAGCGCCATACCTGCACCTGGAACACCCAGCCGGTCACCCTGACGGTGACGGAATTCCTCATTCTCTATGCCCTGGCGCAGCGGCCGGGGGTTGTGAAGAGCCGCAACGCGCTGATGGATGCGGCCTATGACGAGCAGGTCTATGTCGACGACCGCACCATCGACAGCCACATCAAGAGATTGCGCAAGAAGTTCAAGGCCGTTGATTCTGCCTTCGACATGATCGAAACCCTTTACGGGGTCGGCTACCGCTTCAAGGAAGCCGCATAGAGGGCACAGCCCTTCGTCGGAGCGCCAATGGCGGTCGGCATCGAGAGTGATCAGGTCGTCGTCGCGCCTGAGGACGAGGTGCGGCGGGCGTCGGGCGGTGTCCGCAGCCTCGCGGTGCGGCTGTGGCGCTTCGTCACGCTCCATGCCTTTTCCAGCCTGGCGCGCCGCATCGTCATCCTCAACCTTGCCGGCCTGCTCGTGCTGCTGGCCGGCATCCTCTACCTCAACCAGTTCCGCGCCGGCCTCACCGATGCACGCATCCAGAGCCTGCTGACGCAGGGCGAGATCATCGCCGGCGCCATCGCCGCCTCCGCGACGGTCGATACCGGCATGATCACCGTCGATCCGGAAAAGCTGCTGGAGCTGCAGGCCGGGCAGAGCATCTCGCCCTTCGACCAGCCGATCGAGGGCATCGACTTCCCGATCAACCCGGAGCGCGTCGCGCCGATCCTGCGCCGCCTGATCTCGCCGACCCGGACCCGCGCCCGCATCTACGATTCGGAAGGCAGCCTGGTCATCGACTCGCGCCATCTCTATGCGCGCGGCCAGATCCTGCGCATGGACCTGCCGCCGCCGGCGGAGCCGCCGGGCGTCCTGGAGCAGGCCTGGAAGGCGGTGCGGCTGTGGTTCAGTCGGTCCGACCTGCCGCTCTACCAGGATCTCGGCATGGGCAACGGCAAGGGCTATCCGGAGGTGGCGCAGGCGCTGTCCGGCACCAAGGCGTCGATCGTGCGCATCAACGACCGCGGCGAGATGGTGGTGTCGGTGGCGGTGCCGATCCAGCGCTTCCGCGCCGTTCTCGGTAGCCTCATGCTGTCCACCGAGGGCGGCGACATCGACGCCATCGTCCAGGCCGAGCGGACCGGCATCCTGCGCGTCTTCCTGGTCGCCTCGGTGGTGATGGTGCTGCTGTCGATCCTGATGGCTGGCACCATCGCGGCGCCGCTGCGCCGCCTTGCCGACGCCGCCGAGCGGGTGCGCCGCGGCGGCCGCGGCCGGCCGCAGATCCCCGATTTCTCCGGCCGCCGCGACGAGGTCGGCCATCTCAGCCAGGCGGTGCGCGAGATGACCGGCGCGCTCTACAACCGCATCGACGCCATCGAGAGCTTCGCCGCCGACGTGGCGCACGAGCTGAAGAACCCGCTGACCTCGCTGCGCAGCGCCGTGGAGACGCTGCCGCTCGCCAAGACATCGGAATCGAAGGCGCGCCTCACCGACATCATCCAGCATGACGTGCGCCGCCTCGACCGGCTGATCACCGACATTTCCGATGCCTCGCGCCTCGATGCCGAGCTGGCGCGTCAGGACGCCGAGCCGGTCGACATGGCGCAGCTCCTCACCACCATTGTCGGCCTGGCGCGCCAGACCGCCGGTCCGGACGGGCCGGAGCTGGTGCTGGAAATTCCCAAGGCCGACGCCAATGCCTGGTTCGTGCTCGGCCGCGACACGCGGCTCGGCCAGGTCTTCAACAACCTCCTCGACAATGCCCGCTCCTTCTGCAGCAAGAACGGCACGGTGCGGGTCGCCATGCGCCGGCGCGGCGACATGATCGAGGTGGTGGTGGAGGACGATGGCCCCGGCATCCGCGCCGAGCAGGTCGAGCGCATCTTCGAGCGCTTCTACACCGACCGGCCTGAGGGCGAATCCTTCGGCCAGAATTCCGGCCTCGGCCTGTCGATCACCAAGCAGATCGTCGAGGCGCATCGCGGCCGCATCTTTGCCGAGAACCGCACCCGGGTCGGCGCCGATCCGCAGCAGCCGCCCGAGGTGATCGGCGCCCGCTTCACTGTCCGCCTGCCGGCGGCCACTTCATGACGGCAGCGGCCGCCGGTCCGACCATCCACGCCACGGCGGTGATGGTGGACGGGCTCGGCGTCCTTATCCGCGGCCCGTCCGGCAGCGGCAAATCCGCCCTTGCCCTGGCGCTCATCGAAGACCCCCGCGGCGATGCCAGGCTCGTCGCCGACGACAGGGTCATCCTTACGGCCGAGGAAGGCCGTCTCGCCGCCGCGGCGCCGCCGCCGCTCGCCGGCCTGATCGAGGCGCGCGGCATCGGCATCCTGCGCCGGCCCCATGCTGGCGCCACGGTGATCCGGCTGATCGTCGACCTGCTACCGCCGGCGGAATGCCGCCGCTTCCCGGACCCGGCCGAGCGGCAGGTGTCGGTCGCCGGCGTGATGCTGCCGCGCCTTGCCGTGCCGATCGGGGCCGCCGATGCGGCGCTGCGCGTCCGCATCGCCCTGCGCGAATGGGTGAAGCCGGCCGGCGCGGTGCCTTCCCCGACCGCGCGGCAGATGTGAGGCGCGTCGCGGCGGCCGCCGCGAGGCTGTCCGATGCCGCAGTCAGGCCGCCGCCGACAGCCTGTCCCCCGCCATGCGGTAGCTCAGCGCCTCGGCGAGATGGACGCGGCCGACCGTGTCGGCGCCGTCGAGATCGGCCAGCGTCCGCGCCACCTTGAGGACGCGGTGGTAGCCGCGCGCCGACAGCTTCATCGCCTCCGCGGCGCTGCGCAGCAGCGCGCTGGCGGCCGCGTCGGGCGAGGCCACCGCCTCGATCTGCGCTGCCGAGCAGTGGGCATTGGTAGTGACGGCGGCGCCGAGGCCGGCATAGCGCTGGCGCTGGATGTCGCGGGCGGCGGCGACGCGGGCCGCCACCGTGGCGCTGTCCTCACTCGCCGCCGGGGCGATCATGTCGGCGGCCGAGACGGACGGCACCTCGATGCGGATATCCATGCGGTCGAGAAACGGCCCCGACAGCCGTGCCTGATAATCGCTGACGCAGCGCGGGCCGCGCCGGCAGACATGGCCGGGCTCGCCGGCCATGCCGCAGCGGCAGGGGTTCATCGCCGCTACGAGCTGGAAGCGCGCCGGATAGGAGACGCGGCTGTTGGCGCGGGCGATCACCGCCTCGCCCGATTCCAGCGGCTGGCGCAGCGAATCCAGCACCTGCGGCGCGAATTCCGGCAGCTCGTCGAGGAAGAGGACGCCGTGATGGGCGAGCGACACCTCGCCCGGCCGCACATGCAGGCCGCCGCCGACCAGCGCCGCCATCGAGGCGGAATGATGCGGCGCCCGGAACGGCCGCCGGCTCGACAGCCGGCCGCCGGGCAGCTCGCCGGCGATCGAGGCGATCATCGAGACTTCCAGCAGCTCCTTCGGCTGCAGCGGCGGCAGGATGGACGGCAGCCGGCCGGCCAGCATCGACTTGCCGGCGCCGGGCGGCCCGACCATCAGGAGGTTGTGGCCGCCAGCGGCGGCGACTTCGAGGGCGCGGCGGGCGGTCTCCTGGCCGCGGATCTCCGACAGGTCGGGCAGCGCCTCCGCCGGCGCGGCAAGACCTGGCGATGGCCGCGACAGCACCTGCGCCCCCTTGAAATGATTGGCGATGGCGATGAGGCTGCGCGGCGCCAAGATCGCCATGTCGCCGCTTGCCCAGGCCGCTTCCGGCCCGCAGGCATGCGGGCAGATCAGGCCGCGGCCGAGACCGTTGGCGCCGATGGCGGCCGGCAGCACGCCGGCGATCGGGGCGATCGTGCCGTCGAGCGCCAGCTCGCCGACCACCACGTAATCCGCCAGCTGGTCGCCCGGCAGCGCCCCGAGCGCCGCCATCAGGGCGAGGGCGATCGGCAGGTCGTAATGGCTGCCCTCCTTGGGCAGGTCGGCCGGCGCCAGGTTGACGATGATGCGCTTGCCGGGCGGCAAGGCGAGGCCGCTGGCATGCAGCGCGGCGCGGACGCGCTCGCGGCTCTCCACCACCGCCTTGTCGGCGAGGCCGACGACGATGAAGTTTGCCAGGCCCGGCGCGAACTGCACCTGGACATCGACCGGAACGGCCTCGATGCCGCTGAAGGCGACGGTGGTGACGTGCGCGACCATGACCAGCCCTTGAAGCCCGCTTGCTGCGCGAGGCTAGGGCCTGGCCGGCGGCGCGTCAAGAACAGATGGCGAACATCGACGGCGCCCGGCGCCTTCTGGAAAAAATTCCCGGACTTTGTCGAAGCGCGCCGGCCTCGCGCGTCCTTGTCATGAAGGAACCCAGAGCGAGGACACGGTGATGGTGCACAGACGCGATTTCATGAAGATGGCGGGCATGGCGGCCGGCGCCGCCCTGCTGCCGCGGCAGGCCGTTGCCCAGCAGCCGCCGCTGTCGGAGCGGCTGCAGCCGGTCTGGGACTTCATGCGGCAGCTGCAGGCGGACGGCAAGCTGCTGCTGCCCGGTTATGTCGGCATCGTGGCGCAGGGCGACGAGGTGTCGGCCGATATGGCCGGCACGCGGGCGCTGGGCGGCACGGTGCCGATGACGCGCGACACGATCTTCCGCATCCAGTCGATGACCAAGGCCATCACCGCCGCCGCGGTGCTGATGCTGGTCGAGGAGGGGAAGCTGTCGCTCGACGAGACTGTCGACCGGCTGCTGCCGGAGCTGTCGAACCGGCAGGTGCTGAAGCGCATCGACGGACCGCTGGACGAGACGGTGCCGGCGGAGCGGCCGATCACCATCCGCGACATCATGCAGTTCACCTTCGGCTTCGGGCTGCTGTTCGAGCAGGACTTTCCCATCCAGAAGCAGATCAACGCATTGCAGCTCACCAACGATTTCCCGCAGCCGTTCACGCCGCACGAGCCGGACGAATGGATGCGCCGGCTCGGCACGCTGCCGCTGATGCATCAGCCGGGCGAGACGTGGATGTACAATACCGGCTCGCTGGTGCAGGGCGTCCTGGTGCGCCGCGCCTCCGGCCAGTCTTTCGACGCCTTCCTCGAGGAGCGGCTGTTCGGGCCGCTCGGCATGGTCGACACCGCCTTCTGGGTGCCGCCGCAGAAGCTGTCGCGCTTTGCCGATGGCGGCTACACGACCGACCAGCAGACCGGCAAGGTCAGCACCTTCGATACGGCGGCGTCCAGCGAATGGGCGAAGCCGCCGGCCTTTCCGTCAGGAGCCAGCGGGCTGGTGTCGACGGCCGACGACTATCTTGCCTTCGCGCGCATGCTGCTGGGGAAAGGCACCTACCAGGGCAGGCGCTACCTCTCCGAGGCGAGCGTCACGGCGCTTTCGACCAACCGGCTGACGCCGCAGCAGATGGCGGATGTCGCCTTCCTGCCCGGCTTCTTCGAGGCCAATGGCTGGGGCTATGGCGTCGAGGTCTATATCCGGCCGGATGCGGTATCGGCGACGCCTGGCCGCTATGGCTGGAACGGCGGCTACGGCACCAGCTGGTTCAACGATCCGCAGCGCGGCATCGCCGGCGTCATGCTGACCCAGTCGGTCGATTTCCTGTTCGCGCCGCAGCAGCAGGACTTCTGGCAGAAGCTCTTCGCCGCGGCGGAAGCCTAGGAACGGCGCCGGTGCCTAGCGCGATCGCTGCTCGGCCGCCAGCCGGGCGGCGTGGCCCTCGGCGATCAGCGCCAGGCGGCTCGGCTCCTTGACCAGCAGCTTCTGCCGTCCGCCCTGCACCAGCGCATCGTCCTCCCAGCCGGTGAGGATGCGCGACACGGTATGCAGCGTCGTGCCGGCCATCTCGGCGATGTCCTGCTTGGAGATCGGGAAGTCGATGCGGATGCCCTGCGTTTCCTTGCGGCCGGACTGCTTGGCGAGGCGCAGCACGACGCGCGCGACGCGGCGCTCGACCTCTTCCGTGGAAAGCTCGCGGACGCGCTCCTGCGCCTCCATCAGGCGGCCGCCGATCGTCTTCATGGCATTGACGGCGAAGCCCGGATGCTGCGCCAGGACATCGTCCCAGCTGTCCATCGGCCAGGCGAGCGCCAGGCTGTCGACCATCGCCGTAGCGGTGCCGGGATAGTCGCGGCGGCCCATGGCGCGGGCGATGCCGCAAAGATCGCCGGGATTGACCATGCGGACGATGATCTGGTGGCCGTCGGGCGTCACCTGGGTCACCCGCAGGCGGCCCTGCAGCAGCACGAAGAAGCTCTCGGCGGCATCGCCCTGCTCGAAGGCCACGACGCCGGCGGGGAACCGCCGCATCGTCGCCATGGCGAGGATTGCATCAAGGTCGCTGTCCGACAGATTGGCGAACAGTGGCAGCGGACGGATCAGGGGCCGGTAAAGTGCGACTGTCACGATCAAATTCCCCATGCAGCGCCAACAACAAGAATGTAGGCCGCGCCGGTGCGGGCCGCGCTGCGCGATCGGTCGCAGCAGCGGTCCGTATGGTCGCAGGAGAGGGGTTGGCCGCGGCCCGCGACGCCGCGGTCAGCGCCCGTGGCTGAGCGGCTCGTCCTCGTCATAAAGGATGCGCTCGGCGGCGCCGTCGAGGTCGTCATACTGATCGGCCCTGAGCGACCAGAGGAAGACGGCGAGGCCGACGAGGCCGAGAACGACCGACAGGGGGATGAGCCACAGGAAGCTGCTCATGACGGCAGCGCCTTGTGGCTGGCCAGGAAGGTGCCGTCGCGACGGGCCCCGGCTGGTGCCGGCGGCCGCAGCCGGAGGGCGTTGGCGACGACGACCACGGAGGACAGCGACATGGCGATGGCGGCGACGAAGGGCGTCGCGTAGCCGAGCACGGCGATTGGGATCGCCACGACATTGTAACCGAGCGCCAGCGCGAGATTCTGGCGCACCAGCCCGCCGCCGGTGCGGGCAATGGCAAGAGCTTCCGGAACGGCGCCAAGCGTGTCGTGCAGGAAGACCAGGTCGGCGGCGTTGCGGCCGACATCGGCGGCATTGGCGGGCGCCATCGAGGCATGCGCGGCGGCCAGCGCCGGCGCGTCGTTGAGCCCGTCGCCGATCATCAGCACGCGCCGGCCGGCGGCGGCGAGGGCGGCGAGATGGGCATGCTTGCCGGCCGGCGACACGCCGGCGCGCCAGTCGGCGATGCCGAGCCGGCGCGCCACCGCGGCGACCGCGTCGGCATGATCGCCGGACAGGATCTCGACCGCGAGGCCGCGTCTCTGCAGCGCAGCGATCGCTGCCACGGCGCCGGGCCGCAGCGCGTCGTCGAAGTCGAGCCGGGCGGCGAGCCGGCCGTCGCGGGCCAGCACCGTGCCGGTAACGCCGTCCGGCGCCGCCAGGGCCCAGTCGGCGCGGCCGAGGCGCCAGACGGCGCCGTCCGCCTCCGCTTCGACGCCGCTGCCGGGGATGTCGTGCGCCGTGGCGATGGAAGGCGCCGGCTTTCCGGCGGCCGCCGCGACGATGGCCCGCGAGCCGGGATGGCGGGAATGGGCGGCGATGGCGCCGGCGAGCGCCAGCAGGTTGGCGGGGATGTCGCGGCTGTTGGTCAGCGCCGGGCGGCCGACGGTGAGCGTCCCGGTCTTGTCGAAGACGATTGTGTCGACGCTCTCCAGCCGCTCCAGGGCGCCGCCATCCTTGACCATGATGCCGCGTTCGAACAGGCGCCGGGCGGCCATCACCTGGACCATCGGCACGGCGAGGCCGAGCGCGCAGGGGCAGGTGATGATCAGGACGGCGATGGCCGTCACGGCAGCGCGGTGCAGGTCGCCGGTCGCCGCCAGCCAGCCGGCAAAGGCGAGGAAGGCGGCGAGATGGACGACCGGCGCGTAATAATCCGCCACCCTGTCGGCGAGGCGCCGGAAGCCGGCATGGCCGCGTTCCGCCGCTTCCATTAACCGGACCATCTCGGCGAGGAAGGACTCCTGCTCGGCGGCCAGCGCCGTCACGGTGAGCGGCTCGGCGAGATTGAGCGTGCCGGCCTCGATGCGGTCGCCTGGGCCGACGGCCTGGGCGTCGCTCTCGCCGCTCACCAGCGAGCGGTCGAGCTCGGAGCGGCCGGCGACTACCCGGACATCGACCGGGACGCGCTCGCCGGCGGCGATCAGCAGCGTCATGCCGGGGACGATCTCGGCCACCGGCAGGTAGTCGCGGCCGCCATCCGGGCGCATCACCAGGGCGCCGCGCGGCGCCAGGCGCGCCAGGCCGCGCACGGCGGTGCGCGCCCGCTCGCGCATGACGTGGTCGAGCGTGCGGCCGATCAGCAGGAAGAAGACGAGCGTCGCGGTGGCGTCGTAATAGGCGTGCTCGCCGTGGGTGATCGTGTCGTAGAGGCTGAGGGCGAAGGCGGCCAGGATGCCGATGGAGATCGGCACGTCCATGTTGGTGCGGCGCTGCCGCAGCGCCTTCCAGGCCGAGGTGAAGAACACCCGCGCCGAATAGAGCAGCACCGGCAGCGTCAGCACGGCGCAGATCCAGTGCAGCACGTCGCGGGTGGCGGCGTCGGCGCCGGACCAGACCGAGCCGGACAGCATCATCACGTTCATCGACGAGAAGGCGGCCACGGCGAGCGCCCGGATCAGCCCGGCCAGCACCGGGTCGCGCCGCTCGGCGGCGAAATCGTCGAGGTCGGCGGGATAGCCGAGGGCCGCCAGCGTCGCGGCGATGGGCGGCGGGGCGGTGCCGTCGTCGCGCCAGCGCACGGCCAACCGCTTGGTCGACAGGTTCATGCGCACGCCGTCGACGCCGGGAAGCTGGCGCACGGCGTCCTCGATGGTGCGGACGCAGCCGCCGCAATGCACTGCCGGCACCGAGAAATCCGACTGGCGCAGGCCGCCGGCGAGATCGCGGCTGGCGAGCCGCACATCCTCGTCCGAGGGGCCTGGCTGCTGCGGCCGGGCCGCCGCCTCGAACACCTCCGGCGGCGGCGCGCAGCAGGTCATGGCTCGATCCGCATCGCCGCGTAGGCGTGCCAGCTGGCGTGGCCGAGCAGCGGGAAGATGATGATGAAGCCGCCCATGAAGGTGACGAGGCCGATCACCGTCAGCACCAGGACGATGAGGCCCCAGGTCAGCATGACCGGCAGGTTGCGCCACACCGTCGCCATTGACAGCCCCATCGCCGTGAAGGCGTCGACGTCGCGGTCGAGCAGCATCGGGATGGAGAAGGCGCTGATGGCGAAAGCGAAGGCGGCAAACAATCCGCCGACGACCGTGCCGACCGTCAGCATGACGAGCCCGGTCGGCGTCGTGAACAGCATGGCGGCGATATGGTCGAGGCCCGGGAATGGCCTGACGCCGAAGAACAGCGCATAGATCAGCACCGCGGCGCGCAGCCACAGCAGCATCAGCGTGGCGAGCACCATGCCGACGAAGGCGATATGGCCGCCGGCGCCGCGGCGCGGCCGCAGCATGTCGCCGAGACTCACCTTCTCGCCCGCCGCGAGCCGCCGGCTCTTCTGGTAGAGGCCGATGGCGATGGCCGGGCCGATCACCAGCAGCCCGGCGAGAGCGGGGAAGACGATGTAGTCCCAGCCGAGCGCCGCGAGCAGCCAGACGAGGCCGCTCGCGAAGGCCGCCACGGCGATCCCGTAGGCAAGGCTCGGCCCCGGCTTGGCCCACAGGTCCCGCCAGCCATGCGCCAGCCATCCGAAGGCCGCCGACGGCGACAGGTGGCGATTGCGGTCGGGCGCCTGGCGGATGGTAAGGTCCAGGAACTGCTCGGACATCAGCTTTTCCTCAGCATGCCGATTTCGCGGCCTGGCCGGTCTCGCCCGGCGCCCGGCTGTGCGAGACGCAGTCGGGCTGCGAGGTGATGGCGACATAGACGAGATGGATGTTAGCCGCCGCAAAGCCCGCCGCGCCGATGGCGATGGCGGCGGCGATCAGCAGCCGTTTGGACCGGCGCGGGGCCGGCGCTGAAGTCGCGATTGTCATGAGCCGTCTCCACGCAGATCGAGGATGTAGAGGGCAAGCAGCCGGATGTCGGCCGGTGACAGGCGGCCTTCCCAGTGCGGCATGTGTCCCTGCCGGCCGTCATGGATGGAGGTGAAGACGGCCTGCGCCGAGCCGCCATAGATCCAGAAGCTGTCGGTGAGGTCGGGGGCGCCCATCTCCGGCACGCCCTTGGCGTCCTCGCCATGGCAGCTGCTGCAATTGTCGGCGAAGACCTGGGCGCCGGCGCCGTCCGCATCGCTCACCGACGGGTCGGAGAGGCTGCGTACATAGGCGGCAACGGCGCGGACCTCGTCGGCGGACAGCATCTGGTCGCGGCCGAAGGCCAGCATCTGCGACACGCGCGTCTCGTCGTGGCCGGCATTGATGCCGACCCGGATCGTCTCGGCGATCGTCTCGGCATCGCCGCCCCACAGGGTCGGCGCCCGGGCGAGGTTGGGGAAGCCCGGCCCGCCCGTCGCCTTGACGCCGTGGCAGGCGGCGCAATTGTCGCCGAAAAGCGCCGCGCCGGTCTGCCGCACGACGGTCATCAGCGCCGGATCGGCCTGGATGGCGGCGAAATCTTCCGTCGCCAGGCGCTCCGTCCATGTCGCTCGCTCGGCCGTCGCTTCCTCGATGCTCTGCCGGACGTCGCGGTGCTGGTCGACGCCGAGCAGGCCGGGCGTCGGGCCACCCGGCGTCGGCCAGGCCGGCATCAGCACGGTCCACAGGATGGCGAACAGCGTGCCGGCGGCGAGGAAGAGCAGCACCGCCTTGGGAATCGGCGTGTCGAGTTCCTTGATGCCGTTCCAGTCGTGGCCGGTCGTCAGCTTGCCCGTATAGGGATCGCGCTCGTTCACCGCCACGGCCGGTCCTCCGTCTCGGCGACGACGTCCACCGCCGCCTTCTCGAACCGCTTCCTGTTGGCCGGCCAGAAGGTGTAGGCGAGCACGCCGATCGACAGGGCGATGAGGTAGAAAAGGCCGAAGGACTTGGAGAATCCGACCAGCGTGTCGTGATCGAAGGGCATCGGTTATTCCTCCTCGGATTCGGTGACGCTTGCCACGTCGGTCAGCCCGCCGAGGATCTGCAGGTAGGCGACCAGGGCATCCATTTCGGTGACGCGCGCCGCGTCGCCGTCGAACGTGCGGATATGGGTCGCCTCGCCGTAGCGGGCGGCGGTGCCGGCCGCCTGCTCGCTGTCGGGATTGGCCTGCCCGAAGGCGTCGGCGCTGGCATTGGCGATCATCTCGTCGCTGTAGGGCACGCCGACCGCCCGCAGCGCCGCCAGATGGGCGCCGAGGTCTTCGGTGTCGAGCGTGTTGCGCAGCAGCCAGCGATAGGCCGGCATCTTCGATTCCGGCATCACGTCGCGCGGGTTGTAGAGATGCGCCACGTGCCAGTCGTCGGAATACTTGCCGCCGAGGCGCGCCAGGTCGGGACCGGTGCGCTTGGACCCCCAGAGATGGGGATGGTCGTACTGGCTCTCCGCCGCCAGCGAGTAATGCCCGTAGCGCTCGACCTCGTCGCGCAGCGTCCGGATCATCTGGCTGTGGCAGGCGTAGCAGCCCTCGCGGATATAGATGTTGCGGCCCGCCACCTCGAGCGGCGTGTAGACGCGCATGTCGGCGACCTTCTCCACCGTCGTGTCGATGGTGAAGAGCGGGGCGATCTCGACGGCGCCGCCGATCGACGCCACGCCGACAATGGCGACGACGAAGCCGATGGCGCTGCGTTCCAGTTTCCTGTGCCAACCCAGCATGGCTCTTACTCCCCTGCCTGCAGGGCCGGCCGCGGCAGCGGTGTGTCGGCCGTCGCCTCTTCCGGCACCGGCGCCGGCATGCGGATTGTCATGAAGATGTTGTACGCGGCGACGACCGCGCCGATCAGGAACAGCGTGCCGCCGACGAAGCGGGCGAAGTAATACGGATGCATCGCCACAAGACTATCGATGAAGGAATAGGCGAGCGTACCGCTTTCATTGTAGGTCCGCCACATCAGGCCCTGGATGACGCCTGAGTTCCACATGGCGAAGATGTAGATGACGGTGCCGGCAAGGGCGAGCCAGAAGTGCAGCTCGACAAGCCGCCGCGAATAGAGCGCCGGCCGCTTCCAGATCCACGGCACCAGCGCATAGAGCGAGCCGAAGGTGATCATGGCGACCCAGCCGAGGGCGCCGGCATGGACGTGGCCGACGGTCCAGTCGGTGTAGTGCGACAGGGCGTTCACCGGCCGGATGGCGAGGAAGGAGCCCTCGAAGGTCGACAGGCCGTAGAACAGCGCCGCCAGCGCCATGAAGCGCAGCACGGCGTCGTCGCGCACCTTGTGCCAGGCGCCGTTGAGGGTCATCAGCGCATTGCCGGCCGAGGCCCAGGACGGCACCAGCAGCACCACCGAGAAGGCCATGCCGAGCGTCTGCACCCAATGCGGCAGCGCCGTGTAATGCAGGTGGTGCGAGCCCGCCCACATATACATGAAGGTGATGCCCCAGAAGCTGATGATCGACAGCCGGTAGGAGAAGATCGGCCGGCCGGCGCGCTTCGGCAGGTAGTAATACATCATGCCGAGGAAGCCGGCGGTGAGGAAGAAGGCGACGGCGTTGTGGCCGTACCACCACTGCGTCATCGCATCCTGGACGCCGGAGAACAGCGAGTAGGACTTGGCGGTGAAGAGGCCGACCGGCACCGACAGGTTGTTGACGATATGCAGGATCGCCACGACCAGGATGAAGGCCATGTAGTACCAGTTGGCAACGTAGATATGCGGCTCTTTCCGCCGCGCCAGCGTGCGGATATAGAGCAGGAAATACGTCACCCAGACGATGACCAGCCAGATGTCGGCATACCATTCCGGCTCGGCATATTCGCGCGACTGGGTGATGCCGATGACATAGCCGCTCGCCGCCAGCACGCAGAACAGGTTGTAGCCGATGATGACGAACCACGGGCTGAGCTGATCCGGCAGGCGGGCGCGCGACGTGCGCTGCATGACATGGAAGGAGGTGGCGATCAGCGCATTGCCGCCGAAGGCGAAAATGACGCCGCTGGTATGCACCGGGCGCAGGCGCCCGAAGCTCGCCCAGCCGGCGTCGAAGGTGAGGTCGGGCCACACCAGCAGCGCCGCCACCCAGGCGCCGACGAACATGCCGATCACGCCCCAGATGAGCGCCAGGATGATGCCGACCTTAGTCGGGTCGTCGTAATAATGCGTCAGCCGTTCCGGGCTGGGTTCCGGGGCGTCGAAGCCGCGCAGCAGCAGGATCATCACCGCGCCGGCGAAGACCAGGATGGTCCATCCCTGCGTCGCCATCAGGTCGCCGCGGCCGCCGATGGCCATGGCGAGACCGGCGGCGAGCACCAGGCCGGTGATGATCATTGCGAATGTGCGTTCGCTGGACGTGAGCTGCTTGATCATTGGGCTTCCCCGTTGCATCGGCGGCAAATATCGGGGGGCACCCAGGGGTCCTCTTTGCCCTAGATCAAATTGCAGGTGTGGCGATTGAGCACGTTGGCGGGCATTTGCCGGCCGTCTTCCGCGACTTTTTGACGGCTGCCGGCCGGGGCGGCTACAAGGGGAGCGCCAAGGTTCTTCCGGCACCCGTGCCGGAAGCGAAGAGGGAAGCCGGTGCGCCTTTGGGGCAAGGCCGGCGCTGCCCCCGCAACTGTAAGCAGCGAGTCGGACTGCCGGAATTTCAGGGTCACTGGCGAGGCATCGCCGGGAAGGCCGGGCAGCCCGACGACGACCTGCGAGCCAGGAGACCTGCCTTGGCGACGTAAACGTCCTCGGGCGGGGTGTCCCGGTGGGTCGCTTGCTGCGGTGGCCCTGGCGTCGCCGCGCTCCGGCATGCGCTCGCCTCGGCCTCTGCCCCCATCCAAGGGGTAGACCCGTGTCTTCATCATCGATTGCCATCGCCAGTCTCGGCAGCCCGCGCATGGGCCCGCGCCGCGAGCTGAAGACGGCGCTGGAAGCCTACTGGTCGGGCAAGACCGACGCCGCGGCGCTGCAGGAAACGGCTTCGGCCCTGCGCACCGCGTCCTGGGCGCGCCAGCACGCCGCCGGAATCACAGTGATTCCGAGCAACGATTTCTCGCTCTACGACCATGTCCTCGACACCAGCCTGATGGTCGGCGCCATCCCGGGTCGCTACGGCGCGCCGGAAGCGCCCGGCCTCGACACCTATTTCGCCATGGCGCGCGGCAGCCAGACCGCCGGCCAGGGTCATGCCCATCATGACCATGCCCATCATGATCACACCCATGATCACGGTGGCGAGGGCGTCCAGGCGCTCGAGATGACGAAGTGGTTCGATACCAACTACCACTACCTCGTCCCGGAATTCCGCGCCGACCAGGCGTTCCGCCTCGCTTCCACCAAGGCGGTGGATGAGTATCGCGAGGCGGCCTCGCTGGGCTATGCGACGCGGCCGGTGCTGCTCGGCCCGGTGAGCTACCTGAAGCTCGGCAAGGCGGCCGATGGCAGCTTCGACCCGCTGTCGCTGCTGCCGCGGCTGCTGCCGGTCTATGTCGAGGTGCTGCGCCGGCTGGCGGCGAGCGGCGCCGAATGGGTGCAGATCGACGAGCCCTGCCTGGTGCTCGATGCCGATGCGGCGACGCAGGCAGCGCTGAAGCAGGCCTACGGCATGCTGGCGCATGCCCTGCCGAAGCTGAGGCTGATGCTGACGAGCTATTTCGGCGGCCTCGGCGACAATCTCGGGACCGCCCTGGCGCTGCCGGTGTCCGGCCTGCATCTCGACCTGGTACGGGCGCCCGGCCAGCTCGACGCGGTCCTTGCCGCCGTGCCGCGCGGTCTCGTCCTGTCGCTCGGCGTCATCGACGGACGCAATATCTGGCGCGCCGATCTCGAGGCCATCCTCGACCGTATCGAGCCGGTGGTGGCGCGTCGCGGCGGCGATCATGTGATGCTGGCGCCGTCCTGCTCGCTGCTGCATGTCCCCCTCGATCTCGCTTTGGAAGAGTCGCTCGACCCGGACCTGCGCAGCTGGCTCGCCTTCGCGGTCCAGAAGATGGAGGAACTGGCCGTGCTCGGGCGGGCTCTCGGCGAGGGCCGGGCGGCTGTGCGCGAGGAGCTGGCGGCGGCGACGGCGGCGATCGAGGCGCGGCGCCGCTCGCCCAAGGTCCATGATGCGGCGGTTGCGGCGCGCGTCGCGGCGGTCGACAGCGCCATGGCCGCCCGCCACAGCGCCTTCGGCGAGCGCCTGGCGCAGCAGCGCCGGCACCTGCCGCTGCCGCCCTTCCCGACCACCACCATCGGCTCCTTCCCGCAGACGGCCGACATCCGCAAGGCGCGCGCCGCGCACGACAAGGGCGGCCTGCCGGATGCCGATTACGAGGCGTTCCTCGACGCCGAAATGGCGGCGGCGATCCGCTGGCAGGAGGAGATCGGCCTCGACGTGCTGGTGCATGGCGAGTTCGAGCGCAACGACATGGTGCAGTATTTCGGCGAGCGCCTCGCCGGCTTCGCCTTCACCCGCCACGGCTGGGTGCAGAGCTACGGCTCGCGCTGCGTGCGGCCGCCGATCCTCTTCGGCGACGTCTCGCGGCCGCAGCCGATGACCGTCGACTGGTGGCGCCGGGCGCAGTCGCTGACCGACCGGCCGGTGAAGGGCATGCTGACCGGCCCGGTCACCATCCTCAACTGGTCCTTCGTGCGCGACGACATGGAGCGCGCCGATGTCTGCCGCCAGATCGCCCTCGCCATTCGCGACGAGGTGCGCGACCTGGAGGCCGCCGGTGCGCGCGTCATCCAGATCGACGAGGCGGCGCTGCGCGAAGGCCTGCCGCTGCGCCGGGCGGATCGCGCCGCCTATCTCGACTGGGCGGTATCGGCCTTCCGGCTCGCCACCTCCGGCGTCGCCGACGAGACGCAGATCCACACCCACATGTGCTACTCGGAATTCAACGACATCATCTCCGCCATCGCGGCGATGGACGCCGACGTCATCTCGATCGAGACGTCGCGTTCCCGCATGGAGCTGCTCGACGCCTTCGTCGAGTACAGCTATCCGAACCAGATCGGTCCGGGCGTCTACGACATCCACTCGCCGCGCGTGCCGTCGGCCGAGGAGATGGCGTCGCTGCTGGAGCGCGTGACGGAGCGGCTGTCGGCCGATCAGCTCTGGGTCAATCCTGACTGCGGGTTAAAGACGCGCAACTGGGAAGAGGTGCGTCCGGCGCTGGTCAACATGGTCGCCGCGGCACGGACCCTGCGGGAAAAGGTTGCCGGCGCCGTGCCGGCGGCCTGACCACAAAGGTCCGGGGTCCTCCCTTTCGGCGGCGGAGAGCATTCTGTTTTCCGCCGCCGGCCGGGCCGGGTCAGGCGTTCCCTTGACGCTCCGGGGGGCGGTTCTTACCTTTTACTGGACCATTTCCCGAATCTCGAGAGGTTCTCCATGGACGCCAAAGTCGACACCCAATCGCCCGCGGGCGACAAGGCCGCCGGGCCGGTGAAGGTGACCGACGGCTCGTTTGACACCGACGTCCTGAAGGCGTCGCAGCCGGTCGTCGTCGATTTCTGGGCCGAATGGTGCGGCCCGTGCCACATGATCGCGCCGTCTCTGGAGGAGATCGCCAGCGAGATGGACGGCCAGGTGACAATCGCCAAGCTGAACATCGACGAGAACCCCAAGACCGCCGCCAAGTACGGCGTCCGCTCGATCCCGACCCTGATCATGTTCAAGGACGGCGAGCCGATGGCCATGCAGGTCGGCGCCGCTCCCAAGGGCCGCCTCAGCGAGTGGATCAAGCGCGCCATCTGAGGCCCGCCGATACGTTCTCATGACAAGGCCGGGAGCCGCATGGCTCCCGGCTTTTTATTTGTCCGCAGCCTCCTCCGCCGCCGGGCGCTGCGCCATCGCGGTGCGCTGCGCCTGCCATTGCCGGTGCAGCGCGGCGAGATTGGCGCGGAAGGGCTGGTCGAGGACGCGCGGCCGGCCGATGCGGTCGGTGCGGAAGAGGCGGACCTCCGCCTTGTCCTGGTCGAGCGCCAGGAGATACCAGGCCGGCAGCTCGATCAGCAGTCCTTGCGGCTCGACACGGCGCCGGCTGTGGCGGCCTTCGCGGTCGGTGTAGTCGAAGCTCATGCAGCGGCTGCGGCTGAAGGCTTCCTCGAACGCCGCCACCACCTCCGGCGCCGTCGCCCCGAGCCCCTGCCGCACCGCCTCCGTCGCCGGCTGGCCGACCACCACCCGCCGCATCAGCCCATGCAGGCTGCGCGCCCGCTCGCGCGGCAGGCTGGCCAGCACCTTGTTGAGGCCGGAACGCAGCGACGCGCTCCACGGCATCGCCGCAACGCTGGCCGACATCTGCCCGGCAAGCCACAGCGCCACCACCTCGTCGACGGCAAGATGCACTGCCGTGACGCCGCGGCCGCGGTCGAGCAGCACGCCGCCGCCCGGTCCCGCCTCGGCGCGGATCGACCATCTGCGCTCGCGCAGCGTTGCCAGATCGCGCAGCACCGTGCGGCGGCTGACGCCGAGCGCCCCGGCGATCGCCGCGACGCTCATCGCCTCGCTGGCCTGCAACAGGTCGAGAAGGTCCATCACGCGTGTGGTGCGCGTCATCGGTGACAGTTTCTGTCACCGCGTGGCGTTAGGCAAGGACACCAGCCTGCAGGGAGACCCACGCATGACCACGGTCCAGAACGATCTCTTCGTCGACGATGGCGGCAGCGGCGGCCTGCCCGTCGTCTTCATCCATTCCGGCGCCGGCAACACGACTCACTGGGCCGCCCAGCTGGCGCATCTGCGCGCCCGTCGCCGTGCCCTGGCGGTCGACCTGCCCGGCCACGGCCGCTCGGCGCCGCCGGCCGAAGGCGGCTATGCCATGGATCGCATGGCCGATGCGGTGATGGCGACGCTCGACCGTCTCGGTCTCGACCGCTTCGTCCTCGTCGGCCACAGCCTCGGCGGCGTCGTGGCAGCGTCTGCGGCGGCGAAACATCAGGATCGCGTCGCCGGCCTGCTGCTGCTCGATCCGGCCTCCGACGGCCGCCAGGTGCCGCCCGACCAGGCCGCCGCGCTTCTCGAGGCGATGCATTCGGAGGAGAGCTACTGGCCGGCCGTCTCGGCCTATTGGGAAACGCTGCTCGGCGACGGGCGGCCGGAGGTTCAGGAGCGGCTTCGGCAGGACCTCGGGAACACGCGCCGCGAGGCCGTCATCGGCACCTTCGAATCGCTGATGGTGTTCGACCCGGTGACGCCGCTCCGCAGCTACCGTGGGCCGCGTCTGGCGCTGACGACGCGTCTCAACGACACGCCGATGGCCCTGCACGAACTGGTCGAGGACCTGCCGCACCGGCGCATCGACAGCGTCAGCCACTGGCTGCAGCTCGACAAGCCGGAGGAGATCAACGCGGCGATCGACGCCTTCCTGGCCGAGGTCGAAGCCTAGGCGCGAAGTCTCACGCGGTAAGGCCCGGCGTATGGCGCGCCAGCGCGTTGATCACCTGCCGTGCCGAGACGCGGCCGATCTGCGTGCCGCCATCGTCGACGACGCCAACCCATTGATGCTCGGCGAAGATCGGTAGCACGTCCTCGCAGCGGGCGTCGGACGGGACGGTCGCCGGCAGCGTCTCGAAGGCGCCGCGCTCCATGATGGTGCGCACATGGATGGCGCGCGCCTTGTTCACCTCGCGCACGAATTCCTCGACATGCTTGTTGGCCGGCCGCAGGACGATCTCCTCCGGCTTGCCGACCTGCTGCACGACGCCGTCGCGCAGGACGGCGATGCGGTCGCCGATCTTCAGCGCCTCGTCGAAATCATGGGTGATGAACAGGATCGTCTTGCCGAGCGATTTCTGAAGCCGCATCAGCTCGTCCTGCATGCCGGAGCGGATCAGCGGATCGAGCGCTGAAAAGGCTTCGTCCATCAGGATGATGTCGGTGTTCATGGCGAGCGCCCGGGCGAGGCCGACGCGCTGCTGCTGGCCGCCGGAAAGCTGCCGCGGCCGCGCCTGCTCGTAGCCGCCGAGGCCGACCGTCTCGACCCAGCGCGCCGCCTCCTCCGCCCGCTCGCGGCGCGATACGCCGCGGGTGGCAAGACCGTAGGCGACATTGTCGATCACCGAGCGGTGCGGCAGCAGGCCGAACTTCTGGAACACCATCGCCACCTGCGTGCGGCGGAAGGTCTGCAGCTGCTGCGGGTTCATCGCCAGCACGTCGGCACCGTTGACGATGATCTCGCCGGCGGTCGGATCGATCAGCCGGTTGACGTGGCGGATGAGCGTCGACTTGCCCGAGCCCGACAGGCCCATGACCACGAAGATGTGGCCGCGGTCGATGTCGAGCGACACGTCCTGGAGCCCGACGACCAGGCCGGTGGCGGCCAGCACTTCCGCCTTGCTGGCGCCGGCGCGCAGCATGTCGAGCGCCGGGCCGGGATTGTCGCCGAAGATCTTGGTGACGTTGCGGATGCGGATGGCGATGTCGTCGCCGGTATCACTCATGGCGCTGTCACTCATGGCGCTGTCACTCATGGCGATGTCGCTCATGGCACTGTTAATCATGGCGGTGTCATTCATGGCCGCCCCTCCGCCAGGCCGATACGGGCCTGCAGGCGGCGCCCGAAGGACTGCGTGATGCGGTCGAAGATCACCGCCAGCACGACGATGCCGAGCCCGGCGAGCAGGCCGCGGCTGACTTCCAGCCGGCCTATGCCCTGCAGCACCTGGTAGCCGAGGCCGCCGGCGCCGATCATCGAGGCGATCACCACCATCGCCAGCGCCAGCATCGTGGTCTGGTTGATGCCGGCAAGGATTGTCGGCAGGGCGAGCGGGATCTGGACGCCGAAAAGGCGCTGCCGCGTGCTGGTGCCGAAGGCGCGGCTCGCCTCCATGACCGCCGGATCGACGCTGCGCAGCCCCAGATCGGTCAGCCGCACCAGCGGCGGCGCCGCATAGACGATCGTCGCCAGCAGCGCCGGGATCTTGCCCGGCCCGAAGATCATCACCGTCGGGATCAGGTAGACGAAGCTAGGCAGCGTCTGCATCAGGTCGAGGATCGGCGTGATGATATTGCGGACCCGCCGCGACCGCGCCATCCAGACGCCGACCGGGATGGAGATGATGATCGCCGACAGGGTCGCGGCGATCATCAGCGCCGTGGTCGCCATGGCGTCGCGCCACAGGTCCATGACGCCGAGGAAGAGCAGCGACAGGGCGACAAGCAGCGGCAGGCGCCAGCCGCGCGTCGCCAGCCAGGCGATGCCGGTGAGCACCAGAACGATCAGCCACCATGGCGTGCCGATCAGCAGCGCCTCGATGGCGTTGAGGAAGCTCAGCAGCGGCCGCGCCGCCGCTTCCAGGGCGCCGCCCCAATTGGCGACGACCCAGTCGAGCCCGTTGTCTATGGCGCGCCGCAGCGGCCGTGTGCTGAAGAGTTCAGGAAACATGGATCATCTCCCCCCGGGGATGCGCCGCCCTGCCGGACGGATGCCTGCAGCGGCAGAGCGGCCGGAACGCTGTCCGGCCGCTCCGCTGCGGCATGTCCCTGGCGTCCCGGCGATGCCTAGCCGGCGACCGCCGCACGCACGCGTTCCGCTACGTCGGCCGGGACCCATTTGGTCCAGATGTCCTCCTGGGTGCGGAGGAAATTCAGCGCCGTATCGGCGGCATCGGCCTTGTTCTCGTCGCCATAGACGAGAAGTTCGCTGAGCTGGGCATTTGTCAGCCCGACCTTGGAGAAATACGCGGCGATGGCCGGCGCTTCCTCCTTCACCCACGACGAGGCGCCGACAACGGCCGGCGACGACGGATAGGCGGTCTTGGCCGGTGGATCCTCGCAATCCGGGTCGGAATTGCAGGCAAAGACCTCGGGATGGGTCTCACCCATATCAAGCTGGAAGGTATCGAGCTTGCCGAGAAGCGCGGTCGGACCCCAATAGTAGAAGAAGATCGGCTCCTGACGCAGGAAGGCGCGGCTGATCGAGGCGTCAAGCGCGGCAGCCGAACCCGGCGAGAACAGGTTCCATTTGTCCTCCATGCCGTAGGCCTTGAAGAGAGAGCTGGTATAGACCTCGCAGGCCCATCCCGGCGGGCAGGAATAAAGGCGGCCCTTCGACGGATCTTCCGGATCGGGGAAGAGCTCGGGATGCGCGACGACATCTTCCGCCGTCACCAGTTCCGGATGCGCGTCCTTGACGTATTGCGGAATGAACCAGGCTTCGACAGTGCCGTCGGTGATGGCGTCGGCGAGACTGACGACCTTGCCGTCGGCGATGCCCTTTCTCCAGATCTCCTCGATGGAACTGGTCCACAGCTCCGGCGCGATGGCCGGCCGGCCGCGGGACAGCATCGAGGACGTCGTCGCGATCGTGTCGCCGGCGACGATCTCGACCGTGCAGCCATAGCCCTTCTCGAGGATCACGGCATGGATATGGGCGAGCGCGGCGGCGGAGGGCCAGGTCATCTCGGCGATGTCGATCTTGCGATCGGTCCCGCAGGTGGTGTCCTGGGCCTGCGCTGCCGTGGCACCGGCGGCAGCAAATGCAAATCCCGCAAAAAGCGATACGAGCCAGCCATTCGAGGGCATACGGCCATCTCTCCCTGTTGTTGATGAGTACAGTGCACTTATAACTCAATTGAGCGATATTCAACCCTGGAATCGACTCGTAAAGTATTAGCAAAACAAGAAAACGACGTAATTCCGCCTTCATTTGAAGCGCGTGGAATTACGAAGAAATTATGGGACGACTTTCTTCGGAGAATTTGCTGCTAAAGAATAGGAGCGGAAGGAATGTTTTGGCGATGAATAGGCTCGCCGGAGACCCTGCCGTCTGCTGCGGGATTCGCGGGAAAAAGTAAGGGCGCCGGATCGACTGCGTCCGGAGCGGGGTCGTCAGTAGAGAGGGCCGGCGGTCGGGCTGAAGGGGGGCGGCGATGCAGCCGCCGCGGCGGTGGCTCAGCCGCCGAACAGCCGCCGGAAGAAGCCGCCCTCGCGCCGCGGCGGCGGCTCGCGGCCGGCGGCGCGGCCGATATCGGCTGGCGGCAGGCGCACGCCATTGCCGACATCGGCGGGCGGCACCGGGCCGCCACGCCCCGCGCCGGCGTCGTAGCGCGGATCATAGCGCCGGTCGTAGCGCGGATCGTAATCCGGCTCGTAGCGCGGGTCCGGCGCCGGGTCATAGCGGGGATCATAGTCGCGCGCGTCCGGCGCCCGGGCATAGCGCGGATCGTCCTGCCAGTCGCCATTGGCCACCGGCTCGTCGTCGCTCCAGCCGTCTTCTCCCTGGCCGCCATCGTCGAAGGCCGGCTCGTCGAGCCGCGGCTCGTAGCGGTCGAGATATTCGTCATAGCGCCCGTTCGGGCCCATGATGTCCTGCGGCGGCGGCGTGCCGTCGGCGAAATGGCCGGCGTCGCGGAAAGTATAGTTGCCCGGCAGCGCCGCGACCTGCACGCCCTGATGCGCCTCGGTCATGAAGCGGCCCCAGACGGCGGCCGGCAGATTGCCGCCGGAGGCCTTCTTGGTCGGCTTGCCGTCGTCATTGCCGAACCAGACGCCGCCGACCATGTGCGCCGTGTAGCCGATGAACCAGGCGTCGCGCCATTCCTGGCTGGTGCCGGTCTTGCCGGCGGCCTGCCAGCCCTGGATCACCGCCTTCTTGCCGGTACCGGTCTCCAGCGTCTCGCGCAGCATGGCGTTCATCATGCCGACCTGGGCCGGCGCCACCACCTGGCCGGTGCCGGTACCGACCCGCTCGTAGAGCACCTTGCCCTTCTCGGTGGTGATGCGCTTGATGACATAGGGGATGACGCCGTAGCCGCCATTGGCGAAGGGCGCGAAGGCGCCGGTCATCTCCAGCAGCGACACCTCCGAGGTGCCGAGGGCGATGGACGGATTGGCCTGTAGCGGCGAGCTGATGCCGAGCCGGCGCGCCGTGGCGACGACGTTCTCCGGCCCGACCTCGTCGGTGAGCTGCGCCGAGATGGTGTTGAGCGACAGGGCGAGCGCCCGCTGCAGCGTCACCGGGCCGCGATACTCGCCGCGGGTATAGTTCTCCGGCTTCCAGCCATTGATGTTGACTGGCTGATCGATGCGGATGGTTTCCGGGGCAAGACCGAACTCCAGCGCCGTCAGGTAGACGAAGGGCTTGAACGACGAGCCCGGCTGGCGGCGCGCCGTGACGGCGCGGTTGAACTGGCTCTGCGCATAGTCGCGGCCGCCGACCAGGACACGCACGGCGCCGTCGGTCTCCATCGCCACCATGGCGCCCTGGCGCACGCCGAAGGCCTTGCCGTCCTTGTCGAGCGCTTCATCGACCGCCTGCGCCGCCTCCGCCTGCAGTTTCAGGTCGATCGTCGTCTCCACGACGATGTCGTCATGGATGGCGCCGACGAAGCCCGGCACGAGATCGGCGGCCCAGTCGGCGGCATAGCCGGCGCTGCCGGCCGCCACGACCTTGGGCACCGTCAGCGTGTCAGCCGCCGCCTCGCGCATCTGCGCGTCGGTGATGAAGCCGGCATCCTTCATGGCCGCCAGGACGAGCTTGGCGCGCGCCAGCGCCGCCGTGGGATTGCTGCTCGGCGCGAAGCGCGACGGCGCCTTGAGGAGGCCGGCGATGGTGGCCGCTTCCAGCAGCGACAGATCGTGCGCCGGCTTGCCGAAATAGCGCCGCGCCGCGGCATCGACGCCATAGGCGCCGGCGCCGAGATAGACGCGGTTGAGATACATCTCGAGGATCTCGTCCTTCGAGTAGCGGGCCTCCAGCCACAGCGCCAGCACCACTTCCTGGATCTTGCGCTCCATGGTGCGCTCGGGATTGAGGAAGAGGTTCTTGGCGAGCTGCTGCGTCAGTGTCGAGCCGCCCTGAACGACGTCGCCGGCACGCAGGTTGCTGAGCGCGGCGCGCATCAGGCCGAACGGGTCGACGCCGAAATGGGTGTAGAAGCGCCGGTCCTCGATGGCGATGACGGCCTGCGGCAGCGTCGGCGGCAGGTCCGACAGCTTGACCGCCTGGCCGCCGGTGTCGCCGCGATTGGCGATCAGCGTGCCGTCGGAAGCGAGGATCTTGATGTTCGGCGGCCGCTCCGGGATCTCCCAGGAGGTGACGCTGGGCAGCTTGGCGGCGTAATAGCCGAGAACGCCGGCAACGCCGAGGAAGCCGACGACGAGCAGCAGGAACGTCGTGCGCAGCGCGACGCGCAGGAAGCCGAAGACCCCGCCGCGCCGCTTGCGCCGCCGTCCGGAGCCGCGGCGTCCATTGCCGCCGCCCTTGCCGTTGCCGTTCCCCTTGCCGCGCCGCGGCGCGCTGCCGGCATCGCCGCTGGTGCGGCGTGGCTTGCGGGCGGGAGCGGCGCCGGCGCGATCCGCCGCCGACATGCCGAAATCGAGACTGCCGCGGGCCTTGCCTGACTTGCCGGCCATCGGATCGGTCTCTCGCGGTTCCATCGCCTGCTCCACGGCGGGATGCCGCAGAGCCTTCGAGTGAAAGCTAAATGCGGCGATTTAAGGGGTCCTTAAGGGTGCCGGAAGCGCCAGGCTGTTGCGCTGCGGGCCCACTTCCCGCACCGTGGCGCACCTGTCGGGAGATGTGGGGAGCCGGGCGGTGAAGGCAATCCTCTGGGAGAAATACGGGCCGCCTGCGGCGCTGCGCATCGGCGAGCTGGAAACCCCGGTGGCAGGGCCGGGGCAGGTGCTGATTGAGGTGCGCGCCGCCGCCGTCAATCCGGCCGACTGGCACACGGTGCGGGCTTCGCCCTTCTTCGCCCGCGCGACGCTCGGGCTGCTGCGGCCGAAATATCGCGTGCCGGGGGTCGACCTTGCCGGCAAGGTCACCGCCGTCGGCTCCGGCGTCACAGATTTCCAGGTCGGCGACGCGGTCTATGCCAATACGCTCGACACCGGCTTTGGCGCCTTCGCGCAATATGCCGCGGTGCCGGCCACAGTGGTGGCACGAAAGCCGGAAGGCCTCTCCTTCGAGGAAGCGGCGGCCATACCCATGGCGGCGGTCACGGCCCTGCAGGCGTTCCGGCGCCATGGCACGCTCCAGCCCGGCATGCGCGTCCTCGTCAACGGCGCCTCCGGCGGCGTCGGCACCTTCGCCGTGCAGATTGCCGCGGCGGCGGGAGCAGAGGTGATCGGCGTCACCAGCCGGCGCAACCTGGAGCTCGTCCGCTCGCTCGGCGCCACCGATGTCGTCGACTATGCCTCGACCGATTTCACCGCCGTCGGCCGCTATGACCGCATCCTCGACACCGTCGGCAACCGGCGGCCGGCGGACCTGCGTAGGGCGTTGGCGGAAGGCGGCAAATGCACCGTCATCGGCTTCGGCAGCACGCTGCATGCCCTCAGCCTGGCGCTGACCGGCGGCAAGGACATCGCCATCGTTTCGGCGCATGCCACGGCCGCCGACCTCGCCGCTCTGACGGCCATGGCCGATGCGGGGACTCTGCGCCCGGTGATCGACCGCCGCTGCGATTTCGCCGAGATTCCGGCGGCGATCGCCTATGTCGAAAAGGGCCATGCGCGCGGCAAGGTGGTGATCGGCGGCTTCGCCTGACGGGTGCGCTGCCGGGACCAATGAAAGGCGCGCAGCTATTGCGTACGGCCTGAGTGCCGTAGCGTGGGCAAGCCACGGCTTGCCCACGCGGTCGCCGCTCTGGGCGACCAACCCCTCTGCATATCCCGGTGATGTTTGACCGCGTGGGCAAGGCTTCGCCATGCCCACCCTACGATGCTAATGGCAATTGGTGCTCGGGGCGCGCATATAAATCCAGGCTTGTGAATCCAGGCTTGATTTTCTGCAGAAGGGGCAGGCACGATCGTCTCATGACAAAATTGCTCGAACAGGCCGTTGAGCGCGTCCGGGCGCTTCCGTCCGATCAGCAGGACGAGTTGGCCCGGGTTCTTTTGCGCCTAGCTGATGCCGAGTCGGAGCCGGTTGCTCTCTCCGACGGCGAACGTGCTGCTATTGCCGAATCGAAGGCGGCGGCGGCGCGCGGTGATTTTGCGACCGATGAGGAAGTTCGCGCCGTATGGGCCAGCTACGGCCTGTGAGACTTCGCTATACCAGACCAGCTCTTGCCGATCTGAAAGACATTGCCGGGTATCTCGATCCGCGATCGCCTCAAGGTGCGCGAAATGTTCGACAGCGCATAAAGCTTCTGATCGAGCGCCTCCCCGATTCTCCCCTTATCGGAAAGCGAACCGAAGATCCGACCATACGCCGACTCACGACCTCGCCCTATCCGTACCTGGTCTTCTATGAAGTGACCGATACGGAGATCATCATTCACGCCGTACGTCACGGAGCGCACGATCCCAGAACAATGCCGGGTTCCGGCTGACCGGTCGCCGGGTGGCAATCGGTGGGGCGAAGGGGCATATTTCTTCCATGCCCGACAACACCGCTGCCATGCCCGACCAGGCCGCCGCGCCGGCCCCCGCCGAGAGCGCGCCGGCGAAGCCGATCGGCCCCGGCGACCATCTCTTCCTGGTCGACGGCTCGTCCTTCGTCTATCGCGCCTATTACCAGTCAATGAACCAGGACGCGAAGTACAATTACCGGTCGGACGGCCTGCCGACCGGGGCCGTGCGCCTGTTCTCGACCAAGCTCTACCAGTTCATCCTGGAGGGCGCCGTCGGCATCCGGCCGACGCATATGGCGATCATCTTCGACAAGGCGGAAGCGACGTTCCGCAACGCCATCTATCCGGAATACAAGGCCAACCGGAAAGCCGCGCCGGACGATCTGGTGCCGCAGTTCCCGCTGATGCGCGAGGCGGTGAAGGCGTTCGGCCTGACGCCGATCGAGCAGTCCGGCTACGAGGCCGACGATCTCATCGCCACCTATGCCCGGCAAGCCGAGGCGGCCGGCGCCGATGTGCTGATCATCTCGGCCGACAAGGACCTGATGCAGGTCGTGACGCCGAAGGTGCTGTTCTACGATTTCGAGTCGGGAGCGCGCGGCAGGCCCGGCTACCGGCCGGAACGCAAGATCGACGTCGCCGGCGTCATCGAGCATTTCGGCGTGCCGCCGGAGAAGGTCGTCGATATCCAGGCGCTGGTCGGCGACACCTCCGACAACGTTCCCGGCGTTCCCGGCATCGGCGTCAAGACCGCGGCGCAGCTGCTTGCCGAATATGGCGACCTCGACACGCTGCTGGCGCGCGCCGGCGAGATCAAGCAGCCGAAGCGGCGCGAGAACATCCTCGCCTTCGCCGAGCAGGCGAAGGTGTCGCGCCAGCTTGTGCAGCTGGACGGCGCGGTGGCGGTCGAGACGCCGCTCGACGCCTTCGCGCTGCCGAAATTCGATCCGCGCCGGCTGATGACCTTCTCCAAGGCGATGGAGCTGTTCACGTTGACCAAGCGCGTCGCCGAGGCGAGTGGCATCGATCCGGCGCTTGTTGATGCCGATCCGCGCCTGCGGGCCGCCGGCGGCGCCGGCACGGCGGCCGGGCTCGGCCAGGTCGGCTCGATGGTCAATGGCTGGACGCGCGGCGTGGTGGCGATGCCGCCGCCCGACAGCGGCGAGCCCGACGCCGACGACGAGCCGGTCGCCCCGGAGCTGCCGGAGGGGGTCGACACGTCCCTGGCGCCGCGCCCGGCGGCTTGGGCCGGCGGCGATCTCTTCGGCCTGCCGGCGCCGCCGCCGGCGACCGGCGACGAGCCGCCCTTCTACCGTCCCGTCGAGGCGGCGACGCAGGCTGTCGCCAATGCCGTGTCGCGCATCGACCGCGGCGCCTACGAGACGATCACCGGCATGGACCGGCTGACGGCCTTCATCGCCGCCGCCGAGCGCGCCGGCCAGGTGGCGCTGGCGGTCATCGGCAGCGCCGCCGACCCGATGCGCGGCGAGATCTGCGGCATCGCCTTCGCCATCGCGCCGGGCCAGTCAGCCTATATCCCGCTCGGCCACCGCAGCCGCGCCGACGATCTTCTCGGCGAAGGGCTGGCGGCCGGCCAGATCCCGGCGGCCGAGGCGCTGGCCAGGCTGCGGCCGCTGCTGGAGGACCCGGGCGTCCTCAAGATCGGCCATGACGTCAAGGCGGCGATGACGCTGCTGGCGCGCCAGGGCATCGCCCTCCATCCCGCCGACGACATCATGCTGATGTCCTATGCACTCGATGCCGGGCGCGGCGGCAGCGACTTCGTGGCGCTTGCCGAACGCTGGCTCGGCCATCAGCCGACGGCGCTCAAGGAGCTGGTCGGCTCCGGCCGCAATGCCATCACCTTCGACCTGGTGCCGGTCGAGGCGGCGACGCCCTATGCGGCGGAGCTGCCCGATCTTGCCATGCGCCTCTGGGCGGTGCTGCGGCCGCGCCTTGCCGCCGACCGCGTCACCACCGTCTACCAGACATTGGAACGGCCGCTGGTGCCGGTGCTGGCCGCCATGGAGCGCCACGGCATCGCCATCGACCGGCAGATCCTGTCGCGCCAGTCGCATGATTTCGCGCAAAAGCTGGCGCGCCTCGAGGCGGAGATCGCCGAGGTCGCCGGCGGCCCGTTCAATGTCGGCTCGCCCAAGCAACTCGGCGACATCCTGTTCGGCAAGCTGCAGCTTCCCGGCGGCCGCAAGACCAAGACGGGCGCCTGGTCGACCGATGCCGACGTGCTGGAGGAGCTCGCCGCCGAAGGCCATCCGCTGCCGCGGCTGATCCTCGACTGGCGCCAGATCTCGAAGCTGAAATCGACCTATACCGACGCGCTGCCGGGCTACATCAACCCGGACACCAACCGCGTCCACACCTCCTTCGCGCTCGCCTCGACCTCGACCGGCCGCCTGTCGTCGCTGGAGCCGAACCTCCAGAACATCCCGGTGCGCACCGAGGAGGGGCGGCAGATCCGCACCGCCTTCGTGCCGGAGCCGGGCAACCTGCTCGTCTCGGCCGACTACAGCCAGATCGAGCTGCGCGTGCTCGCTCATGTCGCCGACATTCCGCAGCTGCGCCAGGCCTTCGCCGACGGGCTCGACATTCACGCCATGACGGCGTCGGAGATGTTCAACACGCCGATCGAAGGCATGGACCCGCTGGTGCGCCGCCGCGCCAAGGCGATCAATTTCGGCATCATCTACGGCATCTCGGCCTTCGGCCTCGCCAACCAGCTCGGCATCCCGCGCAGCGAGGCGAAGGACTATATCGACCGCTATTTCCTGCGCTTCCCGGGCATCCGCGGCTACATGGAGGCGACCAAGGCCTATTGCCGCGAGCACGGCTACGTGCAGACGATCTTCGGCCGCAAGGCGCATTATCCGTCGATCGGCTCGCGCAATGTCGCCGAGCGCTCCTTCAACGAGCGCGCTGCCATCAATGCGCCGATCCAGGGCTCGGCGGCCGACATCATCCGCCGCGCCATGATCCGCATGCCGGCGGCCCTGTCGGCCGCGGGCCTCTCGGCGCGCATGCTGCTGCAGGTGCATGACGAGCTCGTCTTCGAGGTGCCGGAGGCGGAGGTGGAGCGGACGATCCCGGTGATCCGCGAGATCATGGAGCAGGCGCCCGAGCCGGCCGTGCGCCTCGCCGTTCCGCTGCATGTCGATGCCCGCGCTGGCGGCAACTGGGAAGCCGCGCACTGAGCCTTTCGGTTCGCCGCGGCGGCCGGTTGGACAGTGAAACTTGCAATCGCCATACCGGCAGACCTAGATTGTGCGACGCACAAAGCATTTGGCGGCGCACAAAGATCGGGGGGTGCGGAGCGGCATGCAGGGTTTCTCCTACTATCAGCTCTACGAGATGCAGCACGCGGCGCTCGGCCCGTTCCGGGCCGTGGCCGACATGACGCAGCTCTATCTGCGGAATCCGCTCAATCCGCTGAGCCAGACGCCGCTCGGCCGCAGCCTGTCGGCCGGGCTGGAGCTCTTCGAGCGCAGCACGCGCCGCTACGCCAAGCCGTCCTTCGGCCTCACCGAGACCGTCGTCGGCGGCACGCGGGTGCCGGTCCACGAGGCGGTGGTGTGGGAGCGGCCGTTCTGCCGGCTCATCCATTTCGAGCGGACGATGCCGCCGCGCTCCTGGAGCGATCCGAAGCTGTTGATCGTCGCGCCGATGTCGGGCCATTACGCCACGCTGCTGCGCGGCACGATCGCCACCATGCTGCCGCGCCACGACGTTTACGTCACCGACTGGATCGACGCGCGCATGGTGCCGCCGACCGCCGGCAGCTTCGATCTCGACGATTACATCGACACCATCATGTCGATCCTGCACGTGCTCGGCGGCGACGTGCATGTGATGGCGGTGTGCCAGCCGGCGGTGCCGGTGCTGGCGGCGACGGCGCTGATGGAGGCGCATGACGACCCATACGCCCCCGCCTCCGTCATCCTGATGGGCGGCCCGATCGACACGCGCATCAACCCGACCGCCGTCAATGTCCTTGCTGCCGAGCGCGGCACCGACTGGTTCCGCGACAACGTCATCATGAAGGTGCCGTTTCCGCATCCGGGCTTCATGCGCGACGTCTATCCCGGCTTCCTGCAGCTCTCCGGCTTCATGGGCATGAACCTCGACCGCCATGTCACGGCGCATTACGACTTCTTCCGCCATCTGGTGAAGGACGACGGCGACGAGGCCGAGAAGCATCGCGAGTTCTACGACGAGTACCTGGCGGTGATGGATCTCACCGCCGAGTTCTACCTGCAGACGGTCGATACGGTTTTCGTCCGCCACGCCCTGCCGAAGGGCGAGATGACCTATCGCGGCGAACCGGTCGACCTGCGTGCCATCCGCAATGCCGCGCTGCTGTCGATCGAGGGCGAGAACGACGACATTTCCGGCATCGGCCAGACGCGGGCTTCGCTGGATCTCACGCCCAACATTCCGATGGCGCGCAAGGCGCATTACATGCAGCCGAGGGTCGGCCATTACGGCGTCTTCAACGGCTCGCGCTTCCGCGCCGAGATCGCGCCGCGGATCGGCGACTTCATCCGCAGCAACCTGGTGAAGCCCTCCGCCGCCCCGGCCCGCAACAGCCATGCGGCAAAGGCTGCCCCCGCCCCGGCGGAGAAGCCCGCTATTCGCCGCACCTCCTCACGCCGCGCCGCCAAGCCGCGCGGCAAGGGCTCGCGGGCGCACTGACGCGGCTGTGTCCAGGCCCGCGTCGTGGCGGACTGATGCCAAAATCTCTCACCCCGCCGCGAAAGCCTGACCGAAAGGACGTGAATCCCTTCAAAGGCTTGTCGTCTCTGGCCGGACAGGCTACCGACACATGAGGACGCTGGCGCGGGGTCGTGCCGGTGGCTCAGGGGCATGGAATGAGTCTGGATGCGGACCAGATCGTCGATCGGCGACGGCTGCGGCGGAAACTCGCCTTCTGGCGGGTGGCCGGCTTTGTCGTTCTGGCGCTGGCGCTCATCGCCGTCCTGGCGCTGACCCTCGGTCCCGCCGCCTTCCGGCAGGCCGGCGGTCCGCAGATCGCCCGCATCTCCATTAGCGGCTTCATCACCGAGAACCGTGATCAGCTCAAGCTGATCGCCGACCTCGCCAAGAACGACAGCGTCCGGGCGGTGATCGTCGCCATCGACTCGGGCGGCGGCGCCAGCGCCGGCGGCGAGGCGCTCTACGAGGCGCTGCGCAAGCTTGCCGCCGCCAAGCCGACAGTCTCGACAATGGGCACGATCGGCGCCTCGGCCGCCTATATGGCGGCGCTCGGCACCGACCATATCGTCGCCCGACGCACCACCATCACCGGCTCGATCGGCGTCATCTTTCAGTATCCGCAATTGCAGGAACTGCTGCGCAAGCTCGGCGTCTCGCTGGAGGAGATCAAGAGCCGGCCGCTCAAGGCCGAGCCGTCGCCCTTCCACCCGCCGTCGCCGGAGGCTGAGGCGGTCATCCGCAGCCTTATCGAGGACAGCTACCAGTGGTTCGTCGGCATCGTCGCCGAGCGGCGCGGCCTGTCGCGGCCGGCCGCCCTGGCGCTGGCCGACGGGCGCGTCTTCTCCGGACAGCAGGCGCTGGAGGCGAAGCTCATCGACGCGGTCGGCGGCGAGGAGACGGCGCTCACCTGGCTCAAGACCCGCGGCATCGACACCGACCTGCCGGTGCGCGACTGGACGCCGCGCCGCAGCGGCGGCCTGTTCTCGCTGAGCGATGCGGCGCTGCTGTGGATCGCCCGTCAGCTCGGGCTGGGACCGGCCGCTTCCGCCGCCGTCGAGGACCTGCTGCCCGAGCGGCTGAAACTTGACGGTCTTCTTTCCGTTTGGCAGGCTCCACTTTCCGAGATCAACGCAGAAGGGGCCGCGCGATGATCAAGTCGGAGCTCGTTCAGATTATCGCTGAGCAGAATCCGCATCTTTACCAAAGAGACGTCGAGAATATTGTGAATGCTATTCTTGATGCCATCACCGAAGCGTTGGCGCGCGGCGACCGCGTCGAGCTGCGCGGCTTCGGCGCCTTCTCCGTGAAGAACCGTCCGGCACGCCTGGGCCGCAATCCGCGCACCGGCACCAGGGTCGAGGTCACCGAGAAGAACGTGCCGTTCTTCAAGACCGGCAAGGAAATGCGCGAGCGCCTCAACGACGTGTGAGCGCGGCGATGAAACGGTTCCTGCGCCTCGTCGTCCTGATCCCTGTCGCGATCGTCCTCGTCCTGCTGGCCGTCGCCAATCGCCATGTCGTGACGGTGTCGATCGATCCGTTCGGCGATCCCGATCCCGCCCTGTCGCTGCAGATACCGCTGTTCTGGCTGCTCTTCGCCATGCTGGCCATCGGCATCGTCGCCGGCGGCGTGGCGACCTGGATCGGTCAGGGCCGCTGGCGGAAGGCGGCGCGGCAGGACCATGCCGAGGCGGAACGCCTGCGCCGCGAAATGGCCCGCACCCTGCCGGCCGGGCCGGGCCTGCCGGCGCCGGGCGACAGCCGCGACGCCGCCTGAGCCGGACGGCGCCTCAGCCGCGCTTCACGACGATCGGAACCAGCATGTCGCCCCAATGGCCTGCCTCGGTATGGTGCCGGGCGGTGCGCTGCAGCTCCACCGTCAGTCCGGCCTCGACGCAGCGGATGACCGCCTGATTGAGGCGATGCACCTCGTTGCCGAGGGCGCGGATCGCCGATTCCTGCGCCTCGTTCATTTCCGCCGCAGCGGCGTCGACCCGTCCCTTGATGTCGGGTTTGCTCATGGACTTCTCCTTAAATTCCAACCTCTCGCGCCGACGCTACTGCAAGCCATCGGAAGCGGCCAGTCGGGCGCCGGGCCAGCCATGCCCGGCACCATCATGCCCGGGATCATGGCTGTGCCGCTTTTTGCGGCAATTGCCTAGCGCCCGGATCCTTTCCGCCCGGTGCCGCCTGTGCGAGGCTTGGTCGCAGGCAATTTCTAAGGGGAGAGGCGTGCGGATGGCGAAGGCAAGACTGGCGCGGCTGCTTGTCGCAATGGCGGCGCTGCTGGCGCCGTCGGTCGCTCTGGCGCATCCCGGGACGGGCGGCGCCAGCGGTTTCCTGCACGGCTTCAGCCATCCCTTGTCCGGCCTCGACCACATTCTGGCGATGGTGATGGTGGGGGCGCTGGCCTGGCAGATCGGCGGCCGCGCCGTGTGGCTGGTGCCGGCAAGCTTCGTCGCCGCCATGACGGCGGGTGGCGCCATGGCCGTCGCCGGTCTCCACCTTCCTCTTGTCGAAGCCGGCATCGCCCTGTCGGTCCTGGTGCTCGGCGGCCTGGTGGCGATAGGGCGCGGCGCGCCGGTCGCCCTTGCCATGGTGCTGGTCGGCGGCTTCGCCGTCTTCCACGGCTACGCGCACGGGGCGGAGATGCCGGAGAGTGCCGGTGGCCTCGCCTATGCCGCCGGCTTCGCGCTGGCGACGGCGCTGCTGCATGCGGCGGGCATCGCCTCCGGCGTCCTGCTGGGCCGCTGGACAGGGCGCGGCAGCGCGGTGATGCGCGTCGCTGGCGGTCTGGCGGCGATGGCCGGCGCGTTTCTCGTCGCCGGATTGGCGTAGAGGACGAACCGCCGACAGGCCTGCCCAAGCGCGGCGATCCGGTCCACACTGGCGGGATGATCGATCATCCCCCGCTGGCGACGCCGCGCCTGATTCTCCGGCCTCTGGCGCCGGAACATGCCCCGGCCCTTCATGCCGTCCTGTCCGACCCCGAAGCGATGCACCACTGGCATACGCCGCCGCATGGCGACCTTGCCACGACCCGGCAGCTCATTGATGCGCTGCGCGGCGGCACCGAGCGCGCCTGGGCGGTGCAGCCGCGCGGCGGCGAGACTGTCGGCCTCATCTACTATCTCGGCAATGCCGGCGCCCCCGGCCTCGGCTATATCCTGGCGCCGCATCTGTGGGGGCAGGGCCTGATGGCCGAAGCCCTGCGCGCCGTCCTCGATTATGGCTTTGCGCGGCTCCAGCTCGACCGCGTCGAATTGTGGATCGATGCCGACAACATGCGCTCGCGCCACCTTGCCGAGCGCAGCGGCTTCACCCGCCGCGGCGCCTTCCGCCAGCGCCAGCCGCATCGTCCGGCCTCGCACGAGACGCTGGTCTACGGTCTCACCCAGGACGAGCATGCCGGGGCACCGCCGGATCCGGAAGAGTTCCGCATCTATGGCCTGCAGGCCGTGCTGCCGGTGCCGGACGTGGCGGCGACGGCCGCCTTCTATCGCGACAAGCTCGGCTTCAGCATCGCCTTCCTGTTCGGCAGCCCGCCGAGCTACGGCGCGGTGACGTTGTCCGACTGGTCGGCCGGACCGCAGCTCCGCTTCACGCACGGCGAGGCGGCGCCCGCCGGCCTGTCGATCAATATCGATGTCGGGCCCTCGGTCGATGCCCTGTGCGAGGGCTATCGCGCCCATGGCGTCGAGATCGCCGCCGAGCCCGAAACGGCACCCTGGGGGCTTCGTTCCTTCGCGGTGCGCGATTGCAACGGCTACGTTCTTCGCTTCGTCACGCCCGTCTGAGCGTAGTTGCTTTTCGCCGCGACATGCCCCGTTAATAGGTTAACGGCTGCAGCAGGGGGAGTGCGTAGCGATGCTGGCTTGGTGGCTCGTTGCCCGGATCGGCGTGGCGGTCTGCGGCGTTTCTATCGGCGGCGCTGCTCTGGCCGAAGGACGTCCCGCCGCGCCGCCGCCGGCCTTTGCCGATTTCTGCCGCCAGTTCGCACGCGAATGCGCCCCCCGCGGGGCGGTGCCCGGGGCGCTCGAGCTCACGCAGAAGCAGTGGCGCCAGCTGCGGGCGGTGAACAGCCGCGTCAACCGCGCCGTGCGTGAGGTCAGCGATCAGGAGCTCTACGGCAGGCCGGACGTCTGGACCCTGCCGCGCGGCGCCGGCGACTGCGAGGACGTCGCCCTGCAGAAGCGGCATGAGCTGATGGCCATGGGCTGGCCGTCCTCGGCGCTGTTGATGGCCGTGGCGCGCAATCGCGCCGGCGAGGGCCACGCCGTCCTGCTGGTGCCGGCGCGCGAGGGTTTCTACGTGCTCGACAGCCTCACCAGCGCCATCCGCCGGGTCGGACAGGCGCCCTATGTCTTCTATACGCGCCAGTCGCAGTCCAATCCGCGCGCCTGGGTGCAGATGGAACGCAGCGGCATGATCGAGATGGTCGCCGCGCAATAGCAATCCGCCCCTCTTTGGCGAACCGCGCGGCGCAAGGTTTCATTACAAAACCGGGGCCCGCCGCAGCCCGCCCGCCAAGGGCAGGGCCACGACCGGTGGACGGAGCGGCGCACCGTCATTTCAGGAGCTCGGCCGCATCGGGGCCGGGCTCTCGTCTTGTCAGCGCCGCCTCATCGGCGAGGCAGGCGCTCAGCCGCAATATGCGGGCTTACTGGGCGATGCCTTCGCGGGCGGCGATGTCGGCCGCGGCGCCGAACTCGCGCTGGTCGAGATTGGTATAGGCGTTCGCATCAGCGGCGACCGGAGGCTGGCCCTGGACATGCGCCACCGGACGGATCGCGGCCGTCTCATGCGGAGCGCCCTGCCAGGTCGGCGTGCCGTGCCAATTCGTCTGGTTGGTCGACGCCATGCCGAATTCGGTGGGATCAAGACCCTGGTACTGAGGCTGTTCGGCAAAGGCCATGGCAGGAGCCAGGGCGACGGAAGCGGCAACGGCCAGGGCGGCAAAATTAAGCGTCTTCATATCAGTCTCTCCTTGCATTCTGGCCCCTCAACTAGCGGGCCGATCTTATGCGGGCCACAGTAACTTTCTGTGCCTGAGGCTAAATGGGTGCCTGCCCGGCGATCTGCAAGAGGGAAAAAGACGGGCGGAGATTTCTCTTCCGAGGAGGCCCATGCCGGGTGCGGATCGAAGGGCCGGCGCCACAATCGCCCGTTGTCCCGAAGAGGCAGGAAACGGCGGAAGTCCACGCTTTCCGCCGTTCGGGGCAACCCGACAAGGCCCCATATGGGTATCAATTGCGGCAGACCAGCCGGGCGGCGTCAGGATTTCCGCACGTGCCGCCGCTTCTCACATTGATGTGATTAGTCCGTTCAGTACAAGTTGAACGACGTGGTGAAGTGAGGGCGGTCGGCTCAGGCGAGGGCAACGATCGCCGCGTCGTCGAGGCTGCCGGGCACGACGGTGATCGGCACGGCGAAGGTGCCCGACGATTTTCCGACGATGGAGGCGATCAGCGGCCCGGGGCCGTCGCGATCGGTGCCGGCGCCCAGCACCAGGTTGGCGATGTCCTCGTCGTCGGCGATGAGGCCGGCGATCTCCTCCGAGGCCTCGCCCTCGCGGATGACCTGCTCGGGCTCGACATCCGACCAGCGCCTGACCATGTCGGCGAACCTGCCGAGCGTCGCTTCGGCTTCCTCCATCGCCTCGGCGCGCATGATGTTCTCGACGCCCTTCCACTGCTGGAAGGTCGCCGGTGGGATGACATAGAGGAGGACGAGCCCACCTTCGGTGTGCTCGGCACGCCGCGCCGCGTAATGGGCGGCCTTGACGCATTCCGGCGTGGCGTCGACCACGACCAGAAACTTGCGACGGTGTCCCGCTTCGAGGCTTCTGCGGAGGCGTGCCATGAGGCGGTCATGCTGCCATTGCCGCCGGGCGGCGACAAGCGGCTGCACCGGGCCAGCGGGTGCGGCGGCGTGAGCCGTGATGCCGCATGCCGGGCCCGCCTTACGGCGAGCCCGGTGATGGCGGTCTAGCGCCGGCGGATGAAGCCGACGATGTCCTTGACCTCGTTCATCGTGCGCGAGGCGATCGCCTCCGCCTGCTCGGCGCCGGCGGTGAGCACGGCGTCGATATGGCCGGGATCGGCGACGAGGCGGCGCATTTCCGCCGCGATCGGCGCCAGGCGCTCGACGGCAAGCTCGGCCAGCGCCGGCTTGAACACCGAGAACTGCGCCCCGCCGAATTGCTGCAGCACGGCCTCGCGCGTCGTGTCGGCAAGCGCCGCGTAGATCGACACGAGATTGTCGGCCTCCGGCCGGGTCTTCAGCCCGTCGACCTCCGACGGCAGCGGTTCCGGATCGGTCTTGGCCTTGCGCAGCTTCTGGGCGATGGCGTCGGCATCGTCGGTGAGGGCGATGCGCGAGTAATCCGACGGGTCGGATTTCGACATCTTCTTGGTGCCGTCCCTGAGGCTCATGACGCGCATAGCCGGGCCGCCGATCAGCGGCTCCGGCAACGGGAAATAGCCCTCCTCGCCGTGGCCGTTGCGGGCGATCGAGGCCGCGAAGTCGTTGTTGAACTTCTGCGCGATGTCGCGCGTCAGCTCCAGGTGCTGCTTCTGGTCGTCGCCGACCGGCACATGCGTGGCACGATAGACGAGGATGTCGGCCGCCATCAGATCGGGATAGGCGAAGAGACCGACCGACGCGTTCTCGCGGTCCTTGCCGGCCTTTTCCTTGAACTGCGTCATGCGGCTCAGCCAGCCCATGCGCGCCACGCAGTTGAACACCCAGGCCAGCTCAGCATGCTGCGGCACCTGGCTCTGGTTGAAGACGATGTGGCGCTGCGGATCGATGCCGGCGGCGAGGAAGGCTGCCGTCACCTCGCGGATGCTGCGCGTCAGCTCCTGCGGGTCCTGCCAGATGGTGATCGCGTGGAGATCGACCACACAATAGATGCAGTCATGGCTCGTCTGCATTTCGACGAAGCGCTTGATGGCGCCAAGATAATTGCCGAGATGCAGGTTGCCGGTTGGCTGGACGCCGGAGAAGACCCGGGGGTGGAAGTCGGGCATGAGGGAACCTTGAGCTTGGGGAACTGCCATGGGCGGCAGGCGCGGCCTTATCGCGCGGGGCGGCGGCTGCCGCAAGCGTAATGGCCGGATTCCGCTGCGGCGGCTGTCAGCGCTCTAGAAGTCGCGCACTGTCGCCGGGTCGTAGAGGCCGTGCAGGCGCGAGGCGGCGGCGTGGGCGAAGCGCAGCAGCATCGACTTGCGCGTCGCGGCCGGCAGCCGGTGCTCCGGTGCCGGCCGCGAGATCTCGGCGCCGAAGCCGTCGGCGAGGATCAGCCCGGCATCGCTAGGGAAGATCTCCTCCGGCACGCCGCCATGCGTGGCGAAGAACAGGCGGTCGCAATGCAGCCGGTAGTCCGGCCATTTGTGGTCGGTGCGGAAATCGTCGACCGACGACTTGATCTCGACGATCCAGATCTCGCCCGAGCCGTCCAGCGCTACAATGTCGGCGCGCCGGCCGGAGGCCAGCGGCAGCTCGAAGACCAGCGACCGGCCGAGGCTGCGCAGGTAGCGCCCGACGCCGCGCTGCACCAAGAGGGCGTTGTCGGACTGCCGTCCGTCGGGCGGCGGCGCGGGAAGGGGAAGACCGAGCATGGCGCCGATATTGCCATGCGAACGAAACAGCAACAAGAGTGAGTGGCGAGTGGCGAGTGGGAGGGGTGCCGTCACCTCTCCCGGTTGGGAGAGGTCGGGAGCCTTGCCTCGCGTGAGCGAGGCTTAGGCGGACGGGTGAGGGATGGGGCCGGCGGTGAGTCCGGCGACTCGCGACATCTGTCCAGTGTCCCTCACCCGGAAACGCTGCGCGTTTCCGACCTCTCCCATTGGGAGAGGTTTCCTAACGCCAGCGATTATGCAGCCAGAGCCACTGCTCCGGGTGCTCGCGCACCCAGCCCTCGACGACGCCGGTGATCATCGCCGTCGCCGGCACGACGTCGATCTTGCCCTCTGCGTCGCGCGGCAGGTCGAGCGCCGGCGTCATTTCCAGCGTGAAGCCGCCATCCGGCAGGCGGATGGCGCGGGCGCCGTGCACCGGGCAGTCGAACTGGCGGGCGAGGCGGGCGACGATCGGGTTGGTCGGCGCCGGGCGGCCGAAGAACGGCACGCGCGGCCCGTTGGTCAGAGCCTGGTCGACAAGCATGCCGAGATGCTCGCCCCGCTCCAGCGCCGCCGCCACCTCGACCATGGCGCCCGGGCGCGACGGGATGAAGCGGCCGAGGCCGGCGCGCCAGCCCATCAGCGCGTCGTTGATGTAGGGATTGGTCGGTGCCCGGTAGAGCGCCACAAGCGGCAGCCCGCCGACCGCCGAGGCGACGGCCAGCAGCTCCCAATTGGCGAGATGCGCCGTGAAGATGATGCCCGGCCTGCCGTCCTCGCGCAGCGCGTCGAAATGCTCCTCGCCGGTCCAGCTGGCGTTGAAGCGCCTGGCGAAGCCGGCCCGGCCGCCCTCGAAGGCCTGCTGCAGATAGGCATATTCGGCGCCGGTGCGGGCGAGATTGTCCCAGACGCCGTCGAGGATCGCCTTCCGCTCTTGCTCGCTCTTCTCCGGGAAGGCGAAGGCGAGGTTGCGCAGCGCCAGCCGGCTCTCGCCGATGAACGGGCCGATGCGGCGGGCGGTGAAGCTGGCAATGGCGCCGGAGCCGCGCGGGCCGAGGCCGCGCAGCAGCGCGAAGGCGCCGCGCACGCCGAGGCCGGCGGCCTTCTGCATCACCGGCGTGCGCACCAGCCGGCCGGCCAGCGAGCGCTTCCTGCCCTTGCCCCTGCGCGGTTTCGGCGCCGGCAGCGGTTCGTCGCCGTCCTCGATGGCCGTCACAGCGTCACCAGGATCTTGCCGATCACCTTGCGGCTTTCCATGCGGGCGAGGGCGCTGTCGATCGCGTCGAGGGTGATCTCGCTGTCGATCACCGGCCTGGCGACGCCGGCGCCGATCTTGTCGAGCGACTGCGCGACATTGGCGATGCTGCAGCCGAAGCTGCCGATGATGCGCTGCTGGCGCTGGAAGAGCTGGTAGAGATTGGTCTCGGCCGAGACGCCGGTGGTCGAGCCGCAGGTGACGAGCGTGCCGCCCGGCGTCAGCGAGAACAGGCTGCCGGCCCAGGTGTCGACGCCGACATGCTCGAAGACGACATCGACGCCGCGCTTCTTCGTCAGCTTGCGCACGACGCCCTCGAAGCGCTCGGTGCGGTAATTAATGACATGATCGGCGCCGAGCGCCTCGACCGCCGGGATCTTTTCATCGCTGCCGACGGTGGTGATCACCGTCGCGCCGACGGCCTTGGCGAGCTGGATCGCCGCCGTGCCGATGCCGCTGGCGCCGGCCTGGATCAGGATCGTCTGGCCGGCCTCCAGCCTGGCGTTGTCGAACAGCATGTGCTGCACGGTGCCGAAGGTGATCGGCGTGCAGGCGGCGTCGCGGACGCTGACGCCCTCCGGCGCTGCCACGGCCTGGCGCGCCGGCAGGTTGATCAGCTCCTGCGCCATGCCGTCGACATGGAAGCCGCGGATGCCCTGGACGTTCTCGCAGAGATTGTCGCGGCCGGCCTGGCAGTGCCGGCAGGTGCCGCAGGTATTGGCGCCATAGATCGCCACCACGCGGCCGAGCGCTAGCCCGGTGACGCCGGCGCCGATCGCGGCAATCGTGCCGGCCGCCTCGGCGCCGACCACCAGCGGCAGCTGGCGCTTGGCGAAGGCCATGCCGCGCCAGCCCCAGACGTCGATATGGTTGAGCGCCACGGCGCCGATGCGCACCTGCACCTCGCCCGGGCCGGGCGGCGGCGGCGGCGGCCGGTCGGCTACCACCAGCTCGCGATTGCTCACCAGTTGCAGGGCGCGCATGAACCTTCGGAAGGCTGGAGGGACGGCACCGTCGGGCGGCCGGCTGTCAGGCCGGCTCTGCCGCGACGATCAGGCAGACATTCTGTCCGCCGAAGCCGAAGGAATTGGACAGCGCCATGCCGACCTCGGCATCGCGCGCCACATTGGGCACGACGTCGAGATCGAGGGCCGGATCGGGGACGTTGAAATTGATCGTCGGCGGCATGCGCCCGGTGCGGATCGTCTGCACCGTGAACACCGCCTCGATGGCGCCGGCGGCGGTCAGCGTATGGCCGATCATCGACTTGTTGGAGCTGATCGGCGTCGCCTTCAGCGTCTCGCCGAACACCGCCTCCAGCGACATCGCTTCCATCTTGTCGTTTTCTGGCGTGCCGGTGCCGTGGGCGTTGATGTAATCGACCGCCTCGAAGCTGATGCCGGCATCATCGAGCGCATTGCGGATGGCGCCGATCACCGGCGAGCCGTCCGGCTTGGAGCGGGTGCGGTGGAAGTCGTCGGCCTTCTCGCCGGAGCCGCGCATCACGGCGAGGATCTCGGCGCCGCGCGCCACGGCGGCGTCATAATCCTCCAGCACCAGCGCCGCGGCGCCTTCGCCCATGACGAAGCCGTCGCGGTTCTTGGAGAAGGGCTTCGACGCCTTCTCCGGCTCGGCATTGGCGGTCGACAGCGTCGACAGCAGCGAGAAGCGGATCAGCGCCTCGGCCTGCACCGAGCCGTCGGTGGCGACGACAAGCGCCGCGTCGGTTTCGCCGCGCCGCACCGCCTCGATGCCGAGCTGGATCGCCGTGGCGCCGGAGGCACAGGCGGTCGACAGCGAGATCGGCAGGCCGCGCGTCCCGAACCTGTCGGCGATGCGCTCGGCGACGCGGGCGAACAGCGTCGTCTCCCAGGTGTCGAGATCGTTATTGGCCCGTGCCGCCTCGATTAGCCGGGCGATCGGCGCCGCTTCGGAGGACGCCGCCTTGCCGTAGATGTCGAGGCGCGAGCGCCAGGCGAGCTCGACCGGCGGCACCGCCATGAACAGCGGGCCGGGGAAGTCGCCTCTGCCGCCGATGCCGGACATCGTCACCGCCTCCTCGGCGGCGATGGCGGCGAGCCGCTCCGACAGGACCGGCGCCAGCATCGGCTCGATGTCGAGATAGTCGACGGTGCCGGCGATGGTCGTCCGGAGATGCTCGGTCGAGAAGCGGCTGATGCGGTGGATGCCGGACTTGCCTGCCGTCAGCGCTGCCCAGTTGTCGGCGATGCCCTGGCCCAGCGACGTCACCACGCCGATGCCGGTGACGGCGACGATCGGCCGGTTGCGATGATCGCGCAGGGGCTGACTCATCTTCCTCTCCTGTCAGGCGACCGGTTCGACGATGCCCATGCCTTCGCCGCGGTAAAGGCTCCAGCAAGTGACGATGATGGCGTCGGGCGTGCCGGCATAAGGCTGCTCGAAGCCGGTCTCGTCGGCGGGACGGTAGAACCCTTTGTGGCGCACGGCCAGCGCCGCCAGGCCCACCAGCAGGGGAAAGATCGGCTCCCGGCACGAGCCGAGCAGGCTGAGCGGCGCCCGCACCGCCTCGATGGCGCCGCCGGCAAGCAGCCCCGCCAGGAACCGCTGCTCCTCGCTCGTGGCGGCGCGGTCGCCGCTGGCACCGGACAGCACGACCGGCTTGTGACCGTCGCGCAGCCGCTCGAACTGGCGCTGCGCATTGGCGGTGGCCTGGCCCGGCTCGCGGCGGCAGCGGTCGCTCAGCACCTCGCCGAGGCGGGCATAGGGCGCCCTGCCGCGCGCCTTGGCATGCTCTTCCGATTCCAGCACCAGGAAGGCGCCGACCGAGCCGAAGCACAGCCCGCCGCCGGCGGCGCCGCGCGCCCAGACCGAGCCGGGTTCGCCGCGCCACAGCCGGCCGCCGATATTGCCGTCGACGAAGACGTCGTAGCGGTCGGCGTTGAAGGAGCCGCCGACCAGGCAGACGTCGCTCTGGCCGGAGCGGATGCGGCGCACGGCGATCTCGACGGCGCTGACGCCGGCCGCCTCCTCGCCCATGAAGGTGCGCGACGAGCCGGTCACCTTGTGGACGATGGAGATATTGCCGGCGAGGAGGTTGGAGAGCTGCGCCAGGAAGAGCGTCGGCCGGAGGTCGTTGGTGAGGCGCTGGTTGAGGAAGGCCTGCGGATCGGGCGCCGCGCCGATGCCGGCGAGAATGGCGCCGTCGACCTCGTTGTCGCGCTCGCCGCCGCCGGCGGCGACGATCATGTCGGCGCGCGACAGGATGTCGGCGTCGCCGGCGATCCCGGCATCGGCGAGCGCCAGGCCGGCGGCATAGGTGCCGATGCGCTGCCACGGCTCCATCTGGCGCTGGTCGCTCTTGCGCGGGATCTGCTTGTCGAGATCGACCGGCGCCAGCGGGTGGATGGCGAAGGGCGCATATTTGTCGCGATCGAGCACCGGCCGCGGCTGCGGCTCGACCGCCATCGCCTGCCAGTGTGCGTCGGGCCCCTCACCGAGGCAGGAGACGAGGCCGAGGCCGGTAATCCAGACGTCGCGTGTCATTCTCTATCCGCGCCGGCTCAGGCCGTCTGCCGGGTCAGCAGGCCGATGCGCTCCACCTGCGCCCGCATATTGGCCTCCAGCTCGGCGGCCGGAAAGTCCACCGTGCGCAGCGTCAGCTCGCTGTCGCAGACCGGCTGGCCGTCCATCGCCAGCCGCGCCGCCGTGACGGCGAAGCCGGAACCCTGGTGCACCAGCGACGCGAAGGCTTCCAGCCGCGAACCGGGGGGGACGAAGCGGCGGAACTTGGCCTTGCGGACGCCGGCGAAGAACGGCATCTGCGCGAAGCCGTTGAGGCCGAGGATGAGATAGCCCGAGGCCTGCGCCATGGTCTCCAGCAGCAGCACGCCGGGCATGATCGGGTAGCCGGGGAAGTGTCCCTCGAAGACCGGGCTTTCGACCGGCACCGTCGACTGGGCGTGCAGAGTGCCGCTGCCGGCGTCGAAGGCCAGCACCCGATCGATCATCTGGAAGTATTCGAGCCGCATCCTGCGGTCAGGCGTTCTTGGCGGCGACCAGCTCGTCGATACGGGCGCACAGGTTCTTCAGGACGAAATAGTCATCCACCGAGGCCCGTCCTTCATTGACTTCCTGCGTCCACGCTTCGAGCGGGATCTTGATGCCGAATTTCTTGTCGAGAGCAAAGACGATGTCGAGAAAATCGAGGCTGTCGATGCCGAGATCATCCATGGCGTGCGCTTCCGGAGTGATCTTCTCCGGCGGGACCTCGCTCGTCTCGGCGATGACCTGTTTGACGGTTTCGAAAGTGGAGGACATAGGCCGTGGATGTTCCCGTTCTGTTAGCAAGGCGCGGCAGGACTGCGGCAGCAACTCTCATGGGGCTGCACGGCACGTGCCGCCGGAAGACAGCAGAGCGATCTTGCCGCACCGGCGACCCGGCCAATCACCCGGCGCCGGCCGTACAACCGCCATCGGCCGTCCCCGCCCGGAAATGGCTTTCCGTTCGATGCGCCGGCCCCCAACCGCCCCAATACGCGTTTGCCGCGTCCGTGTCCACCGCGGCGAAAACGCGGCCGGCCGGCGCGACAGGCCGCCATTGCGCTGCCTGGCACAGCGCTCCATCATGCCGGCCCGCCAGCCGAGCCGAGGGCGCGCCTGACCTTGTCCGATCCGCAGATACCCCCCGGCCGCGCCCCGCGCCTCGCCGCGATCGACATTGCCCGCGGCGTCGCCATCCTGGCGATGGTTGTCTACCACTTCACCTGGGACCTCGCCCTCTTCCGCATCGTCACCGTCGATCCGGTCGCCGATCCCGGCTGGCGTTTCCTGGCGCGAGCGACGGCGAGTTCGTTCCTCTTCCTTGTCGGCGTCGGGCTGGTGCTGGCGCATCGCCGCGCCATCCGCTGGTCGGCCTTCTGGCGCCGCTTTGCGGTCATCGCCGCGGCGGCGGCTGCGGTGAGCATTGCGACCTATCTCGTCTTCGGCGACGAGTTCGTCCGCTTCGGCATCCTGCACAATATCGCCCTCGCCAGCCTTGTCGGCATCGGCTTCGTGGTCCTGCCCTGGTGGCTGACCGCGCTGGCCGGCATCGCTGTCTACCTGGCGCCCGCCTATCTCGCCGCGCCGTTCTTCAATCATGTCGGCTGGATCTGGCTCGGCCTTTCCACCGAGGTGCCGGACTCGGTGGATTACGTGCCGCTGCTGCCCTGGCTGTCGGCGGTGCTGTTCGGCATCGCCGCGGCGCGGCTCGGCCTGGCGCTCGGCGCCGACCGCTGGCTGGCGCGCTGGCAGCCGAAGGATGTCGCGGCGCGCGTCTTCGGCATCGCCGGCCGCTGGAGCCTGGCGATCTATCTTGTCCACCAGCCGCTGCTGTTCGGCATCGTCTGGCTGCTGTCGCTGGCGGTGCCGGCTTCGCCGACCGAGGACGATCCCAATGTGGCGGCGGCGATCGCCAGCTTCGCGCAGGTCTGCCAGTCGAGCTGCGTCGCCAATGGCGGCCTGCCGGCAACCTGTCAGTCGACCTGCGGCTGCATCCTCGGCGGCCTGCGCGACCAGGGCCTGCTGATCGACGCCGTGCGCCGTAACGACCCCGGCAAGACCGGCGCTATCGAGGAAATCCAGAACGCCTGCATCGCCAATGCGCCGCGCAGCATGGAGCCCGATTTCGACCCGGGCCCGGCCGAGGCGCCGGCCCCCTTGTAGGGTGGGCATGCGCGAAGCGCTTGCCCACGCGGTTATGCGGCGGTGCGAGGACGACAGCGTGGGCAAGGCTTCGCCATGCCCACCCTACCGGCTCCCTAGCCTTCCTTGTGCAACGTGACCTCGCCGCGATGCAGCCAGGCGCGGCCGAGGCGGCCTTCGCGGTGGAGCTGCGCCCGCACCGCGTGATAGCGCCGCTCGAGCTCATCGAGGCTGGCGAAGGTCTCGTAGCCGCCGGCAAGATCGCCCGACGTGCCCCAGAAGAGATCGCCGCGCGGCGGGTCCTGCCAGTCCTGCCAGGTGCCGATCAGCGCCACCCTGTAGCTGTTGCCCTTGATGGAGCCGAGTACGTTTCGCCGCGGATCGGCCTCCGGCCGGTACCAGACGAGGCTTCCCGTCACCGGATCGTCGAGGCAGAGGCGGCCGCAGTTCCAGCACTGGCGGACGGGCCGCATCGCCGCCGCCCGCGTTTCGACGAGCTCGGCCGTCCCGGTCTGCTCGGTGATGGCGGCATAGTCCTGGTCGGCCAGCAGCCAGGCCTTGTCGGGGAGGGCGTCGCCGGCATCGCTGATCGTCTCGCCGCACAGGCAGGTGATCTTCATGCCCTGGTTCCGGCCGGCGGCGTCTTGTCGGGATAGCGGCAGATATCGGCGATCAGGCAATGCGGGCAGTCGGGCCGGCGGGCGGTGCAGACATAGCGGCCGTGCAGGATCAGCCAGTGATGGGCGTGCACCTTGTATTCGGCCGGCACGACGCGGTTGAGCACCGCCTCGACCGCCGCGGGGTCCTTGCCGGGCGCCAGCCCGGTGCGGTTGCCGACCCGGAAGAGATGCGTGTCGACGGCGATTGTCGGCTCGCCGAAGGCGGTGTTGAGGACGACATTGGCGGTCTTGCGGCCGACGCCGGGCAGTGCCTCCAGCGCCTCGCGCTGGCGCGGCACCTCGCCGCCATGCCGGTCGATGAGCTGCTGCGACAGGGCGATGACGTTCTTCGCCTTGTTGCGGTAGAGGCCGATGGTGCGGATCGCGGCGGCGACGCCCGCTTCGCCCAGCGCCACCATCTTCGCCGGCGTATCCGCCTTGGCGAAGAGGCCGCGCGTCGCCTTGTTGACGCCGGCATCCGTCGCCTGCGCCGACAGGACCACCGCCACCAGCAGCGTGTACGGATTGACGTATTCGAGCTCGCCCTTCGGCTCTGGATTGGCGGCGGCGAAGCGGCGGAAAATCTCGGCGATCTCGATCCGGCTGAGGCGGCTGCGGACGGCGGCGCGACGCGGCCGCTGCGGCGGCGCCGGCGCAGCCTTCCGTCGTGCCGCCGCGCCGGCGGCGCTGCGCCGTCCCGGCAGCCCCTTTGAATCGTCCATAAGCTCTCTATACTGAAGCGTCATGTCTTCCGACAACGCGGCCGCTCCGATCGACCGGCCTCTTTTTTCCGCCACCCTGACACCGCATCGCTCCCTGTCGCCGGCCGGGTTCCTGATCTTCATGGCCGTCGTCGGGGCGGGGTCGTTCTTTGCCGGGCTGAGCTTCCTCCTGCACGGCGCCTGGCCGGTCTTCGGCTTCTTCGGCCTCGACGTCGCGGCGGTCTATTTCGCCTTCCGGCTCAACTACCGTTCGGCGCGCGCTTATGAGGAGGTGGTCATGACCTATGACCGCCTGCTGGTGCGCCAGGTGGCGGCGAGCGGCCGCACGCGCGAATTCGCCTTCAACCCCTACTGGACGCGGCTGGTGGTGGACAAGCATCCGGAATGGGGCGTGACGCGGCTGGTGCTGGCGAGCCGCGGCCAGGAGCTGCAGATCGGCGCCTTCCTCAACCCCGACGACCGCGCCTCCTTCAACAAGGCGCTCAGCGCCGCCCTGGCGGCCGCCCGCCGCGGCGAGGGGCTGGAGACCGCCGGCGAAGCGGTCTGATCGCGCGGGACCAGCGCGCAAGAAACGGGTGGCCCCTCCAGCGCCATCGCCTACATGGAGGGCAACGTTTTTTGATCCGTGAGGAGACCCTCATGAACGCCCTTGCGCAGACTGCCGTGCCGGCGGCACCACCTTCCGCGGCCGGCGACAGCGACTATGCCGTCATCCGCCGCGCCATCGAGTTCATCTCGCTTGCCTGGCGCGAACAGCCGTCGCTAGAGACAATCGCCTCCCATGTCGGCATGGCGCCGCTGGCGCTGCAGCGCCTGTTCACCCGCTGGGCCGGGCTGACGCCGAAGACCTTCCTGCAGGCGGTGACGCTCGACCATGCCCGCAATCTCCTGTCGGGCTCCGCCTCGCTTCTCGACGCCAGCTACGAGCTCGGCTTCTCCGGGCCGGGCCGGCTGCACGACCTCTTCGTCACCCACGAGGCGATCACGCCGGGCGCCTTCAAGGCGCGCGGCGCCGGCCTCACCATCCGCTGGGGCTTCCATCCCTCGCCCTTCGGCCGGGCGCTTGTCATGGCGACCGAACGCGGGCTGGCCGGCCTCGGCTTTGCCGACGAGGGGCACGAGACCCGGGCGCTCGACGACATGCGCCGCCGCTGGCCGGCCGCCGCCTATGTCGAGGACCAGAAGGGCACGGCGGCGCTGGCGCGGCGTATCTTCAACCCGGCGGAATGGCAGGCCGAACGGCCGCTGCGGGTCGTCCTGATCGGCACCGATTTCGAGATCCGGGTCTGGGAAACGCTGCTGCGGGTTCCGTTCGGCCAGGCGACGACCTATTCGGCCATCGCCGCCGGTCTCGGCCAGCCGAAGGCGGCGCGCGCCGTCGGGGCCGCCGTCGGCCGCAACCCGATCTCCTTCGTCGTGCCCTGCCATCGCGTCCTCGGCAAGGATGGCGGCCTCACCGGCTATCACTGGGGCCTGACGCGCAAGCGCGCCATCCTCGGCTGGGAGTTCGGTCTGGCGGGGTGACGGGCCGGCTGCAAGGGCGGCTGAACAATTTTTCCGTCAGCGGCGCGACGGTGCTCGCCTCGCCCCCGGATAGCCGCTACATTGCGCGGCACTAGGGACGGAAAAACAGAAGAACAATGGAAGAAGCTGGCCTTTTCGACGGGAACGACGACGGCACGTTCGTGCCCTTCACCGACATTCTCTTCAATGTCGTGATGGGCTTCTCCTTCATGATCTTCATCGCCTTCGCGCTCATCAAGCCGGAGACGAAGCACGCCATCGAGCTCAAGGCGGAGATGCTGATCGATGCCAACTGGCCGGACGGCAGTCAGGCCGACATCGATCTTTACGTGCAGGATCCGGAAGGCAATGTCGTCTGGTACAACCGGCGCGAGGCTGGGTTCCTGAACCTGGAACGCGACGATCGCGGCATGTACCGCGACACGATGGTGGTCGGGGGCAAGCGGGTCGAGAATCCGCTGAACCAGGAGACCGTCACGATGCGCCGCTTCGTCCAGGGCACCTATACGGTCAATGTCGTCAACTACAACGACCCCGACAACACGCCGGTGCCGGTGACTGTCACGGTGACCAAGGTCAATCCGGAGCTGAAGATCGTCTATACCGGCACGGTGACCCTCGCCGCCAAGGACGAGGAGCAGACGGTCGTGCGCTTCACGCTCGACAAGGACGGCGTGATCCAGAACGTCGACACGCGCGGCGGCTTCACGTCGCTGGTGCGGGCGACGCGGCAGCCGGCCGTCACACCTCCGGCCAATCCCGGCTCTCCGGCCGCCGCGCCGGCGGCGCAGCCCGGCGGCGGCTGATCCAAGCCGGCCGCCGAGGCCGAGGGGCGGATCAGGCGATGGCGAGAAGCATCGCGCAGCGCCGGGCTATTGGCATTCCGGAAGCTACCTCTCGTTCAAGGCTGTCTCGTAGCCGCTCGGACATCTGCTGCGGCTGGAGTATCAGGAAGCCGAGACGTTCGTAGAAGGGTGCGTTCCACGGGACGTCTCTGAATGTCGTCAGAGTCACGGCCTTCAACTGCCGAAGCCGTGCCTCTTCGATTGCTCTCTGCATGAGAGCCCGGCCCAGACCCCTGCCTTGATGATTGCTGCAGACTGATAATTCCCAGATATGCAGTTCTTCGCCCAGCACTTCTCCGCTGATGAAGCCAACTGCGTTTCCTGTGTCGCTTCGCGCCACCCAGTTGGTTCCTGATCGCATGAGCGTGCGATGACGCTCGATCGGCTGAACGGCGCCATCCGCAAGCCAGGCCAGATCGTCGAACCCGCGGAAAACTTGCGCAGCCGATCTTTCCACCTCTGCCAGAGCTGGTAGATCGGCCTCTGTCGCAGGGACTATCTTCATGGGCGCGGTTCATGCGGGATGGCGCGCACCGCCAGGGTCGGCGGCTATCGCGGCGGCGTCCCGTTCGCCGCCAGAACCTCGCCGGCGAGATAGAGCGAGCCGCAGATCAGGATGCGCGGCGGCGGCCCGCCTGCCGCCAGTTCCATGACGCGGTCGAGCGCCGCCTCGACGCTCCCGGCGGCTTCCGCCTCGATGCCGGCGGCGCGGGCAAGGGCGGCGAGTTCCTCCGGCGGCCGGCCGGCATGGCCGGGCACCGGCACTGCGACGAGCTGCCGCGCCAGCCCCGCAAAGGGGCGGAAGAAGCCGACGGGATCCTTGGTCACCAGCATGCCGGCAATCATGTAGAGCGGCCGTGCGACGCGTTCCTCCAGGTCCGCCATCGCCTCGGCGATCGCCGCCCCGGCCCCCGGATTGTGGCCGCCGTCGAGCCACAGCTCGACATCGGCGCCGGCACGGTCGAACAGGCGGCCGGCGGTGAGGCGCTGCATACGCGCCGGCCAGTCGACATTGGTCAGCCCGGCGCCGATGGCATCGCTGCCGAGCCTGAGGCCGCCGGCCCGCAGCGCGGCGATCGCCGTGCCGGCATTGGTGAACTGATGGCGGCCGATGAGGCGCGGCGGCGGCAGGTCGAGAAGCCCGTCCTCGTCCTGGTAGACGAGGCGGCCGTGCTCGGCATAGGCGGTCCAGTCCTGGTTGCCGACGAACATCGGCGCATGCTTGCGCGCCGCCTCGCGCTCCAGCACAGCCATCGCCTCCGCCGGCTGCGGCGCGATCACCGCCGGGCGGCGCAGCTTGAAGATGCCGGCCTTCTCGCCGGCAATGGCGGCGAGCGTGCTGCCGAGGAACTTCTCGTGGTCGATGGAGAGCGGCGTCACCACCGTCACCAGCGGCTCCTGCACGACATTGGTGGTGTCGAGCCGGCCGCCGAGCCCGACCTCCAGCAGCGTCACGTCGGCCGGATGGTCGGCGAAAATGCGCAGGGCCGCGGCGGTGGTGATCTCGAACTGGGTGATCGGCGCCCCGGAATTGATCGCCTCGGCTTCCAGCAGCGCGTCGACCAGCGTGTCGTCGTCGACCAGCCGGCCGCCGCCCTCGGCGCCGAGACGGATGCGCTCATTGAAGCGCACAAGATGCGGCGAGGTATAGACGTGGACGCGCTTGCCGGCGGCCTCCAGCATGGCGCGCAGGAAGGCCGTCGTGGAGCCCTTGCCGTTGGTGCCGGCGATATGGATCACCGGCGGCAGGCGGCGTTCGGGATTGCCGATCTGGGCCAGCAGGCGCTCGATGCGCTCGAGCGACAGGTCGATTTCCTGCGGGTGGAGCGCGGCGAGGCGCTCCAGGATCGGATCGAGGCGGTTCATGGAAGCATGTCTCCGGCCGGCCGCCGGCAGCGGTCAGGCCGCGACGGCCGGAACCTGCGCCGACGACTCGACGGACGGCCGGTCGACGACATTGGCCGTTGCCGGCAGGTCGGACGGCGAGGCGAGCAGGCGGCAGATGCGCGCGATGACCTCGCGCAGATTGTGGCGATGCACGACCATGTCGACCATGCCGTGGTCGCGCAGATATTCCGATTTCTGGAAGCCGTCGGGCAGCTTCTCGCGGATGGTCTGCTCGATGACGCGCGGCCCGGTGAAGCCGATCAGCGCTCCCGGCTCGGCGATATGGATGTCGCCAAGCATGGCATAGGAGGCGGTGACGCCGCCGGTTGTCGGGTTGGTCAGGACGACGATATAGGGCAGGCCCGCCTCGCGCAGCATCTGCACGGCGATCGTGGTGCGCGGCAGCTGCATCAGCGACAGGACGCCCTCCTGCATGCGGGCGCCGCCGGAGGCAGCGAACATCACGAAGGGCTGGCGGCTCTGGCGCGCATGGTCCATGCCGGTGATGATCGCCTCGCCGGCGGCCATGCCCAGCGAGCCGCCCATGAAATTGAAATCCTGAACGCCGACGACCATCGGCACGCCCTCGACGGCGCCGCTGCCGATCAGCACGGCATCGGCAAGGCCGGTCTTGGCGCGGGCGTCCTTGATGCGTTCGGTGTAGCGGCGCTCGTCGCGGAAGCGCAGCGGATCGGCCGGCACGTCCGGCGTCGGGACCGCGGTCCAGCTGCCTTCATCGAAGAAGAAATTGAGCCGCTGCGTCGCCGTCATGCGCATGTGGCAGCCGGAACCGGGGACGACGTAATGGTTCGCCTCCAGGTCGCGGTGGAACACCATCTCGCCGGTCTCCGGACACTTGATCCATAGATTTTCCGGCACTTCCCGCTTGTTCAGCAGGTTGCGGATCTTGGGCCTGACGAGATTGTTGATCCAGCTCACTCTGTCGTCCGTTCCTTCAGCAGCCCCCGCCGCCACCGAACCTGCTTCAGCTCAGGCTGAATCAGGCGCCTGTCCTTCAGTTTGAGCATGATCTTGGCCGAAAACCGGTTACCGCTTTCGCGATCATGCTCTCGAAACCGCCAGGTTACTCCGCCGCGGCGGCGCGCGCCATGCGCACGCCGGATGCCAGCTCGGCCACCAGCGCTGTCACGGCCGGCACAGTCGCTGCCGTTGCCCGCCCGTCGGGGTCCAGCGAGCCGGCAATGGCATTGACGAGGGCCGAGCCGACGACGACGCCGTCGCTGGTCCGGCCGATGGCCGCCGCCTGCTCAGCCGACTTGACGCCGAAACCGACGGCTACCGGTAATGTGGTGTGGCTCTTGATCCGTGCAACGGCTGCGGCGACGCGGCCCGTCTCCGGCGAGGCGGTGCCGGTGATGCCGAGGATCGAGACGTAGTAGACGAAGCCCGACGTGTTGGCGAGCACAGCCGGCAGGCGGTGGTCGTCGGTGGTGGGCGTCGCCAGGCGGATGAAATTGATGCCGTGCTTCATCGCCGGCAGGCACAGCTCGTCGTCGGCCTCCGGCGGCAGGTCGACGACGATCAGCCCGTCGACCCCGGCCGCCGCGGCATCGGCGAGGAAGCGCTCATTGCCGTAGGAATAGATCGGATTGTAGTAGCCCATCAGCACGATCGGCGTCGCCGCATCGCCGGCGCGGAAGTCCCGCACCATGTCGAGCGTCCGCGCCATGGTATGGCCGCCGCGCAGCGCCCGTTCCGACGAGCGCTGGATCGGCGGACCTTCCGCCATCGGATCGGAGAACGGCATGCCGAGCTCGATGACGTCGGCGCCGGCACCGGGCAGGGCAGCCAGGATGGCGCGCGAGGTGTCGATGTCCGGGTCGCCGGCGGAGAAGAAGGTGACGAGCGCCGGCCGGCCCTCGGCGGCGCAGGCGGCGAAACGGTCGGCGATCCGCGTGCTCACAGCTCCACTCCGAGATAGCGCGCGACGGCGAAGACGTCCTTGTCGCCGCGGCCGCAGAGATTCATCAGGATGATCTGCTCGCGGTCCATCTCCGGCGCCAGCTTGACGACCTGCGCCAATGCGTGCGCCGGTTCCAGCGCCGGGATGATGCCTTCGACGCGGGTGAGGAGCTGGAAGGCGTCGAGCGCTTCCTTGTCGGTCGCCGGCACATAGGTGACGCGGCCGCTGTCGCGCAGCCAGGAATGTTCCGGCCCGACGCCGGGATAGTCGAGGCCGGCGGAGATTGAGTGGCCCTCGAGGATCTGGCCGTCCGGATCCTGCAGCAGATAGGTGCGGTTGCCGTGCAGGACGCCCGGCCGGCCGCCATTCATCGACGCGGCATGGCCGTTTTCGACGTCGAGCCCGTGGCCGCCGGCCTCGACGCCGTAGATCTTCACCGCCGTGTCGTCGAGGAAGGGGTGGAACAGGCCGATGGCGTTGGAGCCGCCGCCGATGCAGGCGACGAGCGCATCGGGGAGGCGCCCCTCACGCTCCAGCATCTGCTCGCGGGCCTCGCGGCCGATCACCGACTGGAAGTCGCGCACCATCTCCGGATAGGGATGCGGCCCGGCGGCGGTGCCGATCAGGTAATAGGTGTCCTCGACATTGGTCACCCAGTCGCGCAGCGCCTCGTTCATGGCGTCCTTGAGCGTGCCGTTACCGGCCGTCACCGGCTTCAGCTCGGCGCCGAGCAGCCTCATGCGGAAGACATTGGGCTGCTGCCGGGCAATGTCGGTGGCGCCCATATAGACGACGCAGGGCAGGCCGAAGCGCGCCGCCACCGTCGCCGTCGCGACGCCGTGCTGGCCGGCGCCGGTCTCGGCGATGATGCGCGTCTTGCCCATGCGCTGCGCCAGCAGGATCTGGCCGAGGCAGTTGTTGATCTTGTGGCTGCCGGTGTGGTTGAGCTCGTCGCGCTTGAAATAGACCTTGGCACCGCGCCCCGGAGCGGCGTCCCGGCGCAGATGCTCCGTCAGCCGCTCGGCATAGTAGAGCGGGCTCGGCCGGCCGGAATAATGCGCGTTGAGGTCGTCGAGCTGGGCCTGGAAGGCCGGATCGGCCTTGGCCGCCTCATAGGCTTCCTCCAGCGACAGGATCAGCGGCATCAGCGTTTCGGCGACGAAACGGCCGCCATAGAGGCCGAAGAAGCCGCGATCGTCCGGACCGCTGCGGAAGGTATTGGCCTGCGGGGCCGTCATGGTGCTGTCCTTACTGGCATCATCTGCCGCCGCGCGTCGGCGAGGCGGACCGAGCCGATGAAGGCGCGGATGAGGTTCTCGTCCTTGCGCCCGGGCGCTGTCTCGACGCCGGACGAAACGTCGACGCCGTCGGCGCCGGTCAGCGCCAGCGCGTCGGTGACATTGGCGGCATCGAGCCCGCCGGCGACCAGGAAGGGCAGGCCCGGATCGAGATCGCGCAGCAGGCGCCAGTTGAACGGCACGCCGTTGCCGCCCGGCAGCGGCGCCAGCACCGGCGGCTTGGCGTCGAACAGGAAGCGGTCGGCGACGTCGCGATAGGGTTCGGCAGCCGCGACATCGGAGCGGCCGCGCACGCCGATCACCTTGATCACCCTGCGGCCGAAACGCTGGCGGATTTCCGCCACCCGCTCCGGCGGCTCGCTGCCGTGCAGCTGCAGCCAGTCGGGCGCCAGCTGGTCGACGATCTCGCCGAGCTCGCTATCGGTCATGTTGACCGTCAGCGCCACGGTCTCGGCGCGCTTCTCGACCTGCTTCGCCAGCTCGGCAGCGCGGTTCGGCGTGACGACGCGCGGGCTGGCGGCGAAGAACACGAAGCCGACCATGTCGGCTCCGGCCTCCAGCGCGGCCTTCAGCGTTTCCGGGGTCGACAGCCCGCAGATCTTCACCAGCGTCATGATGGCGGTTCGTGTCGCATGAAACTGTGGCGCTGTCACGCGCCGCGGCCGCCGTGCTGGTCAGTCGCGCGCGTAGCCGAAGCGGTCGAAATACCAGCCCCAGCGCGCCCGGACCATGGCCCGCGAGGCCTCGTCGAGGGCGAAGCGGTTGGGCCTGTAGCCGGCCATGCGCTCCAGATGCGCGTCGATGGCGGCATTGGTCGCTGGCTGGCTGAGGCCGAGCGCGGCATAGAGGCGGGCGATCTCGGTGCGCGGGTCGCGCACCAGCGCCTCGTAGCGCAGCTCGGCATAGGTGCCGGCCGGCAGCGCCGCGATGTCGGCCTCGAAGTCGCGGTAGAGCGTCTCCATCTGGCCGAGGACGAAGGCATCGAGCGCCGGCGCCCCCGGCTCGTCCGGCGTCTCGGTGGCATGCAGCAGCTGCCGCGTCGACATGGCCGGCCACAGCAGCCGGCTCGACGCAAAGACGCGGTAGGGATCGCGGGCGATATGCACGAAGCGGGCACCGGGAAACAGCGCCGCGAGCTGGGCGATGCGCGCCGTATGGGTCGGCGACTTCAGCAGGAAATGCGTCGGCTCGGGGCTTTTGCGGCGCCGCCGCTGGCGTCGGCGCCGGTAGGCGACGGCGCGCAGGAACGCCGTCAGCGCTTCCTCCCAGGCCCGCCGCTCCTCGTCCGGCAGGTCTTCCGGATGCAGGTAGGGCTGCGCCTCGGCGCGGTGGTTGGGAAAGAAGAAGCCCTCATAGGGCGAGCCGACGCCGGCGGCGAGCAGGGCGAACTCGTCCTCCTGCGGCCGGTTCCAGCCCATCGCCATGTCGTCCATCGGCCGGCTCTTCGGCATCAGGAACGGGAACCAGGTCAGCACCCGCGACAGCGACAGGAAGTGCTCCGGGCAGAAGCACTCGAAGGTGGTCGGCGCCAGGAAGCGCTCGTCGCTGGCCAGCAATTCGTGCAGGAAGGTCGTGCCGGAGCGCCAGTGGCCGATGATGAAGACCGGCGGCGGGATCGGCTCGGCGGCGATGCGGCGGCCGTGGACCAAGCGCTGCAGGAAGGCGCCGTTGGAGCACAGCAGCGACATCAGCATGATGCCGGCGGCGCGCGGCCAGCGCGGCAGGTCGATGTCGTAGCGATGGCGGCGCAGCAGCCGCAGCCAGGCGCGCAGCGTCAGGCCGTGGGCGAGGCGCGGCGTCCACCACGGCGGCGGCCGCACCTTGCCCGAGGCCGTCGCATCGGCGGCGAGATCGCTGGCGCTCATGCCGCCTGCCTAGCAAAACCCGGCTTGATGGCCAACGTGGCCGTCCGGACCCATGAGGGGTAATGGCACGACGTGGCGGCTTACCTCTCCGGTGGGAGAGGTCGGAAACGCGCAGCGTTTCCGGGTGAGGGACAATGGCGGTTGCGTTGAGGGCGCCGCGGTCGGCGTGTCACCCCAACCCGCAACACACCTCACCCGTCCGCCTAAGGTTCGCTTCGCTCACCTAAGGCTCCCGACCTCTCTTGCCTGGAGAGGTAGAGGTGCGAGCTTTCCTGTGACAATGGGTTATTGCCGACCGCCGATTGGATAGCCGCGTTGCACCGGGCGGGGCGGGCGCTATAAGTCGGTCACCTCGCCCAGCTCCCCAATCCCGAGAGCCCTTCCTTGACCGCACCCCGTTTCGACGTGCTCGGCATCGGCAACGCCATTGTCGATGTCATCGCCCGCACCGAGGAGGATTTCCTCGTCCGCGAGGGCCTCAACAAGAGCAGCATGCGCCTGATCGATGCGGAGGAGGCGGAGCGGCTCTACGGCCACATGGCGCCGGCGATCGAGACCTCGGGCGGCTCGGCCGGCAATACCATTGCCGGCGTCGCCTCGCTCGGCGGCCGCGGCGCCTTCATCGGCAAGGTGGCGGCCGACCAGCTCGGCGAGGTCTACCGCCACGACATGCGGGCCGTCGGCGTCACCTTCGACACGCCGCCGCTGGTGGCGCCGCCGCCAACCGCCCGGTCGATGATACTGATCACGCCCGACGGCGAGCGGACGATGAACACCTATCTCGGCGCCTGCGTCGAGCTCGGGCCGGACGATATCGACGCCGATACCGTCTCGGGCGCCTTCATCACCTATCTGGAGGGCTATCTGTGGGACCCGCCGCAGGCCAAGGAGGCCTTCCGCAAGGCGGCGCGCATCGCCCATGAAGCCGGGCGGCAGGTATCGCTGACGCTGTCCGACGCCTTCTGCGTCGACCGCTTTCGCGCCGAATTCCTCGGTCTCATCCGCGACGGCACCATGGACGTCCTCTTCGCCAACCGCACCGAGCTTGAGTCGCTCTACGAGACCGGCAGCCTGGCGGCGGCGATCTCCGCCCTGCGGGACGATTGCCGGCTGGCCGCCGTGACCGACAGTGGCAACGGCTCCTATGTCGTCACCGGCGAAAGCGTCGAGCTGGTGCCGGCGGCGCCGGTCGATACCGTCGTCGACACCACGGGTGCCGGCGATCTCTATGCCTCCGGCTTCCTGCTCGGCTATGCCCGCGGCCTGCCGCTGACGACCTGCGCCGCCCTCGGCTCGCTGGCAGCGGCCGAAGTCATCGGCCATGTCGGCCCGCGCCCGGCGGTGGACCTGCGGGAGCTGGCGCGGGCGTCCGGCTTCGCGGTCTAGGTGCGGCTACACCTCAGCTGCGTCATGCCCGGGCGAAGACCGGGCATGACGCAGCGGCGGTTGGGACGGCGGTAGCCAGGTCCTAGCCGATGATCCGGCCGATCAGCTTGGCGGTATAGTCGACCATCGGCACGATGCGGGCATAGTTGAGCCGCGTCGGCCCGATCACCCCGAGGACGCCGACCACCCGCTCCTCGGTGTCGCGGAACGGCGCCACCACCAGCGACGAGCCGGACAGCGAGAACAGCTTCGATTCGGAGCCGATGAAGATGCGCACGCCTTCGCCGTTTTCGGCGCCGGCGAGCAGGCTGATCAGCTCCTGCTGCGTCTCCAGGTCGTCGAACAGCAGGCGGATGCGTTCCAGATCGTCGGTGGCCTTGAGCTCGTCGAGGAGGTTGGAGCGGCCGCGCACGATCAGCGTCTCCGGCCGGTCGACCCCGGCATTGGCCCAGGTCGCCAGGCCGTCATCGACGAGCTTCTGCGTCAGCTGGTCGAGCTCGGCGCGGGCCGCCGCCTGGCGCCGCTCCAGCTCGGTGCGAGCCTCCGACAGCGTGCGGCCGCGCAGCATGGCGTTGAGGTAATTGGCGGCCTCGATCAGCGCCGAGGGCGTCGTGCCGGGGGCAAGCTCGATCAGCCGGTTTTCCACCGAGCCGTCCTCGCCGACCAGCACCACCAGCGCCCGCTGCGGCTCGAGGCGCACGAACTCGATATGCTTCAGCCGCAGGTCGGACTTGCCGGCGAGCACGACGCCGGCGCCGCGCGACAGGCCGGACAGCATGTGGCTGGCCTCCGACAGCACCTCCTCGACGGTGCGCCCCTTGTCGCCGGCGCGCACCTGCGCCTCCATCAGGCGCCGTTCTTCCGCCGACAGGTCGCCGACTTCGAGGAGGGCATCGACGAAGAAGCGCAGCCCGATCTCGGTCGGCAGCCGGCCGGCTGAGATATGCGGCGCATAGATGAGGCCGAGCTGCTCCAGGTCGGCCATGACGTTGCGCACCGAGGCCGGCGACAGGCTCACCGGCAGGATGCGGCTGATATTGCGCGAGCCGACCGGCTCGCCGGTCTCCAGGTAGCTCTCGACGATGCGGCGGAAGATCTCCCGCGAGCGCCGGTCGAGGCTCTGCAGGGCGCCCTGGGCCGGGCCGGCGCTGGTCTGCGGCACTGAATTCTGTGTTGCCATGGTCCTGATTCTGCCCTTCCTGTCGCAGCCTGCAAGAGGATGGCGATCCCCTTTGCGTCGCGGGGCCGCCCCGGCTAGAAGCGAGGCTCGCTGAAACCGGAAAAACCTTATGCGGCCATCGAAGCGCGCCCCTACCGACATGCGGGCGGTCACACTCGAACGCGGCGTTGCCAAGCATGCCGAGGGCTCCTGCCTCGTGCGCTTCGGCGACACCCATGTCTATTGCACCGCCAGTCTCGAGGAGCGCGTGCCGCCCTGGCTGCGCGGCGGCGGCAAGGGCTGGATCACCGCCGAATATGGGATGCTGCCGCGCTCGACGTCAGAGCGCATGAAGCGCGAGGCGAGCGCCGGCAAGCAGTCCGGCCGCACGCAGGAGATCCAGCGCCTGATCGGCCGGTCGCTGCGCTCGGTCGTCGACCTGACGGCGCTCGGCGAGCGGCAGATCTCCATCGACTGCGACGTCATCCAGGCCGATGGCGGCACCCGCACGGCGTCGATCACCGGCGCCTGGGTGGCGCTGCATGACTGCCTCGACTGGATGAAGGCCCGCTCGATGCTGACGAAGCCGGCGCTGCTCGACCATGTCGCGGCGGTGTCGGCCGGCATCTATCGCGGCGAGGCGGTGCTCGACCTCGACTATCTGGAGGATTCGGAGGCCGAGACCGACGCCAATTTCGTCCTCACCGGCAACGGCGGCATCGTCGAAATCCAGGGCACGGCCGAGGGCGCGCCGTTCTCGGAGGAGCAGTTCAGCGGCCTTCTCGCCATGGCGCGGACCGGCATTGCCGGCCTTGTCGAATTGCAGAAGCTGGCGATCCTGTGAACGCTTCCGTCCCGCTGCTGCGCCGGGGTGACAGGCTCGTCATCGCCAGCCACAATCCCGGCAAGGTGCGCGAGATCGACGAACTGATTCGCCCATACGGCATCGATGTGGTTTCCGCGGCCGCGCTCGGCCTGCCGGAGCCGGAGGAGACCGGCGCGACCTTCGAGGAGAACGCGACGCTGAAGGCCGTCGCCGCCGCCACAGCCTCCGGTCTGCCGGCGCTGGCCGATGATTCCGGCTTGTGCGTCGAGGCCCTCGGCGGCGATCCCGGCATCTACTCGGCCCGCTGGGCGGGGCCGACGAAGGATTTCGACCAGGCGATGCGCAATATCGAGGAAAAGCTGCAGCAGCGCGGCGCCACGGCGCCGGAGCAGCGCCGCGCCCATTTCGTCGCCGTTCTCAGCCTGGCGCAGCCCGACGGCTCGGCGCGTCAATGGCGCGGCGAAATCCACGGCACGCTGGTCTGGCCGCCGCGCGGCACGGAGGGCTTCGGCTACGACCCGATGTTCCTGCCGGAGGGCGAGAGCCGCACCTTCGGCGAGATGAGCGCCACGGAAAAGCACGGCTGGAAGCCGGGCGGCACGGCGCTGTCGCACCGGGCGCGCGCCTTCCGGCTGTTCGCGCAATCCCTCGAAGCGGAGCGCTAGAGGCTTGGCCAACCCGTCCGACGCCGGCTTCGGGGTCTACGTCCATTGGCCGTTCTGCGCCGCCAAGTGCCCCTATTGCGACTTCAATTCGCATGTCCGGCACGTCCCCGTCGACCAGGCCCGCTATGTCGAGGCGTTCCGGCGCGAGATCGCCACCACGGCGGCGCGCACGCCCGGCCGCACCGTCGGCAGCATCTTCATGGGTGGCGGCACGCCGTCGCTGATGCAACCGGCGACGGTCGGCGCCATCCTCGACGCCGTCGCCTCTGTCTGGACCGTCGCAGCCGATGCCGAGATCACCATGGAGGCCAATCCCTCCAGCGTCGAGGCGGAGCGCTTCCGCGGCTATCGCGCCGCCGGCGTCAACCGCGTGTCGCTCGGCGTCCAGGCGCTCAACGACAAGGACCTGCGCTTCCTCGGCCGCCTGCACAATGTCGCCGAGGCGCGGGCGGCGATCGCCATTGCCACCAGCACCTTCGAGCGCACCAGCTTCGACCTCATCTATGCCCGTCCGGGCCAGACGATGGAGGCCTGGGGCGCCGAGCTTGCCGAGGCGCTGGCGATGGCCTCGGACCATGTCTCGCTCTACCAGCTGACCATCGAGCCGGACACGCCCTTCGCGGCGCTTTACGACGCCGGCAAGCTGCAGCCGCCCGACGAGGAACTGGCCGCCGATCTCTACGCCCTGACGCAGGAGGTCTGCGACCGCGCCGGCCGTCCTGCCTACGAGATCTCCAACCATGCGGCGCCCGGCGCCGAATGCCGGCACAATCTCCTCTACTGGCGCTATGGCGAATATGCCGGCATCGGCCCCGGCGCCCATGGCCGGCTGCTGCTCGACGACGGGCGCCACGCCACGGCGACGGCGCGCGAGCCGGAGAAATGGCTGGAGCGCGTCGAATCCTGGGGCGACGGGCTGGACAGCGACGAGCTGCTGACGCCGGAGGAGGAAGCGGACGAGATGCTGCTGATGGGCCTGCGTCTCGTCGAGGGCATCGACCTTGCCCGCTACCAGCGCATCGCCGGCCGCAGCCTCGACCCGCGCCGTCTCAGCGAGCTGGTGCAATACGGCATGGTGGAAACGGTCGGCGGCAAGGTCCGCGCCACAAGGGCCGGCTCCTTCGTGCTCGACGCGGTGGTGGCCGACCTCGCGGCGTAGGGCTCCGTAACCGTCAGGGAGCTCACGCCCATCCTCACCCTCCCGTTCCGGTGAGGGATGGGTGCACGTTCTGCACCGTAGTCGCTGGCTCATACCGCCCACGCAGCTGAGCGATAATGCGGGGTGCTTCGGAAACAAAAAGCGCGGAGGCCGTTGGGCCTCCGCGCTGATCTATTCAGTCCTGCCGTGCTGCGGGTCAGCCGGCGGCGGCTTCCTTCTCGGCCTTGGCCTCCGGGATTTCCTCGCCGGTCTGCTGGTCGACGGCACGCATCGACAGGCGGACCTTGCCGCGGTCGTCGAAGCCGAGGAGCTTCACCCACACCTTGTCGCCCTCGTTGACGACGTCCTGGGTCTTGGCGACGCGGTTTGCGGCGAGCTGCGAGATGTGGACGAGGCCGTCGCGGGCGCCGAAGAAGTTCACGAAGGCGCCGAAATCGACAACTTTGACCACCGTACCCTGATAGATGGCGCCGATTTCCGGCTCGGCGGCGATCGACTTGATCCAGTTGAGGGCGGCCGTGATGGCCTTGCCGTCGGACGAGGCGACCTTGACGGTGCCGTCGTCGGAAATGTCGATCTTGGCGCCGGTCTTCTCGACGATCTCGCGGATCACCTTGCCTCCGGAACCGATGACCTCGCGGATCTTGTCGGTCGGGATGGTGATGACCTCGATGCGCGGCGCAAACTCGCCGAGCTCCGGACGGGCGCCGGTAATCGCCTTGGCCATCTCGCCGAGGATGTGCATGCGGCCGCGCTGCGCCTGGGCGAGGGCGATCTTCATGATCTCCTCGGTGATGCCCTGGATCTTGATGTCCATCTGCAGCGAGGTGACGCCCGCCTCGGTGCCGGCGACCTTGAAGTCCATGTCGCCGAGATGGTCCTCGTCGCCGAGGATGTCGCTGAGGACGGCGAAGCGCTCGCCTTCCTTGATGAGGCCCATGGCGATGCCCGCCACCGGCCGCTTCAGCGGCACGCCGGCATCCATCAGCGCCAGCGAGCTGCCGCAGACGGTGGCCATCGACGACGAGCCGTTCGACTCGGTGATCTCCGAGACGAGGCGGATCGTATAGGGGAAGTCGTGATGCGCCGGCAGCAGCGGATGCACGGCGCGCCAGGCAAGCTTGCCGTGGCCGATCTCGCGCCGGCCGGGCGAGCCCATGCGGCCGGTTTCGCCGACCGAATAGGGCGGGAAATTGTAGTGCAGCATGAAGGTCTGCTTGAAGGTGCCGGCGAGGGCGTCGACGAACTGCTCGTCGTCGCCGGTGCCGAGCGTCGCCACCACCAGCGCCTGCGTCTCGCCGCGGGTGAACAGCGCCGAGCCGTGGGCGCGCGGCAGGATGCCGACTTCGGCGACGATCGGGCGGACCGTCTCCAGGTCGCGGCCGTCGATGCGCTTGCCGTGGTCGAGGATGTTCCAGCGGACGATGTCGCTCTCGAGGCGCTTGAAGGTCTCGCCGACGATCTGCACCGTGGCGGGATCGGAGCCGGCCGGCGCGAAGGTGCTCAGCAGCCGCGCCTTGACGGCGCTGACGGCATCGTGGCGGTCGGCCTTCTGGACGATGGAATAGGCGGCGCGGAGATCGGTCTCCGCCGCTGCCTTCATCTGCTGGTAGATATCGTCGTGCGGATCGTAGGCGTGCGGCCGCGGCTCCTTGGCGGCGCGCTCGGCGAGCTGGATGATGGCGTCGATCACCGGCTGGAAGCCGCGATGGCCGAACATCACGGCACCGAGCATGACGTCCTCGGAGAGCTCGTGCGCCTCCGATTCCACCATCAGCACCGCATCGCCGGTGCCGGCGACGACGAGCTCCAGCCGCGTGTCGGCCATCTGCTCGAGCGTCGGATTGAGGATGTACTGGTCGTTGATGTAGCCGACGCGGGCGGCGCCGACCGGGCCCATGAAGGGCACGCCCGACAGCGTCAGCGCCGCCGAGGCGGCGACCATGGCGACGATATCCGGGTCATTCTCCAGATCGTGCGCCAGGACGGTGGCGATGACCTGCGTCTCGTTGCGGAAGCCTTCGGCGAAGAGCGGCCGGATCGGCCGGTCGATGAGGCGCGAGACGAGCGTCTCGTTCTCGGACGGCCGTCCCTCGCGCTTGAAATAGCCACCCGGGATCTTGCCGGCGGCGAAGGCCTTTTCCTGGTAGTTGACGGTCAGCGGAAAGAAATCGACGCCCGGCTTCGGCTCACGGGCGGCGACGACGGTCGCCAGCACCTTGGTCTCGCCATAGGTAGCGAGCACGGCGCCGTCGGCCTGGCGGGCGATCTTGCCGGTCTCGAGGGTGAGCGTGCGCCCGCCCCACTCGATCTGGACGCGCTGTAAATCGAACATGTCCTGTCCCTTTCATACGGACGGGGACCGCGGACAGAGCCATGGACAAGACGGCGGGAAGCTCCTGGGCGGGAAAAGCGTCCGGCGATCCTGCCATGACCCTGCGGCGATCCGTAGCGGTCACACGGCGGCCCCATGCCGCCGTGGCAGTTCGCGGGGCCGGCCGCAGCGGCCACACCCCGTCTTTTTGGTCGTGGAGAACGATCCCATGCGGAGCCGGCGGACAGCCGGCCGTCCGCGATCGTGCTCCTGCCTCAGAGCGCGATCCGATCAAGTCGGATCACGCTCTGACCTCCGGTCCTTGGTGGAGCATGATCTTTCTCGAAAAACCGGAATCCACTTTTTCGGATCATGCTCTAGCGCCTGAGGCCGAGGCGTTCGATGAGCGTGCGGTAGCGCGCTTCGTCGCTGTTGCGAAGGTAGTCGAGCAGGCTGCGCCGCTGGCTGACGAGCCGCAGCAGGCCGCGCCGGGAATGGTTGTCCTTGGCGTGGGTCTTGAAGTGCTCGGTCAGGTTGGCGATGCGCTCGGACAGAATGGCCACTTGGACCTCCGGCGAGCCGGTATCGTTGCCGCCGGTGGCGTATTCCTTGATGAGTGCCTGCTTGCGATCTGCAGTGATCGACATCGGTGTCCCTTGGCTGCAAGGGCCGCCCGGTCCGCACAAGGGACGGTGGCCCGCTTCTGAAAAGGCGGCTTCGTGACCTGGTCGTTCCGGGAAGCGGGTCGGAAACGGATCGGCTTGGCCGCCGCTTGTGCCGCCCGCGAGGGGCGGCGCTGGCGCCTTGCAGGTGGCGGCGGGCCGGGATGTCGTCCAGCGCGGTCACGCAACAAGGCAAGCGGCCGCCGAACCCTCTCGGCAGCCACGTGCCGCCTATATGGCGCAGCGCAAGGAAAATTGCCAGCGAAATTGCTTGTCCCCGCCGCAGCCTCTGCCGGCGGGCCGCGGCCTGCAGGCCGGCAGCGAAACGGCGCCCGCCCGGGCAAGCCGGACGGACGCCGCTGGGACGCCTCAGGGCTTTGGGGCGGACTAGAACCTGAAGCGCCCGCTCGCGACAGGTCGCGATCGTGCTTCCCCCTACAGGAGCCGCCTGTCACCGTTGATCCCCGTTCAGGGGGGTCAACGGCAATGTGAGCGCTTCGGGCCGGGGCGTGTGTTTCAACGTCAGAGATTGAAGACGCGCTTCGGGTGCAGCGCGCCCTGGTCGATGTCGCCGATGGCGAGCAGGCGGCCGGCCGATGTGGCATAGGCCATGCCGCCCAGATAGGGCGCATCGCGGCCGCGCAGCAGCACCGGCTGGCCGCGCATGACGCGGCCGGCATCGGCCCCGGTGAGGGCGATCTCGGGCAGGTCGAACAGGGCGTCGGCGACCGGCCGCAGATAGGCGTCGCAGGCCTGCGGCCCCTCCTCGGCGGCGGCCTGCAGGTCGGCCAGCGGCACCAGGCTTATCTCGTCGAACGGCCCGACGACCAGGCGCCGCAGCGCCGTCACATGACCGAACGTGCCGAGCCGCAGGCCGAGGTCGCGGGCCAGCGAGCGGACATAGGTGCCTTTGCCGCATTCGGCCTCCAGAACGGCCGTATCGGCGTCGGCAGCGATGAGGTCGAGGCGGTGGATGCTCACCGGCCGCGCCTCCAGCGTCACAGTCTCACCGTCGCGGGCAAGGTCGTAGGCCCGCTCGCCGTCGATCTTCAGCGCCGAGTAGACCGGCGGCACCTGCATGATGTCGCCGGTGAAGTGCGGCAGCGCCGCGGCGACGGCCTCCGCCGTCGGCCGGTGATCGGAGCTGGCGATGGGCTGCCCCTCGGCATCGTCGGTGTCGGTCTGGACGCCCCAGCGCACGGTGAAGCGGTAGACCTTGCGGCCGTCCTGCACGAAAGGCACGGTCTTCGTCGCCTCGCCGAGGGCGATCGGCAGGCAGCCCGAGGCGAGCGGATCGAGCGTACCGGCATGGCCGGCCTTGTTCGAGCCGAACAGGCGGCGGACCACCGACACGGCCTGGGTCGAGGTCATCCCGACCGGCTTGTCGAGGATCAGCCAGCCGGAAACGTCACGGCCCTTCCTGGTGCGGCCCATGGCGCGTCGTTCCTTCCTGAGAGGGGTTATTCGTCGTCGGTTTCGCCGGCGGCATCCGGCGCGGCGCCGGTGTCGCGGCTTACTCCGGGGCTGCGCAGCAGGGCGTCGATGTGGGCGCCGCGGTCGAAGGAATCGTCCAGCCGGAAGCGCAGGTCCGGCGCATAGCGCAGGTCGATGCGATGCGCCACCTCGCCGCGCAGGAAGCGCTTGTTGCGCTCCAGCGCCGCGACGATCGCCTGGCTGTTCTCGCCACCGAGCGGCACGACATAGCAGGTGGCAAGCCGCAGGTCGGCCGACATCGCCACTTCCGGCACGGTGACGATAGTGTCGGCCAGAGCGTCATCCTGCACGTCGCCGCGCGACAGGATCTCCGCCAGCGCGTGACGGACAAGCTCGCCGACGCGCAACTGGCGCTGGGATGGTCCCTTCGATGACGGCCGCACCGCCATGATCGTACTGGTCCTTTCTCGTAGGGTGGGCAGGGCGAAGCCTTGCCCACGCGGACATACGATGCCCGCGATTGACCGGGTGGGCCTTGCCCGTCCGTCATCGGCTTCGATAACGCGCGAAGAGCTCTTCGATCTCTTCGTCCGAGGCGAAGCGGCCCAGACGTTCGTCTTCGGCACTTTGCTCAAGCGCGGCGATATCCTCTTCCGATAGAGGGAAAAGATCGAATTGCCGTTCAATCTTCGCCAACGAGCGCAGCACTTCTGTCTGGGCCTCAGCCGGCCAGGCTTCGACCCGCTGCAACAGGTCCTTCAGATCCGCGTTCATTGCTGCCTCTGGTGAGCCACTTGCGACGCGCAGCAGGCGCAGCCATGCCAGGCGGGTCTTCTCGCCACGCCGTCGGTTCGCCGCGTGGGCAAGCCAGCTTGCCCACCCCACAAAGGGGCAGCGGCCGCCTTACAGCGACCGCTTGACCTCCTCGACGCGGTAGCACTCGATGACGTCGCCGGCGCGCATGTCCTCGTATTTCTCGAAGGCCATGCCGCATTCCTGGCCCGCCTGCACCTCGCGCACTTCGTCCTTGAAGCGCTTGAGGGTCGACAGCTTGCCCTCGTGGATCACCACGTTGTCGCGGATGAGGCGGACATTGGCGCCGCGCTCCACGACGCCGTCGGTGACGCGGCAGCCGGCGACCTTGCCGACCTTGGAGATGTTGAAGATCTCCAGGATCTCGGCATTGCCGAGCATCGTCTCGCGCCGCTCCGGCGTGAGCAGGCCCGACATCGCCGCCTTCACGTCATCCACGAGGTTGTAGATGATGTTGTAGTAGCGGATCTCGACGCCGTCGCGCTCCGCCGCCGCCCGTGCCTGGGCATTGGCGCGCACGTTGAAGCCGATGATGGCGGCGCTCGACGCGGCGGCCAGCGTCACGTCCGACTCGGTGACGCCGCCGACGCCGGAATGGATGATGCGTGCCGCCACCTCGCTGGTGCCGAGCTGCTCCAGGGCGCCGGCAATGGCCTCGATCGAGCCCTGCACGTCGCCCTTGATGACCAGCGGGAATTCCTTGCGGCCCGTGGTCTGGAGCTGGTTCATCATCTGCTCGAGCGAGCCGCGGGCGCCGGTCATGCGGGCCTGCGCCTTCTCGCGCTTCTGGCGCTGGCGGTAGTCGGCGATCTCGCGGGCCCGCGCCTCGTTCTCGACCACCGCGAAGCGGTCGCCGGCATCGGGCGCGCCCTGGAAGCCGAGCACCTCGACCGGCATCGACGGCGGTGCTTCGGTGACCGTGGCGCCCTTGTCGTTGACGAGGGCGCGGACGCGGCCCCATTCGGCGCCGGCGACGATGATGTCGCCGCTCCGCAGCGTACCGCGCTGCACCAGAACGGTGGCGACCGGGCCGCGGCCACGGTCGAGTTTCGCCTCGATGACGGTGCCTTCGGCCGCCTGGTCGGGATTGGACTTGAGGTCCATCACCTCGGCCTGCAGCAGGATCGTCTCCAGCAGCTTGTCGAGATTGGTGCCCTTGGTCGCCGACACCTCGACGTCCAGCACCTCGCCGCCCATCGATTCGACGAACACCTCGTGCTGCAGCAGCTCGGTGCGGACGCGGTTCGGGTCGGCGTCCGGCTTGTCGATCTTGTTGATGGCGACGATGATCGGCACCTTCGCCGCCTTGGCGTGGTTGATGGCCTCGATCGTCTGCGGCATGACGCCGTCATCGGCCGCCACCACCAGCACGACGATGTCCGTCGCCTTGGCGCCGCGGGCGCGCATGGCGGTGAACGCGGCGTGGCCGGGCGTGTCGATGAAGGTGATCTTCTGGCCGTTCTGCTCGACCTGGTAGGCGCCGATATGCTGGGTGATGCCGCCGGCCTCGCCGCTCACAACGCTGGTCTTGCGGATGGCGTCGAGCAGCGACGTCTTGCCGTGGTCGACATGGCCCATGATGGTCACCACCGGCGGACGCGGCGTCGTGTCGACGGCCTCGTTGGCGGCGGCGAACAGGCCTTCCTCGACGTCGGCTTCCGAGACGCGCTTCACCGTGTGGCCGAATTCCTCGGCGATGAGCTGCGCCAGATCGGCGTCGATGATGTCGCCGGCCTTCAAGAGCTGCCCCTGCTTCATCAGGTAGCCGATGATGGCATTGGCGCGCTCGGCCATGCGGTTCGACAGTTCCTGGATGGTGATCGTCTCGGGGACGACCACCTCGCGTGTCACCTTCTCGCGCTGCACCGGCTGGCGGCTGCGGGCGCGGATGCGCTCCTGCTTGCGCTTCCAGGCTGCGACCGAACGCTCGCGCTCGCTGTCGTCGAGCGCGTTGGTCAGCGTCAGCCGCGAGCGGCCGCTGCGATCGGGCACATCCTTGCGGGCCGGCTTGACCTCGGCCACTGGAGCGCGTCCCGTCTTGACGCGGCCGCCGAGCGCGCTGCGCGCCGGACGCTCGTCATCGTCGCCGTCGGTGCGCGGGGCCACCGGGGCGCGGCGCGGTGCGCCACGATCCTCGGCCGGCGGCGCCTGCACTTCGGTCGGGCCGAGCCGCTTGCGGGCGATCTCCTCGGCGCGCGCCGTGGCTTCGGCTTCCACCTTGCGGCGGGCCTCTTCCTCGGCGCGGCGCTTCTCCGCCTCGGCGGCCTCGCGCGCCTGGCGCTCGGCCTCCTCGGCGCGCTGGCGCGCGGCGATCTCCGCGTCGCGGCGCTCCTGCGCCTCGCGAACGCGGGCATCGGCCAGCGCCCTGGCGCGGGCATCGAGCTCGCCGCCGGACAGGCGGTTGAGGATCACGCCCGAGCGCGGCTGCGGCCGCGGCGTCTGGCGCGGCTCGCTCGCCATGGGTTTCACGGCCGGCGGCGGCGGTGTCTGGCTCGGCGTCTGCTGACGGGTGGCGGCAGCTGCGCCCGCTGCGCCGACCGGCTCGGGCTTGTCGCCCGGCACCACGACGCGCGGCCGCTTGATGCGCTCCACCTGCACTGTGTTGGTACGCCCATGCGAGAAGCTCTGGCGCACGGTATCCCGCTCCAGGGCCGGACGCTTCAGGCCGAGGGTCTTCTTCGGGGTCACGCTGAGAGTCTTGTCGCTGGAATTCTTGCCGTCAGTCATACGTTGCTGTGCCCTGCGGACAGATCCGCGGCCTGTGTCGAAAGATGAAAGGCTGTGCCGTCTGGCGGTTCTCTGCCGAGAAACCGGACGAGCGCGGCGATACGATCAAGCACGTTCTCGCTCGCCCGACCTGCGAGCAGTGCTGCATGTATCACATGTGCGCCGCCCAATGCCAAACCCAATTGCGCCTCGCTGAAGAGGCAAATAATGCGGTTTTCGTCGCCGCCGCGGCGCCGGAAAGCGGCATCGAGCTTGCGGACGCCGTCGGCCGCCGCATCGGAGGCGTGGATCAGCGCCGCCACCTGCCCGGCGGCGATGGCCGCCTCGACCTTGGTGAAGCCGAGCGTCAGCGCGCCGGCCTTGCGCGCCAGCGACAGCGCCGACAGCGCCAGTTGCGCCAGCCGGTCGCCGACGCGGTCGGCAAGGCCCGGCGCGACATGCACTGTTTCGCGGAAGGCGTGGCCGAACAGCCTGCGCTTCTCCGCCGCGGCCACCGCCTCGGCGGTCGCCGTCACCCAGACGCCGCGGCCGGGGAGGTTGCGGCGGAAATCGGCAACCACTTCGCCGTCCGGCGCCAGCGCAAAACGCAGGAGCTCGTCCAGCGGCTTCACCTGCCGCGTGACGATGCAAAGGCGTTCTGTCGGCTCATTCCGTTTCGGCAATGGCTACGCACCCGCGGTTTCTTCTTCGGTCGGCTCAGCTTCGTCGGCGGCCGCTTCTTCCGGCGTGATCCAGCCGAGGCGGACGCGCGCATCCATGATCATCGCCTCGGCATCGGCCTTCGACAGGCCGAAGCCGTCGAGCGCGCCGGCGTGCTGGATGGTCTCGCCGTCCTTGCGCTCGCTGTAGCCGACGAGATCGTCCGGCACGGCACCGGCAAAGTCGTCCACCGACTTGATGTCGGCCTTGCCGAGAGCCACCAGCATCGCCGTGGTGATGCCGGGGATGGCCTTCAGCTCGTCGCTGACGCCGAGCGCCTGGCGCTCCGCATCCTGCTCGGCCTCCAGGCGCTCCAGATATTCCCTGGCACGCGCCTGCAGCTCTTCCGCCGTCTCGGCGTCGAAGCCCTCGATGCTGGAAATCTCGCCCGGGTCGACATAGGCGATTTCCTCGATCGAGGTGAAGCCTTCCGAGGCGAGGAGCTGGCCGATGACCTCGTCCGCGTCGAGGGCGGTGTTGAACATCGCCGAGCGCTCCTGGAACTCCTTCTGGCGGCGCTCCGATTCCTCCTGCTCGGTGAGGATGTCGATATCCCAGCCGGTGAGCTGCGAGGCGAGGCGGACATTCTGGCCGCGGCGGCCGATGGCCAGCGACAGCTGCTCGTCCGGCACCACAACCTCGATGCGCTCGGCATCCTCGTCGAGCACCACCTTGCTGACCTCGGCCGGCTGCAGCGCGTTGACGATGAAGGTCGCCGCGTCCGGGCTCCACGGAATGATGTCGATCTTCTCGCCCTGCAGCTCGTTGACGACCGCCTGGACGCGGCTGCCGCGCATGCCGACGCAGGCGCCGACCGGGTCGATCGACGAGTCGCGCGAGATGACGGCGATCTTGGCGCGCGAGCCGGGATCGCGGGCGACCGACTTCACCTCGATGATGCCGTCATAGATCTCGGGCACTTCCTGCGCGAACAGCTTGGCCATGAACTGCGGATGGGTGCGCGACAGGAAGATCTGCGGCCCGCGCTGCTCGCGGCGCACGTCATAGACATAGGCGCGGATGCGGTCGCCGTAGCGGAAGTTCTCGCGCGGGATCAGCTCGTCGCGGCGCACGATGCCCTCGCCGCGGCCGAGATCGACGATGACGTTGCCGTATTCGACGCGCTTGACCTGGCCGTTGACGATCTCGCCGATGCGATCCTTGTACTCGTCATACTGCCGGTCGCGCTCGGCCTCGCGCACCTTCTGGACGATGACCTGCTTCGCCGACTGGGCGGCGATGCGGCCGAAATCCATCGGCGGCAGCGGCTCGGCGATGTAGTCGCCGACCTGCGCCGCCGGGTTGCGCGCGCGGGCGTCGTCGAGGGAGATGTCGGTGGCCGGATTTTCGACCTCGTCCACCACCTTGAGCAGGCGCTGGAGCTTGATCTCGCCGGTCTTGCCGTTGATCTCGGCCCGCACGTCGGTCTCGGAGCCGTAGCGGGAGCGCGCCGCCTTCTGGATGGCGTCTTCCATGGCCGCGATGACGATGACGCGGTCGATCGCCTTTTCGCGGGCGACGGCATCGGCGATCTGCAGCAGTTCGAGGCGATTGGCGCTGACGGCCATGATCGGTCTCCGCTTGTGGTCTAGCTGTCTTCGGCAGGTTCGGATGCGTCCATGACGACCGCCCCTGCAGGTGTTGTGGCCTTGGGTGTGGCCTTGGATGTCGTGGCCTTGCGGCTGGCATTGATCCGTTCGGCGCGTTCGGCGGCGCGCTCGGCCTTGCGCGCTTCCTTGGCCTCCTTGGCGAGCTTCTTCTGCGCCTGGAGCTCGCTGCGGATCAGCGCCTCGGTCAGGATCAGCCGCGCCTCGGCGATATCGTCGAGCGGCAGGGCCACCGGCTCCGGCGGTTCCTTGCCCTCGGCCGGCTCCGGCTCGAAGCGCACCGCGTCGCCGTCGAGGGCGCCGATGGTGCCGCGGAAGCGCTTGCGCCCACCCACCGGCACGCGCATCTCGACCTTCGCCAGATGCCCGAGGGCGCGCTCGAAATCGGAGCGCCGCACCAGCGGCCGGTCCATGCCCGGCGACGACACCTCGAGATGGTATTCGCGCTCGATCGGGTCGTCGACATCGAGCGTCGCCGACAGGTCGCGGCTGATCGCCTCGCAGTCGTCGACTGTCATCGGGCCGTCCGGCCGCTCGGCCATGATCTGCACCGTCAGGCCGTCGCGTCCGGAGATCTTCACCCGCACCAGGCGGTAGCCGAGGCCCTCGATCACCGGTTCGGCAATCGCTGCGACACGGGCGTCGAGCCCGGTCTCGGTCACGATCCTGTCTTCGCGCGCGGCGTCAGCGGCCAACTCGGTCCTCCGGCCGGTTTCGGATGTAAAAAAAGAGCGGGTCCGGCCGGGCCCACTCTCTAACGAACCAGTCGTTTGAGATTGATGCAGCCGATATAGGCCGGCGCGCTGCGCATTGCAAGGTTAGCGGGTCGAGGGATGAGTCTTCGGCCGCCGCCTCTTACCTCTCCCGGCTGGGAGAGGTCGGGAGCCTCGCCGAGCGCAGCGAGGCTTAGGCGGACGGGTGAGGGACCACGCCGCCGGTAAGTACCTGCTGGACGCCGGTGCCTCTTATGGGGCCGTCGAGTGTCCCTCACCCGGAAACGCTGCGCGTTTCCGACCTCTCCCACAGGGAGAGGTAAAGGGCAGCTCAGCCTCGGTGCCGCAGCCAGAAGCGGCGGAGCGCCACCAGGGCCCAGATCGCCTCGACGACGCCGAAGGGCCAGGCGCCCTGCAGAAAGCCATAGGCCGAGCCCAACCCACAGGCGAGTGCGAAGCCGAGGGTGGCCCAGGGCGACCTGTCCTCGAGCGCGTAGAAGACCAGCATGGCCGTCACGGCGACGAGGCCGAACAGCGTCAGCCTGTCCATCTCAGCTGCGCCGGAAGGTCAGGTAGGCCGGCCGGCGGCCGGCGGCGATGGCCTTCGCCTCGTAGCGGGTGCCGGGCCAGTCGGGCCAGGGCAGGCGCCAGTCGTCGGCGCGCTCCGCCGTCCAGGTGAAATCGGACCGCGCCAGCCCATGCTGGAGCGTCCAGTCGACATAATGCGGAATGTCGGAGGCGAAGCGGAAGATGCCGCCGGGGACCAGCAGACGGGCGAAGCGGTCGAGATTCTCCTGCGAGACGAAGCGCCTCTTCCAGTGGCGGCGCTTCGGCCACGGATCGGGATAGAGGAGGTCGATGCGGGCAAGGCTGCGGTCGGGCAGCCAGTCGAGGACCGGCGTCGCATCGCCGCCGTGGAGGCGGGCAGTGTCGAGCCCGGCGGCGTCGACGGCCGCCGCTGCCTTGGCGAGGCCGTTGATGAAGGGCTCGATGCCGATGAAGCCGACGTCGCGATTGGCTGCGGCCTCGGCGACAAGCCGTTCACCGCCACCGAAGCCGATCTCCAGTCGCACCTCGCGCACCGGCCGCGGAAAGAGGCCGGCAAGGTCGGTCGGCCGCGGCGCCGCAAGGTCGAGCGGCGCCAGCGCCGACAGGAGCTCGCTGCGATGCGCGCTGAGCGGCCGTCCCTTGTGACGGCCGTAGAGACGGCGCCGCCCCTCCGACATGGCCGAAGCGTGCCGGCGGCTCAGCCGAGACCGCGGCGGATTTCGTCAGCGAGGTCGACGCGCTCCCACGAGAAGCCGCCATCGGCCTCCGGGGCGCGGCCGAAATGGCCATAGGCGGCGGTGCGCGCATAGATCGGCCGGTTGAGGCCGAGATGCTGGCGGATGCCGCGCGGTGACAGGTCCATGACCTTGCCCAGCACCGTCTCCAGCGCCTCCTCCTTGACGCGCCCGGTGCCGTGCAGGTCGACATAGATCGACAGCGGCTGCGACACGCCGATGGCGTAGGAGAGCTGGATGGTGCAGCGGTCGGCGAGATCGGCCGCGACGACGTTCTTGGCGAGATAGCGCGCCGCATAGGCGGCCGAGCGGTCGACCTTGGTCGGATCCTTGCCGGAGAAGGCGCCGCCGCCATGCGGCGCCGCGCCGCCATAGGTGTCGACGATGATCTTGCGGCCGGTGAGGCCGCAATCGCCGTCCGGGCCGCCGATGACGAACTTGCCGGTCGGATTGACGTGCCAGGCGGTATTGCCGTCGATCCAGCCCTCCGGCAGCGCCTGGCGGACATAGGGCGTGACGATCTCGCGGATGTCGTCGGAGGTGAGCTCGCCATGGCCGTTGCGGTGCTCGGCATGCTGCGTCGAGACGACGATCTGCGTCACGCCGACCGGCTTGCCGCCTTCGTAGCGGACCGTCACCTGACTCTTGGCATCGGGCCGCAATTCGGGCGCGGCGCCGGACTTGCGCGCATCGGCCATCAGCCTGAGGATGCGGTGGGCATAGTAGATCGGCGCCGGCATCAGCTCCGGCGTCTCGCGGCAGGCATAGCCGAACATGATGCCCTGGTCGCCGGCGCCTTCATCCTTGTTGCCGGCGGCGTCGACGCCCTGGGCGATGTCCGCCGACTGGGCGTGCAGCAGGACCTCGATCTCGGCGGTCTGCCAGTGGAAGCCGTCCTGCTCGTAGCCGATGTCGCGCACCGCCTGGCGGGCGAGGTCGCGGATCATCTCCTTGTCCTCGGTCAGGGCTTCCGGCCCGCGCACCTCGCCGGCGATCACCATCCGGTTGGTCGTGGCCAGGGTCTCGCAGGCGACGCGCGCTTCGGGCATGGCGCCGATGAAGGCGTCGACGATCGTATCGGAGATGCGGTCGCAGACCTTGTCCGGATGGCCTTCCGAAACCGATTCGCTGGTGAAGAGATAGGAGGATCGCTGCACAGGAAAGTCCTTTGGAGCGGCAGGCCGCGCCTTCGCTGCGGTTGTGGCTGAGGTTGCCATCATGTGGCAGCGATTGCACCGCCGGTCAATGCGGCGGCACGGCGGTCATGGCAGGGGTGCGGCAGCCGCAACGAGGCGGCCACCGGGCTTAGTTGTCGTCGCTTTCGCCAGCGATGGCGCGGACGAGGTCGACGATCCGGCGGCGAACCTTGGGATCGGCGATGCGGACGAAAGCCCGGTTGAGCTGCAGACCCTCCGAGCTGGACAGGAAATCGACGACGAAGGAGCCGGACTGGCTCTCGCCCTCGACGGCGACACCGTCTCCACCGCGGCCGGGAGCGCCCTCGAAGAAAAAGGCGATCGGCACCGACAGGACGGAAGCAATGTTCTGCAGACGGCTGGCACCGATACGGTTGGTGCCCTTCTCGTACTTCTGAATCTGCTGGAAAGTGATGCCAAGCTGTTCGCCCAGCCGTTCCTGACTCATTCCCAGCATCATACGGCGAAAGCGTACCCGCCCGCCGACGTGAATGTCGATCGGGTTGGGTTTTTTCGTCACTGCCATTGCGGCTTCTCTCGAGGAATGAGGGATCAAGCCCGCCATCCGGCGCTCCTGCCTCGCCGCCCCCTTCTAGGCGGGCGGATACAAAGCAGCGACGAACAAGGCTGTCAATTCTTCTGAAATACCAGCGGGATGCGTGTAGCAATAGCAATTGACGCAACCAAAAGTAGTAAAATTGCCGGCAAAATATCGCCAAATCTGGCGTAAACGGTCGGTGGCAGGCTCGCCGGCAGCGCCCCGTCGAGGACGCCCCGCTCGCCGACATCGAGCCTGGCACGAACGCGGCCATAGGGATCGACGATCGCCGAAATCCCGGAATTGGCAGCCCGAACAAGGGGTAAGCCTTCCTCCACGGCGCGCACGATGGCCTGCCGCAGATGCTGCCGCGGGCCGGGCGTATCTCCGAACCAGCCGTCATTGGTAAGATTGAGAAGCCAGCCCGGACGGCTGCCCGGCGCCAGCACCTCGTTCGGAAAGATCGCCTCGTAGCAGATCAGCGGGGCGAAGGGTGGCGCCCCGTCGGCGGCAAGGGTGCGACGAACTGGACCAGGGGAAAAACCGCCCGGCAGCGCCACGAGCTGGCTGAGGCCCCAGCGTTCCACCGCCGCGGCATAGGGCAGGTACTCGCCGAACGGGACGAGATGCACCTTGTCATAGGCGTCGACGATGGCGCCGTTGCTGTCGACGACATAGACGCTGTTGAAGAAATGCGCCGTGCCGTCGGGGCTGCGCTCGCCGCGCGGCGCGCCGGTGATCAGCGTCGCGCCCTCCGGCAGGTGGTCGGCGATGGCCGTAAGGGCTTCCGGATGGGCGGCGAGGAGGAACGGCACCGCCGTCTCGGCCCAGATGACGAGCGTCGGCGGCGGCGCCGGGTTCTGCGGCGGCGCGGCGCTGAGCTGCAGGGTTTCGGCGAAGATCGCCTCCGCCTGCTCGGCATCGGCCTTGACGGTCTGGGCGATGCTGGGCTGGACGATGCGCAGCCGGACGCCGGCGACGGCCGTATCCGTGTCGGCGCGCAGCCTCAGCAGCCCGAAGGCGATATCGGCCACGAACAGCAGCAGCAGGGCGGCGACCGCCAGCCAGCGGCCACGGCCGCGCTCCACCGCTCCGGCCAGCATCGCCGGGGCGGCGAAGAGGAGAAAGGCGGCGAGCGTCATGCCCCACAGGCCGACCAGCGATGCCGGCTGCATCATCAGCGTGTTGGGCATCAGCGCATAGCCGAAGGCGTTCCAGGGAAAGCCGGTGAGGGCATGGCCGCGCAGCCATTCCGCCAGCGTCATGGCGACGGCGAAGACCAGCACGCGGCTCCAGCCGTCGGTCCAGAACAGCCGGGCGAGAACGGCGCCCAGGGCCCAGAACAGCGCCAGCCCGGCCGGCAGGGCGATCACCGCCACCGGCAGCAGCCAGGCGAAGGTCGCCGCATCGACCAGGAAGGACATGCCGACCCACCACAGGCCGGCAAGGAAGAAGCCGAAGCCGAACCACCAGCCGGCGGCGGCCGCCGGCAGGAAGCGGCGCAGGAGGCCGGTGCCTTCCGGCGGCACCGAGCCGTCGATCAGCCAGACGAGGACCGGGATCGTCAGCCAGGCGACCGGGAAGATGTCGAACGGCGCGAAGGCTAGCACCGTCGCCGCCCCGGCGATCAGCGCCAGGGCGTAGCGCCGCCATCCCCAGAGCACGATGATGGCGTCGGCCAGTCTGTTCATCGGCTACCGGGGAGCGAATCGAAAGGGAAGGCCTGGCCAGCCTTCCTTTCCCGGGGCCGGCGGTCAAGCGCGAGCGGCGCGCGCCTCCGGGACAGCCTCGCCGCCGTCGCTGTCGGGCTGCGGGGCCAGGATGCGCACCTTCTTGACGCGGCGCTGGTCGGCGTCGAGCACGTCCAGCGTGAAGCCGCCCGGCGCGGCGATGCTCTCGCCGGCCACCGGGACGCGGCCGAACAGGCGGAAGACGAGGCCGCCGATGGTGTCGATCGCCTCGCCGTCGCCGTTCATCAGGCCGGCGCCGACGACCTTGACGACATCCTCGACGCTGGCCGCGGCATCGGCGATGTAGACGCCGCCGCCTTCGGCCACCAGCATCGGCTCTTCCTCGTCATATTCGTCCTCGATCTCGCCGACGACAGTCTCGATGGCGTCCTCGATCGAGACGAGCCCGTCGGTGCCGCCATATTCGTCGATGACGACTGCAAGCTGCGTGCGCTGCGACTGCATTGTCGCCAGCAGCGTCGTCACCGCCATCGACGGCGGCACGAACAGCACCTTGCGCACCAGATCGGCATCGGCGACGCGCTGGGTGAGGTCGATGCGGCTGAAATCGTAGCGCGGGTTGTCCTCGTCCGCGCCGGCCTCGGCCGAGCGGCGGGCGAAATAGCCCATCAGGTCCTTGATGTGCACCATGCCCACCGCCTCATCGAGCGTGTCGCGATAGACGGGCAGGCGGGAATGGCCGGAATCGTCGAATTCGGCGATCAGCTCCGCCAGGCTGGCGCTCTCGTCGATGGCGCGCATGTCGGCGCGCGGCACCATGATGTCCTCCACCCGCGTCTCGCGCAGGTCGAGGATGTTCTGCAGCATCAGCCGCTCTTCCGGCGAGAAGGCCGGATCGACGTCGGCTTCCTCGAGCGCGTCCTCGAGGTCTTCGCGGGCCGAACTCGGCTTCAGGCCGACGGCGGCCCATAATCGGTCGAGCCAGCCTTCGCCCTGTTTCGAGCCCTCCTCGCGAGGGCCCTGGCTACTGGGAGGCTCAGGGTTCGATTCAGCGTTCGAACCGGACGCGTGGCGATCGCTCATTATCCCACATTGCCGGCAGGGACGGCGCTCGGGACCTCAGCCGGCATAAGGGTCCGCTATTCCGAGCGTGGCGAGGATGGCCGTTTCCAGGCCTTCCATCGCCTCGGCTTCCGCATCATGGCCGTGATCGTGGCCGAGAAGATGCAGCAGTCCGTGTACCAACAAATGGGTCAAGTGGTCGGTCAGCGTCAAGCCCGCCGCCGTGGCCTCGCGGCGCAGCGTCCCGTCGGCGAGGACGATATCGCCCAGCAACGGGCCGTAGAGGCCGCCTTTCGGCGGGGCTGCCGGAAAGGACAGGACATTCGTCGCACCGTCGCGGCCGCGCCAGGTGCGGTTGAGATCGGCGATATGGGCGTCGTCAGTGAATACCAGCGACAATTCGCTGCCGGGCAGCGCCCGCGGCTCGGCGGCGAGCGTCGCCGCCACCGCCCGCTCTGCCAGCACCGCCAGCTCGTCCTCGGCCGGCCAGGCGCCGGCCTCGATCAGGATGTCGAGCGAGACGGAACCTGCCGCGGCCGGCTCAGACATCCGGCGTGCTGCGCGGCAGACGCCGCTCGGCCGCCGCGTCATAGGCCCGCACGATGCGCGCCACCAGCGGATGGCGCACGACGTCGACATCGGTGAAGCGCACCTGGGCGATGCCCGGCACGCCCTTCAGCAGCGTCAGCGCTTCGGCAAGGCCCGACTGCTGGCCGGACGGCAGGTCGACCTGCGTCGGGTCGCCGGTGACGATCATCTTGGAGTTCTCGCCGAGCCGCGTCAGGAACATCTTCATCTGCATCGGCGTGGTGTTCTGCGCCTCGTCGAGGATGATGGCGGCGTTGGCGAGGGTGCGGCCGCGCATGAATGCGAGCGGCGCCACCTCGATCATGCCCGATGTCAGGCCGCGCTCGACCTTGTCGGGCGGCATCATGTCGTGCAGGGCGTCATAGAGCGGCCGCAGATAGGGATCGACCTTCTCGCGCATGTCGCCGGGCAGGAAGCCGAGGCGCTCGCCGGCCTCCACCGCCGGCCGCGACAGGATCAGCCGGGCGACGGCGCCACGCTCCAGCAGCGCAGCGGCATAGGCGACGGCGAGATAGGTCTTGCCGGTGCCGGCCGGACCGATGCCGAACACCAGTTCGTTGGTGTCCATGGCGCGGATATAGGCGTCCTGGGCCGGCGAGCGGGCCATGACGACGCGCCGCCGGGTGGCGATCTGGGCGAGCGTCAGCCGGCCCTTCGGCTCGATCGTCGGCAGGTGCATCTGTGCATCGGCGGCCTCCGCCATGCGGATGGCGCCCTCGATGTCGCCGGGCTCGAGCTCGCGGCCCTCTTCCAGAAGGCCGTAGAGCATGTCGAGGGCGAGGCGGGCCTGGGCGCAGGCTTCCGCCCGGCCGCGCAGGATCACCTGATTGCCGCGCGCCACGGCATCGACGCCGAGCCGCTGCTCCAGCAGCGCCAGGTTCTGGTCGAATTCGCCGAACAGCGCATTGGCGAGGCGGTTGTCGTCGAAGGCGACGACGACCTGCGTGCTTTCCTCGTCCGGCGCAGCGCCGCCCAGGCTGCCGCCGCTCTGGCCACCGCTGCCGCCCTGGCCGGTGGTGTTGCGCGGCAGGGACGGCTTGAACCGGCTGTCGCCGGAGATGCCGCGGCTCAAGAGGCCGCCTCCGCCAGCGCCCCGGTATCGGCCGCCAGCGCCGCGTAAAGGCTGGTGGCGCCCGTCGCCTCGATCGTGACGGGCACGATCTGGCCGATCAGGCTGGGCGGACCGGCGAGGTGCACCGGCTGCAGCCACGGCGAGCGGCCGGCGATCTGGCCCGGCTTGCGTCCCGGCTTTTCCATGAGCACGTCCATTGTCATCCCGATGCGGGACCGGTTGAAGGCCGCCTGCTGCTCGGCGATCAGTGCCTGCAGGCGCAGCAGGCGCTCATGCTTGGCCGCCTCCGGCACCTGCGTCATGCCGGCGGCCGGCGTTCCCGGACGCGGGCTGTATTTGAAGGTGAACGCCGAGACATAGCCGACCGTTTCGACAAGCCGCAGCGTTGCCTCGAAATCGGCCTCGGTCTCGCCCGGGAAGCCGACGATGAAATCCCCCGAAAGGCCGATATCGGGCCGCGCCGCGCGGATGCGGTCGACAAGGCGCAGATAGTCGGCGGCGCTGTGGCGGCGGTTCATCGCCGCCAGGATGCTGTCGGAGCCGGACTGCACCGGCAGATGCAGATAGGGCATCAGCGCCGGCAGGTCGCGATGGGCGGCGATGAGGTCGTCGGCCATGTCGCGCGGATGGCTGGTGGTGTAGCGCAGGCGCGCGAGCCCCGGGATCTCCGCCAGCCGCATCAGCAGGCGGCCGAGGCCCCAGCTGCCGCCGGCAGGGCCGTCGCCATGCCAGGCATTGACGTTCTGCCCCAGCAGCGTCACCTCGCGGACGCCGGCGGCGGCAAGGCGCTCGGCCTCGGCGATGATGGCGCCGGCCGGCCGCGACACCTCGGCGCCGCGCGTATAGGGCACGACGCAGAAGGTGCAGAACTTGTCGCAACCCTCCTGCACCGTCAGGAACGCCGCCGGGCTGCGCCGCCGGCCGGCGATCTCGCCCGGCACGACGCGGAACTTCTCGGCGATGGCGAAATCCGTCTCCACCTGCGCCCGGCCGGTGGCGGCGCGGCGCGCCAGCAGTTCCGGCAGGCGATGATAGGATTGCGGGCCGACGATGATGTCGACCGCCGGGGCGCGGCGGACGATCTCCTCGCCTTCCGCCTGCGCCACGCAGCCGGCGACGCCGATCGTCACCCGCCGGCCGCCGGCCGCCGCCTCGCGCTTCAGCTCGCGCAGCTTGCCGAGTTCGGAATAGACCTTCTCGGCGGCCTTCTCGCGGATATGGCAGGTATTGAGGAGGATCAGGTCGGCATCCTCGGGCGAGGAAGTCTCGACGTAACCTTCGGGCGCCAGGAGGTCGGCCATGCGCTCCGAATCATAGGCGTTCATCTGGCAGCCATAGGTGCGGATGAACACCTTGCTGTTCGGCTTTGCGGGTTCCGCCATGGGCTGCGGTTTGCGATCCTTCCACAGGCGGCCGCGCAGGACAGCGCGGCCACCGCGTCCTGTTTAGCCGGTTTCGGCGAGGGTGAGAATATGCGACGCCGCAGATCCAACCCGCGCTGACGAGGCGCAACCTCACCCACGGGGAGAGGTCGGAAACGCGAGGAGAGGTAGAGGCAGCGAGCGCGCGGTCCAGTCAGCGAGCCTTGCCTTTCCGGCGGGGCGACCCTTTGACAGGTGATATCATTATCGCTACATTGATAGCAATGCTGTCGCCATACGAGGGGCCGATATCATGCCCGCCGTGACCATCCGCCATCTGTCGGAAGAGGCACACCGCGCCCTGAAGCTCCGCGCCGCCCAACATTATCGCAGCACGGAAGCCGAGATACGCGCCATACTGGAATCCGCTGTGCGGCCGGCCGACCGGCTGCGCCTCGGCGCGGCGCTCGCGGCAATGAGCCGAAAGCTCGGGGTCACCAACGCCGACATCGAAGCTCTCGAGAAAGCCCGGAACACCGAGCCAGCCGAGCCGCTGCGCTTCGAATGATCCTGCTCGACACCAACGTCGTCTCCGAGGCAATGAAGCCCGAGCCGGATCCCGCGGTGCGCCAGTGGCTCGACGACCAAGTGGCGGAAACGCTCTTTCTTTCCAGCGTTACCCTGGCCGAACTGCTGTTTGGCATCGGCGCGCTACCCGAGGGCAAGCGCAAGGACCGGCTGGCTGCCGCAATCGACGGCCTGACGCAGCTATTCGCCGATCGCATCCTGCCTTTCGATACCGATGCGGCCCGACGATGTGCCGACCTCGCGGTGGCGGCTCGCGCCGCTGGCAAGGGCTTTCCGACACCAGACGGCTATATCGCGGCGATCGCCGCCGCGCATGAGCTTTCTGTCGCGTCCCGCGACACCAGCCCATACAGGGCTGCCGGCCTCGCCGTCATCAACCCCTGGACCGTCACAGGCTGAACCTGCGCGGCGCCGATGCTCTATTTAGGTGCGCGCTTGGCGAGGATGCGCTGCAGCGTGCGTCGATGCATGTTGAGCCGGCGCGCCGTTTCGGAGACGTTGCGGTCGCACAGCTCGTAGACGCGCTGGATATGTTCCCAGCGCACCCGGTCGGCCGACATCGGGTTCTCCGGCGGCGACGCCTTCTCGCCGGCCTGGCGGGTCAGCGCCGCATAGACCTCGTCGGCGTCGGCCGGCTTGGCGAGATAATCGATGGCGCCGAGCTTCACGGCGGTGACGGCCGTGGCGATGTTGCCGTAGCCGGTCAGCACGATGACGTGCGAATCGGGCCGGCGGTCGCGCAGCACTTCGACGACGTCAAGGCCGTTGCCGTCCTCGAGGCGCATGTCGACCACCGCATAGGCGGGCGGCGCCGCATCGACCTTGGTCTTGCCTTCCGCCACCGATTCGGCGGTCTCGACAGTAAAGCCGCGCTGCTCCATGGCACGCGCCAGGCGCTGCAGGAACGGCTTGTCGTCGTCAACGATCAGAAGCGACGGCGCGCCTTCGGCAATGTCGGTCATGGATGCCCTTTCTACAAACAATACACGGGCCTGTTGCCTTATTTATATGGTTTCCTGCCTCCCGCGCCAAGCTGCCGGGGCGTCCAGCTCCGGGTCGGGACCCGCAGCGAGAGCGTCATAGGCGGCTCGCGGCCAGCGGATGCGGATGACGGCGCCGGTGCGCGGCGGCGACCGGTTGGCAAGTTCGAGACGGCCGCCGCTACGCTCCAGCAGCGTCTTGGCGATGAAGAAGCCGAGGCCGAGGCCGCCGCCTTCGGCATCCGGCTTGGTGTCATTGCCCGGCGCGGCGCGGGTTGTGACATAGGGTTCGCCGATGCGATCGATGACGCCGGGCGAGAAGCCCGGCCCGTCGTCGGCGATGGTCACCGTCACCTGCGACGGCGACCATGAGGCGGTGACGTCGACGCGGCTGGCGGCGAAGTCGACGGCGTTCTCGATGAGGTTGGAGAGGCCGTAGAGCGTCGCCGGGTTGCGGCGCCCGACCGGTTCCGCTCCTTCCGGCCGGTCGACCGAGACGACGACCTCGACGCCGAGATCGCGGTGCCGGTCCGCCGCCTCGTTGAGGAGATGGGTCAGCGGCTGGTGCGCGAAGGGCCAGTCGGCCTCGTCGGGGCGGGCGGTGAGGGTCGCCAGGATCTCGCGGCAGCGCTGCGACTGGCTGATCAGCAGGGCGACATCCTCGCGATGCGGACTGTCGGGCGGCAGCTCCCGCGCCAGCTCCTTGGCGACGAGGGCGATGGTGGCGAGCGGCGTGCCCAGTTCATGGGCGGCGGCGGCGGCCAGCCCGTCGAGCGCCGACAGGTGATGCTCGCGGGCCAGCACCAGCTCCGTCGCTCCGAGGGCATCGGAAAGCTCGCGCGCCTCGGCAGCGACACGGAAGGTGTAGGCGCCCATGAACATCAGGGCGCAGAGCAGCGCCACCCAGACGCCGAGAATATAGAGAAGCGGATGGTCCAGCCGCTCGCCCGGCGGCCAGGGCAGCGGCTCGTGGCTGATGGCGAGGAGGCTCGACACCAGCACCACCAGGACGCCGAGCGCCACCGTATGGCGCGGCGACAGGGTCGTCGCCGAGACCATGACCGGCACCAGGATGAGGATGGCGAAGGGATTCTCCAGCCCGCCGGTCAGGTAGAGGAGGCCGCTGACCTGCAGGATGTCGTAGGCGAGGAGGGCAGCCGCCTGCGTGTCCGGCAGGCGCAGGTTGGGCGGAAAGCGGAAGCGCAGGAAGACATTGAGCCAGGCCGACAGGGCGACGAGGGCGAAGCAGAGCGCCATCGGCATGGGAAAGCGCAGGCCGATGCCGATGACGACGATCGCCGTCGCCTGGCCGGCGATCGCCAGCCAGCGCAGGCCGACCAGCGTATCCAGCTTGACGCGCCGCGATGCCGGCGTGGCAGTGATGCGGGGGGACAGGGCCATGCAGGGCATCTCCAGGCCGCCGGCAGGCTGATGCCGCCGGCGCACTTTGTTCTATAGCACCACCCTTGCGCAGGCGGGCGATGCTCGTAAAACGGGAAACGGACGTTGGCCGCGTCCGAATCGGCCGGCTGGGGGAAAGCCGCCCTTTGCCCGATTGCCATCCGCAACGAAGGCGCCGTGGCCCCGGCGCCGTTCGTGCCGGAGCGATCCATGGATCTCAGCTTGCGCGGTCTCCTCGAGATCGTGACGCATGAGGCTATCGTGCCCATGCCCTACAAGGACGCGAAGGGCGTCTGGACCTACGGCATCGGCCATACCGCCGAAGCCGGCTCGCCGGACCCGACCAAGATGCCGAAGGGCATCGAGCAGCCGCTGGTGGATGTCATCGAGGTCTTCCGCCGCGACATCCTCCACTATGCCGCCGACGTGCGTTCGGCGCTGAAGGTGCCGGTAGCGCAGCATGAATTCGACGCCCTCGTCTCCTTCCATTTCAATACCGGCGCCATCCGCTCGGCCCTCCTGACGCTGCTGCTCAATGACGGCCGGCGGCAGGAGGCGGCGGAAGCCTTCGACAACTGGCGCAAGCCGCCGCAGGTGGTGCCGCGCCGCGAGCGGGAGAAGCTGCTGTTCCGTGACGGCATCTATTCCGGCGACGGGCGGGCCATGGTCTACACCGCCAATTCGGCGGGCGCGATCGACTGGGAGGCCGGCCGCCGGGTCGACATCGAGGACCTGCTCGGCCTCCGGGTGGCCGAGCCGGCGGAGGCCTATCGCGCCCTCGATCCGGTGGTGACGCCGCCATTGCCCCGCCCCGTCGTCCGCGAGCCGCGCCGCTACTGGCCGCTCGCCGTCGCGATGGTCGTCGCCGCGGCCGCCATCGCGGCGCTGGCGGTGTTCTGGCTTTAGCCGGCTGCTCCGACTCCACAGGACAGAAAGGAGGCGTTAGCATTTGCCCCGGGAGAGGACGGCGGCAAGGAGGAGAGCGGATGATGACGCATACAGGAAACGGCCTCGCCGGCGCTTTGCGGAGCGCCGGGTGCATGGTGGCCGTAGCAGGAATTTTCGCCGCGGCGGCGCCGGCCATCGCCGGCCCGGTCGAAACCAACGCTTTCGTCAGCGAGGGCATCGGCAAGCAGACGACCATCGTCGTCCCGCCGGAAGACCGGCTCGCCTTCATCATGAAAGCCGATGGCGGCGTCATGGCCCTCGGCTGGGGGCCGCAGCTCTGCGCCGGGCCGCAGCAGGGCTTCTGGCATGTCGAGGCCGACCAGTTCTGCCTCGTCGTGCCGTGGCTGAGCCAGTGCTTCAATGTCGAGCGCGACGCCCAGGGTTATGTCTTCTCGGCACGCGGTTTCCCCTCGACGCATGCCGCGATGTCCCTCGCCTCGCTGGAGCGCTGCTTCTGACACCGGAGCCGTCGCCGAAACCGCCCCCCGGAAGAGGCCCGGCTCGATTTGACAGATACTCGGCGGATCAGCATATAAACTTCACAAGGTGCTGCCCTCCGGCGGCACCTTTTGATTTTAAGCGCCTGCATGAGGAGAGCGGTGAATGGCCGGTCTCGCCAATAATTCCGCCGTCTACGACACCTACAATCGCGTCCCGATCGCCTTCGAGCAGGGCGAGGGCGCCTGGCTGACGGCGACGGACGGACGGCGATACCTCGACTTCAGCTCCGGCATCGCGGTGAACGCGCTCGGCCACGCCCATCCGGCGCTGGTGAAGGCGCTGACGGAGCAGGCCGCCAAGCTCTGGCATGTCTCCAATGCCTTCCGCATTCCCGGCCAGGAGCGGCTGGCGCAGCGGCTCGCCGACGTCACCTTCGCCGACAAGGTGTTCTTCACCAATTCCGGCGCCGAGGCGGTCGAATGCGCCATCAAGACGGCGCGCCGCTATCACTTCGCCGACGGCCATCCCGAGCGCTGGCGCATCATCACCTTTCCCGGCTCGTTCCACGGCCGCACCCTCGCCACGCTGTCGGCGGCGCGCAATCCGAAGCACATCGAGGGCTTTGGCCCGCCGGTCGACGGCTTCGACCAGGTGCCATTCGGCGATGTCAGCGCCGTCGAGGCGGCGGTGACGCCGGCCACGGCGGGCATCCTGCTGGAGCCGATCCAGGGCGAGGGCGGCGTGCGTCCGGCGCCGCTCGCCTTCCTGCGCGAGCTGCGCCGCATCTGCGACGAGCGCGGCATCCTGCTGATCCTCGACGAGGTGCAGACCGGCATCGGCCGCACCGGCAAGCTCTATGCCTATGAATGGGCCGGCATCACGCCGGACATTCTCGCTTCGGCCAAGGGGATTGGCGGCGGCTTTCCGCTCGGCGCCTGCCTCGCCACCGCCGAGGCGGCCAAGGGCATGGTCGCTGGCACGCACGGGTCGACCTATGGCGGCAATCCGCTCGCCATGGCGGTCGGCAATGCCGTGCTCGACATCGTTCTCGCCGACGGCTTCCTCGACAATGTCCGCCAGGTCGGGCTGCGCCTGAAGCAGCGGCTGGCGGCGACCGTCGACGCCCATCCCGACATCATCGACGCGGTGCGCGGCGAGGGCCTGCTGCTCGGCCTGCATTGCCGGGTGCCGGTGCCCGAGGTGCTGGCGGGGATGCGCGATGCCGGCATGATCGGAGTGGCGGCCGGCGACAATGTCGTGCGCCTGCTGCCGCCGCTGATCATCGGCGATACGGAGATCGACGAGGCCGGGCAACGCCTCGACGCCGCCTTTGCGGCGCTGGAGGCCAGGCAGCCGGTGGTACAGGAGGCAACTGGCTGATGGCGCGGCATTTTCTCGATATTCGCGATTTCGACGCCATCACGCTGCACAACATCCTGTCGGAAGGTATCCGCCTTAAGGCGGCGCGGCCGCAGATGCGCGGCCAGGGCGGGCCGCTCGCCGGGCGGGCGCTGGCGATGGTGTTCGACAATCCCTCGACCCGCACGCGCGTCTCCTTCGACATCGCCATGCGCGAGCTCGGCGGCGAGACGCTGATGCTGACCGGCGCCGAGCTGCAGCTCGGCCGTGGCGAGACGATCGCCGATACCGCCCGCGTTCTGTCGCGCTATGTCGATGCCATCGTCATCCGCACGCTGGACCACGACAAGGTGCTGGAGCTTGCCGAATACGCCACCGTGCCGGTGATCAACGCCCTGACGCGGCGCTCGCATCCCTGCCAGGTCATGGCCGATGTCATGACGCTGCAGGAGAAGAAGGGCGCGCTCGCCGGCTCCAAGGTGGCCTGGTCGGGCGACACTAACAATGTCCTGCGCTCATGGATCGAGGCTGCGGCGCGCTTCAATATCCACCTGGCGGTGGCGACGCCGCCGGACCTGTCGCCGTCGGCCGAGATCAGGGCCTGGGCGGCCGAGAACGGCGCCGTCACCTTCACGCATGACGCCGACGAAGCCGCCGACGGCGCCGACTGCATCATCACCGATACCTGGGTGTCGATGGGCGACGAGGAGGGCGAATACCGCCACAACCTCCTGCAGCCCTATCAGGTCAACGAGCGGCTGATGCGGCGCGCCAAGCCCGACGCCATCTTCATGCACTGCCTGCCCGCCCATCGCGAGGAGGAAGTCACCGCCGCGGTCATGGACGGGCCGCAGTCGGTGGTCTTCGACGAGGCGGAGAACCGCCTGCACGCCCAGAAGGGCATCCTCGCCTGGTGCTTCGGCGGTGTGACGCAGTGAGCGACGGCCCGCGAAGGCCGGAGAGTATCCCGCCTGCCGTCCGGCTGCCGGGCGGCGACAGTGCCGCCGGCGACGATGCCGTCCGCCCCTTCGCCGTCGAGGCGCTCGACCTGCGCGGCCGCGCCGTCCAGCTCGGCGCTGCGCTCGACGGCATTCTCGGCCGCCACGCCTATCCCGAAGCCGTGTCGAAGCTCGTTGCCGAGGCGGTCGTCCTTGCCGCGCTCCTCGGCTCGTCGCTGAAATTCGAGGGCAAGTTCAGCCTGCAGGCCGAGTCGGACGGGCCGGTCGGCATGCTGGTCGTCGATTTCCGCACGCCAGGCGACCTGCGCGCCTATGCGAGCTTCCGCGAGGCGGCGGTGGCCGAGGCCGTTGCCGCCGGCGCCGCGGCGCCCGGTTCGCTGCTGGGCCGCGGCGTGCTTGCCATGACCATCGACCAGGGCCCCGCCTCGGCCCGCTACCAAGGCCTGGTACCGCTCGACGGCGGCAATCTGGAAGAGGCGGCCCATACCTATTTCCGCCAGTCGGAGCAGATCCCGACCCGCGTCCGCCTCGCCGCCGCGCCGATGCTGGTGCGCGGTCCGGACGGGCTCGAGACGCGCTGGCGGGCCGGCGGCGTCCTTGCCCAGTTCATGCCGGATTCGCCGCTGCGCGCCCGCCAGCAGGACCTGCCCGGCGGCGACGTGCCGGAAGGCGCCGAGCTGCCGCCGGAGGCCGATGAGGACGACGCCTGGCGCGAGGCGCAGGCGCTCGTCGCCACCGTCGAGGATCATGAGCTGCTCGACCCGGAAGTCCCGGCCGAACGGCTCCTGTTCCGCCTCTTTCACGAGCGCGGCGTGCGCGTCTTCGAGCCGCTGCCGGTGCGCGACAAATGCAGCTGCTCGCGCCGCAAGATCGAGACGATGCTGCGCGAATTCAGCGCCGAGGCGATCGAGGAAAGCGTCGAAAACGGCGTCATTTCCGTGACCTGCGAGTTCTGCGGCAAGCGCTACGTCTTCGAACCGGCACAGTTCCGCAGCTGAACCCTCCCGCCGATTTGACTGGCGGCCCAGCGGCATTTTGATAAGCAGCGCCCCGGGGAGAGAATGGTTAGGATGGGCCGTATTGCGCGGCCTCGCGGATCATTTTCTGTCCCCGGCGTGGCCGGCGGACCACGAGGGAGGAACGGAATGCGGGTCAACACGCTGCTCGCCGGCGCGGGCATCGCCCTTGTCACAGGACTGGCCGGAGCCGCTTTGGCTCAGGACGCCCCGGCCGGCGCTCCGCCGACGCCCGAGACCTGCGTCCCGGAATATTTCACGGCCAAGTATTCCGGCCTTGAAATGCCGATCGCGGCCGGGACCGAGGGCGAGGCCTGCATCACGCCCGACCCCGCCAATCCGCTCTTCAAGCGCATCATGTGCTTCGTCGGCCAGATCAACGAGACCGAGCATCCCGAGGTCCCGGCGCCGCACCAGTGCGAGGGCGTCGGCCCGGACGGCACCGACCAGTGCGAGTCGGTGAAGAATTTCAGCACCGTCAGCGCCGGCTGGCGCAAGAACGACGAGGGCGCCTGGACCTATTGCGTCAAGGTCAGCAACCGCCACGACTTCGACTACCGCTTCTTCACGCTGTTCGCCGAGTAAGCAGCGGCGGCAGGGCCGCGGCGGGCGCTAGTGCATGACGCGGCGTCCGCCCGGCAGGTCGAGCGAGAAGGCTGGAATGTCGACAAGGAACATTTCGCCGGCTTCGGTCTGCATCTGGTAGCTGCCGACCATGATGCCCGACGGCGTCGAGAGCGGGCAGCCGCTGGTATATTCGAAGCTCTCGCCGGGCTTCAGCACCGGCTGCTTGCCAACGACGCCGCTGCCCCGCACCTCCTCGGTGCGGCCATTGGCGTCGGTGATGTGCCACAGGCGCGAGCGCAGCTGCACCACATCGAGCCCGAGATTGACGATCTCGATCGTGTAGGACCAGAAGTAGCGGCTGTCGGCCGGCGAGGACTGCTCCTCGACATAGGCCGGACTGACCGTCACCTGGATGGAGCGCGTGATCGCCTTGTACATGGCGGCGCTGTAGCCGGCGGCACCGGCTTTAGCAAGCCGCGGATGGGGGCTTGGCCTTACCGCACCTGGCGGATCATTGCGGCGTCCGGCAGGCAGGTGACGTCGCGGCCATTGGCGGCCTGCCAGCGGCCCACGGCGACGCGGGTGCGGAAGCCGATCAGCCCGTCGGCGCCGCCGACATCATGGCCGTCCCGCTGCAGCCGCTCCTGCATCGCCTGCACGTCGCCGCGGGTGAAGCCGCCGACCTTCGCCCAGGCCCCTGCAAAGGCGCGGTTGTCGCGCAGGCGATCGCCGAGATGGCCGATGAAGAGGGCATAGAGGTCGGATTCGTTATAGGCCTTGATGGCGTAGAAATTCGGCGTCACCAGGAAGGCCGGCCCGAAGCGGCCGGCCGGCATCAGCAGGTAGCCGACCTGGTTCCGCTCGCTGCGCGGCAGCGCGCCGGCGAGCGGCGTCACGCCGAGCCGCAGCCATTCCGCCATCGGCTTGCCCTGGTCCGGCCCCTCCAGCGTACAGGGAAGGCTGGCCGGCACCGTCACCTCGAAGCCCCAGGGGCGGCCGGCCTGCCAGCCCTCGACGCGCAGGTAATTGGCGATCGAGGCCAGCGTGTCGGGCACCGAATCCCAGATGTCGGCGCGGCCGTCGCCGTCGAAATCGGCGGCGTGGGTGAAGAATTTCGACGGCAGGAACTGCGGCTGGCCGAGCGCCCCGGCCCAGGAGCTCTTCATCGCCCCCGGCGCCACGTCGCCGCGCTCCAGGATCTGCAGCGCGGCGATCAGCTCGGCGCGGAACAGCGCCTTGCGCCGGCCGACAAAGGCGTGCGTCGCCAGCGTCGAGATGGCGTTTTCCGGGATCGCGGCGCTGCCGAAGGCCGATTCCCGGCCCCAGATGGCGATGACGATGCCGGCCGGCACGCCGGTCTGCCGCTCGATCGCCGCCAGCGTCTTCTGCCAGGTCTTGAGCCGGTCGCGCCCGCCCCGCACCAGGGCGTTGAGGCGCTTCTCGTCGAAATAGGCGCCGGGGCTGCGGAACTCGGCCTGCGGCTCGGTGCGCGGCGGCGCACCGGGCAGCGCCAGGTCGGGCAGGCTGAGGTCGAGCCGGAGATCGCGCGTCGCCGCGGCGAAGGTGCGCTGCGACACGCCTGCGGCCGCCGCCTGCGGCCACAGCTCGTCGGCCAGCCAGCGCTGGAAGGCACGCTGGTCCTGCGCCGCTGCCGGCGCGAGCCACAGCAGAAGGGCGAGGAGGGCGAAGCCGAGGCGGGCGATCATCGGCGGTCTCCTTCCGATTCGTTCCCGGCAGGATGCGGGACGGCCCGGCGCCGGGCAACCGGCGTGCTGCGGCCATTTCTCGCGTCATTTCATCAGATTGCCTTGCAGTCGCCGGGAACTTGGGCGAGTGCGTAGCGTTGGGGGTGTCTGGATCTGGGGCGAAACTACCGGAGACCGGCATGCCGAAAGAGCGACAGCAATCAACCTCCAACCGCGGCTTCGCAGCCATGGATGCGGAGCGCCAGCGCGAAATCGCCCGCAAGGGCGGCGAAAGCGTCCCGGCAGAAAAGCGCAGCTTCTCGTTGAACCGCACTCTGGCCGCCGAGGCCGGCCGCAAAGGCGGCCGCAGCGTCGCCGAGGAAGACCGCAGCTTCTACCGCAACCGCCGACTGGCGTCGGAGGCCGGCCGCAAGGGCGGTGAGGCCTCGCACGGCGGGCCGAAGCAGAACGGAACGACGAAACAGAACGGAACGACTCGGCACTGAGTCCGGCGGCAGGTCCCGAGACGGCAGGCTGGCGGCATCGCCGGCCTTTTCAGCGTTGCGGCGGGCGTTCGAGGGCTGCCAGTGTTGGGCCGTCGCTGTCGACGTCGAAATCGTAGTCGGCGAGGATCTCGATCGCCTTGGCGAAGGCATCCGCCTCCTTCTGCATGCGCGCGGCGGAGCGGCGGATCTCGCCGGCGCGGCGCTCGAGCGTGCGGCGGATGAGGTTCTCGCCGGAGGCGCGGCGGAATCGCCTCGCCATCGCCTCCGCCCGCTGCGCCTGGTTGTCGAGCCGGGCGATGGCGGCCGCCACATCCGCCGCCTGCTTGGCCAGCGTGTCGCGAATGGCGGCAACCAGATCGACGCCCTCGAAAGGCACGTCGCTGTCCAGCACCGAGCCGACGAGCTCGCCGATATGCTGCATCGCCCGCGTCGTGACAGTGTCGCGTGGCGGCTCGCGGGTTTCGCCGGTCTCGTCGTAGAGCCGCCGGCGCTCCGGGTCCGACAGGATCTCATAGGCCCGGCTGAGCGCCTGGAATGCCTCGGCGCTGCCGCCGGCGTCGGGATGCACGGCCCGCGCCCGCCGGCGATAGGCGCGGTCGATCTCCGCCGCCGTGGCATCGGCGCGGATGCCGAGCTCGCCGTAGAGATCGTGGGCCGGTCGCATGGCGACTGTCTTCGCCTGCTTTCGGCGCCCGACGCAAGCGGCCCGACACCGGCCTGCGACGCCTGTTCTCCTTGCCGACCTAAAGATGCATAGACAATACTTCTTAAGGCGATGCAGCGGGCGTGCTCGGCATCCCGGCGCGGTTGTGCAAGAAAGGCCCGACAGGGGGCCCTGGCAGGGTGGTGATGGTGGACGAAAGCAATTCTTCCCGCAGTGCCGCCGCCGGCGGTGACGAGATGACGGTCATGGCCGACCGCAACGCAGCGCGGCGGCGCGAATATGGCGCGGCGGTTGCCGCCGCGACGGGCATCGACGAGGCGATGATCGACCGGCTGGTGCGGGATTTCTACGGCCGCGCCCGCCGGGACCCGCTGCTCGGCCCGGTCTTCGAGGCGCATGTCCACGACTGGGAGGCCCACTTCGTCCAGATGGATGCCTTCTGGTCGTCGGTGACGCTGATGACCGGGAGCTACCACGGCCAGCCGATGCAGAAGCACCAGCCGCTGCCGATCGACGGCCAGCATTTCGATCGCTGGCTGGCGCTTTTCGAGGAGGCGGCGCAGGCCGTCTGCCCGCCGGTGGCGGCGGAGCTGTTCACCGAACGCGCCCGCCGCATCGCCGAGAGCCTCGAGATGGGCGTCGCCATGGGCGCCGGAAAGATGCTGATGCGCGGCGAACGCTACCGGCGCGATCCGGACTGAGTGCCGTCAGGAGGCGATGCCGAGCAGGCTGATCAGCCGGCTGCGCGGCGCCAAGAGGTCCTGCAGCGAATATTCGTCTAGGACGCGGAAGAACTCGTTGAGGGCGCGGCGCAGCGCCCCGCGCAGCACGCAGGCCGGATCGATGGCGCAGAGGGCGCCGTTGTCCTGCATGCATTCCACCAGGCCGAGATCTTCCTCGGTCTCGCGCACGACGCTGCCGATATTGATGCGGTCCGGCGGCCGGCCGAGCCGGATGCCGCCGCCCTTGCCGCGCACGGTCTCCAGATAGCCGAGCTGGCCGAGCCGCAGCACAACCTTCATCAGGTGATTGCGCGAGACGCGATAGGCGCCGGCAATGTCGTCGATTGTCGACAGGCTGCCGTCCTCCTTGCTGCCCACATACATGAGCACCCGGAGGCTGTAGTCGGAAAACATTGTGAGCCGCATCTGTGTCTTCCCTGGCGCAGGACGGGCGGCCCGGGTTGCCGGCGGCGAACCGCCGGCGCCCCCTTCCCGGAGCCCGCCCCCCGGCGCTTGCGTGCGATCAGTTCGCCTTTTCGATCTTTCCGCACGCAATCGGCAAGGTCGTCGTCGCCGGAATATCGCCCAGCGACGCCACGGTAGCCGGCAGCTCGGCCGTCTCCGGGACGCCATGAACGAAAAGCACGCGCTGGTCGAGGTCAAGCGACTGGCCGTTGAAATGCGCCGCGAAAGCGTCCTCGAGCCCCTTCAGGGAGATTGTCTTGTCGTAGGTGAAGGACCCGTCCGCCCCGGCCACCGGATAGGCGCCGTGCACGACGTCCATGTCCATCGGGCTGTCGTTGAACGGCACCATCGTCTCGCCGGCCACCGGGCCGGTCTCGATCACGTCGACGATTCCGTCGCCATTGGCATCGGCGCTGGCATCCGGGCAGGCAGCGGCCTTGCCGGCCTCGACGAAGCCGTGGAAGTGCTGCCAGTGCTCGATACTCGCCGGAACGCCGGAAACTGTTTCCTTCACGACGATCTCGTCGCCCGAGACGGTGAAGGTGATCTCGCCGGCCGCCGCCGACCCCGTCACCTTCTCGTTCAGCGGCTGCAGCGTCGCCCTGTAGGTGGTCGCGTCCTGCGCCACGGCCATGGTGCCGGCGGCGAGGCCGAAGCCTGCCGCCAGGAGAACTATGCGATGCGTCTTCACGATGCCATTCCTCCGTTATGATTATAAGAAGCATATTACATACTTGTTATAACGCAAGCACCACCGAGGAGGCGGCGTGCAGAAATATTCGCATCGCTGCGCCGGCAATGTCGCACGCCGCCCCAACCCCATTCCTGCCCCGGCGCGGGTGGCGGCGGTATGCGAGGCTCGTCGGGGCGCCGTGAGAGTCGTGTCTCTCTTTGCGCACCCGGCCGGACCGCGCGGGAGAAAAAATCCGCAGCGGCCCTTGCGTTGAAACATCATGATTTCGATTTAGACTGCGCCCTGGGCTCCCGCTCCGGGAGCGACAGGTACGGAGGCCAAGATGGCGGAAACTCTCCCGACGCCGATGCAGTATCTGGACAAGGCCATGGGCGCCCTGCGCGACATGGGCCTGCTGCCGCAGAGCGGCGGCGAGGAAGCGCCGATCGTCCATCTGCTGGAGCAGATTTCCGACCTCGATCCCGACCGCATCGCCGTCATCGCCCGCACGCTCAACCAGGCGTCGGTCTTCAATGACGTCGTGCGCGAGCATATCGCCGCCATGAATATCGGCGAGCGCTACACCGCCATCACCAACGCCTTCGATTCCATCCGCGATGATGCCAAGGCGATGGTCGACCAGCTTGCCGACGGCAAGATCTCGTTCGGCGAGCGGCTCACCAATGTCTGGACCAAGATCCGCCGCGGCGACATTTCCGACCGCTTCGACGACATCCGCAAGACCTATCTCGACGTCGCCAAGGACACGCGCACGCAGATCGAGCGCGAGCACGCGATCCTCGAGGCCTATCGCGATTTCCGCGGCGCCCTGAAGCAGTCCGAAGTGCTGGCGCTGGAAGTCCTGAAGATGGCCGAGGCGAAGCTCAACGAGGTCAAGAAGACGCTGACCGACGCTTCGGCCGCCGTCGAGGCGGCGCCGGCCGACGATGCCGCCGCCCGGGCCCGGCTGGAGCTTGCCCGCGACGAGGCGCTGCGCGTCGTGCAGGACACCGAGAAGCGCTACCAGATCGCCAAGGACCTCTCCGACAACCTGACCGTCGGCTACAACACCTCCGAGGTCATCATGGCGCGGCTGGTGCAGACCACCAATGCCAAGGAGCGCGTCTACGCCCAGTCGGTGTCGTTCTTCTCCACCAACGAATCGGTGCTGACCGCCCTCAAGGCGTCGTTCACCGGCCTGCACGGCCTCAATGAATCGACCCGCACGCTGGAGGCGATGAAGGAAGGCGTCTCGAAGAGCCTCGACACGCTGTCCGAGATCGGCGGCCAGGTGCAGGACGCGGCGATCCGTGCCGGCTACGGGCCGACGATCCAGGCCGAATCGGTCAAGCGTCTGGTGGAATCGGTCGTCGCCTTCCAGGAGCGGTCGCGCGACATCATCGACGAGATGCGGACGCTGGCGACCAAGAACTCGGCCGAGATCCGCGACGCCGTCGAGGACGGCAAGCGGCGCCTCGCCAAGCTGACGCTGGAAGCCGCCGAGCTGCCGCCGCCGGCCACCGCGGCGCTGCCGGCAACGGCCGCTGCGCCGGCCAACCCGGCTTCCTGACGCGAGGCGGCTGAAAGCGCACCATGGCCGAGGCTGCCGTCAAGGCGGACGCTCCCCTCGACGATCTGATGCTGGCGATGGACGTCGTCGACACGCTGCGCCACAGCGAGGCGCTGGCGGAGCGCGAGGTCGCCGGCGCCGATCGGCGCGCCCGCATGATCGAGCGCCTGCGCGACATCTATCGCGGCCAGGGCATCACCGTTCCCGATCGCATCCTGGAGGAAGGCGTCGACGCGCTGGAGCGCGACCGCTTCGTCTACAAGCCGAAGAGCGGCGGCTTCGCCTTCACGCTGGCCCGTGCCTATGTCAATCGCGGCCGCATCGGCCGCATCGCCGGCGTCGTCGTGGTGGTGCTCCTCGCCGCCTGGGCTGGCTGGTACTTCCTCGTCCAGCGCCCGGCATCGCTCCGCGCCGAACAGGCGCGCATCGAGCTCGCCGAGACGCTGCCGAAGCAGTTCGACACGCTGGAGCGCGACATCACGGCGGAGAACCCGGCCGGCGATGTCCTGCAACGGGCCCAGACCATGCTCGCCGACGGCCGCCGCGCCGTTGCCGCCGGCAATGCCGCCGAGGCGCATCGGCAGGCGGACGCGCTGACCGCCATGCTGGCGGAGCTGCGCCTCGTCTATCAGGTGCGGATCGTCTCGCGGCCGGATGAACGTTCCGGCGTCACCCGCGTTCCGCCCAACAATCCATCGGTCGAGAACTTCTACCTCATCGTCGAGGCGATCGGTCCGGACGGTAAGCCGATCCCGCGGACGATCACCAGCGAGGAAGACCGGCGGACCGAGACCGTCACCGTCTGGGGCGTGCGCGTTCCGGAGGCGGAGTTCGACCGTGTCAAGGTCGACAAGGAGGACGACGGCATTGTCGAGAACGCCATCATCGGCGAAAAGCGGCGCGGTGCCATGGATGTCGACTGGTCGATCCCGGTTCAGAACGGCGCCATCACGCATTGGAGTGACCAGTGACGTCCGGCCGCGCTGCGCTCAATGACATCGAAGGCGCCCTGGCCGATCTCCGCCGCGAGGAAAGCCAGGCCACCGCCCGTCTCACCGAGGTGACCGACCGGATCGGCAAGCGCCAGGCCGACGAGGCGGAGGCGCTGCGCGACCTGGCGCGCTTCAAGATCGCCGCCGGCGACGATGCGCTCGCCAATCGCCTCGATCGCGCCAGCCGCGATGCCCGGGAGGCGCTGGCGGCGCGCGAGGCGATGCTGGCCGGGCTGAGGAGCGACCGCGAGGCGCGCGAAACCGCGCTGGCGGCTGCCGACGCCAAGCTTGCCGGCGACCGCAAGGAGCTCGACGCCATCGAGGAGCGCATCGAGGCGCTGGCCGAGGAGCTGAAGCAGCGCCTTGCTGCCGACCCGGAGCACCAGAAGCTGGTCGCCGCCGCCGAGGAAGCCGCCAAGGTCGAGGAAGCCGCCGTCAGCAAGGCCAAGCAGGCCGAGGAGGACCGGGCCAGCAAGAGCGCCGCCTACGAGGCCGATGCGCTGTTCATGTATCTGTGGCGGCGCAAGTTCGGCACCGCCGAATACCCCTATCGCGGCCTCACCCGCTTCCTCGATCGCTGGGTCGCCCGCCTCATCGGCTATGCCGAGGCGCGGCCGTCCTATGCGTTGCTCAACGAGATTCCGGTACGCCTTGCCGCCCATGCCGAGCGGATTACCGCCGAGGCGGAGGCCGCCGATGCCGCTGTCGATGCCAGCGCCGACAAGGCCCTGGCGGCTCTCGCCGGCAGCGATCTTGCCGGGCGTGGCGATGTCCTGACGGCGTCGATCGCCGAGCAGGAGGCGGCGATCGGCCCGCTGCGCGCCGAGCTGCAGGCACTGGAGGAAAAGCTCGCCGGTTTCGCCGACGGCAATGACGAGGCCTTCCGGCGCGCCATCGATGCCCTGTCGCGCTCCATCGCCGGCGACGACATCAACGCCCTCAAGGCCGAGGCGCGGCGGACGCCGTCGCCGGACGACGAGCGCCTGGTGATGGCCATCGAGCAAGCGCGCGGCGACATCGCCGCCCTGGAGAGCGAGGCCGGCAAGCTGCGCGCCGATCTACAGAGTGTCTCCAAGCGGCGCCAGGAGCTCAACAGCATCACCAACGATTTCCGCCGCCGCGGCTGGGACGAGAGCGGCAACACCTTCGATGGCGGCAAGTTCCTCGGCGACATCCTCACCGGCTTCATCCTCGGCCGTATCGGCCGCGACGATTTCTGGGGCCGCATCGAAAGCTCGCACCGGGGCGGCGGCTCGATCTGGGGCCGTGGCTCTTCTTCAGGCGGCTGGGGGCGCTCCTCGTCGGGCAGCGTCTGGGGCCGGTCGTCGCGCGGCGGCGGCGGCTTCCGCACCGGCAGGACCTTTGGCGGCGGCCGCACCGGTTTCCGCACTGGCCGCAGCTTCTGAAGAGACGGCGCCGAGACGGCGCGTTTCCTCTTGCGCAGCGGCAGGAACGGTCCTCATGCTGGCGTCCTCCGGCATCGCCGGATCCAGGTGCCGAGCAATGCTGCCACCCGCCAGCGAACGCTATCGTATCCGCCCAGGCCTTGCCGGGGATGCGGCCACCCTCGCCGATATCGAAGGCAAGGCGTTCGACCCGCAGCACTATGCGGGCATGATGCTGTCGGCGCGCGACTTCCGCCGTCATGCCGGCAGCCGCAATGCCCTCCTCGTCTGCGAGGACCTGACCGCCGGCGGCGCGGTCTGCGGCTATGCGCTGGGCTTCGTCAAGCGCACCTCGCCCTATGTCCGCTTCGTGTCGCTGGCCATCCGGCCCGAGCATGGCGGCCGCGGCGCCGGCCGGCTGCTGTTCGAGGCGATCGAGGATTTCGCGCGGCGCAACGCCTATCGCGGCGTGCGCCTCGAGGTGCGCGAGGACAATACGCGCCTGCGCGATCGCTACCTGCGCCTCGGCTACCGCGTCTTCGCGACGGTGCCGGACTACTATCCCGACGGCGCCGCCGCGGTGCGCATGGTGAAGGACCTCGCTCCGTAAGCCGGCGCCGCCACCCGTAAGCGCGCCTTCGTACAAATCATGACGAAACCTTGCGCTGCATTTGCACCGGCAAGAATTCGGGTGTATCGACACTTCGCCTTGAAGGTGAAGTCACCGCGACGGTCGGGCTGGGCAGCCGGCGTCGGCACCATCGAGAGGCAGGCCGGGGACGACCGGCTCGTTCTCCTCGTCGCCGCAACCGTTCTGCGAGACTTCGCTCCTCCATGTCCAGCTGGCTGATTCTGGTCGATTCGCTGCGCGATTTCGACAATGCCGCGACGCCGCACAAGGTGATGACCACCAAGGGCTATCTGGCCCGGCCGCAGCTCTTCCAGGGCAGCCGCCCGAAGATCATCAATCTCGCCCGCTCCTTCGCCTATCAGAGCCGCGGCTACTACTGCTCGCTGCTCGCCGAGGCGCGCGGCCACCGCGTCATCCCCTCGACCGAGACGATGATCGATCTCGGCAGCCGCTCGCTCTATGCGCAGGCGCTGCCGGAGCTGGAGGATGCCATCGCCCGCGCCGTCGCCGGCCCCGAGGATACCTCCCTGCCGGCGCGGCTGATGGTGCATTTCGGCACCGTCAGCGACCATCGCTTCGACCGCTTCGGACGTCTGCTGTTCGACTGGTTCCGCGCCCCCGTCCTGGAGGTCACGCTGGAGGCCGGGCCGCGGCCGCAGATCAAGCGCCTCGCCACCGTGCCGGTGACCAAGCTCGACGCGGCGCAGATGCGCATCTTCCAGGACGCCCTGCAGAACCACACGCGGCGCGAATGGCGCTCGCGCAAGGATCGCGCCGTGCCGCGCTATTCCTTCGCGACGTTGCACAACCCGGCCGAGGATTATCCGCCGTCGAGCTTCGCCACGCTCAAGCACTGGGCGCGCATCGCCGAGAAGCTCGGCGTCGAGATCGAGCCGATCACCCGCCGCGACCTGGCGCGGCTGGCCGAGTTCGACGCCCTGTTCATCCGCGAGACGACCTCGATCGACAACCATACCTACCGCTTTGCCCGCCGGGCAATGCAGGAGGGCATGCCGGTCATCGACGACCCGTTCTCGATGATCCGCTGCACCAACAAGGTGTTCCTCAACGAGCTCCTCACCGCCAACGGCCTGCAGGTGCCGCCGACGGTGATCATCGGCGGCCCCGGCGACCTTGCCCGCGCCGCCGACACGCTCGGCTTCCCGATGGTGCTGAAGATCCCCGATTCCTCCTTCAGCCGCGGCGTGAAGAAGGTCGACAGCGCCACCGAACTCACGGAGCTCGCCAGGGCCTGGCTGAAGGACACCGACCTCCTGCTGGCGCAGGCCTTCATGCCCACCAGTTTCGACTGGCGCGTCGGCGTTCTCGGCGGCAAGCCGCTCTATGTCGTCCAGTACACGATGGCCAAGAGCCACTGGCAGATCGTCAAGCACCGCACCAACGGCAAGTCGCTGGAAGGCGGCTTCCGCTCCATGACGCTTGGCATGGCGCCGCCGGCGGTGATCGATATCGGCCTCAGGAGCGCCAGCCTGATCGGCGACGGTCTCTACGGCGTCGATATCAAGGAGACGCAGGACGGCTATTTCGTCGTCGAGATCAACGACAATCCGACGATCGAGCACGGCATCGAGGACGCCGCCGAGAAGGACCAGGTATGGATCGAGCTGACGCGCTGGTTCATCGACCGCCTGCGCCAGTAGGATCGGAGCCGCCATGAAACGACCCCGCTATCCCATGCCCGACGATGTCGCCGCGGCGCTGGCCGAGGCCGGCGTAACGGAGGCCTATGGCCGCCGCCCGCCCTACCAGCAGAACGACTATATCGGCTGGATCAGCCGGGCCCGGCTGCCGGCAACGCGCCGGAAGCGCATCGACCAGATGCTGGACGAGCTGAAGCGCGGCGGCGTCTACATGAAGATGGCGTGGAACGGCTGAGGCAACGCCCGCTGAAAATGCCGGCGCCTTCTCCCGCCGACGCTTCCGGCCGCGTGGGCAAGCACCTTCGGCGCCTGCCCACCCTACGGCACTTACTCCACGGTGATCGTGCCGCGCGCTTCCTTCGGCGGCTCCGAATGGTCGCGGACATAGATGCCGTAGGTGCCCTTGCGGATCGGGTAGAAGCTGAAGGTCGCCGTCCCCGACGCGTCGCATTCCAGCGCCCGGAAGGTCAGGCCCTGCATGTAGACTTCCATGTCGTTCACCTCGATCACCCGCAGATGCGAGTTGGCGAGGAGATCGGTGACCTCGAGATGGAAGCCGGGCTCGTCGTCGCCGGTGACCTCCGGGCAGGAGAAGTTGAAGCGGTAGTAGCTCCCCTGCACCAGCTTGAACTCGGACTGCGACAGCACCGGCGTACCGTCGTCGCCGGCGCGGACCTCCATGACGAAGTCCTGCGGCGGCCCCGAGACGATCATGCCCGGGACGGGCGCGTCCTGCGCCAGCGCCGGCCCGGCCAGCACGGCCGCGCCCAGCATCATTGCCACTCTGATCTTGTTCATCGAAATGCCTCCCTTGCCCGTTGCGACAGATGACGACAGGGAAGCACCGGCTGGGCGGCCAGGGCCAGTTATGAGCGCTATTGCTCCTGCCTATGAGGCGGGGCCTTCGAAAGAAAAAGGGCGCCGCGAGGGCGCCCTTCTCCATGATGCGGGGTGGCTTCGGCTCAGAGACCGAAGACGTAGAGCATCGAGGTGTTCTGCAGGTCGGCCTTCTCGGGCGACTTGTTGAGCATGCCGGCCGGGATGCCGCCGCCGCCGGCGAGCACGGCGACATACTGCTTGCCGTCAACCGCATAGGTCATGGGCGGTGCCGCCATCGTCGCGCCGACATTGAACTGCCACAGCACCTCGAGCGTCGTGTCGTCGAGGGCATAGACGGTTCCGTCGACCGTGTCGGTGAAGACCAGGCCGCCAGCCGTCGACGTCACGCCCGAATAGGAGGCGTAGTCGAAGACGTGCTGCGCACCCTTCTCGCCCGTCGCCGGGTTCACCGCCGTGATGGAGCCCTTCTGGCGATCGGAATTGCCGGCATCGCCGCCGTTCCAGGCCGGCGCCGCCGCCTTGGACGGATCGGCCGAGACGTTCGAGCAGCCCTCGATGCCGGCGCCGTAGGACAGCTTGGTGACTTCGCTGTACGAGGTCGGGAAGTAGTTGACGCCGCCTTGGATCTGCGGGCAGCCGAGGATCTGGCCCTGCTCGCGGCGCGACGGCGCACCGACGGCATAGGTCTGCAGGTCCTTGGACGGATCGTATTCCACCGGCTTGCCGGTCTTGGGATCGATGCCCGCCGTCCAGTTCAGCTGGTCAACATACTGGTTGGCATGGATGAACTGACCGTTGGTGCGATCCAGGACATAGAAGAAGCCGTTGCGGCCGAAATGGGCGACGACCTTGCGCATCTCGCCGTTGATCTCGGTGTCGATGAGCTGGTGGACGCCAATCTCGTCATAGTCGAGGAAGTCGCCCGGCGTGTACTGGAAGTACCACTTCATGGCGCCGCTATCGACGTCGTAGGCGACGGCCGAGTTGGTGAAGAGGTTGTCACCCGGACGGTATTCCGGGTCGAACATCGGCACCGGCTGGCCCGTGCCCCAGATCGTGACGTTCTGCTCCGGATCGTAGGAGCCGGTCATCCAGAAGGAGCCGCCGCCATGTTCCCAGGCATTGTTGGTGTCCTTCCACGTCTCGGAGCCGGGCTCGCCCGGGGCCGGGATGGAATAGGTGCGCCAGATCGGCTTGCCGTCGGCCAAGGCGATGGCGTCGATATGGGCGCGGGCGCCGCGGTCGCCGCCGGAGCCGCCGACGATCAGCTTGTCGCCGATGGCGAGCGGCGGCGTGGTCAGCGAATAGCCGTTGCCCGGGTCGTCGACCTGCACCGTATTGACCAGTTCGCCTGTCGCCGCGTTGGTCCAGTTGACCTTGCCGTCGCCGGTGATCGAGATCACCTTGTCGCCGGCCAGCGTCGTGCCGCGGTTGGACGGAATCCAGACGTCGGTGCGGGCAATGCCGGGATCCATGATCCAGTTCATGTTGCCGGCCGTGCCGCTCTTCACGTCGATCGAATAGACGGTGCCCCAGCCGTCGACGACGAACATCGTGCCGTCCTCGACCAGCGGCGTCGCCTGATGGCCGGCCTGTCCGAGCGCGCCGCCTTCGCCGGCGAGACCGCCGATGGCGACCGTGAAGACAGCCCGCAGGTTCTTGACATTGTCCCTGTTGATGACGTCGAGCGGCGAGAAGCGGTGGCTGTCGAAGGTGCGGTTGATCATCAGCCAGTTATTGGCGTCAGACGCTGCATTGAGCAGACGCTCCGGCGTCACGTCGGCGGCCAGCGCGGGCAGCGAGGCACCACCCAGCAACGCGCCGGCCAAGGCCAGCCCGCAAGCGGGATTACGCAGAGTCATTGTTGCTTCCTTCCTTAATATCACTCCCCTCTCCCTGGAGGAGCTGAAAGAAACGATAGCTCTCGGAACAATACTGCGCAATGGCACTGCAGCTCCGCCGGCCGGGACATCTTTGCATCTGGCAAACCAGCGTAGTAAGTATTACTTATACTAAGCATATAGTGCCAACGGACAGCCTGAATGCGACCTCCGTCGGCGATCCGGCGGGCGAGATCTCTATTGCGGTGCGATATACCGCCCATAGACCCAGCCGTTGCGGAATTTGCCGTTGCCGGCCGGATCGATCCACACCTCGCACCAGGCCCCGCGGACGATCTGGCGCTGCCGCCATTGCGGCAGGCCGGCGATGGCCTCCAGGTCGATGCCGCCGGTGCAGCGGCCGGTCAAACTGAGCGTCGTGCCGCGCGGATAGCCGACGAGGATGCGCGACTGCGAACTCGGATAGGCGCGGACATTGAGAAGGTCCCAGGACGCGACATCGACGACGTCCCAGGCGAAGAAGGCCGCGCTGTTGCCGGGAAGGGTAGTGAGCGCCAGGCCGCCAGCGGCAATCAAGGCGGCAAGAAGCGAACGCAAGGCTTTCATGGAACGCAAGGCTTTCATGGATGGATCTCCGGAAAGGCCCGGCAGCGGGCCGGGCGAGTTGCCGGCGGAGATGCGGCAGCCGGGCTGAATGCGCCCTGAACGCGGCCGTGATTCTCGGCCGGGGCGGTTCGCCGGCTGGTGGGGAAGAGCGGCGCCGCGGGACCGGCATTTGCGGCGGCCGGCATAGCTTTCCGGCCAGCCCCGGGCGGCGCTGGACACCCGCGGATGCCTCCCCTATAAACCCCCGGCTTTCCGCGGTGGGCACGCCCCGCCGCCGCTGCCCAGGTAGCTCAGTTGGTAGAGCAGCGGACTGAAAATCCGCGTGTCGGTGGTTCGAATCCGCCCCTGGGCACCACGCCCGCTTTCCCCGCTTACTTCGCCGATTGAAAAAGCTGCCCGTGGGGCGGTCAGGTCGCGCTGCGCGACCGACTCTCGTGGGGCGCGTCGTGCGGCTTTTGGCCCCGTCCGCCGCCGCTGCGCCGATCCCGGCCGGGGTTGCGGATACAATAAGCTTATCTTAATGTTAGGCCAACTTGACGTGCTAGGGGGGGCGGCAAGGCTGGGGAGAGAAGGCGGCTGGACAGAAGTCTTTCTTGTCCGGACGCGTCGTGCCGGTAGCAACGGCTCCAATTCTACAACCTTTCCGCAATAATCGGCGGGCCGCGCGCCCGCCTGCCTCACAGTGGGTCAAGTCAGCACGAGCAGTGCGCAGAAGAGTTGCAGGGACAATCTGCGAAATGAAGATAATAATGGGAGAGACGGAAATGCTATCGAGATCAAGCGGCAGGGCCGCCGCCGGGCTGGCGCTGTTGGCCGGAACTGTTCTTTCGGCGAGCGGTGCCTTTGCGGCGGACGTCACCTATGAGCGGCTTGTCCATCCGGAGGACGGCAACTGGCTAAGCAACAACCGCACCTATGATGCGCACCGCTATTCGCCGCTGAACGAGATCACCACCGAGAACGTCGCGGGCCTGAAGATGGCCTTCGCGGTGCCGCTCACGCCGCATATGCCGGCCGGCCTCGGCGGCGGCATGCACGGCACGGCGCTGGTCGATGACGGCATCATGTACATGGTCGACGGCGCCGGCGTCGTCTATCGCATCGACGTCAGCGGCGGCCATCGCGGCTACATCAACTGGATCATGGATCCGGAGACGGACGCCGAGGTCGGCGGCATCGTCAATAATCGCGGCGTCGCCCTGCTCGGCGACAAGGTCTACTCGGTCACCCGCGACGGTTACCTGACCGCCACCGATGCCGCCACCGGCGAGCAGCTCTGGCAGGTCGCCACGCAGCAGGACCCGGACGAATACTTCACGATGGCGCCGCTTGCCATCGACGGCAAGATCGTCCTCGGCCCGGCCGGCGACGCGCCGATGCGCGGCCGCCTCGAGGCGCGCAGCGCCGAGGACGGCTCGGCCCTGTGGACCTTCTGGGCCATTCCCGGCCCGGGCGAGCCCGGCCACGAGACCTGGCCGCAGGACAGCGACGTCTGGCAGAGCGGCGCCTCGTCGTTCTGGGTGACGGGCTCCTACGATCCGGACCTCAACCTGCTCTATTACGGTGTTTCCAACCCGACGCCCTTCGGCGATCCGAAGCTGCGCCCGGGCGACAACCTCTACAGCTCCAGCACCGTCGCCCTCGACGGCAATACCGGCGCTGTGAAGTGGTACTTCCAGTACACGCCGAACGAGCAGTGGGACTATGACGAGATCGGCACCCAGCTGCTCTACCAGGTCAATGGCGAGCGCCGTCTGAGCCATTTCGGCCGCAACGGCTTCTACTATACGCTCGACGCCACCAACGGCCAGTTCATCAAGGCGACGCAGTATGTCGACAAGGTCAACTGGACGGCCGGCATCGATCCGAAGACCGGCAAGCCGGTCGAGTACGATCCGGACCTCGCGGCCGGCGGCATCCAGAAATACGCCATCGCTCCGTATGGCGGCGACAATGCCGCGACGGAGATCTGCCCGAACATCCAGGGCGGCAACAACCACTGGCCGACCGCCTATAGCGACCGCACCCACCTCGCCTACGGCGCCGCCATCGAAGGCTGCAACGCCGGCCAGAGCCTCGGCGACAAGCAGAGCGGCTCGGTGCTGTCGTTCGACGCCGACGGCAACATCGTCAAGCAGGTGCGGACGGCCTATGCGCCCTATGGCGGCGCGCTGACCACCGCCGGCGGCCTGGTGTTCTCCTCGACCGTCGACGGCGAGTTCTTCGCCATGAATGACGAGACGCTCGACACGCTGTGGAGCATCAATCTCGGCTCGCAGATCGAGGCGCCGCCGGTCACCTATTCGGTGGGCGGCAAGCAGTATATCGCCCTGCCGGTGTCGGGCAGCGGCATCAGCGCGCTCCTCGGCGGCGGCGGTTACCTGACCCGCGGCGACGATCCGAACGCGGCCTCGGTGGCGAACCAGCAGCGTACCTGGACGCTGTATTTCTTCGCCCTGTAGCGAACATGGCTGGCGCGGCCTCTGCCGCCGCGCCAGCCCATCTCCCGATGCTGGTCCGAAGATAGAGTTCATGCGTCCTGGTGCTTGTCGGGCAGTCGTCCGGGGGGGCGTCTTCGTCCTTTTCCTTGCCGGCGGGCCGTTGTCGTCCCTGGCACCGACGGCTTTCGCCGCCGACAGCGCCGCGCCGCCGACAATCCGCGATCTCGTCATCGGCGCGCCGGTGGCTGCGCAGCCGGCCAATTTCCAGGAATTCGCCTGCGGCACCAATGGCGGCCCGCCGTCGCTGCGCGTCGACGGCTTCGCCGATTTCGCCAGGTGCCCGTCCGACGCCAATGGCCTCCACGAAGTCCAGTTCCGCTACGACGACGAGCCCTATTACCGGGCCCTGGCGGCGCGCGACGCGCTGCGCGCCAGCGTCCTGGAAGGCATGCGGCTCGGCAATTTCCAGATCGTCGGCTCCGCCCTGTTTGACGATGCCGGCATCCTGCGCGGCATCCGCGCCGTCACCGACAATCGCGTACCCAACCCCACACGCCGCGAGGCCTTCGGCATGGCCGAGTTCGTGCGCGCCCTCTACGGCGCCTCCGGCTGGCAATGCACCGACCTGCCGCCGGCGGAAGGCGAGACGCCGCTCGGCAACCGGCTGGTCAAGGAGGACTGCCGCAAGCTGTCCGACGACGGCATGGTGCTGACGACGCAGGCGCGCCTGCTGCATCGCGAGGGCCAGACGCTGGTCGATCCCGCCAATGGCCAGCTCCGCCCCGGTCTCTTCGAAAGCACCGGGCGCCTCGAGATCTATCAGGCCGATGCCGACGGCAACCCGGTCTACGGCACGCCCGGCACGGCGCCGCAGCCGATCGCCGCCGCGGTGGTACCGGCGCCGGCCGATCCGGCGGAAGCCTTCCTTGCCGGCGTCAGCCGCGATTGCCCCGGCTGCGACCTCGCCGGCGCCAATCTCAAGCGCCGCGACCTTGCCGGCGCCGATCTCACCGGCGCCGACCTGACCGGCGCGGTGCTGCATCGCGCCAGGCTGGCCGGGGCGAAGCTCGACGGCGCCAGGCTCGGCGGCGCCGACCTCAATGTCGCCGACCTGAAGCGCGCCAGCCTGACCGGCGCCGACCTCTCCAACGCGCTGCTCTACCAGGCCGACGCCGCCGGCGCCGATCTCACCGGCGCCATCCTCGACAATGCGGTGATCGAGCGGGCGCGGCTGACCAGCGGCAAGCTCGGCGGCGTGCATGCGGCCGGGATATACGGCCCGGCCGCCAACCTTGCCGGCGCCGACCTCACAAGTGCGACGCTGACCGGGGCAGTGCTCTTCGACGGCGACCTGCAGCGCGCGGTTCTTGTCGGCGCCGACCTGACGGACGCCTCGTTCTACAGGGCGCGGCTGCGCTCGGCGGACCTTGCCGGCGTCCGCGCCGCCAATGCCGATTTCCTGCAGGCCGATCTGTCGGATGCCAGTCTCACCGGCGCCGATCTCTCCGGCGCACGCCTGTTGCGCGCCCGGGTGAGCGGCGCCAATCTCGCCGAAGCCAATACCAGCGGCGCGGTCCTCCCGGACGGAAAGGCCGTGCCGTGAGCATGCTGCAGCCTCCAGTCCCGGGCTCCGGCCACCGCCGCGCTGCGGCTGTCTCCTGCATCTCAAGAACGGGAAAAGAAGCCCCATGACATCCATCCGCTCCACCGTCGCGCTCGCCGTCACGGTCATCGCGCTCGTCTTCGGCGGCGCCGGGGTCTCGACCGCCATGATGTTCGGCCATAATGGCGGCGCCGAGCCGGCCAAGCCGGCTGCCGCCGAAGCACCGGCAGCCGGCGGCGAGGTCGACCAGGCCCGCCTCGAAGCCGGCCTTGCCGCCTACAAGGCGGCCGGCTGCCGCGGCTGCCACGGCTGGGCCTCGAACGGCGAGCGCGAGGGACCCAACCCGCAGGGCCCGTCGCTGCGCGCCACAAGTCTCGACCTGGAGGCGATCCGCGAGACGATCGCCTGCGGCCGGCCGGGAACGCCGATGCCGTATTTCTCCAAGGACGCCTGGAAGCGCGGCAGCACCGACTGCTACGGCGCCACGGCCGCCGATCTCGGCGACCAGATGCCGACCAAGGCCAATACGCGGCTGACGGCGCAGAAGGTCGACGACCTCGCCTATTACATCGCCAACTACGTCAAGGGGAAAGGCGACATCACGCTGGAGGAGTGCGAGTTCTTCTTCGGCAAGGGCGACAGCCACTGCACGCCCTACGCCGCCTCCAACTGAAGCGGGGCCGTCGCATGCGCGCCTTGAACTACGCCCTGGCGGTGCTGCTGGCCGGCGCCGTGCCGGCCGCGGCGCAGGATGCGGCGGCGGTCAGCGGGCCGGCCGAGGTCGTCGATTCTGACGCCCTCCATGTCGGCGACAAGAGCGTCATGCTGTGGGGCATCGAGTCGATGGAGCGGGGGCAGACCTGCAGCATCAAGCGCGAGCCGTGGCAATGCTATGCCGCGGCCGTCCGCGCCCTTGAGACGCTTGCCGGGGCCGGCGAGGTCACCTGCCAGATCAAGGGCGAGCCCGATCCCTATGGTCGGCTGCTCGGCGTCTGCGAGACCGCCGGCGCTGACATCAACGAGGCGCTGGTGCGCCAGGGTTTCGCCCTCACCAAGCGCGACGAGACGGAGGACTATGTCGCCGCCGAGGAGGCCGCCAAGGCCGAGCATCTCGGCCTGTGGCAGGGCGAGTTCATCCTTCCGTCGGCCTATCGCCGCTCGCATGCCATCCGCGTCGACCGCCCCTGAGGCGGCGAGCGGGCCGGGCGGCCAGGGGATCAGCCGCGTTGCGCTTCGCGGATCTGCCTGGCGCGGGTCCGCAGGGCCTTGCTGTCGCTTTGTTCGAAGGCCTTGAGGACCTCTTCCAGGCGCGGCCGCAACGCCGGGTCCCGCTCGGCGAACCTGGCGAGCGAGGTGGCCGCCCAAGCCTTCACGAACAGCTTCGGATGCCCGACATCGCGCAGCAGCACCGCGACGGCACGGGCCTGCTGCTGCGGCGACCAGGCGAAGAGCGGCAGCGCCCGGACAACCTGCAGGCGCATCTCCCAGCTGTCGCTGTCCGCCGCCGGGCCGAGGAAGACGCCCTTGTGCGGCTCGACGAGACCGGGCTGCTCATGGGCGAGCTTTTCCAGCGTGTCGACGGCGCGCAGGGCCACCAGCCAGTCGGGATCGTTCGCCAGCCCGGCCAGCGCGGCGATGCCTTGGGGATTGCCGCGCGCCTCGCGCAGCACCGTCGCGGCCTCGGCGAGGGACCGCCGGTCACCGCCGCTGAGCAGCCGCCGGAAACGGTCCGCGATGGCCGCCTGATTCTGCACCTGCGCCGCGACCTGCTTGTCGCTCATGACAGTTCCGTCGACCCGGTCACGGCAACAGACGTCCGGCAGGTGACCACCGCCACCGGGGATTCGTGCTTCATGGCGCTCCGCCGGTCAATCGCCATCCACGCGGCCGGCGGCGAGGGGAGATCATGCCCGTTTCTTTCGTCTATGAAATACTGGTGGCCGGCAAGCTTCGCCGGGGCGCGGCAATCGGAGGCTTGATGATCCGCCTGATGACTCTTGCCCTGCTGGCGCTGACGTCAGCCGCCGCTGCGCAGGATGCGGCCGAGACGCGCGGGCATCTCTTCGCCCAGGTCCATTGCGCCCGCTGCCATGCCATCGAGCGTTTCGGCGACAGTCCCAATGCCGAGGCGCCGCCCTTCCGCGACCTGCACAAGCGCTATCCGATCGACGATCTCGCCGAGGCGCTGGCCGAGGGCATCGTCACGTCGCATCCGCAGATGCCGGAATTCGTCCTGGCGCCCGGCGAGATCGACGACCTCCTGACCTACATCAAGGCCCTCTGAGCCGGCGCCGCACCGCCGGCCGGCATTCCACGACGCTGCGACGCAAAGGCACGGGGCGGGTGCGGCCGGCCCGCCGCGCGCACCTTTTTGCCGGTTTTTCGCCGCAGCGCAGCACACAAGCACAGCGTCACGACCGCCGTCGCGGCGACGCTCCGTCTTGACTTTCGCATTTTGTCGATCACAAACTGTGATCACAGTATGCATGCGGAACCGGTCCGTTTTGTGACGCCTCGCGAAGGCGCGACGACAAGCCCGCAGCCTCACGCAAGGACCTGGAACCGGCCGGAATGGATGTAGCTGCCGCCATACGGGATCAGCTGAAGGATGCCGGCGTGACGCTGGCGGCGACCCTTCCCGACGACTGGGTCGCCCCGCTGATCGCCCATATCGATGCCGATCCCGCCATCCGCCATGTGCCCGTCGCGCGCGAGGCGGAGGCCGTCGCCGTGGCGAGCGGCGCCTTCTTCGGCGGCGTGCGGTCCGTCGCCATCATCGGCGCCACGGGGCTTCTGACCTGCACGGGCGAACTGGCGACGCTGAACCTGCGCCATCAGATCCCGCTTTTCATGATCGTCAGCCGGCGCGGCTCGATCGACGATCACCGCGTCTATCAGGAAGTCCAGGGGCGGCGCACCAAGGCGGTGCTCGACGCCTACGACTTTCCCCATATCGAACTCGACGATCCGCAGGATCTGGCGCAGATTCCCGATGCCTACGAGGCCTCGCGGCTCCAGAAGCGGCCTTTCGTGGTCTTTCTGACCCGCCGCCTGGTGAAGGGAGGCGCGCAGTGAAGGCGAGCGACGCGATGCAGGTGCTGGCCGGCCGGCGCGGCGACGCCATCGTCGTCTGCGCTCTCGGCATGGCCGCCAATGAATGGTGGGGCGTCACGCGCAGCGAGGACAGCTTCTACATGCACGGCGCCATGGGCTTCGGCGCCAGCTTCGCGCTCGGCCTCGCCCTGTCGCTGCCGCAGACGCCGGTCTGGGTGCTCAACTCCGACGGCTCGCTGTGCATGAATCTCGGCTGCCTGCTCACCGAGGCACAGCAGGCGCCGAAGAACCTGCGCCATTTCGTGCTCGACAATGGCGTCTACCAGACGGTCGGCGCCGTGCCGATGGTCAACCAGCGCCGCTCCGACTATGCCGCCATCGCCCTCGGCGCCGGCTTCCGCGCCGCGCGGACCCTGACGACGCTGGAGGAGCTGGAGCGCGACCTGCCGGCGATCGTCGCCGAGGACGGGCCGTCGCTGACGGTGCTGTCGATCGACGTCGAGACCAGCTTCCTCGGGACGCCGCCGATGACCTATGAGGGGCCGGAAATGAAGTATCGCTTCGGCCGTGCGCTGGAGCGCCAGCTCGGCGTTACAGTGTTCGGGCCGCAGGGCTACTAGGAAACCTTCGCGCCGGCACCGGCTGCGGGGGCGGCCGGTGCAACGGCCGCCATCCATTTTCCGGCGTGCGCCAGGGGAGCCGCCGGGAAAAGGCCGCAGCAAACGGCCGCAGCAACCCCGCTGGGAGGTACTGGAATGACTGGCAGATCAATGCGCACTGCGTTCGCTGGGCTTGCACTGCTTCTCGGTGCGGCCGTGGCGGCGGCGCCGGCCATGGCGCAGGACAAGCAGGACATCACCATCCGCTTCACCTGGAAGCTGAAGGGTGAATACGCGCCGCTCTTCGTGGCGCTCGACAAGGGCTATTATGCCGAGGAAGGCCTCAACGTCACGCTGGCCGAAGGCTCGGGTGCCCAGACGGTCATGACGCTCCTGGCCGCCGGCGAGGAGAAGGTCGGCTACGGCCCGGCCGTCGCTGCCGCGCAGGCGGTGTCGAGCGGCCTGCCGGTGCAGGTCGTGTCGCTCTACCAGACCCGCGCCCCGATGGGCGTCATCTCCTTCCCCGACAATCCGGTGACCAAGCCGTCCGACCTGGAAGGCAAGCGCATCGGCATCTCCGTCGGCGAAACCTTCACCGACATGCTGCGCCCCTTCGCCGAGATCAACGGCGTCGACATCAACAAGATCGTCCAGATCCAGATGGACAATTCGGCGCGCACGACGCAGTTCCTGACCCATGGCGTCGACGTCATGTCGGTCTATCTGAGCAATGAGCTGCCGGTCCTAGAGAACCGCACCGGCACCACCTTCACCGTCATGCCGGTCGCCGATTACGGCCTGCACCTCCTCGGTGCGTCGCTAATCGTCGGCAAGGAATGGGCCGCCGCCAATCCGGACACGGTCCGCGCCCTGATCCGCGCTACCAATCGCGGCTATGCCGACGCCATGGCCAATCCCGAGGAAGCGGCCGAGATCATGGGCAAGCACATGAGCGTGCCGGAGGAGCCGAGCGTCCTTCTCGCCCAGGTCAAGGCGACGATGGAATCGACCAACGCGCCTGAGGGCAAGCCGATCGGCTACCAGGAGGAAGCGGACTGGACCGCCAATCTCGACCTTCTCGCCCGCACCGGCGCGATCAAGCAGGTCGGCGCCGCGTCCGACTACTACACCAACGACTATCTCCAGTAGGCTCTGGGGAACGCCGGCGGCCGCTCTCCGGGCGGCCGCTGTCTTATCGGGGAGATCGATATGACGATAGCGGCCGAGAACAACAGGCGAGAGAGCAAGGCGCTGGCCAGCATAGCCGGCTGGGTCAACCGCAATGGCCCGGTCCTGGCCATCGTCGTGCTGATCATCCTCGCCTGGGAAGGCGCGGTGCATTACTTCAAGGTGGCGCCTTTCGTGCTGCCGGCGCCGTCGGTGATCCTCGGCAAGATCGTCAGCAGCTATCAGCTGCTGTTCACCAATGCGCTGGTGACGCTGCAGGAAGTGCTGCTCGGCTTCGGCATGTCGGTCGTCATCGGCATCCCGCTCGCCATCCTCATCGTCTATTCGCGCATCTTCGAGCGGGTCGCCTTCCCGCTGATGGTGTCGCTGCAGACGATTCCGAAGGTGGCGCTGGCGCCGATCCTCGTCATGTGGCTCGGCTACGGCATCATGCCGAAGGTGATGGTCGCCTTCCTGATCTCGTTCTTCCCGATCGTCATCAGCGCCGTCATCGGCATGCGCTCGGCGGAGAAGGAGATGATCTACCTGGTGCGCTCGATGGGCGCCGGCGAGCTGACCACCTTCATCAAGATCCGCCTGCCCAAGGCGCTGCCCAACACCTTCGGCGGCCTCAAGATCGGCATCGGCCAGGCGGTCGTCGGCGCCACGGTGGGTGAGTTCATCGCCGCCGAGAAGGGCCTCGGCTACCTGCAGCTGATCGCCCAGGTGCGCATCGACACGCCGCTCCTGTTCGCCGCCGTGGTCGTCCTGTCGCTGATGGGCGTGCTGCTCTTCCAGGTCGTCGCCCTGGTCGAGCGGGTCGCCATTCCGTGGAACCGGACGCGCACCGAGATGACCGAGTAGCGAGACGACAGGGAAGCGCGATGAGCGTGGCAGAAGCGATGTCCATGGAAACGGCGCAGCAGCGCAACGAAGCCGGCTCCGGCGTGCCGATCGAGATCAGCGGCGTCAGCAAGGCCTACAAGGCCGCCCGCGGCGGCGCCGTGCAGGCGCTCGACATGGTCGACCTGTCGATCAAGGCGGGCGAGTTCGTGTCGATCGTCGGCCCGTCGGGCTGCGGCAAGAGTACGCTGATGATGCTGGTCTCCGGCCTCATCCCGTGCAGCAGCGGCACGATCCGCGTCGGTGGCACGCCGATCAACGGCCCGGTGCAGCAGGCCGGCATCGTCTTCCAGCGCGACGTGCTGCTCGACTGGCGCTCGGTGCTGGCCAACGTGCTGCTGCCGGTCGAGATCAAGGGCCTCGACAAGCAGACCCATCTCGCCAAGGCGCGGGCCCTGCTGCGCTCGGTCGGCCTCGGCGAGTTCGAGGATAAGTATCCCGGCGAGCTGTCGGGCGGCATGCGCCAGCGCGCCGCCATCTGCCGCGCCCTGGTGCAGAGCCCGGGCCTCCTGCTGATGGACGAGCCGTTTGGCGCCCTCGACGCGCTGACCCGCGAGCAGATGAACCTCGACCTGCAGCGCATCTGGCTGCAGGAGGGCAACACGGTGGTGTTCATCACCCACTCGATCGAGGAAGCGGTGCTGCTGTCGGACCGCGTCGTGGTGATGTCGTCGCGGCCGGGCAAGGTCGCCGACATCGTCGACATCGACCTGCCGCGCCCGCGCGGCGGCCACACCCGCGCCAACGCCAATTTCGTCAACGCGGTCGATCGCATCCGCGGCCACTTCATGGCGCTGGGCATCCTGTCGGAGACCTAGAAGCTCCGCAGCCAGCCGCACATGCAGATGGCCGGGCTTGCCCGGCCATTTTTTTGATGTGGGGTTCTCCAGTCCTCCAGCGCCGCCGGGCGTCTCGCACATGATCGCCGCCTGTCGTCTTGTCGGCGGCGGCCGGCTATCGTTCGCCGACAACGAGGGACCAGCCATGATCCGCACCGTCGGCGCCGTCTTTGCCATCCTTGTCGGCCTCGGCATCGCGGTGACGTGGATTGGCTGGTACGCCGCCGGCACCCTTCCGGAGATCGACAGCCGCTCGATCCGCACCGCCTTCCATATCGGCGCCGAGGGCATTGCCGCGCTGGCGCTGGCGGCCGGCGGCATCGCCGTGCTGGCGCGGCGGCGCTGGGGCCGGCCGCTCTATCTCGCGGCGCTCGGCCTCGGCATCTATGCCGGCATCGAGGGCGCCGGCCATTACGCGTCGATCGGCGATGGAGCGATGCTGGCGGCAACGGTTGCTACAGCCGTCGCAGCCGCTGCTTTCATCGCTGCGGAAATCCTGTCGGCAGACTGACGGCGCTACGCGGCGACCGCCGTGCCGAACCAGTCGCGCAGCGAGCCCTGGACCGCGCTGCGCGTCAGGTCGTGGGCGATGAAGGTGAGATGCGAGTGGCCTTTGCCGGCCGGCCAGCTTTCCAGCTCGCGCGGCGCGTGGACGACATGGCGGACGCACTGGATCACCAGCGGCCGGTCGCGCCCCGTCACTGCCAGCACGCCCTTGAGGCGCAGCAGCTGGCTGCCGCGCGCGCCGAGCAGGAGATCCAGCCAGGCGACGAAGCGATCCCAGTCGACAGGACTGTCGAGATCGATGCCGAAGGTGCTGATGCCGGCATGCGGGCTGCCGTCGGTGGTGACGGCGGTGAAGCGGCGCTGGCTGGCGGCGCTGTCGTCGAAAAGCGCCGCGGCCGGCGGCAGCGCGGTGGCCGAGGACGTGACGATGTCGGCGCCGCCGTTCATCGCCATCAGCTGGGTCTGCATCGCCGCCAGCTCGTCGGGCGTCGCGAGGTCGGCCTTGGTCAGCACCAGTCGGTCGGCGGCGGCGACCTGGCCTGCCGCCACCGGTTCGCCGGCGAAGGTCGCTGATGCCGTCAGCGGATCGACGGCGGTCACGACCTCGCCGAGGCGGTAGCCGCCGAGGCGCCGGTCGCTCAGCACCGCCTCGCAGATCGGCATCGGATCGGCGATGCCGGTCGTCTCGACGACGACGCGCGAGAAGGCCGGCACCTCGCCGGCCTCTGCAAGGCGCAGCAGGCGCGCCAGCGTCGAAACGAGATCGTCGCGCAGCGCGCAGCACAGGCAGCCGGAATCGAGGAGGACGACGTCGCCCTCGGCCCGGCGCGCCAGGTGGTGGTCGAGCCCGACCTCGCCGAACTCGTTGATGATCACCGCCGTGTCGGCAAAGCCGTCGCCGGCGAGGAGATGGCGCAGCAGCGTCGTCTTGCCGCTGCCGAGGAACCCCGTCAGCACATGAACAGGAATGCGGCGTGCCGCGGTCACCGGACCTCGAAGATCGCGTCCACCTCGACCGCGACGTTGCGCGGCAGGGAGACGCAGCCGACGGCGGCGCGGGCATGGCGGCCGGCATCGCCGAACACCTCGACCATCAGGTCGGAGGCGCCGTTGATCACCTTGGGGTGGTCGGTGAAGTCGGGCGTGGCGTTGACGAAGCCGCCGAGGCGGAGGCAGCGGACGACGCGGCCGAGATCGCCATCGAGGGCGGAGCGGAGCTGGGCGATGATGTTGATGGCGCAGAGCCGCGCCGCCTTCTGGCCGTCCTCGATGGAGACGCCGCCGCCGAGCTTGCCGACGACCTGGTCCTTGCCGTCCATTGTCGGCACCTGGCCGGCGATGAAGACGATGCGGCTATTGCCGCCGGAGGTCTCGGTCGCCGGCACGTAGTTGGCCGCCGGCTTCGGCGCGTCGGGAAGGGTGATGCCGAGCGCCGTCAGGCGCTCCTCGATGGTATTGCTCAGGATCGTGCTCCGATGGATCGGCTGGTCGGGGAAAGGTCGAAGGTGAAGCTGTCGAGCGGCGTCGACAGCGGCCCGTTGCCGGGCTGCAGCATGGAGCTCTTGAGGAGGTTCTTCAGCGTCGTGCGGATGTCGCGGACCATGCAGCGCTCCGCCTGCCGGGCGTCGCCGTCGCGCAGCGCCGCGATGATCGCCACATGCTCTGTGGCGTCCCAGGGCATTTCCGGGCTCATCAGCGAGAAATAGGTCGTCGGCCCCGACTGCAGCCACAGCGATTCGATCAGCGGCATCAGGATCTCCGACTGCGCCGCCGCGTAGACGGTGAAGTGGAACTGCTGGTTGCAGGAAAGGCACTGCAAGATGTCGCGGCGATGGATGGCATCGACCAGCCGCTGGTTGATCTTCTCCAGCGAGGCGATCAGCGCCGGCGTCGCGTTGGCGCAGGCGGTGCGCGTCGCCATGCCCTCGATGAGAACGCGCACCTCGGTCATCTCGGTGAGCTTCTCGGCACTGAGGCGCGGCACGCGCACCGAGCGGTTGGGCAGCGCCTCCAGGACATTGGCGGCGACGAGATGCGACAGCGCCTCGCGCACCGGCATCGGGCTGGTGCCGAGGCGGGCGGCGAGCTTCCTGAGGCTCATCACCTGGCCGGGGATGAAGGCGCCGACCATCAGGCCCTGGCGCAAGGCCGCCAGCACCGCATCCTGCACCTCGCCGCGGCGCAGCTCGCGGCCGTTGCCGCGCCCGGCGGCTACGGACGGCAGGTCGATCTCGATCTCCGGGGAAGCGTCGTCGGTCAAGGCGTGCAAGGTCCGTTCTGGAGCGGAAGGCTGAAGCCGCCTGCAGGTCCGGCTCAGCCGGCACGTTGTCCGACGGCGGGTGTAACCCGTCAAGCCGCGTGCCCGGCGCCGTGCACTGGCCGGCGCTTGACAGAAGGATATTGTGATCACACGATGTGATCAAGGTTTTAGGGACGGAGCCGTTGCTCGGCGTCCGGTTGAGGGGCGCAGCGCCGCAATCATGAGGGTCGCAATTCTCGGCGCCGGTTCGGGCGGCGCTGCTGCCGTAGCCGAACTCGGCGCGGCTGGCCATAGCGTCGTCCTGTGGGCGCGCTCCGAGGCGACGCTGGCGCCGTTTCGCGACGCCGGCGGCGTCCGCTATGCCGGCGTCCTCGGCGAGGGACTGGCCGAGCCGGCGCTGATCACCAGCGACATGCGCGCCGCCATTGCCGGCACCGACGCCGCCGTGGTGGCGCTGCCGACCTTCGCCCATGCCAGCGTCGCCACCGCCCTTGCCGGAGCCGGCTGGCCGGCCGATCGGCCGGTAATCCTCAATCCCGGCCATACCGGCGGGGCGCTGGAGTTCGCCGCCGCCACCGAGGCGGCCGGCGCGCCGGTGCCGCCGCTCGCCGAGTTCTCCACTCTTTCCTATGTGGCGCGCCAGTATGCGCCCGGCGAAGTCACGATCACCGGCAGGGCGAAGGCGCTGAAGGTCGCGGCGCTGCCGGGCGGCGCTGCCGCCCTTGCTGCTGCGGCGACGTTGTTCCCGGCGGCGCGGCCGGTCGCCGATGTCCTCGCCAGCGATCTTTCCAACGTCAACATGGTGCTGCATCCGCCCGGCGCCGTCATGGCCGCCGCCTGGGTCGAGGCGACCGGCGGCGCCTTCACCTTTTATGTCGAGGCGCTGACGCCCGGCGTGGCGCGGGTCATCGAGGCGCTCGACGGCGAGCGCCGCGCCGTCGCCGCCGCCTTCGGCCACACGCTGCCGACGCTGATCGAAGAGATGCAGGCGATCGGTACGGTCGAGCCGGGCGCCGATCCGGACGACTATGCCGGCGCCATTTCCGGCGGCGAGGCCAACAAGCGCATCAAGGGCCCGGACAGCCTGGCGCATCGCTACTATCGCGAGGATTTCGGCCACGGCCTGCTGCCTTTCGTCGAGCTGGCGGCGATCGCCGGCGTCGCGGTGCCAGTGGCGGCGTCGCTGCTCGCCATTGCCGAGGCAGCGACCGGCACCGACTATCGCGCCGACGGCCGCACCGCCGCCCGCATGGGCATTGCCGGCCTCGACAGGAACGGACTCATCGCCAGGGTGCGTGCATGAACTGGGAAAGCCTCGTCATCGCCATCGTCGCCGGCGACCGCCGCGAGCAGGAGATCGCCCGCTGCGCCGCGGCGACCGGCGCCGAAGTGCGCGCCTTCGGCTTTCCCTGGCCGGACGGCGGCATCGCCGGCGTGACGCGCGCCGCCAGCGCTGCCGAGGCGCTGAAGGGGGCCGACTATGCACTGCTGCCGATCCCCGGCATCGCCCCGGACGGGGCGCTGTTCGCCCCGGCGCATGAGGGACGCATCATTCTGTCGGAGGACGATCTTGCCGACATGCGCCAGCCGGCCAGCCTCATTCTCGGCTGGGCCGACCCGAAGCTGCGCGCCCATACCGATGCGCTCGGCATCGCCGTCCACGAATATGAGTGGGACACGGCGCTGATGCTGCTGCGCGGCCCGGCGATCGTCGAGGGCCTGCTCAAGGTGCTCATCGATAATACCGAGACGACGATCCACGATGCGCGCATCCTGATGGTCGGCCACGGCACCATCGGCGCCCTCGTCTGCCGCACGCTGATCGCCCTCGGCGCCCATGTCGACCTTGCGGCGCGCAATCCGGTGCAGCGTGCCGCGGCCTATGCCGCCGGCGCCCGCGTCCATGAGCTGGAGCGCCTGCCGGAGCTGGCGCCGGAGGCCGACATCATCATTTCCAGCGTGCCGGCGCGTGTGCTCGGCCGCGAGGTGCTGGAGCGCGTCCGCCCCGGCACGCTGCTCGTCGATGTCGCGGCGCCGCCCGGCGGCTATGATCGCGACGCCGCCGAAGAGCTGGGCCTCCGCTTCATCTGGGCACGCGGCCTCGGCAGCCGGGCGCCGGTCACCGTCGGGCGCAGCCAGTGGAGCGGCATCCGCGCCCGCATCGAAGCCATTCAGGAGTCACGTTCGTGAAAGTGTTCCGCGCATGAAGGCCGATCTCGTCATCCGCAACGCCCGCGTCGTCACCCATGACGGCGAGTTCCACGGCGGCGTCGCCGTCCGCGATGGCGTGATCCTGCTCACCGGCAGCAACGACGCGCTGCCCGACGCAACGCGCACCATCGACGCGGAGGGCCGGGTGCTGATGCCGGGCCTGATCGACCCGCACTGCCATCTCGGCGTGAAATATCCCTATCCCGAGGACATGCGCACCGAGACCGCCGCGGCCGCTTCCGGCGGCGTCACGACGGCGCTGCTCTATGCCCGCAACCTCAAGGAATCCTACATTCCGTATTACGAGGAGCGGAAGGCGCTGGGCGAGGAGAACTCGGTCATCGACTTCGGCTTTCATTTCGGCATCCAGCGCGAGGAGCACATCGCCGAAATCCCGGAGATCGTGGCGAAGACCGGGGTCAAGTCGTTCAAGTGCTATTTCGGCTATGAGCCGGATAATCCGATCGGCATCGTCCCGGCCACCGACGGCTGGGTCTACGCCACGATGCGGACGCTGAAGGACATTCCCGGCGGTGTCATCAGCGTCCATTGCGAGAACACGCAGATCGCCTCCTGGATCAAGGAGGAGATGAAGCGCACCGGCCGCCAGGACCTCGGCGCCTACACCGAATCCCGCCCGGCCTTCTGCGAGGTCGAGACGATCCGGCGCATGATCTTCCTGGCCGAGAAGACCGGCTGCCCGCTGCATCTCGTCCACACCTCGGTCGGCATGGGCCCGGTGCTCGCCGCCGAGGCTCGCTCGCGCGGCATCCACGTCACGGTCGAGACCTGCCCGCACTACCTGACGCGCACCTGCTACGACCCCGACCTCGACATGCGCGCCAAGATCTCGCCGCCGCTGCGCGACAAGGAAGAGCAGGACGGCCTGTGGCGCGGCATTCTCGACGGCACCGTCTACAGCCTCGGCACCGACCATGTGCCGTTCTTCCCCAAAAAGGGCGAGGACCTGTGGACCGAGTTCCCGGGCGTCGTCTCCTTCCCGTGGGAGCTGTCGCTGCTGCTGCATTTCGGCGTCCACCAGCGCGGCATGAGCCTCAGCCGGCTGGTGCAGCTCAATTCGTACAATCCCGCCCGCCGCTTCGGCCTGGCGCCGAAGAAGGGGACGCTGCAGGCCGGCTCCGACGCCGACCTGGTGCTGGTCGATCTCGACGAGGAGCGCACCGTCCATCACACCGGCAAGGGCACCTGCATCTATGAGGGCTGGACGCTCAAGGGCTGGCCGGTGCTGACGGTGGCGCGCGGCGCCGTCGTCTACGAGAACGGCGCCGTCGACGAAACGGCGCACGGCCGCGGCCGCTGCGTCACTGTGCCGGCGAACGCATAAGGCGCAAGGTGGACGGATCGGGCGTCAGGGACGATCGGCAGGACGGCGGCGGCGATAGGCCCGCGCCGCCGGCCGCACCCGGACGCCGGACGCCGGCCACCGACGCCCTCGTGGCGCGCGCCGCCGCCGTGCTCGCCAGCGCCGGCGACGTGCCGGCCGAGCGGCTCTCCGGCGCCCACAATCCGTGGGGGGCCGCGGCGACAATCCTCGACGCCTGGGCCTTTCTCGACCTCTGCCACGATGCCGCCCTCCTCGACCGCGCGGAGGCGGTGATGGGGCCGGACATCGTGCTGTGGGACTGCCATCCCTTCCGCCGCGCCGGCGACTACCGCGCCTTCGTCGCCGCCGGCCATGAAGGCGCATACTGGCCCGCCGATCCGCTCGCCGGCGCCGTCCTGCTGGTGCCGCTGGTGGAGGGCGGGCGCGACCGTGCCGCGCCTGTGCCGGGCATCGCCGCCGCCGATCTTGCCGGGATTGCCGACGACATACCGCTTGCCGTCATCCGGCTGATGTCAGGCGCCAGCTTCTACCGGCGCGATGCCGCCTTCGCTGCCAACCGGCGCGGCATGGAGGAGCAGGTGCTCCTCAACTACGCGCCGCGGCCGCTGTGGCTGCTGCGCGGCCGCGACCGCGCCGGCTCCGATTTCACCACCGGCTTCAGCCCCGCTGTCGCCCGGTGGGCCGATTCACCCGCTTTGTGAGGACAGGCACATGCCCTTCGTCATCGTGGAAATGTGGGAAGGCAGGACGACCGACCAGAAGAGCCGGCTAGTGAAGGCCATCACCGACGCCATGGTCGAGCACGCCGACTGCAAGCCCGACCATCTGCACGTCGTCATCCACGACGTGCCCAAGGAAAACTGGGGCCGCGCCGGCGTGCTCGGGTCCGAGCGCAAGGAGTAGCAGGCCGATGGGAATCCTCGACGAACTCGACTACCGCACCGCGGCGCTGCTGGTCATCGACCTGCAGAACGCCTTCATCCATGACGAGGGAACGCTCGGCGTCTCCGGCGTCGACACCAGGCGCCTGTCGGCCATCGTGCCGACGCTTCAGACCCTGATCCCGCGCTTCCAGGCTGCCGGCGTGCCGGTCATCTGGACGGTGCAGGAGCACCTCGAGGTCGATGCCAGCCGCGCCCGCAAGAAGCTCGCCGGCCACACGGCACGGCGGAAGCGCGTCTCCGCCATCGCCGGCACCTGGGACGCCGAGATCGTCGATCCGCTGAAGCCGTTCGCCGCCGTCGACCCGACGATGGTGATCCGCAAGCACCGCTTCGGCGCCTTCCACGAAACCCGCCTCGACATGCTGCTGAAGATGCTGGGGACGCGGACGATCTTCGTCACCGGCACCACCACCAATGCCTGCGTCGAGACCAGCATTCGCGAGGCGTATCTGCGCGACTTCGACACCGTGGCGATCTCCGACGGCATCTCAGGCGTCAATGCCGACTGGGAGGCGACGGCGCAGAAGGTGTGGAAGCAGTATCTGTGCGAGATCACCGACAGCGCCGACGTGCTGTCCTGGCTGGACCAGCAGGTGCAGCCGCGCACGCTCGGCTACGGCCATATGCTGCTGATGGTCGAGGACATGGAGCGCTCGACGAAGTTCTACACCGAGCAGCTCGGCTTCACGGTGCGCCCGGCGAAGCCGCTGCAGGACGGCCGACCCTTTACCGCCTTCCGCGAGGGCATCGCCCTCGTCGCCGGCCGCGCCCCCGGCGCCCGCCAGGTCGACCACATGGCCTTCGAGGTCAACGACGTGCGCGGCATGAGCGACAGGCTGAAGGCCGCCGGCGTCGAATTCCAGCAGGAGCTGCATGACGGCCCGTACGGCCTGACGATCTACGTCACCGACCCGGACGGCACCCGCATCGAGCTCTACCAGGTCGGCGCCAAGGCGGGCTGATCTGGCGGCGAGCTCTGAATAACCGGCGGATGGGGCTCGCAGGGCGCTCCCCACCCGTCACGCGCTTCGCGCGCGCCACCCTCCCCCTTCGGGTGAGGGATGAGCGCCTCTTTCTGCCGCGCCCGCGGCAAGTGATTTCGGTAGAGGATGGTTGGTCTGAACGCTGGCCCGAGTGGCCACGGCTAGAGTGCGCCATCGGGAAGCACGCACCCATCCCTCACCGGAACGGTGAGGGTAGCCCCGGCGATAGCCGGGGTCGGGTGGGGACCCACGCCGGGCCGTACGCGCCCTGCACCGTGGCAGCGAACGTCCGGCGTTCGCCTCAGTTACCGTCGTCGTAGAGCGTTGTCGTCACCGGCACGTCGTCGCGGTGCAGGCCGGCGCGCTTGACCGCGGCGGCGGCGCGTTCGCGGGCGACTTGGCGTACCTCGCGCTCGTCGACCGTCTGCACCTTGCCGCCCTGGTAGAGCGCCCTGCCGTCGACCCAGGTCTCGACGATGCTCGCCGTCGAGGCCGAGAAGACAAGCGCCTGCAGCGGGTCGTGGAACGGCGTCCATTCGATGTGGTCGAGGTCGAACAGGATGAAGTCGGCCTTCTTGCCGATCTCCAGCGAGCCGATCTCGTCGTCCCATTGCAGCGCTTTCGCACCCTCGATGGTGGCGGCGCGCAGCGCCTCGCGGGCGCCGAAGATGTCCGGCTTCAGGCGGGCATCCTTGAACATGCCGGCGATCAGGAACATCTGCCGCATCAGGTTCATGTTGCCGGCCGCCGAGACGCCGTCGGTGCCGATGCCGACCGTGACCCCGGCCTTCGCCATCTCCGGATACTTGCCGATCGACGTGGCGCCCTTGCCGAGCTTGAAGGACGAGGATGGGCAGAAGGCGACCTTGACGCCCTTCTCAGCCATCAGCGCCACTTCCTCGTCGGTGACGGCAGCGCAATGGGCGATGACGAGGTTGCTGCCGAGGCCGCCGGCCTTGGCGACGCGGCTCACCGGCCACAGGCCGTGCTTGTGCTCGCAGACCTTCGCCTCCTCGATCGAGGTGGCGAGATGGTAGGTGGTGCCGACGCCGAGGCGTTCGGCGAGGGCGCGGGCGCCGACATGCAGCTCCAGCGAGCAGGGCTCCTTGCCCTCGATATTGACCCAGCAGCGGACGCGGCCGTCGAGGGCGCCGTTATACTTGACGACGCATTCCTCCAGCACCTTGAGGGCCGTCGCGGCGTCCGGGAAGAAATGGTGCTTGACCATCTCCGCGTCCCAGCCGCGCGGCAGCTCGTCGGGCGGATTGTCGGCAGCATGACGGCCGGTGATGCCGCGGATGCCGGTTGCTTCCATCGCCCGCACCGTGATGCCGGGGTCGTATTGCGAGCCCATGTCGAGGAAGCAGGTGGTGCCGCAGCGCAGCATCTCGGTGATGCCGAGCATGGCGCCCCAGTATTCGTCTTCGGCGGTGATGTGGGCGTAGAACGGCTTCGCCCAGTGGAACACCCAGGCGCGGGTATTGAGATTGTCGGGGAAGACGGCGCGCGACAGCGTTTCCGACAGGTGGACATGGCTGTCGATGAAGCCGGGGCAGATGCCGAGCATCCGCCCGTCCTTGACCTCGTCGAAGCTGTCGCGCGGGTGACGCGCGGCAATCTCGGCGGCCGGGCCGATATCGGCGATGCGGTCATTGTCGACGACGACGCTGGCGCCGCGCAGCACCGTGTCATTGGCATCGACGGTGAAGGCGACGTTGAGGTTTTCGATCAGCGTGCGCATGGCGGCCGTCAGTTCACCACCAGCAGGCGGTCGGTATTGGCGTAATCGGAAAGGAGCTCGGAGCCGTCCTTGGTGACGAGCAACATGTCCTTGCCCTGCATGCCGAAGCCGTAGCCGGTCTGGTAGCAGAGCGGCTCGAAGCCGAGCACCATGCCTTCCTCGATCGGCGCGTCGCTGCCGGGCTTGCCCAGCACCGGCGTCAGGCCGAGATAGGGGTCCTCGTGCAGGTGCAGGCCGATGCCGTGGCCGACGAAGGAGATCGGCGGCAGGTTCATCTCCGCCAGCTTGGCGATGAAGGCGTCGTAGATGGCGCGGCAGGAAGCGCCGGGCTTTACCATCTCCATGATCTGATATTTGCAGTCGACGAGGTGCTGCCAGATCTTCTCCGCCATCGGCGGGGCTTCCTGCACCACGGCGGTGCGGCAGACGCCGGCCTGGTAGCCACCGCCGCCGACGGCGAAGATCTCGACGCGGCAGACGTCGCCGCGCACCAGCTTGCGCTCCGACGGGCCGACATTGGGCAGCTGGCTGCGCTCGCCGGTGGCGACGATCATCAGCTTGAAGTGTTCGGCGCCGAGTTCGTAGACGTTGCGCGTCAGGTGGCCGGCAATGTCCATCTCGCTGTCGCCCGCCTTGACGGCTGCCAGCGCGTCCGTGATCGCTTGGTCGGCGATGCGCGACAGGCGGCGCAGCAGCGCCTGCTCCTCCGGCGTCTTGATCTGCCTGAGGCGCGCCAGGATGCCCTCGCAGGGGGCGAAGCGGGCGCCCGGCAGATAGGCCTGCAGGCGGGCGAAATCGCCGGCCGGCAGGTAGTCCATCTCGATGCCGATCTGCGCCGCGGCGAGGCCGAGCGCCGTCAGCTGGTCGGCCAGCACCGCCATGGCGTCGTCGGTGAACTCGGCCCAGATGCGGGTCGGCACGCCCTCCGCCTTGCGGTGGATGGTGCTCGCCTCCATGTCGACGCCGAACAGCTCGACGCGCGTGTCGGCGGTGACGATCGCCATGGCGTGGCGATGGCGGATCAGCGGCTGCGACGGCACCACGAAGCCGGTGACATAGGCGAAGTTCTCCGGCGAGCAGGAGATCATGGCGTCGAGGCCGTGCTGCTGCATGGCCTTCGCCTCGCGGACGATGATCTCCGGCCGCAGCGCGGCGCCGGTATTGGCAAGCGTTGACTGCACGTTCACTGGCGCACCCTGTAGCGTTCGATCTTGGCCTCGTCGACGGCGATGCCCATGCCGGGTCCCGTCGGCACTTCGATCGCCCCGTCGACGAACTGCATCGGCGCGGCGAGGAGATCGTCCTTGTAGTAGATGCCGCCGACCCGGCCGTTCAGCGCCTCGGCGGGCGTCGACAGCGGCACGACGCAGGAAAGCGTCGCCGCCGGCGCGGCGGCCGCCAGGTGGATGTTGGCGAGGTTGCCGACACCGGTCTCCACGGAGCCGTTGACGTTGCAGATGATGCCGGCGGCGCGGCAGACCGCGGCGACTTCCATGGCGCGGTAGAGGCCGCCGGGCTTGGTGGTGTAGATCGAGACGATCTGCGCGGCGCGCTTCTCGATGATCTGGATCACGTCGTGGGCGTTCCAGGCCGACTCGTCGGCCATCACCGGCGCGTCGATGGCGCGCGCCACGGCGGCGATGTTCTCGATGCCCATCACCGGCTGCTCGACATAGAGGAGGCGGTGCTTCTCCATGCGGCGGATGGTCTGGATCGCCTGGCCGGCGGTCTTGTAGCCCTCGTTGGCGTCGACGCAGATGTTCATGCTCTCGCCGGCGGCGGCGCGGACACGGCCGACGATCTCGACGTCGCGCTCCGGATCGACGCCGATCTTGATCTTGATAGTCCGGATGCCTTCCGCGGCGACCTTGGCCGCCTCGCGCTCCGCCTCGTCGACCGGGATGAGGCCGATCGAATGCGTCACCGCCACCTGCGCCCGGGCGCGGCCGCCCAGCAGCATGTGCACCGGCAGGCCGGCGGCCTTGCCGGAGAGGTCGTAGAAGGCGGCGTCGACGGCGGCCTTGGCGTAGGGATAGCCCTTGATGGCGGCATCCATGCGCGCATGCAGCTCGGCGAAATTGCCCAGCTCCAGGCCGGCGACGGCCTTGGCGAGATACTTGCCGATCACCAGCTCGACGATGGCGGTCGATTCGCCGAAATAGCGGCCATATTCGCCGCCCCAGTCCTTCAGCGCCGGCGCCTCGCCCCATCCGGTGCGGCCCTCGTCGTCACGGATGACGACCAGGAGATAGTTGCCGATCGTGTCGGTGAGGCCGGTCCATTTGTGCTCGCGCCGCGTCGGCAGTGCGACATGCAGCGTCTCAATGCTTTCGATCTTCGCCAACGGATGCCTCTGTAATGGGAATGCCTCTGGATGCCTCTGACCGGACTTGCGCGGACGGGCGGGGAGGGGCCTGATGTCCGGCATTGCGTAATGATCAAGTGTGATCACATTCTGTGATCTGACTGGCCGGTGTCAAGGCGTGCCCATGCCGGACCGGCGGGCTTTCGGAGGCAGCGATGATCGTCGAGGTGACCAACTACTACCCGCGCCAGGGCGGCCTTGATGCGGTGCTGGCGCGCCGCCGCAGGGCGACGGCGATCCGCGTCGCGCTGGGGCTGCCGCCCGGCCGCATCATGGTCCGGCAGGAGGGCGAAGGCCCGCTGGTGCGCTGGGAATGCACGTTTGCCGACGCGGCCGCCTATGCCGCCGACCGCAAGGCGCGCGCCGGCAACCCGGATTTCGAGGCCTCGCGCAAGGAGATGCTGGCGCTGCTGGAGCGCTTCGAGCGCCAGGTCTACGAGGTCGTGCCGGACGCGGCGTAGCAAACAGCGTCCGACTGCGGTGCGGCATCCGGTCTCAAGAAGAAAAGGGACGCCCTTGCGAGGCGCCCCAGGTGCAAACGGAAGAACAGGATGTCGAAACGTGGAGGCGGGCCGAGGTCCGCCTCCGGCCTTGTTTCCCTCAGAGGGAGAAAACGAACAGCATCATGGAGTTCTGCAGGTCGCTGAGCTCCGGCGCCTTGGCGATGAAGCTCTGGCCGAGGGCCGAGGCGCCGGCGAGGATGGCGATGTACTGCTTGTCGCCGACCGCATAGGTGATCGGCGGCGAGGTGATGAAATCGCCGACATTGAAGCTCCACAGCGGTTCGAGGCTGGTGTCGTCGAGCGCATAGACGGTGCCGTCCTGCGTCGCGGTGACGGCGAGGCCGCCGGCGGTGGTGAAGACGCCGGACTGCGACGGATAGTCGAAGAGGTGCTGCTGCACCCGCTCGGCCGTCGCCGGGTTCACGGCTGTGATGCTGCCGGTCTGCTTGTCCATGCCGGTGATGGCGCCGCCCATGTAGTTGCCCTTCGGGATCGCCTCCGGGTCGACCGTCGCGGTGACGCAGCCGCCCTCGCTGCCGGCGCCGTAGACGAGATTGGTCTTCGGGCTGAACGAGATCGGGTAGAAGTTCACGCCGCCGCCGACGCTCGGGCAGGTGGTGATGGCGCCCTGGGCGCGGCGTGACGGCTCGCCGATCTTGTAGGTCTGCAGGTCCTTCGACGGATCGTATTCGACCGGCTTGCCGGTCTTCGGGTCGATGCCGTCGGTCCAGGTGATCTGCGAATCCATGTACTGGCGGGCGAGCAGGAACGTGCCGTCCGCCGCGTCGAGCGTGTAGTAGAAGCCGTTGCGGCCGAAATGGCTGACGATCTTGCGCGTCGCCCCGTCCATGGTCACCGGGATGACCATGTTGACGCCCTCCTCGTCGATGTCGAGGAAGTCGCCCGGCGTATACTGGAAGTACCACTTCATCTGGCCCGTCGAGGCGTCGAGCGCCAGCGTGCTGTTGGTGAAGAGGTTGTCGCCCGGCCGGTATTCCGGGTCGAACATCGGCACCGGGTTGCCGGTGCCCCAGTAGGTGAGGTTCGAGTCCGGATCCCACGTGCCGGTCATGTAGAAGGAGCCGCCGCCGGTCTTCCAGGCGTTGTGGTCGTCCTTCCAGGTCTCGCTGCCCGGCTCGCCGGGCGCCGGGATGGCATAGGTGCGCCACACCGGTTCGCCGGTATCGGCGTTGAGCGCGTCGAGATGCGAGCGGTAGCCGCCGTCGCCGCCGGCGCCGGGGATCAGCACCGTGTCGTTGATGACCAGCGGTGCGCCGGTGATGGCGTAGCCGGTGGAGCGCGGCTCGACCTGGACGCTGTTGACCATCTCGCCGGTCTCGGCCTTGGTCCACACGACCTCGCCATTGCCGACGATCGAGATGACCATGTCCTTGTAGAGGGCGAGGCCGCGATTGGCCGGCAGCCAGACGTCGGCCTTGTCGACGCCCGGATCCATGATCCAGGCGATGCGGCCCTTGTCGCCGCTGCGCACGTCGATGCCGTAGACCGTGCCCCAGGCGTTGGGCAGGTACATCATGCCGTCATTGACCAGCGGCGTCGCCTGGAAGCCGCCGAAAGGCTGCGTGCCGGTGCCCTGCAGGCCGCCGAGCGCCGTGGCGAAGACCGGCCGGATGTCCTTGGCGTTGTCGCGGTTGATGATGTCGAGATGCGAATAGCGGGCGCCGCTATATTCCAGATGATAGGTCAGCCAGTTCTGCGGCTCCGCTTCGGGGCCGTTGAGCAGGCGTTGCGGCGTGACGTCGGCGGCGAAGGCCGTGGTGGCGAGCAGAAGGCTGCCAGCGACGAGGCCAGACCGTGGCAGATTGGGCATTGCCGTCCTCCAGAAGAACTTTGGTTTTGCGCGTCTTCTTCGCGGCCGGTCGGGCGGAGACGCTTCTTCTTGCGAAAACGGGCTCCCCTTCCCGGCGCTGCTCGTCTAACTTGTCGCAGGCGCAGCTGTCCCCCGCCGAATGACGGGGACGCGGCCCGGAAACAACCGGCCGGAAGAGCCGACGATCATGCTCCTGGAGGAAGTGGGCGCGTCTTTTTACGATGCTGCCCTTGAGCCCGGCAAATGGGATCGCGCGCTTGCTGCGCTGCGGTCGCTGTTTGCTGCCTCGCTGGCGAGCATTTCATGGGTCGACGACCGGCTCTACTCGCACCGGTCCTTCCACAGCGGCGTCGACCGGGCCGTCGTCGAGGAATACAATCAAAGATACTACAGCCTCGACATTGTCTACCAACGGCTGCTGCGCTCGCCCTTCGGCGTGTTCTACGGGCGCGAGCGGCTGATCGACGACGACACGCTGGTCCACAGCTCCTTTTATCGCGAGTTCATGAGCCCCAACGGCTTCTTCCACGCCGCCATGGCGGTCTGCGCCAGCGGCGGCGGCAACCGGGCGATCATCGCCCTCGGCCGGACGCGCGACGACGGCCCGTTCACGCCGGAGGAAGTAAGCGAGATCAACCGCCTGATGCCGCATTTCAGCCGGGCCGCGCAGGTCGACGCGGCCCTGACGGCGACCGAGCGGCGGTCGCAGGCCTTCCAGGCGGCGCTCGACGCCATGGCGCAGGGCGTCGTCCTGTTCGACGAAGGCGGCGCCGTGCTGCATGCCAACCCGGCGGCGCAATCGGTGCTGCGCACGGCCGGCATCGCCGCCGTGCCGGGGCGACACCTGCCCGCTACCGCCGTGGAGAACGGCCGTCTGGCGCAGCTCGTGGCCGATGTCGTTCGCGACGATGTCGCTTCGGCCGGCGGCATCGTCATTGCCGGCGAGGAACTGTCCATCGCAGCGCATGCGGCGCGCCTCGACGGCCGTGCGCTGGCGGAAACCGCCGGCGGGCCGGTGCCCGGTGCGGCGCTGTTCGTGGCCGAGACGCGGCGGCGGCCGCTGGACGGCGTCGCCGGCTTCGCGGCGCTGCACCACCTGACGCCGATGGAGGCGCGCACCGTGGCCTGCGTCGTCGGCGGACTGACGCCGGCCGAGACCGCGGCGGAGCTCGGCATCGGCATGGCGACGGCCCGCTTCCACCTTGCCGGCGTCTTCGCCAAGACCGGCGCCCGCAACCAGGCCGACCTGGTGCGGCTCTATTTCATGAGCGCCGGGTGGCTGGCGCCCGGGGCGCGGCCGGTGAGCGCGACGACGGCCTGAGGTGGCCCCGCTCTAGCCGCTGACGATGGACAGGATGTTGCCGTCGGGGTCCTTGAACCAGGCATTGCGGATGGTGCCGAAGACGTGGACGTCGCCGTCGCGGCTGCCGCCGGGAAAGTCGTAGTGCTCGAACGCGACGCCGCGGCCGCGCAGCTCGGCCACCACGGCGTCGGCATCGGCCACCGGCCAGGTCGCTGCCGTAGCCCGGTTGGTGCCGGCGAAGTCCGAGACATAGACCATCAGCGCGGCGCTGCCGCAGCGGTAGCTGACGACGCCGTTCTCCGGCGCGCCTTGTGCCGGGTCGGGCGTCAGGCCGAGCTTTTCCTCGTAGAAGGCGCGGGCGGTGGCGAGATCCTTCACCGCCACGGTGGCGATCACGGTATTGTCCGAGAGCATGGCGCTGTCTCCGCTTGATCGGGCCGGCAGGATCGGACCGCCGGCGGGCCATTTCGTGGCGCGGCGGTCCTGCGGCGTGGTCTGACGCCGGTGCCCGGCCTCGGGGACAACTGCCCCGGAACAGCGCACTGATATGGGGATAACGCTCCGGACTCTTGTCAGCGAGTCAGGCCATATTGTAGGTTTTCGCCTGTCGAGTACGACATATCGAACGGCGACACTCTGCTCACCACAAGTTCTGCGTCTTGCGCGCAGCCCCGACAGGGCGGCGGTCGCGGTGGGATTCGGAGTCGGCGAAGAAGAAGGGGATCCTGCTCATGAGCTGGACCGACGAGCGCGTCGAGTTGCTGAAGAAGATGTGGGCGGACGGGCTGTCCGCCAGCCAGATCGCCCATGAGCTGGGCGGCGTGACGCGCAATGCCGTGATCGGCAAGGTGCACCGGCTGAACCTGTCGGGCCGCGTCAAGCCGGCCGCCCCGTCGCAGGCCCGGCCGCGCCGGCCACGCCCCGCGGCGACAGCCCCGCACCGGCCGCAGCCGCGCCCCGTGGTGGCCGGCAATACCGCCCTCAAGATCCATGTGCCGGAGCCGGAAGTGCGGCGCGTCGTGGTGCAGGAAGATGTCGTGGTGCCGATCCCGCTGCGCGCCACGATCCTGACGCTAAGCGAACACACCTGCAAATGGCCGATCGGCGATCCGGCGGCCGAGGATTTCTGCTTCTGCGGGCACGAGCCGCGGCTTGGCGGCCCCTATTGCGAGTACCACGCCCGTCTCGCCTACCAGCCGGTCAATGACCGCCGCCGCGACCGGCGCCTGATGGACGCCTGAGGCGGCTTCAGGCAAGGGCGATCAGCGCCGCGACGAGGATCGCTACCGCCACCCAGGTGGCGCGGATGCGCAGGCGCCCGTACCAGGGCGCCAGCTGGCCGGCGCCGGCCGCCCAGGCGTCCCAGGCGCCCTGCGCCGCGAGGCTGGCGGCGAGGATCGCCAGCGCCGGTACCGGCGGCAGCAGCAGGCACAGCCAGCCGATCAGCGCCAGGGCGGCGCCGGCCGGCGCCCACAGGCGCTGGCGCGTGCCGCTGCGCATGCCGTCGCCCCAGCGGACGCCGGCCGTGAAGGAGAGCGTCACGGCGGCCCAGCCGACGAGCGCTGCCGTCGCCATTGCCGGCGTGATGGTGCCGGCGCCGCCGGCGAGGAGCACGGCGAGTGCCGCCAGCGGCGGCAGCAGCCAGGCATAGGACAGGCCGGCGGCGAGTGGCGGTGCGCCGGCAGCGAGGAAAGCCAGCCCGCGCCGCAGGCGGCTCCGCGATGCCGGTCGTCGTCGGTCCACCAGGGCCACGCCTTCAATCCCGCCGGAAAATCACGCCCGCCAGCCAGCCGACGAAGAGCGCGATGACGATCATCGCCAGCGCATAGGCGAAGGAGGCCGAGCGCGACGTCTCGAACATCAGCTGCTCGAAGCCGGTCTTGGAGATCTCCAGCGAGCGCTCCGTGGAGGCCAGCAGCGATCCGGAGCGGAACAGGAAAACGCCGATCGTGTAAACCCCGACCGGGATATTGGCCGGAACCGGCACCGTCGCCTGGAAGAGGCCGGAGCCCGGGCTGGTCACCGTGCCCGCTTCCTCGCTGTAGAGGCCGGCATTCTGCTTGAGGCGGATGAAGGCCTGGCGGAAATCGCCGGCGCCGGCATCGGCGGGCGCCAGCGACGCGGCAAGGTGCTCCAGCCCGAGGCCGGAGCGCTCCAGCACCAGCGGCGCCGCCATGTCGTCGAGAGCCCGGCTCGCCTGCAGCGAATAGAAGCTGGGGACGGCCTCGAAGGTGCGGGCGGCGCGATTGATCCAGATGCCGGCGAGCCGGTCCTTGCGCCGCGTCACCACAGTTTCCGGCGGGCCGCGCATGACGATGACGACGTCATAGTCGCCGCTGCGCGACACGGTTTCGGCGTCGCGCTCGATGGCGCCGAAGACGGTGATGCCGGTGCCGGTGAAGTTGGAGTTGATCTTCACATTATCGGCCGACAGCGCCACCACCAGGCTCTCCGCCGCGGCGGGTCCGCCGGACGCCAGCAGCACCGCCAGGGCAGCCGCGGCCGGCCTCATAGCTGCGTCTCGATGTCGATCGAGTAGCGCTCGTCGGGCGGCGTCACCAGGTCGACCAGGAAGCGGACGCCCACCGACAGGACGAGGATCGCCAGCATGGCGCGCAGCGTCTCGCCGCGCAGCACCATCGCCGAGCGTGCCCCGAACTGGGCGCCGATGACGCCGCCGACCATCAGCAGCAGCGCCAGCACGGCATCGACCGACTGGTTGGTGATGGCATGCAGGATCGTGGCGACGGTCATCGTGCCGACGATCTGTACCAGCGACGTACCGATGACCATGCTGGTCGGCACGCGGAAGAGGTAGATGAGGGCCGGCACCAGCAGGAAGCCGCCGCCGATGCCGAGCAGGGCGCCCATGAAGCCGATGCCGGCGCCGAGGACCAGCAGCGGGATGAGGCTGATATGCAGGCGCGAGGCCCGGAAGCGCACCTTGAACGGCAGGGCGGCCGCCCAGCGGCGCTGCCGCGGCCGGCGCAGCGGCGCCGGGCGCCCGCGCCGCGCGTTGATGATGGTGCGCACCGATTCCACCAGCATCAGCGCGCCGATGCCGCCGAGAAAGGTGACGTAGGCGACGGCGATGAAGAAATCGAGGAGGCCTGCCCGTCGCAGCAGGCTGAAGACCTCGACGCCGAGCGCCGATCCGACGATGCCGGCCGACATCAGCACCAGCGCCAGTTTCACGTCGAGCGACCGCCGGCGCCAGTAGGCGATCGCCCCGGAGGCCGAGGAAGCGACGACCTGCGACGACACGGTGCCGACCGCGACCGCCGTCGGCACGCCGGAGAAAATCAGCAGCGGCGTCAGCAGGAAGCCGCCGCCGACCCCGAGCAGCCCCGAAATGAAGCCGATCGCCGCCCCCATGCCGAGGATGATCAGCACGTTGACGGGGATTTCGGCGATGGGGAGATAAAGCTGCACGGACAGGCTCGGAGGTCACGGCCGCGCGGCCATCCGCGTCCCCTGCGGATGCCGCGCCGGGATAGAGCTTGCCGCGGCGCCGCTTGTCAACGCCGGGGCGGCCCGAGCACGCTTCAGGCGCGGCCGCCGTCCGGGGCCGCGACGCTGTTGGCGGCGGCCAGCGGCGTGCGCGGGTGGAAGGCGCTGACCGCGGCGCGGGCGGCGGCGATCTGGCCGGCCGTCAGGGCGGCGGCGACGGCATCGCGCCGGGCGCCGGCGTCGGTGTCGCCCTGCGCCGCGGCAAGGGCGAACCATTTGTAGGACTGCACCAGGTCCTGCGCCGTGCCGATGCCGCGCGCATAGATGACGCCGAGATTGTACTGGCTGTCCTTGACGCCGTGCTCGGCAGCGGCGGTGAACCAGCGTAGCGCCCCGGCGGGATCGGCGCTGGCGCCTTCGCCGAGCAGCACCGCCAGATTGTGCATCGCCTGGACATTGCCCTGTTCGGCGGCCTTGCGGTACCAGCCGAGCGCCAGGCCGCGATCGGCGGCGACACCCTGGCCGCGCTCGTAGAGATTGCCGAGGCGGTATTGCGCCAGGGCAAGGCCCTGTTCGGCGGCGCGCTCATACCAGGTGGCGGCGGCGGCCGGATCGCGTGGCGCGTCGCGGCCTTCGGCATAGCGCGACGCCACCTCGAACAGCGCCGCGGCGTCGCCGGCCGCTGCGGCCTCCTTGAGGCTTTGAGGACCGATAGGCGGCACCGGGCCGGACAGGTCCTCCAGCGGCCCGCCCATACCGCCCTCCACCTCGATACTGTCGTCGACGGCCTGGAAGCGTCCGACAAGGGCATCCGCCGTCGGCATCGGGCGCAGATGGAACCGGGCCGCCGGCAACTGCGGCGGGCCGAAGGCAAGGGCATCGCCGCCAGGACCAGCAGGCGGCCGCGCGGCGGCCGCTGCATCGCGCGTCGTGTCCGGCTGGGCGGACGGCGTATCGAGGAAAGCCGGCACCGCGCCGGTCTCCCCGGTTGCCGCCGGCGTCGCGGCGATCTGCTCCGGCGCCGCATCGCCGCCGAGGAAGCGCACGGCGGCGATCGCTAGGACAACGGCGGCGGCCGCCATGAGGAGAGAATTGCGGCCGCGCAGGGCGCGGCCGAGGCGCGATAGCGGTCCGCCCTTGTCGTCCGGCGGCTCGGCCGGCGCCGAGGACCGGCCGGCCGCCGTTTCGGCGGCTGCTGCCTGGGCGGCGCGGCGTGCGGCTGCGATGAAGTCGGCCTTGCGGTCGCGGATGTCGGCGGCGCGCTCGGCTGCCGGCAGCGGCCGGCCGGAACCCGGCTCCAGCGGCCGGTAGTCCTCCGGCTCGGCGGTCGCGGTGCGCGACCAGCCGGATGCCTCCCGCCGCCGCGCCAGGTGACGCGGCAGGTCGTCGCCGGCGGACGGTCCCTGGCGAGTTTCGTCCTCCAGGCGGGCGAGGCGGCGGACGATCTGGTCGAGCGTGTCGTGCACCGCCTCCAGCGTCTCGTGGCTGCGCTGCTGGTTGTTTTCGGCGGCATCCTGCAGGCGGCGCAGGTCCTCCTTGAGCGCGGCGACCAGCGGTGTGTCGTCCGGCCGCCGTCCGAGGGTGTCGGCAAGTTCGCGCACCGCGTCGCGGGCCGCAGCCTGCACGGCGTCGAGCGATTCGCGCCGCGTGTCGGCAAGGGCGCCCTCCAGCCGGCGCAGGTTGCGCTCGACATCGCCGAAGGCGGCAGGAACGGCGCCGGTATCCTCAAGGCGCGCAGCCAGAGCCCCGACCTGGCGTTCCAGCTCCTCGATGCTGTCGCGCGTCGGTTCGGCCTGTTCGAGGCGGTCGGCGAGGGCGCCGACCTGCCGCTCCAGCAGGGCGAGCTGTTCCTGGCTGCGCGGATCGGCAAGGCCGGTCTCGAGTCGGCGGGCGAGCACTGCCATCTGCCGCTCCAGGTCGGCCAGCGTTGCCGGCAGGTCGAGCGGCGTGACGGCATCGAGACGCGCCGCCAGCGCCTCGATCTGGCGATCGATGCCGGCGGCCAGCGTCCGGGCGCTCTCGGCGTGAATGCGGCGCAGGGCGGCGATCTCGCCGGCCATGGTTTCGAGAGCCGCGGCGGGCGGCTCGCGGCGCTGGTCGGCCACCGGTTCAAGCCGCGCCACGATCTCTTCCAGCCGCTCCAGCAGGCCGGCGACGAGATCGGCGCGCGGCGCCTCGGCCAGCGACGCCTCGAGGCGCGCCGACAGATCGGCAAGGCGCTGCTCGACCCGCTGCACGCCCGGGTCCTCGGCCTCGCTGGTGAGATTGTAGAGCCCCTTCATCGCCAGCCGGATCTGCGCCAGCTCGCCGCCGAGCGACTGCAGCGCATCGAGGCGGGCACTGAGCTCGCCGAGAAGGTTTTCCGGCCCCGGCCGGTCGAAGGCGGCAAGGCGCTGCGACAGGCGGTCGATCTCGCTGGCCAGTGCATCGAGCCGGTTCTGATCGGGGAGGCGGCGGGCGAGGAGGTCGAGGCGCTCGATGATATGGGCGTAGCCCGCTTCCAGCGTCGACAGGGCCGCCTCGCTGGCCGTGCTGTCCAGCGCCTCGCGCAGGTCGGCGATCTGGTCGCCGAGCGCGCCGATGCGGTCGTCGTCGCTGGCCAGCCGGGCCTCCTGGGCATCGAGCCGGCGGGCAATGGCGGTGAACGCGTCGCTGTCGGCGGGCCGTGCGTCGCCGCGCGACAGGCCACCGACGGCCTTGCGCAGGTCTGCAAGGGCTGCCGCGACGGCGTCCATCTCGCGCGTCCGTGCCTCGTCCTCCAGCGGCGCCGGCCGGGACGAGGCCCGCGTCTCGCCGTCGATGAAGCGCTGGCGCGAGACGATTTCGCTGATGGCGGCCTCCAGGTCGCTGCGCTGCCGCTCCAGCGCCTGCGGCCTTTCCGCCGTCGCGCCGCCGGTCCGGCGGGGGTCGAACAGACGCGAGGCATAGCCGGAGAGGCGGTTGCCGAGGGCATCGCGCTCCTCGTCGGCGGCGGCCGCGGCCGACAGCGGAGCGGGGCGCCGCTCGTGCAGGGAAGCCGGATTCCGCGGCGCCTCGTCCGGGCGTCCGATGCGCCGCTCGATGTCCCGCAGCGACGGGCCGGAGGCGGGCGTATGCCGCGCCTGCAGGGCGTCGATGCGCTCGCGCAGCGCCGTCAGCCGCGCGCCGGCGTCGGGGACAGGCGGTGGCGCCTCGCTTCGGGCGCGCACCGGGCGGGCGGCAAGGCGATCGAGGCGGGCGGCGATATCGTCGAGGCGGAGGGTGAGGGCGTCCCTGTCCCGCGAGGGCGCTGGCTCAAAGGCGCCAGCCGACGGACGTTCGTGACGTCCATGGCTTTGCGGCCAATCGTCCCCTGGATGCATCTTCCCGCCCTTCCCCGCGGCCTGTGTTCCGTCCCGCCGGCCGTCGAAAAACGGGCAGGAATCAGCCTTCCGCATGGGAGATCACAGTTCGGGCAACATGGTAAACAAGAGGTTAATCCGGCTTTTCCACCGCTCTCCCGCCTAAGGCGGCCGGCGCGTCCCTTTGCCAGGCACTGCGTCGCCGCCGCAGCCGCATGATCGGGCTGGACAAGCGTCGCCACTCGGGCATTTATTCCTGTCCGACCGATGAGAATCTCCATGCTGTCTCATTCGCGCATCTGGGAAGCGATCGACCGGCTTGCGGCGCAGAACTCGCTGACGCCGTCGGGCCTTGCCCGCCGCGCCGGGCTCGACCCGACGACCTTCAACCGCTCCAAGCGCCTGGCCGCCGACGGCCGGCCGCGCTGGCCGTCGACGGAGAGCATCGCCAAGATCCTGGAGGCGACGCGGTCCCAGGCGGAGGATTTCTTCGCCCTGCTCGGGGAGGCGCGCTCGCCCGTCAGGCGCGCCGTGCCGCTCCTCGGCCTGGCGCAGGCCGGCAGCGGCGGCTTCTTTGACGATGCCGGCTTTCCGGCCGGCGAAGGCTGGGAGGAGGTCCATTTCCCGGCCGCCGGCACCGACCCTGTCTATGCCCTGGAAGTGGCCGGCGACAGCATGCAGCCGCTCTATCGCGACGGCGACGTCATCATTGTGTCGCCGACCGCCCCGGTGCGGCGCGGCGACAGGGTGGTGGTGCGCACGCGCGGCGGCGAAGTCATGGCCAAGGTGCTGGAACGGCGCACGACCCGCAGCGTCGAGCTGCTGTCGCTCAATCCGGCCCACGAAAACCGCACCTTCAAGCTGACTGACCTCGACTGGATGGCGCGGATCATCTGGGCCAGCCAGTGAAACCGACGCTGACGCCGACGGTCATCGGCCTCCTGACGCTCGGCGTCGTGGCGACGGCCCTCGCCCTTGCCCTGCCGCATGGTCCGCCCGCCGCACCGCAGCCGCCGCCCCTGGCGGCCGAGTTTGCCGCGCCCGACCGGACCGAGACCGGAGCGGTCGGCCGTGCCGCCCTGCCGCGCCTCGAGGTGCCGGTCGACCTGCCTGAACCGGACCTGCCCGAAGCGGACCCGCCCGCCAGGGAAAAGCCGGAGACGGAGGGCACGGCGCTGATCCCCGACCCGCTGCCGGATGGGCGCCGCGCCGACGACGCGCCGCCACGCGATACCGCGGCGATCCGGCTGGCGGAAATCGCCGCACCCGAACCGCCGGCCACGCCGGCGCCGGAAGCGGAGATGGTGGCGCCGGCGGTGCGCGACGTCACGGCGCCCGGCATGACGCCGGGGCCGCGGATCGACCGGCCGATGGTGCGCCAGCCGGTTCCCGAGCCGCCGCCGCTACCGCCGCGCTGGCGGCGCTTCTTCGGCGTTGTCGCCGTCGATGCCGGCACGCTCGATCTCGGGCCGCGGCGGCTGAAGCTGGCCGGCATCGCCGCGCCGGCCGCCGATGCCGACTGCACGCCGGACGCAGCGCCGTCCTGGCCCTGCGGCCGCGCCGCGCTCACCGCCTTCCGCCTGTTCCTGCGCAGCCGGGCGATCGAATGCTTCCTGCCGCCGGAGACGCTGGACGACCCGGTGGTCGGACCCTGCCGGCTCGGCGAGACGGACCTGGCGAACTGGCTGGTGGCGCAGGGCTGGGCCGAGCCGGCGGCGACGGCACCGGAGGAACTGCGGCTGGCAGCGGCGCGGGCGAGCTGCAGCGGCGCCGGCATCTGGCGCGGCCGGGCATCCGGTGACTGCCCGGCGACGCCGTAGCTCAGGCGACGTCGCGCTGGCGTCCGTTCAGCGGATTGTCCGGGTTCCAGCGATAGGCGATGGTCTGGAAGCGCATGCCGCGCCCGTCGAACAGCAGCAGCCGGCCGACAAGCTCGCTCTCCATGCCGACGATCTCCTTCACAACCTCGAGGGCCTGCAGCGTGCCGATGGTGCCGGTGACGGCGCCGAGCACGCCGGCGATGGCGCAGGTCGGCACCAGCCCGTCCGGCGGCGGCGCCGGGAAGAGGCAGCGATAGGTCGGGTTGGGCTGGCCGTTCGGCCCCGTCGCATAGGGCTTGAGGACCGTCAGCGATCCATCGAAGGTCGCCACCGCGCCGGTCACCAGCGGCTTGCGGGCGCGGAAGCAGGCGTCGGAGATGAGGTAGCGCGCGTCGAAATTGTCGGTGCAGTCGGCGACGATGTCGTATTGCGCCACGAGGCGGTCGACATTCGTCTCGTCGAGCGCGAAGGGGTAGGTTTCCACCGCGACATGCGGATTGAGGCGGGCGATGCCGTCCCTGGCGCTGTCGACCTTGAGCCGGCCGACCGCCGCCGTATCGTGGATGACCTGGCGCTGCAGGTTGCTGAGGCTGACGACGTCGTGGTCGATGATGCCGATGGTGCCGACGCCGGCGGCCGCGCAATATTGCAGCACCGGCACGCCGAGGCCGCCGGCGCCGATGACAAGCAGCCGCGCCGCCTTCAGCTTCTGCTGGCCCGGACCGCCGATATCGGCGAGCACCAGGTGGCGGGCGTAGCGTTCGATTTCTTCGTCGGAAAGATCCATGGCGCCAGTCTAGTCGGCGGCCGGCAAGAGAGAAAGCATGATCGACGGATACAGTCTCGAGGGACACGCGCTCGTCTCGGCCAATGATTGCATCGCCGATGTCGACGGCCAGACGCCGCCGCAGCTGCGCCACGAGGAGGACTGGCGGCGCTTCCAGACCGCCCTCGACGCGGCGGCGATCGTCGTCGTCGGCCGCCTGTCGCATGAAGCCAATCCCAATGTGCGGCAGCGCCGCCGCCTGATCCTGTCCTCCTCCGCCGCCGGCCTCGAGCGGCGCGAGGACGGCTGGTGGTGGAATCCGGCGACGATGCCGCTGGAGGCGGCGCTGGCGCTGGCGGCGCCGGATGGCGGCACGGTGGCCGTGCCGGGCGGACGGCTGGTATTCGACTATTTCCTCGGCGTCGGCTTCGACGCCTTCCACCTGTCGCGCCTGCCGGCGGTCAGCCTGCCGGGCGGCGTTCCGGTCTTTTCCGCCTGCGCCAACGGGACGGCAGCGGCCACGGTGCTGCGCCATGCCGGCCTGGTGCCGGCGGCGGCCGAGCGCGCCGGCCAGCGCGGCGAGCTCGTCATCGAGAGGTGGCGGATGGCGGGCGGACGGGCGTCATGACCTTCGACGATGTCCGCACCCTGCTGCTGCGCCTGCCGGGAACGCGCGAAGGCACATCCTACGGCACCCCGGCAATCCATGTCGGGCGCAAGCTGCTGGTGCGGCTGCGCGAGGATGGCGACACGCTGGTGGTCAAGCTCGACAATCTCGACGAGCAGGAGATGCTGCTGGAGCGCGACCCGGAGGTCTTCTACCTGACCGACCATTATCGCGGCTGGCCGTCGATCCTGGTGCGCCTGTCGCAGGCGACGCCCGATGTGCTGGCGCCGCTGCTGCGGCAGACCTGGCGCCGCAACGCGCCGAAGCGCCTGCGCGATGCCGAGCCAGAGGCCTAGCGCATCGGCTTCGGGATGCAGCCTTCCTTCTCCAGATCCGGATAGTCGTCGCAGTTCCACAGCGACGCCTCGTATTTGGTTTCGCGGTTCCGGCCATAGGTGAAGGCCTGATATTTCAGCTGGCTGACCTTGACCGGCAGCGCTACCGGCAGGTCGCGCAGGTCGGTCCAGATGCCGATCTGGCACAGCGTCTTGTCGCCGCACAGCTTCAGGGCGATGTCGGTGAATTGGTGCGGGTCGGTGATGGCGCCGGGATCGACCAGCACGGCGCGGTAATAGTCGTTGAGCTCGTTGATCTTCTTCACCGGGTCGCCGGAGGGCGCGGCGGCCTGCTGCTGGTCCGGAGCTTCGGCCGGGGCCTCGGCGGCAGGCGGCGTGGCGTCTTCGGAGGGCGCCGGCGCAGCAGGGGCTGCCGCCTGCTCCTGCGCCGGTGGGGCGGCCGGGGCCGGCGTAGCCGGCGCCTCGGCGGCGGGCTGGCCGGAATTGCCGCCGGATTGCGCGCTGTCCTCGTCGTCGCCGCAGCCGGCGAGCGCAAATGCCATCAACGCACCGAGGACCAGCGCCGGCAAACCCTTCCGCATGTCGTTCCACTCCCGAGCATCGTTCTTTGTGTTTGGCGTCAATCTAATGCGCGGCAGGCCGTGCGGCGAGAGCCAATCGGCAGGCGGCCTGCGTATTGCCGATTGACGGGCCCTCTGCGCCGCGCTGAACTGCGGCAACAGGAGCGAGCCGTGGACCCGTTCGACGCCCTCCGGAGCAACAGCCTGTTTGCCGCGGTGTTCGACGCGGAGGGCCTGCGCACCCTGTCGGGGGCGCTGCGCATGAGCGATTTCCCCCGCAATACCGTGCTGATGCGCCAGGACGACCTCGGGACGTCGATGTTCGTGCTGACCGGCGGCAAGGCGGCGGTCAGCGTGCGCACGCCGAGCGGCGACAAGCGCGTCGCGACGCTCGGCGCCGGCGACATGGTCGGCGAGATGTCGCTGATGACGGGCGCCCGCCGCAGCGCCACCGTCACCACCCTCAAGCCGGTGGCGGCGGTGGAGATCGGCAAGGTGGCGCTCGCCGCAATGATCGTCCGGCTGCCGGATCTTGTGCAGCGCTTTGCCGGCGTGATGGAGCAGCGGCAGGCCGAGCTCGCCCGGATCCGCGACGGCCACGGCTGGTATGGCGGCGGCCTCAGCCGCGCCGAGCTGGCGGCGCGCATGACGGCGTTCTACGCCGGGTGACGGAGACTATCGGTATCCGGCCGCCTGCAGCTCGAACAGCTCGGCATAGCGGCCGGGCCGGGCGATCAGCTCGGCATGGGTGCCGGCCGCTTCCACCCTGCCGTCGGCCAGCACCAGGATGCGGTCGGCCATGCGCACGCTGGAGAAGCGGTGCGAGATCAGCACCGCCGTCTTGCCCTCGCTGAGCTCCTTGAAGCGCTGGAACACCTCGAACTCGGAGCGGGCATCGAGGGCGGCGGTCGGCTCGTCGAGGATCAGCACCTGCGCGTCGCGCATATAGGCGCGCGCGATGGCGATCTTCTGCCACTCGCCGCCGGAAAGCTCGACGCCGTTGCGGAAGCGCTTGCCGATCATCTGGCCGTAGCCGGCCGGCAGCTTGTCGATGACGGCATCGGCGAGGCTGCGATGCGCCGCGTCCTCGATGCGGGAGCGGTCGTCGCGCGCCTCGATGCGGCCGACGGCGATGTTGTCGCCGGCGGTGAGGTTGTAGCGGACGAAATCCTGGAAGATGACGCTGATATTGTCGCGCAGCGCCGTGAGGTCATAGGCGCGCAGGTCGTGGCCGTCGAGCAGGATGCGGCCCTCGTCGGGGTCGTAGAGCCGCGCCAGCAGCTTCACCAGCGTCGTCTTGCCGGCGCCGTTCTCGCCCACCAGGGCCAGCACCTCGCCGGCCTTCAGGGTGAAGCTCAGGTGCCGCACCGCCCAGCGTTCGGCGCCGGGATAGATGAAGCCGACATCCTCGAACACGAAGCCATCGCGGACCGGCTGCGGGAAGGGCAGCGGCTCGGCCGGCGTGACGATCTCCGGCCGGGTCTCGAAGAAGGAGAAGAGATCGTCGAGATAGAGCGCCTGGCCGGCGGTGGAGGAGAAGCCCGACAGGAGGCCCTCCAGCAGCGTGCGCAGGCGCCGGAAGGAGCCGGCCAGGAAGGTGAGGTCGCCGACGGTGAAGGCGCCGGCGAGCGTCCGCCAGGCGATATAGGCATAGGCGAGGTAATAGGCGACGGTGCCGATGGCGGTGAAGACGCCGCCCCAGCCGGCCCGCCGCAGCGCCAGCCGCCGGTTGGCGGCATAGAGATCGGCCGCCAGCTTGCGGTAGCGCTCTATGAGGAAGCCGCTGAGGCCGAAGATCTTGACTTCCTTGGCGGTCTCGACGCTCGCCGCGGTCTGGCGGATATAGTCGAGCTCGCGCCGCTCCGGCGTGCGGACATAGGCAAGGGCATAGCCCTGGGCGTTGAAATGCGCCTCGCCGAGGAAGGCCGGCACCAGCGCCACCACCAGCAGCACGATCAGCCATGGCGCATAGAGAACGAGGCCGGCGCCGAAGCTGGCGACGGTGAGGATGTCCTGGGCCTGGCCGAACAACTGGTTCATCAGCGTCATCCGGCCGCTGGTCTGGCGGCGGGCGCGCTCCAGCTGGTCCTGGAACTCGGCGTCCTCGAAATCCTCCAGGTCGAGGGTCGCCGCGTGCTGCATCAGCCGGACGCTGGAGGCATCGGAAACGCGTTCGGACAGGAGGCTGTCGACCAGCGAGACGACGCGGCCGAGCACGTCGGCGAGCACCGCCATGGCGAATTCGGCGACCAGCAGGGCGACAAGGCCGTTGAGATGGCCGCTGTCGAACCAGCCCTGCAGCGTGTCGGGCCGCTCCGGTAGCTGCACCAGGCGGACGACATCGTCGATGATCAGCTTGCCGATATAGAGCGTCGCCACCGGCACCAGGGCGCGGACGAGCCGCAGCAGCAGCGAGGCGAGCGTCAGGCCCGGGCTGGTGCGCCACACCATCGCCAGGAACGGGCCGAGATTGCGCAGGGCGCCGACCCGTTCGCGCAGCGACCTGTCGCCGGTCGGCGGAACATCGCCGCCCCGGGCCGAAGCGCCGCGCGGGACACGCCCGCCACCAGCATAGTCGCGCGGCATTGTTCTGCTCCCCGGTATCGTTGCGGCCGGGGAGAACTATAGCCGGCAATGGAAGGGCGGGAAGCGGCAGTTACACATGCTGCGTCATGCCCGGGCTCGTCCCGGGCATCCGGCCGAAGGAAAGAACGCCAGCCTCGCAGTGCCTCTTCCGGCGCCATCCCTGTTCGCGTGGATGGCCGGATCAAGTGTTCAGTCCGGGGAGATGGCCGACACCTG
>CAZAAW010000006.1:0-139066 GCA_964483325.1 uncultured Hyphomicrobiales bacterium
CGCAGCCGCCAATGCAACTTGACACCCAAGATAGTCGCTCACCCGTCCGCCTAGGTTCGCTTCGCTCACCAAGGCTCCCGACCTCTCCCTATGGGAGAGGCAGAGGCGTCTCCGCCTGCCGGGCCTGCGCGCGCCATTCCGCCTCACTTCACAAAGAGATGTACTTGACTATTTATAGCGCCACAGACTACGTACTGCTGCGTAATGTCTAGTGCTTGCATGGCTGCCCGGTAGCGGGCGGTTTTCATCATCCTCCCTTGTCAGTGAAGGCGCTGCCCGCCGATCGGCCGGGCCGTGGCGATCCTCCCTTGCCCGAGTGAACCGACATGACGTCCTCTTCCGTGAAACTGCAGATCATCCTCGGCAGCACGCGCCCGAACCGCTACAGCGAGAAGCTGGCGGTCTGGCTGCATGACCTCGCCAGGGAAACCGGCCACGACGCCGAGCTGGTCGATCTGCGCGACTATCCGCTGCCCTTCTTCAACGAGGTGATGTCGCCGGCCTTCTACGGCGACAACTACCCCAGCGAGGCGATCGAGACATGGTCGAAGAAGATCGCCGAGGCCGACGGCTATCTGGTCGTCTCGCCGGAATATAACCACGGCTACTCGGCGATCCTGAAGAACGCCCTCGACTACGGCTACAAGCAGTGGAACCGCAAGGCGATCGGCTTCGCCGGCTATGGCGGCGTCGGCGGCGCCCGCGCCATCGAGCAGCTGCGCCTGGTGGCGATCGAGCTGCAGCTCGCCCCGGTCCGGGACGCCGTCCACGTGCCGCTGCCGGTCTACATGGCGACGATGGGCGAGGCGGTGCCGGTGAAGCCGGAGCTGTTCGAGCCGATCAAGCCCTTCGCCGAGAAGCTGCTGAGCGAGCTGGCCTGGTGGTCGGCGGCGCTCAAGACGGCGCGCCAGGCCGACGCGGCGAAGCTCAGCGCCGCGGCCTGAAGCCGCCGCGACACTGATGCCCGGGCCGCCCGCCCGGGCCTTTCATCAGGCACACCTGTGGACAAAGGCGGCTCCCCAGGGCGCGCCAGGCAGCCATGCAGGGAAACAGGGCAGGGGCGATTCCGTTACGCGGCCGAGTGCTTTAAGGTCCGCGCCAAAACGGGACGCCCATGCCGCACATCCATGTCTGTTCCCTGTCGCGTGTCGCCGAGACCGTCGCCGGCTCGGGGGCCAGCCATCTTGTGTCGCTGATCAATGACGGCACGCCGGTGGCGCGGCCGGCCTCGATCGCGCCGGACCGGCATCTCTTCCTCGGCTTCAACGACATCGTCGCGCCGGTTGACGGCATGACGGCGCCGGGCCCGGCGCATATCGAGCGCCTGCTCGATTTCCTCGCTGCCTGGGACCGCAATGCGCCGCTGGTGGTGCATTGCTTCGCCGGCATCAGCCGCTCCACCGCCGGCGCCTTCATTGCCCTCTGCGCCCTGTCGCCGGACGAGGACGAGCGGCTGCTGGCGCAGCGACTGCGCCAGGCCTCGCCGATCGCCACGCCCAACCAGCTCATGGTCCGCCTTGCCGATGGCGTGCTTGGCCGCAAGGGCCGCATGGTCACGGCGATCGACGCGATCGGCCGCGGCACCGACGCGTTCGAGGGCAAGCCCTTCGTCCTGCCGCTGCCGGTCTAGGCGCCATGGCCGATGACGGCCGCACCGAGATCGAGATCGGCCTCAACGCCGCCATCGTCGCGGTCGAGGACGACACGCCGCTGATCCTCGTCGTGCAGCCACCGCGCGGCGGCGGCGACCTGGAAGGGCTGCCCTTCGGCCCGTTCAATCCGCTCGCCCACCGCACCTTCGAGCGCGGCCTGCGCGACTGGGTGTCGGAACAGACCGCCCTCGAGCTCGGCTATGTCGAGCAGCTCTACACCTTCGGCGACCGCGGCCGGCATGCCCATGCGGGCGATCACGGCCCGCATGTCGTCTCCGTCGGCTATCTCGCCCTGACCCGGCCGCGTGCCGAATCGGGCGCCACGCTGGCCGGCGCCGGGGCGCGCTGGCGGCCCTGGTACGGCTTCTTCCCCTGGGAGGACTGGCGCCACGAGCGGCCGCCGATGCTCGACGAGGTGATGCTGCCGGCGCTGCGGCGCTGGGCGCGGGCCGACCCGCTGGCCAAGCCGCCGGGCCGCGTCCTCGGCCGCCGCGACCGCTTCCGCCTCGCCTTCGGCGTCGACGGCGCGCCATGGGACGAGGAGCGGGTGCTGGAGCGCTACGAGCTTCTCTACGAGGCCGGGCTGGTGACCGAGGCGGTGCGTGACGGCCGCGTGCCGGAAGGCTCCGGCCTGCCGCAGCTCGGCCAGCCGCTGCGCTTCGACCATCGACGCATCCTCGCCACGGCGATCTCGCGCCTCCGCTCCAAGATGAAATACCGGCCGGTGGTGTTCGAGCTGCTGCCGCCGGAATTCACGCTGACCGAATTGCAGCGCATGGTCGAGGCGATCGCCGGCCGCCACCTGCACAAGCAGAATTTCCGCCGCTTGGTGGAATCGGCCGAGCTGGTGGAGCCGACCGGCGGCACCAGCGCCGCCACCGGCGGCCGCCCCGCCGCCCTCTACCGCTTCCGCCGCGAGGTGCTGCAGGAACGCCCTGCCGGCGGCCTCCGCTTCGGCCAGCGGAGCTAGGGGAGGGGCCTTTCAGGGCCGGCTCAGGATGGCGCGCCAGCCTCTCGCGCCGAATGCGTCGTCGGCGTGTGCTCTCCGGCGGCGACGGCTTCCGGGTCGTTGCCGTCGGCGTTCTGCATCAGGCGCTGGGTGATCAGGCCGACGAGATAGAAGCCGAAGCGCGGGTTTTGGTAATAGAGCTCGCGCACCTTCTCGGCGCTGATCTGCAGCAGCGAGGTCGGCGTCATCGTCTTCACCGTCGCCGTGCGGCGATGATCGTCGGAGAAGATGCCGATCTCCCCGAACAGCGCCCCGCGGCCGAGCTCCAGGCCGCTTTCCTCGAGCTGCAGCCGCCCGTCGGCGACGAAATAGATGCCGTCGGCGATGTCGCCGCGGCGGAAGAGGACGTGCCCCTCGGGCAGCTCCAGGGTGCGCATGTAGGGCAGCAGCCAGTCGACGCCGAGCGGCACGCCCGTTGCCCGGCGCGCCGCGTGCACCAGCCGCTGCATCTCGGCGAGGCGCCAGACATTGAGCGGCAGCAGCAGCAGGTGGGCGATCAGCACCGGCCAGTCCTGCGCCAGGAGCGCATAGGCGATGAAGGCGGCGCTGGCGACGATCATGATGATGCGCAGCACCATCATCGTGCGCATCGCCAGCGCGATCACCATCAGCGACAGCGCCAGCGTGTTGAGGATGTCGATGGCTACCGCCATGCGGCTCCTCCCTGTGTCGGAGCAGCGCCCGCCCGCCGGCGCCGCCCCTTTGCCCCGCCGCAACCATAGGCGCAGCGGCAGGGCGCGGCCAGACCCGAGGCTCAGCCTCCGTCGATGGCGATGTCGAGGCCGATGTCGAGCGTCGGCGCCGAGTGGGTGATCCAGCCGCTGGAGATGTAGTCGACGCCGGTCTCGGCGATGGCCCGCACGGTGTCGAGCGTGACGTTGCCCGACGCCTCGGTGATGGCGGCGCCGTTCACCAGAGCGACGGCCTCGCGCAGCAGCGGCGGCGCCATGTTGTCGAGGAGGACGGCGTCGGGACCGGCGGTCAGCGCCTCGGCAAGCTGCTCGAGCGTATCGACCTCCACCTCGACCTTGACGAGATGGCCGGCATAGGCGCGGCCGCGCTCGATGGCGAGGGCGACGCCGCCGGCGACGGCAATGTGGTTGTCCTTGATGAGGATGGCGTCGTCGAGGCCGAGACGGTGGTTGGAGCCGCCGCCGCAGCGCACGGCGAATTTCTCGAAGGCGCGAAGGCCCGGCGTCGTCTTGCGCGTGCAGGTGATGCGGGCGCCGGTACCGCCCACGGCGGCGACAAGCGCCGCCGTGGCGGTGGCGACGCCGCACAGGTGCCCGAGGAAATTGAGCGCCACGCGCTCGGCCGACAGCATCGGCCGCGCCGGTCCGTCGAGCCGCGCCAGCACCGCGCCGGGCAGCACCCGGTCGCCGTCGGCCGCCTCGGCGGTGAAGCGGATGCCGTCGTCGAGGAGCCGGAACGCCGCCTCGGCGCAGGCAAGGCCGGCGACGACGCCGGGCTTGCGGGCGGCGATGACCGCCCGCGCCGTGGCCGTGGCCGGAATTGTCGCCAGCGAGGTGATGTCGCCGGCGCGGCCGAGATCCTCCAGCAGCGCGGCGCGCACCGCGTCCTCGACGATGAGCCGCGGCAGTTCGAGGTCGGCCGCCACGCTCAGGCGTCCTGCAGCGGCGCCGGCTCCGGCATGCCGCGGCGCGCCTCGGCCGATAGCGCCTCGGCCTCGGAGAGGCGGATGAAGGTACGATGCGCCCAGGCCGGATCGGCGGCGGGGAAATCGGTGCGGTAATGGGCGCCGCGGCTTTCCGTCCGCTGCAGGGCGGCGGCGGCGATCAGCTTGGCGGCGGTCAGCATGTTGGTGACGCGCGTCGTGCGGGCGCCTTCTTCCAGCATGGCGATGACGCCAAGCGCCCGCGTCAGGCTGGTACGGTCGCGGATGACGCCGACATTGTCGGTCATTGTGCGGCGCAGCAGGGCGATCGCCCGCGTCTCCGGCTGGGCGGCGACATTGTCGCCCTCGCCGGTGCTGCCGGTCCAGCCGTTGAGCTTGGGCGAGGGCAGGAGGCCGTGAATGTCGTCGGCGATGCGGGCGGCGAACACCACCGCCTCCAGCAGCGAATTGGAGGCGAGCCGGTTGGCGCCATGCGCCCCGGTCGAGGATGTCTCGCCGCAGGCCCACAACCCGTCCAGCGTCGTGCGGCCATTGGCGTCCACAAGGATGCCGCCCATGTGGTAATGCGCCGCCGGCGCCACCGGGATCGGCTGCGTCACCGGGTCGATGCCGGCTTCCATGCAGTAGCCGTAGACGGTGGGGAATTCCGCCGGGAAGGCGGCGCCGACCGCCTGGCGGGCATCGAGAAAGACCTTGCCGCCGGCGGCGATGCGCCGGTAGACGGCGCGCGCCACGACATCGCGCGGCGCCAGCTCGGCGTCGGGATGCTCGCCCGGCATGAAGCGCTCGCCGTTCTCGTCGACGAGGATGGCGCCGGCGCCGCGCAGCGCCTCGGTGGCGAGCGGCGCCGGATCGCGGCCGACCGCCAGCGCCGTCGGGTGGAACTGCACGAACTCGGTGTCGGCCAGCACCGCGCCGGCCCGTGCCGCCATGCCGAGCCCGGCGCCCTCGGCTTCGACCGGGTTGGTGGTGACGGCATAAAGATGGCCGATGCCGCCCACGGCCAGCACCACGGCGCGCGCCGCGAAGGAGATGCGGCCATGCGCCCGGCCGCCCTTCGGCCGCGCCACGATGCCGGTGATGTAGGAGCCCTCGGTGATCAGCGATTCGCCGACATAGCCTTCCAGGACGCGGATCGACGGCGTGTTGCGCACGGCCGTCACCAGCGCCGCCATGATCGCCGCGCCGGCGCGGTCGCCGCTGACGCGCACGATGCGCGCCATCGAATGCGCCGCCTCGCGCGACATCACCAGCCCGCCGGCGGCATCGCGGTCGAAAGGCACGCCATAGGTGAGGAGGTCGTCGATGCGGGCGCCGGCATCGGCGGCCATCATCTCGGCGATGCTGCTGTCGACGATGCCGGCGCCGGCGACGACGGTATCGGCAAGATGGGCGGCGACGCTGTCGCCGGCGGCGAGCGCCGCGGCGACGCCGCCCTGCGCCCAGGCGGAGGAGGCACCCTGGCCGATCGGTGCGGCGGCGAGCACCGTCACCGGCCGCGGCGCCAGGCGCAGGGCGCAGAAGAGGCCGGCAAGGCCGCCGCCGACGATCACCACATCGTCGATGCCGGTCCAGGACTGGGGCGGGAAGGAGCTGTCGGTTTCGGCATCGAGCATGAAGGCTGTCCTGGGGGCGAATGGCGAGTGGCGAATAGCGAATGGGGATGGAGGTGCCGCGATGGGCTGAGCGTGACGAGCGACCGAGCGGAGCTGAGTGGCGCTTTTCATTCGCCACTCGCCACTCGCCATTCGCCCCGCTGTCAGTTCCTGAGGTTGATCATCCGTTCCACGGCGACGCGGGCGCGGGCCGCGATGGCCGGGTCGAGCGTCACCTCGCCGTCCATGGTCACCAGCGCGTCGAGGATCTTCGGCAGCGTGATGCGGCGCATGTGCGGGCAGAGGTTGCACGGCCGGATGAACTCGACGCCCTTCACGTCGGCCTCGACATTGTAGGACATCGAGCACTCCGTCACGAGCAGCGCCTTGGGCGGGCGCACGCGCTTGACGTAGTCGATCATGCCCTTGGTCGAGCCGGTGAAGTCGGCGACCGCCACCACCTCCGGCGAGCACTCCGGATGGGCGATGATCTCCATGCCCGGATGCGCCTCCTTGTAGGCGAGCAGCTCCTCGGCGGTGAAGCGCTCATGCACCTCGCAGTGGCCGTGCCAGGTGAGGATCTTCACCTTGGTCTGGGCGGCGACGTTCTTGGCCAGGTACTCGTCCGGGATCAGCAGCACCGTGTCGACGCCGAAGCTCTCCACCACCTCCACGGCATTGGCCGAGGTGCAGCAGATGTCGCTCTCCGCCTTCACCTCGGCCGAGGTGTTGACATAGGTGACGATCGGCACGCCGGGATAGCGCTGGCGCAGCAGCCGCACGTCGGCGCCGGTGATCGACGCCGCCAGCGAGCAGCCGGCGAGGCGATCCGGGATGAGCACGGTCTTGCCCGGGTTCAGCAGCTTCGAGGTCTCGGCCATGAAATGCACGCCGGCCTGGACGATGACGGCCGCGTCGGTGCGCGCCGCCTCGCGGGCAAGCTGCAGCGAGTCGCCGACATAGTCGGCAACCGTGTGGAAGATCTCCGGGGCCTGGTAGTTATGCGCCAAGATGACCGCGTTGCGGACCTTCTTGAGGTCGTTGATCGCCTTCACATAGGGCGCATGCATGGCCCACTCGATGGCCGGCATCGTATGGCTGACGCGCTCGTAGAGATGCGCCGTCTCCGCCGCCACGGCCTCGGTATAGTCGAGCGAGGGCATTGCGACGGGCGCGAAGCGCCCGTAGTCGGCGCCGCCGGAAGTCGCCGGAGCTTCATGATACATCGCCATAGTCGCCTCCTAACCCAATGGGTTATGCTCAGATTGAGCATATGTAGGGTGCAGTCGGCAATTGCAAGGCCCACCCTGAAGTACGCACGCCCCCTTGGCGATGCGCGGAACTATGAAACCTCGCCGGCACCGAGTCCAGACGGGCGCGACAATGCGCCGCCTGCCAAGGTTCGGCTGCACGGAATTGAGGCGGGAAAAGTGCAGCGGGTCGTAGAGGGGAGGCGCCCTACGGCCCGGCGGCGCTCCCCACCCGACCCCGGCTATCGCCGGGGCCACCCTCCCCACTGCGTGAGGAGGGATGGGCGCCTCTTTTTGTCAGGGCACCACATCGGGAAGCGCGCACCTATCCCTCACCGGAACGGGGAGGGTGGCGCGCGCCGAAGGCGCGTGACGGGTGGGGAGCGCCGCCGGGCGATCGGCACCGCGTCGCGCTCGCGCCTACTCCGCGTCGCCCTTGGCGCGCTGTTCGTCGATCTTCTGTTTCAGCACGTCGTAGCCGACGGCGCCGACGACCACCTCGTCGCCGATGATGAAGGTCGGCGTGCCGGTGAGGCCGAGCGATTCGGAGAGGGTGAGGGATTCCGTCAGCGTCTCGCCGACCGCCGGATCGGCCATTGCCATCTGCAGCTTCGCCGGATCGACGCCGACATCATGGGCGACCGCCAGGGCGCGCTCCTGGTTGGCCGGGGCGCGGCCGCCGAGGAGCTCTTCGTGGAAGGCGTTGTATTTTTCCGGGGCGATGAGATTGACCGCCGCGGCGACCTGCGCCGCCTCCACCGAGCCCGGCCCGAGGACCGGGAATTCCTTCAGCACGATGCGCAGGCGCGGATCGCCGTCGATGAGCTGCTTGAGGTCGGCCAGCGAGCGCTTGCAGTAGGTGCAGTTGTAATCGAAGAACTCGACCAGCGTGACGTCGCCGTCGGGATTGCCGAGCACCACCTGGCGCGGCGAGTTGAAGATGAGGTCGTGATTGGCCTCCAGCGCCAGCGACTGGGCGGCGCTCTCCTGCTCGGTGCGGCGCCGCTCCAGCTCGTTGACGGCGTCGCGGATGACTTCCGGATTCTGGATCAGGTAGTCGCGGATGAAGCCCGGATTGGCCGCCAGGTAGTCCTTGATGATGGCGCCGATCTCGGCCTGCTGCTCCGGCGTGAAGCTGCGCGCCGCGGCCGGCGTCGCCTGCTGATTCGCCTGCGCCAGCACCAGCGGACGTTCGCCCGCCGAGACGAGGCCGACGGCCGTCAGCAGCATCGTGGCTGCCGCCGCGAAGACGGCAAGGGTGCGCAACTGCATGTCCGGGATCTCCGCGAAAGGGGGTGCCGCCCTACCGGAGGGCGCGCGTGTCAGGCGGTTTATAGGACACGATGTCGTCGGCACGGAGCCAGGCCGGGCTGCCCCTCGTCAATTTTCCTTGAGCGCGGCTCGCCTGGATGCGGGCTTCCTTGATGTTGCCGTCGGCGAAAAGGCCCTGCGCGGTGGCCAGCTGCGCCAGCCCGACATCGCCGCGCTCGGCATAGGCGCGGCCGAGAATGCGGTAGCCGATGCCGACATTGGGGTCGGAGGCGAGGCCTATCGTCAGGTTCTTGATCGCCTCGTCGAGCAGCCCCTTGTTGCCGCTCTCGACCATCGCATGGCCGAGCATGATGCGCAGCAGCCCCGACGACGGGTCGAGCGACACGGCGCGCCGCAGCTCCGGGACGGCATCGCGCGCCCGGCCGTTCTCCAAGAGCGCCTGGCCTTTCAGCTCATGGAAGAACGGGTTCTTGCCGTCGGCGGCGATCAGCTCGTCGATCAGCGGCAGGGCGCTGTCGAGCCGCCCGGCGCGATAGGCCGAGACGGCGCGGGCGTAGCGCGCCGCAAGGCTGTTGTCGCCGCGCGGATAGCGCCGCGCCACCAGCTGCGGCGTTTCCGTGAAGCCGGAGAGCTTGGCGCGCATCAGGTCGTGGCGCGCCTGCAGCGCCGGCGAATCGGTCTGGCCCGCATAGCGGCTGCCTTCGACCAGCCTCTCGATCAGCTCCATGCGCTCGCGCGGCAGGGGGTGCGACTGGACATAGGGATCGACATCGCGAGCAAGGAACAGGTCCTTGTCGGCAAGGCGGGAGAAGACGCGCAGCATGCCGCGGCCGGACTGGTGCGTCGCTTCCAGGAAAGTGATCGCCGCCCGGTCGGCCGAGGTCTCCTGCGCCCGCGCATAGGACAGGAGGCTGCGCGCCCCGACCTCGCCGATCCCCGCCACGACGCCGCCGCCGGCCTGGCCAAGCCCTTCGACGCCGGCCGCCCCGCCGGCCACCACGGCGCCGAGGCCGAGCAGGCCGGCGATCAGCGTGGCGATCTGCGTTTGCTGGATCATCTCGCGCATGCGCCCGAGATGGCCGCCGGCGAGATGGCCGATCTCATGCGCCAGCACGCCGATGATCTCGTTCGGCGTCTCCGAATCGAGGAGGGCGCCGGTATTAATGAAGATGGTATGGCCGTCGGAGACGAAGGCGTTGAACTCGCGCGACGGGATGAGGAAGATCTCGACGCTGCCGGAGCGGATGCCGGCGGCCTTGAAGAGCGGCGCCGCGTAATCCTGCAGCAGCGCCTCGGTCTCGGCGTCGCGGACGATGCTGATGGTCCGGCCCTGCGCCATGACGACGGGTGCCGGCATCAGCAGCGCCGCCGCCAGCAGCAGCACCAGCCCGGCGCGCGCCTGCCGCCGCATGGCTTCCAAAGGCCGGCGCCGGCTGCTACCCACGACGCGCCGCTGGCTCGTTGTGCCGTTCACGGTCCGTCCTCCCAGTCCAATCGGATCGCCGTTGCGATGCTGCCGAATTGGGGCGGCAGCGAGACGCGATATCCGGCATGGTAGCCGCAAGGCGCAGGAGGGTGAAATGCCGTCCGGGACAAGGGGAGCCATGACAAGGGCAGCCATGACAAGAGGAGCTTCCCGCCGCAGCGCGGTGGAGCCGTTCGTGGCGATGGACGTCATGCGCGCCGCGCTCGACCAGGAAGCCGCCGGCGCCTCGGTCATCCACATGGAGGTCGGCCAGCCCAATGCGCCGGCGCCGCAGGCGGTGCTGGAGGCGGCGCGGCGGGCGCTGGTCGAGGGGCGCATCGGCTATACCGAGGCGCTGGGCCTGCGCGAGCTGCGCGCCCGCATCGCCGCCTATTACCGCGACGAGCACGGCCTGTCGGTCGACCCGGCGCAGGTGGCGATCACCACCGGCTCGTCGGCGGCCTTCAATCTCGCCTTCCTGGCCGCCTTCGATCCCGGCGACCGCATCGCGCTGGCAGCGCCCGGCTATCCCGCCTATCGCAACATCCTGCGCGCCCTCGGCCTGCAGCCGGTGGAGATCCCGGTCACCGCCGGCACGCGCTATGCGCTGACGCCGGACCTTCTCGCCGCCGCCCATGCCGAAGCGCCGCTCGCCGGTGTCCTGGTGGCGAGCCCGGCCAATCCGAGCGGCACGATGATGACGCCGGAGGCCCTCGGCGCCCTGGTCGGGGCGGCGGAAGAGCTCGGCATCCGCTTCATCTCCGACGAAATCTACCACCGGCTGGTCTATGAAGGCGTCGCCGAGACGGCGCTGCGCTTCTCGCCGCAGGCGATCGTCATCAACTCCTTCTCCAAATATTACTGCATGACCGGCTGGCGCATCGGCTGGATGGTCCTGCCGTCCGGGCTTGTGCGCCCGTTCGAGCGGCTGGCGCAGAACCTCTATATCTGCCCGCCCGACATCTCGCAGCGCGCCGCCATCGCCGCCTTCGACGCAGGCGCCGATCTCGACCGCATCCGCGACGGCTATGCCGAGAACCGGCGCATCCTGCTGGACCGGATGCCAGCGCTCGGCTTCGACGAGATCTATCCCGTCGACGGCGCCTTCTACGTCTATGCGTCGGTGCGCCGCTTCACCAATGATTCGGTCGCCTTCACGCAGCGCATGCTGGCCGAGGCGGGCGTCGCGGCGACCCCCGGCACCGATTTCGACCAGGGGCGCGGCAGTGGCTTCCTGCGCTTTTCCTTCGCCGGCTCGACGCCGGACATGCGGGAGGCCATGAAGCGGCTGTCGGCATGGCTCGCCCGCCGCTAGGAACGTCACGACGGTGCGGTAAGGGCTTCCGCCCGGCGCGCGAAGCACGGTATTGTCATCCGCCCGCCAGATACTGCGCCTGATGACCTCCGCTCTGACCGACGCACTGCCCGACCTTCTCAGCCATCGCGACCGCCTCGCCGGGCGCAGCATGCGGCAGATGTTCGCCGACGATCCGCGCCGCTTCCGCCGCTTTTCGGCGACGCTCGACGACATGGTCTTCGACTATTCCAAGGTGCGGCTCGACGAGCCGGCACGCGACGCGCTGCTGGCGCTTGCCGAGAGCGCCGGCGTCGCGGCCCGGCGCGACGCCATGTTCGCCGGCGAGGCCATCAACAGCACCGAGGAGAGGGCGGTCCTGCATGTGGCGCTGCGCGCCGAGGCGGACGAGATGTTCGCCGTCGACGGCGTCAATGTCGTGCCGGCGGTCCAGGACGTGCTGGGGCGCATGCTCGACTTCGCCGAGGGCGTCCGCTCCGGGGCGATCGCCGGCTCGGGCGGCCCCTTCACCGACGTGGTGAATATCGGCATCGGCGGCTCCGATCTCGGCCCCGCCATGGTGACGCGGGCGCTCAGGCCCTATCACGACGGCCCGCGCGTGCATTTCGTGTCGAATGTCGACGGCGCCCATATCCACGACACGCTGGCCGGGCTCGATCCGCGCACGACGCTGTTCCTCGTCGCCTCCAAGACCTTCACGACGGTCGAGACGATGACCAATGCCGCCACGGCGCGGCGCTGGATCGTCTCCGCCCTCGGCGAGGGCGCCGTCGCGGCGCATTTTGCTGCCATGTCGACGGCGCTCGACAAGGTCGGCGCCTTCGGCATCAGCGCCGACCGCACCTTCGGCTTCTGGGACTGGGTCGGCGGCCGCTATTCGGTCTGGTCGGCGATCGGCCTGCCGGTCGCCATCGCCATCGGCCGGCGCGCCTTCGGCAGCTTCCTCGCCGGCGGGCGGGCGATGGACGTGCATTTCCGCAGCGCCCCGGCGGCGGCCAACCTGCCGCTGCTCGCCGCCCTCATCGGCATCTGGCACCGCAATGTCTGGGGCTTCCCGGCCAACGCCATCCTGCCCTACGACCAGCGCCTGGAGCGCTTTCCCGCCTATCTCCAGCAGCTCGACATGGAGAGCAACGGCAAGAGCGTGACGCTTGCCGGCGCGCCGGTGCCGGCGAAGACCGGAGCGCTGGTCTGGGGCGAGCCGGGGACCAACGGCCAGCACGCCTTCTACCAGTTCCTGCATCAGGGGCCGGATGTCGTCCCCTGCGATTTCCTCCTCGCCGCGACGCCGCATGAGATGCTGGCCGAGCATCATGACCTGCTGATCGCCAATTGCCTGGCGCAGAGCGAGGCGCTGATGCGCGGCAAGACCCTGGACGAGGCGCGCGCCGAGCTGCGCGCCCAGGGCCTGGCGCCGGAGGCGGTCGAGGCGCTCGCCCCGCACAAGGTGTTCCCCGGCGACCGCCCGTCGGTGACGCTGCTCTACCGGCGCCTCGATCCTTTCACGCTGGGCCGGCTCATTGCCTTCTACGAGCACAAGGTCTTCGTGGAAGGCGTCATCTGGGGCATCAATTCCTTCGATCAATGGGGTGTCGAGCTGGGCAAGCAGCTGGCGACCGAGCTTCTCGGCATGGTGAGGGCTGGCGCCGCCGCCGGGCGCGACGCCTCCACCGCCGGGCTCATCGAGAATATCGCCGCGCTGCGCAGCGAGGCCGACACGCCCTAGACCCCGACCGGCGGCCGCCCGGCCGCCGTACTCCTGCCTTCCGCTGCCGCTTCCTCCCGAGCGGCAGCTGCCGTCCCGAGCCTCGGAGAGGCGCCGTGAATCCCCTCGCCGGCGTGGCGCTGAAAGTCCTGTCCACCATTGCCTTCACCGGCATGGCGACGATGGTGAAGCTCGTCTCCGACGTCTATCCCGTCGGCCAGATCACCTTCTGCCGCAGCCTGTTCGCGCTCATCCCGGTCTTCGCCTGGGTCGCCTGGCGGCGCCAGTTCGCCACCGTCTTCCGCACCGACGACCGGCTCGGCCATTTCGGCCGCAGCCTCATCGGCATCACCGCCATGACGATGGGCTTCCTCGCCCTGTCGATGCTGCCGCTCGCCGATGCCACGGCGATCGGCTACGCCTCGCCGCTGCTGACGGTCGTCCTGGCGGCGATCCTGCTCGGCGAACGGGTGCGCATCTATCGCTGGACGGCGGTGGCGGTCGGCTTCGCCGGCGTGCTGCTGATCATCTTCGACTATGCCGCGGCGGCCGGCAGCGGCGCAGCCCAGCCGGAGCGCAGCCTGCACGGCGTCGCGCTGCAGCTCGGCGCCGCCTTCTTCGGCGCCCTTGCCGGCATCCAGATCCGCCGCCTGTCGCGCACCGAGAGCGCCCCGACGATCGTCCTCTATTTCACGCTCTTCTGCACCCTGGCGGCGCTCGTCACGGTGCCCTTCGGCTGGGCCGTGCCCAGCCCCCGCGACGCGGTGATCCTTGTCGTCATGGGCCTCTTCGGCGGGCTCGGCCAGGTGCTGATGACGCAGAGCTTCCGCTATGCCGAAGCTTCCGTCCTGGCGCCGTTCGACTACCTGTCGATGATCTGGGCGCTGGCCGTCAGCATCGCCGTCTTCGATTCGCTGCCGACGCCGCTGATGCTCGCCGGCACCGCCATCGTCGTCGCCTCCGGGCTGTTCGTCGTCTACCGCGAGCGCCAGCTCGGCCTCCTGCGCCAGCGCGCCCGTCAGGTGCAGCCACCACCGCCGCCGCTTACCTGATCGCAGGCGCTTGCCTTGCAGCCGCGCTGTCCCTAAGAAGTCGGGCATCACTGTCTCAGGGGGTGCCGCAGAACGGCTGAGAGGCGATAGCCAACCCCATGAACCTGAACCGGATCATGCCGGCGGAGGGATTGGGATCGCATGGCACCTTCAGTCGACCTCAGGCTTTACGGCATCCTCGACCCGGAGCGCAGCCGCGGCCGCGATCTGGCGGCGCTCGCTGCGGCCGCCGTCGCCGGCGGCGCGACGATCCTCCAGTATCGCGACAAGCACGGCACCACCCGCGCCATGGTGGACAGGGCGGCCGCCATCCTTGCGGCGATCGCCGGCTCGGGCGTCCCGCTGCTGGTCAATGACCGCATCGACGTGGCGCTGGCGGCGGGGGCGGACGGCATCCATGTCGGCCGCGACGACATGCGCCCGGAGCTGGCGCGCCGCCTGCTCGGCGCCGATGCCGTGATCGGCCTCACCATCAAGAGCTCCGACGACGTTGCCGGCATCCCGCCGGGCATTGCCGACTATCTGTGCATCGGCGGCGTCTTCGACACCGCCAGCAAGGACAATCCCGCCGGCCCGATCGGGCTGGAGGGGCTGCGCCGCCTCGTCGCCGAGGCGCGCGCCCGGGCACCCGGCCTGCCGGTCGGCGCCATCGCCGGCATCGACGCCGCCAATGCCGGCGACGTGCTGGCCGCCGGCGTCGACGGCGTCGCCATCATCTCGGCGCTGTTCATGGCCGACGATGTCGCCGCGGCGGCGCGCCACCTGCGCCGCATCGTCGACGAAGCGCTCGCCCGGGAAGGCGTGCGATGACCGCCATCGCCGTCACCGTCGCCGGCTCCGATTCCGGGGGCGGCGCCGGCATCCAGGCCGATCTCAAGACCTTCTCGGCGCTCGGCGTCTACGGCGCCAGCGTGCTGACGGCGCTGACGGCGCAGAACACGCTCGGCGTCAGCGCCATCCATGACGTGCCGGCCGATTTCGTCCGGGCCCAGATCGACGCCGTGTTCTCCGACCTGGCGGTCGATGCGGTGAAGATCGGCATGGTCTCGCAGCCCGACGTCATCCGCGCCATCGCCGCCTGCCTCGAGGCTCACGGCCAGCGCACCATCGTGCTCGATCCGGTGATGGTGGCGACCAGCGGCGACCCGCTGCTGAAGGACGCCGCCGTCGATGTCCTGATCGCCGAGCTGGTGCCGCGCGCCATGGTGATCACGCCCAACCTCCTCGAAGCCGCCTATCTGCTGCGCAGCGAGGTGGCGGCGGACGAGGACGCCATGCAGCGCCAGGCCGAGGCGCTGATGGCCCTCGGCGCCCAGGCGGTGCTGCTGAAGGGCGGCCACGGCAACGGGGCGCAGAGCTCCGACCTGCTGCTGACCCAGGACGGCCCGATCTGGCTGTCGGCGGCCCGCATCGAGACGGCGAACACCCACGGCACCGGATGCACGCTGTCCTCGGCGATCGCCGCCGGCCTTGCCCGCGGCATGGATCTCGTGGCGGCGGCGCGCGCCGGCAAAGCCTATGTCACCGCCGCCATCGCCGCCGCCGACAGCCTGTCGATCGGCCGCGGCCACGGACCGGTGCACCATTTTCACGCGCAGTGGGATCGGTAGACGGCACTTTTTACGGGTATTTGCGTCAAATCCCGCGTAAATCGTTCCGCATACACTTACGCCTGATCGGTAGGTTCCGGCCGTGATCAGCCCCCTTCGGGAGTTTCAGTCGTGCTGCAACGACCAGCCTCGCCGCATTGGTGTCGCCGGCCGTGACGCTTGACGGCGCGACACTGGCGCTGGTGCTGATCTGCGCCCTGACGGTGGCATTGGGGCTTCTCAGCTTCGCCTGGCTGAGGATGCGGCCGGCGCCGGCCCTCGGCGTGCTCTGCTGCGCCTATGTCCTGTGGATCGTCGGCGTCAGCCTGTTCGTCGAGCGCGACAGGCTGGCGCCGTTCCTGACCATCGATCTCGCCAATGTGGCGGTCATCCTCGGCTTCGCCCTGCTCTGGGCCAGCCTGCGCATCTTCGCTGGCCGCAGCGTCTCCGCGGCGCCGGTGATCGGCGGCGCCGTCTTGTGGCTGGTGGCCTGCCGGATTCCCGATTTCTACGGCTCGACGGAAGCGCGCGTCATTCTCGCCTCGGCGCTGATCGCCGGCTATTCGATCGCCGGCGCCTGCGAAGCCTGGCGCAGCGGCGATCAGCTGATCTGGCGCGGCGTTGCCACGGCGATCCTGGCGCTGCAGGGCGCCATCCTGACGCTGCGCATTCCGGCGGCGCTGCTCTTCGGCGACTCGGCGCCGCAGCAATACTGGATTGCCGCGCTCGGGCTGTGGTGGATCCTGACCTCCTTCGCCGCCGCCTTCCTCCTGCTGGCGATGGTGCGCGAACGCGCCGAGGCCCAGCATCGGTTCGACGCCACGATCGATCCGCTGACTGGCATCGCCAATCGCCGGGCCTTCTTCGACAGCGCCGAAGCCGCCGTGAAGGCGTCGCTGCGCCGCGGTCGCCCCCTGTCGGCCCTGCTGCTCGATCTCGATGGCTTCAAGGGCATCAATGACACGTTCGGCCATCCGGCCGGCGATGCGATCCTGCAGACATTCTGCGCCGTGACCGCCGCCAATCTGCGCAGCACGGCGATCTTCGGCCGGCTCGGCGGCGAGGAATTCGGCATCGTCCTGCCCGACACCGATGCCGTGGCGGCACGCGCCGTGGCGGAGCGCGTCGTGCATGCCGTCGCCGAGGCGAGAACCGAAATCGACGGGCGCGCCGTCTCCACCACGGTCAGCATCGGCGTTGCCGGCCTGAAACCCGACGATGTCAGCTTCTCGGACCTTCTCAGCCGCGCCGACAAGGCCCTCTACCGGGCCAAGGAACTCGGCCGCAACCAGGCGGCGGGGCCGCTCGCCGCGCGGCCGGACAGGTTTGCCGCCGCGTAACGGCTTGCCTTTGCCGCTGCGGCAACTGTAGATCGCCGCCCGGCCGGGCTGCGCTCCCGACCTCTCCCATTGGGAGAGGCAAGCGGCGGCGCCGGGGCAGCTTACCTCTCTCCCGGGAGAGGTCGGAAACGCGGAGCGTTTCCGGGTGAGGGTTACCGCCCGTGACAAGCGGTTGCGGCGTTGGGGCAGGATTCCCGGCGGCCGACCCCCTCACCCGTCCGCCTAGGCTCGCTGCGCTCACCAAGGCTCCCGACCTCTCCCTATGGGAGAGGTAAGAGGCCCCGCCGAAGGCACGAGGCGCCGACGAGCAGCCTGTTGACGCTCGTTCTTTCATATGCCAAAAATAATTGGCACATGAAGGATGCAGCCTGCAGATGAAACCGACGCCGCCAGCCGGGGAGGACCTTCTGCGCAAGCTCGGCGCGCTGGCCAGCGCGCATCGGCTGCGCGTTCTCGCCGCCCTCAAGGGGAGGCGGGTCTATGTCAGCCAGCTGGCGCGCGATGTCGGGCTGAGCCGCCCGCTGCTGCAGATGCATCTTGCCAAGCTGGAGGCGGCCGGCCTGGTGTCGGCGCAGCTCGAGCTGTCGGAGGACGGCAAGGCGGTGAAGTATTACCAGCTCAGCTTCGACGAGCTCGTCATAACGCCGGAGATCGTCGTCGCGGCTGCCGCCACTCTTCCAAGTACAGATGCAGCAAGTACAGATGCAGACTGAAGCAACCGATCCGGGAGACGACAATGGATGTGAGCGCACCTTACCTATGGATGGGAGCCCTGGTTCTGGTCCTCGTCACGATCATCACCGTGGTGATCCTGTGGCAGGGGATGAAGACAGGGCGGACGGCGATCAAGGCCGAGAGCACCGACGCCTACCGCAAGCTGGCGGAAAACGCCGTGGCGGCGGAGCAGAGGCTCATCGCCTACCAGCAGAACATGGCCGAGGCGATCGACGATATCCGCCTGCGCCTGGCCTCGCTGGAGAAGATGCTGAAGGAGGTCGGCTGACGATGGCCGGCGGCGCCCGCGACGGCTTGTCGGCACCGGCGCCCGCTGCTAGGCGAGGCGCAGAGTGGAGTGCGTCATGGCCGAAAGCAGAGCCGTCCCGACCTATGTCGATGTTCGCCGGGCGGCCAGCCAGCTTGCCGGCCGCGCCGTGCGCACGCCGATGCTCGAGAGCCCGATCCTCGATGCCCGCGTCGGCGGCCGGGTGCTGTTCAAGTGCGAGACGCTGCAGCACACCGGCTCGTTCAAGTTTCGCGGCGCCTTCAATGCGCTGGCCAATCTCGACCGCAATCTGCGCACCCGCGGCGTCGTCGCCGTCTCATCCGGCAACCACGCCCAGGGCGTTGCCGAGGCGGCGCGGCTCTACGGCATCGGCGCGACGATCGTCATGCCGGCCGACGCGCCGGACTCCAAGCGCAGCCGCACCGAGCGGAGCGGCGCGGCGATCGTCACCTACGACCGCGCCACGGAGGACCGCGACGCCATCGCCGGCGCCATCGTCGCCGAGCAGGGCGGCACGCTGATCCATCCCTATGACGACCCGCAGGTGATCGCCGGGCAGGGGACAGTCGGCCTCGAGATCGTCGAGGATGTCGATATTCTCGACCTGCGTCCGGACGCCGTGCTGGTGCCGTGCGGCGGCGGCGGACTGTCGGCCGGCATCGGCCTTGCCGTCCGCGCCACCTATCCCGAGACGCTGATCTATGCCGTCGAGCCGGTCGGCTTCGACGACTATGCCCGCTCGCTGCGCCAGGGCAAGCCGGTGGCCAATCCCGACCTCACCGGCTCGGTCTGCGACGCGCTGATGGCGCCGATGCCCGGCGCCCTCGGCTTCGCCATCAACCGCGTCAACCTGTCGGGCGCTCTGGCGGTGACCGACGGGCAGGCGCTGGAGGCGGTCGCCTTCGCCTTCCGCGAGCTGAAGCTGGTGGTCGAGCCGGGTGGCGCGGTCGGGCTGGCGGCCATTCTCTCCGGCCTCATAGACTGCCGCGGCCGCACGGTGGTCGTCGTGCTGTCCGGCGGCAATATCGACGCGCCGGTCCTCGACCGGGCGCTGCGCGAGCACTAGGCCCGGCTATTTCGCCGGCGGATTGGGATTGACGAAGAAGAGCGCCGGGCCGCTGGCCGGCCGCGCCGGCGCCGGCGGCTCGGAATAGACGCCGGCCATGACGTCGATGCGCCGGTCGAGCCGGTCGAGCGCCTCAAGCACCGCCTGGAGATCGCCGCCGCCCTTGAGGCGGGCGCGGATATGGCCGCTCAGCAGCCGCAGCTCGGCGGCCGAATCCTCCAGGGCACTGCGCTGCTCGCGCCGGCCGAATTCACCGAGAAACCAGCGGCCGCGCTGCGTCTCGCGAACGGCGGCCTCGATGGCGTCGAATTCGGCATCGGCCAAGGCCGGGGCAGGCGTCGTCATCGGCGGGCGTTCCCTGTATCCTCGTTTTTCGGATTCGCATCCGGGCAAGACCTTGCCGCCGAGGTCTTTCGATCGCGTTTAGGCAATACCCTGCTTTTCATATGATCCCTGCACCACCGCTTTACGCTCAGCGGATCGGCGTCTTCTACGCTGGCTATTTCGCCGTCGGCGGCGTGCAGGTGCCGTTCCTGCCGGTATGGCTCGATTATCGCGGCCTGACGGAAGGCGAGATCGCCATATGCATCGCCGCGCCGCTTGCCCTGCGCGTCGTGCTGACGCCGCTCAGCGGCTGGATGGCCGATCACCTGCCGCACCGCCGCATCGCCGTGCAGGTCTTCATGGCGCTGGCCTTTCTCGCCTTCGGCTTCGGCCTCGTGGCGGAAGGCTTCGGCCCGATCCTGGCGGTGACCGCCATCGCCTTCCTGTGCTGGCAGCTGGCGCTGCCGGCGGCCGAGGCGCTGGCCCTCACGGGCGTCCGCCGCTTCCGCCTCGATTTCGGGCGCATGCGGCTCTACGGCTCGGTCAGCTTCATCCTCGTCAATCTCGCCAGCGGCGTCATCGTCGGCTGGCTGGCGCCCGGCGCCATCTACTGGGCCATCCTGCTGGTGCTCTTCGCCGGGCTGGCGGTGTCGCTCGGCCTGCCGGTGACGCCGCCGGCGGTGCGGGCTCTCGACGATGCGCTGCGGCCGCCGATGCGGGCCCGCGATCTCCTGCGCCATCCGGTCTTCCTGACCCTCATGGCGGTCGGCGGACTGCTGCAATGCTCGCATGCCATGATCTACGGCTTCGGCAGCCTGCACTGGGCCGCCATCGGCTTTTCGGGCCTTGAGATCGGCATCCTGTGGGCGGTCGGCGTCGTCGCCGAGGTCGCCCTGTTCGCCGTATCGGGCGCCGCCGGGCGGCGCTTCGGCGCCACCGGGCTGATGCTGATCGGCGCCGTCGCCGCCATCCTGCGCTGGCTGCTGTTCCCGCTCGACCTCGGCTTCGCCGGCTACCTGGCACTGCAGCTGCTGCACGGCCTGTCCTTCGGCGCCTCCTTCCTCGGCCTGCAGCGCGCCATCCTCACCCGCGTGCCCGACGCGATAACCGGGACGGCGCAGAGCATCGCGGCGATGCTGGGCGGCCTCCTGATGGCGCTCACCACCGTGGTGTCGGGGCCGCTCTACGGCGCCTTCGGGGTCATGGGCTTCACGGCCATGGCGATCCCGCCGCTGCTGGCGCTCGCCATCCTGCTCGCCTTCCGCTTCGGCGAGGGCCAGCTCCAGCATGAGGAGACGCACGCCTGATGGCTTTCTTCGGCACCCTGGCGGCGCTGCGCGACCGGCCCATCCCCGACCTCTCCGCCGCGCGGCAGGCGCGCATCGGCTATCGCGCCTTCGCCATCGACCGGACCGCCCCGGAGGCCGCCGAGCCGCTGGTCGATATCGCCGCGCTCGGCCTCGAGGGCGAGAACTACTATCACCGCCCGGACGGGCCGCCTTATTACCAGACCGCCCCGGGCTCCATTGCCGGCCTCTTCCTGCGCCGCTCGGTCGCCGCGCGCCTCGCCCGCGTCGATGCGGTCCTGCGCGCCGAGGGGCTGATGCTGCACGTCTTCGATGCCTTCCGGCCGCGGGCGGTGCAGACCTTCTTCCATGACACCTGGATGCCGGCGCAGCTGCGCCGGGAACGGCCGGACATCGACGATGCCGCGCTGCGGCGCGAGGTCGAGGCCTATTGGGCGGCGCCGACGCAGTCGGCCGAGTCGCCGGCGCCGCACGAGACCGGCAGCGCCGTCGACCTGACGATCGCCGTCGCCCGCAACGGCGACCCCCTGCCCATGGGGTCGATCTTCGACGACATGCACGAGATCGCCTGGACCGATCATTTCGAGCGGGACGCCGTGGCGCGGGCCTCGACGACCGGCGCCGAGGCGCTGCGCAACCGCCGGCTCCTCTACTGGCTGATGGCCGGGGAGGGCTTCGCCAACAACCCCAATGAATGGTGGCACTTCTCCTGGGGCGACCAGATGTGGGCCAAGCTGACCGGCGCCCCGGCGGCGCTTTACGGCCTCGCCAACCTGCCGGGGTAGGGCTCCGCTCAACGCAAAGCGTTTCCGGCTGAGGGACACCGCCCGTGACACGCGGCTGCGACGCCGGGGCAGGATGCCCGGCGGCCGACCCCGCCCTAGCCACTGACAGGTGTGAGACCCATGCCGGGCATCACCCACCTACACCACCACCCCACCGGCGTCATGGCCGGACTTGATCCGGCCATCCACGCGAACACGGATGGGCGCAGAAAAGGACGCTGCCGCCGCGGCGTCCGTCCTGCACACGCGGCTGAGGCGTAGGCGGAATCGCGACAGCCTCGTTGCGCCGAGGACCCACCGGAGAGGCGTTCCCCCAAAAGAAAGGGCGCCCACCAGGGCGCCCTCTTGTCATTTCGCGAGGCGCTTCGATCAGTCGAAGCGGCCGCTGGCATGCGCCAGCATCGTGTAGACCTTGCCGGTGTCGGAGATCAGGTAAGCGTTGCCGGCGTTGCGGTCCTGGCCGTTCTGGGTGACCTCGTTGAGCAGCTTCTCGAAATCGTTGACGTAGCGGTCGACGGCCTCCTTGAAGTCGGCATCGCGCTGATACTTCTTCTTGATCTCGTCGAAGGTCTGCTGGCCCTGCAGCGTGTAGAGGCGGCGGGTAAAGACGTTGCGCTCGCCGCGGCGGAAGCGGTCCCAGACGTCGATCGAAGCCTGATGGTCGATGGCCCGCGCGATGTCGGCCGACAGCGTGTTGAGCGCCGTCTGCGGTCCCTTGCTGCCGTTGGTCGGGGCGTCCTTGCCCTTGCCGGCAGCCGGCTTCGTCGCCACGGCGACGCCGCCCTGGCCGGCCGGGGCGTCCTGCGAGGCACGGCGCAGCAGGTCAGACATCCAGCCGGGATTGCCGGGGGCGGGCGGCGCGGCAGCCGCTTGCGGCCGGGTTGCCGTCGCCAGCGCCGCGCCATTGGCGGCGCCATTGCCGTTCTGCGCCGGGGCGGCGGGACGCGGCCGTGCCGCTGCCGGCGCGGCGGCCGGAGTGGCCGGACGGCTGACCGGGCGATTGACGCGCGCCGGCGCTCCCTTGGCCGCGGCGACGGGCTCGTCGCTCTCGGCAGCCGCGGCCGGCGCTTCCGGCGCCGGTTCCACCACCGGCTCGGCCGGTGCTTCCGCCTCGCTGACAGGGGCGGCGGCCGGTTCCGGTGCTGCCGGGCGTGTTTCGGCGGCCGGACGGCGCGGCTCGGCAGGGCGCGGCGCCGCGACGGCATAGGCCGCCGTCTCGGCTGCCCGGATCTCGCTGCGCGGCCGCGCCACATCGCTGCCGGCGCCGTTGCGGGTGACGATCTCCGTCAGCTCGGCCAGAGCCTGGATCTGATCGGCGACGACGCGGCGCATGGTGTCGGCGCTCTCGCGGACCTCCTCCGGCAGCTGGAAGGCACCTTCCTTGAGCTCCTTGCGCGTCGCACCGAGCTCTTCTTCCATCTTGTGCGCCGCCGAGCGGATCTCCTGCGAGGCCTCGGCGAAGCGCTCGGTCGCCGTCTTGATGGCGGCGCCCATCTCTTCCATCAGCGTGCGGCTGGCCGCCCGCACCGCCTCGGCGGCCCGCTGGCCTTCCGAGGCGGCGGTGCTGTTGACGTCCTCCAGCTGGGCGACGATCGCCTTGGCGGCGGTGGCGGCATTGTTGCCGAGCGTGCCGCTGATCGCCGCGGCGCGCTCCTCGGCCGATTTCAGCGCCGTCTCGATCGTCGTGACGAAGTTGCCCATCATCGCCTCGATGGCGTCGCGGCGCTGGTTGAGGCTGTTGGCCAGGGCTTCCAGCGCGTTGCGGCGCTCGCCGATCGTGTTCTCGATCTGCAGGTTCGCTTCCGACACATGCCGCGCCGCTTCCGACAGCGAGCGGCTGTGATTGTCGAAGCGGTCGGCGATGGTGCCGACGCGGTCCATGACGTCGTCGGCGACGCCGCGCAGCAGCGACACCTGGTAGGCGAGGGCCGAGGACGAGCGGTCGGTCGTCTGGACGGCCTGGTCGATGGTCGCCTGGAACTCCTCCGAGCGGGCGGTGAGGTTGGTCTCGATCTGCGCCAGGTTGCCGGAGGTCGTGCTCAGCAGCTTCTGCAGCATGTCGTTGGAGCGGCCGAGATGCTCGACGATCTCCGACACGTCGGCGCGCAGCTTCTCGTTGGTATTGGCGAAGGACTGCGACACCGCATCGCCGCTCTCGGTGAGGGCCTGCGCCGCCTCGCTGCTGCGCTCCAGCACCATCTCGACGATCTTCGCCGACTTGGTCGACAGGAGGTCGAGGATGGTGTCGCCGACATCGACGACGCGCGTGGTGATCTCCGAGCCGCGATGCTCGAGCGTCCGCAGCAGCGTGTTGCCCTGGTTGTCCAGGAGGTTGGCGAGCTCGATATTGCGCGACCGCAGCACGTCGTTGAACTCGCGCGTCCGCTGCTCGATGGCGTCGGTAACGCCGACGGCGCGGCCGCCGAGATTCTGCTCGATATCGGCGCTCGCCTTGCTCAGCACCACGCCGATGTCGGAGGCGGCGTTGCGCAGCAGCTCGCCGACCGCCGCCGAATCCTCGACCATGCGGTCGGTGGTTTCGGAGAGGGCGCCGCGGATCGACTCGGCGACCGTCTCGGTGCGCTGGCCGAGCGTCTCGACGATCGCCACCAGGCGGTCGTCCAGCACCTGCTGCAGGTGGACGGCGCGGTTGTCGAGCGTCTCGGCCACTTCCGCGGCGCGGGCGCCGAGGCTGGCATTGATGATCGACACACGCTCGTTGAGCATGCTCGACAGTTCCTGCGTCCGCTCCACCAGCTGCGCGGCGCGGCGGCCGAGGCCGTCGTCGAGCGCCGCCAGGCGCGACTCCAGCATCGTCGACAGATCCTGGGTGCGCTCGGCGAGGCTGCCGGTGACCTCGCCCATCTGCGTCTCGACGAGGCCGCTGAACGCCTCGCGGCCGCGGCTGAACGTGTCGGCGATCTGCGCCGCATGCTCGTCGAGGCTGTAATTGATGGTGTTGAAGCGCTGCTCCAGCAGCGAGCCCAGTTCCTGGGTGCGGTCGGCCAGCCGCGACGTCACGTCCGTGAGCTGCGTGTCGACGATGCGCGACACTTCCTGATGGCCGTTGCTGAAGGCGTCGGCCAGCTCGCGCGTCCGCTCGATCAGGGTCTGGTTGATCTGGCGGGCGCGGGCGTCGAGCGCCTCGTCGATGCGCCGGGCATTGGCGTCGAGGCTCTCGCCGGCATTGTCGATATGCGACCGCACCGAGGCGCCGAAGGTGTCGAGACGGCCGGCGAAGGCCGCTTCGAGCTCCTGCGCCTTCTCGCCGAGATGGGAGACGAGGGCCGGGCCGCGGGTGTTGATGACGTCGGTGATGGCGTTGAAGCGATCGTCGAGGTCCTCGTGCAGGCGGGTGCCCTGCGCGGTGATCGCCTCGCCGAAGCGGCCGCCGGCCTCGACGATGCGGTCGTGGACCTCCATGCCGCGGCGCTCGATCGTCTCGGCCATCTCCTGACCAGAGCCGACGATCTTGTCATGGGCGGTCATGGCGCGCCGCTCGATGGCGTCGGCCAGCTCGGCGCCGGAGGTGACGATCTTCTCGTGCACGTCCATGCCGTGGCGTTCGATGGTCTCCGCCATCTGCGCGCCGGAGGCGACGATCTTGTCGTGGACCTCCAGGCCCTGGCGCTCGATCGTGTCGACGATCTCGGTGCCGGAGCCGATGATCTTCTCGTGGATGGCGATGCCGCGCGTCTCGATGGCGCTGGCGACGTCCTTGCCCGAGGCGATGATCTTCTGGTGGATCGAGCTACCGCGGTTCTCGATCGTGTCGGCAAGCTGGCCGGTCGATTCGACGATCATGTCGTAGAGCGCCGTGCCGCGGTTCTCCAGCGTCTCGGCCACCGAGCGGCTCGACTCGACGATCTTCACATGGATGTCGTTGCCGGTGGTGGCGATGCGGTCGGCGATCTCGTTGCCGGAATCGAGGATCAGCTCGTTGATGGCATTGGTCTTGGCGGCGATCGTCTCGGCGATCTCGTTGCCCGAGGCGATGATCGTCTCGTTGATCTTGAGGCCGCGGACGGCGATCGCCTTGGCCACCTCGCCGCCCACCGTGGCGAGGCGGGCGGTGAGCTCGGCGCTGCGCGTGTCGAAGCTCTCGTTCACCGCATTGGCGGCAGTGTCGATGGTACTGCGCAGCGTCGCGGTGCGCGACTCGATCAGGCTGGCGATGGTCTCGCCGGTATTGCTCAGCCGGTCGGTGAGCTGGGCGCCGTGGACGGAGATCGCCTCGAAGATGCGGTCGCCGGTCTTCGACAGGCGCTCGGCCAGCGAGCCGCCGCCCGAGGTGATCGTCTCGGCGATGCGGGTGCCGGTCTCGTCGAGCTTCTCGTTGATCTCCTGGCCGCGCAGGGCGAGGTCGACGAGCAGCGTCTCGGCGTTGTTCTTGAGGGCGGCGTTGACGTCCTTGGCGTGGTTGTAGATCGTCTCGGCGACCTGGTTGCCGGTGTCGGAGATCGACCGCGTGATCTCCAGCGTGCGGCGGTCGAGCCCTTCGGTGATCTCGCCGCCGATGCGCGCCATCGTCTCGCTGACGTCGCGGCCGCGCTCGGCGACCCGGTCGGCCATGGCGCGGCCGGTGGTCTCCAGCGTGTCGGTGATCTCGGCGCTGCGCTGCAGCAGCGTGTCGGTGACGTCGGCGCTGGTGGCGGCCAGCGATTCCGACACTTCCGCGACGGTGCTGGCGAGGCGGTGGACGAGGTCCTCGCCGCGGATCGCCAGCTTGCTGACGATCGTCTCGCCGGCGCTGCCGAGCGCCATGGTGATGTGCTCGCCGCGGTCGACCAGCGCCTCGGTGATGCGGGCGCCGGAATTGGTGACGTTCTCGGCGATGGCGTCGCTGGCGAGGCGCAGGTCCTTGGACAGCGACTCCTGCGCCGAGACGATCGAGGAGCGGACGCGTTCCGAATTGACGAGGATCGCCTCGCGCTGGCCAGCGAGATCGTCGATCAGGCTGCGCATGCGCAGCTCGTTGTCGCTGTAGGAGCGCTCCAGCGACGAGACCTCGTTCTGGACCATCACCTCCAGCTCGCTGGCGCGGGCGAGGGCGCGCTCGATGCCGTCGCCGACGGCGGCGATCTCGCGCCGGATGGCGGTGCTCACCGAGACGACGGAATCGATTGCGACATTCTCCGGCTCCGACAGGCGGGCGATGACGCCGTCGAGCGACCGGGCGAGGATGCGCAGCTCCTGCGAGCGCCAGGCGATGGACGCAATGGCCCAGATGAAGCCGACCGGCACGGCGATGAGCAGGGCGAGATTGGTGAAGCTCGGCGCGCCGGGAATGGCATTGCCGCCGGGGTTGAGGGCGCCGGCGCCGAAATTGGTCAGCACGTAGAACAGGACGCCGGCGATCCACAGCACCGTCAGCAGCGTCGCCGCCGGATAGATCAGGCGCGACGGGCGGTCATAGGTGGCGGCCGGGGCGCGGCGGTCGTCATTGGCGGCGAAGCGCGTCTGCTGGCGCGGCGGCGGCTCGGCCGGACGGGCGGCGGGACGCGGCGGTTCGGCCGGCGTCGGCTCGGGGAGGGCGCGGGCAGTGGCCTCGGGTCGGCGTGCCGGCCCGACGGCTGCCGCCGCCTCGGCGCGGCGCGTTTCGGCGCGGCGGATCGGCTCGGCCCGGCGCGGCGGCTCGGGCACCCGCGGCGGCACATCGCGCGGCGCGCTGCGCGGCGGCTCCGGCACGCGCTGGCGCACCTCGGGACGGGGGCGGGCGGCCTGGGCGGCGGGCGCCTCGGGCGCTCCATCCGGTCCGAATTCGAGCCGCAACGCTTTTTCGACCGCCGAGATTGCCTCGTCGTCGAGATTCTTGGACTTGGGATTAATCGCCATCGTTCAGCCTCGCGCCCGTACTCGATACATTGCCGGTCGCTTCCGGAAGCAACACGCTCCGGATCGTCGTACGAGGTGGCTGTGCTGACGGAGATATGACGGCTACCGGCCGCCCGTCCCTGACCTCACCCATCCCCCTCGCGACGGACCGACCGCCATCGGACCCGTGGTGGCCATGCCTGATCGCCGCCACTGTCCGGTAATGGCACAATGCACCGCCCCAAACAAGAAACTCCGGCAAGGCTTTGGCGCCTCGCAGGAGCTGAAAGACGCCATGGTAAAGCAGGCCAAAATGCGGCCCGCCGCAGAATGCCAAGCGTCCCGGGCCGGCACAGTGTCGTTAACGATATCTTAAGAAAGCTGACAATTCATGGTTAATTGGCCGTCAACCGGTCGGACGAAGAGGCCGCGGCCATGACGGATGGGGACGAAAAGGGGGCGGCGCCGCCGCCCGGCGCAGCGCCGCCGGTCGATCTCGACCATCTGGCGCGGCACGTTTTCGGCGATTCGAACCTGGAGCGCGACGTCCTGCGCCTGATGGCGGAGCAGGCGGCCGAACTGCCGGACCGCATCCGCCGGGCCGAGGCGGGGCCGGAGCTGTCGGCGCTGGCCCACCGCCTGCGCGGCGCGGCGCGCGCCGTCGGTGCCGCGGCCCTGGCCGAGGCGGCGGCCGCCGTCGAGGAGGCGGGCGACGCCGCCGACGGGCGGCTGGAACGGCTGGAGGAGGCCGCCGCGGCGGTGCGGCGCTTCATCCGGACCTATTTGTCGCGCTGATCCGCGGCCCCGGCGAGGCTGGTACGGCCGCCGCAAATCACCTATATCCGCGGCGCCGCCGCGGTTCCTCGCCGGCAGCCCTTTCCCTCCTTTCAGAGCAGCATGGCGAAGATCACCTACATCACGTCCGACGAGACCATTTTCGAGGTCGAGGCCGAGAACGGCTCGACGGTCATGGAAAACGCCATCCGCAACCAGGTGCCGGGCATCGAGGCCGAATGCGGCGGCGCCTGCGCCTGCGCGACGTGCCACGTCTATGTCGACGAGGCGTGGATGCCGGTGGTCGGCGAGCCGGAGCCGATGGAGGAGGACATGCTCGACTTCGGCTACGATGTGCGGCCGAATTCCCGCCTGTCCTGCCAGATCCGCGTCAGCGACGAACTGGACGGGCTCGTGGTGCGGGTTCCGGAGCGGCAGGGCTAGGCTTGGCAGGCGGTTTTTGCTCCGGCCTTCCGGCGCCGGGGCAAGTCTTTGCTTTCCAGCCCTTACATCTGCGGCTAGACCGCTGTGGCCTTTTCCAGCGAGTGGAGCACCCATGACTTCGCCCATCGAGACCGATGTCGTCATCGTCGGCGCCGGCCCTGTCGGCCTTTTCGCCGTCTTCGAGCTCGGCCTTCTCGATATACGCTGTCACCTGATCGACATTCTCGACAGGGCGGGTGGCCAGTGCGCGGAGCTCTATCCCGAGAAACCGATCTACGACATTCCCGGCTACCCGACGATCACCGGGCAGGACCTGGTGGACCGGCTGCTGGAGCAAGCGCGGCCCTTCGGCCCGACCTATCATTTCGGCCAGATGGTGGAATCGCTGGAACGCCAGCCGGACGGCCGCTTCGGCCTCACCACCGACCGCGGCGAGACCTTCCTGTGCAAGGCGGTGGTGATCGCCGCCGGCGGCGGCTCCTTCCAGCCGAAGCGTCCGCCGGTGCCCGGCATCGAGGCCTATGAGGGCACCTCAGTCCACTATGCCGTGCGGCGCATGGAGGATTTCCGCGACCATGACGTGCTGATCGTCGGCGGCGGCGACTCGGCGCTCGACTGGACGCTCAACCTGCATCCGCTGGCGCGCAGCATCACCCTCCTGCACCGCCGCGACGAATTCCGCGCCGCCCCGCACAGCGTCGAGCAGATGCGGGCGCTGGTCGCCTCGGACAGGATGAAGCTGGTGCTCGGCCAGGTGACGGGCCTCAGGGGCGAGGCCGGCCAGGTCAGCCATGCGCTCGTCAAGGACAAGGACGGCCAGGAACTGGAGCTCACGGCGACGCGCATCCTGCCCTTCTTCGGGCTGACGATGAAGCTCGGCCCGGTCGCCAACTGGGGCATCAACCTGGAAGAGAACCTGATCCCGGTCGACACGGCGCGCTTCGAGACGTCGGAGCCGGGCATCTTCGCCATCGGCGACATCAACACCTATCCGGGCAAGATCAAGCTGATCCTGTGCGGCTTCCACGAGGCGGCGCTGATGGCGCAGGCCGCGTCGAAGATCGTCTACCCGGACAAGCGCATCGTCTTCCAGTACACGACGTCCTCGTCGAGCCTGCAGAAGAAGCTCGGCGTTATCTGACGCCGCCGCCCACCTCTCCCGGTTGGGAGAGGTCGGGAGCCTTGGTGAGCGAAAGCGAACCTAGGCGGACGGGTGAGGGATGGGCCGGTGGTGATTTCACGCCGAGCCGCAACGCCGTCACGATCGGCGTCGGTAACCCTCACCCGGAAACGCTGCGCGTTTCCGACCACTCCCGGGGGGAGAGGTTAAATCCCGCCGTACCACTCGTAGCCGCGGTCTTCCCAATAGCCGCCCATGCCGCCGAAGATGTCGTCGAAGCTTTCGACGAGCGCGATGCTCTTCAGGTATTTCGCCATCTTGTAGCCGAGCTGGCGCTCGATGCGGACGCGCAGCGGCGCGCCGTTGGGGATCGGCAGCGTCTCGCCGTTGAGCTCGTAGGCGAGGATCGTCTGCGGGTGGTAGGCGTCCTCCATGTCGATGCTCTCGTAATAGAGGTTGGAGCCGTTGAGCGGCACCGTGCCGAGACCGTCGTAGCAATAGAAGACGACGTATTTCGCCTCCGGCTTGACCCCGACCTCCTCGAGGATCGTCGACAGCTGAGGCCCCTTCCACTTGCCGATGGCGCTCCAGCCCTCGACGCAGTCGTGGCGGGTGATCTGCTCGCGCGCCGGCAGGGCGCGCAGGTCGGCCAGCGAATAGTCCCGAGGGCGTTCCACCAATCCGCCGACCGCGAGCTTCCAGTCGGCGAAATTGTTGGCGGCGAGCGCCTGGTACTCCGCCTCGCGCGGGTTATGCGTGCCGTTCGACTTCACCCCCGGCGACAGGTCGGCCTCGGTGAATTCGCGCGCCAGCGTGGTCGGCCGCACGACGGTCCGCTGCGCCGCCTTGGTCAGGTCCTCGGTCTTGCCGAGGAAGTTCCGGAACCACGGCCTGTAGCCGAGATTGTCGCAGCCTGCGAGCGCCGCCGAGCCGAGCGCCGCGGCGCTGCTGAGGAGCAGCGCCCGCCGGGTCATCGGCACCGGGCGTGCGGACCTACGATTCATGGCGTTCTTCTCCCAGGAGATAGCGACCGGTCACCATCGAGCGCAGATTGTTGCGCACGCCGGAGATCAGCACCACGGCGACATGCACGATGACGAAGAGGACGATCAGGGCGGCGCAGATGAAGTGCACGGTGCGGGCGCCCTGGCGGCCGCCGAAGAGCTCCGGCAGCCAGTGGAAGGCGGCGTTGAGCGCCGGCGACATCGCCAGGCCGGCGACGATCAGTACCAGGATGACGACGAACAGGCCGAGATAGGTGATCTGCTGGATGATGTTGTAGCGCCGGGCTTCCTCGCCGCGCGGCCAGCGCAGCAGCAGGTGCTGCCGCACCGTCCTGCCGAAGCCGCGCCAGTCCCTGCCTGTCGGGACGAGGTCGCGGATGTGCCGCGAGGCCAGCGTCCAGCCGGCATAGACGATGCCGTTGATGACGAAGATCCACGCGAACAGGAAATGCCACAGACGGCCGGTGGCGAGATCCTGGCCGGCAGGCAGGGTCGCCCAATAGGGGAAGCCGTGGAAAATGGGAACCTCTTCGCCGCGGGCGTTGGTGGTCCACGTCGCGCCGAACAGGCCGGTCGTCTCGATCGTCCAGTTGCCGATCTTGGTAATGCCGATCGGCTTGCCCCCGTCAGGCCCGTTTATCGGCCGCATCTGCAGCACTGTATCTTTGTACCAGCCCTGATCGTCGAATTTTGACGTGTGGCCCCAGTAAAGCGCCGGGTGGGCGTTGAAGATCTGCAGGCCGCTCATCAGCAGCACCAGGATGGCGAAGGCGTTGATCCAGTGCGTGACGCGGACCACCACGGAGTGGCGGCGAACGCCGGGGCCTTTCTCGTAGGAGCTGGTGATCGTCACGGCGACGATGCCAGCGGCGGCAACCAGCAGGAAGGCGGCGGCGATCAGCAGCGTCAGCGGCACGGGCGTCGTTCGCGCCAGGAACACCTTGGCGAACAGGCCGAGAAGCCCGAGCGCGCTGGTGATGAAGAAGAAGACGCCGATGCCGGGCCGCCACAGGACGAAGGCGGCGCCGAGCAGTGCGAAGACCGGTGCCAGGCCGAAGAAGGCCGTCCACACCATCGCCGGGTCGGCGTTCCAGACGAAGACCTGGCCGAGATTGTGAAAATTGGCGGCGATGGCCGGCCCCAGCGCCGCGATGCCGTCGGGCCTGAGAGCCAGCGCCCACAGGCCGGCGCCGACGGTTGTCGCCGCCCCCAACAATCCAAGTATCGCCGCTACGATCGGCATGGCCCACCCGCGTTTCCGGGCCGGTATTCTCCGGCCTTTGCTTGTGGCCGGCAACATAGCGGATTTGCCGCGGTTTTGCCGCCCCGCTCCAGACCGTCGGGTCATAAGCTTGTGATAGGCGCTAGGGCGCCGCGTCGGCGGCTTTCGGCGTGCGCTTGGTCAGCTCGGCAACGACGTCGCTCATGCGCGGCGGCTTGCCGGCGATGAAGGGGAGGGGCCGGCAGACCTCGATGGCGGCGATGCCCACCCGCGCCGTCAGGATGCCGTTGATGACGCCCTCGCCGAGCCGCGCCGAGATGCGGGCGGCGATGCCGTGGCCGAGGAACTGCTGGACGATCGAGTCGCCCGCCGCCATGCCGCCGGTGACGGCGAGATGGGCGACGACGCTGCGGGTCAGCCGCACGAAGCCGAGGAAGCCCGGCCGGCCGCCGTAGAGCGCCGCCAGGCGGCGGATGAGCCGCATGATCTCGGCGAGGACGAAGAGCACGTCGACTAGGGCGCGCGGCGAGATGGCGGTCACCACCGAGACGCGCCGCGCCGCGCTCATCACCATGCGCCGCGCCGCGTCGTCGAACGGGGCGAGGACTTCCGTCTCGGCGAGGCCGATCAGGTCGCGGCCGTCGATGATCTCGCGCAGGTGGCCGGCAAGGGCGGCGCGGCCGCGCGCCGTTTCCGGCCGGTTCTCGTAGAGCGCCAGGACCTGGCGGGTCGCCGAGCGCGCCTGCTCGCGGCTGTCGGTGGCGGCGGCCTCCGTCGCTTCCGCCAGGATCTTGCCGATGCGACGCAGGCTGAGGAGGCCGATCACCTCCCGGACGAGGATGGCGAGCAGCGCCACCACCGCCAGCGCCGTCAGCACCACGCCGACCCAGCCGAGCCAGCCGGTGCGCTGGAACAGCGTGTCGACGAGGTTGGCGACGGCGAGGCCGAGCGCCAGCGTGATGAGGCCGCCGACGCCGGTGACGAGGATGCCGGTCCAGCGGAACCGCCGCCGCTGCGGCAGCGCCGCTGGCACCGTCTCCGCCTCGGCAAAGACGTCCGGCTCCTCGATCAGCACGGGCTTAGTCTGGCGGCCGATCTGGTCCGTCTCCGCCTCCTCGGCGAAACGCACGCGGTCGAGGCGGAAGGCGGCCGGCCGGCGGGGCGACGGCTCTTTCATGCCAGATGGTCCCCGACCAGGAAATCGAGCGCCCGGTCGAGCCGGATATGCGGCAGCGACAGGGTCAGCCCCTCGGCGGTCCGCTCCAGCGGCGGCGGCCGGAAGCGCACGAAGCGCACCGGCGCGACGAGATCGGCCATGCCACGGTCGTCGAGCCTGTCGACCACCTCGAAGACCGATTCCGGGTCGTCCGGCAGGTCGCCGGGAAACAGGGCAATCTCGCTGTTGCCGTCGAAGGTCTCGCCATTGATCGTCTCGCCCTTCATCGGCGTGCCGATGATGCTGGGAAGGCGCGCCCCGTCCTCGATGACGGTTCCCTCGCGCGTCGCCCTGACCGAGGCCAGCGCCAGCACCTCGACCTTGGCGCCGGCGAAGGAGGCCCGCTCGACGGCCCGCGACAGCATGCGCGACAGGATCGCTTCCAGCCTGTCGTGGTCGGTGTGGTGCAGGTGGTCGGCCTTGGTCGCCGCCAGGAGAATGCGGTCGATGCGGCGGGAGAGGATGCCCGACAGCCAGTTGCCGCGCCCCGGCCTGAAGCAGGCGAGGATCTCGACCAGCGCGTTTTCGAGGTCGCGCACCGCCGCCGGGCCGGCATTGAGCGCCTGCAGCGCGTCGACCAGCACGATCTGGCGGTCCAGCCGGGTGAAGTGCTCGCGGAAGAACGGCTTCACCACGGCGCTCTTATAGGCCTCGTAGCGCCGCGCCATCATCCGGAACAGCGAGTTGGAGGGCGCGGCGCCGTCGCGCTCGCGGGCGAGCGGCGAGAAAGTGAGGGCCGGCGATCCCTCCAGATCGCCCGGCATCAGGAAGCGGCCCGGCGGCAGCGTCGACAGGGCATGGCGGTCGGCCCGGCAGGCGCGCAGATAATCGGTGAAGAGGACCGCCAGCTCGCGCGCCAGCGTCTCGTCCGCCGCCATGTCGGGATCGGCCGCGGCGAGCCGGGCGAGCCACGGCGCTGCCGCCTCGGCCCGTGCTCCCGACCGCGCCATGGCAACCGCCTCGGCCGACCAGGTGGCGAAGTCCTTGGCGAGCAGCGGCAGGTCGAGCAGCCACTCGCCGGGATAGTCGACGATGTCGAGATGCAGCCGGCCGCTGCCGAAGGTGCGGCCGAAGAAGCGCGCCGAATCGTAGTTGATGGTGAGGCGCAGCTCGCTGATCCGGTAGGTCGATTCCGGCCACAGGCGCTCGTCGACAAGCGCCGCGACATGCGCCTCGTAGTCGAAGCGCGGCACGTCGTCGTCCGGCTGCGGCTCCAGCGCCGCGGCGGAGATGCGGCCGCCGGCATAGGCCTTGAAGAGCGGCAGGCGGCCGCCGTGGACGAGATTGTGGACGAGGGCGCTGATGAACACCGTCTTGCCGGCGCGCGACAGGCCGGTGACGCCGAGGCGGATCGTCGGGCTGCGCAGCGTCGTGGCGCGCTCGGCAAGGTTCGCCAGGGCGATGCGGGTCTCGTCGGCGAACGTCGTCAGCTTCACTTTGGCGCCTCGCCCCCTTCTTGCCGGGCCCCGTCTCCGCCGAGCCATGTAGGAACCGGCGGCGGGCGGCGAAAGCCCCGTCAGTCGTCGTCCAGGCTGTCCGTGCCGCTGCCGACCAGCTCCAGGTCGCGCGGCCGGAAGAACGCCACGATGCGTCCCGTCCCCGTCCGCATGTCCCGCCAGGCGGGGATGTCGAAGTCGATCACCGCCAGCCCGGCGGTCGGGAACTTGCTGGCGACCTCGGCGGCAAGGATGGGATTGCCCGAGCCGATCAGCGCCGTGGCGGTGTCCTGCATGGCCGGGTTATGGCCGATCACCAGCAGCGTCCGCGCCTGCCTGCCCTGCGCGGCGATGATCTCGGCATAGCCGCCGCGCGGCTCGTAGAGGCTGCCGGTGATGGCGATGTCGGTTTCGCCGGAAAGATGCGGCAGCAGCCCGGCGAGCGTTTCGCGGGTGCGCCGCGCGACGGAGCAGAGGATGCGATCCGGCAGCAGCCGGTGCCGGACCATGTGCTCGCCGACAAGGCTGGCGGCACGCCGGCCGCGCGGCCCGAGCGGGCGGTCGATATCGGCCAGCGACGGGTCCTCGGTCGATGATTTGGCGTGGCGCAGCAGCAGCAGGCGCGGCATCGGCTCCATCCGGTGACAGGTCGCGGGCGCAGTCTACGCTGACGGGCCGCCGTCTGGCGACGCCGCTGCGCGTTGCCATTCACAGGCAGAGAAGAAGGCACAGGCAAGGACGAAGGCAAAGAAAAACCCGCCTGCTCCGGGGAGCAGGCGGGCCGTTTCAGTCAGGCTCTGTCTGCTCAGAGCGAGCAGAAGCGCATGTTGCCGCGGCCGGCATTGTAGTAGCCGGTATCCGGGTTGAACGAGCGGTAGCGCGCCGAGCAGGCCTGGTACCAGGCGCGGGTCCAGGGCTCCAGGCGGCCGCCATTGCCGCCGCGGAAATTGGCCCGGCTGCCACGACGGCAGTCGTCATAGGCGTTGTCGAACACCGCCTGCCAGCGCGGGCCGCCGGCTGCGGCGCCAACGCCCGCACCGACGCCGGCGCCAATCGCCGCACCGACGCCCGGACGGTTGCCGGCGATGCCGCCAATGACGGCGCCGACACCGGCGCCCAACAGGCCGCCGGCCAGGGCCTGGCCGCCCGGACGGACGGTCTGGTTGGCGACATCCCTGGCGTAAGCCTCGCACTCACGGCGCGACTGCGCCGAAGCGGTCACCGAGCTGAGCGTCAGGGCGCCCAGGCAAAGCATTGCTACGATGATCGTCTTCATGTGGTTCTCCGATTTGTCCCGGCATGACCCCAAGCGACTCGGATACCGGGTCAAGCCGCCCTCAGCTAAGGCGTAGCAGCAAAGGTCGCCGCACTTCAAGGTTTGACGGCGTTTCAGGCTTTCCAATGGGTGTAGGAAACGTGGCGCAAGCGCGGCAGTTCCATCGCGGCCGAATTGCCGCGGCGGCGGCCGGCAATTGGCATATTGACGCGGCGGCGCGCAGCCCGCATGCTTGGGCCATTCCAGGGAGAGCCCGGCATACGGGCTGAGATCCGCTGGGCCGGTCAGCCGGCGGCGCGGAAATCCTTTGAACCTGATCCGGTTGATACCGGCGTAGGGACTGGAGCTCCGAGCACCCCCGGCCATGTGGCCGCCGCCGCAGCACATCTCCAAGCCCGAGCCGGACACGCAGGGGGACGGCCATGGCGCTTGTGCATGAGACGGTTCTGGTTCCGGGGGCGCGGCTGCGACCGACGCTGCCGCAGGAGGAGCAGGCGGCGCCCGCCGAACGCATCCCCGCTGCCGCCATTTTTCCCGACCGGGTCGACGTCGCCATCATCGGCGGCGGCATCAGCGGGCTGTCGATCGGCTGGCAGCTTGCCCTGCGCGGCCAGTCGGTTGCCGTGTTCGAGCGCGACGAAGTCGGGGCCGGCGCCTCGCTCGCCGCCACCGGCATGCTCGCCGCCGCGGCCGAGCACGAGCCGGGCCATCCCGCCCTTCTGCCGCTGGCGCTGGAAAGCCAGCAGCTCTGGCCGGCCTTCGCGCAGGAGCTGCAGGCGGCCTCCGGCATCGGCGTCGACTTCCGCGAGGACGGCACGCTGCTGATCGCCCTGACCCGCGACGAGGTCGAGCGGCTGCGCTTCCGCCACGAGCAGCATCGCCGCGACGGGCTGAAGACGCGCTGGGTCACCGGCGCCGAGGCGCGGCAGCTTGAGCCGGCGCTGCGGCCCAATATCGCCGCCGGCATCTTCTGCGCCGACGACCACCAGGTCGATCCGCGCCTTGTCATGGTGGCGCTGGCGCGGGCCTTCCGCAATGCCGGCGGGCATCTCGTCGAGAACATCTCCGTCGATGGCCTCGAGATGGCCGGCGGCCGGGTCACCGGCGTGATGCTGCCGGGCAAGGTCTGCCACGCCGCGACGGTCATCGTCGCGACGGGCGCCTGGAGCGGCGAGAACGGCCTGCTGCCGATCAACGCCGAGGTGCCGGTGCGCCCCCTCAAGGGACAGGCGCTCTGCCTGCGCACCAATGCCGAGACCGGCACGCTCAGCCGCATCCTGTGGACCGAGCAGGTGCATATGGCGGCCAAGAGCGACGGCCGGCTGATCGTCGGCGCGACGATGGAGGAGCGCGGCTTCGACGCCCGCGTCACCGCCGGCGGCGTCTATGCGCTGCTGGAGGCGGCGCGCCGCGCCCTGCCGTCGGTCGAGGAAATGGAGATCGAGGCCGCCTGGACGGGCTTCCGCCCGACATCGATCGACGATGCCCCGGTGCTGGGGGAGGCCGGCATCCGCGGCCTGGTGCTCGCCACCGGGCACCATCGCAACGGAATATTGCTGGCGCCGGTGACGGCGAAAGCCATCGTCTCGCTGCTTCTTGAGGGAGAGATCAGGGGTCCCGCCGCCGCCTTCGGGCTGGAACGGTTCGGGGCAGAAGCAACGACAAAGGATTATGCGTAGGGAGGATGATCAATGCGCGTGGTGGTCAACGGGCAGGAAAGGGAGTGCAGCGCCGCGACCCTCTTCGATCTGTGGAGAGAGGAGGCAGAGGCGATGGAGGTGACGGAGCCGCGCGGCTTCGCCGTGGCGCTGAACGGGGCTGTGGTGCATCGCAGCGAATGGCAGGGCACCGGGCTTTCGGCCGGCGACCAGGTCGAGATCATCCGCGCCTTCGCAGGTGGCTGAAATGACGATCAGCGATCCCCTCATCATCGCCGGCAAGGCGTTCCGGTCGCGGCTGCTGATCGGCACCGCCGGCTATCCCAACCAGCGCGTCATGGCCGATGCGGTGGCGGCGAGTGGCGCCGAGATCGTCACGGTCTCGATGCGCCGCATCTCGCTGCAGGGCCACGGTTCCGACACCGTCAAGCTCCTGTCCGGCTATCATTTCCTGCCCAATACGGCGGGCTGCGAGACGGCGCGCGACGCCATCCTCACCGCCGAGCTGGGCCGCGAGGCGATGGAGACCAACTGGGTCAAGCTCGAGGTCATCGGCGACCGCGAGACGCTCTATCCGGATGTCGCCGAGCTTCTGGAAGGCACGCGCGAGCTTGTGGCGCGCGGCTTCGTCGTGCTGCCCTACTGCACCGACGATCCGGTGGTCTGCCAGCGCCTTGCCGATGCCGGCGCCGCGGCGGTGATGCCGATGGGCTCGATGATCGGCTCCGGCCTCGGCGTCGCCAATCCGTCGACGCTGGAGGTGATCTGCCGGCAGTCGCCGGTGCCGGTGATCGTCGATGCCGGCATCGGCACCGCGTCCGACGCCGTCATCGCCATGGAGCTCGGCGCCTCGGGAGTTCTCCTCAACACCGCCGTCGCCAAGGCCGACGACCCGGTGCGCATGGCCGACGCGATGAAGCATGCGGTGATCGCCGGCCGCCAGGCCGGCCTTGCCGGGCGCATTCCGCGCCGCGGCCGCGCCGAGCCGTCGAGCCCGCAGCTCGGCCTGGTCGGTTCGTGACGGGCCTGCCGGCCCGGCTGCTTCTCATCACGGACCGGCACCAGGCGCAGCTTCCCGTTCCCCGCATCGTGGCCGAAAGCCTCGATGCGGGCGCCCGCTGGATTCTCTTCCGCGATCGCGACATGCCGGCCGCCGAGCGGCTGGCGCTGGGCCGCGAGGTGGCGGCGGCCGTCCGCGCCCGCGGCGGCGTCCTGTCGGTGGGCGGCGATGCCGATCTTGCCGCGGAACTGGGTGCCGACGGCGTCCATGTCCAGTCGGCCGGCGCGGTGGCGGCGGCGCGGCAGCGGCTCGGCCGTCCCGTCCTTGTCGGCGTCTCCGCCCACAGCCTTGCCGATGTCGCGGCGGCGGCCGAAGCGGGGGCCGACTACGCGACGCTCAGCCCGATCCATGCCACGCCGAGCAAGCCCGGCTACGGTCCCGCGCTCGGCCACGAGGCGCTGCGCCGGGCGGCGGCGCTGGGCGTGCCGCTCGTCGCGCTGGGCGGCATCGACGCCGGCAACATGACCGCCTGCCTGGCGGCCGGAGCGGCGTCCGTCGCCGTCATGGGCGCCGTGATGCGGGCGAGGCGGCCGGGCGAGGTCGTGGCGCATCTGCTGCAGGGATCGGCCGCAACGGCGCCACCGGCGTTATGATGGCGAGAGGCCTGCCAAGAGGCGTGCCGAGGAGCGTACATTGAGGCGCTTTGCGGAGGAAACGCCCATGCCGACCATGCACACCCAATGTTGCATCGCCGGCGGCGGCCCGGCCGGGATGATGCTGGGCTATCTCCTGGCGCGCGGCGGCGTCGATGTCGTGGTGCTGGAAAAGCATGCCGACTTCCTGCGCGATTTCCGCGGCGACACGATCCATCCTTCGACGCTGGAGGTGATCGCCGAACTCGGCTTCCTCGACAGCTTCCTGCAGCGGCCGCACCAGGAGATGCAGGAGGCGCGCATCGAGATCGGCGAGACGGTGCTGACGGTCGCCGATCTCCGCCACCTGCCGACGCGCTGCAAGTTCATCGCGCTGATGCCGCAATGGGACTTTCTCGACTTCCTCGCCGAGGCCGGCCGCGAGCTGCCGAACTTCCATCTCCTCATGAACACCAGGGCCAGCGGCCTGCTTGAGGAGGGCGGCTGCATCACCGGCCTGATCGCTGACGGGCTTGCCGGCGGGCTGGAGATCCGGGCGCCGCTGGTGATCGGCGCCGACGGACGGCATTCCGATGTGCGCCGGCTGGCGGGGCTGGCGGTCGAGGATGTCGGCGCGCCGATCGACGTCCTGTGGATGCGCCTGTCGCGCCGGCCCGGCGACCGCGACACAAGCCTCGGCCGGCTCGACCGCGGCCGCATGATCGTCCGCCTCGACCGCGGCGATTACTGGCAATGCGCCTACCTGATCCGCAAGGGCACCTTCGCCGAAGTGAAGGCGCGCGGCCTTGAGGCGCTGCGCGACGATATCGCGGCGCTCGACCCGCGCTTCGCCGACCGGGTCGGCGAGCTCACGGACTGGGAGCAGATCAAGGTGCTGACCGTCGCCATCGACCGTCTGCGGCAGTGGCATCGGCCGGGACTCCTGTGCATCGGCGATGCCGCCCATGCGATGTCGCCGATCGGCGGCATCGGCATCAATCTCGCCATCCAGGATGCCGTCGCCGCCGCCAACCGTCTCGTGGCGCCGCTCCTCGCCGGCACCGTGTCGAGCGAGGACCTGGTGGCGGTGCAGGCGCGGCGCGAGCGTCCCACCCGCCTGACGCAGCGCCTCCAGGTGGAGGTGCAGGACCGGCTCATCGATCCGTTCCTCGGCAAGGACGAGCCGTCGCGGCCGCCCTGGTTTGCGCGCCTGTTCGGGCTGCTGCCGGTCCTGCGCCGCATTCCGGCGCGGCTCATCGGCATCGGCTTCCGGCCGGAGCATGTGACGGCGCCGGAGCTGCGGCCGGTGGTAGCGAAGCCCTAAAAGCGGTCGGCGAGGCTCGCCTCGCGCTGCCCCTCAGGCTCCGCGCCGGCGATCTCCGGCGGCAGACGCGGCGCCGTCGCCGGCGGCACCGGCGCGATCCTCGGCGCGGCATTGGCGACGCAGGTGGCGCGCAGCTGCCTGACCAGCGAGCCGGGGACGTCGTCGCCGGTGGCGGCGAGGGTGCAGGTCTCGAAGCCGTCGTCATAGGCGATGCCGTCCGGCGGGCCGCTGATCGTCGTGACGCCCTCGTAGCCGGTATAGCCGACGGTCTCGCCGCGCCCGTCGAAGAGGGCGAGGCCGGGTGGCGGCGGCACCATCTCGCGGCCGACGCCGATGAGATACGACGTCTCGTGCGCCGCGAAGTCCGGGCCGATGGCGTAATATCGCCCCGGCACCAGGACCAGGTCGGCCTCGCGCGCCGCGCCGTCGCCGTCCGTGGCGGCCTTCTCGTCGAGCGCGAAATGGCCGCGCCGCGCCGCCGTGAGATGCGCCTGCCCAAAGCGGTTGACGGTGCCGAAGGGCTGGTCGCCGACGAAGACGGTGCTGCCGGGCGCCAGGCCGCTGGCGATGACGCCGCCATTCTCCGCCGCGTCGCTGATCACCAGCTGGCCGTCGATCAGGGCGAAGCCGGAGCCGATATTGAAGTCGAGATGCGTGCGGCCGCGGCGCCGGCCGGCCGTGGCGAGGCCGTGGACCATGGCGTCGCGATAGCCGACGCTGCCGGTCAGACCGGCGCCGGCGCGGTCCGGGTCGTCGAGGCCGTAGCCCTCGACGGTGGCGCTGCCGTAGAAGCCGATGCCGTCGCTCGGGCTGTCGCGATAGGTGGCGCGCGCCGTCAGCTGGCCGTAGCTCTGGCTGACGCCGAGCTCCGCCTGGCGGATGCGGCTGCCGCCGAGGATGCGCACGAAGCTGAAGCCGCCTTCGAGCCGGTGCCGGTCGCTGCCGTCGATGGCGTAGGAATCGCGCACATAGAGGGCGGCCTGGCCGCCGAACAGCGGCCGGCGGAGGTCGGCGCGGGCCGTCAGCGTATCGCGGCCGCGCCAGGTGTCGTTGCCGATGCCGAGCGAGGCGGCGGCCGACCAGCCGCCGACAAGGCGCGACACCGAGACCGTCGCGTCGTAGCGCAGGCCCTCCACGACGCGGCGGCGGCTGATGTCGTAGCAGTCGAAGCAGACGCGGCCGGTAAGGGCGAGGCTGGTGCGCCCGACCCTGTCGAGCCGCACCGTGCCGCCGCCGCCGATGATGCCCTCGCCATAGCTGCCGATGCCGGTGAAGGTGGTGCGGGTGCGGCCGATACGCAGCCGCATGCCCGTCTCGATGGCCGCCGACTCGCTGCTCAGCACCAGCGTGCCGGCAAACTCGCGGCCATTGCCGAGGCCGCGCCGTGTCTCGGCCTGCACGAAGGGAATGCCGTCGCTGAAATCCGGCATGCCGCTCCACCAGCTATGGCTGGTGCGCCGGCTGCCGACGAACCAGCCGGCCTGGACGCGGTTTTCCTTGATGCCTTCGCCGAGAACGCCGCCGCCCGATGCCGTCTTCTGCGTCGCGGCCAAGAGGCGCCGGCCGCCGCCCGCCTCGATGCCGTAGATCTCGATGAAGTTGGGCCCGTCCTCCAGCGCCGTCACGGCGATGGTGTGGAAGCCGGGGAAGGCGCTCTCGCGCCGCACCGAGCGGCCGTTGACGACGATCTCGATCTGGCTGACGGCGCCGTCGACGACGATGTCGAGATAGGCCGTATCGGCCGTCTCGTAGAGCATGCCGTTGAGGCTGTCGCTGCCGAGGCTGACGCCGAGCATCGGGCCGCTGGCGCAGATGGTGCAGGCGCCGGCGGCGTTGAAATAGCCGCCCTGGAAGCGCAGCGCGCGGCTTAGGATGGGCCGGTCGACATAGGCATAGTCGAGGCGGCTGCGGTCGCCGGTAAGGTCGATCGAGCCGCGGCTGCGGAACTGCCACAGCCCCGCCTGGGCGCCGAACACGGCGTCGAAGCGGCCGCGCATGCCGCGGTCCTCGTCATAGCCGGCATTGAGGTTGAAGCTGGCGAAGACGCCGTTGCCCGGGGTGGAGAAGTCCTCCGGGGCGACGACCCGGGCGCCGCCCATTTCCGGCGACAGGGCGTAGTCCTGTTCCGGCGTGAGGGCGATCGTCAGCCCGTCGCGCTTGACGACGAGGCCGGGCAGCGTCCGCAGGTCGACGACGCCGCGGCGCGGCAATTCCTCCGGCCAGCGATAATAGGAGGCGATGAGCTGCGACAGCTCGCGGGCGTCGACCATCAGCCGGTCGCCGATGATCTCGACGAACAGCGTCTCCGACACCGGCCGGCCCCACATGGTCAGCGTGTAGATCTGCGGGCCGCGGTTGAAGGCGTCGAGGCCGCCGCACTGGCCGCCATTGGCGCAGGCCTCGACGGCGGCGTCATAGCCCGGCGGCATGTCGCCGAAGAAGGCCGTGTCGAAGCCGCTGGTGGCGGCGCCGGCCGGCACCGCGGGTACCGCCAGCAGCAGCGCGACGGCCACCAGAAGCTGCGGCAGCGCCCGCATCGCCTTACCTGCCGGAAATGGTCAGGAGCGGGACGGTGAACTGCACCTGGATGCGCACGTTGAGGTCGCCGCTGCGCGGCTCCGGCGTCACCTGCCGGGCGAGGATGCGGTAGGCCTTGCCCGAGCCGCCGATACCGGCGGTGGCGGCGCGGATGCGCACGCGCCCGGTCTCGCCCGGCCCCAGCCGGAACACCTGCGGCGAGACGACGAGATCCCTTGTCGGGCCGACGCTGTTGGGATCGGACCGGTCCACCCAGGCGGCGGCGCCGACCTGATAGACATTGGCGGTTGCGGTGCCGTTCTTGACGAACAGCGTGGCGATGCCGTCCTGTTCGGTGATGTAGAGGACGGTCGGGCTGACGGTGAAGCCGGCCGAGGCGGGCGAGACCGCCAGCAGCAGGATCAGGATTGCGATCAGGCGCCGCATCGCGTGGTCCTCAGTTGCAGGCCGGTGGCGCATCGGGGTCCCAGTCGATCGTCCACGAGAGGACGGACTGGTACGCGCCGGCCGCCTTGCCGGCGTAGTCGGAAGCCTCGACGTCGTAGTCGAGGGAGAAGTCCTGGCCGCTCGTCGCGATGGTGCCGGAGAAGACCGGCAGCGGCGTAGAGGTCAGGGCGACATTGTTGAGCCGCACGTCGTAGGGAACGTTGTCCGCGTCATGGACGAAGTCGTAGTCTCCGGAGACCGGAAACTTCTGCGCCCGGATACAGACGCCCATTGTCGGCGGCAGCGGCTCGGTCTGGCTGGTGCAGGAGGCGCGCGCCGTCGCCGAGAAGGCGACATCCTGGCCGAAGGCCGAGGTCGCGCCGGCCGGTACCGGCGGCGTCGTGGTGAGGGCGCAAGTGATGTCCTGCGCCTCGCCCGCCGACGCACTGATGATGACGATGACCGCCGCGCCCCAGGCTGCGGACAAGAGCTTCCCGAACATCGCGGAATGACGCGGCGAGAGCAGCCGCAAGGGAGCGCTCTCGCCGACTAGTCTCGTTACGGAGCCGGCGTCAGCGCGACGGTGACCGTCACATCGGCGGTGTAGGTGCCGGGAACTGCGCCGCTGATGTCCTCCGCAGCGACCACGCCGGTCACCTCATAGTAGGTGATGCCTGCCGTCTCCGACGTGTCCGGGATGTTTGCCGTGGTCCCGGTTTCGGTGTTGATGTCGGAGCCGCCGAGTTGTGGCGTCCAATCGATCACGGTTGTCGGTGAACCACTGAGTTCCATCGTATCACCGGTCGCGAAGGTGACGGTTGCTCCCTGGCCGGCGGAGCACAAGACCGCCACGTTGCCGCTCGCATTGCTGGGAGTCTGCGGCCATCCCGCATAATCGCCGACCGTAAAGTCTCCGTACGTGCCGATAGTTACATCAGCGGTGACAAAGTTGCCGGTCGAGGCGCTGACCGGCGCCGTCGCAACCTGGCATTCGCCGGTGATCGTCAGCGATGCCGTGACCGTGCCGCTGTCCTGAGCGTTGGCCGGCGCCATCCACAGAAGGCCCGCTGCCAGGGCCGCTCCCACAACTGTCGCGCGTGTATGCAGAGTCATAATATCCCCCAAGGCCATGTTGCCGCGATTTGGCTCCATAACCCGAGCGATCCGTTTCGGCAATCGAAAGTTGTATAACTTGGGATTGTTACACCCTCAGAGTTGCAATAGCGCAACGGGTGCCGGACGCGCCAGGCGACCGTGCAGTGACCGATCCGGGCATTGAAAGGGCGCTGATTTCGCTCAGGAAGAGGTGGAAGCCGATAACCGGCCGGCAGACGGAGCGGGCCACCGGATGGGCCGGCGCTTCCTCTTTGCCGCTGTCGGCGCGCCTTTCCCGGTCAGGTTGTCCGCCGCCTCGCGGGCCGCGTCGAGCGCCGCCAGGTTGAGTTGCAGCAGGGCGCGGAATTCGCGGTGGCGGCGCTGCAGCCGGTCGAGGGCGGGATGGGGTCCCAGCGCCCGGCGCAGCCTGTTCACCGCCTCGAAGGCGGCGACGAAGCTGCGGGCGCAGCGCACCTGGCGGCGGCCCAGCCGATCCGCCGCCCGTGTCGCGCCGGCCCTGACCAGCGCTGCCTCGCGCTCCACCAGCCGCACCAGCATGTCCATGCGCGCTTCGAGGCGCCGGCACAGGAGATCGAGATCCTTTCCCCTGGCGCGGAGGCTGGTCCAGAAACGGGTGAGCCGACGAATCATCGCTGTTCCCTCCCGGGCTGTGCAGCAGAAGACCGATCCTGGCGAGAATCGTCCAGACCGGGCCGGCGCTTCGATGCCGGGAAAACCTGTCCGTCTGCTGCGTTAACCAGCCTGCAGCAGCATCGTAAACGATTGCTTAACCATGATGGACTGGCCCGATGCTTTGGCGGGGCGACTCGCCGGCGGCCGCTATCGCCGGCGTCACGACCAGGTGGCCGCCGCGTCTGCTGAAATGAAGGGCAGGATCGCTGCGGCGACGCCGAGATGCGCCGCAAAACGGCTGGAATCCGCGGGTTTCGCGGCATGGCGAACCGCCTGAAATCGTGATGGAAACGTCATTTTCCCGGCATTGTCCGGCCCAGGGTCGATCGCTATATTCCCGCGGCTCAAGACCCGCCCCGGGCGTAGCGACCCCGAGGCCCAGTCAGCTAGGGACTCTTTATGCCGACAGACACTCTTGAGGCGTACCGGCCGTCCGAGTCGGAGCCCTTCATGAATGACCGCCAGAAGGAGTATTTCCGTCTGAAGCTGCTGAACTGGAAGGACGAGATCCTTCGGGAATCCCGCGAGACCCTTCAGCACCTCCAGGACGAGAACACCAACCATCCCGATTTCGCCGACCGGGCTTCTTCAGAGACGGATCGGGCGATCGAACTGCGTGCCCGCGACCGGCAGCGCAAGCTGATTTCGAAGATCGATGCCGCCCTGCAGCGGATCGAGGACGGCACCTACGGCTATTGCGAGGAAACAGGCGATCCGATCAGCCTGAAGCGGCTCGATGCGCGTCCGATCGCGACGCTGTCGATCGAGGCGCAGGAACGGCACGAGCGCCGCGAGCGCGTCTATCGCGACGAGTAGTCGCGGGCGGTTCCGCTTTTCTGAAAGGGGCGCGGCCATGGGCTGCGCCCCTTTTCACATCAGGGCTTGTTGCCGGCGATTTCGCCGAGGAGGCGCGCCATCTCGTTTTCGAGCGAGCTGACGCGGCTGGCGCGCTCGGTCTCGTCGCCGGGCTCGGCATCGGCCTCCGGCTCCGCCAGCGCCTCCGGGTCGAGAAGCAGCGTATCGCTGCGGTCGAGCTCCGCCGCTTCGACTTCCGGGCGGCTGTCGCTGCTGCTGTCACGGCTCTCGCCGGTTGCCGGCTCGGCTTCCGGCTCGTCCTGCGGCGGGCTGGCCGGCCGCCAGTCCTGGCTCGATGTCGCCTCCGAAGCTTCCGAGGCCGGCCGGCTCTCCTCGTCCTCGGCGGCCTTGGCCTCGGTGAAGGATGCGGCGCCGGCGGCCGCCGTGGCGGCGGGGGCGAGATAGGGCGTGGTACGCGGCCGCGGCACGATGATCGGCGGCGGCTCGGGGATGGCCGTCTCGCGCGGCGCCACCGGTGCGGCGGCCGGGCGGGGCGGCGGCGTCAGGGTCGTCACCGGCGAGGCTGTCACCGGCGAGGCTGTCGCGGGCGAAGTCGTCACCGGCGAGCGCGACGGCGCCGTCGTCCTTGCCATCGGCGAAGGGGAAGAAGGCGTGGCGTTCGGAACGGCGCGGATCGTCGGCGTGGCGCGCGACAGCGGCGTTGCCGCCGGCCGGATGGTCTCGCGCGCCGTCTCGCGGATGGGCTCGGCGGTCTTCACCTGCGACGGCGTCATCGCCGGCTGCACCGGGCGGATGGGCGTCGGGGCCGTGGCCGCCGGGCGCGCCGCTTCGGGCGGAATGGCGGAAGGGGAAGCGGCGGGCGCGCCGTTGCCGGTCGTGGCGCTGGTGCGGCTCGCCGCGGCCCGGCCGGTCTGGCTGCGGGCGCTGGCGGTGACGGCGGTGTCGCGCAGCGGCGTCACCGCCTGCCGCACCGGCTCCACCGGGCGGACCGCGGACGGATCGGCCGGGCGGCTGGTGCGAGGAATGGGAATGGCGCGCTGGATCGCCGGCTCGACGACAAGGTCCGAGGTGCCGCCGATCAGCAGCAGATGCTCGACATTGTCGCGCCGCACTAGGACGAGGCGGCGGCGCCCGTCGATCGGCATGGCGTCGACGATGCCGAGCCGCGGCGCCCGGCTGCGGTTGCCCAGGAGATTGAACCGGCCGCCGCCGAAACGGCGCAGCGCCCAGATCGCCAGCCCGACAAGCGCCAGGATGACAAGGAAGATTATGACATAGGTCGTGACCATGGCGGCCCCTTCGCCAATAGCGGGAGCGAGCAGATCGCGCATTCAGCCTCCGATTCCCGCGTCCTCTTCACTCCTATTATCGCCGGCCGCGGTGATCAAACTCCAAAGCCCATGATTGGGGCTTTTTCCGTGCGCCGATGCGGCTTTGTTGCCTGTTTTCGCCCCTGATCCCGGCGGCAGCCGCGCGCTGGCCTTAACGAATCGTTAACCATGCCGGCCGCAATGCTGCCGACATCGGGGAAAAGGCTTGGCGCAGAGGGCCCTGGTGGCGGAACGGCGCCCGGCGGCGCGGCGCGCCGCATCGGGCCGCCGGCGCCGCCTGTGAGCGGGAGCGGTCCGGATGAACGTTCGCAGCAATCCGCAACGGCTGGATCTGGCGGACCGCGTTGAACTCGCCGCTTTTCCCGACCATCCTGCGAATCTGCCGCTGCGCCCGCTGATGCCGGGGCGGCCTTCGCGGCGTCCGGAGGGGAGTCAGGCAGGCCCGATGCGCACCGATGCCGCCGATGGCGGTCGCACCGAACCGGTCATCGAAAACGGCGAGCGGGTGAGCGGCATCGGCTGGCTGCTGCTCCTTGCCGGGGCCATCGTCGCGGCGGCCGTCGCCTTCGCGCTGCTGCCGCGCAACCTCGCCAATCCCTTCATCCTTGGCCTGCTCGGCCTGCTGGCGGTGGTCGGCGTGTTCGCGCTGTTCGCCGGCGCCGCCGGGCTGCTGCGCTTCGCCGGCCGCAGCCAGGGCAATCCCATGGCGCAGGCTTTCCTCGACGGCTTCGGCGAGGGGGTGCTGATCACCGATGCGGATGGCCGCATCGTCTATGCCAACCGGGCCTATGCCGATCTGGTCGGCGCCGACAGCGAGCGCGACATGCGCGCCGTCGATCGCGCCTTCGCCTCCGACCCGGTCGCGGCGGAGATGATCTACCGCATCGCCCAGGGCCTGCGCGAAGGCCGGGCGAGCGCCGAGGAAGTGCGCATGCCGGCGGCGCTCGACGGCGCCTCCGACCCGCGCCGCGGCGGCCACTGGTACAGGCTGCGCGCCCGGCCGCTTGAGGCGAAAGCCGGCGAGCGGCCGCTGGCCGTCTGGCAGCTCGCCGACGTCACCGCCGAGCGCCAGAAGCAGGAGAGCGCCTTCCTCGACCTGCAGCATGCCATCGACTATCTCGACCATGCGCCGGTCGGCTTCTTCTCCGCCGAGCCGGACGGGCGCATCGTCTACATGAATGCGACGCTGGCCGAATGGCTCGGCTACGATCTCGCCCGCTTCGCGCCGGGCGAACTGCAGCTCGCCGATCTGGTCCGCGGCGCCGGCGCGGCGCTGCTGCCGGGCGTCGGCGGCGACCGTGCCGAGATCGTCGATCTCGACCTCGTCAAGCGTAACGGCCAGAGCCTGCCGGTGCGGCTCCTGCACAAGGTGCCGCACAATGCCGACGGCGCCCCGGGCGCGACGCGCACCATCGTCCTCAACCGCAGCCCCGGCGAGGATGCCTCCGAGGCGCTGCGCGCCGCCGAGGTGCGCTTCACCCGCTTCTTCAACAACACGCCGATCGCCATCGCCGCGGTCGACGGCAGCGGCCGCATCGGCCGCACCAATGCGCCCTTCGCGCGGCTCTTCGGCATCGCGCCGTCGGTGCGGACCGATCTTGTGGCGGTGCTGCGCGACAGCGACCGCGCTCCCCTCCAGGCGGCCCTTGCGGCAGCGGCGCGCGGCGACAGCGAGATCCAGCCGGTGGACGCCATCCTCGCCGGCCCCGGCGAGCGCAGCGTCCGCTTCTTCGTCAGTGCCGTGGAGGAGGGCAGTGCCGACGAGGCGGCCATCGTCTACGCGCTGGAGACGACCGAGCAGCGCGCCCTCGAGATGCAGTTCGCGCAGAGCCAGAAGATGCAGGCGGTGGGCCAGCTCGCCGGCGGCGTGGCGCACGATTTCAACAACGTGCTGACCGCCATCATCGGCTTCTCCGACCTTCTCCTCGCCAACCACCGGCCGAGCGATCCGTCCTTCCAGGACATCATGAACATCAAGCAGAATGCCAACCGGGCGGCGAGCCTGGTGCGGCAGCTGCTGGCCTTCTCGCGCCGCCAGACCCTGCGGCCGCAGGTGCTGGCGCTGGCCGATGTCCTGTCGGATGTCAGCATCCTGCTGCAGCGCCTCCTCGGCGAGAACGTGCGGCTGCAGCTCGTGCATGGCCGCGACCTCTGGCCGGTCAAGGCCGATCTCAGCCAGTTCGAGCAGGTGGTGATCAACCTCGCCGTCAACGCCCGCGACGCCATGCCGGGCGGCGGCTCGCTGACAATGCGCACCGCCAACGTGCCGGCCGCTGCGGTGCGCGGCTACGGCCATGGCAGCCGGCTGCCGGAAGCCGACTACGTGCTGCTCGAGGTCGAGGACACCGGCACCGGCATCCCGCTGGAATACCAGGAGAAGATCTTCGAGCCGTTCTTCTCCACCAAGGAAGTGGGGAAGGGGACGGGCCTCGGCCTCTCCACCGTCTACGGCATCGTCCAGCAGACCGGCGGCCAGATCTTCTTCCGCAGCGAGGCAGGCAAGGGCACCACCTTCCAGATCTTCATCCCGCGCCATGCCGTCGCCGAGAGCGAAGCCGCGGACGCCCTTGAGGCGTCGCCGGCCGACAGCCGGTCGGGCTCCGGCGACCTGACCGGCACCGCCTCGATCCTCCTCGTCGAGGACGAGGAGGCGGTGCGCGCCTTCGCCGCCCGCGCCCTCACCAGCCGCGGCTACAAGGTGCATATCGCCGGCTCGGGCCTCGAAGCGCTGGAGCGCATGCGCGAGCTGGGCGGCGCCGTCGACCTGGTGGTGTCGGACGTCGTCATGCCGGAAATGGACGGGCCGTCGCTGCTGCGCGAATTGCGCAAGCAGCAGCCCGGCCTGAAGATCATCTTCGTCTCCGGCTATGCCGAGGACGCCTTCAAGAAGAACCTGCCGGAAGGCGAGAGCTTCAATTTCCTGCCGAAGCCGTTCACGCTCAAGCAGCTGGCGACGGCGGTGAAGGAGACGCTGGAGGGCTGAGACTCCGGGCGGCGGCGGTTTGACCGCCGGCGGGGAGATTCGCTAGGCTGCCTGTGCCTGATGGGGATGGGGCTCCCCGACAACCGCCTGCAAAAGGCTGATAGCTCCTGCTGCGAGAGGCGAAGCGCGCCTTGCCGCGGTGGGAGTCCGCCCCGAAGGTCGGCCTGCCCTGCGGCCGGGTTCCTCGCCGGATCATTTGAGCGAGGACGAGGATGAACTACCTGCTTGTGTTTATCGGTGCCGGCATCGGCGGCGCGCTCCGCCATGCGGTCAATCTTGCCGCGGCGCGGATCGCCGGCATCGGCTTCCCCTACGGGACGCTTGCCGTCAATCTCGTCGGCGGCCTGGCGATGGGCCTGCTGGCGGCCTGGTTCGCGCTGAAGGTCGATGCGCCGCAGGGCCTGCGCCTCTTTCTGACCACCGGCATTCTCGGCGGCTTCACCACCTTCTCGGCCTTTTCGCTCGACGTCGCGGTGCTCGCCGAACGCGGCCAGCTCGCCGCCGCCGCCAGCTATGTCCTCCTGTCGGTCATCGGCTCGATCGCCGCCGTCTTCGCCGGCCTGGCGCTCGTGCGCACCCTGACCTAGCTCCGCCCCGCCGCCGGTCTCTCCCGCACCAGCCGGTCGATTGTCGCCGCCAGTTCGGCGCGCCGGAACGGCTTGGGCAGGAGCGGCAGGTCGGCCATGGCGTTGCCGGCCAGCCCGGCATAGCCGGTGGCGATGAGGATCGGCTGCCCGGGCAGCATGGCGCGGATCTCGGCTGCCAGCTGGGCGCCCGTCATGCCGGGCATCAGGTAGTCGGTGATGACGAGATCGGGCGGCGGGCCGCTGCGCAGCGCCTCCAGCGCAGCGCCGCCGGAGCCGGCCTCGGTCACCGCGTGGCCGAGATCGGCGAGCATGTCGGCCGTCGCCATGCGCACCAGCGGCTCGTCGTCGACAAGCAGGATGCGGCAGCGCCGGTCGGCCTGCGGCGCCGCGCCGTCGAGGCCGGGTTGCTGCGGCGGCGGCTCGTTGGCAATCGGCAGCCAGATCTCGGCGCGGGTGCCGGCGCCCGGTCGGCTGTGCAGGAAGAGGCCGCCGCCCGACTGGGCGGCAAGGCCGTGCACCATGCTGAGCCCGAGGCCGGTGCCCTTGCCGATGCCCTTGGTGGAGAAGAAGGGCTCGACGACGCGGCGCAGCGTCGCCTCGTCCATGCCGGCGCCGGTGTCCTCGACGGCGAGCCGCACATAGTCGCCGTGGCGCAGGCCGTTGGTGTGGCCGGCGCCGGCCGACTGCCGGTCGACCGTGATCGTCAGCGCGCCGCCCTCCGGCATGGCGTCGCGCGCATTGACCGCCAGGTTGAGGATCGCCAGCTCCAGCTGGCCGGGATCGACGCGGGCCGGCGGCAGGTCGTCGGCAAGCGCCACGTCGAGCCGGACGCCGGCGCCCAGCGAGCGCAGGACGAGCTCGCGCATGTCGTCGACCAGCGCCGCCACGTCGACGGCACGCGGCTCCAGCACCTGCCGGCGGGCGAAGGCGAGAAGCCTCTGGACCAGGGTCCGGGCGCGCTCGGCGCCCTGCATGGCGGCAGTGATGAGGCGCTGCGTGCGCTCGTCGGTGCCGATGCGGCGGCGCAGCAGGTCGAGGCTGCCGACGATCGGCGTCAGGAGGTTGTTGAAGTCGTGCGCCACGCCGCCGGTGAGCTGGCCGATCGTCTCCAGCTTCTGCGCCTCGTGCAGGCGCGCCAGCATCGCCTCGCGCTCGGCGATGGTGTCGACGATGCGCCGCTCGAGGGTCTCGTTGAGGCTGCGCAGGGCCTCCTCGGCCTCGACCTGGCGGGAGATGTCGGTGCTGGTGCCGAGCCAGCGCGCCACCGCCCCGGTGGCGTCGCGGATCGGCTCGGCCCGCGTCAGGAACATGCGGTAATGGCCGTCGGCGGCGCGCAGCGGGAAGGTCATCTCGAAGGGCTGGCCAGAGACCGTCGCTTCCTGCCAGGCCTTGCGCACGGCCGGCAGCAGCGCCGGATCATGGCGCGACTGCCAGCCCCAGCCTGTCGCTTCGTCCGGCGTCATGCCGGTGAACTCGTACCAGCGCCTGTTGTACCAGGTGACGGCGCCGTCCGGACCGGCGATCCAGCACAGCTGCGGCATGGCGTTGACGAGGGTGGCGAAGTTCTCCTCGGTGGTCCGCAGCGCTGCCTCGGCCTGCCGGCGCTCGTCGCGCGCCGCCACCTCCGCCAGGGCGCGCCGCACGGCGCCGGGCAGGCGCTCCAGGTGCTGCTTGACGACATAGTCGGTGGCGCCGCGCTTCAGCGCCTCGACCGCGACGTCCTCGCCGGCGAGGCCGGAGACGAAGATGAACGGGACGTCGGGCGCTGCCAGGTGTGCGGTCTCCAGCGCCGCCTCGCTCTCCGGCTGGTGATCCGCCAGGATGAGATCGAAGCGGCGCGCCGCCAGCGTGGCGCGGAAGGCGTCGCCGGAGCCGACACGCTCGATCTCGCAGACGAGCCCGTCGGACCGGAGGGATGCGGCGACGCGGTCGGCGTCGCGCGCCTCGCCCTCCCAGTGGAGGATGCGCACGGGAGGCGCTGGAAGCTCGACGACCGTCACGCTGCGCCCCCGGCGACACTGGCCATGATCTTTGCTCTCAATGCCCACAGGACGGGAAGGTTACGCGGAGCCTTACCGGACGTTGCCGGGTCCGATCCCTGGATGAGAAGGGAAATGAGGAAGGCGGCAAGCCGTTCCGAGGACCTGCCATGCAGGAGAGGGCGGCCCCGGCAGACTTAAGCGGGGCCGGGCTGCGGAAAAGCCGTTTTGCCGCAGAGGCTCTTTGTCCGGATCGGCCCGGCGCGGTTGCGCCGGCCGCGCCCGCCGCTCCACTGTTGCAGCGGCAGCAACGCCTTCTGCTGCGATCCCGCGTTGACCGGACGGATAGCGAGCCGCTCGGGGGCGCTTTGAGAAGGAGGTGCGAAGATGTTGACCCGCGTTGTGCTGGCAGCAGTGCTTCTGGCGATCCTGACGGCAACCGTCGTCTGGGCCGCCTATGCCGTTACCAGCATCGGCGGCTTCCAGATGCCGCTCTATGCCTGGGTGGCGATGTTCGCCGGCGGTCTCGCCTCGGTGGCCCTGGCGGCCGGGCTGATGTTCCTGGTGTTCTACAGCAGCCGGCACGGCTTCGATCAGCCGCCGGAGGACGAGGCCTAGCCGTCAGCCGGCCGAAGATCAGCCGGCCGAGGCTGATCAGCCGGCCGAAGATCAGCCGGCCAGTACCCGCGCATTGGGGAAGGTGATCCGCACCAGCGTGCCCTGGTTGGGTGTGCTGTCGATGGCAAAGCCGGCGCGGTTCGCCTCCACCAGCGCCTTGGTCAGCGGCAGGCCGAGGCCGGTGCCGTCGAAGCGGCTGCGGCCGGGCGTCGTCAGCTGCTGGAACGGCTTCAGTGCCGTCTCCAGGTCCTTGGCCGACATGCCGATGCCGGTGTCGCGGATCCGGATCACCACCTCGCCGCTGTCCTCCAGCGTGCTAGAGACGATCACCTGGCCGCCGGCCAGGGTGAATTTCACCGCATTGGACAGCAGGTTGAGGATGATCTGCCGCAGCGACCGCGGGTCGGCGACGACCTTCGGCACGCCGGCGGCAAGGCTGGTGCGGATGATGATGCGCTCGCGGTTGGCCTGCGGCTGCATCAGGCTGACGCAATCCTGGATGGTGACGTTGACGTCGACGGCCGAGAAGGCGAGGTCGAGCTTGCCGGCCTCCACCTTCGACAGGTCGAGCAGGTCGTTGATCAGGCTGAGGAGGTGCGTCCCCGACAGATGGATGTCGCGCAGGTAGTCGCGGTAGCGCTCGTTGGCGATCGGTCCGAACTGCTCCTCCAGCATCACCTCGGAAAAGCCGATGACGGCGTTGAGCGGCGTCCGGATCTCGTGGCTGATCTTGGCCAGGAACTCCGACTTCTGGTTGTTGGCCTGCTCGGCGGCGCGCCGCGCCGCGACAAGCTCCTCCTCGGCATTCTTCCACTGGCTGAGATCGCGCAGCACGGCGCAGAACTTGTCGGTCTCGCCGAGCCGGCCCATCGTCATGAACAGCGGGATGAGGCCGCCGGCCGGCACGTTGCCGATGACCTCGCGGCCGTCATTGAGCACGCTGGCGACGCCGTTCTGGGCGAGGCCGTCGAGATAGTCGAGCGCCGACTTGCGGCTTTCCTCGGCGAGCAGGTTCTGGAACGGCGAGCCGACGACGTCGCGCGCCTCGATGCCGAAAAGGGCCTGGGCGCTGCGGTTGACGCTGACGATGCGGGCCTCGCGGTCGATGACGATGACGCCGTCGGTGGCGGTGTCGAGGATCGTCTCCAGCTCGGCGATGCGCGCCGCCGAGGCCTGCACGGCCGGGTCCGGGCCGGGCAACTCGCGGATCGACAGCATCAGCGCCGTGCCGTCTTCCCAGGGGATGCTGTTGAGCCGCGCCTCCACCGCCACGGCCGGCGCCCCGCGGCGCCGCAGCGTCGTGGCGCGGTCATTGTTCTCGCCCTGCCGCAGGCCGGCCGGGAACAGCGTGTCGACGCCGCCGGCGGCATTGATGCCGACGACGCCGTCATAGCCGAGCAGGTCGAGCAGGAAGCGGTTGGCGAACAGCGCATCGCGCTCGCGGAAGACGAGGACGCCGACCGGGACGCGGTCGAGCAGCCGCCGGTGCAGAGGCGGCAGCGCTGCCGTCTCCGGCGCTGCCGGCTCGGCGGCGGGCTGCGGCGTCACGACCTCGCGCGGGCCGACCTGCGCCGCATCGGCGGCCGACGGCCGGCGCGGGATCACCGCCTTCAGCGCATCGGCGATGCGGCGGAAGGCATCCTGCTCGTTGCCCGACAGCGGCGCCTTGGCCTCGGCATCGACGCCGGGCAGGCGGACGACATTGGTTCTTCCGGCAGCGGCAGGCGGCTCTTCGGCCGGAGCGGCTTTCGCCTCCTCGGTGGCGGCGCCGAGCGGGCGGGTGTCGGTGGTGCGGCAGACGCCGAAGCCGCGGAAGCCCTCGAAGGTCCGGTCGCGATTGAAGGCGGGGAGGGCGGCGAGGTCGACGGCGACGGCCAGCGACTTGCCGTCGACCGGCCAGTAGACCGTGACGCCGCTCCAGGTGTCGCGCCGCACCAGCGCCTTCTCGACGCTGCCGTCCGGGTCGAGCCCGCGCGCCGCCGCGACCTCCGACCAGGAGCGGCCGACGATGTCGGCAGCCGCCGGCCCGACGACGGCGGCGAATTCCGGCGACACGAAGCTGAAGCGCTGGCGGGCGTCGATCTGGAAGACGAAGCGGATCGGCGCCAGCCGCGGATAGAAGACGAAACCCCCGGGCTCGGCATGCGGCTCGGCCGCCGCGTCTTCCGGAGGGGAGGCAGGCGCCGCCTCAGGGCTGGCCGCCGTCTCCTGCGCTGGCGCCGCCGCGACAGGCGCGGGCGGCGCAGTGGCTTCGGGCTCCGGTACGGGCTCCGGCGCTGCTGGCTGCTGTGCCTCCGCTGCCGCCGGAGCGCCGGGCGCGGGATCGACCGCGGCCGGCGCCTCGGCAGGCTCTGCCGCGGGAGCCTGGGCGACCGGCTCGGCCGGTGCGGCTGGCGTCGGTGCTGGCGGCTCGACCCGTGCCGCTGGCTGCGGCGCCGGCGCCGGCTCTGCCGCCTGCGCCTCGGCCGGGCCGATGACGGCAAGGGTCAGGCGGCCGTCCGGCGTCGTTGCCGCCGCGAGGCCGACGAGGCGGGTGTCGAGGCCGAAGGCGGTCTTGCGCTTCATCGCGGCGCGGCCGCTGTCGGCGAAGGCGCGCCCGAGTTCCTCCAGCGCCGCCGCGCCGCCGGCAAGATCGGCGAAGCCCTCCGAGGCGCCGATCACCCGGCCGGCCGGATCGAGCACGGCGACTGTCGCCGTCTCGGTGGCAAGGCGCTGCGCCAGGCTGCCGGCGCGGTCGGCCAGCGTCGCGGCCGCGCCGGACAGCGGCCCGACGGTCAGGACGCCCGAGTCGTCACCGATGCGGACGCGCCGGCAGAGGAAGGGCTGCGTGTCGCTGCGCACGCCGAAGGAAAGGCGCAGCATCTCCAGCCGCGGCGGACCGCCGAGCGGCAGGCGGCGGGCGATCTGGACGATCTGCCGGACGGCCGGATTGGCGGGGGAGAAATCGCGTCCGAGAAGCGTCTCGACGGCGTCCATGCCGAAGAGGCGCACGGCGGCGGCATTGGCCCACAGGACATGCCGCGCATCGGCGCTCCACAGCAGCGCCGGGCGCGGATCGAGCAGCACCGCGCCGACTTCGGCGATGGCCGTCAGTTCAAGATAGGATCGGTTCTTGCGGTTCATCGCTTGCGCGTCATGGGGGTGGCGGAACCGACCCGAATCTCCGGCATCGATGCAATCTTTAAAGATCTGCAAATAAGGCTCTTTTGCAAACCGGTCCATGCCTTCGGCGGCTCTCTCCCGCGCCGCCGGGCGAATTGGTTAAGAGCGTCGTCCGGCCGGGCGCAAAAAATTCTTTGTTGCGGTGCAACATTGATGTTGCAATGCACAATGAAGCGGCCTATGTACAGGGCGCAATCAGACAGACACCCAGCCCACCGCAGCAACGGTGGGGCAAGCGACCGGCGGCTTCGACCGTACGGCCGCCCAGGCCGACAGGAGAGAGACATGAGCCAGACGGGCAAGTCCACCAAGTCCAGCGCCGCCGACGCCATGGACGCGTTCAGCATCGGGCTGCAGAACGTCGAAATTCCGCCGATCTTCCGCGACATCGCCGACCGCACGATGGACCAGGCGAAGGACGTCTACGCGCGCACCACCGCCGCGGCCGCCGAAGCGACCGACTTCATCGACGGTGCCTACGAGACGGCCCGGCAGAATGTCCGCTCGCTGAGCGCCAAGGCCATCGAGGCCGCCAAGACCAATGCCGATGCCGGCTTTGCGCTCTTCCGCGATCTCCTCGGCGCCCGCACCTTCGCCGACGCGATCGAGGTCCAGACGGCCTTCACGCGCAAGCAGTTCGAAGTCGCCACGGCGCAGCTTCGCGAGTTCCAGGAAGCCAGCCAGAAGGCCTTCTTCGAGGCTGCCAAGCCGGCCCGCGAGGCGGTCGAGAAGACCTTCGCCTCCGCCGCCAAGGCTGCTGCCTGAAGCAATCGATCCGCCGCCGCCTGAGGCGATTGATCCGCGACTTTACGACGGCCCGGGAAACCGGGCCGTTTTCGTTTTCGGATGTGCGTCGTTTTTGAGGTGCCTTGGTGCTTGAACGTTCCGGCCTTACCTTCTAGGTTCGCGCCGCTTGGCGACCGGTCCCGCCGGTCACCCCGCATCGTGCAGCTGTAGCTCAGTTGGCTAGAGCGTCGGATTGTGGCTCCGAAGGTCGTTGGTTCGAGACCAACCAGCTGTACCATTTCCCCCTGACAGCCAGAGCCGGTTCCGCCATCCGTGCGCTCTCAATGCGCCTGCGCCGGATGGGCCAGCGCCAGGGCGTAGACCGGCGATGTGGCGATGGTATCCGTCATGCCGAGGCAGCGGTGGATGCTGGCGTGGTTGAGGGCGCCGGTCGGCACCGCCGTCAGTCCCTCACGCGTCGCCGCCAGCATGATGTTCTGGCCGATATGCCCCGCCTCGATCAGCACGACGCGATAGGCGTTGGCGTCGTCATATTTCCACCAGGTGCGGTCGAAGCGGGCGAGCAGGATGACGATGCAGGGCATGGCGTCCGACCAGTCCGGATTGCCGATGAGTTCGGACGGCGCCGGCAGGGCGTTGCCGGTGAGGCGCGCCAGCGAGTGGTCGTAGGCGGAATAGTGGTAGAAGCCCGCCTCCAGCCCATCGACCCGGCGGGCATAGACGTAGGCCTCATAGGGATTGCGGGCGCCGCCTGACGGCGTCATGGCGAGCGGCAGCACGCCGGCGACATTGCGTGTCTCGCCGGTGATGCCGAGACCGGCGAACAGGCAGTCGGAGAGCTGGCGCAGCGTGACGCCGCGCGGCTCGACCGTGCGCACCGTGCGGCGGCGCGCCATGAGCTGCAGCAGGTCGTTGCCCTCCAGAGCCGGCGGCAGCGGCAGCGACCAGCCGGCCTTCGGATCGTTGCGCTCGTAGAGCGCCGGCTGCGGCGTGACGCGCAGCCGCGCCAGCTGCATCGCCTCCGCTTCCGGCAGCGGCATGCGCTCCTTGTCGAGGAGGCTGAAATGGAACATGGCGGCCGGCGTGCCCCATTTCCACGTCCGGTCGTAGCTCTCCTCCCGCGCCGCCTGCTCCGAGCCGGCGGCCGTGACCGCATTCACCGCCACGAGGCTGTCGACCGTGGCGGCCAGCCCCTCCGCCGACAGCGCCGGCAGGTGCGCGTGGAGATCCGGGATCTCGGTCCAGTCGTCGATGAGGCCGAGGAAGGTCAGGAGATCGGGGCTGCAGGCAAAGACCGAGCGAGTCAGGAAGTTGAATCCGACCATCCCGCCGTCCTGGCGGGAGAAGACCAGCGTGCGCGCAGACCTTATCTTCATGAAGCACGCCTCGCAGGCGTCACCCGCCACGCCGCGACGGGCGTGGCGGGCGATCGGAGCAGTTACTTGCGGGTGAATTCCTGAGCCGGCATGACGTAGTTGCGGGCGGCATCGCCGGCCGACCCAACGGTGAGGTTGAGCGTGCGGGCTTCGATCTTGATGTCCTGGCTCTGCGGCATGATTTCGGTTCCTTTGTTTGAATTTTATTTAAATGGAGGCCGAATGAGTCTCCAGGTACAAAGGAAACCTGCTTCAAATACTCGGCGCAAAGGGTCGAAATCAGCGAAGGGCGCGCGGCTGATGTTCGGCTTGCGCGCTTTTGTGCGCTTCCCGCTCAAGCCTTCGCGCTTTCCGCGAAGGGTTCGCGCCGTCGCACCATCGCAATGTTCAGCGAAGCCGATACCGTGGCCGCCGGATCGGCAGCTGAGGAGGACGGCCATGCGCGACGGCAAGGACAGCGGGATAAGGCTGCAGGCGGCAGGGTGGAGCGAGGCGCTGCCCGAACCGACAAGCACCATGGATGTCGCCATGCAGGTTCTGGAGGCCGCCAAGGGCCTGCGGCAGATGACGCGGCTTGCCGGCCAGCGTGATCTCGCCTTCCTGGACTATCTTCTCGCCATGGCCGAGGACGAGGCCTCCAAGCTCGCCGAACGCGCCTATCACTGACGGCGCGTCAGGCGAGCATCGGGATGCCCGTGCCGTAATGCTGCATCGTCGTCAGCAGCGACTGCCGCTGCTGTTCCAGGAGATCGGCGACGATCGGGTCGATCTGCGCATCGTCCAGCGAATAGACATGCGAAGCCCGCATCGCGGCGCGGATGGTGGTTCCCTTGCGGCAGGGCGCGACGACGACCGGGGCGATCGTCGGCCCGGCCGGCGTCAGGATCATCGCATTGCCGCCGAGAATCGGCCGCGACACCGGCTGCCAGCGCAGCGTCATGAAGGTCGGCTCGCGCGCGTGCCGCGCATTGAGGGCGACGAAGTAGAGAAGGTGGCGGCGCTCCAGGACGAGGCCGCGATGATCGCCAGAGAAATGCCCCCACCACGAGCCCCGGCGTTCGGACAGTCCTGTCAGGCGGCGGAATGTGGTCATATTGCCGTCGCGGCGAATGACCATCGTCGACCGCATCAGGGTGTTCTTCTGCTGCGGCACCAGGAAATGCACGAAATAGAGTCCGGGCGGGACCGACGTCGCGCTTTCGGACATCAGCAGCTTGAGCGCCGAGCGGACCTCGGTATGCGACCAGCCCGGCATGTCGTCGAAGGGCTGGCGCGGCGGACCGGGTGATCGGTCCTCGCGGAAGAGGTCGGGCTCGGTGATGCCGAAATAGCTGCAGATCCGGTTCCGGGTCCGCTGGCTCGGCAGCGAGTCGCCCGACAGGTAGCGGTTGAACTGCTGCCGGTTGATCTGCGTGGCCCGGCATACCGCTGCGATACTCTCCTCACCCCGGCACAGCTGCCTGAGGTTGGCCGCGAGGGTCTCGCGCAACAACATTTCGGAAGTCCCCGATCGTTCGTGGTCCGCGCACGTCCTGGCGCCATTGCAGCATCGGCGCGGCTACACGTCAAACGTGTCCCGCTCGTGCGAAGGGCACCGTTGCTTTCCGAACTCCGTTCCTGCCGTTCCCGCTGCGATGCTCGTTGCGGGATTCACTGCCAAGCTTCAGAAAAGCGCAGCCGCGGCGGTTGGTTCCGCCACGACGCGACAATCCCGGCGCCGTTCGCTGACGTCGCCGGGATGCCTGCCGAGTGTAGCGCTATGCGCGCATAAATTGAACAGGCCGCATCGCTGCCGCCCGTTGCGTCAGAAGGCGTAGCCGTTCTGATCCAGGAACAGCTTGAGCCGCTCCGGGAATTTCAGCGTCACCCGGTCGGCGCGCGGGCAGTCGTCGAGCTCGGCGCCGGTGCGGCAGACCTCCTCGCCCTCGTCGCTGGCGCTGTCCCAATGCTGCTGCACCTCCGCGAAGGCCGCCGCGCCTTCGCCGAGCCGCACCCGCGTCGCCACCCAGCCGGCGAGGAAGCCCGGCGAGCTCCAGCGCTCCTCCGGCTCGACATTCTCCTCAAGGTCCGACAGCCAGCGCCGGTGCGCCGAGAGGAAGCGCGGGTCGGCGGTAAGGTCGATGGCCTCGCCGTTGCGCACCGATAGGATGACCAGCGGCGCGGCGCTGCAGGCGTAGCAGTCGAAGGTGTAGAGGAAGCGGTTGTCGACGGTGCTGATCTCGACGACACCGTCGCCGTCGAGATCGTCGAGGAATTCGCCGCCGCCGTCGAAGGAGCCGAGCTGGACGGCGACCCAGCCCGACGCCGTTTCCTCGGCGACCGCCACAGAGGCGCAGCAATGGGCGCCGCCGGAATAGCTGGTGAAATAGACCTCCGGGCGGGAATTGCCGGGGTCGATCTCGACGATGCTGGCGCTGGTCGCCGGGAAGGAAAGGCCCGAGGCGACGCCGGGCACCTCGATCACCTGGCGGCCGCCGGCCGTCACGGCCAGCACCGGCACCGCCTCGGACGGGTCGATCTCCGGCCGCTTCTGCATGGTGATGGTGGCCGTGACATCGCCGACGGTGACCGTCGCGCTGCTGGCGCCCTCCTCGAACTCGGCCGTCGGATAGGGCGACACCGGCTCGTCTTCGTCGTCCTGGGAGAGGGCGGGGGTAAGGGCCATGAGCCAGGCCGCAGCGGCGGCAACGAACAGTCTTCCAGTCACGCGCATCTCTCCGTCGACCCCCGGCGAGCTTAGCGGCTTCACCCCATGACCGGAAGCATGGGCGGCCAAGTCGGTCATTCGCCGGAGGTTTTCGGATCGTCCGGCGGATCGAACAGGCTGGCCTGGCCGCTGTCGCCGATTCGGCGGCGCGGCCGCCGCGGCATCGCCGCGCCCGAGCCGGCCATGGCGGCGATGCGGCCGTCGGCGAATTCGATGTCGAGCGCCGCGCCGCGCGGCACCTCGCGCGCCGCGCGGATCAGCCCGCCGTCCGGGCCGTGGATGAGGGCGTAGCCGCGCGCCAGGATGCTTTCCTTGGAGAGAGCGAAGGCGTCGAGCAGCTTGTCGAGAGCCTCCAGCCGCTGCCAGCGCTGCGTCACGGCAAGGCCGAGAGCGCGCCAGCTCCGCCGTCCGGCGTCGCCGACCTGGCGACGCGCCGCGGCGAGGCGCTCGCGCAGCGGCTGTGGTCGCAGCCGGGCGCAGACCGTCGCATAGCCGGCGCGCTTGCGCTCGGCATGCACAGAGAGGGCGAGCCCCTTGCGGTCGGCGAAGCCGGCGAGCTGGCGCCGCAGCAGCGCGGCGCGTTCTTCCAGGAGACGCGGGCCGTGCCGGCCGGCCACCCCGTCGAAGCGGACGCGCCGGGCGCCCGCCTGGGTGCGGAACGCCTGCGTGCTGCGGGTGGCGCAGGTCTGCAGCCGTTCCCGGCAGCGATGCGTCAGCGTTTCCAGGCCGCGCCGCGACAGCCGCGCCGCGGTGCGCCCGAGCATCGCCCGGTGCGCCAGCGTGTTGGCGCCGAGCGAGCGCCCGAGCCGCGCCGCCAGCTCGTCCAGCGAGCGGCGCGGGATGCCGAGAATGTCGGCCGGTCCCGGCAGCGCCCGCGCCGCCGCCTGGACCTCGCGGTCGCGCAGGGCGAGGAAGCGGGTGATGGCGCCGCTATGGCGGAAGGCGCAGCCCTCGACGCGCGTCAGGAGCTCGCTGCGCACCGGCACCGCCAGTTCCGCCGCGCCGGTCGGCGTCGGGGCGCGCAGGTCCGCCGCGTGGTCGATCAGCGTCACGTCGGTCTCGTGGCCCACCGCCGAGATCAGCGGGATCGCCGAGGCGGCGGCGGCACGCACGACGATCTCTTCGTTGAAGGCCCACAGGTCTTCCAGGCTGCCGCCGCCGCGCGCCACGATGATCAGGTCTGGGCGCGGCAGCGGGCCGCCGGCGCCGATGGCGTTGAAGCCGGCGATCGCCTCGGCGACTTCCTGCGCCGCCGCCTCGCCCTGGACGCGCACCGGCCAGACCATGACGCGCACCGGGAAGCGGTCCGACAGCCGGTGCAGGATGTCGCGGATCACCGCCCCGGTCGGCGAGGTGACGACGCCGATGACCCGCGGCAGGAAGGGCAGGGGCTTCTTGCGCTCGGCGGCGAAGAGGCCCTCCGCTGCCAGCCGCCGGCGCCGCTCCTCCAGGAGCGCCATGAGGGCGCCGACGCCGGCCGGCTCCAGCGAATCGATGACCAGCTGGTAGGACGACTTGCCGGGAAAGGTCGACAGCTTGCCGACGGCGATGACTTCCAGCCCTTCCTGCGGCCGGAACTTCAGGCGCAGCATCGTCGTGCGCCACACCACGGCTTCCAACCGGGCCTTGTCGTCCTTCAGCGAGAAATAGGCGTGGCCGGAGGAATGCGGCCCCCTGTAGCCGGAGATTTCGCCCCGCACCCTGACATTGCCGAAGGCGTCCTCCACCGTCCGTTTCAGCGCAGCCGAAATTCCCGAAACAGTGTATTCGGTCACATTGGACGCCGGGGCGGCGGATGGTGTGATGGCCAAGAAAGATGGGTCCTGTAAGACGGGGTCCTGAGGCGTTGGCTGGAGGATGTTTTTCCTATGCGGGCATATTCCACTCGTGGCCCCTCCGGTGCGCTGCGTCAAGGCGGGGCGCCGCGCTGAACCATGACGCAGGAGCACAATGCGCAGCGCCTGTTCGTGCGCGCCCGGCTGGCCGCCGGCGCTTCGGTCGAGCTCGACAGCGGCCAGGCGAACTATCTCGTCAATGTCCTGCGCAAGGAGCGCGGCGACGCCGTCCTGGTCTTCAACGGCCAGGACGGCGAGTGGCGGGCGAGCCTTGCCGATCGCAGCCGGCGCGGCTGGTCGCTGCATGTCGACAGCCAGACGCGGCTGCAGACGCCGCGGCCCGACCTTTACTATCTCTTCGCGCCGCTCAAGCACGGGCGGCTGGACTACATGGTGCAGAAGGCGGTGGAGATGGGCGCCGGCCTGCTCTGCCCGGTCCTGACCCAGCACACCCAGATCAGCCGCCTCAACCTGCAGCGCATGGAAGCCAACGCCATCGAGGCGGCGGAGCAATGCGGCATCCTCAGCCTGCCGCAGATCGACGAGCCGCTGGCGCTGCGCGAGCTTCTCGACGGCTGGCCGCGCGTCGAGGCCGGCCGCCGCATCATCTTCTGCGATGAGGGCGAAGCGGGCGGCGCCACGCAGCCGCTGGCGGTGCTGCGCGGCATTGCCGAGCGCCGGCTGGCGGTGCTCGTCGGTCCGGAGGGCGGCTTCTCGGAGGAGGAGCGGCAGCTTCTGCGCGGGCTGCCCTTCGTCACCGCGCTGCCGCTCGGGCCGCGCATCCTGCGCGCCGACACCGCCGCCGTCGCCGCCATGGCGGTGGTGCAGGCGGCCATCGGCGACTGGCAGGGCGAAGCGCCGGCTGCGGCGCCTGGGGCAATCTGACGCCGGCCATGACGGCACTTGCGACCCGGGCGGTTATTTACCCTTGTGCTGGGGCGCCGGTAATGTGCCGCTCCATTTTCTGGAGCACCTATGGCGCGTGACGTCACCGATGCGACGCCGATCGAATCCCGCGATCAGCTCGTGGCCGCGATCGAGGCGGGGGAAAAGCCGAAGGCGGCATGGCGTGTCGGGACGGAGCACGAGAAATTCGGCTTCCACCGCGCCGACCTGCGGCCGGTCGCCTATGACGGCCCGCACGGCATCCGCCAGCTCCTGGAGGCGATGGCCGGCCTTCTCGGCTGGCAGCCGATCGTCGATGCCGGCAACCTCATCGGCCTCGTCGATCCGGTCGGCCATGGCGCGATCTCGCTGGAGCCGGGCGGCCAGCTCGAACTCTCCGGTGCGCCGCTGGAGACCATCCACCAGACCTGCCGCGAGCTGAACGCCCATCTGGCGCAGGTGCGCGAATGCGCCGATCCACTCGGCCTCGATTTCCTCGGCCTCGGCGTATCGCCGAAATGGACGCTGGCCGAGACGCCGGTGATGCCCAAGTCGCGCTACGCCATCATGAGCCGCTACATGCCGCGCGTCGGCGGCCACGGCCTCGACATGATGTTCCGCACCTGCACGGTGCAGGCCAATCTCGACTTCTCCGACGAAGCCGACATGCGCATGAAGATGCGCGTCGCGACCGCGCTGCAGCCGGTGGCGACGGCTCTCTTCGCCAACTCGCCCTTCCTCGAGGGCAGGCCCAACGGCATGCTGTCCTACCGCTCGGCGATCTGGCTCGACACCGATCCGCACCGCACCGGCATGCTGCCCTTCATCTTCCGCGACGGCTTCGGCTACGAGGCCTATGTCGACTGGGCGCTCGACGTGCCGATGTATTTCGTCAAGCGCGGCGACGTCTATCACGACGTCGCCGGCAGCTCGTTCCGCGACCTGCTGCATGGCCGCCTGCCGCAGCTGCCGGGCGAGCGGGCGACGCTGTCGGACTGGCAGAACCACCTGTCGACGCTGTTCCCGGAAGTGCGGCTGAAGACCTATCTTGAAATGCGCGGCGCCGATGCCGGCCCGTCGCGCAGCATCTGCGCCCTGCCGGCTTTGTGGGTCGGGCTGCTCTACGATGCCGACGTGCTCGGCGAGGCCTGGGAGCTGGTGCGCGACTGGACCGACGCCGAGCGCCAGGCGCTGCGCGAGGCCGTGCCGGCGGCGGCGCTGGCGGCGCCGTTCCGCAACCGCACCGTCGGCGATCTGGCGGCGGAGATGCTGCGGCTGGCGTCGGAGGGGCTGCGCCGCCGCGCCGAGGCCAATGCCGAGGGTGACGACGAGCGCATCTTCCTGGAGCCGCTGGAGGAGACTGTCGCCCGGCGCCAGACGCCGGCCGAACGCCTCCTTGCCGCCTATCGCGGCGACTGGAACGGCAATGTCGACGAGGTCTTCCGCCGCTGTTCCTACTGAGCGCCTCGCCGGGTCTAGCCGCAGCGGGCGCCGCGCGGTGGCTGCAGCGCCGGCGGCGTCAGGGCAGGCGGCAAGAGGGAAGGCGGCATGGCGGCGCCGGAACGGCGCGCCAGGCGCTTCTCCTCGCGCAGCGTCACCAGGCGCTGCGACGGATCGTCGGCCGCCCGGCCGGACAGGGCCGAGGCGACGTCGCTGCGGGTGAGGCCGATATCCCGCAGCATGCGGTCATCGAATTCCAGCAGCGTGAAGACGGCACGGCGGTTCTGCCAGCTCCGCCACAGCGCGCCGGCGCGGATCGACAGGCGCCGCCAGATGCCGGCCGGCGGCTCGGTCAGGAATTCGTCGCGGTTGGGGATGTACATGGCCTTCGTCCACAGGGCTGGCGTCGACCGCTGGCTTGCGGGGACGCTGCCTGTATCGGCCTCATCAATTGATCATTCCAGCGAATGTTTCTAATATCGGCGATCTACGCCGTTGATGGATTTGGCCATGCCGACGCCGCTCGATCTCGAACAGCTCCGGACCTTCGTCGCCATCGCCGAGAGCGGCAGCTTCACCCGCGCCGCCGACACCGTGCACAAGACCCAGTCGGCCGTGTCGATGCAGATGCGCAAGCTGGAGGAACGGCTCGGGCGGCCGATCTTCGTGCGCGACGGCCGGCACTCCAAGCTGACGGAGGACGGCGAGCGCCTGCTCGGCTACGCCCGGCGCATGGTGCGCCTCTCCAACGAGACGCTGGCGGCCTTCAGCGGCAACGAGCTGTCCGGCCGGGTGCGGCTCGGCACGCCTGACGACTATGCCGACCGCTTCCTGCCGGAAATCCTCGCCCGCTTCGCCAGGAGCAATCCGCGCGTCGAGGTGATGGTCGACTGCCAGCCGACCGAGGATCTGATCGGCCTGGTGCGCGACGGCAATCTCGACCTGTCGATCATCACCTATGGCCGCGGCGAGGGCCTTGGCGAGGTCATCCGGCAGGAGCCGCTGCTGTGGGTGGTGTCGGCGCATGCCGGGCTGGAGCTGACCGATCCGCTGCCGCTGGCGCTCGGCCGGCCGACCTGCGAATGGCGCCGCGCCGCCGTCGATGCCCTGAGCTCGGCCGGCCGCTCCTACCGCGTCCTCTACCTGAGCTGGAGCGCCACGGCGATCTCGGCGGCGGTGCTGGCCGGCCTTGCCATCACCGTCATGCCGGAATCGGCGCTGCGCCCCGGCATGCGCGTCCTCGGCGAGGCGGACGGCTTTCCGCGCCTGCCGATCTGCGAGATCGGCCTCGTCCGCTCCTGGCTGAAGCCGCCGTCGCCGCTGGTCGATGCGCTCGCCGAGCATATCGTCTCGTCGCTCGACAATCTCTCCGTGCCCGTCGCAGCGGAATGACTTTGCCGAAGCGGGCGGCAGAAGGAAATACCTGCGCCTTGCGACCGTCCTGCGCCGTCTCGATATTGGGCACGGTCGCGAGGGGCCTCTAAAGGGCGACAAGGAGATTTGACAATGACACTGACTATTGGCGATACGGCGCCCGATTTCGAAGCCGACACCACGCAGGGCCATATCCGTTTCTACGACTGGCTGGGCGATTCCTGGGGCGTGCTCTTCTCCCATCCCAAGGATTTCACGCCGGTCTGCACCACCGAGCTCGGCACGATGGCGCGCCTCAAGCCGGATTTCGCCCGCCGCAACGTCAAGATCATCGGCCTCAGCGTCGATCCGGTCGACCGGCACAATGGCTGGGCCAAGGACATCGAGGAGACGTCGGGCGCGACGCCTGACTTCCCGATGATCGGCGATCCCGATCTCAGCATCTCCAAGCTCTACGGCATGCTGCCCGCCGATGCCGGCACCACCGCCGACGGCCGCACCGCCGCCGACAACCAGACGGTACGCACGGTGTTCGTCATCGGCCCGGACAAGAAGATCAAGCTGGTGCTCGTCTATCCGATGACCACCGGGCGCAATTTCGACGAGATCCTGCGCGTCATCGACTCGCTGCAGCTGACCGCCAAGCACAAGGTCGCCACGCCGGCCAACTGGGTGATCGGTGACGAGGTCATCATCTCCGGCTCGGTGAGCGACGAGGAGGCCAAGGCCAAGTATCCGGACGGCTGGCGGTCGCCCAAGCCCTATATCCGCTACGTGCCGCAGCCCAACGACTGACCGGCCGCGACGAAAATTCCCGCTTCTGCGACGGCGCGCCCTTCTCCGGCGCGCCGTTTTTCATTTATGGCTGGAGGGAGGCGTGTAACCGGGGGCAGCGATCGATCATGGCAGCGGACGAGACCGACCGGTTCGCCGACCATCCGCTGCGCCGCGCCGCCCTGCACGAGATCCACGCCCGGCCGTTCCACATGGTGGCGACGCCGCGCGTCCTCGCCCATTACGCCTTCATGACCGATATCGCCGCGGCAATCGGCTCGCGCGACGATCTCGCCCGCCGCTGCGCCGCGCTCGGCGTCGAGCCGCCGGGGCCGGAGGCGCGGCACCATATCGTCGCCATGCGCGGCGGCACGCTGCGCTGGGAGACCCACGCCGAGTTCACCACCTATAGCTGGGACGCACCGCCGGCCGGCGACGGCCCGCCGAGCCTTTCGGCCATCCTCGGTGCCGATTTCGTGCCGCCGGGGCCGCTGATGGTCGCCACCCGCCTCGACCTGGTGCGCGACGAGGCGCCGCTCGCCGACCTGATGGCGCGCTTCGACCCCGGCTCGATCGCCGTCTCCGGCTTCCGCGACCAGCGCGCCCTCGGCATCACCGACTTCCAGCCGGACGCCACCGGCATGACGCGCATCACGCTGATCGACCGCGGCCTGGCGGCGCAGGAAATCGGCCCGCTGGTGCAGCGGCTGATCGAGATCGAGACCTATCGCACCCTGGCGCTGCTCGGCCTGCCGGAGGCGCGCCAGCGCCAGCCGACGGTGGCGCGCATCGAGGCGGCGCTGATCGGCATCACCCAGAGCATCGGCGGCACCGCCGGCCTGTCGGCCAACCGCCAGCTCCTGGAGGACCTGACGGCGCTCGCCGCCGAGCTGGAGGCCGGCTCCTCCGCCAGCGCCTATCGCTTCGGCGCCACCCGCGCCTATGCCGAGATCGTCCGCCAGCGCCTTGCCTCGGTGCGCGAGGGGCCGGTCGAGGGCTATTCGCGCTGGACCTCGTTCCTGGAGCGGCGCATGGCCCCGGCGCTGCGCACCTGCGAGAGCGTCGAGAAGCGGCAGGACGAGCTGTCCGAACGCCTCGGCCGCGCCGCCAACCTGCTGCGCACCCGCATCGAGGTCGAGCTGGAGCAGCAGAACCGCGAGCTCCTGGCCGCCATCAACCGCCGCGCCCGCATGCAGCTGCGCCTGCAGCAGACCGTCGAGGGCTTGTCGGTGGCGGCGGTGAGCTATTATGTCGTCGGGCTGATCGGCTATATCGCCAAGGGCGTGCTGGACGCTGGCCATCTCGACTTCGATCCGGCGATCGTCACGGCTGCCGCGGTGCCGCCGGTCATGCTGATCATCTGGCTCCTGGTCCGCCGCATCCGCGCCCGCCATGGCGGGGAAGACGGCGAGCACAGCTGAGCCGCAGGTGGAGGAGTTCCAATGTCGGTCATCGCACTGCCGACGCCCGATGCGGCGATCCTGGCGCGGCGCGAGGCGATCGTTGCCGGGCTGCGCGACATCCTCGGCGACGGCGTCATCTCCACCGAGGACGAGCGCCGCGCCTACGAGACCGACGCGCTGACCGCCTATCGCCGCGTGCCGCTGGCGGTGATCCTGCCGCGCAGCACCGCCGAGGTTTCGGCGGCGCTGGCCTTTCTCGACCGCGAGGGCGTCAAGGTCGTCGCCCGCGGCGCCGGCACGTCGCTGGCAGGCGGGGCGCTGCCGGCCGAGGACGCCGTCGTCGTCGGCCTGTCGCGCATGAACCGCATCCTCGACATCGACCCCGCCAACCGCCTGGCGCGCGTCGAGGCCGGCGTCACCAATATCGGCATCTCCAATGCCGTGTCGCATCTCGGCTTCTTCTACGCGCCCGATCCGTCGAGCCAGCTCGCCTGCACCATCGGCGGCAATATCGCGATGAATTCGGGCGGCGCGCATTGCCTGAAATACGGCGTCACCACCAACAACATCCTCGGCATGACGGTGGTCATGGTCGACGGCACGGTGGTCGAGCTCGGCGGCACGCTCGACAATCCGGGCTACGACCTGATGGGCCTGATGATCGGCTCGGAGGGCCAGCTCGGCATCGTCACCGAAGCGACAGTCCGCCTGATGCCGCTGGCCGAGGGCGCCCGGCCGGTGCTCATCGGCTTCAGCTCGGCGGAGGACGCCGGCGGCTGCGTCGCCGGCATCATCGCCTCGGGCATCATCCCGGTGGCGATCGAATATATGGACCGGCCGGCCATTGCCGTCTGCGAGGCTTTCGCCCATGCCGGCTATCCGCTCGACGTCGAGGCGATGCTGATCATCGAGGTCGAGGGCTCGGAGGCCGAGATCGCCGACCTGCTCGGCCGCATCACGGCGATCGCCGAGGCCTATCGGCCGGCCACCGTGCGCGTGTCGCGCTCGGAGGCGGAGAGCGCTGCCATCTGGAAGGGCCGCAAGGCCGCCTTCGGTGCCATGGGGCGCATTTCCGACTATCTCTGCATGGACGGCGTCATCCCGACCGGCCGCCTGCCGGAGGTGCTGCGGCGCGTCGCGGAGATCTGCGACGGCTACGGGCTCGGCGTCGCCAACGTTTTTCATGCCGGCGACGGCAACCTGCACCCCTTGATTCAGTTTAACATCAACGATCCGGAAGAGCTTGAAAAGGCGGAGCATTGTGGCGCCGACATCCTCAAGCTCTGCGTCGAGGTCGGCGGCTGCCTGACCGGCGAGCACGGCGTCGGGATCGAGAAGCGGGACCTCATGCGCTACCAGTTCAACGCCGTCGATCTCGACCAGCAGATGCGGATCAAGACCGCCTTCGATCCGGCCTGGCGGCTCAACCCGGCCAAGGTCTTCCCGCTCGACGGCCGCCCGGTCGCCGCCTGATGAGCGGCACTGGCACGCTGGCGCCCAGCGATCTCCTCCTTCCCGGCGACGAAACGGACCTGGCGGCCCTCGTCGCCGACGCTGCCGGCCGGCGGGCGCCGCTGGCGGTGGAGGGCGGCGGCACCCGGCACGGCCTCGGCCGCCCGGTGCAGGCTTCGGCCTCCGTCTCGACGCGGGCGATGCGCGGCATCACGCTCTACGAGCCGTCGGAAATGATCATCGCCGCCCGCGCCGGCACGCCGCTGGCCGAGGTCGAGGCGGCGCTTGCCGGCCACGGCCAGCGCCTGCCCTTCGAGCCGATGGACCATCGGCCGCTCTACGGCTCGGCCGGCGAGCCGACCATCGGCGCCGTCGCCGCCGCCAATATCTCCGGGCCGCGCCGCGTTCAGGCCGGGGCGGCGCGCGACCACCTCATCGGCATCCGCGCCGTCAACGGCCGTGGCGAGGCGATCAAGTCCGGCGGCCGGGTGATGAAGAACGTCACCGGCTACGATCTCGTCAAGGCGCTGGCCGGTTCCTACGGCACGCTGGCGATCCTCAGCGAGGTGACCTTCAAGGTGCTGCCGATCAGCGAGACGGAAGTGACGCTGGTGCTGGAGGGCCTCGCCGACGCCGATGCCGTCGCGGCGCTGCTGGCGGCGCTGGGATCGCCCTTCGACGTCTCCGCCGCCGCGCATCGCCCGGCGGACGGCCGCCAGCCGGCGCGCAGCTTCGTCCGCATCGACGGCTTCGCCGCCTCCGTCGCCTACCGCGCCGACCGGCTCGCCGATCTTCTCGGCCAGTACGGCCCGTCGGCACGGCTGGAGGCGGCCGCCTCGGCGGACATCTGGCGCGGTATCCGCGACGTTGCCGATCTCGGCGCCGGCACCGAGCCGCTGTGGCGCATCTCCGCCCATGCCACCGACGCGGCGGCGATCGTCGCCGCCATCGGCCAGGCCTTCCCGGTGCGTGTTCTCTACGACTGGGGCGGGGCGCTGGTGTGGCTGGCCGGCGGCGAGGGGCCGGATGCCGGCGCCGCGACAATCCGCGCCGCCCTGCCGGCCGGCGCCACGGCGACGCTGGTGCGGGCCCCCGAGCCGGTACGGGTGGCGGCGGCGCCTCTGCCGCTGCCGTCGCCGGGCGTCATGGAACTGACGCGGCGGCTCAAGGAAAGCTTCGATCCGGCGGGAATTCTCAATCCCGGCCGCATGTATGCGGGTATCTGATGCAGACTTCGTTCAGCCTGGCGCAGCTTGCCGATCCGGATGTCAGCGAGTCGGAGAAGATCCTCCGCACCTGCGTCCATTGCGGCTTCTGCACCGCGACCTGCCCGACCTATGTCCTGCTCGGCGACGAGCTCGATTCGCCGCGCGGCCGCATCTACCTCATCAAGGACATGCTGGAGAACGACAAGCCGGCCAACGACCAGGTCGTCACGCATGTCGACCGGTGCCTGTCCTGCCTTTCCTGCATGACGACCTGCCCGTCGGGCGTCCATTACATGCATCTCGTCGACCATGCCCGCCGGCATATCGAGGAGACCTACAGGCGGCCCTGGTTCGACCAGTTCCTGCGTAATGTGCTGGCCTTCGTGCTGCCCTATCCGGGCCGCTTCCGCGCCGCGCTGTTCGCCGCCTCGATCGGCAAGCCCTTCACCGGCATCGTCCGCCGCATCCCGGGCCTGGCCCGTGTCGCGGCGATGATGGACCTGGCGCCCCGCCGGCCGACCGGCCGCTCGCTGGTCGAGGGCCCGGCCACCTACCGCCCCGCCGCCGGGCGCAAGGGCCGCGTCGCGCTGCTCACCGGCTGCGCCCAGCCGGTGCTGCGCCCGGAGATCAACGAGGCGACGGTGCGGCTCCTGACCCGCGCCGGCTACGAGGTGGTGCTGCCCAAGGGGGAGGGCTGCTGCGGCTCGCTGACCCATCACATGGGCCGCGAGGCCTCGGCCTTCGCCTTCGCCCGCGCCGATATCGACGCCTGGATCGCCGAGATGGACGGCGACGGGCTCGACGCCATCGTCGTCACGGCCTCGGGCTGCGGCACGACGATCAAGGACTACGGCTTCATGTTCCGCGAGGATCCGCTCTATGCCGAGAAGGCGGCGCGGGTGTCGGCGATCGCCCGCGACATCACCGAGTTCCTCGAGCCGCTCGACCTCGGCGCGCCGGTGCAGCCGCACCGGCTGACGGTCGCCTACCATTCCGCCTGTTCGATGCAGCACGGCCAGCAGATCCGCACGGCGCCGAAGACGCTGCTGGCGCGCGCCGGCTACACGGTGCGCGACGTGCCGGAGGGGCACCTGTGCTGCGGCTCGGCCGGCACCTACAACATCATGCAGCCGGAGCTGGCGCGGCGGCTGCGCGACCGCAAGGTGCGCAACATCGAATCCACCCGCCCCGATGTCATCGCCACCGGCAATATCGGCTGCATCACGCAGATCGCCGGCGGAACCGAAGTGCCGATCGTCCACACCATCGAACTGCTCGACTGGGCCTATGGCGGTCCGGCGCCGGAACGTATGGCGGCTGCCTGACAATTCGCCTTGCCGGGTTCAGTTCTGCCTCCCTTTGTGCCAAGAGAGGGCTGGGGAGTTGTCAGAAAAAAAGACCTCAGCATGGAGAACGGGTTCCAATGCCCCAGACAGCGACGGCCGAAATTTCGGGTGTGATCGTCACCGGCACGTCGGTGCCGCGCCAGGATGAAATCCTGACGGCGGATGCAGTAGCATTCCTGGCGGCGCTGCATCGCCGCTTCGACAAGACCCGGCTGGACCTTCTGGCCCGCCGCGAGGCGCGCCAGGCGCGCTTCGATGCCGGCGAGCTTCCCGACTTTCTCCCCGAAACCCAATCCATCCGCGACGGCGACTGGCGCGTTGCGCCGCTGCCGGCCGAGCTGGCGGACCGGCGGGTCGAGATCACCGGGCCGGTCGATCGCAAGATGATCATCAACGCCCTCAATTCGGGCGCCCGCGTCTTCATGGGCGACTTCGAGGACGCCACCTGCCCGACCTGGAGCAACCTCATCGAGGGGCAGATCAACCTGCACGACCGCTGGCTGGGCAGGATTGACTTCACCGATCCGGGCAACGGCAAGGACTACAAGCTGTCCGACAAGCCGGCGATCCTGATGGTGCGGCCGCGCGGCTGGCACCTGCCGGAGCGCCATGTCGAGATCGACGGCGCCCAGATGTCGGGCTCGCTGTTCGATTTCGGCCTCTATTTCTTCCACAATGCCGGCCTGCAGGTGGAGAAGGGCACGGCGCCCTATTTCTACCTGCCGAAGATGGAGAGCCATCTCGAGGCGCGGCTGTGGAACGACGTCATCACCTTCGCGGAGAAGGAGCTCGGCATCCCAAACGGCACCACCAAGGCGACGGTGCTGATCGAGACGCTGCCCGGCGCGTTCGAGATGGACGAGATCATCTACGAGCTGCGCGACCACATGGCCGGCCTCAATTGCGGCCGCTGGGATTACATTTTCTCGTTCATCAAGACCTTCCGCAACAACCGCGCCTTCCTGCTACCCGACCGCAGCCAGGTCGTCATGGGCGAGGCGTTCCTGAAGGCCTATTCGGAGCTGCTGATCCGCACCTGCCATCGCCGCGGCGCCTTCGCCATGGGCGGCATGGCGGCGCAGATCCCGGTGCGCAACAATCCGGAGGTCAACGAGGCGGCCTTCGCCAAGGTGCGGGCCGACAAGGAGCGCGAGGCGCGGGCCGGCCATGACGGCACCTGGGTGGCGCATCCCGACCTGGTGCCGATCGCCCAGGAAGTGTTCGACCGGCTGATGCCGGGGCCGAACCAGCTCGACAAGGCGCGCGAGGACGTCGATGTCGGCCAGCGCGACATGCTGGAGGTCCACGAGGGCACCCGCACGCTCGACGGCCTGCGCGGCAACATCCGCGTCGGCGTCCAGTATGTCGAGGCATGGCTGCGCGGCCGCGGCGCCGTGCCGCTCTACAACCTGATGGAAGACGCGGCGACCGCCGAGATCAGCCGCACCCAGATCTGGCAGCAGCTGCATTTCGAGGCGACGCTGTCGGACGGCCAGAAGGTGACGCCGGCCCTGTTCGAGAGCTGCCTGGCGGAGGAGCTGCAGCAGATCCGCAGCGAGGTCGGCGATGCCGCCTTCGACGGCGGCCGTTTCGGCGAGGCGGCGGACCTCTTCCGCAGCCTGACGCTGGCGCCGGAGCTGGAAGCGTTCCTGACGCTGCCCGCCTATCGCCTCATCGACTGATCCCGGCGGCGCGCCGGCATCGAAAGGGCGATCGCCGGTTGGCGGTCGCCCTTTTTCTTTGGCGTCAGGCGTCGGCGGCGACCGTGATGACGCCTTCGATGACCGTCGGGTCGCCTTCGAAGAAATCATGCCCGTTGGCCGTCAGCCACTCGCCGGCCCGGCGCGTCGACTCGTCCGCGCCGGCCTTCTCGGAGAAGGTGCCGATGAACACCCCGGTGCCGGAATCGTCGCTGGTTCCGGTGTAGGAGACGAAGCCCGGGATCGTCCGGATCAGCGGGATGTAGCCCTCGTCGATTGTCTTCATGATGTCGTCGGCGCTGACGCCGCTCTTCAGCTTGCGGATGCGCACGACGACATACTGGCCGGCCGCCGGTCCGGCTGCCCGGGCAGCGGATGGCAGCGCCGCGACGCCGAGCAGGGATGCAAAGGCGGCGACGCCGCCGGCGAGCAGCGCCGTACGTCTTGTTTCGTCCATGGCTGTCCTCCCCCGAACCCGTGCGGCAGGACAAGGCCAATCCCGTCCGGCCGCGGGTCGCAGCCGGACTGGTAGCACGGCAGGCGCGCCGGATGGAGAGGCGGCTAGGCGGCCGGGGCCGCCGCGTCGCGGCCGCGCAGGGGGACTTCCTTCATCGCCAGCAGGCAGAACCAGGCGATCATCAGCGACAGGGCGATGGTCGCGAAGACGGCGCCGTAAGGCCCGGCGAGCTCCGGGTGGCCGGGGACGGCGATTGCCGTCTCGCCTGCCATGTCGCGGCCGAACAGGATGGCGCCGAGCACCGCCACCATGACGGCGCCGCCGAGCAGGCGGGCGAAATTGGCGATGCCGGTGGCAACGCCCAGCCGGTGCAGCGGCACGGCATTCTGGATGCTCGTCGTGCCGACCGGATAGACCGTGCCGGTGCTGAGGCCGATGACGATGACCAGGATCTCGATCAGCCACATCGACGGCGCGAACGGCCAGAAGGCGAGGAGCAGCGTCGCCGCGGCGCCGAGCGGCAGCCCGACCAGCGGCGGCAGCTTGTAGTGCCGCACATGCGTCATGGCGCGGCCGGTCAGCGTCGCACCGACGACGGTGGCGCCCATCAGGCCGACCATGGCAAGGCCCGACTGACCGGCGGTGAGGCCGAGCACGGCCTCGAAATAGAGCGGCACGTAGATCGACAGGCCGATCATGCCGCCGACGGCGAAGAAGGTCATGCCGACGCCGCTGCTGACCACCGGGTTGAGCACCACGTCGAGCGGCAGGAAGGGCTCCGGCGCGGCGCGCTGGCGCAGGATGAAGGCCACCCAGGCGAGGACGCAGAGCACCAGCAGCCCGATGATCTGCACCGACGCCCAGGCATAGGCCGAGCCGCCCCAGGAGAGGGCCAGCAGCAGCGCCGTCGTGCCGGCGACCATCAGCGCCGCGCCGGCATAGTCGATGCGGTGCGGCTGCTCGTGGCGCGGCAGCTTGCGCAGCAGCCGGTCGATCATCAGGAGGGCAAGACCGGCGAGCGGCAGGTTGATCCAGAAGATCAGCGACCAGTGCAGGTTCTGGGCGAAGAAGCCGCCCAGCACCGGGCCGGCGAGATTGGCCGCCATGTAGACGGCGCCGATATAGCCCTGGTAGCGGCCGCGTTCGCGCGGCGCCACGACATCGCCGATGATCGTCTGCGCCAGCGACACAAGCCCGCCGCCGCCGAGGCCCTGAATGCCGCGGGCGACGATCAGCACCAGCATCGTCGGCGACAGGGCGCACAGCACCGAGCCGAACAGGAAGATGCCGATCGCCGACAGCATGACGGCGCGGCGGCCGAAAATGTCGGCGAGCTTGCCGTAGACGGGCGTCACGACCGTCGAGGTGAGGAGATAGGCCGTGACGATCCAGGGCAGGTTGGCGACGTCATTGAGGTCGCGGCCGATGGTCGGCAGCGCCGTGGCGACGATCGTCTGGTCGAGCGATGCCAGGAACGTCGCCAGCATCACGCCAAGAATGATTCGGCGGGCCTCGGTGTGACCCGGCAGCGCGGTGGCGGCTACGGTCTGGTCCATTGCTACAGCTTGCGGCTCGGCCCCGCGAAAGGAAAGAGCGAAGGCCGCCTGTCGGATCGACCCGCGATACGCCGGCCGGCTCCGCTATGCAACCGCGACAGGGAAGGGCGGGCGCCGCCGCGACGTTGAAGCCCGGCAGCGGCGCCCTGCGCCAGATACGGCCTGGAGAGATCCGGCCTAGAGGACGACCACCTTGGCGCCGACGCGGGCGCGGCTGTAGAGGTCGATGACGTCGGCATTGACCAGGCGGATGCAGCCCGAGGAGACGTTGAGGCCGATGCTCCACGGCTCGTTGGTGCCGTGGATGCGGAACAGCGTGTCGCGGCCGCCGTCATAGAGATAGAGCGCCCGGGCGCCGAGCGGGTTGCTCTCGCCGCCCGGCATGCTGACCGGCAGGTTGCGGCCGCGCCGCCGCTCGCGCTCGCGCATCTGCGCCGGCGGCGTCCAGGTCGGCCATTCCGCCTTGCGGCCGACATGCACCGTGCCGTGCCAGCCGAAGCCCTCGCGCCCGACGCCGACGCCGTAGCGCATGGCGCGCCCGTCGCCCATGACGAGGTAGAGGAACTTGTTGCGCGTATCGATGACGATCGTGCCCGGCTTCTCGCGGGTCGAATAGCGCACCATCTGGCGGCGGTATTGCGCCGGGACGATGCGCTGGCGGCTCACCTGCTCGGGATAGAGGCCGGCGGGCGGCTGGCTGCTGCGGAAGAAATTGAAGAAGCCGCCGCTGCGCTCCTGGGCGGCCGGCGCCGGCCGGGCGCGGCGGGCATTCGGGTTGGCGATGTCGGCCGGCGGACGCGGCTGGGCGCCGGTCTCGGCATTGCGGAAGATGCTGAACAGCGGCCGGTCCTGCGCCAGCGCCGGTTCGGCCATCAGCACGGCGGCCAGGGCCAGCACGGCCGCCTGTCGCTGTCTCACCGTCTTGAACAAATCCATGTGCTTCAACCCCGTGTCCCGTGAACCTCGACGATAGGAAACCCGCCGCTTGCCGACAATGCGCGCCGCCTCACGCTTCGGTGAGACGGATGGCGGGTTTTCAACGGCAGGATAGCCCGCCGGCCGCAAACGAAAGGTGAACAGCGGCGGCGGATGGGTTAGGCTCGCCGCGCTTGCCGACGATGCGGAGGAGATGATGGCGGTGACGGAGGACGGGCTGGTTGTCGGCGCCGACGGACGGGTCCGCTGCTGGTGGCATGGCGGGCTGCCCGACTACGAGGCCTATCACGACAAGGAATGGGGCCGGCCGGTCGGCGACGACCGCACGCTGTTCGAGAAGCTCTGCCTGGAGGGCTTCCAGTCCGGCCTGTCGTGGCTGACGATCCTGCGCAAGCGCGAGGCTTTCCGGCGCGGCTTCGCCAATTTCGACATCGCCACGGTGGCGCGCTACGGCGCCGCCGATGTCGAGCGCCTGCTCGGCGATGCCGGCATCGTCCGCCATCGCGGCAAGATCGAATCGGTCATCAACAATGCCCGCCGGGCGATCGAGCTGACGGAAAAGGAGGGCTCGCTCGCCGCCTTCATCTGGCGATACGAGCCGGATGCTTCGGCGCGTCCGGCGCGCGTCGACAGGGCAGGGCTCGCCGCCATGCCGGCGACGGCGGCCTCGGCGGCCCTGTCGAAGGATCTCAAGAAGCGCGGCTGGAGCTTCGTCGGCCCGACGACGGTCTATGCCTTCATGCAGGCGATGGGCCTCGTCAACGACCACCTGGAAGGCTGCTGGTGCCGCGGCCCTGTCGAGGAAGAACGGGCGCGCTTCAGGCGCCCGGCGTAGCGTCCGCACTCGGCCCCGGCACGGAACGCCATCGCACCAGCTGCGTCATGCCCGGGCGAAGACCCGGGCATCCACGCGAACATTGCGGACGCAGAAAAGGGCGCCTCGCGGACGACACTTCCTTCTGCGCCATCCGTGTTCGCGTGGATGGCCGGATCAAGTCCGGCCATGACGCCGATGGGGTGGGGACGGAGGTGCGAACCGCCCGGCGTTGCTCCGGCCGGCGTGGGACACGATCAGGCCTAGGTCCCGGTCAGAACGGCCACAGGTTGCGCAGGCTGAACTTGCCGCGCGGCTTGCCCGGCACCATGGCGTCGGTCGGGGCGTTCGGGTCCGGCTGGCGGAACTCGGCCGGCGGGTCGGTCAGGTAGCGGCGGACCGGGCGCCCCTCGGCGTCGTGGGAGCCGCCGCGATCGCCGCGGATCGAGGCGAGGCGTTGCGAGCCGGCGTCGTCCGGCTTGAAGTCCGGATTGCCGCGCTCCTCGTTCGGCTGCGCCTCGGCATTGCGCGGCAGGCGGAAGCCGGGATCGCGCCGGGCCAGATCCTGCTCCGACATCGTCGCCTCGCGCCGCGCATTGGCCTCGCGCTGCCGGCGCGCCTGCACGTCGGGATCGTTCGGCCAGTTCGTGGAGGCGGCGACGTCATTGCTGCCGGGCGGCGGCAGATTGTTGCTCGGCGGCGTCACGAGGCCCGGCCGCGGCCGGTAGTCGATGTCGGGCCGGTCGTTGCCGCGCAGGCTGATCATGCCGGACACGTCGGTGATCGTCTGCAGCGAGGTGGGCGTGCCGGTGCCGTAGGTGATGCCGCCGCCGGCGCAGCCGGTGAGCGTCAGGCCGGACACGGAAATCGCCAGCCCCCAGCAAAGGGCGCGGACGGCGGATGGCGAGGTGACGATCATCAAAGCTCCCGTCGTGGGTCGCAAGCGCGGCTTGCGGCCAGCCATGCCCGGGAACCGAAACTTGTCGGCAAACCCGGCGAAATTCCGGCTACTGCCGTCTTCTACGCGATAGGTGCGGGGCCAGCAACAGGGCCGGCCGGGGAGCCGGCAAGCAAGCCGGCAAGCGAGCCGGCGAGAGCCTGGTCGAGCTCCGTCCCCGGGCCGGCGGCGGCGAAGGCGGCGCGCGCCGCCGCCGAATCGAGGTCCATCCGGGCGATCAGCGCCTCGATCCCGTCGAAGCGCTCCTCCGGGCGAATCCAGGCGAGGAAGGTCACCGTCACTTCCTGGCTGTAGAGATTGCCGGTGTAGTCGAAGACATGCACCTCGAGGATGGCCTCGCCATTGTCGAACATCGGCCGGCGGCCATAGCTGGCGACGGCCGCCATCGGCGGGCCGCCGGGCCTGGCGAGGGTCACGGCATAGATGCCGTGGCGCAGCGTCGTCACCGTCGGCAGCACGATGTTGGCGGTGGGATAGCCGAGCTCGCGGCCGCGCGCATCGCCATGGACGACCGTGCCGCGGACGAACCAGCGATAGCCGAGCAGCCGGTTGGCGGTGGCGATGTCGCCCTCGCTCAGCGCCGTGCGGATGCGGCCGGAGGAATAGACCTCGCCGTCGGCTGCCGCCATCGGCGGCACGATCTCGACGGCGAAGCCCTCGCGCCGGCCGGCCTCGGCGAGCATCGCCGGCGAGCCGCCGCGGCCCTGACCGAAATGGAAGTCGTGCCCGACGACGACGCGGCGGGCGGCCAGCCGCTCGACGAGGATGCGGCTGATGAAGTCCTCCGCCGGCGTCGTCGAGAAGGCCCTGTCGAAGCCGATCACCGCCACCGCGTCGATGCCGAGAGCGGCGAAGATGCGGTTGCGCGCATCCGGCGTGGTGAGGCGGAAGAACGGCGCCTCGGGGCGGAAGACGGTGCGCGGATGCGGCTCGAAGGTGAGGACGATGGCCGGGGCGCCCATGGTCCGGGCGTCGGCGACGGCGCGGTGCAGCAGGATCTGGTGGCCGAGATGCACGCCGTCGAAATTGCCGATCGTCACCGCCCCGCCCTTGAGCTCGGCCGGCACCGTGTCCGGCCCCGTCGCGGCAAGGGCGATCACCCGGACGGAGGAGGAAGTCGTCATGCGCGCCTGAGCCGGAGAGGAAGGGGACGGAGAGCCTGGGGGAGCGGTAGCGGGCCGGTCAAGCCGCAACGGTGCCGCGGCATCACCAGCCGAGGCGGGGCATGAAGGCGCGGGCGCTCATGCCGCGCTGGCGCAGCAGCGACCGGACGCCGGCGATCTCCTCGCTGGCGCTGCCATAGGAGCCGCGGTGGATGCCGGCGGTGATGAAGAGGACGTCGAGCCCGGCCTCGTTGGCGCCGCGCACGTCAGTCGGCAGGCCGTCGCCGATCGCCAGCACCGAGGCCGTGGCGACCGGCCCGCCGGCAATCGCCGCGATTCGCGCCAGCGCCATGTCGTAGATCGCCGGATAGGGCTTGCCGGCCATCAGCACCCTGCCGCCGAGCTCCTCGTAGCGCAGCGCCACCGCGCCGGCGCAGGGCAGGAGCGTCGTGCCGCGCTCGACGACGAGATCCGGATTGGGGCAGATCATCGCCACGCCGCGCGCCGCGAGTTCGCGCAGCAGCGGCACGTAGTCCTCGACCGTCTCGGTCTCGTCGTCGACGAGCCCGGTGCAGCAGGCGATGGTGGCCTCGGCCGCATCGGCAAGCGTCAGGTCGAGGCCGTCATAGAGCGACAGGTCGCGGTCCGGGCCGATATGGATGACGCGCGCGCCGCGATGCTCGTCGAGGATGAAGCGCGCCACGTCGCCGGAGGTGACGACGGCGTCATAGGCCTCACGGGCGACGCCGATCTCGTCGAGCTGATCCAGCACCGGCCCGGTGGGGCGGGGGGCGTTGGTGATCAGGACGACCGGCCGGCCGCCGTCGCGGAAGGTGGTGAGGGCCGTCACCGCATCGGCGAACGGCACCAGACCGTTATGCACGACGCCCCAGACATCGCACAGCACGGCGGCATAGGACGCGGCGATGGCCGAGAGGCCCGCGATCGGTTCGGGATCGGGTCGGTTCAGCATGAGCGCCTCGCTAGGGTTTTGCCGCCGGGCGGTCAAGCCGGCCGGCCGCATCCCCCTGTGGCCATGTCGTCTTGTGGCCGTCTCCTGTGACAGGAGATCGGTGGGCCGGCGGCGCTCGTCACATACGCTTTGTTTACCCTGTTTGCTCAAACTCCCTTAACCAGCGCGCTCCGCCCGGAGCGGCGCCGCGGCGAGGGTCGGCACGTTCAGATGGCAGGCAGATCGGCAAGCGTGCGGGAACCCGTTCCGGTTCTCATCGTCGATGCCGATCCGGCGCAGCGGCGGCTGCTTGCCGCCCATCTCAGCAGCGGCACCGCCACCGGGGCATTCCGGCCGGTGGTCTGCGAGACGGCCGCCGATGCCGAGGCGATGGCCGCCAGCGGCACGCCGCATATCGTCATCGCCGATGTCGAATCGATTGGCGGCCCGGCCCGGCTCGGCGCCTTTGCCGGCAACGGCCGGTCGCTGATCGCCACCAGCGCCCGCGGCTCGGTCGGCGCCGCCATCGAGGCGATGCGCGCCGGGGCGATCGACTACCTGCCCAAGCCGGTCGGCGCCCGCGCCCTCGTCGAGCGCCTCGACGCCGCCGTTGCCGCCTGGACCGCGGCGATTGCCGCGCCAACGCCGGCAGCGCCGCAGCGGCCGGCCGCGCCAGCACGGGCCGAGGCGGATTTCGAGGGCTTCGTCGGGCAGTCCGGGGCCATGCGGGCGGTCTATGCCCGCATCGACCGCGTCGCCGCCTCGCGGGCGCCGGTCTTCCTCACCGGCGAGAGCGGCGCCGGCAAGGAAGTCTGCGCTGCCGCCATTCACGCCCGCGGCGGCGCCGACCGCCCCTTCGTGGCGATCAATTGCAGCGCCATTCCGCGCGACCTTATCGAGAGCGAGATGTTCGGGCATGTGCGCGGCGCCTTCACCGGCGCCTCCGACGACCGCACCGGCGCCGCCGAACTCGCCCATGGCGGCACGCTGTTCCTCGACGAGATCTGCGAGATGGCGCCGATGCTGCAGGCCAAGCTCCTGCGCTTCATCCAGACCGGCATTGTCCGCCGTGTCGGCAGCGACCGCGACCGTCCCGTCGATGTCCGCTTCATCTGCGCCACCAACCGCGATCCGGAAGCGGAAGTGGCAGCCGGGCGGTTCCGCGCCGACCTTCTCTACCGGCTGAACGTGCTGCCCGTCGCCCTGCCGCCGCTGCGCGAGCGCAGCGATGACGTGCCGGGGCTGGCGCAGGCCTTCCTGCGCCGATTCGCCGCCGAGGAGGGGCGGGCCTGCCCGGCGCTGGCGCCGGAGGCGCTGGCGCTCCTCGGCCGCTACCGCTGGCCTGGCAATGTCCGCCAGCTGCAGAACGTCGTCCGGCGCCTCGTCGTCCTGCATGAGGAGCCGGTGGTGACGGCCGCCATGGTGGCGTCCGTGCTGGCGGCCGCAAGCCCGGCCGGGGAAGCGCCGGCGGCCATGGAAGCCCCGGCGGCCAGGGCGATTGCGCCCTTCCACGAGCAGGAGCGGCGCATCATCGAGGAGGCGATCGCCGCTTTCGACGGCAATATCGGCCGCGCCGCGGCGGCGCTGCAGATCAATCCGTCGACGATCTACCGCAAGCGCCAGGCCTGGCAGGCCGGCGGCGCCGGCTGAGGCGGGGCCTTGCCCGCCGGCCGGCGCTATGAAACATGGGGCCGATCAGCAGGATCGGCTGTTCTCTGAAGACGCCTGGCCCGGGAGCCATATGAAGACCGCTCGTTTCACAGGATTGGCAGGCCGGCTGGCGATGGGGCTGGCGCTGCTGCTGGCCGGCGCCGCTGCAGCCACGGCCGGCGAGATCGCCGACGCCGCCCAGCGCGCCGAGACGCAGCTCGGGGCCGGCTCGGCGGCCGAGGCGCTGGAATCCTTCGACGTCGCCACCGATGCCTTCTGGCGCGCCCTGCCGCTGTCGTTCCGGCGCACGCTGATCGTCGACAGCGCCGAGGGCTATGGCCGTTACAAGCTGCGCCCGGAGCGGCCGTTCCATCCCGGCGATACGATGCTGATCTATCTCGAGCCGGTCGGCTATGGCTGGCTGGCGGAGGGCAGCGCCTTCCGGGTGCGGCTGGTGGCGGATCTGGAGATCCGCACCGGCAGCGGCCTGATCCTCGCCACGGCGCATGATTTCGCCACCGTCGAGCAGGCCGCCCGGGCGCGCAGCCGCGAATTCCAGGCGACGATCGGCCTGACGCTGCCCAACCTCAAGCCGGACGATTACGAGCTGCACCTGACCTTCCGCGACGCGGCGACCGGCAAGAAGGCGGAGGTGACGCTGCCTTTCGCCGTGGCAGCCCCTTAAAGCGCGGTTCCCGTCTCCCTACATGCGCAGCGCCGGGCACCCGGCGGATGCCGGCGGCATTTTTTCTGCAGCGCCGGCTTGACAGCTTTCCCGGCCCTTCCTAAATGCGCGGCGCTTGTTAGCACTCTCTCCAGGCGAGTGCTAACGACGGTTCCGGTAAGGCGCCGGTCGGGCGTCGCACAAGAGGAAAGCTACCCAGATGAAGTTCCGTCCGTTGCACGACCGGGTGGTCGTTCGCCGTGTCGAATCCGAGGAAAAGACCGCTGGCGGGATCATCATCCCCGACACCGCCAAGGAGAAGCCGATGGAGGGCGAGGTCGTCGCCGCCGGTCCGGGCTCCTTCAACGACAGGGGCGAGCGCGTCGCCCTCGACGTCAAGGCCGGTGATCGCGTGCTCTTCGCCAAGTGGTCTGGCAGCGAGGTCAAGATCGACGGCCAGGACTACCTGATCATGAAAGAGTCCGACATCATGGGCGTGATCGAGAAGACGGCTTCGGGCCGCAAGGCTGCGTAACGGTTCCCCCCGGCGCAGCCTTTTTCTTATCCAACGCCATCCACTTTCCGAGGAATAAGGTTCAATGGCTCCCAAAGACGTAAAGTTCTCCGCCGATGCGCGTGAGAAGATGCTGCGCGGCGTGGATATCCTCGCCAACGCGGTCAAGGTAACCCTCGGCCCCAAGGGCCGTAACGTCGTCATCGAGAAGTCGTTCGGTGCGCCGCGCATCACCAAGGACGGCGTGACGGTCGCCAAGGAAATCGAGCTTGAGGACAAGTTCGAGAACATGGGCGCCCAGATGGTCCGCGAGGTTGCCTCGAAGACCAACGACATCGCCGGCGACGGCACCACGACGGCCACCGTGCTCGCCCAGGCGATCGTCCGCGAGGGCGCCAAGGCGGTTGCCGCCGGCATGAACCCGATGGACCTGAAGCGCGGCATCGACCTGGCGGTTGCCGAGGCCGTCAAGGACCTGGAGAAGCGCTCCAAGAAGATCTCCACCTCCGGCGAGGTGGCGCAGGTCGGCACCATCTCGGCCAATGGCGACACCGTCGTCGGCCAGAAGATCGCCGAGGCCATGCAGCGCGTCGGCAATGAGGGCGTGATCACCGTCGAGGAATCGAAGGCGCTCGAATTCGAGCTCGAGGTCGTCGAGGGCATGCAGTTCGACCGCGGCTACCTGTCGCCCTATTTCGTGACCAACGCCGAGAAGATGGTCACCGACCTGGAGGATCCGTACATCCTCCTGCACGAGAAGAAGCTCGCCAACCTGCAGGCGATCCTGCCGGTCCTCGAAGCTGTCGTGCAGTCGGGCAAGCCGCTGCTGATCATCGCCGAGGACGTCGAGGGCGAGGCTCTCGCCACGCTCGTCGTCAACAAGCTGCGTGGCGGCCTCAAGGTCGCGGCCGTCAAGGCGCCGGGCTTCGGTGACCGCCGCAAGGCCATGCTGGAGGACATCGCCGTCCTGACGCAGGGCCAGGTGATCTCGGAAGACCTCGGCATCAAGCTCGAGAACGTGACGCTCGACATGCTCGGCCGCGCCAAGAAGGTGTCGATCGCCAAGGAGAACACCACGATCGTCGACGGCGCCGGCCGCAAGAAGGAAATCGCCGCCCGCGTTGCGCAGATCAAGGCGCAGATCGAGGAGACGACCTCCGACTACGACCGCGAGAAGCTGCAGGAGCGTCTTGCCAAGCTGGCCGGCGGCGTTGCCGTCATCCGCGTCGGCGGCGTCACCGAGATCGAGGTCAAGGAGAAGAAGGACCGTGTCGACGACGCCCTCAACGCCACCCGCGCGGCGGTCGAGGAAGGCATCGTGCCGGGCGGCGGCGCTGCCCTGCTGCGCGCCCGTGCCGCGGTCGACAAGCTGAAGTCCGACAATCCCGACGTCGTCGCCGGCATCAAGATCGTGTCGCGCGCCCTCGAGGCGCCGATCCGGCAGATCTCCGAGAATGCCGGTGTCGAAGGCTCGATCGTCGTCGGCAAGGTGCTGGAGAACAAGTCCGGCTCTTTCGGCTTCGACGCCCAGAGCGAGACCTATGTCGACCTGGTGTCGGCCGGCATCATCGACCCGACCAAGGTCGTGCGCACGGCGCTCCAGGACGCGGCCTCGGTCGCCGGCCTGCTGATCACCACCGAAGCCATGGTCGCCGAGCATCCCAAGAAGGATGCGGCCCCGGCGATGCCGGGCGGCGGCGGCATGGGCGGCATGGACTTCTGAGGTCCGTTTCCTGCCGATGTTCGAAAGGCCGCCTTCGGGCGGCCTTTCTTTTTTGCGGCGCTGACGCTACGAGGCTGCGAGCTAGTCGGGCGCTCGGCGCCGTCACGGAACTGGCGCCGCCGTCGCCGCGTCATGCCTGGGCCTGACCCGGGCATCCACGCGAACACCGTCGGCGTCGCAAGGGGCTTCGACGCGTCGCTTTGTCTTGTTCTCTACGGAACTGCCCGGAACCCGATCCAACTGATGACCGACACCACCAACAAACTGAAGGCGCGGCTGCCACGCGGATTTGTGGATCGCACGGCGGGCGAGATCCGCGCCGCCGACCGCATGCTGGCGACGATCCGCAGCGTCTACGAACGCTACGGCTTCGAGCCGGTCGAGACGCCGCTGATCGAGTATACCGACGCCCTCGGCAAGTTCCTGCCCGACCTCGACCGGCCGAACGAGGGCGTCTTTTCCTTCCAGGACGACGACGAGCAGTGGCTGAGCCTGCGCTACGACCTGACGGCGCCGCTCGCCCGCTATGTCGCGGAGAATTTCGACAGGCTGCCGAAGCCGTTCCGCAGCTACCGCGCCGGCTGGGTGTTCCGCAACGAGAAGCCCGGCCCTGGCCGCTTCCGCCAGTTCATGCAGTTCGACGCCGATACGGTCGGCGCCCGCTCGCCCGCCGCCGATGCGGAAATCTGCATGATGGCCGCCGATACGCTGGAAGAGCTCGGCATCCAGCGCGGCCAGTATGTGATCAAGGTCAACAGCCGCAAGGTGCTGGACGGCGTCCTTGAGGCGATCGGCCTTGCCGGCGACGACAGGGCAGGGCAGCGCCTCAGCGTGCTACGGGCGATCGACAAGCTCGACCGGCTGGGCATCGACGGCGTGCGCGATCTCCTCGGCGCCGGGCGGCGCGACGACAGCGGCGACTTCACCAAGGGCGCCGGGCTGTCCAAAATTCAAACACAGAGTATCTTAAAATACTTTGATAAAAATGCCGCCTTTGCTCCGTTGACGGAAGTATCGAACCGTCCTAATGATCAGCATTCGCAACAATACTTAAACGATTTCTTCGTTGGAGATCGTTTCTTCGATAATTTTCTGGTTTTGAATGATTTTGAGACGAGTGTAGGGTTAAGTTCTGCCGGCCGTGATGGTGTGGATCATCTTAGGGAAATGATCGAGATTTGTGAGGCCGCCGGTTACGGAAGCAAGCGTGTCCGTATCGACCCGTCGGTGGTGCGCGGCCTCGAATATTATACCGGCGCCGTCTTCGAGGCCGAGCTGCTGTTCGAGACCGTCAACGACAAGGGCGAGCCGGTCCGCTTCGGCTCGGTCGGCGGCGGCGGCCGCTATGACGGCCTCGTCGGCCGCTTCCGCGGCGACAACGTGCCGGCGACCGGCTTTTCCATCGGCGTGTCGCGGCTGATGGCGGCGCTGGCGGCGCTGGAGAGGATCGACGTCGCCGACGTTTCAGGCCCCGTCGTGGTGCTGGTGATGGACCGGGCGCGCATCGCCGACAGCCAGCGCCTCGTCGGCATGCTGCGGAACGCCGGCATCGCCTCGGAGCTTTATCTCGGGGAGTCCGGGATGAAGGCCCAGATGAAATATGCGGATCGGCGCAACAGCCCGGCGGTCGTCATCCAGGGCGAGGACGAGCGCAGCCGCGGCGTCGTGCAGATCAAGGATCTCGCCCTCGGCAAGATGCTGTCGGCGGCGATCGCCGACAATGCCGTCTGGCGCGAGGAGCGGCCGGGCCAGTTCGAGGTCGCCGAGGCCGACCTGGTGACGGCAATCTGCGATCTTCTGGAACGGCAGTAGGACGCATCATGATCGCCCCGGCCACCGACCGCCTGTCGGCCTTCCTCGTCAAGTCGGGCTATGACTTCGTCGAGCCGCCGATCCTGCAGGATGCCGACCTGTTCCTCGATCTCGCCGGCGAGGATCTGCGCCGGCGCCTGTTCCTGACCGCCTCGGCCGACGGCGTCGAGCTGTGCCTGCGGCCGGACTACACGATCCCGGTCTGCCTGCACCACATCGCCACCGGCCATGCCCTGCGCCGCGCCGCCTATGCCTACCACGGGCCGGTGTTCCGCCAGCGCGTCGGCGAGACGGGCGAGTTCTACCAGGCCGGCGTCGAATCGATCGGCCGCACCGACCGCGCCGATGCCGATGCCGAGGTGGTGGCGCTGGCGCTGGAAAGCGTGCGCCTGTTCGGCGTCGACGAGCCGCAGGTGCGCATCGGCGATTCCGCCCTTTTCGGCGCCCTGCTGGAGGCGCTGTCCATCCCCGAGGTGTGGCGCCGCCGGCTGGCGCGCGCCTTCGGCGATCCGGCGCGCCTCAACGCCCTTGTCGACCGCATGGCGGCCGGCGTTGCCGGCACGGCCCCGGCCTATGCCGGCTTCCTGGCGGCGCTGGAAGGCGCCGATCCGCGCGCCGCGCGCCAGATCGTCGACGATCTTTTCCGCCTTGCCGGCATTCGCCCGGTCGGCGGCCGGACGCCGGCCGAGATCGCCGACCGCTTCCTGGAGCAGGCGGCGCTGGCCGCCGGCTCGGGCGTCAGCGACCGTGCCGTCAGCATCCTGCGCCGCTTCCTGGCGATCACCGGCAGCCCGGCCGAGGCCGTCATGGCGGTCGGTGAACTGGCCGCCGCCGAAGGACTCGATCTCGCCACCGCCATCGTCGCCTTTGCCGACCGCAACAACGGCCTTGCCGCGCACGGCATCGACCCGGACCAGCTGAGCTTCGCCGCCGATTTCGGCCGCCGCCTCGACTATTACACCGGCTTCGTCTTCGAGCTGTTCGATCCGGAGCGTTCCACCGTCGGCCCGCTCGCCGGCGGCGGTCGCTACGATCGGCTGCTGTCGCTGATCGTGTCGCGTGACGGCTCCGCCGAGGACGTGCCGGCGGTCGGCTTCGCGCTGTGGCTCGACCGGCTGGAAGGAGAGCGGCCATGACAGGACAGCAGTCTTGACGGGAGAGCGGTCATGACGAGCCCGCTGATCCTTGCCGTGCCGTCGAAGGGCCGGCTGCAGGAAAACGCCGCCGCCTTCTTCGCCCGCGCCGGGCTCGATCTCGTCCAGGACGGCGGCGAGCGCGGCTATCGCGGCCGCCTCGACGGCGTCGAGGGGGTCGAGGTGGCCTATCTGTCGGCCGGCGAGATCACCCAGGAGCTTGCCTCCGGCGGCGTGCATCTCGGCGTCACCGGCCGCGACCTGATCGAGGAGAATATCGACGACTGGGCGTCGCGGGTCGATCTGGTGCTGCCGCTCGGCTTCGGCCATGCCGACGTCGTCGTCGCCGTTCCGGAAGCCTGGATCGATGTCGACAGCATGGCTGATCTCGACGACGTGGCGGCCGAATTCCGCCCCCGTCACGGCCGCCGCCTGCGCGTCGCGACGAAATATATCAACAGCACAAGGCGCTTCTTCGCCAGCCACGGCATCGCCGATTACCGCATCGTCGAGAGCCTCGGCGCCACCGAGGGCGCCCCGGCCTCCGGCTCGGCCGACCTCATCGTCGACATCACCACCACTGGCGCGACGCTGCGCGCCAATGCGCTGAAGGTGCTGGAGGACGGCGTCATCCTGCGGTCCGAGGCCCATCTCGTCGCCAGCCTCGGCGCCGGCTGGGGGCCGGAGGCGCTGGCCGGGCTGCGCATCCTCCTCGACCGCATCGAGGCCGAGGCGGCGGGGCGGGACCTCAGAGAAATCCGCGCCGATGTCGATGCGGCGGCGGTGCGGCCGGCGCTCGACCGCTTCGGCGCCCGCCTGCCGTTCGGCGGCGGTCCGCGGCCGCTGGTGCTGCACTGCCCGGTGGACGAGGTCGAGGCCTGCGCCGACTGGCTGCGCGACACCGCCGGTGCCGCCCTGGTGACGGTGACGCGGCTCGACAGGATCTTCTCCGCCACCTGCGACGCCTACGAGAAGCTGGCGCCGCGCCTGACCGGCTAGGCCTGGCCGGCGTCGCGTCGCGCCGCAAAGAAGCGGCGCAGCAGCGCCCCGGCCTCCGTCTCGCCGATGCCGCCATAGACCTCCGGCGCATGGTGGCAGGTCGGCGCTGCGAAGAAGCGCACGCCGTGGTCGACGGCGCCGCCCTTCGGGTCAGGCGCGCCATAGACGAGGCGGCGGATGCGCGCCAGGGAGATCGCCCCGGCGCACATCGTGCAGGGCTCCAGCGTCACATGCAGGTCGCAGCCGATGAGGCGCTCGCTGCCGATCGCCCGGGCGGCGGCGCGCAGCGCCAGGATTTCGGCATGCGCCGTCGGATCGCGGTCGGCGAGGACGCGGTTGCCGGCCGAGGCGATGACGCGGCCGTCGCGCGACACGACGGCCCCGACCGGCACCTCGCCGAGCCGCGCCGCGGCCCGCGCCTCGTCGAGCGCCAGGGCCATCAGGTCGGCGGGGCTCTGCAGGGCCTGTCCGGTCTCATCGGCGCGCATGGCTCTCCGCCGGGGAAATTCGTCGCGGTGGGGACTGCCACCGCATCGCTGATGCTCTAGAAAGGCGGCCATAAAAGGCACGGAAATCATGAAGGGCACGGAAAAAAGACAGCGGCAAGCCATCTCGCGTAGCGGCGGCTATGGCGCCGGCAAGCCCGCCGCCGCGCGCCCTCCTGCCGAGGCAGCGGCCGGGCCGGACGCCGGCGAGCGCATCGCCAAGATTCTGGCGCGCGCCGGCCTTTGCTCGCGGCGCGAGGCGGAGGCCTGGATCGCCGCCGGGCGGGTGGCGCTCAACGGCACAGTCCTCGCCTCGCCGGCGGTCAATGTCCGCCCCGGCGACAGGATCGAGGTCGACGGCGAGCCGCTGCCGGAGCGCGAGCGCACGCGGCTGTGGCTCTACCACAAGCCGCGCGGCCTGGTGACGACGGCGCGCGACCCGGAAGGCCGGCGCACCGTCTTCGACGCATTGCCGAAGGACCTGCCGCGGGTGGTCGCCGTCGGCCGCCTCGACATCAATACCGAAGGCCTCCTGCTGCTGACCAATGACGGCGGCCTGGCGCGCGTTCTGGAGCTGCCGGCGACCGGCTGGCTGCGCCGCTACCGGGTGCGCGTCCACGGCACGGTCACCCAGGCGCAGCTCGATACGCTGCGCGACGGCGTCGCCATTGACGGCGTGCTCTATGGCCCGATCGAGGCGGCGCTGGAGCGCGTCCAGGGCTCCAACGCCTGGCTGCTGATGGGCCTCCGTGAAGGCAAGAACCGCGAGATCAAGCGCGTTCTCGGCCATCTCGACCTGGAGGTCAGCCGCCTCATCCGCGTGTCCTTCGGCCCCTTCCAGCTCGGCGACATCGCCCCCGGCGAGGTGCGCGAGATCCGCGGCAAGGTGCTGCGCGACCAGCTCGGCGAGCGTCTGGCCGAGGAGGCGGGGGCGGATTTCGCGGCGCCGATCCGCGAGGCTGCCGCAAAGGCGGAAGCGCCGGTGCCGCCGAAACGGCCGGCGCCGCCCGGCAAGCCGCGGCCGAAGCCGCATCAGGGCAGGGGGCGCGATGCGGATCGTCGGCGGTGAGATGCGCGGCCGGCCGCTGGCGGCGCCGAAGACGCAGGCCATCCGCCCGACCTCCGACCGCCTCCGCGAGACGCTGTTCGACATCCTCGCCCACGGCCTCGGCAATCCGGTGCCGGGAGCGCGGGTGCTCGATCTCTTTGCCGGCACCGGCGCCCTCGGCTGCGAGGCGCTGTCGCGCGGCGCCGCCTATTGCCTGTTCGTCGAGGAAGGCGCCGAGGGCCGGGGCCTGATCCGCACCAATATCGAGGCGCTGGCCCTCACCGGGCGGTCGCGCCTCTTCCGGCGTGATGCCACAGCCCTCGGGCCGGCCGGCACGGCCGGGACTTTCAGCCTCGTCTTTGCCGATCCGCCCTATGGCAGGGGCCTCGGCGAAAAGGCGCTCGCCGCGGCGCTGGCGGGCGGCTGGCTGGCGCCGCAGGCGATCTGCGTCCTGGAGGAAGCCGCCGCCAGCGTCATCGCGCCGGTGCCGGGCCTCGCCGAGCTCGACGCGCGCATTGTCGGCGATTCCAGGCTCGTTTTCTTCGAGAAGGCTGCCTGAACGTTACGGCGATGTAACGGGACAAGCATCGGCTTTGACGGAATGATGGTGCAGGATGCCCTGGCGCGGTCCTCCCCACCCGCGCGAGCCTGCCGAATATGCTCACCGCAGCGAGGAGCAATCTCCATGTCGATAGCCCGCCTGAGGTCCGCCTGCATTGCGGCGGCGGCCCTGACCGCCCTGCAATTCGCCCCGGCCTATGCCGAGGATGCGCCGCCGGTCATGGCGCCGGATGCCAGCCAGTTTACGCTCGACAACGGCCTGACGGTCGTCGTCGTGCCCGATCACCGGGCGCCGGTGGTGACCCAGATGGTCTGGTACAAGGTCGGCGCCGCCGATGAGATGCGCGGCCATACCGGCATCGCGCACTTCCTCGAGCACCTGATGTTCAAGGGGACGGCGCTGCATCCGGCCGGCGAATTCTCCGCCAGGCTCGCCGAGATCGGCGCCAACGAGAACGCCTTCACCACCTCCGACGTGACGGTCTTCCACCAGACCCTCGCCAAGGAATTCCTGCCCATGGCGATGGAATTCGAGTCGGACCGCATGACCAACCTGCAGCTCACCGACGAGGTCGTGCTGCCGGAGCGCGACGTCATCCTGGAGGAGCGCAACATGCGCACCGACAACGATCCCGGCGCCCAGCTCTCCGAGGCGATGACCGCGGCGCTCTACCAGAACAGCCCCTATGGCACGCCGATCATCGGCTGGCGGCACGAGATGGAGGTGCTCGACCGCGCCTATGCGCTGCAGTTCTACGGCAAGTACTACACGCCCAATAACGCCATCCTTGTCGTCGCCGGCGACGTCACCGAGGACGAGGTCCGCCAGCTCTGCGCCAATACCTGGGCGAAGGTGCCGCGCCGCACCGAGGTGCCGGCGCGCGACTGGGCCAAGGAGCCGCCGCCGCTCGCCGCCCGCACCGTCACCATGGCCGATTCGCGGGTGACGCAGCCCTCCGTGTCGCGCAGCTATCTGGTGCCGTCTTACCGCACCGCCGAAGGCCGCGAGGCGCTGGCCCTCGATCTCCTCAGCGACATCATCGGCAACGGCCCGACCAGCCGCTTCTACCGCTCGCTGGTGGTCGAGAGCGGCAAGGCGGCCGGGGCGGGCGCCTATTACCAGGGCTCCTATTACGACGACACCCGCATGACGGTTTACGCCGTGCCGCGTGGCGACGTTTCGGTCGACGAGATCGCCAAGCTGATGGACGGCGTCCTCGACGATGTCCGCCAGCACGGCGTGACACAGGCCGAGCTCGACCGCGCCAAGCAGCGGGTTCTCGCCTCCGCCATCTATGCGCAGGACAACCAGGCCTCGCTCGGCCGCGTCTTCGGCGCCGCCCTGGCGATCGGCATGACGCTCGAGGACATGCAGAACTATCCGGCGCGCATCGAGGCGGTGACCCTCGAGGACATCAACGCGGCGGCGCAGAAATATCTCGACATCCGCCGGTCGGTGACCGGCTATCTCGTCGCCGCGCCTGAGGCGCGGTCGTGACCGCCGCCGGGAGAAAGCTGATGCACAAGATGAAGCTCCGCCGCGCCATCGGTGGCCTGTTCGGCACCGCCCTGGCCTTTTCCTTCCTCGCCGGCGCCACCACCGCCAATGCCGCCGTCGACATCAAGCGCGTCGTCAGCCCCGGCGGCATCGAGGCCTGGCTCGTCCAGGACGACAGCGTGCCGGTGATCGCCATGTCCTTCGCCTTTGTCGGCGGCGGCGCGACGCAGGACCCGCCCGGCAAGGAGGGCCTCGCCAATTTCGCCTCCGGCACGCTCGACGAGGGCGCCGGCGACATGGACAGCCAGGCCTTCCAGGGCAAGCTCGACGAGCTGTCGATCAACCTCTCCTACGATGTCGGCAAGGACGCCTTCTTCGGCACGCTGCGCACGCTGGCGGTGAACCAGGAGGAGGCCTTCCGCCTGCTGCAGCTGTCGGTCAACGATCCGCGCTTCGACAGCGAGCCGCTGGAGCGCATCCGCGCCCAGATCGCCGCCGGCATCCGCGCCGGCGAGAAGGACCCGGAGAGCATCGCCAACGACAAGTGGATGGCCGCCGCCTTTCCGGACCATCCCTATGGCCGTTCCACCGACGGCACGCTGGAGAGCCTTGCCAGCCTGACCGCCGACGACCTGCGCGGCTTCCATCACCGCGTCTTCGCCCGCGATATCCTCAAGATCGCCGTGGTCGGCGCCATCGACGAGCAGAAGCTCGGCACGGTGCTCGACCAGATCTTCGGCAGCCTGCCGGCCAAGGCCGAGCTGACGGCGGTGACCGAGACGCCGCCGGCCGCCGGCAACCGCGTCGATGTCGACATGGACATCCCGCAGAGCGTGCTGCGCTTCGGCGGCGGCGCCCTGAAGCGCGACGATCCGGAATTCATCCCGGCCTACATCGCCGACTACATTCTCGGCGGCGGCAGCTTCTCCTCGCGCCTCTATACCGAGGTACGCGAGAAGCGCGGCCTTGCCTATTCGGTCTATTCCATCCTGATGCCGATGGACCATACCGCCGTCGAGTTCGGCGGCACCGCGACGCGCTCCGACCGCGCCGAGGAGGCGCTCGGCCTCATCCAGACGGAGATCAAGCGCTTCATCGAGGAGGGGCCGACCGAGGAGGAGGTGGCCAAGGCGAAGAGCTACCTGATCGGCAGCTATGCCCTGCGCTTCACCTCGTCCACCCAGATCGCCCGCCAGCTGCTCGGCATCCAGATGGACGATCTCGGCATCGACTACATCAACCGGCGCAACGACATGATCGCCGCCGTCACCGTCGACCAGGTGCGCCAAGCCGCCAAGCGCCTCTTCTCCGGCGGCCTCGTCATCGTGCGCGTCGGCCCGGCCGGCGCCTGACGGCCCTGAACCGGCGCGGCCCGGCGACGCTCTTGTCGCCGGGCCGCTCCATGCCTACACAAGGGCCATGACCGCACAGCTCGACCAGACAGCCCTTCTCGACCGCGCCAATAGCCTGGTCGAGGCCGCCCGCCGCGCCGGCGCCACCGCCGCCGATGCGCTTTCCCTGCGCCGCGTTTCCCTCGGGGTCGAGGTCCGCCTCGGCAAGGTGGAGGAGACGACGCGCGCCGAGGGCGACGACCTCACCCTCCGCGTCTTCGTCGGCCGGCGGAATGCCAGCGTTTCGGCCAATGTCATGACCGACCCGGCGGAACTCGCCGAGCGCGCCGTGGCCATGGCCAAGGTGGCGCCGGAAGATCCCTATGCCGGGCTCGCCGATCAGGCCGATCTCGCCACCTCCTTCCCCGATCTCGACCTGCTCGACGGCGACGTTCCCGACGTCGCCTCGCTGACCGAGGCGGCCTCGGCCGCCGAGGATGCGGCGCGGGCCGTGCCGGGCGTCACCAATTCCGGCGGCGCCTCCGCCGGCTGGTCGCTCAACGGCGTCGTCCTCGCCACCTCGGACGGCTTCGCCGGCTCCTATCTCACCTCGCGCTTCTCGCTCTCCGCCACCGCCATTGCCGGCGAGGGGACGGCGATGGAGCGCGACTACGACATGGCGGCCAAGACCCACCGTGCCGATCTGCCGGCCCCTGACGATATCGGCCAGAGCGCCGGCCAGCGTGCCGTGCACCGGCTCAATCCCGGCAAGATGGAGACGCTGACCGGCGTCACGGTTGTCTACGATCCGCGCATCGCCTCCAGCCTGGTCGGCCATCTCGCCTCCGCCGCCAACGGCTCGGCCATCGCCCGCCGCACCAGCTTCCTCGCCGGCGCCCTCGGCACCGAAATGGTGGCAAAGGGCATCCGCATCACCGACGATCCGCACCGCCGGCGCGGCCTCGGCTCGCGCCCGTTCGACGGCGAGGGCGTTGCCGCGGCGCCGTTCGATCTCGTCGCCGACGGCGTGCTGCTGCGCTGGATCCTCGACAGCGCCACCGCCCGCGAGCTGAAGCTGAAGACCAATGGCCGCGCCGTCCGCGGCGGCGGCAACCCGCAGCCCGGCACCACCAACCTGACGCTGGAGGCCGGCACCGTCTCGCCGGACGAGCTCCTGGCCGGCATCGCCGACGGCCTCTACGTCACCGATCTCATCGGCGCCGGCGTCAGCATCGTCACCGGCGATTACAGCCGCGGCGCCGCCGGCTTCCGCATCCGCAACGGCGCCCTCGCCGAGCCGGTCAGCGAGATCACCATCGCCGGCAATCTGCGCGACATGTACCGCCACCTGGTGGCGGCGAACGACCTCGAATACCGCTTCGCCGTCAACGCCCCCACGCTGGCCGTGGAAGGCATGACAATTGCCGGCCGATGAACTGCCGCCGCTGGCCGACGAACTCGACCTGCTGACGGAAGCCGTGCGGGCGGCGGGCGCCGTCGCCATGCAGTTCCATCGCCGCTCGCCGCGAACCTGGTCGAAGGCCAATGATTCGCCGGTGACCGAGGCCGACATCGCCGTCGAGGCGATGCTGCTGGATTATCTCGGCACGGCGCGTCCCGGCTATGGCTGGCTGTCGGAAGAGCGCGACGACGACAGGAGCCGCCTGTCGGCCCGGCGCACCTTCATCGTCGATCCGATCGACGGCACGCGCGACTTCATCGCCGGCGGCTCGCAATGGACGGTGCCGGTGGCGATCGTCGAGGCGGGGCGGCCGGTGGCGGCCGTGCTCTACGCGCCGGTCATCGGCGAGCTCTACCGGGCCAGCCGCGGCGGCGGCGCGACGCGCAACGGCGCGCCGCTCCGTGTCAGCGGCCGCGACAGCCTGCCGGGCGCTCACATCGCCGGCCTGCGCCGCCTGTTCCAGTCGCCGCCGCTCGTCGAGCGCATTCCGGTGGCGATCGAGTTCTTCGCCTCCCTGGCCTACCGGCTGGCGCGCGTCGCCGACGGCCGCCTCGACGCCGCCTTCGCCAAGCCGGACGCGCAGGACTGGGACCTTGCCGCAGCGGATCTTTTGGTGCAGGAAGCCGGCGGCCTCGTGACTGACCTGACCGGTAGCCTGCTGCGCTACGACCGTGCCGAAACCGGCCATCCGGCAATCATTGCCGCGACGCCCGGCATCCACGACGCGCTGGCGGCCGCCATGCGCGAGGCCATGGCCGCGCTGGCGGCGGATGGGGCAACGGGAAGGGACAGCGTCAATCCATGAGACCGGGGCCATGACCGGGGCTGAACAGAACGAGCCGCAGCTGCTGCATCTCGTCTTCGGCGGCCGCCTGAGCGATCCCGACGCCGTCCGCTTCGAGGATCTGTCGAAGCTCGACGTGGTCGGCATCTTCCCGAACTACCGCACCGCCTACGAGGCCTGGCGGACGGCGGCGCAGCGCACCGTCGACGATGCCCATACGCGCTATTTCATCGTCCATCTTCACCGGCTGCTGGAGCCGGCGGCCGGCCCGGCCCGTTGAGCGGGACGGACATGGCCGAGCCTCGCCAGCCGGTCCGGCGACGCCGCAAGCGGTCCTGGTTCGGCCGCGCCGTCAAGCGCGTCGGCCAGTCGCGCGCCACCCAGGTCGCCGCCGGCAATCTCGCTGCCGCCTTCATCAGCCTCGTCGGCCGCACCAGCCGGCTCGTCGCCTATGAAGGGCCGATCGACTACCACAACGACTGGGACGTCCATACGCCGCTGATCATCACCATGTGGCACGGCCAGCATTTCCTGCTGCCGGTCGTCCGCCGCAAGGATCATCCGGTCAAGGTGCTGATCTCGCTGCATCGCGACGGTGAGATCAACGCCATTGCCGCCGAGCGGCTCGGCGTCGGCACGATCCGCGGCTCGGCGGCGCGCGAGCGCAGCCGCGTCCTGGAGAGCGGCGCCGTGCGCGGCTTCCTGCAGATGAAATCGGCGCTGGAGCAGGGCGTTTCGGTGTGCATGACCGCCGACCTGTCGCAGACAGTCGCCCGCCGCGCCGGCACCGGTGTCGTTGCCCTTGCCCGTGCCACCGGCGTGCCGATCGCCCCGGTGGCGCTGGCCTCCAGCCGCCGCATCGACTTCAAGTCGTGGGACCGGGCGTCGCTGAACCTGCCCTTCAGCCGCCTGGCGATGATCGTCGGCCCCTTCGTCGAGGTGCCGCGCAATGCCGATGCGGCGGAGCTTGAGGCCAAGCGCCAGCTTGTCGAGGACGAGCTCAACGCCGCCACGGCGCGCGCCTATGCGGTTGTCGACCGCAAGGCCTGACAGGCCGGGCGAGGGGCAGGCAAAGCGCCGCGCCGTCTGCTATAGCGTGCCTTTCCTTCCGGCTGCGCCGTCCGGGGTCTTTTCGTTGCAGAAGCCAGCGATCCTGCCATCGCGCCGCTCGGCGGCGAAAGGCTGCCATGCCTGACCGGCTCGGCGGCCTCCTGCTTGCCGGCTACGGCCTTGCCGGCCGCGTCGCGATGCCGGCGATCCCGGCGCTGCTGCGCCGCCGCGCCGGCCGCGGCAAGGAAGACCCGGCGCGGCTCGGCGAGCGCTACGGCATCGCCTCGGCGGCGCGGCCGGCCGGCGCGCTGATCTGGGTGCATGCCGCCAGCGTCGGCGAGACAAATGCCGTGCTGCCGCTGGTGGCGCGCCTCGCCGGCATGGGCCTGCCGGTCCTCCTGACGACGGTGACGGTGACCAGCGCCGCCATTGCGGCGCGAAGCCTGCCTCCCGGCGCCGTGCATCAGTTCGCGCCGGTCGACGTCACGCCGTGGATCCGCCGCTTCCTGGCGCATTGGCGGCCGACGCTCGCCGTCTTCGTCGAATCGGAGGTTTGGCCGGTGACCACCGCGGAACTGGCGGCGGCGGCGATCCCGCATGTCATCGTCAATGGCCGCATGTCGTCGCGCTCCTTCGCCCGCTGGCAGCGGCTCGGCCGCGCCGCGCACCGGGTGTTCGGCCCGCTGGCGCTGGCGCTGGCGCAGACCGGGGAGGATGCGGCGCGGCTGAAGAGCCTTGGCGCCGGGCAAGTGGAGGTGACCGGCAACCTCAAGTTCGACGTGCCGCCGCCGCCGGCCGATCCGGAGGCGATTGCCGGGCTGCGGCGCGAGCTGGGCGACCGGCCGCTGCTTGTCGCGGCGAGCACCCATGAAGGGGAGGAGGTGCTGGTGGCGGCCGCCCATCGCGCCGTCGCTGCCGCCCTGCCGGACCTCGTCACCGTCATCGCGCCGCGTCATCCGCAGCGCGGCGCCGCCATCCGCGACGCCATCGCCGGGCCGCAGCCGGTGACGCTGCGCAGCGCCGGCGAGCCGCTGCCGCCGGCCGGCATCCATGTCGCCGATACGCTGGGCGAGCTCGGCCTCTTCTACCGCCTCGCGCCGGTCGCCTTTGTCGGCGGCTCGCTGGTGCCGCATGGCGGGCAGAATCCCATCGAGCCGGTACGCCTCAGCACCGCCGTGCTGCACGGGCCGCATGTCGGCAATTTCGCCGCCATCTATCAGGCGCTCGACGCCGGCGGCGGCGCCGTCGCGGTGAGCGACGCGGCGAGCCTCGCCGCCGCCGCGACGCGGCTCCTCACCGAACCGCAGGCCCTGCGGCAGCAGATCGTGGCGGCCGAGGCGGCGCTTGCCCCGTTCGGCGGCGCGCTGGCCCGCACGCTCGAAGCGCTGCGCCCGTTCCTGCCGGCCGGGGCGCTGTCATGAGCGCCTCGCCCGGCTTCTGGTGGCTCGATCATCCGAGCGCCCTCGCCGTGCTGCTATGGCCGGTCGCCAAGCTGTGGAGCAGCATCGCAGCCCGGCGGCTGCGCCAGCCGCCGGCCTACTGGGCGCCGGTGCCGGTCGTCTGCGTCGGCAACTACACCGTCGGCGGCGAGGGCAAGACGCCCACCGCCATCGCCCTCGGGCGCCTGATCCGCGCCGAGGGCCTGACGCCCGGCTTCATCACCCGCGGCTATGGCGGCTCCAACCGCGGCGCCATGGTCGTCGATCCGGCCCGCCACAGCGCCGCGCTGGTCGGCGACGAGGCGCTGCTGCTCGCCCGCGCCGGCCTGACGGTGGCCTCGCCCGACCGGCCCGCCGGGGCGCGTCTCCTGGTCGAGCGCGGCGCCGAGGTGATCGTCATGGATGACGGCTTCCAGAACCCGTCGCTCGGCAAGGACATAACCTTCGTCGTGACGGATGCGGCAAGCGGCATCGGCAATGGCCTCAACCTGCCGGCCGGGCCGCTGCGGGCGCCGCTGCGGGCGCAGCTCGACCGCACCACCGCTCTCGTGGTGATCGGCGAGGGCGAGGCGACGGCGCAGCTCGTGCGCCTGGCGGCGCGCGCCGGCCGCCGCGTCCTGCGCGCCCGGCTGGCGGCGGCGGCCGCCGGCGACTGGGGCCGCACGCCGGTGCTCGCCTATGCCGGGATCGGCCGGCCGGAAAAATTCTTCCGCACGCTGGAGGCGGAGGGCGCTAAGTTCGCCGGCCGGGTGCCGTTTCCCGACCACCATGTCTTCACCGAGGCCGACGCGGCGACGCTGCTGGCGCGGGCCGAGACAGGGGCGCTGCGCCTCGTCACGACCGAGAAGGACTATGTCCGGCTCGGCCACGGCCGCGGCGCGCTGGCCGAGCTGCGGGCCCGCACCGAGGCCTTCTCGGTGCTGCTCCATTTCGACGACGAGATGGCGGTGCGGCGGATGATCCGCGCCGCCGCCGAGCGGGTGCGCCGGCGCCCCGATGCGGCGTCGCGGCCGTCGGCAGCGCTCTTGATGGCCTAGGAATTCCGGGTGTCGATGAATTCCTGATGCCGGCGCAGCGAGGCGGCGGCGTCGACATAGGCTTCCTGCCGCGCCACGCTCCAGTATTTCAGCTCGTCGAGGGGAATGGCGGCGCCGGTGACGGCGCAGCGCACGAAGGCGCCGGGCGAGATCACCTGGAAATCGGCGTCGAGATAGCGGACGCGGGCCTCGCCGCCGCTGCGGGATATGTCGATGCGGTTCATGACACCTCGGACGATGGTGAGGCGAATGTAATGTCGCCAACCGGCCTTGGCAAAAAGCGCCGCTCAGCGCCGCCCGAACAGACGCTCGATATCGCTGAGGGCGAGCTCGACATAGGTCGGCCGGCCGTGGATGCACTGGCCCGAATTGGGCGTCGCCTCCATGTCGCGCAGCAGCGCGTCCATTTCCTCCGGCCGCAGCCGCCGCCCGGAGCGGACCGAGCCGTGGCAGGCCATTGTGCCGGCGACCTTGTCGAGGCGTTCGCGCAGCAGCGTCGCCGAATCGAGCTCGGCGAGCTCGTCGGCGAGGTCGCGCACCAGCTGCCCGGCATCGACCTCGCCGAGGATGGCCGGCGTCTCGCGCACGGCGACGGCGCCCGGGCCGAAAGCCTCCAGCACCAGCCCGAGCTCGGCGAGCTCGCCGGACCGCTCGGCAAGCCGCGCCACATCCTCTTCCGGCAGGTCGACGATCTCCGGAATGAGCAGCAATTGCCGGGCGATGCCCTTCCTTTCGAGGGCCGCCTTCAACCGCTCATAGACGAGCCGTTCATGGGCGGCGTGCTGGTCGACGACGATCAGCCCGTCCTGCGTCTGGGCGATGATGTAATTCTCGTGCACCTGCGCCCGCGCCGCGCCGAGCGGCCGCGATACGGCCGTCTCGGAATAGGCGGCGGGCCGCGCATCGGCCGACGGCATGGCGAGCGGCGCCAGCGGTGCCTGGGTAGGCTCCGCCAGCGGCATCTGCGCCGGCTCGGCGAAGCCGCCGCCGCGGAAGGCAGCGCCGCGCCAGCCGCCCGAGGACGGGGCGGCGGGTGCGCGGAACGCCTCGATCATCGCCGGGCCGCCGGTTGTCGTGGCGCGGTAGCCGGCGCCGGCCAGCGCCTCGCGGATGGCGCCGACGAGCAGGCCGCGCACCAGCCCCGGATCGCGAAAGCGCACTTCCGCCTTGGCGGGATGGACGTTGATGTCGACCTGGTGCGGCGGCAGGTCGATGAACAGCGCCGCGACGGCGTGCCGGTCGCGCGACAGGACATCGGCATAGGCGCCCTTCAGCGCCCCCAGCAGCAGCCTGTCGCGCACCGGCCGGCCGTTGACGAAGAGATATTGCTGCAGCGCGTTGGCGCGGTGATAGGTCGGCAGGCCGGCATAGCCCGACAGCCGGACGCCCTCGCGCTCGGCCTCGACGCGCACGGCATTGGCGGGAAAGTCCCGCCCCAGCACCTGCGTCAGGCGCTCCAGGCTGGCGCCCGGTCCGGTGGCGGCCGGCAGGTCGAGCGGCGAGCGGTCGCTGCCGGACAGCGAGAAGCGGATGCCGGGATGGGCGAGGGCGATGCGCCGCACCACTTCGCCGATCGCCGCCGCCTCGGCGCGCTCCGACTTGAGGAATTTCAGCCGCGCCGGCGTGGCGAAGAACACGTCGGCGACCTCGACGCGGGTTCCCGGCGCCATCGCCGCCGGCTGTGGCCCGCTGCTGCGGCCGCCCTCGACGGTGACGCTCCAGCCGTCGCTGCTGTCGCGCCGCCGGCTGGTGATGCTGAGCCGGGCGACGGCGCCGATCGAGGCCAGCGCCTCGCCGCGAAAGCCCAGCGTGCCGATATGGAGGAGATCGTTGGTCAGCTTCGACGTGCAGTGGCGCTCGACCGACAGCGCCAGATCGTCGCGGTCCATGCCGGCGCCGTCGTCAACGACGCGGATCAGCGCCACGCCGCCGGCGGCGGTGACGATCTCGATGCGGCCGGCGCCGGCATCGATGGCGTTCTCCACCAGTTCCTTGACGACGCTCGCAGGCCGCTCGACCACCTCGCCGGCGGCGATGCGGTTGATCATGTCCTCGCTGAGTCGTTGTACCGGCATGGAAGGATGAGTCTGGCCCATTCGCCGGCGCTGTGAAAGACCGGCAACGATCTGGTCACCGACTGTTCAGGTTGACCTTGTCAAAGTGTAATCTTTCCACATCGACGGAAATGCTGCTGGCCGGCGTTTGCGTCAGCGGGTGCGCTCCTGCCGGGGACAAGATGTCGTTTATCAAGCAGATCGTCATATGCGCCGTCGTTCTCGCCGTCGCAGCGGGTGGCTGGTTCCTGTACCAGAGCCGCATGCAGGCTCCCGGCGGCACCGAGACGGCCGGCGGCGGCAACGGCCAGCAGATGGCCGGTGCGGGGCCGCGCGGCAATGGTGCGGGGGCGGGCGGCGGCCGGCGCGGCTTCAACGGGCCGGCGCTGGTGGTGCCGGCGCATGTGACCATGGATGATTTCGGCGCCGAGCTGCAGGCCATCGGCTCGCTGGAATCGGCGCAGGCCGTGACGATCTTCCCGCAGGCCGCCGGCACCGTCACCGAGATCGCCGCCAAGCCGGGCGCCGGCGTCAAGCGCGGCGACGTGCTGTTCCTGCTGGACGATGCCGACCAGAAGATCGCCGTCGAGCGCGCCGAACTGAGCCTCACCGCGGCGCAGGCCGCCGCCGACCGGGCCGACCGCCTGGCGCAGACGCAGAACATCACCGATGTGGCGCTGGCCGAGGCGAAGAACGCGCTGGCCTCGGCGCAGATCGACGAGCGCGCCGCGCAGCTGGCGCTGGAGCGCCGCCGCATCGTGGCGCCCTTCGACGGCACCGTCGGGCTGATCGCCGTCTCGGTCGGCGATCTCGTCGGCACGACGACGGCGCTGACGACGCTCGACGACATGTCCACCTTCCAGGTGAGCTTCACCGCCCCGCAGTCCTATATCGACCGCATGGCGGTCGGCCATCCGGTCACCGCCACGGCGGAAGGCGCCCCGGGACAGAAGATCGCCGGCGAGGTGACGGCGATCGACAGCCGCGTCGACCAGGCGACCCGCTCCTTCACCGCCCGCGCCACGCTGTCGGCCGGCATCGCCGGGCTGAAGCCGGGCATGGCGGTGCAGGTCAACCTTTCCTTCGAGGGCAAGCCGTCGCCGGCGGTGCCGTCGCTGGCGGTGCAATGGGACCGCGCCGGGCCCTATGTCTGGAAGCTGGAGGGAGACAAGGTCAAGCGGACGGATATATCCATCATCGGCCGCCGCGCCGGGGTGGTCATCGTCGCCGCGGACCTCACCACCGACGACGAGGTGATCGTCGAGGGCCTGCAGCGGCTGCGCGACGGCGCCACCGTCACCCGCGCCGGCAGCAGCAGCGAGGTCGGCGCCCGGCGCGCCAATGACGAGGCGGTCGGCAATGGCTGAAGAAACACGCCCGGAAGGCAGCGGCATGCCGCAGCACGATCATCTTGCGACGCAGGACGCGGCGACCAGCCGCGGCTCGCTGTTCGTGCGCCGGCCGGTGCTGGCGGTCGTCCTCAACCTCCTGATCGTCGTCGCCGGCCTTGCCGCCTTTTCCGGCCTGGAGGTGCGCGAGCTGCCCAATATCGACCGGCCGGTGGTGACGATCCGCACCACCTATACCGGCGCGACGCCGGAGACCGTCGACAAGGCGGTGACCAGCGTCATCGAGAACGCCGTCGCGCTGACGCCGGGCATCAAGTCGATCTCCTCGACCTCCAGCGCCGGCCAGAGCCGCGTCACCATCGAGTTCGACAGCGGCGTCAATATCGACAATGCCGCCAACGACCTGCGCGACGCCGTCGGCCGTGTGCAGCGCCGCCTGCCGGACGATGTCGACGCCCCGACGGTGGTGAAGGCCGATACCGATTCCGACGCCATCATGCGACTGGCGGTGACCTCCAGCACCACCTCGATCGAGGACCTGACGCAGATCGTCGAGGACGAGGTGCTGGAGCGCCTGTCGGCGGTGGAAGGCGTCGCCGACGTGCAGGTCTTCGGCGACCGGGCGCCGCTGGTGCGGGTGATCATCGACCCCTATGCGCTGGCGGCGCGCGGCCTGACGGTCGGCGACCTGCAGAGCGCCCTCGCCACCGTCGCCCTCGATGCGCCGGCCGGCCAGATTTCCGACGCCAACCGCACCATGCTGGTGCGCGCCGATGCCAGCACCAAGAGCGCCGAGGAGATTTCCGCCATCCGCCTCAATGCCGGCACCCGCGTCGGCGACGTCGCCGACGTCATCTTCGGGCCGGCGGAGAAGGTGACGTCGCTGCGCATCAACGGCCAGACCGGCATCGGCCTCGGCATCGTGCGCCAGGCGCAGTCCAACACGCTGTCGATCTCCGAAGGCATCACCGAGGCGGTGCACGAGCTCAACGACGCCTACAAGGACCGCGGCATCAGCGTCTTCATCACCTCCAACGATGCCGTCTTCATCGAGGGCGCGCTGGAGGAGGTGATCATCACGCTGGTCCTCGCCACGGCCATCGTCGTGGCGATCATCTACATCTTCCTGCGCTCGCTGACGGTGACGCTGATCCCGGCGATCACCGTGCCCATCGCCCTGACCGGCACGCTCGCCGCCATGTACATGGCCGGCTTCTCGATCAACATCCTGACGCTGCTGGCGCTGGTGCTGGCGACCGGCATGGTCGTCGACGACGCCATCGTCGTCATCGAGAATATCGCCCGCCATCGCGGCATGGGCTTCGGCCAGCGCGCCGCCGCCGTGCTCGGCACGCGGCAGGTGTTCTTCGCCGTCATCTCCACCACGGCGACGCTGGCGGCGGTGTTCATCCCGGTGTCCTTCATGCCGGGCACGGCCGGCCGCCTGTTCTCCGAATTCGGCTTCGTGCTCGCCTTCTCGGTGGTGCTGTCGGCGGTAATCGCCCTGACGCTGACGCCGATGATGGCCTCGCGCCTGATCCGCAAGGAGCACGAGGAGGCGCGCACGCCCATCGGCAAGGCGGTGGCCGCCATCGGCAGCCGCGCCGCGGCGCTCTACAGCCGGCTGCTGCGGGCTGCGCTGGCGGCGCCGATGATCGTCATCCTGGCGGCGACGCTGTTCGCCGGCGGCGCCGTGGTCGGCTTCAGCCTGCTGCCGGAGGAGCTGACGCCCCCCGAGGATCGCGGCTTCATCCCGATCTCGGTGAGCGCGCCGCAGGGTGCCACCGTCGGTTACATGGAAGACCAGATGCGCCAGGTGGAGGCGGTCGTCCGGCCCTATATCGACAAGGGCGAGGTGACGAGCATGTTCATCACCTCCGGCGCCGGCGGCGGCAGCAGCAGCAACGGCTTCGTCCTCCTCACCCTGGCGGAGTGGCAGGACCGCGAGCGCTCGCAGATGGAGATCACCTCCGATCTCAACCAGCACCTGCAAACGATTCCCGGCGTTCAGATTTTCGCCCGCTCGTCGAACAGCCTCGGCGTGCGCGGCGGCGGCCAGGGCCTCAGCTTCTCCATCACCGGCACCGACTACAACAAGATCGCCGATGCCGCCGACGCCCTGCAGGCGAAGATGGAGGCCGACCCGCATTTCGGCGCCGTGCGCATCAATTACGACACGACGCAGCCGCAGCTGTCGATCGACATCGACCGCGAGCGCGCCTCCGATCTCGGCGTGCCGGTGGAGAGCATCACCAACGTCCTGTCGGTGCTGCTGGCCGGCGCCGATCTCGGCGAGTTCTATGTCGGCGACGACGCCATCACCGTCCATGCCGAAGTGCCGAGCGGCATGATCCAGGACGCCTCGACGCTCGACAATATCCAGGTGCGCACCAGCGCCGGCGCCATGGTGCCGCTGTCGGCGCTGGTCAGCGTCAGGGAATCGGCCGTGGCGCCGAGCCTGCCGCGCGCCGAGCGCCAGCGCGCCATTCCGATGAGCGCCGACCTTGCCGACGGCACCGACATGCGCTCCGCCATGACGGCGCTGGACACGCTCGCCAGGAGCCTGCCGGTCGGCATGGGCATCCGCTACAGCGGCGAGGCGGCGCAGCTTCTGGAGACGTCGAGCGGCGTCCTGACCACCTTCGCCTTTGCCCTCCTGATCGTGCTGCTCGTCCTGGCGGCGCAGTTCGAGAGCTTCTTCAGCGCCTTCATCCTGCTGGCGACGGTGCCGTTCGGGCTCGCCGCCGCCATCTACGTGATGCTGCTCACCGGCAATTCGCTCAACATCTACACCGAGATTGGCCTCGTCATGCTGGTCGGCCTGATGTCGAAGAACGGCATCCTGGTGGTCGAGTTCGCCGACCAGTTGCGCGAGCAGGGCCAGTCGGTGCAGGACGCCATCCGCAATGCCTGCGAGATCCGCCTGCGGCCGGTGGTGATGACGATGATCTCCATGGTCCTCGGCGGCCTGCCGCTGGTCATCCGCAGCGGCGCCGGCTCGGAGGCGCGCCACGCCCTCGGCTGGATCGTCGTCGGCGGCCTGGGCCTGGCGACGGTGGCGACGCTGTTCCTGACGCCGGTCGTCTACAGCCTGGTGGCGCGCCTGTCGCGGCCGCGCTCGGCCGAGACGCAGCGGCTCAACCGCGAGCTGGCCGAGGCGGCGCAGCGCGAGGCGCGCAAGCCGGTCCGCGCCATGCCGCCGGCCGATGATCTGCCCATCGCGGCGGAGTAGGAAGATGGAAGGGGAGCGCAGGAGGTGACGGCAACCCGGCAGTCCCGGCCCGAGGCCGCGGCGGAAGCGGTGCCAGGCGACGCGCGCCGCGGGCGTGCGGGCCTGCTGCGGCTTCTGTATGATTCGGGCGACGCCGGTGAGCCATCACCGCGGCATCGGGCGGCGCCGGCCGGCGGCCGGTCCCACCCGCAGTCCAGTAGGGTAGCTTCTGTGGAGGAATCTGGCGCCCCGCCCGATCTCAAGCGCCGGGCCGCAGACGGGCTCCTGATGGAGGCGGTGGCCGCCGGCGACCAGGCGGCCTTCGCGCGGCTGATGGCGGAGCAGTCGCCGCGCCTGCTGCGCTTCGTCTCGGCGCTGCTGGGCAGCGTCGCCGATGCCGAGGAGCTGGTGCAGGAGGCGCTGATCCGCCTGTGGCGCCAGGCCGAGGACTGGCGGCCGGACGGCCTCGTATCGACCTGGCTGCACCGCGTCGCCTACCGCCTCGCCATCGATGCCATCCGCCGGCGCAAGATTTCCGTCGGCCTGGAAGGGCTGGAGGACGTCCTGCCGGACGACAGCCTGCCGCATGACGAGCGCCTCGTCCGCGACGAGGAATCGCGCCGCCTCAGCCGCGCCATCGACGCGCTGCCCGAGCGCCAGCGCACGGCGTTGCTCCTCTGCCATTTCCAGGAGCTGAGCCAGGCCGAGGCGGCGGCGGTGATGGGGATTGGCGAACACGCATATGAATCGCTCCTCGCCCGGGCGCGGCGCAAGCTGCGCGGCATGATGACGGGCGAGCCGGACTCCAGGGGTGAAGGCCATGATGTCTGAGATCAGCAACGGTGCCGGCGGCCGGCCGGAGCGCCTCGCCGCGCTCGACAGCCTCGGCACCGACCTGTCGCAATGGCCGGATCGCAAGGCCGCCAACGCCATGCGCGCCGCGCTGCTGGCCGATCCGGTGCTGCGCCGCGAGTATGACGCGGCGGCCGCCATCGCGGCGCGCCTCGGCGGGATGCGGACGCGGCTCGATGCGGCAATTGCCGGCGGCGGCAGTCTCGACCGCATCGCCGCGGCGACCTCGGCGCGGCTGTCGCGACGGCCGAGCCAGCGCCTGCGCTGGGTGGCGGCGGCCGTCATCGTCATCGCCGCCGGCCTCGGCAGCGTCGCCGATCTGGCCGGCCCCGCCAGCCAGGACGACGGTTCGATCGAGGTTGTCGGGCTGGAGGCGTTTTTCAGCCCGGCCGACACTGATCTGAGATGAACCGTCTCTGGGACGTCCTGCGCCGCCGGCGGGTCCTGGTGGCGATCCTCGTTCTGTCGCTGGCGGTCAACGCCTTCTTCCTCGCCAAGGAAGTGACCGACGCGGTGCGCCACAGCGGCCCGCGCTTCGGCCCGCCGCGCGCCCTGACGGCGGAGCTGCGCTGGATGGCGCGGCGCATGCCGGAGGAGGCGAGCGAGCGCATCCAGGCGGCGCTGGCGCCGCTGCGCCCCGATGTCGAGGCGCGCCTCACCCGCATGCGCGACCTGCGCCGCGAGGTGGAGCGCCTTGCCGCGGCGCCGCAGCCGGACCGGGCGGCCATCGACGAGCGCCTCGAGGCGATCCACCGCGAGGCGAGCACGCTGCAGCAGATGGTCGAGAAGACGACCTATGACGCGCTGCTGGAACTGCCGCCGGAGATGCGCGCCGGCCTGTCGGAGCCGCCGGTGCGGCGGCGCTGACGAAAGACATGAGGAAATAGCCCGTAGGGTGGGCATGCGCCGGCAGGCGCTTACCCACGCGGTCATCGCGCTGTTGCCTGACCGCGTGGGCAAGGCTTCGCCATGCCCACCCTACGGCTGACCCACCTGATGAAGGAAATAAGCGGGGAGAGGCCGGTCTTTTCGTTCCGGCCCGCTGCTGCGCCCGGACGCCTGAAATAGTGCGTCGACGCTGCAGTAACCTGTTGGCCGCGGCCGGCAACGCAGCAAAGCGCTGTCCAGCCTCCCCCCTTCAGCCCTGAAAGCAAAGGCTTTTCATGGCCGTGCAATGTGGCGCCGCGCAGTACTTGTTACACAAAGACGGCTGCCGGTGCCGGTGCAGACGCGAAATGCAGCGCCTGCCAAACCTGTAACGAGAGGTTAACAACGGCGCGCCGCTGGACGCAAGGGCAGTGCGGCGGCTTTGCCACATGACGGTTAAAGAGGTGCTTCCGTGCAACAGTCGCGGACCACCTGAAACGAAAGGCCCGGCGGAGGAGCCGGGCCTTTGTCGTTGCGATGCGCCGCCGCTACTCCGCCGCCAGGCGCGGCGTCTCGTCGATATGCTCCATCGGCTCCGGCGGCGGCGGCTTCGGCTTGCGGCGCTCCAGCCGGCGCTGCTTGCGCGCCGCGCGCCAGTCCGCCAGCCGGGCTATGGCGGCGAGCGACGCCGGCGTGACGATCAGCGTCAGCACCGTCGCGAAGCTGAGGCCGAAGACGATGGCGGTGGAGAGCTGGATCCACCACTGCGTCGACGGCGCGCCATAGGTCAGCTCGCGCGTCAGGAAGTCGATGTTGAGGCCGAAGGCGATCGGCAGCACGCCGAGCACCGCCGCCACGGCGGTCAGCAGCACCGGCCGGGCGCGCTCATGCGCCGTGTGCAGGATGGCTTCCTTCCAGTCGACGCCCTCGCGCCGCAGCCGGTCATAGGTGTCGATCAGCACGATGTTGTTGTTGGTGATGACGCCGGCGAGGGCGATGATGCCGACGCCGGTCATGACCACCGACAGCGCCTGGTTCATGATCAGGAGGCCGAGGAACACGCCGATCGTCGACAGGATGATCGACGACAGGATGAGGCCGACGCTGGAGAACTTGTTGAACACCAGCAGCAGGATGGCGAAGATCAGGAAGAGCGCCGCGCCGAAGGCGTTGGCGAGGAAGGCCGAGGCGGCCTCCTGCTCCTCGTTGGAGCCGCCGAGCTTCCAGGTGACGACATTGCCGAAATCGGCCGCCGCCAGCTGCTGGGCGACCTGCTGCTGCACCGCCGCGACATTGACCCCTTCGGTGAGGTTGGCGGTGACGTTGATGACGCGGCGGCCATCGACGCGGTTGATCGTCCCGACGCGCTGCGCCGGCACGCGCTGGATGAAATTGCCGATCGGCACGGCGCCGGCGGGCGTCTGCACGCGCAGGTCGTCGATCTGGCCCAGCGTGCGCCGGTCCGGCGGGAAGCGCAGGATGATGTCGACCGGCTTGTCGACGCCCGGCGGCCGGTAGTCGGTGATCTTGACGCCGTTGGTGACGAGCTGCACCGCCAGGCCGACATTGCCGACGCCGATGCCGTACTGGGCAGCCTTGGCCTTGTCGATTTCCAGCCGCCAGTCGATGCCCGGCAGCGGCAGACCATCGTCGAGGTCGCGGATTTCCGGCCGCTGGCGCAGCTGCGCCGCCACCTGCCGCGCCGCCTGGTCGAGCGCCTCGGGGTTGTCGCTGGCGAGCTGGATCTGGATCGGCTTGCCGGTCGGCGGACCCTGCTCGGCGGCCGTCACCTCGACGCGGATGCCCGGGATGTCGGCGGTGCGGGCGCGGATATCGTCCATCACCACGCCGGCCGGCCGGCGCTGCTGCCAGTCGATGAAGGTGAACTGGATCTGGCCGATGACGTCTTCGGTGATGTTGTCGGCGCCGCGGCCCATGTCGCCGGCGCGGGCATAGATCGTGTCGAGCTCCGGCATGTCGAGGATGCGCTGCTCGACCTCGTGGATCATGGCGTCCTTCTCGCCGAGCGAGAGATTGCCGCGCGCATGCACCAGCACCGAGCCGGTATCCGGCTCGATCGCCGGGAAGAACTCGACGCCGGCGCCGAAGCGGCCATAGCTGTACATGACGCCGACAAGCAGCAGCACCGCCAGGCCGATCACCGCCAGCGGCCGGCGGATGGAGAAGCCGATGATGCGCATGTAGAGCGTGTCGCGGCGCTCGCGGTCCGGCTCGTGCGGCTGCGGCTTGCCGATCAGCGCGCCGAGCGTAGGCGTGAAGATGAGCGCCGTCACCATCGACGCCGACAGCGTCGCGATCAGCGTCACCGGCAGGTACATCATGAATTCGCCGACGATGCCCGGCCAGAACAGCAGCGGCGAGAAGGCGGCGATGCGCGTGAAGGTCGCCGCCGCCACCGGGCCGGCCATGCGCTGCGCCGCCAGCAGATAGGCGTCGCGTGGCTTCATGCCCTCGCTCATGCGCCGCTCGGCGAATTCGGCGACGATGATGGCGTCGTCGACGAGCATGCCGACGGCGAGGATGAGGCTGAACAGCGCCACGATGTTCAGCGTCAGGCCGAACAGCGCCAGACCGAGAATGCCGGTCAGGAAGGAGACCGGAATGGCGATCCCGACGAAGATCGAGGCGCGGCCGCCGAGGATGAACAGGATGATGACGACCACCAGCAGCACGCCGGTGAAGACGCTGTTCTGCAGGTCGTTCAGGAGCTGCTTGATCAGCGTCGACTGATCCTGGATGAAATTGACTTCCAGCGCCGCCGGCCAGTTCGGCTGGATGCGGGCGATGGCGGCGCGCACCCCGTCGACCGTCTCGATGACGTTGGAGCCGGCGCGGTTGCGCACCTCGATGGTGATCGCCGGCTTGCCGTTGACGCGCGTGACGGTCGTCGCGTCCTTGAAGGTCGGGCGGATCTCCGCCACGTCGCCGAGCCGCACTGTGGCGTTGTTGGACGCCGCCACCGGGATGTTGAGCACGTCCTCCGGCGTCTCGATGAGGGCAGGGACCTTGACCGGGAAGCGGCCGTTCGGCCCTTCCAGGGCGCCGGCCGCGACGAGGCTGTTGCCGCCGGCCGCCGCCGCCGCGAACTGGTCGACGGCGACGCCGTAGCTCTGCAGCAGCATCGGCTCGGCAAGGATCTCGACCACCTCGTCGCGCGTGCCGCGCACATCGGCGGCAAGGACGCCGGGCACTTCCTCGATGGCGGTCTTGGCCTGGCGGGCAATCGCCGTCAGCGCCCGCTCGGAGAGATCGCCGGCGAGCGTGACGACGACGACCGGGAAGAGGCTGAGATCGACCTCGTTGACGGTCGGCTCGTCGGCATCGGCCGGCAGGCTGCTGCGGGCGCCGTCGACCTTGGCGCGCACGTCCTGCATCGCCACGTCGGCATTGAAGCCGGCCTCGAACTCGATCAGCACGAAGCCGCCGCCCTCGAAGGCCGCGGCGCGCATTTCCTTGATGTTCGGAACCGTCTTGAGCTCGGTCTCCATCGGCCGCACCAGCAGCCGCTCGGCGTCCTCCGGCGAGATGCCGCGCTGCGCCAGCGAGACGTAGATGATCGGGACCTTGACCTCGGGCGAGGCTTCCTTGGGAATGTTCTGGTAGGCGACGATGCCGGCCAGGATCAGGAAGATCATGACCGCCAGCGTCAGCCGGGCATGCGAGATCGCGAAGTTGACGATGGCCCTCATGCGGCCGGCTCCGGCTTGGCGTTGGTATCGTCGGTCTTGATGACCTCGACGGTGTCGCCGTCAGTGACGAAATCCTGCCCGCTGACGATGAGCTGGGTCGTGCCGGTCAGCCCGCTGACCCAGACCGTGGTGGGCTGGTCCTCGACGATGCCGACAGGCACGAAGCGTGCCACGTTGCCGTCGATGATCCTGACGCCGAGCTTGCCCTCGTCGGAGAACACCAGCGCCGAACGCGGCACCGCCGTCGCCTCGACCGGGTCGAGCATCACCGACAGCTCGCAGGTGACGCCGTCGGGGATGCGCCCGTCGGCATTGGGGACCTTGATCTCGACCGGATAGGTGCGGGTCTGGGTGTTGGCGGCAAGGCCGACGAACGACACGGTGCCCTTGGCTTTGGAGCCGTCGATGAAGCGGACTTCGGCTTCCTGCCCGACGCGCATCGAGGTGCGCAGCCGCTCCGTCACCGCGCCGACCGCCAGCATCGGGTCGGGGCCGACGATTTCGGCGATCTGCGTGCCGATCTGCACCGCCTGGCCGCGCTGCACCGGCACGTCCTCGATGACGCCGGGCCAGGGGGCGGTGACGCTTGTGCGCTCCGCCTCGGCCTGCGCCGCGGCGAGGGAGGCCTTGGCGGCGGCGAGGGCTGCCTCGATCACCGGCAGGTTGTTGCGCGGCGAATTGCCGGATTCGATGAGGCGCTTGTTGGCGTCGTATTCGGCCTGGCGCTGCGCCAGCAGCGCCTCGGCCTGCGCCAGCGCCGCCTGTCGGCCCTCGTCGGAGATCGTGGCGATCGGATCGCCGGTCTCCACCCGCTGGCCGCGCGCCACCTTCAGCTCCTCGATCAGCCCGGCGCCGCGCGCCACCGCGAAGGCGCGGTGGTCGGCCCTAGTGACGCAGGAGATCAGGCTGGCATTGGCATGCTGCTCGGCCGTAACGGCCTGGACGCCGACCTTCTGCACGGCGGTCTCGCCACTGTCGGCCGGTTTCGGCGCCTCCTGGGCATGCGGCGTCAGCTCGCCGGAGGCGATCCAGCCCGCCGCCCCGATGATGAGCGCCATTGCAAGAAGACGGCTCGGCTTGAAGAACCTGGAGGCCATGATATCGACCGGCAAATGTTGTCAGAGGGAGGCGGCAGCAGCGCCGGCCTTATTGCCGGGCGCCCGTTGGCGATGTCTTAAGACGACCGCATAAACAGCCGCCAATACTGGAAAAAAGAGAGGCAGGGCTGTGTCCCGGTCTTGACCGGAGCGGCCGGGCGAGAGTCCGGACCGACTGGCTGCTCTTCTTTCGGGGCGCGGACTATCTTCGCCTGCGCGGCGGAAATCAACATCGCCGTTGACGCGCCGGAAAAAGCTGCGTGCTTGCGCCGCAGCCTGGCCTGGGTTCGCTCGCAGCGTCTGGCGCCTCTGCATCGGAACCACCCAATCCTGCCGGAACGCCCGCGACGGCGGAAATCCCGGCCTCCCGGAAGCCGAATTGGCCGCATATGGGAACCGCTCACGAGGCTGTCAACGGAACCGCGACCGGGATCTGCAACAAAGAAGCGGGTAAGACAGTTGGACCTCTTCCATCTGTCTGCTGCCGGACGAACCGCCGGCGGCGCCCGGTAGTGGCTGCGACGGCCGGAAATTGCTTCCCGGAAAATCCTCCGGCGCAGCACGGCATGTCTTTCCCCATGGGATGGAATCGGCGCCTATCGCTGGGGGCGGCGCCCGCCGCCGGCCGGGGGCCGTCATCCGATGCAGCCGACATCCCATCTTCGCCGCCATGCCGGCGACAATCTTCGAGGTGATGTCGCAGCTCGCCGCCCGGCATGGCGCGATCAATCTCGGCCAGGGCTTCCCGGATACCGACGGGCCGGAGGATATCCGCCGCGTCGCCGCCGAGGCCTTCGTTGCCGGTCCCAACCAGTATCCCTCGTCCTGGGGCGCGCCGGAGCTGCGCCAGGCCGTGGCAGAGGCGAACCGGCGCTCCTACGGCCTCGCTATCGACTGGCGCACGGAAGTGCTGGTCACGTCCGGGGCGACGGAAGCCTTGTTCGACTGCATCGGCGCCCTCGTGGCGCCCGGCGACGAGGTGGTGATCCTGCAGCCGGCTTATGACTGCTACCTGCCGCAGGTGCAGCTTGCCGGCGGCGTCGCCCGGATCGTCAGCCTCGAGCCGCCGGACTGGCGCCTCGACCCGGCGCAGCTTGCGGCGGCCTTCTCAGACCGCACCAAGGTGATCATCGTCAACGATCCGATGAACCCGGCCGGCAAGGTCTTCAGCGATGCCGAACGACGGCTGATCGCCGAGCTAGTCATCGCCCACGACGCCTTCGCCATCTGCGACGAAGTCTACGAGCACATAATCTTCGACGGCCGCCGGCATGTGCCGCTGATGGCGCTGCCGGGCATGAGCGAGCGCACGCTGCGCATCGGCTCGGCCGGCAAGAGCTTTTCGCTGACCGGCTGGAAGGTCGGCTACATCACCGCCGCGGCGGCGACGCTGGCGCCCGTCGCCCGGGTGCATCAATACGCCACCTTCGCCACGCCGGCGGCGCTGCAGAGCGCCGTCGCCTACGGGCTCGGCAAGGACGAGAGCTATTTCACCGGCCTTGCCGCCGATCTCCAGAAGAAGCGCGACAGGCTGGCGACGGGGCTGGCGCAGCTCGGCTTCGCCGTCCTGCCGGCGGCCGGCACCTATTTCGTCACCGCCGATTTCCGGCCGCTCGGCTTTGCCGAGGACGACATGGCCTTCGCCCGGCGCATGGTGGAGGAGGCGGGCGTCGCGGCCGTGCCGCTGTCGGCTTTCTATGCCGGCGAGGGCCCGCGCCATTTCGTGCGCTTCTGCTTCTCCAAGCGCGACGAAGTACTGGATGGTGCTCTGGAACGGCTCGGCAACTGGCTGGCGGCAGCGCCCCGGCTCAAAGAAGCTGGCGCAGGGATCAGAGAAGCTGGCGCAGGCCCGGAATCGAGCCGGTGATCTCGTCGACCGCCTCGCGGCCCATCTTCTCGCGCGCCAGCGCCATCAGCTCCTCGCCGGCCGACTGCATGTCGTCGAGGCTGAGGCCGGCGGCCGTCAGGTCGCTGTAGAGACCCATCAGGCCGTCGCCCATCAGCTTGCCGAGAAGGCCCCGCTTTTCCGGCGGGCCGACAAGCTCCTCGGCGCCGGGAAAGGCCGCGAACAGTTCCTCCATGCGCAGCCGCGGCGCATGCCGGTCGAGATGGCTGACGATGATGCCGATGGCCTTGCGCGCCACGTCCGGCTGCACGCCCGTCTTGGTTGCGATCCGGGCCAGGAGTTCTTCCATCGCCGCCGGCTCCTGCAGTTGTTGTGCGGCTTGGTTGCCAAAACCGGCGCGGCTTGTCACGCTTATTCGTGGCAAGGGGAGGGAGAAGGCCATGCGGCGGCTGGCTATCCGCCTGATCACGACAGGGCTTGCCGTCCTGCTCGCCGCGGCGGCCGCCGCCCAGCAGGCGGTGGATGTCGAGCTCGTGCTGGCCGCCGACGGCTCGGGGTCGATCGACGATGACGAGCTCCGCCTGCAGCGCGAGGGCTATGCGGCGGCCATCACCAGTCCGGAAGTCCTCGGCGCCATTGCCGACGGGGTCAATGGCGTCGTCGCCGTCGCCTATGTCGAATGGGGCGGGCCGGCGTCGCAGCACACAATCGTCGACTGGCACGAGATCCGCGACGCGGCGAGCGCCGAGGCCTTCGCGGCGCGCCTGCGCAGCGAGCCGCGCCGGGCCTATGGCTACAATTCCATCTCCGGCGCCATCGACTATGCCGCCGGCCTGATCCGCGGCAACGTCTATGACGGCCTGCGCAAGGTGATCGACGTCTCCGGCGACGGGCCGCAGATCGGCGGCCGGCCGCTCGTCCTCGCCCGCGCCGAGGCGCTGGCCGACGGCATGACCATCAACGGCCTGCCGATCATCCGCCCCGGCGGCGCGGCGATGCGCGGCACCGATCTCGTCGCCCATTACCGCCGCGACGTCATCGGCGGTCCCGGCTCCTTCCTGATGGTGGCGGACGAGACGCGCAGCTTCGCCGAAGCGGTCCGCAACAAGCTCGCCCTCGAGATCGCCGCCGTGCCGCAGCCGCAGCGCCTGGCCGGCCCCTGACGCCGCATGGGTGGCGGCAAGGCCCCGCCAGGGCGACAAAGCCCGGCCAGGGTGGCGGCAAGGCCCCGCCACAGCTAGAACGGTTCGGCGCGGCGCCTGCCGCAGAACTGCAGCAATGGAAGGAGGGGGCCGTGACGGTTCTTACCAGCGACAAGGTCTTCGTCGGCAGCAGCGGCAAGCCCGAATACGTCTTCCTTCGCTATGCCAACCGCCACGGCGTCGTCACCGGCGCCACCGGCACCGGCAAAACCGTGACGCTGCAGATTCTCGCCGAAGGCTTCTCGCGGGCCGGCGTTCCGGTCTTCGCCGCCGACGTCAAGGGCGATCTCTCCGGCATCGCCATGGCCGGCACGCCGCAGGACTTCCTGCTGAAGCGCGCCGCCGATATCGGGCTCGGCGAGGACTATGTCTTCGAGCCGACGCCGACGATCTTCTGGGACCTCTTCGGCACCGAAGGCCATCCAATCCGCGCCACGGTGTCGGAGATGGGGCCGCTGCTGCTGGCGCGGCTGCTCGATCTCAACCCGACGCAGGAGGGCGTCCTCAACATCGCCTTCAAGATCGCCGACGAGGAGGGCCTGCTGCTGCTCGACCTCAAGGACCTGCAGGCGCTGCTGGCCTATCTCGGTGGCCGCACCGCCGAGGTGACGACGCGCTACGGCAATGTCAGCAAGGCGTCGATCGGCGCCATCCAGCGCCAGCTGCTGGTGCTGGAGCAGCAGGGCGGCGAAGCCTTTTTCGGCGAGCCGGCGCTGCGGATCGCCGATCTCATGCGCACCACCGTCGACGGCCGCGGCATCGTCAACATCCTCGCCGCGGCCCGGCTGATGGCCTCGCCGCGGCTCTACGCCACCTTCCTGCTATGGCTGCTGTCGGAGCTGTTCGAGGACCTGCCGGAGGTCGGCGATCCCGACAAGCCGCGGCTGGTGTTCTTCTTCGACGAGGCGCATCTGCTCTTCGACGAGGCGCCCAAGGCGCTGGTCGAGAAGGTGGAGCAGGTCGCCCGGCTGATCCGCTCCAAGGGCGTCGGCGTCTATTTCGTGACGCAGAACCCGCTCGACATCCCGGAGACGGTGCTGGCCCAGCTCGGCAACCGCATCCAGCACGCCCTGCGCGCCTACACGCCGCGCGAGAGCAAGGCCGTCAAGGCGGCCGCCTCGACCTTCCGCCCCAATCCGGACTTCTCGACCGAGGAAGCGATAACCCAGCTGGCGGTCGGCGAGGCGCTGGTGTCGACGCTGGAGGAGAAGGGCATTCCGTCGGTGGTGCAGCGGACGATGGTCCGGCCGCCATCCTCGCGCATGGGGACGATCACCGACGCCGAGCGGCGCTCGATCATCACCGCCAGCCCGGTCGGCGGCCTTTACGACCAGCCGGTCGACCGGGAATCGGCGGCCGAGATCCTTGAAAGCCGCGTCGCCGGCAAGGCGGCGGACGACGCGGCGCCGGCGGAGGAGGAGAGCGGCGGCATCGGCGGCTTCCTCGGCGACCTCTTCGGCGTCAACCGCCGGCGCGGCGAGCGCCTCAGCCCGACGCAGCGGGCGGCGCGGGAAGTGACCCGCACCGTCAGCGGCCGCGTCGCCGGCGATATCGGCCGCTCGGTCGGCGGTTCGATGGGCGGCTCGATCAGCCGCGCCATCGTGCGCGGCGTCCTCGGCAGCATCCTGCGCAGCTAGCCGGGAAGCAAAAAGGGCGGTGCCGCGGCACCGCCCCTTGCAGCATTCTATCCGGCGCGGCGGCTCAGTTTTCTTCCTCGAAGCGATACTTCTCGTGGCAGGCGTTGCAGCCGTCGCTCACGGTCTTGAAGGCGGCGATGAACGCCTGGCGGTCGCCGGCGGCGGCTTCGGCGGCCGCGGCGGCATCGGCCGCCATCTTCTCCGACAGCGCGGTGAAGCCGGCCATGTCGGCGAACAGCTCCGGCTTGGCGAGCGTCTCGAAACCCGTCTCGGAGCCCGCCGGGAAGAGGTGGAAGAAGACGGAATTGTCATGCGACACGGTCGACAGCGCCGCCGACACGATGACGGGGTCGTAGGGAACCTGGTTGCGCAGCATCGACACGATCAGTTTGACCGCCTGGCCGTTCGACTCCATCAGCTGCTTGCGCAGCTTGATGATGTCTTCCTGCGCATAGGCCGCCGTGCTGACGCTCGCTGCGACGGCGACTGCCGCGAGGACCCGGAACAGCTTCATGTCTCAGTCTCCTGAACAGGATGAAATGCCCTCTGCCGATGGTGTCCGAAGGCCACGTTCGCGGTCAACCCCTGAGCCGCGCCATGCTGCTTTAAATTTCCTCAAGAACAGGCGGGGAACGAATGCCTCCCCCGCGCCCCGCGATGGTTGCCGGTCTGCCGGGCGGTGCCTATGTTCCAGCTTCTCCCCCGTCAGTGGCTGATTGTCCGGCAATCAACACACCTCGCAACAATTTCAAAGGAGCCGAGCCATGGCGTTCGAACTGCCGTCCCTTCCCTATGCGTATGACGCCCTAGAGCCCTTCATGTCGAAGGAGACGCTGGAATATCATCACGACAAGCACCACCAGGCCTATGTCACCAACGGCAACAACCTGCTGAAGGATTCGGGGCTGGAGGGGAAGAGCCTGGAAGAGGTGGTCCGCGAGAGCTACGGCAAGAATGCCGGTCTCTTCAACAATGCCGGGCAGCACTACAACCACATCCATTTCTGGAAATGGATGAAGCCGAATGGCGGCGGCACCAAGCTGCCCGGCGCGCTGCAGGCGGCGATCGACAGCGATCTCGGCGGCTACGACAAGTTCCGCGCCGACTTCATCCAGGCCGGCACCAGCCAGTTCGGCTCCGGCTGGGCATGGATCGCCGTCAAGGACGGCAAGCTCAGCATCACCAAGACGCCGAACGGCGAAAACCCGCTCGTCACCGGCGCCACGCCGATTCTCGGCGTCGACGTCTGGGAGCACTCCTATTACATCGACTACCGCAATGCCCGGCCGAAATATCTCGAGGCCTTCGTCGACAGCCTGATCAACTGGGACTACGTGCTGGAGCGCTTCGAGGCCGCCCGCTAAGCCGCACGCCAATGCCGGTCAGGCGCCGTTTTGTCATGGCGCCTGACTGATGCCCCGCCTGCACAGTCGTTCGTCATGATATTGTCCATATCGGCCAGCAGGCTGGATGAGCTGTAGAAAGCAAAGCGCTTCGCAGCCGCCTTCGCGGTGCCGGGAATTTTTCGCAAAACTGTTATTTCCCTGCGCCGCCGAAGCCGCTATAGCTGGCGCCGGTTCCGGCGTGGCGCTCTAGACGTCGCGCGGGCATTGTGTCGCAGACTTGCGCAGGAGGCTTACTGCCTTATCACCGCTCCCGCCGCTTGCGTGTCTTGCTGTTCTTCCATTAGTTGTGACAGCCCTGTTCCGACGCAGTTGCCGGTTTCCCTCCCAAGGAATTTCGTTGCGAATCGAACCGTTCTTCGGGCCCGCTGCGGCGGTCCCGCTCGCGGGATATTTGCAAATGGGAAACAGGACGTGATTCTCGCCGTGCATATCCTTGCAGCCAAGATTAATTTCGAGGTCAACTCTTCGAAAGGCCCTTGTATTCGCAGGTCGTGAATTATATACGACCTTCGAGTCGTGCAGTCGGGTCGATCATTCCTCCAGATGCTGGGCCCAGATCGAGCAGCAGGCAGGTTTTCCGCCTCTTGCCTCGTGGCTGCAGGAATTTGCAAGGCATAGAGAACAAGCCAAGGTGAATCATGATGGATCAAAACGCCGGAGCCGACCTCATTGATCTGACAGCCGACATCGTTTCGGCTTATGTCAGCAATCACTCGATTGCCGCCCAGGATCTTCCGGGTCTTATCGCGGAGGTGCACCAGGCGCTGTCGCGGACCCATAGCGGCATGGTCGAGCCGGAGCCCGAGCCGCTGAAGCCGGCCGTCAATCCGAAGAAGTCGGTTTTCCCGGACTACATCATCTGTCTGGAGGACGGGAAGAAGTTCAAGTCGCTGAAGCGGCACCTGCGCACCCATTACGACCTGTCGCCGGAGGAATACCGCGAGAAGTGGGGCCTGCCGGCCGACTATCCGATGGTGGCGCCCAACTACGCGGCGGCGCGTTCGCAGCTCGCCAAGAAGATGGGCCTCGGCCAGCAGCGCCGCCGCAAGGCCTGAGCTGCATCCACCGGCGTATTCCCGGCCTTGCCGGGTCTTTTCACGGGCCGCTCTGCGGCCCGTTTTCTTTTTCAGGCCGCCGTCTGCACCGCCTGCGCATCGGCCTTGATTCGCGCCACCATGGAGCGGAGGCCGTTCGACCGTTGCGCCGTCAGGTGCTCCTGCAGGGCGAGGTCGGCGAAGGCCTTGTCGGCGTCGATAGTGGCGATCTCCGCCGCCGTGCGGCCGCTGAAGAGGGCAATGACGATGGCGACGAGGCCGCGCACGATATAGGCGTCGCTGTCGCCGACAAAGGTGAGTCGCAGCGGGTCGCCGGGGGCGGTGCGCGTCCACAGCCAGACCTGGCTGGTGCAGCCCTGCACCTTGTTCTCCGCCGTGCGCTCCGTCTCAGGCAGCGGCTCCAGCGTCCGGCCGAGCTCGATCAGGTAGCGGTAGCGGTCTTCCCACTCGTCGAGATCGGCAAAGTCGCGCTTAATCTCGTCGAAGGTCATGGTGGCTCCTCTGCGCAGTCGCCCTTCATATAGCGACGCGGGGGGCCAGTTGGAACGCGGCGTGCCGTCCGGGGCTCAGATCGACGGGCGGCGCTGGTCGTCGTCGGCGGGGTCCTGCCACGGCGCCTGCCGGTCGGCGGCGGTGAGGGTGCCGGCGGCTTCGCCCGGCGCCGGCGCGCTCTGGTCGCGCCCGAGATAGCCTTCGATCTGCTCCGTCGCATAGCGCGCCTTGCTGCCGACCAGCACGGCAACGTCGCTGCCGGTTGTGCAGACATCCGGGTTGCGGTCGCAGAAGCGGGAAAGATCGAGCACCGTGGCGCGGACCGCCGACAGGGCGCGGAACACCGTCACCCGTGGCGCATCGGCGCCGCTGTCGGGATCGGCCGGCAGCAGAATGAGGACGATCGTCAGCCAGAACGCGGCGCGGATCAGGAACATCATCGCGGGCCTCCAGCACCGTGGGAGCGGTGTCTTGCCTGCGTCTCCTGTGGCCGCTGCCGGCTGAAGGCGGGGTTCAGTCAACACTTAAAATTTGAACGACCGCTTGGCGCGAAGACGTCTCAAATCTTCACTGCACCGGCGCAACACGGCTTTTCGCCTCGGCTCCCAGGCCGCCGCAACGGACAATTAACCGCAACGCCAGAAACCGGGTGCCGCAGGGGGCGGCGGAGGCGCCGAAGGCCGGCCGGGCCGTCATCCTTAGCCCTCCCTTAAGATCGCACCGGCAAGGGTCGCCACCCGTACCTGACGCGCCGCCATCGCCGGCGCCCGGCCGGTAGCGAGCGACAAGTCTGCCGATGCAGGCCTTTCTGGCATCCCTTCTGCGCTTCCTCGACACCCAGCTGGGTGGCGCCGCCTCTCTCGATGCGGGTGCCCGGGCGCGGCATCGCGATTTCATCGCCGCCCGCCTCGGCACCGGGCTTGTCGGCGTCGTCGCCTTCCCGCTGTGGCTGGCCACCGGCGGACCGGGCGGCCTTGTCGGCGCCGTCACGATCGGCTGGCTGCTGGCGGCGATCCCGCTGGCGCTGGGGCTGGCGCGCACGGTCTCGCCCGAGATGGCGCACGTCGCCAATGCCGCCCTGATGACCGGCATGGTGACCTGGCTGACGGCGATGACCGGCGGCCTGGCGTCGCCCTTCGCCGCCTGGTTCGTCATCATCGGTGCCGAAACGGCGACCAGCGGGCGCCTCCGCCCCGTCGCTGCGGCAACGGCCCTGTCGCTCCTCGGCCTGACGATCGCGGCGGGCAGCGGCGCCGTCCTGCCGGCGGCAGCGCCTGCGCCGGCCCTCGCGGCGCTCGGCAATGCGGCGCTTCTTGCCTATGGCGCGCTGCTGGCGGCCCGGCTGGTCAGCCTGCAGCGGGCCGACCGGCGCGCCGCCGAGGCCGATATACGCGACAGCCTGTGGGCGGCCGAGGCGGCCGATCTCATCATCCGCCATGGCGCCGATCTCAAGGTCGAGGCCGCCGGTACGGCGGCGCGCCGGCTTCTCGGCGTTCCGCCGCGGCTGCTGGCCGGCGACGGCCTGCTGCATCGCGTCCACCTCGCCGACCGGCCGGCCTACCTGATGGCGCTGCGCGAGGCGCAGCGTCTGCCGCAGCCGCAGACCGCCGTGCTGCGCCTGCGCCGTGCCGCGGAGGAGGGGCCGGACGCCTATCTGCGCATGGAGATGCGCTGCCGCGCCAGCGGCGACGCCGTCGTCGCCGTGCTGCGCGATATCGGCGCTGACTGGGAGAGCGACGCGGCGGTGCAGGATTGCCCGGCCCGGCCAGGCCGGATGCAGGGGCCGTTCCTGGCGCAGCTCGGCCATGAGCTGCGCACGCCACTCAACGCCATCATCGGCTTTTCCGACATCCTGCGCGGCGAGGGCATTGCCGATCTCGGCGACGAGCGGCGGCTGGAATATGCGCAGCTCATCAATGGCGCCGGCCACCACCTGCTGCAGCTTGTCGGCGATTTCCTCGACCTGTCGAAGATCGAGGCCGGCGCCTTCCGCATCGAGCCGCAGCCCTTTGCCCTGCTGCCGCTGGTCGAGGAGTGCCGCGCCCTGCTGCAGGCCGAGGCGGCGCGCCGCGGCGTGCGCATCGTGACGGCCGTTCCCGCCGGCCTGCCGGATCTCGTCGCCGACCGGCGCGCCTGCACGCAGATCATCCTCAACCTGCTGTCGAACGCCCTGAAGGCGAGCGCCGCCGAAGGCGAGATCGTCCTTGCCGTGCGCCGCCGCGGCGGCGACATCGTGCTGACCGTCGGCGATCATGGCGTCGGCATCGCCGCTGCCGACCTGCCGCGCCTTGGTACTCCTTTCGTTCAGGCGCATTCTGCCTATAATCGGCCGAACGAAGGGACCGGTCTCGGCCTCTCCGTGGTGAAGGCGCTTGTCGCCCTGCATGGCGGCAGGCTCTCGATCCGTTCGGAGATCGGCGTCGGGACGGAAGTCACGGTGGCGCTGCCGCTCGCCGGCCAGCCCTCAGCGAGTGCCCTGCCGGATGCCGAGATCCACTGGACAGACACGCAGGAACGCAGGCGCGCCTGAGCGCCCGCCGTCGCGCGGCGCGTCCGGGCGCGGCGCCGCCTATCGGCCGGCGCGGCGCTCCTACGATTCCTACGAGGACGACCGCGTCGCCGAAGGCTTCGCGGCGCGCCTCCTCGGCGGCCTCGCCCGCCATCCGGCGCGCACCGCCGCGGCGGTGATCCTCGGCATCGGCGCCGGCTTCATCATGCTGAACGCGGTGTTCCTGCAGCACGGCAAGCATCCGGCGCCGCTGTTCGACACCCGTCCGGGCGGCGCTAGCCTGACGGCCTCGCCGGCCGAGAACCCGCCGCCGCTGCCGCGCAGCCGGGCGGCGGCGATCGGCGCCGAGACGCGCCTCGTCCGCGTCACGCCGGTGCCGCAGCCGCGGGTCGAGACCCGCGCCGGCACCGCCACGGTGACGGCGGTGCAGCGCGGCCTGGCACGGGCCGGCTTCTACAAGGGAACCGTCGACGGCCTCTACGGCCTCGGCACCAAGGGCGCCATCGAGGACTACCAGCGCGCCAACGACCTGCCGGTGACCGGCGCCGTCACCGAGGAACTGCTGGCCGATATCCAGCGCCGCGCCGGCGCCGCGGCCGAGGCGGCGCCGGCCGAACCGCCGGAGGAGGTGCGGCTGCGCGCCGTCCAGGATGCGCTGAACCAGATCGGCTACGGGCCGCTGCCGGTGACCGGCGCCTCCGACGGCGCCACCGCCGACGCCATCCGCCGCTTCCAGCTCGACAACGGCCTGTCGCTGACCGGCCAGCCCGACGATCAGCTGGTGCGCAAGATGGTGTCGATCGGCGCCATGCAGCCGATCTGATTCAAGTGCGGTAACTCAAGTGCGCCTGACGTCCAGCCTGTTCACCAGCGCCCTGGTGCGCCGCTGCTTCGTCGCCGGCGCCATGGCGGCAGTCGTCCGCCACGGCTCCGACGAGGCGGGGGCGGTGTTCGTTACCGTCGACCGGCTCGACGGCACGATGGATCTCTACGGACCGGCGCCGCAGTCGCTGCTCGGCAGCGAACCGGGCGACCGCCTCTTCCAGCGCCTGCAGGGCCGGGCGCCCTATGCCGAGGTCGAGCAGCGCCTGGCGCGCGAATATGATTTCGATCCAGACATCTGGGTCGTCGCCGTCGAGGATCGCGCCGGGCGCTGCTTCCTCGATCTGGCGCCGGGCTAGCGGCCGGCCGGCGCGCGGCGGCCCGCCGACGGCCGCAGCCGCGGACGCAGGGCCGGGGCGGCCGGCGCATCGTCGGCGGCGGGTGTCCGCCAGCCGGCGACGATCGCCTCGGCGACCCGCCGCTCCAGCCCGGCCAGCAGGTCGGCGAGGCGGAAGAAGGTCTCAGGCGCCCGCCGCGATGCCTCATGCGCCAGCAGAAGCAGCGTCCGCGCGTCGGCAAGGGCGATGCCGGCGGCCGCCAGCAGGATGACCGCCGCCTCGCCGGACTCGTCCCGCAGGGCGGCGCGCACGGCCGTCACCGGCAGATCGACGAGCGCCGCCAGTTCCTCGGTCATCCGCAGGACGCCGCCGTCGCGCGCCGCGATCATCAGCTGCGTCGCCCGGTAGGTCTGGTCGACCATGGCGCCGAGGCGGTTGCCGCGCTCCGCCGCCGATGCCGGCTGCGGATGCGCTGCGGCATCGGCGATCGCTGCGAGCCGTTCGGATGGCGCCAGCGCCAGGAAGGCCTCCCAGGGTGATGGCTGCGGCGCCGGGCCGGCGGGCGGCAGCTCGAGGATCGCCAGCACGTCGTCGAGCGACATCGGCGAGGGGGCAGGCGCCGGCTGCAGCGCCGCCCGGACCTCCGCCGGCAGGTCCGGCCGCCGGGCGATCAGCCGGTGATGCGCCGGGCCGGTGGCGGCGACGATGGCGACGAGGTCGGCGGCGGAAAGGCGCCGGGCGCGCAGCAGGACGGGCTCCGCCACGGCAGGCGTATCGCGGGCCAGCAGCCGCAGCACAGCCTTCGGCGCATCCGCCTGGTCGGCCAGCCGGCCGGCGACCTGCGCCCGGCTCTCCTCATCCACGCGCGGCAGGAGGAAAGTCGCCAGCTCCTCGTAGCGGCGCTGCGCCTCGCCGTCATGGCTGCCCGCGCGGCAGTAGAGGTCGGTCATGGCGCGCAGCAGCGCTGCCTCGCGCTCCGACGCGGCGTTGGCGGGAAGGGCCATGCAATATCCATGGACGGGAGGGGAATATGGGTCCCTCGGCGCGGCAGGATGCGGGTGATGGGTTAGCGGACTGTTAACCTTGCACAATCCCTAATGGTCGAAGAACAGGTGATCGGCGGCAGGCGCCGCGGGGCAGGGGCATGATGGCGACGATTGTTGCGTATCCGGCGCGCCGGCCGGAAAAGCCGCGCGAACCAGCGCCGCGCGGCGCAAGGGCGGAAGCCTGCGAGATCATCATTTTCCCGGGCGTGCGCATCGAGCGTCCGGCGCCGGCAAAGCGCAGCCGCTCGGCCGCGCCGCGCAGCCGGCGGCCGCAGAAGTCGGCCTGACGCCCTTACTCGGCGGCCGGCGCCGCGCCGGCCCCACCCGCATCGGGGTTCGTTTCCCCCTCGGCGACCGGGGGCTCCTCGTCGTCCTCGGCCGGCGTCGTCACCACCGGCGCATCGCAATCGGCCTTGGCAAGCGTCTGGCGGATCGGCTCGACAAGCGTCGCATCGGCGGCGAAGGCGCGCAGCAGCACGAAGCCGGTGTCGATCGGCAGGTCGACGACGATCGACGTTTCCAGGACATCGGGCGGATCGGAGCGCAGCCGCGCCAGGTCGGCCGGGGTGATCAGGAAGAGGTCGAGCGGATTGCGCGCCGCGGTGCGGTCGTTGAGGCTGTAGAGATTGCGGCCGCGGCGGTCGAAGATGCCCAGTGACCAGAAATCGTCCGGCATCGGCGCCACGACATGCACCGGGCCACCGGACAGCCGGAAGCGGCAGACGGCGTGCACGAAGCGCGGATCGAGGAAGGGCAGGGCCTCGTCGCCCGGCTGCGAGACCGGCACGAGGTGGAACTCGCCGTCGGCGCCGAAGCGCGCCATCGTCGTCCAGGCGTCGCGATTGGCAAAGCCCGGCAGCAGGAACACCACCACGATATGGATGATGACGCCGGCCAGCGCGCCGCCGAGGATGAACAGCAGCGTGCGCCTCATGAGCAGGGCCCGCGCGTGATCTGCGGCATGACGATTTCCGCCGTCGGCAGCCCCGAGGTCAGGGTCGTGTCGTAGAGGCGCAGGATGAAATCGAGACGTCCGCCGCCCGATGTCGGCAGCCAGTTGCCGGGCTGCACGGTCGGCGCGGCGACGATCTCGAAGCTGCCGTCGGGCCGGCGCAGCAGCTCGCGCGAGCTGAAGCCGGTGCGCGCGGCGGCGTTGCGCATCAGGCGGCCCTCGGCGTCGTAGGCGGTAAGCGTCCACAGCCGCGCCACCGGCGTCGCGCCGCTGATGCGGTAGACGCAGCGGCCGTCCAGCGGCGTGCCCGATGAATCGCTGTTGGCGGTGAAGGCGAGGCCTTCGGCCGCCCCCAGCGGCACCTCGCCGGAGCGGGCGATGATCGCCGCGGCATAGGGGTCGGCATTGGGCGAGCCGGCCTCCGGCCAGGCCGCCCACGGGCCGACGACGACCGTGCCCCAGTTGCGGCCGTATTCGACGGCGAACCAGGCGGTGAAGAAGCCGAGCGCCAGCGCGACGGCGATCGCTATGGCGATGTCGATCACGAAGCGCAAAAGCTACTCCCGGATGCTCTTGCCCGCGCGGTGCGGGATGCCGCCGCCTGCAGCGACAGGGTTAGCGCCGGCGGGCGCTGCCGCCAATGCTGGTCATGGCGCCAATGCCGGTCATGGCGTTCCGGCCGGCGGTGTCGCCGGGGCGTCGCGCGCCACCTGCCGGACCGCGCCGACGGGATCGGCGGTGCCGAGGACCGTGGCTTCCGGCGCTTCGCCGCGCAGCAGGCGCTCCAGGATGAGGAGCTGCGCATTGGTGCGGGCCGAGAGGACCTGCGGCCGCTCCGGGGCGGGGGTATTGTCCGCCGGGCCGGCGGCCGCGACGGCCGGGCCGGCCTCGGGCTCGACGAAGGGGATCGGCTTCAGCTCGATGCCCTGATGCGCATAGGCCATGAAGCGGTGCCAGGCTTCGGCGGGGAGGGCGCCGCCGGTCAGGTTGCGGGTCGACTGGTAGTCGTCATTGCCGAACCAGACCGCCGCGACGTAATTGCCGGTGAAGCCGACGAACCAGGCGTCACGATAGGCGCTGGTGGTGCCGGTCTTGCCGGCGGTGCGGATGCCTTCCAGCTTGGCGCGCCGGCCGGTGCCCCATTCCGGCACCTGCGCCAGCATGGAGTTCATCTCCTGCGTCACCGTCTCGTCCAGCACCCGCTCCGGCGGCGGCTCGTCGCGGGCATGGTCGTAGACGATCTCGCCGCTGCTGTTGCGGATCTGGGTGAAGGCATAGGGCGTCGCCTTGTAGCCGCCGCTGGCGAAGGCGCCGTAGGCGCCGGCCATGTCCAGCACCGTCACCTCGGCGGCGCCGAGCGGCAGCGAGCGGGTGATCAGGAGCTCGGTATTGATGCCCATGCGGTGCGCCGTCTCGACGATATGGTCGCGGCCGATCGCCTGGGCGAGGCGGACCGGCACTGTGTTGATCGACTTGACCAGCGCCGTCGTCAGCGACACCGGGCCGGCATAGCCGCCGCCATAGTTGCGCGGCGACCAGTTGCCGATGCTGATCGGCGCGTCCGGGACGACGCTTTTCGGCGTGTAGCCGTTGGCCATCGCCGTCGCATAGACGAAGGGCTTGAAGGACGAGCCGGGCTGGCGCAGCGCGTCGGTGGCGCGGTTGAACTGGCTCTCGCCATAGTCGCGGCCGCCGACCATGGCGCGCACCGCCCCGTCCGGCTCCAGCGCCACCAGCGCCCCCTGGCGGACGCGGTACTGCTCGCCGGACTGGCGCAGGCTGGTCTCGATCGATTCATCCGCCGACTGCTCCAGGTTCATGTCGAGCGTCGTGCGCACCGTCAGCGTGCGGTCGCCGCGCGGCACCTTGGCCTTCACCTGGGTAAAGGCCCAGTCGAGGAAATAGTCCGGCGTGCGCGAGGCGGCATGGTCGATGATCGTCGCCGGCTTGCGCCGCGCGCCGATCACCTGGCCCTCCGTCAGGAGGCCGGCATCGACCATGTTGGTCAGCACCTGGTTGGCGCGGGCGCGCGCCGCCGGCAGGTCGATATGCGGCGCATAGCGGGTCGGCGCCTTGAAGAGGCCGGCGAGCATCGCCGCCTCGGCCAGCGTCACGTCGCGCACCGACTTGCCGAAATAGAACTCCGTCGCCGCCGCGATGCCGAAATTGCCGGCGCCCATATAGGCGCGGTCGAGATAGAGCTTGAGGATCTCCTCCTTGGAGAGATTGGCCTCCAGCCACAAAGCGAGGAAGACCTCCTTCACCTTGCGCTCCAGCGTGCGCTCGTTGCTGAGGAAGAGGTTCTTGGCGAGCTGCTGGGTGATCGACGAGCCGCCCTGGACGACGGCATTGGCGCGCAGGTTCTCCACCAGGGCGCGCGACGTGCCGAAGACGTCGATGCCGAAATGGTCGAAGAAGCGCCGGTCCTCCGTCGCCAGCACCGCCTTGATCAGGTAGTCCGGCATCGCCTCGAGCGGCACCGTGTCGCTGTGGCGGATGCCGCGCTTGCCGATCTCGTTGCCGTAGCGGTCGAGGAAGGTGACGGCATAGTCGCCCTGGTTGCGCCAGTCGACCTCGGTGGCGCGGAAGGCCGGCAGCGCCAGCGCCAGCATCAGCACGGCGCCGGCCGTGCCCAGGGTCAGGCCGTCGCCGAGGAGCTCGACGACGGCGCGCAGGAAGCCGGTGACGCGCAGGCGCGCCAGCAGCGCCGCCATCCTGCCATAGCCGCCGGCAATCCCCTGGCGGATATGGAACAGGGCCGAGTCGAGCCCGGCATCGACTTCGGCGAAGCGGTTGCGGGGTGGCTTGCGGCCATTGTCGAAGGGGTTGCGCACGGAAGCCGATCTCCAGCGCCGTCGGGCATCCTGCCCCATCACAGCTTGTGATCGAAGCGGCCCGCCTTGGCAAGCCTAGGGACCACGGGCGGCCGCCGTCGGACGGCCCGGAACATTGTTGCGCGGTTGCGCCCGGCGGCGCGATAGCTACATCAGGCGCATCCGCAAGGAGGCCGCATGGCCCGCATCCGCACCGAGACAGAGACTCCCTTCTGGCGCACCAAGGCGCTGGAGGAGATGAGCGATGCCGAGTGGGAGTCGCTGTGCGACGGCTGCGGCCGCTGCTGCCTCAACAAGCTGGAGGATGAGGATACCGGCGCCATCGCCTGGACCTCGGTGAGCTGCCGCCTGCTCGATACGAAGACCTGCCGCTGCTCCGACTACGCGCACCGCGCCGAGAAGGTGCCGGAATGCATCCGCCTGACGCCGGAGGAGGTGCGCACGCTCTCCTGGCTGCCGCCGACCTGCGGCTACCGCCTCGCGGCGGAGGGCGAGGATCTCTACTGGTGGCATCCGCTGGTCTCCGGCGATCCGCAGACCGTCCATACCGCCGGCATCTCGGTCCGCGGCCGCACCGTCAGCGAGACGGAGGTGCGCTTCGAGGACTGGGAGCGCTTCATCGTCGACTGGCCAATGCGCGGCAGCCGCCGGCGCCGCTAGGCGGCGGTGTCGAACGCGGCGTGAAAGGCGACGCTGCCGGCCGGCATGGCGCCGGTGAAGCTGAGGCCCTGGAAGAATTCCGGCGGCGCGTTGCCATAGCGCAGGCGCGGCCCGGCCATGAAGCCGAAGCGGCCGTAATAGGCCGGATCGCCAAGGACGACGCAGCCGGCAATGCCGGCAAGGCGCAGCTGCGCCAGGCCTTCGCCGACCAGCGCCGTGCCGACGCCGGCGCCCTGCATCGCCGGCTCCACCGACAGCGGGCCGAGGCCCAGCCAGCCGATATCCTGGCCGTCGACGGTGACCGGCGAGAAGGCGACATGGCCGATGACGCGACCACCCTCTTCGGCGACAAGCGACAGCGCCAGGGCGCCGGCGCTGCGCAGCGCCTCGACGATCGCCGCCTCGGTGCCGCTGGCATAGGTCATGCCCCGGAACGCCGCATCGGTGACGGTGCGGATCGCCGCCACGTCGGCGTCGGTCTCCCGGCGGATCAGAACAGCCATTGCCGCACCCTCCCGGTCCTTTCCGGCGCGCTTGTCTCCGGCATCAGGCGGTCCGCCTGATGCAACCAAGGCGCTGCCATGGCCGTTCACGGCCCATCAACCCGGAGGAATGTGCCATGAAGCATGTCTTTGCCGCGACCCTTGCCGCGGCCGCCCTGTTGCCGTTCGCCGCCCATGCGCAGGACGCGACTGCCAAGATGATCAATGCCGAAGGGCAGGACATCGGGACGATAACCCTTTCGACCACGCCGTCCGGCATGCTGCATATCGTGACCGACCTTACCGGGCTGCCTCCGGGCGTCCATGCCTTCCACATCCACGAGACGGGAACCTGCGATCCGGCGACCAAGTTCGACTCGGCCGGCGGCCATTATGCCGGCGGCCATGAGCATGGCATTCTCGTCGAGGGCGGGCCGCATGCCGGCGACCTTCCCAATGTCTTCGTCGGCGATGACGGCGTGCTGAAGGTGGAGGATTTCACCGACCGCGTGTCGCTGGCCGAGGGCGGCGAGAACCCGCTCAAGGATGCCGACGGGTCGGCCTTCGTCATTCACGCCAAGCCCGACGACTACAAGTCGCAGCCGTCCGGCGACGCCGGCGATCGCATCGCCTGCGGCGTCGTCGAATAGCGCCCACTCATCCACGGGAGGAAGAGATCGGCGCCCGGCAGCGGGCGTCGATTGCTTTAAGAGCGGCGGGATAGCGATGTAATTTCAATGAATTAGAGATATAAACTGTATCTTAAGATTAACCTTTCAAATTCGCTGTGTCTCCGAGGGGAGGCCACTGCCGGCGGTGCCGGCGGCGCTTTCGGGTGTGTTCTGCGTAGAAGGAAGCGTGCGATGATCAGGTTGATGGTTCTGGCGGCCGTGCCGCTGATGGCTGCCATGGCGACCGCTCAGGCGGCCGATCCGATGTCGGGACGGGTGACCTTTATCGACCCCGCTGCCGGCAGCGTCGTCCTCGACAATCACCAGGTGGCCTTCGCAGACATCAAGGGGCTGCAGCTCGGCCAGACCGTCACGCTGGCCGCCATGGTCGACGAGATGCCGGTCGGCGCCATCAACACGACCGGCTCGCGTCCGGCCGCCGCGGCGCCGGAAGAGACCGTCAGCGGGCGGCTCACCTATGCCGATGCGCGCACCGGCCGCATCGCCATCGACAACATGCCCTTCATGCTGGCCCCGGGCGTCCGTCTCGGCAATCTCGGCCTCGGCCAGGCTGTCAACGCCGCCCTTGCCGGCCCCGAGGGCTTCACCCGCGTCGCCCGCCTCGACATGCTCGCCGTCAAGGGCGACCGCGCGGCGCGGCTGACCTCCGGCCACATCACCTTCATCGACCGCGACAGCGGCGCGCTCATCGTCAACAACATGCAGGTCACCGTGCCCGGCACGCTGGACCTGACCAAGCTGCGGGTCGGCGACCGCGTGAAGCTCAGCTACGCGCTCGACGGAACGGTCCGCGGCGCCCTGCGGCTCGCCCTCAACTAGAGGCCGGCCGCCGCATCGCAGAGGCCTTCCGGGACCGGCGGCATCCAGCCGCCGGTCCTGCGATTTTTGCCGCTGCCGCCGGTCTGGCGGAACCTCGCCATGCGGCCGGCGTTCCTCGCTGCACGGATCAGCCAGGAGCGCTCGGCATGCGCGGAAGCTCGGGGATTGCGGTTATGGAAATCGTCATGGCCGTGGCGCTGATCGCGCTCCTCGGCGCCATCGTCGGGTTCGGCTCGCGGACGCCCGCCGGCGGCGAGGCGCAGGGCGGCGCCGATACGGCGGTGCTGCGCTAGCGTCCTCTGCCTCGGCGCGGACGCCATCGCCCCAACTGCGTGTGGATGCCCGGGCGAAGACCCGGGCATCCACACGAACACCGCGCATGCCGAAAAGAACGCCTTGCGGACGATACCTCCTTCTGCGCCATCCGTGTTCGCGTGGATGGCCGGATCAAGTCCGGCCATGACGCCAGTGGGGCGGCGACGAAAGTGCCATGCCCAACAACGCCCGTCAGTAGCCTATGGCCAGCCTTCCGGTGCTGGGGGATGGGCCCCGAGGAGGCACCAGCCGCCCCCTGCCTCGACAGCGTGGGCAAGCGCCTGCGGCGCGTGCCCACGCTACGGCGTCTGCTGCGGCGGACTGTCGCTAGCGGGCCACAGGGCGTGGCGTCAGGGCCACATTCAGCCGGCATTCAGGCATGGAGGCCTACCCCTGACGCCATGTTGAAAAACCTTCTCAAAGCCGCTGTTTTCTGCGGTCTGGTGTTCGGAAGCGGGGCCGCCTTCACGGTTCCCGCCGCGGCGCAATCGTGCCTCTCGCCGGCGGAAGCCCGCGCCGCGGTCCAGAGCCGGCAGGCGATTCCCCTGTCGCAGATCCGCGGCAAGATCAGCCGCGAGGCCGGCGGCGAGGTGGTGTCGGCGCAGCTCTGCACCGCCAATGGCGGGCAGTATGTCTATCTCGTCAATGTGCTGTCGCGCGGCGGCGAAGTTAAGCGCCTGACGGTGGACGCGGGAAGCGGTAATATCCTCGGCTATTGAGGGGTCAAGCGCGGAGGCAACATGCGCGTTCTGGTCGTTGAGGATGATCCGGACCTGAACCGGCAGCTCAGCAATGCCTTGAAGGAGGCGGGCTACGCCGTCGACAGCGCCGCCGACGGCGAGGAGGGCCACTATCTCGGCGACACCGAGCCCTATGATGCGGTGATTCTCGATATCGGCCTGCCGCTCAAGGACGGCATCAGCGTCCTGGAGGACTGGCGCCGCGCCGGCCGCAAGATGCCGGTGCTGCTGCTGACGGCGCGCGACCGCTGGAGCGACAAGGTGCAGGGCATCGATGCCGGCGCCGACGACTATGTCGCCAAGCCGTTCCATGTCGAGGAGGTGCTGGCCCGGGTGCGCGCTTTGGTGCGCCGCGCTGCCGGCCATGCCGCCAACGAGATCGAATGCGGGCCGGTCCGCCTCGACATCCGCTCCGGTCGCGTGACGGTCGACGGCAACCCCGTCAAGCTCACCTCGCACGAGTTCCGGGTGCTGGAATATCTCATGCACCACCGCGACCGCGTGGTGTCGCGCACGGAGCTCACCGAGCACCTTTACGACCAGGATTTCGATCGCGATTCCAATACGATCGAGGTCTTCGTCGGCCGCCTGCGCAAGAAGGTCCCGACCGATCTGATCGAGACAGTGCGCGGCCTCGGCTATCGCATCGTCACGCCGGGTGATGCGGCTTAGGCTCGACTCCCTCGCTTTCCGGCTGGTCGCCGGCGCGGCGATCTGGAGCGTCGTCGCGCTGGTCGCCGCCGGCATCATCCTGACCTCGCTCTACCGCAGCACGGTGGAGCGGGCCTTCGACGAGCGCGTCGACGTCTACCTGAAGACGCTGATCGGCGTCCTGGCGACTCAGCGCCCGGAACCGACCCAGGACCCCGGCAATCTCGGCGAGCCGCGCTTCGAGCAGCTTTACTCGGGCTGGTACTGGCAGGTGCGCAAGGGCATCGGCGGCCCGGTCATCCTGGCCTCCAAGTCGCTCTTCACCGACGAGCTCGCCCCCACCGGCGGCACGCCGATCGACGGCGAGACGGGGGCGGTGCGGGCGGCCATGGTCGGCCCGGAGGAGCAGTCGCTGCGCCTCGTCCAGCGCGACATTACCTTCGGCCAGGGCGACGAGGCGGTGCCGTACCAGATCCTGGTGGCCGGCAATGCCACCGAGCTGCGCGGCCAGATCAACGCCTTCCGCAACAGCGTCATCCTCACGCTCGCCGTCTTCGGCGTCGGGCTGCTGATCGCCACCTTCTTCCAGATCCGCTGGGGCATCCGGCCGCTCGACAGCGTGCGCAGCGGCCTCGCCGACCTGCGCAGCGGCAAGGAAACGCGCTTCGAGGGGCGCTATCCGGCGGAAATCCAGCCGCTCATCCACGAGCTCAATGCGCTGCTGCGGTCCAACCAGGAGATTATCGAGCGGGCGCGCACGCAGGTCGGCAACCTGGCGCATGCGCTGAAGACGCCGCTCAGCGTCATCACCAACGAGGCCCGCTCGGCCGACGGGCCGCTGGCCGAGAAGGTCGCCGAGCAGGCCGAGCTGATGCGGGTCCAGGTGACGCATTATCTCGACCGGGCGCGCATCGCCGCCCGCTCGCAGGTCATCGGCGCCGTGACGCCGGTCGGGCCGGTGATGAACCGGCTGTGCCGCGCCATGAACCGCATCTATGCCGAGAAGGGCGTGAGCCTTTCCAGCCGCACGGCGCCCGGCGCGTTGTTCCGCGGCGAGCAGCAGGACCTGGAGGAGATCATCGGCAATCTTGCCGACAATGCCTGCAAATGGGCGCGCACCAGTGTCTCGGTCGACATCCTCTACGACAAGCCGGCCGGCGACCACGAAACGGGCCGGCTCACCGTCAATGTCGACGATGACGGCCCCGGCCTGACGCCGGAGCAGCGCGCCGAGGCGACGCGGCGCGGCAAGCGCCTCGATGAGAGCAAGCCCGGCTCCGGCCTCGGCCTGTCGATCGTCACCGATCTCGTCGCCCTTTACGGCGGCTCGTTCCGGCTCGACACCGCGCCGGGCGGCGGCCTGCGGGCGGAAGTCGTTCTGCCGGCGGCATGAAAGGCCGGAATGGCGGCGATCGGCCGTTTTCCGCATTTCCGCCACGCCCCGATGCAACAAAGCGGGGACTTGGCGCTTTGTTGGGGGGCTTGGCGCTTTGTTTTCGCGCCTGCTATCAGCCATTCGAAGCCAAGGATTCGTCCGCCATGCGTCTGATGCCCCTCGCCACCGCCGTCGCTCTCAGCGCCCTGCTCGCTGCCTGCCAGAGCGCCGGCACACGGCCGGCCGGCAACGCGGCGCTCGCCGTCCCGCCGGGCGCCGCTGCGGCGCCGCCGTCGGGAACGGTGGTCGGCGGGCTGGTCGGCGGCGATATCGGCCGCAATCTCGACGATGCCGACCGCACCGCCGCCTACAGCGCCGAATACGAGGCGCTGGACCGCGGCCGCGCCGGCACGCCGATCACCTGGCGCAATCCGCGCAGCGGCCATTACGGCGAGGTGACGCCGGGCCCCAGCTACGACGTCAACGAATATAGCTGCCGCGACTATGCCCACACCGTCTATGTCGACGGCCAGTCGCAGACCGCCCGCGGCACCGCCTGCCGCGAGCCGGACGGCAACTGGCGGCCGGTGAGCTGAGGCGCCGCTGCGGGTGCGGCATCGCGCGCCGGTCACGCCTGCGTGCGTCGGTTGCGCGACACCGGTGCAGCGGCTACAAGCGCCGCAGGTTGTAATCGCGCTAATTATAATCGCGCCAATGGTTTAATCGCGCCAAGGGTTTGGCATGGGTCTGTGGATCGCCATGGCCGTCCTGACGGCAGCTGCAGCAGCGGCCCTGCTGGCGCCGATGTACCGGTCGCGCCGCGACGCCGCCGCCGCGCCGGCCGAACTGGCCATCTACCGCGATCAGCTCGATGAGGTCGACCGCGACGTGCGCCGCGGCATCCTGCCGGCCGGCGAGGCGACGGCGGCCCGCAACGAGATCGCCCGCCGCCTCCTGCAGGCCGGCGAGCCGGCGCCCGGCGAGGCGGCGCCGAAATCGCGCCTCGGTGCCCTTGCTTCCGCCGCCCCGCTTGTCGTCCTGCCGGTCGTCGCCCTCGGCGGCTATCTGTGGCTCGGCTCGCCGAGCGAGCCGGACATGCCGCGCAGCGCCCGGCTGGCCGCCTTCAACCCCGACGATCCGCCCGCCTTCGACGCCATCCTGACGCAGGGCCTGCAGGGCAGCGACGAGGACGCCAAGGCGCTCGTCACCGAGCTCGAGACGAAGCTGAAGGCGGAGCCGGACAATCCGGTGCTGTGGTGGGGCGCGGCGGTGATGTATGCCCGCGTCGGCCGCATGGACGATGCCGGCGTCGCCTATGTGAAGGCCTCGCCGGCGGTGACGCGCTCCGCCGATGCCGAAGGCAGCTTCGGCACCCAGCTCGGCGTCAGCATGTTCGACCTGCACGGCCAGACCGTCATGACGCCGGAAACGGTGGCGGTCTTCCGGGCGGTGCTGGCGAACAATCCCGCCAACGTGAACGCGCGCGTTTATGTCGCGGCCTATGAAACCGCCCACGGCAACCATGACGCGGCGGTTGCCGAGTGGAAGGCGGTGCTGGCCAGCGACCCCTCCGGCCGGACCCCCTGGGCCGATATCGCCCGCAAGCAGCTTGCCGCGCTGGAGCCGGGCTCGGCGCCGCGAAACGGCGGCGGCCTTGCGGTTGAGCCGGCGCCTTCTGTCCCCACTCCTCCTGCCCCGACGCAGGAAGAAGTCGACGCCGCCGCTGCCATGACGCCCGAGGAGCGGCAGGCGATGGTCGGCAGCATGGTCGACCGTCTTGCCACCCGCCTGGAGCAGCAGCCGGACGATGCCGCCGGTTGGGCGCAGCTCCTGAAATCCTATATGGTGCTGGGCCGCACGGATGACGCGCGCGCCGCTCTTGCCCGGGCCCGGGTGGCGCTTGCCGAGAAGCCTGACGCGCTCGCCGCCGTCGAAGCCGCCGCCAAGTCACTGGAGCTGCCATGACCGCCCTCGATCCCGCCCTCCCGCGCCGCAATTTCGGCTCGTCGCGCAAGCAGCGCCGGCTGCTGCTGATCGGGCTGGCCGGCATCGTCCTCGCCGTCGCGGCGGGCCTGATCTTCTACGCCCTCTCCGACCGCATCGTCTTCTTCAACAGCCCCAGCGACATCGTCGCCAAGGCGCCGGTCCCCGGCCAGCGCATCCGCCTCGGCGGCCTGGTCGAGGAAGGCAGCGTGGTGCGCGAGCCGGGCGGCAAGGTGCGCTTCGTCGTCACCGACGGCGCCGCCAGCGTCCCCGTCACCTATACCGGCATCCTGCCGGACCTCTTCCGCGAGGGGCAGGGCGTCGTCACCGAGGGCAGCGTCGGCATGGACGGCGGCTTCACCGCCGACAGCGTCCTTGCCAAGCATGACGAGACCTACATGCCGCGCGAAGTCGCCGACGCCCTCAAGCAGAACGGCATGTGGGAGGGCGAAGGCTCCAGCGGCCCGCCGCCCATGGCCCAGCCCGCGGCCGCCCAGAGGTAAGCCGCCGTGATCGCCGAGCTCGGCCATTTCGCGCTCATCCTGGCGCTGGCCATCGCCATTCTCCAGTCCGTCCTGCCGGCCTGGGGCGTGCGCACCGGCGACGGCCGGCTGATGGGCATGGCGCCGATGGCGGCGGTGACCCAGTTCCTGCTGGTCGGCCTCGCCTTCGCGGCGCTCGTCCACGCCTACGTCGTTTCCGACTTCTCGCTGCTCAACGTCTTCCAGAACTCGCACTCGACCAAGCCGCTGCTCTACAAGGTGACCGGCGTCTGGGGGAACCATGAGGGGTCGATGCTCCTCTGGGTGCTGGTGCTGACCCTGTTCGGGGCGCTCGTCGCCGTCTTCGGCGGCAACCTGCCGGAGCGCCTCAAGGCGCTGGTGCTGTCCGTCCAGGCCTGGATCGGCACCGCCTTCCTGACCTTCATCCTCTTCACCTCCAATCCCTTCCAGCGCATCGCCATGCCGCCGATGGACGGGCAGGACCTCAACCCGATCCTGCAGGACATCGGCCTCGCGCTGCACCCGCCGCTGCTCTATCTCGGCTATGTCGGCTGCTCGATCTCCTTCGCCTTCGCGGTGGCGGCGCTGATCGACGGCCGCATCGAGGCGGCCTGGGCGCGCTGGGTGCGGCCGTGGACGCTGGCGGCCTGGCTGTTCCTCACCGCCGGCATCGCCATGGGCTCCTACTGGGCCTATTACGAGCTCGGCTGGGGCGGCTGGTGGTTCTGGGACCCGGTCGAGAACGCCTCCTTCATGCCCTGGCTGGCCTCCACGGCGCTGCTCCATTCGGCGCTGGTGATGGAGAAGCGCGAGGCGCTGAAGGTGTGGACGGTGCTGCTGG
>CAZAAW010000007.1:0-134010 GCA_964483325.1 uncultured Hyphomicrobiales bacterium
TGACGAGGTCGATGCCGGTCAGCGCCTCGGTGACCGGATGCTCGACCTGCAGGCGCGTGTTCATCTCGATGAAATAGAACTCGCCGTCCTCATAGAGGAATTCGATCGTGCCGGCGCCCGCATAGCCGAGGTCGGCAATCGCCTTGGCGACGATCGAGCCGATCCGCTCGCGGTCGGCGGCGTTGAGAGCCGGCGAGGGCGATTCCTCCCAGACCTTCTGGTGCCGGCGCTGCAGCGAGCAGTCGCGTTCGCCGAGGTGAATGGCCCGGCCGGCGCCGTCGCCCATGACCTGGATTTCGATGTGGCGCGGATGCGCCAGATATTTCTCGATATAGACAGTGCCGTCGCCGAAGGCTGCCGCCGCTTCCGCCCGGGCGGTGGCGAAGGCGTTGCCGATCTCGTCCTCCGACTGGGCGACCTTCATGCCGCGGCCGCCGCCGCCGGAGGCCGCCTTGATGAGGACCGGGTAGCCGATCTCGGCGGCGATGCGCTTGGCGGCGGCCTCGTCGGGGACATTGCCTTCCGAGCCGGGGACGACCGGGATGCCGAGGCGCCTAGCGGTGCGCTTGGCCTCGATCTTATCGCCCATGATGCGGATATGCTCGGCGCTCGGCCCGATGAAGACCAGCTTGTGCGCCGCCAGGATCTCGGCGAAGCGGGCATTCTCCGACAGGAAGCCGTAGCCGGGATGGACGGCGTCGGCGCCGGTGATCTCGCAGGCGGCGAGGAGCTGCGGAATGTTGAGATAGCTGTCGCGCGCCGCCGGCGGGCCGATGCAGACGCTCTCGTCGGCGAGGCGCACATGCATGGCGTCGGCATCGGCGGTGGAATGCACCGCGACGGTCTGGATGCCCAGCTCCTTGCAGGCGCGCAGGATACGAAGGGCGATTTCGCCGCGATTGGCGATCAGGATCTTGTTGAACATCGCCGCCGGCGGGCTCACTCCACGATCATCAGCGGCTCGCCGTATTCGACCGGCTGGCCGTCATCGACGAGGATCGCCCGGATCGTGCCGGTGCGCGGCGACGGGATCTGGTTCATTGTCTTCATCGCCTCGATGATGAGAAGCGTCTGCCCCTCGCGAACCGTGTCGCCCACCTCGACATAGGGCCGCGCCGACGGTTCCGGGGCGCGATAGGCCGTGCCGACCATCGGCGACGGCACCATGCCCGGATGGTTGGCGGCCGGCGCCGCTTCGGCGGCAGCTGCCTCGACACGCGCGGCAGGGGTAGGAGCCGGCGGCGCCGCGACGACCGTCGAAGCGATCGGCGCAGGCGATCGCGCCACGCGGATGCGCAGGTCGTCCTGTTCGATTTCGATTTCGGTGAGTTCGGTCTCCCGCAGCAGGCGGGCAAGTTCGCGGATCAGTTCCTGGTCGATCGAGGAAGTTTTGTGCGTCATATCCTGGTCCGTCGCCGGTCAGCCGCGCAGGCGCGCCAGCGCTTCCAGCGCCAGCACGTAGCCCGCCGTCCCCAGCCCGCAGATCACGCCCGAAGCGGCCGGCGATACATAGGAATGGTGGCGGAATGGTTCACGAGCGAAGATGTTGCTGAGATGGACTTCGATCAGCGGCCGATCGATGGAGCGGATCGCATCGTGCAGCGCGATGGAGGTATGCGTATAAGCGCCCGGATTGAGGACGATGCCGGCGGCATCGCCGGCTTCCTGAACCCAGTCGACAAGAATGCCTTCGTGGTTCGTCTGGCGGAAATCTATGTCGAAGCCGAGGCGTGAGCCCGCCTTGCGGCATTCCTCCTCAATATCTGCCAGCGTGCGGCTGCCGTAAACCTCGGGCTCCCGCTTGCCGAGCAGGTTGAGGTTGGGGCCGTTGAGCACGAAAACCGCGGTTGTCATGAGCCGACAGGCAAGAGGATTCGGGCCGACGACGCCGGCCAAAGGTGCCCGCGTTATAGGGATTACGGCGTCCGATGGCGAGGGGCGAATATCGAATCGTGGGGACGGGAAGCCGCCATACTCCCTTTGTTGACGCGCAGGCGACTGTCGGTGAGAGGGTTCACGTCGACACCTTGGCGATACTGGCGTCATGGCCGGACTTGATCCGGCATTTCCCACGCGAACACGGATGGCGCAGATAGGCCGCCGCCCCCGCCTCTCCCATTGTATGGACCGGAGACATGGTGAGCGTAGCGAGCCTAGGCGGACGGGTGAGGAGTTCGGCCCTCAGGAGTCCTGCCCCGGCGCTGCAGCGGCGTGTCGCCGGTAGTAACCCTCACCCGGAAACGCTCTGCGTTTCCGACTTCTCCCGTGGGGAGAGGTAAGGCGCTGTGTTCTTGGCATCGGCGAAATATCTTCCGGCGGCTTCCGCGGCAGGCGCTATAATGGCGGGCTTGCCGCTTCGAACGGTGTTCACGCCTCCAGCATGTCTCCTGCCAGCGTTTCCTCCGGCGCGACGTCCGCCCGGTCCGTCTTCGCCAATCCCTGGGTCATCATCGTCGCCGGCTGCGTGATCGGCGCCATCGGCTTCGGGCCGCGCTCGACCATGGGCTTCTTCCTGACGCCCATGACCACCGACAATGGCTGGAGCCGGGAGACCTTTTCCTTCGCCATCGCCCTGCAGAATCTCATCTGGGGTCTGGCACTGCCCTTCGTCGGCATGCTCGCCGACCGGCTCGGCACGGCGCGCGTGCTGGCCGGTGGTGCGCTCGTTTATGCGCTCGGGCTGGCCCTGATGGCGCTGACGACCGACGCCTTCATCCTGCAGATCACCGCCGGGCTTCTCGTCGGCCTCGGGGTCGCCGGCTCCGCCTTCACGCTGGTGCTGGCGGCCTTTGCGCGCCTGCTGCCGGCGCATCTGCGGCCGCTCGCCTACGGGCTCGGCACGGCTGCCGGCTCGTTCGGCCAGTTCCTGTTCGCGCCGATCGGCCAGGGCCTGATCCAGTCGCAGGGCTGGCAGACGGCGCTGTTCGTCATGGCGGCGACGCTGCTGGTGGTGCCGCTGCTCGCCTTCGTCGTGCGCGGCCGGCCGTATGCCGCGCCGCTCGCCGGGCATGCCGACCAGACGATCCGCCACGCCCTGCGCGAGGCTTTCCGGCATCCCTCCTATCTGCTGCTCGTCTCCGGCTTTTTCGTCTGCGGCTTCCAGCTCGGCTTCGTGACGGCGCATCTGCCGCCCTATCTCAACGACATCGGCATTGCGCCGAAATGGGGCGGCCTCGCCATTGCGCTGATCGGCCTCTTCAACATCGCCGGCTCGATTGCCGCCGGCACGCTGTCGGAGCGCTTCGCCAAGCGCCGCTTCCTCAGCCTGATCTACCTGTCGCGGGCGGTCGTCATCGCCGCGTTCCTGCTGCTGCCGCCGAGCGTGCCGTCGGTCCTCGTCTTCGCGTCGCTGATCGGCTTCACCTGGCTGTCGACGGTGCCGCTGACGCAGAGCCTTGTCGGCGTCATGTTCGGCATGCGCTATCTGGCGACGCTCTACGGCTTCGTCTTCCTGTCGCATCAGGTCGGATCGTTCATCGCCGTCTGGCTCGGCGGCCGCCTTTACGACACCACCGGCTCGTATGACGTCATCTGGTGGCTGTCGGTAGCGCTTGGCATCTTCGCGGCGCTCATTCACCTGCCGATCCGCGAGCAGCCGATGGCGCGGCTGGCGCCGGCGGCATAGCCGGCCACACAGCCCGTGTTAAGAGAGGGCATGGATAGATTTCCCGCCCTCCTCATCCGCCGCGACGATGCCGGCGCCCAGTCGGTCGAGACGACGGAGCTGACGCCGGGCGACCTGATGCCCGGCAACGTGCTGGTCCGCGTCGCCTGGTCGACCGTCAACTACAAGGACGGCCTCGCCATCACCGGCACGGCGCCGGTGGTGCGGCGTTTCCCGATGATCCCCGGCATCGATTTCTCCGGCATCGTCGAGCGGTCCGAGCATCCCGACTACCGGCCGGGCGATGCCGTCATCCTCAATGGCTGGGGTGTCGGCGAGGTGCATTACGGCGCCTATGCCGGGCTGGCCCAGGTGGACGGCGACTGGCTTGTGCCGCTGCCGGCCGGGCTGTCGCTCCGCCAGGCCATGGCGATCGGCACGGCCGGCTATACGGCGATGCTGTCGGTGCTGGCGCTGGAGCGCGCCGGGCTGTCGCCCGAGCAGGGGCCGGCGGTCGTTACCGGCGCCGCCGGCGGCGTCGGCTCGGTCGCCGTGGCACTGCTGGCGAGGCTCGGCTGGCAGGTGAGCGCCGTCACCGGCCGCCCCGCCGAGGCGGACTATCTCCGCCGCCTCGGCGCTGCCGAGATCGTCGCGCGGGCCGAGCTTGCCGCGCCGCCGCGTCCGCTCGGCAAGGAACGCTGGGCCGCCGGCATCGATGCGGTCGGCGGCACTGTGCTCGCCAACCTCCTGTCGATGACCCGGCGCGGCGGCGCCGTCGCCGCCTGCGGCAATGCCGGCGGGCTCGACCTGCCGGCCAGCGTCGCGCCCTTCATCCTGCGCGGCATTTCGCTGCTCGGCATCGATTCGGTCATGGCGCCGAAGGCGCGCCGTCTCGAAGCCTGGCAGCGCCTTGCCGCCGGGCTCGATCCGGCGCTGCTCGACGCCATGACGGCGGAGATCGGCCTTGCCGACGTGGTCGATGCGGCACGGCGGATCGTTGCCGGCGGCGTCCGCGGCCGGCTGGTGGTGCGGGTCGGCGGCTAATGAACGAGGCCGAGAATGCCGACGACGATGAGGTAGAGGGCGACGATGTAATTGAGGAGCCGCGGCATCACCAGGATGAGGATGCCGGCGACCAGCGCAACGATCGGCTGCAGGGTGGGAATGCTGATATCCATGAGTGGCTCCCGTTCGAATCGCGCCGACTCTAGCCAGCCCGACAAGGCAGAGATGCGGCGGCGCGAGCGGGAACTCAGGTTCGGCCGGCCCGTTAATCCTCCATCTGAAGCTATGGAGGCACAGCCATGCCGATCAACTCAGTCGACAGCAATGTCGCGGCGACTGGCCGCGGCAACGTCACCGAAACCTTCGCCCTGATCGCCAGCGACAAGGTCGAGGGAACCGCCGTCTACGATATGGAAGGCCGGCATATCGGCAAGATCGAGCGCGTCATGCTCGACAAGCGCAGCGGCCAGGTCGCCTACGCTGTCCTGACCTTCGGCGGCTTCCTCGGCATGGGTAAGGACTATTACCCGCTGCCGTGGGCATCGCTGACCTATAACGAGGATCTCGGCGGCTACGAGATCGACATCAGCGAAGAGCAGATCAAGGGCGCTCCGAAATACGCCGAAGATACCTGGGACTGGGCCAGCCAGGACGCCGCCCGTCGGCTGCACGACTATTACGGCGTGCCGCCGACCTGGTACTGAGCCGCGACCGGTTCCGGCCAGAAAGGGCGCCCACGGGGCGCCCTTTCTTTGATTCAGCCCTCGACGCGCGAGAAGTCGGCGACCGTCAGCGTCGCTTCACGGATGCGGTTGAGCAGCCGCAGGCGGTTGGCGCGCACGGCCGGCGCCTCGGCATTCACCAGCACCTGTTCGAAGAAGGCGTCCACCGGAGCGCGCAGGCTCGCCAGGACTGCCATGGCTCCGGCGAAATCCTCGTTGGCGACGGCCGCCGCAGCCGTCGGCGCCGCCACGTCGATATGCGCCGCCAGGCCGATCTCGGCCGGGTCGCTGAGGAGGCCTGCATCGACGGCACCGGCGAAGCTGTCGCCCTTCTTCTCTTCGGCGCGCAGGATGTTGGCGGCGCGGCGATAGCCGGCGAGGAGGTGTCTGCCGTCCTCCGTATCGAGAAACTTGCCCAGCGCCTCGACCCGGCGAGTGATCTGCAGGAGGTCGTCCTGGCGGCCGAGCGCGAACACCGCGTCGACGAGATCATGCCGCGCGCCCTGTTCGCGAAGCTGCACCTTGAGGCGGTCGGCGAAGAAGGCCAGGAGGTCGGGAACGAGGTCGTCGAGGCTCACAGCCTTGGCGGCGCTGTGGCGCTGGTAAGCCGCCTCGATGAACGGCGCCAGCCGCACTTGAATGCCGTTCTCCAGCACGATGCGGATGACGCCGAGCGCCGCGCGGCGGAGCGCATAAGGGTCCTTCGAGCCCGTCGGCTTCTCGTCGATCGCCCAGAAGCCGACAAGGATGTCGAGCTTGTCGGCCAGCGCCACGGCGATCGCCACCGGATCGGCCGGCACCCGGTCGCCCGGTCCCTGAGGCTTGTAATGGTCCTCGACGGCGACGGCGACCGACGGATCTTCGCCCTGCGCCGCCGCATAGTAACGGCCCATCAGGCCCTGCAACTCGGGGAATTCGCCGACCATCTCTGTGACCAGGTCGGCCTTGGCGAGCAGGGCGGCGCGGGCTGCCTTGTCCGGATCGGCGCCGACCAGCGGGGCGATCTCGGTGGCGAGAAAGGCGAGGCGGTCGATGCGCTCGCCCTGCGTGCCCAGCTTCTCGTGGAAGACGATGTTCTGGTCGCGCAGCTTCTGCAGCCGCTGGTCGAGCGGTTTCAGGTCGCCGCGGTCGCGGAAGCCGGGCAGGGGGGCGAGGTCGGTGTTCCAGAAATGGCGCGCATCGGCGAGGCGCGAGCGGATGACGCGCTCATTGCCGGCGACGATCTCGCGGCCGCCGTCCGCTGCCTCGATATTGGCGACGAGAATGAAGCGGTTGGCGAGGCCGCCGTCGGCCTGGCGCAGCACGAAGCACTTCTGGTTGACGCGGATCGTGGTGCGGATGACCTCCGGCGGGATCGCCAGGAAGGCTTCCTCGAACGCGCCGACGAGCACCACCGGCCATTCCGCCAGGCCGGCCACCTCTTCCAGCAGCCCCTCGTCCTCCACCAGCGTCAGGCCGAGCGCCAGCGCCCGGTCGCGCGCGTCGTGCAGGATGATGTCCTTGCGCCGGTCGGCGTCGAGCACCACGCGCGCCGTCTCCAGCGCCGGCTGATAGTCGGCGAAGCGGCGGATGCGGATCGGTCCGGGCGCCATGAAGCGATGACCGTAGGTGACGTTGCCCGCCGCGAGGCCGTCGATGGTGAAGTCCACCACCTCCGGTTCCTCGGCGCCGGGGTCGAGCGTGCACAGGATCGCCTGCAGCGGCCGCACCCAGCGCAGCGTCCCGGTCCCCCAGCGCATCGATTTGGGCCAGGGAAAATCGCGCACGATCTGCGGTATGGCGGCGGCGATGACGTCGCGGGCGGTCTGTCCCGGCCTTTCGATGACGGCGACGTAGAAGTCGCCTTTCTTGGGATCGGACTGCACGCCGGCCTGGTCGAGCGATGCGAGGCCGGCGCTCTTGAGGAAACCGGCGACGGCGCCTTCCGGCGCACCGACGCGCGGGCCCTTGCGCTCCTCGCGGGTCGGCGGCGCCTCGGCGGGAATGCCGTGCACCGCCAGCGCCAGCCGCCGCGGCGTCGCGAAGGCCTTGGCGCCGTCATAGGTGAGGCCGGCATCGACGAGGGCACCGGTCACCAGCCGGCGCAGGTCGTCGGCGGCGCGCCGCTGCATGCGGGCGGGGATTTCTTCGGAGAACAGCTCGAGGAGGAGATCAGGCATGGTCGGGCTCAGGCATGGCCTGCCGTGCTTATTCGGTTCCGCTGTTCCTGTCACGGCCCGGCAGCGGCTATGCTTGCCGCTGCCATCCTGGGGGACAGCCGCCGATGCGTTTCGACCACATCAATATTCGTCCGCGCGATATGGAAGCGGCGCGCGATTTTCTCGTCGCCGTTCTCGATGTGCGCGTCGGGTGGCGGCCGCCCTTCGACTATCCCGGCTACTGGCTCTATGACGCCGACGACCGCCCGGTGATCCATATCCAGCCGCCGGGGGAGGGCGACGGCGGCGAACAGCCGCTGCTCAATCATTTCGCCTTCGCCTTCTACGACTACGAGCGCAAGCTCGCCGAGCTGGAGGCGGTGGGCTATCCCCTCAAGCTCTCGGCCATACCCGGCACCGGCATCCGGCAGATCTTCGTCACCGGTCCGGAAGGCCTGCGCGTCGAGCTCCAGGCGGCAGCCGAACCCCTGCCGGGATAAGCGCTTCGCCCTCCCGGCGCAGCCCGTCGGCAAAGAGCCGCACCATGCGCAGGAAGGAATCCTCGACATCGAGCGGCAGGCCGAAGCCGCCGGCGGCGTCGAGCGACAGAAACCCGTGCAGGATGGCACGCAGCCCGCGGGTGGCATGCAGGGCATCGGCCCCGGCGAGCCTGTAGCCGCGCAGCACGGCCAGCACCGTCTCGACAGTCTCCTCGCCGGCCTTCGCCCAGCCGCTGCCGTCGGCCGGCGGCGCCCGCAGCGAGGCGGCGTAGAGCCCCGGGTGCTGATGCGCGAAATCCCAATAGGCGCGGGCGAGGGCCAGCAGCGCGTCGTTGCCGGCGAGGCCGGCCGTGGCACGCAGCAGGCGGCGGTTGGTCTCTTCGACGCCGCGCTGGGCCATGCTGTCGAGGATCTCGCCGAGGCCGGCGACATGCTTGTAGAGCGACGGCGGGCGGACGCCGAGCCTCTGCGCCAGCGCCGTCGGCGTCACCGCCGCCAGCCCCTCGGCATCGGCGAGGGCGATGGCCTCGCGCAGAATCGTCTCCGGCGTCAGTCCGGCGCGCGGCATCAGGCGGCGCCGAGAAAGCGCAGGACGGCGGGGCCGGTGATCTCGGGCATCTCGGCATGCGGGTAGTGCCCGGCGCCGTCGATGAGGACGACCTCGCCGGCAAGGCGCGCCGCCGCCCACTGCGCTTCCGCCGCCGGATCGGGAAAATCCGGATCGCGGGTTCCCATCACCACCAGGGTCGGGACATGCGCGTCGCCGAGCCGCGCCTCGATGCCGTCCTTCGGCGCTCTTATCATCGCCTTGAGGGCGGCCATGCGGCCCGGCTGGCGCAGATTGGCGGCGAGGGCATCGATATAGGCCGTCAGGTCGGCCGGCGGCCGGGTCGGGTAGAGCGAGCGGTAGAACGCCTTCCAGGCGCTCACCGCCCAGGGACCGGAGAAGGCCGTCCGGATCAGCAGCGCCTGCCCGAGGGCTTTCAGGCGGCTGGCCGGCCGGACATCGCGCACTGCCGGGCCGAGAAGCACCAGCCGCTGCACCAGCTCCGGCGCCAGGGCGGCGACATGCGCAGCCGAGCCGGCGGCCATCGAGTTGCCGACGATCACGGCCGGGCCGCCGAGGTGGCGGACAAGCGCGGTGATATCGGCCGCTACTGCCTCGGGCGTATAGGCCGCCCAGCCGGTGCTCGAGCCGCCATGGCCGCGTAGGTCGGCGCTGACGGCACGGAAGCCGGCGGCCGCAAGCTGTGGGGCGAGGAAACGGTATTCCTGCCGCACATCGCCCATGCCGGGGACCATCACCACAAGAGGGCCGCTGCCGATCTCCTCATAGGCGAGCCGCCCACCCGGAACATCGAGAAAGCGTGTGGCTGCGGAGCGGATTGCCGGACTTGGCGCGGCCCCGGCGAGCGAGCTGGCGAGCAATGCGGTGGTCATGGCTGTCCTCCTCTGGATAATTCTCATCCCGTATTGGCTAATATAATTAGCTAAACGCGCTGCCGAATGCAAGGGCCAACGGATGGGGTGTGGAAGGGGTGGTGGCGAGGAGACGGAAGCCAGGTGTCGCGGGAAGATTGGTGCAGCGGGCCGGCTGTCCGCCAGCGGCGCCGTCAGGGAAGGCTGCGCTGCAGCTCCTCGCCTTCGTCGTCGCGGCCGAAGGCGCTGCCGGTGCCGCCGAGGACGCGGTTGCGGCCCGCCGCCTTGGCCCGATACAGCCGGTCGTCGGCGAGCGCGAACAGCGCTTCGATTTCCTGGGCCTCCTGCGGTCCGGTGGCAACGCCGGCACTGATGGTCAGGTGGCCGCCATGCGGCAGCTCGCAGGCGGAGACCGCCCGCCGCAACCGCTCGGCGAGGAGGAGGGCGGCGCCATGTCCGACGCCGGGGCAGAGGATGACGAATTCCTCGCCGCCATAGCGGAAGACATGGTCCGACTCGCGCAGCTGCGCCGTCATGCAGTCGACGATGCGCTTCAGCGATTTGTCGCCGGCGGAATGACCGAAGGCGTCGTTGACGCTTTTGAAGAGATCGACGTCGATGACGATCATGCTCAGGGGCTGTCCGGCGCGTCGTGCGGCGGCGTAGATTTCGTGGCTCAGCGTCTCATAGCGCCGCCGGTCGTAGATGCCGGTGAGGCCGTCGCGGCCGTATTCGGCCAGCAGTTCGCGATAGCGCCGGCGATAGGTGAGCACGTCGAAGATCTCGGCGACCCGGCCCGGCCGGTGCTCGCGCCCCTGGGCGTGCGATGTGGAGCGGAGGTAGGCGCCGGTCATGAGACTGAACAGCGTGCCCATCGCCAGCTTGACGACCCAGCCGCTGAACAGGATCGACGCCGGCATGCCGAACAGCAGCCGCAGCAGCAGATAGAAGCCGACCTGGTCGAAGCTGAGCACGGCCATGACGCTGAGCCAGATGCGCAGCGTCTGCCGTTCGCCGAACCACTCGCCGGCCTTCTGGTAGAGCAGGATGACGAGGATGCTGTCGATGAACAGCAGTGCCGTGCCCCACGCCATCATCCAGCCCATCTCGTCCATGAAGGCGAAATCGGGAGCGCGGTCGGGGACCACCGGCAGCAGGATCTGCTGGCGCAGCATCAGCACCAGGCCGATGATCAGCAGGTTGCCGATGAAGAGGCCGAAGATCGGCTGGCGCGCCGTCGCCGCGTCCTCGCGGATGAAGACCAGCAGCAGCATCGTCAGCTTGCCGGCGAAGAGCACCATGGAGCCGGGCGAGACCACGACGCCGAGCGGCAGCTCCACATAGAGCACGCTCGCCAGATAGGTCTCCAGGAAGTGCATCACGCCGAGGGCGGTGAAGAAGGTGCCGATGCCGAGCCGACTGCGCAGATGGAACAGCAGCGTCATCGCCGCGAAGTAGACGCCCGCCTCCGCGACCAGCAATGCGACGTTGACGAGCTGCGGCATGCCTTGGGGTGCCCTGGGCCTTGCGAGCGCCTGTCGCCCGTTCCGGAGTCAACTACCCCGCAGATTGTTAAAAGGAAACGCACAACCCCACGTCTTTTTGCGGGGATCGACGGCTCTCTTTGCCCCATGAGCAGCTAACGACGTAGCGGCTACGGGCGCGGTTTACTGCACAGCACGGCACGGTTTCGTCATCGCGGTCAAGGTTTAGGCCGAAGCTTTGCTTTAGAGGAATGTGTCAAAACGGCGGAGATCGCATCGGGAGACAGAAGATGATTTCCGAAGGAACCAGTGATCCGCCGGATTTCTTATGAAATGGGGCGAACTGGAGGAAATCAACATGCGTATCAAGCTTGTGCTTGCCGCCGCTGCCCTGTCCTTGACCCCTGCCTTTGCCTTTGCTCAGGCCGGCGCCGGAGCTGTCGCCGGGGCGGCGGCCGGTGCCGTGGTCGGCGGACCGGTTGGCGCCGTGGTCGGTGCCGGGATCGGCGCCGCGGCCGGTGCGTCCCTCGACCCGCGCCTGCGCACCTATGTGATCGAGCGCCACGAACCGAGCATCGCCATCACCGGCGACGTGGTGGTCGGGGAGCGGCTTCCGCCCGACGTGGTTCTCTACCCGGTGCCCGACTATGACGACTACGCCTATGCCATCGTGAACAATCGCCACATCGTCGTCGATGCCCGCACGGGCACCGTCGTCGAGATCATCGACTGATCGTGCGCCGCTACATGGGGCTCCGCCGTCTGGGCGGAGCCCCGTGACGGTGCCTCAGGCGTTCTCGCCGGACGGCGCGAAGCGGGCGAGCTCCACCACCTCGGCCGCCTCGATCGGAAAGGCGTCATCGGCCTCGAAGGCGATGGCACCGGTGGTGGCGTCGGTCATCCTGCCCGCTTCTTCGATCGCCTCCTCCGGCGTCGGCAATTCGCGCGGCCTGCCGCGGCGTATCTCTCCGTTCCGGTCCGTCGTGATCGTCTGGGCATAGTATTTCAGCGCCATGGCCGGCTCCTGTCGTCCCGCGCCGCTGGCAGCGGCTGACTCCTGCGCTCAACGCAGCGGTCCGGCCGGCGTTCCGCACTGCCGCAGGATCAGGCGGAGGCCTCGCGGGTCGCCCAGATCAGGTAGAGGACGTACCACATGAAGGAGACCAGCTGAAAAACCCAGACGGCCCAGAACCACCAGTTGCGGACGATCGCCGGGTGCTGGATGGCGAAGGAGAGGACGAGCGCGATCAGGGACAGGACGGCATAGGCGATGGCAACGCCGCGGAAGGCGAAGAAGCCCTGCGCCGGCGGCCGGTTCTCATGCCAGCGCGACCAGATGATCCAGACGAGCTGCGACAGCACGGCGAGCAGGATCAGCCAGGACAGGAAAGTCGCCAGGCCGTTGCCGTATTCGTCGCCGAACTTGTACCAGTCCGTGCCGGGCGGCGAGGCGCTGAACGCGCCGCGTACGGTGTTGAACAGGATGTCGATGGCGAGGCCGAGATACCACCATGTCAGCAGGGTGCGCAGCCAGCGCCAGGGCGGCGAGGTGAAGATGAAGACGGCGATCAGCCCGAGCAGCAGCAGGAAGCAGACGATCTGCGGCATGGCGATGAAGCCGGGCGAGTCCATCGTCGCCCCGTTCACGTTGCGGCCGAAGCTGCTGTTGAAATGCGCGAAGGGAATGAGCGTCGGGTCGCCGCCGGCCGCCACCGCCGTCAGCCAGTGCAGGCCCTCATGGACGAAGGTCTCGAAGAAGAAGAGCGGCGCCAGTCCGAAGACGAGCAGCCACAGGGCGGTCCAGCCATTGGGCGCCCAGAACCGCAGCAGCTTCGTGCCGTAAGACTCACCGGTGGCCATTGCCGCCTCCAGCCCGTGTCCAACATTTCTTTCGAAGCCGTCGGGAGATTAGCGCTGGCGTGGCGGTTCGCCAATGGCCTGCGTGGAGCGGCAGAAGGCTGGCGCTCGGGCGCCGGGCCGCGTGAGCCCTAGCCGCTGTCGCACAGGCCCGGCAGCGCTTCACCGGCGCCGTAGAAGCGCCCGGCGCGCAGCATCAGGCCGGGGCGGTTGCGGATGGTGATGCGGCCGCGCCGGGCGCGGATGAGGCCGTCGCCCTCCAGCGTCTGCGTCGCGACGGTGACGCCGGCGCGGCGCACGCCCATCATGATCGAGAGAAGCCGGTGCGTGACCGGCAGGTCGTCTGTCGCCAGCCTGTCCTGCACCATCAGCAAAGCGCGGGCGAGGCGCTCCTCGAGCTTGCCGCGGGCGCTGGCGATCGCCGTGCCGGCCAGCTGCGCCATGAGCCGGCGGGCGTTTTCCAGCAGCGCGCCGCGCAATGACGGGCTTGCTTCCACTGCCTGCCGCAGGACCGCAGCCGGCAGGGCCAGCGACCAGCCGGGCACCTGCGCGGCGATATCGAAGGACCAGCCGCCGCCGCCGAGAAGCAGCGATGTGCCGGTCATGCCCTCGCGGCCGATGAGCCCGAGGGCCAGGCGCGCATCCTCGCCATAGGCGGCGGCGGTCAGGGCAGCGAAACCGGCAATGATGAAATGCACGATCGCCGGCTCTCGCCCCGCTTCCTCCAGCAGTTCCATGGCGCCGAGGCGCCGCAGCGACAGGTGCGGCCGCAGCCGCTCCCGGTCGGCCGGATCGAGGCGGGCCAGCAGGGTGTTCTCCGTCTCGGTCGGGGAGGGCGGCGGCTCCGGCCGGCGGAATAGCGCCTGCAGCAGGCTTGCCGGAGCCGTCGGCTTCGCCAGGCGCCGCACCTCGGCATAGCGGACGGGTATGGCGCTGCGCTCGTGGCCGGTGGCGAAGACGAAGGGCGTGCCGAGCCGGTGCAGGGCATCGGCGACAGGAAAGGCCCATTCGCCATGCAGGTCGAGATCGATGACGGCCCCGTCGATGCGCCGGTCCCCGGCGATCAGCGACAGCGCCTCGTCGACGGTGCTCGCCGGGCCGACGACGCGGATACCGTCGCGCGCCAGGGCGTCGGCGATGTCATTGGCGACAAGGAGCTCGTCCTCGACCACCAGAACGGAGCGGCCCGCCAGGGGGCGCCAGCTGTTCTGTTCCGCTTGTATGGCCATGCCTCTCCAGCGACGGAATCCCCCAGCCGGAAGACGATGCGCAAGGCGGCCGTTGGGGGAGCCCCCTCCGGCCGCTCTGTCGGGACTAGGACTTGGCGGTCTGTCCGGGGGTGCTCCTGCTCTTGGCAGCCTCTGCGCCCTTGGAGCTAGTGACGCCTGTCTGGGCCGATACCGCGGAGCCGGAGGTTCCCGCTTGCGCCTCCTTCGTCGTGTTCCCGCCTGGTCTGGCGGTGCTTCCGGCCGACGGGGAGGCTGTGGCCGTGGTGGAGGATGCCGTGCCGCCGCTGCGACCGGCGTTCCCCCGGCCAGTGCGTGCGCTTGTGCCCGTCGTGGTGCCAGACGCTGCCGCCTTGGCCTGCGCAGCGGCGTTGACGCCGCCCTCGGCAATCTCGGTCAGCAGGCGGTCGGTCTCCTTCTCCTCGCCGAGCGACTGCCGCAGCAGGCCGGCGACATCCGGCATGTCCAGCTCCTCCGCCCAGCCGCACAGCGCGGTGTAGCGGTTGATCTCATAGTGCTCGACCGTCTGGGCGGCGCCGATCAGCGCCGCGTCGATGGCCGGGCCGCCCTTGAATTCCTCGATCGTCTCGTCGCCTTCCTCGAGGATGCCCTTCATCGCCTCGCAATCGGGACCGCCGCGCCGGACGCCGAGCATCTCGAAGATCTGCTCGAGGCGCTCGATCTGGTCCTGGGTCTGGTCGCGATGGGTCTTGATGGCTTCGCGCAGCTCGGCCGCCTTGGCCGCCCGTGCCTGGCGCGGCAGCGCCCGGAAAATCTGCTGCTCGGCGGAATAGATGTCTTTCAACGTATGGAGGAAGAGGTCGTCCAACGCCTGTCCGTGCTGCATCATGGCCGCGGCCCTTGTTCGGCGGGAGGGAAATGGGAAGGGCCACCAGAGGCGACCCTTCCCGGTGCGGGGAACGGCGCGTCAGCGCGAGCGGCGTCCCCGGTAGTCGTCATCCGACATGCGCCGCGACGAGCGGCGGTCGTCGTCATAGTCGGAGCGCCGGCCTTCCCAGCCGCGGCGTGAGGCCTCCGAGTGGCCCTCGGGATCGCCATACCAGCCGCTGCCTTCATGCTCGGAGCGCTGCCAGCCGCGGCGCGAGGCTTCCGAGTGGCCCTCGCGGTCGCCATACCAGCCGCTGCCTTCATGGTCGGAATGCTGCCAGCCACGACGCGAGGCTTCGGAGTGACCCTCGGGGTCTCCGTACCAGCCGCTGCCTTCGTGATCGGAGCGCTGCCAGCCGCGGCGCGAGGCCTCGGAGTGACCTTCCGAATCGCCGAACCAGCCGCCGCGGCGACGGTCGTCGTCGTCATCACGGCCACGGCTGCGATAGCCGCCACGGCGGTCGTCGTCATCGTAGTCGCGCCCACGGCTGCTGTAGCCGCTGCGCCGGTCGTCGTCATAGTCGCGGCCGCGGCTGCTGTAACCGCCGCGCCGGTCGTCATCGCTGACGAAACGGCCTTCCTCGTCGCGCGCCCGGTACTGGGACGAGCGGCCGCGCCGGTCGTCGTCATCGTCACGGCCACGGCTGCGATAGCCGCGGTCGTCGCTCATGAAACGACCTTCCTCGTCGCGGGACCGCGACTGCGAGTTGCGCGAGTAGCGGCGATCGTCGTCGTCGCTGGTGAAGCGGCCGTATTCGTCACGTTCGCGTTCGTTGGACATTCTTGGCATTTGCACAGACTCCCTGTTGCTGCCGCGGGCGCGGATGTCTCGCGGCTTCAGTTCACCTTGTCGGGTCTCCGCTTCCGCATCGGCCGCCTGGAACTTCTCTTCCAGATCGGCCAGGCGGAGATCGGCCTGCTTCTCTTCCTGGAGCGTCTCGCCGAGCAGGTTCGCGGCTTCGCTCATGCCCAGCTGTTCAGCCCAGCTCTTCAGCGCGCCGTAGCGTGGAATCTCGTAGCGCTCGACCGTCTGGGCGGCGGCGATGACGGCGGTGTCGCCGATCGGGCCGTCGCCGAACTCCTGCAGCAGGTGTTCGCCTTCCTTGACGATCGCCCGGATCGCCGGGCAGCGCTGGGCCCGAGCCGGCCGGTCGGCCGAGGCGAAGATCTTTTCGATCCGCTGCGCCTGCTCCTCGGTCTCCTCGAGGTGGGACTGAAGTCCCTCGCGCAGTTCCTCGGAGCGGGCCTGCCGGATCAAGCGCGGCAGGGCGCGCAGGATCTGTTTCTCCGCGTCGTAGATGTCCGCCAAGCTGCTCCAGAAGAGCTTGGCGAGGTCTTTGCCGTTGGCGGCCATGGCTGGTCCTCGATCGTCGCTGGGGTTGCCGCCGCCCCGCCGGCCGGTGCGTCGGTCCCCAGCAAACGAGCCGCAACGACGCCGGTTCCACCCGCCGCCGGCAAATGCCCGAAGCCGCCGCCATGCGTACCGATCCGTACAGAAGACGAGGGAATTCTGGCGGCGGCGACCGCTGGCGCGGAGCGGAAAGGGTCGGCGCGCCAGGGCCGGCCGGAGGTCCGGGTAGTGGTCTATGCGAGGCTGATGGTATGTTTTCCTGTGCGATCGCGGCGCAGGCCGGGACGCTGCCCGTCGGCACAGGCGGGCCAAGCAACAAAACGAACCCGAGGAAACAACATGTCGATGAAGCCACTGGCAGCGGCGACGCTGCTTCTAGCCGGCACGGCCCTGCCGGCCCTTGCCGACGACGTCTCGACGGAGCGGCTCCTCAATGCCAACGCGGAAGCCGACAACTGGCTGATGGTGCATCGCACCTACGACAGCCACCGCTTCTCGCCGCTCGACCGCATCAATCGCGACACGGTCGCCAACCTGCATGTCGTCTTCACGCAGGCCATCGGCGGATTACCCGGCGCCGGACGCAATACCGAGGGCGGCCATCAGGCGACGCCGCTCGTCGACGGCGGCATCATGTATTTCGCCGATGGCTGGGGAACCGTGTACCGGGTCGATGTGCGGGCCGGCAATCGCGGCACGATCGACTGGACGATGGATCCCGGCATCGACAAGGCCAATGTGTGGATCAACTCCAACCGCGGCCTTGCCCTCTACAAGGATCAGGTCGTCTCGATGTCCGGCGATGGGCAGGTCTTCTGGACCAATGCGACGACCGGCGAGCTCCTGCGCTCGGTTCAGGTCGAGGATACGGCGACCGGCTACGCCATCACCGCGGCGCCGCTTGTCATCGGCGACAAGGTGATCATCGGCGGCTCGGGCGGCGACCGCGGTGCCCGTGACCATATCGACGCGCTCAATGCCGACACCGGCGACAAGCTGTGGCGGACCTATACGATCCCGGCGCCGGGCGAGGCCGGCTCGGAGACCTGGAAGGACGACAACAATGCCTGGCAGCATGGCGGCGGCGCCTTCTGGGTGACCGGCGCCTACGATCCGGAGACCAACCTCACCATCTGGGGCACCGGCAACCCGGTGCCGATGTTCGATCCGGAATACCGGCCGGGCGACAATCTCTTCACCAACAGCACCGTCGCCTATGATGTCGATAGCGGCGCCATGCGCTGGTACTTTCAGTACACGCCGGGCGACTTCCTCGATTTCGACGAGGTCGGCGTCAATCTGCTGGTTGATGCCGATGTCGACGGCGAAGCGCGCAAGCTGCTGGGCCATTTCGGCCGCAACGGCTTCTTCTATACGCTCGACCGCACCAACGGGCAGTTCGTCAACGCCGCCCAGTATGTCGCCAATCTCAACTGGACGGCCGGCATCGACCCGAAGACCGGCAAGCCGGTCGAGTATGATGCCAGCAAGGACATCCAGACCTATGCCATCGGCGCTCCGTCGCGCCGCGACCAGGGCGAAGTCGAGGCGTGCCCGAACATCCAGGGCGGCGTGAACATGTTCCCGACGGCCTATAGCGACGCCACGCATCTCGCCTATGGCGCCGGCATCGAGGGCTGCTCCAATGTCTCGGCCGATGCCAGCAAGTCCGACGGGCAGAACGGCTGGAACGGCGGCGCCGCCGGCAATGCCGACCGCCAGACCGGCTCGATCACCGCGATGAACCCGGCCACCGGCGAGCGGACGGCACAGCACCTCCTGGACTACCCGTCCTATTCCGGCGTTCTGGCGACCGCCGGCGGCCTCGTCTTCACCTCGACCGTCGAAGGCACGGTGCTGGCTCTCGACGACACGACGCTGGAGCCGCTGTGGAGCTTCGCCACCGGCTCCTTCAGCGCCGCGCCGCCGATGACCTATGGCGTCGACGGCAAGCAGTATGTCGCGATCCTGATCGGCGCCCGGGGCACGCCGCGCGGGCTGCTCAACAAGTCGCCCGAAGTGGGCGAACTGCAGAACACCTCGATGCTCTACGTCTTCGGCCTCTGAACCGGAGCGCAGCCATGGAGGCGGAGGGCCCGTGCGGCTCTCCGCCTTTCTTCCTGCCGTCATGGCCGCGGGCGGTAGCCGGGAAGCTGCCAGCCGCGCACCAGGGCGCCGCCGCGCAGCACAAGCGCCAGGACGAAGCCGGCTGCCGCGGCCAGCCAGAACGGCACGCCCAGCGACACCAGAAGGACGAAACCCGTGGCTCCGGAAAGGGCCGCGGTGATGTAGATCTCATGGCGCAGGATGACGCTCGGCTCGCCGGCGAGGACATCGCGCAGGACGCCGCCGAAACTGGCCGTCATCACGCCGAGCACGATTGCCGGCGGCGCGGCGACGTCTGCCGTCAGCGCCTTGGCGGCGCCCATGATGGCGTAGGCGGCAAGGCCGATCGCGTCCGCCCAGAGCAGCATGCGGAAGCCGCTGCGGGGAAAGCCGGCGGTGAAGCCAGGCAGGCGGGCGGTCAGGAAGATGAGCACCGCGATGGCCGCCGGAATCCACAGATAGGCGGGATTGACCAGCCAGAAGACCGGCGCGCCGAGGATCAGATCGCGCAGCGTGCCGCCGCCGAGCCCCGTGACGGCGGCGAAGAAGAGAAAGGCGACGACATCCATGCCGCGCCGTGCCGCGGCAAGCGCTCCCGACGTCGCGAAGACGGCGATCCCGACATAATCAAGCACCTGCAGCATCGTTCCCTCCCGGCCAGGCGGGCGGCAGCCTAGCGCGTTTGCAGCCGCGCTGAACGAGGCGGCAGCGCACCGCGCCTATGCAGCGCTAGTCGTAAGGGTAGCAAGAGACGCCGATCCCCCATCGCGCCAGTGGGAGGGTGTTGCCTGCCGAGCGGGTGGCAGGTGGGACCCACGCCGGGCATGACGCACTCCATCCCCGCTCCATCTGCGTCATGCCCGGGCGAAGTCCCGGGCATCCACGTGAACACCGCGTGCGCAAAAAGGGCGCGGCCACTGAGGCGCCCCAGTTCTGCGCCATCCGTGTTCGCGTGGATGGCCGGATCAAGTCCGGCCATGACGCCTGTGGCGTTGCGGGATGGGTGCGCACTTCCCGGCGATGAATGCTGTCGCGACGCGGCTGCCTTGAAGCGGCGGCTGTCCGGTGTCTTACTGGCCGGCGGATCGATGCAGAGAGGATCCGCGCCGCGATGGCCCTTCCACCGGTTCTGCCGCATGGCCCGCTGCAACAGCTTGCGGCCAATCTCTGGTGGGTGCGGGGCGGCCTGCCGTTTCCGCTCTACCGCAACATGGTGGTCTTCCGGCTCGGCAATGGCGATCTCGTGCTGCACAGCGCCGTGGCGCTCGACGAGGCCGGGCTGCAGGTGCTGGAAGCGCTGGGGCGGCCGGCCTACGAGATCATTCCGCACGCCAACCACCAGCGCGATGCCGCTTTCTACAAGCAGCGCTACCCGGACATGCAGGTCCTCTGCCCGGCGGGCGAGCGCCACCGCCTCGGCGACCGTGTCGCCATAGACGGCCTCACCGGCGACGTCCTGCCGCCGCTCGGCGTGAAGGTGCATCCGGTGCCGGGCGCGCGCATCCACGAGGATGTCTACGAGGTGCCGCTGGGCGATGGCAGCAATGCCCTGATCGTCAACGACCTCTTCGGCGGCATGCACGCCAATCCGCCGAGCCTTGGCGGCCGCCTGATGAGCATGATCGCCGGTGCGCCGGAGGGACGCCTCGGCACCGCCCGCATCGTGCGCCTGATGCAGGTGCAGAACATGGCCGCCATCCGCGCCTTCGCGCTGAGCCTCGCCGACGTTCCCGACCTGCGTGTCATCACCGTGTCGCATGGCGATCCGGTCACCGACGATCCGGCTGGTCAGCTGCGCCGCTTCGCCTCCTGACATCCATCGGGCCTGTCATCGGTACTTCACAGACGCGCTCTACGCACATCGGAGCAATTCCAATTCCATGCTCCGAGGTGCGCGCATGAACAAGCAGCCCGACGCCTTTGTCGCCGACTTCCCGACCAGTCGCCTGGAACTGGCGGACGGTCCCGGCGCCAGCCCCGACACCAATCCCACCATGGGCGACATGATCGCCGCCCGCTTCTCGCGCCGCGGCTTCCTCAAGGGAGCCATGGCGGCCTCGGTGATCACCGCCACGGTGAGCCCGCTGGCGCTGCTGACGGCGCCGCGCGCCCGCGCGGCCGAAGCATCGGCCTTCGACTTCACCGAGGTCGCGGCCGGCGTCGATGCGAACCACCATGTCGCCGAAGGCTATGAGGCGCGGCCGCTGCTGCGCTGGGGCGATCCGCTGTTCGCCGATGCGCCGGAGTTCGACATCAACGCCCAGTCGGCCGAGGCGCAGCGCCGCCAGTTCGGCTACAACAACGACTATGTCGGCTATATCCCGCTGCCCGACGCGGAAGACCCGGCGGCGCACGGCCTGCTGGTGGTGAACCACGAATACACCAACCCGCATCTGATGTTCCCCGGCATCGTCCGCATCGTCGACGGCAAGGTCGAACTGGCCGAGCCGCGCCAGGACCTTGTCGACATCGAGATGGCGGCGCATGGCGGCACCATCGTCGAGATCCGCCGGGAGGGCGGCGTCTGGCAGGTGGTGAAGGATTCGCCGTGGAACCGCCGCATCACGGCGACCACGGAGATGGAGATCACCGGCCCGGCAGCGGGGCACGAGCGCCTGCAGACCAGCGCCGATCCCACCGGCCGGCGCGTCATCGGCACGCTCAACAACTGCGCCGGCGGCGTCACGCCGTGGGGCACCTATGTTATGGCCGAGGAGAATTTCCACGGCTACTTCTCCGGCACGCTGCCGGAAGGCCATCCCGAAGCGGCCGCCTACAAGCGGCTCGGCGTTCCCGAGAACGCCTATACCTGGGCTGCCTTCTACGATCGCTTTGACATCGGCAAGGAGCCGAACGAGCCGAACCGCTTCGGCTGGATCGTCGAGGTCGATCCGTTCGATCCGACCTCGACGCCGAAGAAGCGCACGGCGCTCGGCCGCTACAAGCACGAGGGTGCCGAGAGCATCGTCGCGGCGGACGGCCGCGTCGTCTTCTATCTCGGCGACGACGAGCGCTTCGACTATGTCTACAAGTTCGTCACCGCCGGGACCTACAATCCCGACGATCGTGCCGCCAACATGGACCTCCTCGACGAGGGCACGCTCTATGTCGCCAAGTTCGCCGAGGACGGCAGCATGCAGTGGCTGCCGCTCATCCATGGCGAGGGGCCGCTGACCGCCGAGAACGGCTTCAGCAGCCAGGCCGATGTGCTGATCGGGACGCGCCTTGCCGCCGACCTCGTCGGCGCGACGCGCATGGACCGGCCGGAGGACATTCAGCCCAACCCGACCAACGGCAAGGTCTACGTCATCCTCACCAACAACACCGCCCGTAAGGACGAGCAGGTCGACGCCGCCAATCCGCGCGCCGACAACGCCTTCGGCCATATCATCGAGATCGCCGAGACCGGCGGCGACTTCGCCGCCACCACCGGGACCTGGGAGGTGCTGCTGAAATGCGGCGACCCGTCGGTCGCCGAGGTCGGAGCATCCTTCTCGACCGCCACCAGCGCCAATGGCTGGTTCGGCATGCCGGATAACTGCGCCATCGATGCCGAAGGCCGCCTGTGGGTGGCGACCGACGGCAACAGCCCGAAGGCGACCGGCCGGACCGACGGCCTGTGGGCGGTCGATACCGAAGGCGAGGCGCGCGCCACGTCGAAGCTGTTCTACCGCGTGCCGGCCGGCGCCGAGCTGTGCGGCCCGCTGCTGCTGCCGGACGACCAGACCATGTTCGTCGCCGTCCAGCATCCCGGTGATGCCGGCACCGACTGGCCGGAATTCGGGCGGCCGTCCTATTTCGAGGACCCGTCGACGCGCTGGCCCGATTTCGCCGACGGCATGCCGCCGCGCCCGTCGGTGGTGGTGATCACCAAACAGGGCGGCGGCAAGATCGCCTGAGTCTCAAGGTTCGGAGTGAGGCGGAGGCCGCGGCGACGCGGCCTTTTGCTTTTGCCGTCAGTCGGCGGCCAGCGCGGCGATCCAGGAGACGACGATGAGGGCGAGGCTGGTGGCGCCGAAAAGCGCCTGCCGCCGCGCCTGCCCCGGCTGGCCGGGGCTGGTGATGTGGAGGACGGCGCCGATGGCGATGCCGGCGACGAAGCCGAGAATATGGCCGCCGATGTCGATATGGCCTTCGCCGAGGCCGAGGAAGGCCAGCAGCATGGCGCCGGCGGCGAGCGGGGCCCAGACCCGCCAGCCGCGTCCCAGCGATGCCCGCTGCCGCCAGGCGAGGGCCGCCAGGATGCCGAGGCCGCCGAAGACGGCGGTGGAGGCGCCGATGGCGGTATAGCCCGGCGCGTGCAGGAAGGCGTTGAGGAAATTGCCGATGATGCCGCTCAGCAGGATGGCGAGCCAAGCCAGACCGATGCCGAGGGTCTGTGACAGCAGGATGCCGACAAAGCCGCCGGCGACGACATTGCTGGCGATATGGCCGAGATCGCCGTGCAGCGTCAGGGCGGTGACGGTGCGCCACCATTCGCCGGAGGTGATGCGCCCGGCAATCGCGGCGCCGGCGTCCTGCCAGTCGGCAACCGGCCATGTCTTGCGCGACAGGACGAACACCACCACCATCACCGCCATGTAGAGCATGGCGGCGGTGAGCTGCTGCGGCCGCCAGGTCGGGGTGGGTTCCGGCGGCCGGACGCGGTTTTCATGCAGGAACTGCGTCAGTTCCCGCCGTGCCCGGCCTTCAAGCTCGGCGCTGACGATCAGGCGGTAATCCTGCCCCGTCTGCAGAAGCTGCGAGCTGATGCCGGCCGACGCCAGCACCAGGGCCCCGTCGCGGGCATCGGCAGCGCGGCTGTAGCGGCGGACTTCGACCCAGTCTTCTTCCGATTCGGATGCGAGAGTCACGGCGATCACCGGTGATGGGGCGGCGGCTTCCGTAGCAGGTGGGCGTGCGGCCGCGCCTCCGCAAGGCTGGCGCTCGCCGGCCGGCCATGCTGGGGCGCTTTCACGAAAGCACGATCCGGCCGCAAGGACCAGAGCGCTTACCCGGCGCCATGGCACGCCGACGGCAGGCTGAGTAAGGTGCCGGCCGCCGCCATACAGGGCGCGGCGCCCCTCACGAGGACAGCAGCACAATGCCGATCAAGCGTCTCCATACCGGCCCGCGGATGAGCCAGGCCGTTATTCACGGCAATATTGTCTACCTGGCTGGTCAGGTGGCCGACGATCCGTCGGGCGGCGTCGGCGACCAGACGCGGCAGGTGCTGGCGCAGATCGATGCGCTGCTGGCCGAAGCGGGCACCGACAAGTCGAAGCTCCTGTCGGCGACAATCTATCTGACCGACATCCGCACCTTCGCCGACATGAACGCTGCCTGGGATAGCTGGGTCTCCTCCGGCAACGCGCCGGCACGCGCCACCGTCGAGGCGAAGCTCGCCGGCCCGGAATACCGCGTCGAGATCGCCGTCGTCGCGGCGCTCGACTGACAGGGCATCTTCATCCCGCCCGCTGCGGCCTGTAGCCTTGTCGCATGGCCAAGGCGGAAGACGAGGAAATCATTGCCGTTGCCGGGCGCGAGGTGCGCATCTCGCACCCGGACAAGCCGTATTTCACGCGCCAGGCGAAGCTCACCAAGCGCGACATCGTGCAGTATTTCCTGTCGGTGGCGCCGGGCGCCGTCGCCGGCATCCGCGACCGGCCGGTGGTGCTGAAGCGCTTCGTCGACGGCGCCGAGGGGCAGCCCTTCTACCAGAAGCGGGCGCCGCAGAAGCGCCCTGACTGGCTGCGCACGGTGACGCTGTCCTTCCCGTCGGGGCGTACAGCCGAGGAGGTGGTGGTCGACGACGCGGCCGGGCTCGCCTGGATCGTCAATCTCGGCTGCATCGAGCTGCATCCCCATCCGGTGCGGACCGGCGACCTCGATCATCCCGACGAGTTGCGCATCGACCTTGATCCGACGCCCGGCGTCGCGTGGGACGACATCCGCCGTGTCGCCATGGAGGTGCAGGCGCTGCTGGAGGAGCTCGGCCTCACCGGCTGGCCGAAGACCAGCGGCTCGCGCGGCCTGCATGTCAATGCGCGCATCGCGCCGCGCTGGACCTTCACCGAGGTCCGCCGGGCGGCTCTCGCCTTCTCGCGCGAGATCGAGCGCCGCGCTGGCGGGCTCGCCACCTCGAAATGGTGGAAGGAAGAACGCCAGGGCGTCTTTCTCGACTACAACCAGAACGCCAAGGACCGCACGACCTGCTCGGCCTATTCGGTGCGGCCGCTGCCGGATGCCCGCGTCTCGGCGCCGCTCTTCTGGCACGAGGTGCCGGACTGCCGCGCCGAGGACTTCACCGTCTTCACCATGCCGGGCCGCTTCGCCGCGGTGCCCGATCCGCATGCCGGCATGGACGCGGCGGCCGGCTCCCTGGAGCGGCTCCTGGAGCTCGCGGCTCGCGACGAGGCCGCCGGGCTTGGCGATGCTCCCTGGCCGCCGCATTTCGCCAAGGGCGAAGGGGAGGCGCCGCGCGTTGCGCCGTCGCGTGCCAAGGGCAAGGCCGGGCCGAAAGCCCCACGGGTGCGCATGCCGCTCCTCACCATCGCCAATTCGCCCGACAAGGACGCGGCGCTGGCCGGGCTGGAGCGGTGGAAGGCGCGCTGGCCGGAAGCGGCGGCGCATCTTGCCGAAAGCGATGTCCTCGTCGACGGCATGCGCGGCCGTTCGTCGACCTGGACGCGCATCCGCATCAACCTGCAGCACATTCCGGAGAAGCTGCGACCGCCGCAGGAAACGCCGGACCCGGACGACGACCCGACCCGCGCCTGGCGCGAAGCGGTCAAGGCGGCAAAAGGGAAGGCCTAGGAGTGCCGTAGGGTGGGCACGGCGAAGCCTTGCCCACGCTGTCCTTCCCGCACCGACGCCGTGACCGCGTGGGCAAGCGCCGACGGCGCATGCCCACCCTACGAGCCGCGTCTAAAGATGGCGCCGAGCTCGTGCGGCGGCACGACCTCGAGCTGGGCATAGGTGCAATCGCGCGGCCGCTTGTCCGGCCGCCAGCGGCGGAACTGGGCCGTATGGCGGAAGCGGTTGCCCTGCATGTGGTCGTAGCCGACCTCCACTACCAGCTCGGGCCGCAGCGGCTCCCAGGAAAGGTCCTTGCCGCTGCTCCAGCGGCTGCTGGCGCCGGGCCGGCGCTTGCCGTCCATCGCCTGTTCGGCCTTTGCCCAGTCGCGCCAGGGATGATCGTCGAGCGCGTGCTCGCGCCAGGGCGCCAGGAAATCCACCAGCTCCTTCCGCCGCGCCATGGTGAAGCTGCCGCAGACGCCGACATGCTGCAGGACGCCGGCCTCGTCATAGAGACCGAGCAGCAGAGAGCCGACCGCGTCGCGCGCGCTCGCCTTGTGCCAGCGGAAGCCGGCAACGACGCAGTCGCATTCGCGGGCGTGCTTCACCTTCAGCATCACCCGCCTGTTCGGCTCGTAGAGACCGTCGGCAGCCTTGGCGATGACGCCGTCGAGGCCGGCGCCCTCGAAGCGCCGGAACCAGTCTTTGGCGGTGCGGCGGTCGCGCGTCGCCGGCGTCACATGCAGCGGCGGCCGCAGCTGCTGCCCGATCTCCTCGAGCACGGCGCGGCGCTCCGCGAACGGCGCGTCGGTCAGGTTGCGGCCGTCCAGCGCCAGAAGGTCGAAGAACACCATGGAGGCGGGGATCTGTTCGGCCAGCAGCCGGATGCGCGAGGCGGCCGGGTGCAGGCGCAGCTGCAGCGCGTCGAAGTCGAGCGCTTCGCCCTGCGCGATGACGATCTCGCCGTCGAGGACGCAGCGCTGCGGCAGCTGCGCCAGCAGCGTCGCCTCCAGCTCCGGGTAGTAGCGGCCGAGCGGCTTCTCGTCCCGGCTCTGGATGAAGAGATCGTCGCCGTCGCGGAAGACGAGGGCGCGAAAGCCGTCCCATTTCGGTTCGAAGATCCAGTCGCCTTCGACGGGAATGTCGTCGACCCGCAGGGCGAGCATGGGCAGGACAGGCGGATTGACCGGCAGCTGCATGCCGGCATGGTAGCCGCCGACGGGCGGCCGATCTACTTGCCCCCTCTACTTGCGGCCGGAGCGCCGGATCGTCTTGATCGGCACCGGCGCCTGGCGTGACTTCTCGGCGATCTCCCGGTCCTGCGCCGCGATGATGTCGCGCGCCGGCTCGTCGCCGTCGAGCCCGCCCAGCGCTTCGGCCGGGACGCGGCGGTTGGAACGCTGCGAGCCGTCCTCGTAGACGACATCGAACAGCACGAATTCGGCCCGGGCCGATGGTTTGCGCGCCATGGCGATTCTCCGCTTCTTTTTTCGGAAAGGCGGCCCGGCGCCGTCGAGCGCGAGGCCTTGCGAGGTTCGCCTCTATGTAGTCGCTGACGGCGCCGGTTGCACGCCCGCTCTTGCCCGCGCCGCAGGGCGCCGCCACAGTGCCCGGCATCGACGGCTCCGGGAGGTCCGCACCGGCATGGCAAGACGCTCTTCGTCCTTCGGCTTCATGGGCATCTTCGGCCGCTCCAGCGACCTGCGGCAGCTCGACGACGCCCTGCGCGCCGCCGACCTCCATCCGCGCCTCGTGCCGGAAGCGGTGAAGCTGACGACGGTGCGGCTGCTGGCCGAGGCTGCCGGCGATGCCGAACCACGGCCCGCCGACTATACGGCGGCGGCGCTCCTGCTCACCTATTGCATGGTCGGCCCGGACGGTTTCGTGGCCGGCAATGGCGAGGACGCGCTGGCGCGGGTCGAGGCGCGCATCGAGCGGGCGCTGGACGACGAGGGCAGCCTCGACGCGCGGCTCATCCTGCTGACGCTGCACGCCAAGGTCATCCAGCCGGTGGTCGTCGACACGTTCGGCCTGCACACGGCCTGAGCGAGCCGGCGCGCGTCTCTGCACCTGTACGAACGGCCACTGTGCCCATTCCGGGCACCGGTCCATCGTCGGCAAAGCTCGCGCCTGTCGGCGGCTATCGGGCGCCGTCAGGCCTCGCCGGTGCCCAAGCCTCCCCGAGACCGCCATTCCTGCGGTGGCGGTTTCGTGCGTCGTGCAAGGCGGGCGGCCCTCTGAGTGCGAGGCGGCGGACGAAAGGCTCATGCATGCGTCCGGCCTTGGCTGAGACTGCCGCCAGCGTCGTGCCGGGCACCGGCAATGGCGGTGCCGCACGCGATCGCTCCAATTTAATTTGCAGAAAGGCCCGCTTGGGGTCACGCTTGCGCTTCCCTGGGCATGCCGGGAGGCGTGCATGAGCGTGGACGAACTGACGTCGGCCATCATCGCCTGGACGGCGGAGAGGCTGCCCGAAACGCCTGCGAGGTTTGCCGCACCGGCGGAAGCGGGCGGCGACGGGGTGACGATCCATGCCCTGCGCCTGCGCAGCAATGCCGAGCTACGCAACAGCCAGGCGCGGCGCGACCCGATCGTCGACCTCCTGGAAGCGTCGTTTCTCGTCAGCTTCCGCTTCGCCGATCCGCTGGCGGCCATGAAGGCTGCCGCCGATTTCCACTTTGCCGCCCTGGAGGGCGCACCCTTCGTCGTCGACGGCGAGGCCGATCCGTTGGCGCTGGCGCGCGACCTCGGGCTGCCGCCGGCGCTGGGCCTGGTCATCGTCGGGCGCGTCGTGCGCCAGCGCGCGGTGCAACCCATCCCGCTGGTGCGCGAGCACCGCCTGAACCTGCGCGACCGCGCCGCCCTCGAAGACGGAGGCCAGAATGCCTAGCTACCTGAGTCCCGGCGTATTCATCGAAGAACAGCAGAGCGGCGCGCGGCCCATCGAGGCAGTGGGCACGCAGGTGGCGGCCTTTGTCGGCCTGGCGCCGCAGGCCGATGCCCGGCCCAACGAGCCGGTGGCGGTCAATAACTGGAGCGAGTTCTGCCGCATCTTCGCGCCCAACGCGACCGCCGGCACGCCCCTCTCCAACGCCGTCTACAGTTTCTTCCTCAACGGCGGCTCGCGCTGCTGGATCGTCAATCTCGGCGACAACGGCCCGATCTCTGGCCGCGGCCGCGGCCTCGACATGCTCGCCGTCATCGACGAGATCGCCATGATCGCCGCGCCGGGACGCACCGACATGGCGAGCTACGACGCGCTTCTCTCTGCCGCGGAAAACCTCGGCGACCGCGTCGCCCTGCTGGACGGCCCCGATCATGCCGACAGCGTCGAGCAGCTGACCCGCGTCGGTGCCGAGACGACCACCACGACGACAACGCCTGCCGCCGGTGAGGAGGGCGAGACGGCCACCGCGCCGCGCGGCCGCAGCACGCCGGTGGTTCGCGCCGGCCTGCGCGCCCGCAAATCGGAGCGCGGCTACGGCGCCTATTATTTCCCGTGGATCAAGGCGCGCGATCCGTTCGCGCCGGACACCGTCGTCGACGTGCCGCCGAGCGGGGCGGTCGCCGGCATCTGCGCTCGCACCGATGCGGAGCGCGGCGTGCACAAGGCGCCGGCCAATGCGGTTGTGCGCGGCGCCCTCGGCCTGACCCAACTCATCGGCAAGCAGGACCAGGAGCTGCTCAACCCCAACGGCGTCAACTGCCTGCGCATGTTCACCCGCGACGGCGTCCTGCTGTGGGGAGCCCGCACGCTCGCCGACAGCGCCAGCGAGTGGCGCTATCTCAATGTCCGGCGGCTATTTAATATGATCGAGGAATCGATCGGCCGTAGCACCACCTGGGTCGTCTTCGAGCCCAACGACCGGCCGCTGTGGAAGGCGATCCGCCGCGACGTCTCGGCCTTCCTGACGCTGCTGTGGCGGCAGGGCGCCCTGATGGGGCGGACGCCCGACGAGGCGTTCTTCGTCAAATGCGACGAGGAGACCAATCCGACCGACGTGATCGACGCCGGCCAGGTCGTGACGCTGGTCGGGCTCGCCCCGGTCAAGCCCGCTGAATTCGTCATCTTCCGCATCGGCCAGACGGCCGCTGGCGCCACAATCGAACAGGCCTAGGAGACGCGACAATGCCCGAGCCCCAGGCGCAGCCCGCTGCCGTCGTCGCAGTCGATCCGTACCGCAACTACAATTTCAAGCTCGAGATCCAGGGCGTCACCGAGGGGCATTTCACCGCCTGCTCGGGCCTCGGCATCCGCGTCAAGCCGATCCGCTACCGGGAAGGGGGCATCGGCCAGGTGGTGCGCGCTATTCCCGGCTCGGTCGATTTCAGCGACGTGACGCTGAAATACGGCCTCACCAAATCGCGCGACCTGTGGGACTGGATGATGAAGACGGTCGCCGGCACGGTCGAGCGCCGCAACGTGTCGATAATCGTGCTGGAGCCGAACGGCGCCGACGAGGGCCTGCGCTGGAACCTGATGCGCGCCTGGCCGTCGGAATGGCGCGGGGCGCCGCTCGACGCCATCGGCAATCACATCGCCATCGAGGAGCTGACGCTCGCCTTCGACACACTGGAGCGGGGCTGAGGCAATGACCGAGCGGGCGTCCGCTCCACGTCCGGGCCTGCGCCGCCGCCTCGCCGGCTTGTTGCGCGGGTTGGCCGATCGCCTGGCGCCGTCCGCGCCGGCGGCGGACGCCGACGCATTGGCCGAGCTGCGCGAGCGCTTTCCCGGGGCACCGGACGACTGGCTGCAGCTGGTGCGAGCGCAGGCCGTTCCCTTCGCCGGGCCGCGGCGGCAGCCGGCGCAGGCCACGCCCGAGCATGCCGGCGCCGAAGCATGGCAGGAGCCGCCGCAGAAGCCGGACGCCGCTGCTGCCGTGTCAGCCATACCGCGGTCCGCGCAGCCGGAGCCGATCATCGTGTCGTTTCCGCAGCGGCTGCAGGGCAGCGACGCTGTCCAGCGGCCGGGGATGCGTGACGGAACTGCCTCGCAATCGCCGCTGCGTTTCGGCGACCGGGCATCGCCGGCGCCGGTGCGTACCACGCCGGGACGGATCGCCCGCTGGCCGCGCCGCAGCCCGGTGAGCTTCCGCGACCGTGATCGCCCGCATCCGTCGGTGGTGGCCTTTACCGTAGAGCCGACGGCTGCTCCCATCCCAGTTCCGCCGGCCGCCGACCGTCCGGAGCCGGCCGCCGGGCCGGCGCGTTTCGATCGCCCGGAGGGCGCCGCGGCGGCGGCTGCAGCGTGGCAGGCGCGGCCGCGCGTTGATCCTGCAACCCCGGTTTTCCCTCCGCTTCCCCTGATCGCGCCGGCGCCTCTTCGCGAGCCGGCATGGCAGCGTCGAGACATGGCGGCGCCGGAGCCGTCCACCTTTGCCCGCCGCGACGAAGCCGTGATGCCGCCGCCGCTCCGCCTCGCCGAACGCTTCTTCGATACCCCACAGGCTGCGCCGCGCTATCCCGGGGCAACGCCGCCGCCGGCCGGCGACCATCGTGAGCCGGGCGTTGCGCTGCGGCCCTGGCCGGACCTGCCGCCGGACCCGCCGCTGGCGCTCGATTATGACGACGATCGGATGAGCCGCCGCCTTGCCGGCCTGATCTGGGACCAGGAGGACCGCGGATGGAGCGGGTCGCCTTTCTGATCGAGGCGACGGGCGAGCGCATCGCCTGCCTCCTCAATCCCGAGACGCTGGTCCAGCGCCGCACCGCCGGCCTGCGCACCCGTTCGGCAGCGACCGGCGTCATCAGCGGCGCTGGCCTCGGCGACGATCCGGTGGTGGCGACAGGCGGCGGCGTCACCGAATTCGATCTTGACCTCCTGTTCGACACCGACCTGGCGCGCGACGAATTGCAGGCGACGGGGCGCTTCGCGCCGCAGGACCAGAAGGTGCCGGCCGATCTGCCGGCCTATATCGACCAGCCGCAAAGCACTGTCGTCGCGCAGGAAATAGATGTGCGCGAGCTGACGCGGCCCTTCTGGGCGCTGGCGGAGAATGCCGCCAGCGACCGCGGCTATGCGGCGCCGCCGGTGGTGCGCATGATCTGGGGGCGGGCATGGAACGTGCCCGGTGTCGTCACCGCCGTCGCCGAGCGGCTGGAGCGCTTTTCGGCGTCCGGCGTTCCCGGCCGCTCCTGGCTGCGCATGCGGCTGCGCCGCGTCGCCGAAAGTGAATCGACGCTGCCACTGCCGCCGCCGGTGACGCCGCAATACGAGCTGCCGCTGCTGACGCCGGGCGAGGAATCCGGCGACGCCGCGGTGGCGCTGACGGTCGCCGGCGACGGGCTGCCGGCCTACCGGCTCGACCAGCTGGCCGCCGAGCAATATGGCGACCCGGCGGCATGGCGGCTCATCGCCGAGGCCAACGGCATCGACGATCCGCTCGACCTCGAGGTCGGGACTGTCGTCCGCCTGCCGGGCGTGGCGGCGGTGTCGCCATGAACGCGCCGGCCCTTCAGGCGCCGCGGCTCGACATCGCCATAGACGGCGCCCCGGCGCCGCGCGCCCTCGCCACCGCCGTGTCGCTCGTCCTCGTCCGCGGCGCCCTGGGATCGCCTGCGGTGGCCGAGGTCGATTTCATCGCGCCGTCGGTGGAGCTGCCACCGCTTGGGGCAGTGATCAGGCTAGCGGTAGCGGGTACGACGCTCTTCGAGGGCCGAATCGCGGCGCTTGTCGTCGAGCATCAGCCGGCCGGTGCCCCGGTGCATCGCCTGCGCGCCTATGATGCCCTGGAGCCGCTGCGCCACCGCATGCGCTTCCGTCGGCTCGACGACATTTCGGCCGAGGCGATCGCCGCCGAGCTCGCCGCCGAACTCGGCCTCGCCAGCCGGGCCGATCATTCCGCCACGGCCGTGCCTGCGATGCTGCAGGCCGGCGAAAGCGACCTGGAGTTTCTCTGCGACGCTGCGGCCCGCGACGGCCTCTATCCCGTCGTCGAGGACGGCACGCTGCACCTCATCAATCTGGCTAGTTCCGGCGACGCGGTGACCCTGCGGCTCGGGCAGGAGCTCTTCTCCGCCACGCTGTCGCTGTCGCAGGAGCGGGCGCTCGGCAAGGTCAGCGTCGCCGGCTGGAGCCCGACGACCCTCGAGCCGCAGACGGCGACGCAGGGACTGGCGCGCCAGGACGCCGAGGAGATGCGCGATGTCGGCCTCTCCGACGCGACAGCGCTGCTGCCCGGCAGCCGCGAGAAGCCGCTGGCCGACCGCCTCGCCGAGACGGCAGCCGAGGCCGGCAGCGCCGCGCAGGCGCAGTTCGACCGTGCCGCCGCCTTCGATGCCGTCGCCGAAGGGCTGTGCCAGGGCAATCCGGAGCTGCGTCCCGGCCGGCCGGTGGTTCTGGAGGGCGTCGCCGAGGCGATGGCCGGCCGCTATGTCCTCGCCACTGTCACGCACCGCTTCGCCTCTACCGGCTTCACGACGGAATTCTCCACCCGCATCCCGAAGCTGCACGCCCGGCCGCGCCAGCCGGTGGTGACGCTCGGCCGTGTCGCCTCCATCGACGATCCGTCCGACAGCGGCCGCTGCCGCGTCACGCTGCCGGGCTATGGCGACATCGAAGCCGGCTGGCTGCAGACGATGGTGGCCGGCGCCGGCAAGCGCAAAGGCCTCGCCGCATTGCCGGAGCCCGGCGACGACGTGCTGGCGGTGTTTCCCGATGGCGATCTCGCCCACGGCTTCGTCCTCGGCGGCCTGTGGGGCACGCGGCGCCTGCCGCCGGGCCTTGGCGGCGCTGCCGACCGACCGGTCGTCCTGCGGTCCGGCAACGGCCAGGAATTGCAGCTGTCCGGCAAGGGCGGCGTGGCGCGCCTCTCCGCCAATGGCGGCAGCCTGCTGGAGCTGACGCCGGGCCGGACGCGGCTCGCCGCCGCCAGCGATCTCGTCATCGAGGCGCCCGGCAAGCGGATCACCATCCGCGCCGATGCCATCGATTTCGTGAGAGGCTGAGCCATGGCGGGGGAGCTGGTCCTGACGGCGAAGTCGGTCCTGCGCTGCGCCCATATGGGCGTCGTCGATATCGAGCCGTCGCAGGAATGGGTGCGGGTCGAGGACGTGCCGCTGCTGATCGAGCCGGACCCCAAGGACCGGCCCATCCATCGCTGTCCCCAGGCGACGCCGACGACGCCGCCCTGCACGCGCACCGTCGCCGTCAACGAGGGCACCAGCTACTCGGCCTTCGTGCGCATCGACGACCACCGCGTCTGTCTTGGCAGCACCACCGGCCTAACCAACTGGAGCAAGCTCGCCATCATTCCGTTCGCCGTCAGCTCGCCCGAGCAGGACCTCGTCTCCATGGAGCGCGGCTGATGGCAAGGCTCGGCGGCATCCGCTTCGAGGGCCTGTCGGCGGCCGGCGGCCTGGGGCTGGTCGCCACCTCGTCCGGCAGCCTCGCCATGAACGGCGGCACCGACGTCGTGCGCCAGTCGATCATGATGCTGCTGTCGACAATTCCGGGCGAGCGGGTGATGCGGCCCGACTATGGCTGCCCGCTGCATCGCCTCGTCTTCGCGCCGAACGACGCCACCACCGCCGGCATCGCCATCCACTATGTCCGCACGGCCATCAACCGCTTCGAGCCGCGCGCCAAGATCCTGCGCCTCGACGCCGGCGCGGCGCCGCCCTCGGAGGATGCCTCCGGGACGCGGCTGTGGATCGACATGACCTACCGTGTCCGCTCGACCCTGGCGACGGACAGCGTCTCGCTCTCCCTCGATCTCACGGGCGACGCATGATCGACGACATGCGCCTCGACGACCGCCGCTTCGCCGACCTGATGCGCGACGCCGAGCGCATCATCCGCCAGCGCGCCCCCGGCTGGACCGACCTGACGCCCGGCGATCCCGGCATCACGCTGGTCGAGGTCTTCGCCCATATCACCGAGACGCTGCTCTACCGGCTGAACCGCGTCCCCGACAAGATCCACCTGACGCTGCTCGATCTCCTCGGCATCCAGCCGCTGGCGCCGGCGGCAGCAACGGTGACGCTGACCTTCAGCCGCGCCGAGGAGGAAGAGGGGGCGATCCGCATTCCGGCCGGAACGCGGGTCAGCGACCGCAGCGGCGCCGTCACCTTCGAGACCCTCGAGGAAGTGAATGTGGCGCCGGGGCAGCCGGCCGATGTTCTTGCCATCCATGGGGAATCGGTGCGCGGCGAGAGCCTCGGCACCGGCTCCGGCGAGCCCGGCCAGTCCTACACGCTGCGCCGGCCGCCGGTCATCCGCAACGCCGATGTGCCGTGGAACCTCGCCATCGGCGTCGAGATCGCGCCGGGCACCGAGCCGGCGCGCAATGCCACGGTGCTGGAGGACCGCGGCAAGCCGTTCCAGCTGTGGCGGCAGGTGACCACCTTCCTCGAGCTTGGCCCTGACGACCTGCCGTTCCTTGCCAACCGCACAACCGGCGTCATCACCTTTGCGCCGGCGCGCGGGCTGCGCGCCGGCGATGCGGCGGAAGGGATCGCCGTTCCCGGTGCCGGCCGCGAGGTGCGCGCCTGGTATCGCCGCGGCGGCGGCCGCGCCGGCAATGTCGGCGCCGGCACGCTGACGGTGCTGGCCGACCGCATCGCCGGCATCACCGTCACCAACCGCCAGCGCGCGTCGGGCGGCGAGGACGGCGAGACGCTGGCCGAGGTGGTGCGGCGCGGCCGCGAGTCGGTGCGCGTCATCCGCACCGCCGTCACGGCGCGCGATTTCGAGCGCATCGCCCTCGGCGCCGGCGGCGTGGCGCGCGCCCGCGCCGCGGCGCTGCGCGAGCGCTGGAGCTTTGCCGAACCGGGGATCGTCGACCTGCAGCTGGTGCCGCGTATCGGCGACGAGGCGATGCAGGACGGCGCCGTGACGCCGGAGGTGCTGGCGGCGCATCAGACGGCCGGGCTGCTAGAGCGCGTCGAAGGCCTTGTCGCCGATGCGCGGCCGATCGGCGTCGGGTCGCGCGTCTCGTGGACGCGCTGCCAGCCGGTGGCGATTGCGGTGCGTGTGGTGGTGTCGCCGGCGGAAAATCCCGACGACGTGGCGGTCCGCCTGCGCCGGCGTCTCAACGGCCTGCTGTCGCCGCAGGGCAGCTGGCCGCACGGCAAGCTGCTGCGGGCGTCCGATGTCTATGACGCCCTCCTGGCGGAGCCCGGCGTGCGCTATGCCGAGCGGCTCAGTCTCGGCATCGGCCGCGCCCCCGACAAGAACGTCGCGGTGCTGCGCCGCGATCCGCATCTGCCGGGCATGGTGTTCGCGGCGACGCGCGACGGCCTCTTCCGGTCGCAGGACCTGCGCCGCGGCTGGGAGCTTCTCGATACCGGCACCGAGGACCGGGTCTTTGCGGCGCTGGCGGTGCATCCGCTGGTGCCGGGGCTGGTCGCCGCCGTCTCGGAGCGCGCCGACGGCGTCTGGCGCATCTTCGTCTCCGAGGACATGGGCGAGACCTGGCGCGTTGTCGAGCAGTTACAGAACGAGGCGGTCTACGGCCTCGCCTTCACCGCCAGCCGCGTCGGCGCGCGGCTGCTCCAACTGGCGACGCGGCGCGCGTTCCGCCGGCTCGAGCTGGCGCCGGGGGCGGCTTCCAACAATGTCCAGGAGCTGACCGCCAGCGGCGAGCAGGGCGGCAACGGCTTCTTCGCCATCGCCACCGCCCGCCATCCGATGGACGTGTCGATGGTGGCGATTGCGGCGCGCGAGCAGCGCGGCGTCCTCATCTCGCGCTCCGGCGGCGCGGCGCGCTCGTTCGAGCTGATCCCCGGCTCGCAGGGCAAGGATATCCGCGTGCTGCAGTTCCAGACGGTCGGCGACCGGCTGTTCCTGTGGGCCGGCATCACCGCGTCGCCCGGCTCCGAAGGGGAGGGCGCCCTGCGCATCGAGGCGCGCGCCGACGGCCTCGACCCGGCCGGCTGGACGGCGTTCAAGAACGGCTGGCGCGGCGGCAGCTGCGAGGGGCTGGATATCGCCGGCAACACCGTCGTCGCCGCCTCCAACCGGGCCGGCGTCCTGACGCTCGACGCCGCGGCGGCGGCGCCGGCATGGCAGCCGTCGTCGCTCGACAGCGGCCTGCCCATCAATGTCGAGCGCAGCGCGCTGCTGCCCCTCAACGCCGTCGCCCTGCTGCCGACCGAGCCGGCCGCGACGCTCATCGCCGGCGCCGACGGCGGCGTCTTCCTGAAGGACGGCGAGCGCTTCGTGCCGCACAGCCAGACAGTCTTCACCGACGAGGTGCCGCTGCCGCGCACATGGCTTTATTGCTCGGGCGAGCACAAGCTGGAGGTTGTTGCCGATCTCGACGACGGAGAACGCTGACGATGGAGGCGGCGCGGATCATCCGGCTGCTGCCGGGCGTCTATCAGCAGGCCTGGAGTCCTGACGCACCGGACTCCGTGCTGGCGGCGCTGCTGGCCGTCATGGAGGAGATGCAGGCGCCGGCCGAGAGCTTTCTCGACGGGCCGGACCGCTTCTTCGATGCCTGGCGGGCGCCGGAGCCGTTCCTTGCCGCGCTCGCCCGCTGGGTCGGGCTGACGCCCTATGTGGGCGAGGCGGGCGCACCGGCCGGCAGCGTCGCGGAGCTGCGCGCGCTGACGGCGCGGGCGGCGACGCTCGCCCGCAGCCCCGGCACCGCCGATACGATCATCGCCATCTGCGAGCTCGTCACCGGCCGCAAGGGCTTTGCCATCGAGAGCGATCTCCCGGACGCCGATGGCCGCCGCGTCCCGTTCCATGTCCGCCTTGTCGCGCCGGCCGGCGTCAGCCGTGCCGTGCTCGAGACCATCCTTGCCCTCGAGAAGCCGGCTTTCGTTACGGCCGAGATCGTCATCCGCGATGCAGCGGATAACCCGGATGCGCCATCATGAGCACATTCCAGATCGGTGACTGCCCGACGACGCTGGTGACGACGGAGACGAGTGTCGGCGGTCGGCCGTTGCGGCAGGGGCGCATCGAGCTGACCGTCCGCAATACCGCCACCGAGGACAGGACCGGCCGCATCGCCGTCCTGTCGGAGGGCGCCGGCCCCGACTGGTTCGCCATCGAGGGCGCCGCCCCGACGCATCCGGCCTTCCTGGAGCGCGAGTTTGCCGCCGGCGCGGCGCAGAAGGTCACGGTGCTGGTCTCCGTGCCGCCGGACGCGGCGCCGGGCGATTATGTCTTCCAGGTGCAGGTTGCCGAGGAGGCGGACCCCAACAACGACTTCGTCAACGGCCCAGCCGTCGCCCTCAAGGTGCCGCCGCTGGTGGAGAAGCCGGCGGCGCGGCCGTTCCCATGGTGGGCTGTCGCCGTCGCGTCGGTGATCGTCGTCGCCATCGGCGGCGGTGCCTGGTTCTACGCCAATTACGATCCTGCGCCGCCGCCACCGCCCCCACCGCCGCCGCCCCTCGAGGCGGCCTGGGACGGCGTCGACAGCGCGCCGCAGACGGAGCTGGTGCCGGGCCAGGCGACGCGGCCGGTGATGTTGCGCGCCGTCGCGCATCGCGGCGAGACGCCGGTCGAGATCGACGCAACCTTCACTCTCGCCGACACCTGCTCGTGGGTCGTCCTGACCGGCGCCGAGATCACCGGCACGGTGCCGTATTGGCTGCCGAGCCTTCAGGCGCCCTGCGAGACGGTGGCGCGCGGAACCGTCACCGACGCCGCCGGAGAGACTATCGACCTGCCCGACCTGCCGCTGCGCTTCGTGCCGAAGGCGCGCAACATCGCCGATCTGGCGGTCGGCGCCTATTTCGCCTGTGCGCTCTCCGCCAGTAATTCCGTCGCCTGCTGGGGCGCCGCCGAAGACAATGGAGCGGGGCAGTATGGCGGCGGCGAAGCGCCGCCCAATCTCAAGGCGAAGATCATCGCCGCCGGCTTCTACAGCGCCTGCGCCCTGCGCGTCAGCGGCGGCGTCGTCTGCTGGGGCGACAGGCAGGGCAACGAGGCGACGGTGCCGGACGACGTCGCCACCGATCCGGAGAACCGCGTCACCGGCCTGATCGGCGGCAGCCGCATCTCCTGCGCCCTGTTCGACAATAGCGGCGATGCCTATTCCTGCTGGGCGAGCGACGTGTTCTCGACCGGCGGCAGCGGCTATTCCGATCCGCTGCTCGCCTGGCAGCCCTTCCGGTCGCGCGACGGGCGCACCCGCTGCGCCCTGGACGGCTATGGCAGCCTCAATTGCGCTCTCACCAATGGTACGCAGGTCAAGGTGGTCGACGGCACGGCGGCGAAGGTTGTCGACTTCACCGAGCCCGACAATGTGCGTGTCTGCGCCGTCCTCGCCGACGACACGGTACGCTGCCACGTCTTCATGGAGGAGCGCACCGTCGATCTTGCCGGCATGCCGGAGGGCATCCAGCAGATCGTCGATACCGGCCTCTATCTCTGCGTGCTGACGCGGTCCGGCGAGGTCAGCTGCATGCTGCCGCTGGAACTGCCGTCGACGCAGGAGACCTTCCAGCCGGCGGTCCCGGACGGCCTGCGCGCCGTCCGGATCGTCGCCGGCGATTTTTACGATGTCTGCGCCATCACCGCCGACGATAAGATCGCCTGCTGGGGTGTGGATGAATTCTCCAATCAGATCCCGATCGTGACCCGGATACCGACCGCGTTCACATTCTGAAAAATGGGCCGATGAGGTCCGCCTGATGCGGAAAAGGGTGGGAAGAACGCCATGACGACATTCCAGATCGCTGACTGCCCGACGGAGCTGACGACGGTCGAAGCCAATGCCGGCGGCAAGGCCGTCCGGCAGGGCAAGATCGTGCTGACGGTCCGCAACACCGCCGAGTCCGACCAGACGGGCCGTCTCAGCGTCATCTCGGAAACCGGCGAGCCCGGCTGGTTCAGCATCGAGGGCGCCCCGCCGACCAGCCCGGGCATGCTGGAACGCGATTTCGCCGCCGGCTCCGGGCAGACGGTGACGGTGCTTGTCAACATTCCGCCCGAAGCTGCTGCTGGCACATATGTTTTCCGCGTTCGTGTTGCCGCCGAGGCCGATCCCAATAACGACTTCGCCGACGGGCCGGCGGTCAGCATGGTCGTGCCGCCGCTGGTGGTGCAGCCGCCGAAGAAGCCGTTTCCGTGGTGGGCCGTCGCCGTCGCGGCGGTCCTCGTCATCGCCATCGGTGTCGGCGGCTGGCTCTTCCTGCGCCCGAGCCCGCCGCAATTCGACGACCAGCGCGGCCAGACCCAGGAGGCGGCCGTCGAGGCGCTCAAGGCCGCCGGCTTCAAGGACGAGGACATCACCGTCGATACCAGTACGGCGACCGGCAAGGAGGTCGGCACAGTCTACGACGTCAAGACCAGCGACGGCGGCTTCAAGGTGACCGTCTTTGTCGATCCGGGCGTCCCGGTGCCGGCGATCGTCGGCGAGAAGATCAACGACGCCAGCGGCATGCTGGCCGACAGCGGGCTGGTCTTTACCCTCGCCATCGTTCCCGTGAACGGTGCCCGCGAGCAATATGTCGAGGCGGTGCTGCCGGATGTCGGGCAGCCGGTGCAGAAGGGATCGGCCGTCGCCATCACCTCCTACACCAAGCCGCCGAGCAATGGCGGCGGTGGCGGCGGGATCGGCTGGGGCGACATCTGCCGCCGCATCCAGTGCGAGCTGCATGAGTTCGAAAAGCTGCCGCCGAACTTCCGCCGGCCGGTCCTGACCCAGGGCCTGACGCCTTTGACCAACCTTTCCAACAATGGCGAGGTCGTCCGCGACCGCATCCAGCTCAACACGCGCATTCTCAACCCCGGCGTCAACAGCCCGGTCATCCTCAATCCGGTCGATCGGTAGGACGGCGCGTTTGCTGACGACCCTGCTCCATGCGCTGGGCGAAGCCTTCCAGCTGCGCATCCTCGTCGCCGCGCTCCTGTGCGGCGCCGGCGGCCTGCTGATCGGCCTCCTGGCGCGCGCCATCAAGGGCTATGGCGCCACCTCGCTGCTGGTCGGCATCGAGTGCCTCGTCACCATAACGCTGGGCGCCTTCCTCGCCTGGGCGTTCATGCGCTTCTGGCTGGCGCTGGCCGGCGACACGGTCGAGGCAGCGTGGTTTTTCGGCACGGCCTTCCTGCTGTGGCCGGGGATCATCAACCTCATCTATGCCGGTGTCCGGGCCGTCTTCGACATCCCGGGCGACGTCCTGCTCCTCGGCGTCGACCAGCTGCCCTGGGTGGCGTTCGGCGTCGGGGCAGGGGTGGGGCTCTTCGACGGCTATCGCCGCATCCACCGCTGGCTCGGCTGGGGCGCGCTGACCTTCCTCGCCGATGTGACCTGGGGGCTGGCCCTGTCGGTCAATGCCCTGCTGATCCACCTCCTCAACTTCCCGCGCCTCTTCAAGGTCGATCCGGTCGACGGGCGCATGAAGGTGGTTCATGACGACATGGCGCGGCAGGGGACGCACGTCTACCCGAAGGGCCTGGCGCTGCGTCAGGGCTTCGCCTTCACCCAAGGCTCGGCCATCTCCAATCTGGAGCGCAGCGGGGCGATCAAGCAGACCGACCCCGAATACCGCGACATGTACTTCCACGAATCGACGCACGTGTTCCAGAACCGCGCCTTCGGGCCGTTCTTCTGGGCGCTCTATGTCGGCTGGCTGATCCCGATGGCGATCGTCGGCTTCCTCGTGTCGATCTTCGCCGGGCAGCGCAAGCCGGTGCCGGGCGTCACCTTCGGCAACGACTTCGTTTTCTGGTGGTCCTACATGAACAACCCGTTCGAGGTCTGGGCCTACATCTACAATCCCTACCACCGGAAGGTCGTGGTGGCCGGCTGGGTCGATCAGTTCATGTGCTGGCCGCCGGCGGCGGTGATCGCCGTCGCCGTGCCGGTCTATGCCGCGACGCTGGCCGGCATCGTCCTCTTGATCGTCGCGGTGTTCAACGGCCTCTGATGCGCCTCTTCATCATCGCGCTGCTCGTCGTCGGCATCGCCTTCGTGGCGTTCCTGGTCTTCGTCGGGCCGGAGCGCGACGACAATCCGGCGAGCTTCGAGCCGCCGGCCTGGCTGAAGGCCCTGAAAGGCGACGCGGTGCCGCGCGCTCTGGCGCGGCCGGCGACGATCGAGGGCGGCGGCCGGCAGCATCTCTTCTCCGCCTGCAGCCAGGTTGCCCGCGTCGTCACGGTCGAGCTGACGCATGGCGCCGGCGTGCTTGCGACCTTCACCTGCGGCAGCTCGCCCGATCCCGACTGCCGCAGCCCGCAGGAGCTCTGCGACGAGGAGCAGACGGCGTGCATCGTCGCGGCTCCCGGCACCGGCGGCTGCGACGAGGACCGCACCTACGAGAAGACCCTCGACTTCAATGTCGGCCCGGAGGGCGGCGACCTGCGCATCGAACCGCTGGAGAGCGGTGCCTCGGCGGTGACGCTGCGCTAGGCCGGCAGCAGGCTGAGGATGGCGCGGACGATCGCGAACAGCGATCCGATCAGGTAGATCAGGATCCATACCAGCGTGATGATCAGGGCGACCAGCCCGCCGATCGCATCGGTGATGCTGACCAGCACCGACGGCGGGAAGCCGTGCAGGAAGCCGAGCGCGAAGGTCACCAGGATGCAGCAGCCGATCAGCAGCATCAGCCAAATGTTCTTGAGCAGCGACGGGTTGGTGATGACGGCGATCAGCGTTCCGGCGATCTGCAGCAGCATCACCACCGCCAGCGTCGTGCGTGCGGCGCTGGTGTCGAAATGGCCCCAGAGGGCGAGATAGGCGAGCGTTCCGAACGGGACGCTGAGCAGCAGCGACACCATCAGCAGCAGCAGCGTCAGCGCCGCGAAGGCGAGCACCAGGCAGGCGATAAGCCCGATCAGGCAGAGGATCAGCGTGACGATGCCCTGCACCTTGGCGGTGACGGTCCTGACCGCCGGAATGAAATCCAGCAGCATCAGCACAAGGGCATAGGCGAGCACGAGGTTGAGGATGCCGGCCGAGCGGATGCCGATGCCCGGCCGTTCCAGCTCGGAGCCGGCGACCATGTTGGCGCTGTCGCCGAGGACGCCGCCCATGCCGAACAAGGCCGCTGCAGCGACCAGGAAGCACAGGATGGCGCCCGTCAGGAGGAGGGCGCGGACTGCCGGGGCCATGGGTCTCTCCCGCCTGCAACCGGCCTCCTTTGTCGCCCATCGGCTGCGCCTGCGAAAGCGGCCGTGTGCAGCCCGGAGGCTGTTCTTTCGTGAAGCAAATCCGGCCGCGCCGTTCAGGCTGCAGACATATTTCCGCCTGTAAAAAGGCTTACCTCTGCCGCAGCGTCCAAGATATCGGGCGTCTTTCTGCGGCGTAGGCGTCCTGTGTACTGGGGCCGCATCTCTGCCGGTCCCGACCAAACGTGTCGATGCAAGGTTGAAACCCGCGTTGCTCCATCTCCGTGGCGGAAGATGGCGGACGCACCTTCATGGAGGCTGGCATGAACAGAATTCTTGCACTTGCGGTGGTGCTGATCGTAGGTATCCTGTGCCTGGCGCTGCCCGGCCCGATGGGCTGGAACCCGGCAACCGCCCATACCGCGATGTGGTTCGGCATCGGCTGCCTTGCGGCCTTCGTCTACCTGCTGGTGATGGGCATCGTCGGCGTGGTGCGCGTACAGAGCGAGCCGATTACCGCCGGCGGCGCGCAGCGCCGCATCTCGGTCTACGCCGTCTTCAACCAGCTCGAATGGTACGACTGGGTCATCCTGGTAGTGCTGGTGTTCGGCGGCTTCATCATCGGCATGGTCACCGGCCCGTAACGGCGGACGGCCATCGGCGCCCTCTCCCCGGGGAGGGCGCGCGGCCCTGACGCGCACAGGGTGCTGTTTGCCCGGGGCGGATTTTGCTTAAGCTGGTCCCATCCACCGACCAGCGAGCGAACCGCCCATGCCTGCAATCGACGCCGTCCTGGCCCGCATCGACGCCGATCTCGATGCCAGCCTCGAAAGGCTCTTCGCCTTTCTGCGCATTCCCTCCATCTCCACCGATCCTGCCTACCGTGCCGATTGCGAAAGCGCCGCGCGTTCGGCCGCCGAGGATCTGACGGCGATGGGCTTCGAGGCTTCGGTGCGGCCGACGACCGGCCAGCCGATGGTGGTCGGGCACTACACCGGCGCCGGGCCGGACAAGCCGCATGTGCTGTTCTACGGCCATTACGACGTGCAGCCGGTCGACCCGCTGGAGCTGTGGAACTCGCCGCCCTTCGAGCCGCGCATCGTCACCCGTCCGGACGGCATCAAGGTGATCGTCGCTCGTGGCGCCGAGGACGACAAGGGCCAGCTCCGCACCTTCTTCGAAGCCTGCCGCGCCTTCCGGGCCGAGACCGGCGGACTGCCGGTCAACGTCACCGTGTTCCTCGAGGGCGAGGAGGAAAGCGGCAGCCCGTCTCTGGTGCCGTTCCTTGCGGCCAACAAGGCGGAGCTGGCGCATGACGTGGCGCTCGTCTGCGACACGAGCATGTGGGACCGCCGCACGCCGGCCATCACGACAATGCTGCGCGGCCTTGTCGGCGAGGAAATCACCATCACCGCCGCCAACCGCGACCTGCATTCCGGCGCCTACGGCTCGGCGGCCCGCAATCCCAATCACATCCTCGCGGCGATCCTGGCGGCGCTGCATGACGACAACGGCGCGGTGACGGTGCCGGGCTTCTATGACGGCGTCCGCGACGTGCCGGCGGAGATTCTCGCCGAATGGAAGCAGCTCGACTTTTCCGAGGCGGCGTTCCTTGGCGATATCGGGCTGTCGATCCCGGCCGGGGAAGCCGGACGCAGCGTGCTGGAGATGATCTGGACGCGGCCGACCTGCGAGGTCAACGGCATGACCGGCGGCTATACCGGCGCCGGCTTCAAGACGGTGATCCCGTCGAAGGCGTCGGCGAAGGTGTCGTTCCGCCTCGTCGCCGGGCAGGATCCGGAGCGCCTGCGCGAAGCGCTGCGCGCCTTCGTCCGCGAGCGCGTGCCGGCCGACTGCACGGCCGAGTTCACGCCGCATGGCGGCAGCCCGGCGGTGGCGGTGCCGTTCGACAGCGCCTTCCTCGATGCCGGCCGCGCCGGCCTGACCGACGAGTGGAGCAAGCCGGCTGTGCGCGTCGCGGCCGGAGGCTCGATCCCAGTTGTGGGCTACTTCAAGGAAGTGCTGGGCATCGATTCGCTGCTCATCGGCTTCGGCCTCGACGACGACCAGATCCATTCGCCCAACGAAAAATACGACCTCGACAGCTTCCACAAGGGAACGCGCGCCTGGGCACGCATCCTGGCAAAGTTCGGCGAGATGACGCGGTAGTGGGGAAGACGGCGAGAGTGGGGACGCCGATGCGAACCACCCAGCGTGTGTCCCCACCCGTCACGCGCTGCGCGCGCGCCACCCTCCCCACCTGCGGTGAGGAGGGATGGGCGCCCTTTTTGGGAACGTGGGGCATCGGGAGGTCCGCACTCCTCCCTCCTCGCCGAATGGCGGGGAGGGTGGCGCCGGCGAAGCCGGTGACGGGTGGGGAGCGCCGCTGGGGAGCTTGCGCTGTCAGCTGTACCGCTTGGCTTCGCCGTCGTCGGCGAACCAGTCGAACGGCTTGTCCGACAGGTTGACGATGACGTTCTGGATGTCGGTATAGGCCTCGTAGGCGGCGATGCCGTTCTCGCGGCCTATGCCGCTCATCTTGAAGCCGCCCCAGGGCGAGGCCGGGTCGATGCGGTGGTGATCGTTGATCCACACCACGCCGGCCTCGATCCGGTGTGCGACGCGGTGGGCGCGGGCGACGTCGCCGGTCCAGACGCTGGCCGCCAGGCCGAATTCCGTGTCGTTGGCAAGGGCGATCGCCTCTTCCTCGTCGTCGAAGGGCAGGATGCAGACCACCGGGCCGAAGATCTCCTCGCGGGCGATGCGCATCTGTGGCGTCACGCCGGCGAAGACCGTCGGCCGGTACCAGAAGCCGCGCTCATAGGCGGCGCCGTCCGGCCGCGCCCCGCCGGCCATGAGCTCGGCGCCTTCCTCGCGGCCGATGGCGACATAGCGCTCCACCGTCTCGCGCTGACGCGCCGAGACCAGCGGGCCGATCTGCGTCGTCGGCAGGCGCGGGTCGGCGATGCGCAGGCCATTGGTGCGGGCGACGAGCTGCTCCAGCACCGCGTCGTGCAGCGAGCGGTGGACGATCAGGCGGGCGCCCTGGACGCAGGTCTGGCCGGTGGCGATGAAGGAGCCAAAGAGCACCGCGGCGACGGCGCGGTCCACCGGCACGTCGCCGAACACCACCATCGCCGCCTTGCCGCCGAGCTCGCCGGCGAAGCGCGTCAGATTGGCGCCGGCCATGGCGGCGACGCGCTTGCCTGTCTCCGTGCCGCCGGTGAGATCGAGCTTGCGGATGCCGGGGTGGCCGGAGAGGGCGGCGCCGGCGCCGGCACCCAGGCCGGTCACGACATTGTAGACGCCGTCCGGCAGTCCGGCGTCGCGGAAGACGTCGCCGAGCAGCAGCGGCGTCAGCGGCGCCACCTCGCTCGGCTTCACCACCATGGTGTTGCCGGCCGCCATGGCCGGCGCGACCTTCTTGGTGAGGATCAGCAGGGGATGGTTCCACGGCGTCACCAGCCCGACGACGCCGAGCGGCACCCGCCGCGTATAGTTGAGATAGGGGGCGCCGAAGGGCGGCACCGTATCCTCATGCGTCCGCGCCAGGGCGCCGAAATATTCGTACCATTCCGGCAGGCGGGCGAGCTGCGCCTCCATCTCCCGCCGCGGCCGGCCGGTCTGGTCGACCTCGATGTCGATGAGGGCCGGCAGACGCTCGCGCAGGATCGCCGCGGCACGTGTCATGATGGCGGCGCGTTCGGCGCCAGAGGTGGCGCCCCAGCGGGCAAAGGCCTGGGTGGCAGCGTCGATGCCGGCGTCGATATCGGCCGCATCGCCCTCGGCGACCTCCGCAAAGACCTCCTCGTTCTTCGGATTGATGACGCCGAAGGTGCGGCCGGAGGCGGCGGGACGGCGTCTGCCGCCGATCAGCATCTGTGCCAGTTCACTCATTCACCGGAGTTCCTTCGTTCGATCGGTGGCTGCTCAATGTGCGGGCAGCCGGTGCCTGCAACGGCCCGTTGCGCGGCGTCGCGCTCTTGCTATAGTCGGTCAAGTTAGTTGCATTCTTGTCAAGAGAGTTTCACATGGCCGCATCGCTCGCCAAGCCGCTTGCCAACTACGCGCCGTACCGCCGTGCCGGCGATATCGTCTATTTCGCCGGCATCATCGCCGCCGACCCGGATCGCGGCATCACCGTCAGCCGCTATTCCGACCTGCCGCCGGAGACGGCCAAGGCGCTCGGGGAAACCGGGGAGATGTCGGTCGATTCCAAGGATGGGCCGATCACCGTCCAGTCCTGGTACGTTCTGGAGAAGCTGAAGGCGACGGTCGAGGATGCCGGCGGCACGCTTGCTGACGTCGTCAAGCTCACCCAGTATTTCCGCAACCTGCGCGACTTCCCGATCTACAACCGCATCCGCGGCACCTTCTTCGGCAACACGCCGCCGGCCAGCACGGTGGTGCAGATCAGCGAGCTCCTGCCGACGACGGAGACGCTGCTGGAAGTCGAGGCCATCGCCTACATCCCGCAGTCCAGGTAGGCCTATGGCCGATCTTCTCGCCGCGGTCGGGGTAGGGAAGCGCTATGGCGGCGTCCCGGTTCTGTCGGGCGTCGACCTGTCGCTGCGGGCGGGAGAAGTGCATGCCCTGATCGGCGAGAACGGCGCCGGCAAGTCGACGCTGATCAAGATCCTGTCGGGTGGTATTGCGCCGGACGAGGGCGAGGTACAGGTCGGCGGCGTCCGCTGCAGCTTCTTGGCCCCGGCCGACGCCCGCCGCCGCGGCATCGTCACCATTTTCCAGGAACTCGCCATCGTTCCGGAACTGACGGTGGCGGAGAATATCGTCCTCGGCGCCGAGCCCGGCCGCGGTCCCGGGCGCCAGCTCTTCTCGCGGCGCCAGGCCAATGCCATCGCTGCCGGCGTCCTGCAGAAGCTTGTCGGCAATGCCATCGATCCGCGCAGCCGTGCCGGCCTGCTGTCGACCGCCGAACGCCAGCTTGTCGAGATTGCCCGGGCGCTCGCCCTCGATGCGCCGGTCATCATCATGGACGAGCCGACGGCGTCGCTGTCGCCGCGCGAGGCCGATGCGCTGCTGGCGATCATCAGGCAACTGCGCGATGCCGGTAAGGCGATCCTGTTCGTCTCCCATCGCCTCAACGAGGTGCTCGACATCGCCGACCGCATCACAGTGCTGCGTGGCGGCCAGCGCATCGACACCTTCCCGGCGCGCGACGTCGCCGTCGACCGGCTGATCGAGCTGATGGTCGGCCGGCCGGTGGCGACGCTCTATCCCGAGCGCAGCCGCAAGATCGGCGCACCGGTGCTGCAGGTGCGCGGCCTGACCCGCGCCCCGGCCTTCCGCGACATCAGCTTCGAGCTGCGGCGCGGCGAGGTGCTGGGCTTTGCCGGCCTCGTCGGCGCCGGCCGCACGGAGATCATGCGCGCCATCTTCGGCCTCGACCGGCCGCAGGCCGGCGAGGTGATCGTCGACGGGCGGCCGGCCCGCTACCGCTCGCCGGCCGGCGCCATCCGCGACGGTCTCGCCTTCGTTACCGAAGACCGCAAGGACGACGGTCTCGTCCTGACGCTGCCCGGCCGCGAGAATCTCGTGCTGGCCGCACCGGAGAAGGCCGGTTCGGCTTTCCTTGTCCGCCGCGGCGCCATCCGCACGGCGACGGAGGCGCTGCGCAAGGCGCTCAACATTCGCGGGTCGCTCGATATCCCCGTGGCCGGGCTGTCGGGCGGCAACCAGCAGAAGATCGTCCTCGGCCGCTGGATGCTGGCCGGGTCGCGTATCCTTATCCTCGACGAGCCGACGCGCGGCATCGATGTCGGCGCCAAGGCCGAAGTCTATCGCCTGATCCACCGCCTCGCCGACGAGGGGGCGGCGATCATGATGGTCTCTTCCGAACTGCCGGAACTGATGAATGTGGCGCACCGCATCCTGGTCATCTCGGGCGGGCGCATCGAGGCGGAGATGACGTCCGACAATTTCGACGAGAAGGCGATCCTGCGGGCCGCCTTCCGCGCCCATCTCGGGCATGCCGAAGGAGAGGCGGCATGAGCATCAGCGACCGCGTCGAGGCGCCGGCGCCGTCGGCGCCCGCGCGCCTTTTCCGCTTCATCGCCAACAACCTGCACAATATCGGCCTGCCGGTCGCGGTGCTGATCCTGATCGTCGTCTTCGCGCTCAGCAGCGACCTGTTCCTGACGGCACGCAACCTGCGCAATGTCGGCCTGCAGGCGTCGGCGCTGGCGACGATCGCCTTCGGCCAGATGGTGGTCGTGCTGACCGCCGGCCTCGACCTGTCGGTCGGCGCGACGGTGGCGCTGGTGAGCGTCGTCACCGGCCTGGTGATGGTCGATCACGGCCTTGCCGCCGGGCTCGCCGCCGGCCTCCTGACCGGCATCGGGGTCGGCCTCGTCAACGGTGTCCTCGTCACGCAGTTCCGCGTCTTCCCCTTCATCGCCACGCTGGCGATGATGTCGGTGGTCGGCGGCCTGGCGCTCAAGCTCAGCAACGGCACGCCGATCGCCGGCCTGCCGGCGGACTTCACGCTGATCGCCACGACGCGCCTGGCCGGCGTGCCGCTGCCGCTGGTGATCGCTCTTGTCCTGCTGCTGCTGGTCTTCCTGTTCCTGCGCTACACGCGCCTCGGGCGCAATCTCTATGCCGTCGGCGGCAATCCGCAGGCGGCGCGGCTTGCCGGCATCAATATCCGCGCCGTCATCATGGTCGCCTACGTCATCTCGGCGTTCTGCGCCGCCGTCGGCTCGATCATTCTCAGCGCCCGCGTCGGCTCCGGACAGCCGACCCTCGGCAGCTCGCTGCCGCTGGAATCGGTCGCCGCGGTTGTGCTCGGCGGCGTGTCGCTGTTCGGCGGCCGCGGCTCGGTGATCAATGTCGCGTTCGGCGTCGCCTTCGTCAGCATGCTGTCGAACGGCCTCAACCTGCTGAACGTCGATTCCTACACGCAGATGATGGTGATCGGCGGCGCCCTGATCGTCGCCGTCGCGCTGGACCAGAGGTTTGCCCTCAGACGCTGAGGGAGACGGGGGCCCGATCCGGGCCGGCTAGGGAGACGCCGCGGCCCCGTGGGGCCGGCGGCCATAAGGAGAGGTGTCAGACATGTCGAGTGAAGCAGGACTCCGTGGCCTCGGGCTGGCGCTGGTCGGCGCCGTCGCCCTCGCGGCCGGCCCCACCGCCGGCCACGCCGCGGACAAGATCGGCATCAGCCTGCCGACCGTCCAGGGGCCGTTCTTCACGGCCGAAATCTACGGCTTCATGGAGGAAGCCAAGGCGCGCGGCTACGAGACGGTCATTCTCGACGCCGGCGGCTACGGCAAGCCGGATCAGCAGGTCAGCGACATGCAGAACCTGCTGGCGCAGCAGGTGAAGGCGATCCTGATCGATCCGGCCGACGATACCTCCTTCGTCGGCGTGCTCGCCGAGGCGAGGGATGCCGGCGTGCCGGTGATCGCCGCCGGCGCACCGCTGACCGGCGCCGATGGCTCCGTGTCGGCCAGCCATTGCGATCTCGGCAAGGCGATGGCGGTGGGCGCCAAGGAGCTGCTGCCCGACGGCGGCAAGCTCGGCGCGCTGACCGGCCCGGCCGGCGGCTTCTGGGCGACCGAGCGCTGGCGCTGCTTCAAGGAGGCGCTTGCCGGCAGCAATATCGAGATCGTCACCGAGCAGGCCTCGGAGCCTGACGCGGCGGTCGGCCTGACCATCGCCACCGACCTGCTGCAGCGCTTCCCGGACGTCAACGTCCTCTACGGCGCCGACGACACGGTCGGCGTCGGCGCCGCCCGCGCCGTGCAGGCCGAGGGCCTGTGCGGCAAGGTCAAGGTGCTGACGGCCATCCTCGGCGAGACGACCGAGGAGCTGATGCGCGCCGGCTGCGTCGACTATGTCGTGGCGCAGCAGGTGGTGTCGATCGGCCGCGGCGCCATCGAGATGGCGGACCAGCTCGTCAAGGGCGAGACGCCGGCGGTCAAGGACATCGTCGTGCCGGTGGTCGCGGTGACGCCGGCCAATCTCGACAGCCTCGACCTGTCGGGCGTGCGCCAGCCCAAGGGCTGGTCGATGCGCTGAACGGACGGATGCGGGCGCTTTGATCCGTAGGGTGGGCAAAGCGCGAAGCGCTTTGCCCACGCGGTCAACCGGCAGCCGTCGCAAGTCCGCGTGGGCAAGCCGTACGGCTTGCCTACGTTACAAAAGGCAACAGGAGACTGACCAGTGACGGAACGGCGCGTGACGCTGAAGCTCAACCAGCAGCAGACCGAACTCCTCGAAAAGACCGTCGCGCGCGGCGAAGCCAAGGACATGGCATCGCTCGTCCGCCGTGCGCTGCGCGAATTCGCCAAGGCCCATCCGGCGCCCTCCAGCCAGGCGGGGCGGGCATGAGCGAGCGCAAGATCCTCCAGGACTTCGTCCTGCAGCCAGGCACCGGCAAGGCGCTGGAAGTCCTGCAGGGGCAGATCCTGCGCATCGCCCAGACCGAAGGCGGCCAGTGCGCCGACTTCAACTGCTTCAACCTCCACGACTACAAGGAGTTCTTCCACACCGGGCGCACCCGCCACATGCACGGCCTGCACCCGACGAAAGGGCACTTCCTGTGGTCGGCGCCGCCGCGCGAGCGGCCGATGATGTACATCCTGGAGGATACCGCTGCGACCAACGACATCCTCTATCCGCGCTGCTCGGCCTTCCTCTACGAGTACCATTACGGCCTCGCCACCCACACCAACTGCCACGACATGCAGGCGGAGGCGCAGCGCGAATACGGGCTGACGCCCGACGACGTGCATGACTCCTTCAATTTCTTCATGCACACCGGCATCGACGCCGGCGGCCATCCCTTCATCGCCCGCCAGACATCGAAGAAGGACGACTATGTCGAGCTGGTCGCCATGTTCGACGTGCTGGCGGTGCCCAATGTCTGCGGCGCGGACGTCATGGCCACCAGCGACTTCGCCTTCAAGCCGCTGCACATCCAGGTGATGCAGGCGAGCGAGGAGGATCTGGCCAAGGTTCCGACCTATCCGACCGGCCTCCACAACCAGCGCACGCCGGCCGATTTCCGCCAGAGCAAGATCAAGGCGGATCGCGAGCTGCGCTGCGATCCGACCTACACGCCGCAGTTCACCAATGTGCCGATCCGCGTCGAGGATGTGGGCGTCGAGCTGTCGGACGAGGAGTATGCGCTGCTGCAGGAACTGAAGGCGACCGGCCTCTACGGGCCGACCGACGGCGACGCGCTGCGCTACATCGCCTTCAGCTGGTGGATCGAGAACTTCATGAACGGCCCGAAGCATTTCGAGGACCTGAAGGCCTGATCGGACAATCCGTCCGGCATGAAAAAGGCGGGGCCAGCCCCGCCTTTTTTGCGCTCCGAGGATATCTGCTCTCAGTCGTTGATGCCGAGTGCCTTGGGCGGGCGGCCGCGGCGCACGAACAGCACCAGCGCCACCACCGTCACCAGATAGGGCGCCATCACCAGGAACTGGTATGGCACGCGGATGCCGAGCACCTGGGCGCGGGCCTGGATCGCCTCGACGAAGGTGAAGAGCAACACCGCCATCAGCGTGCCGAGCGGCCGCCAGCGGCCGAACACCACCGCCGCCAGTGCCACGAAGCCGCGGCCGGCGGTGACGTTCTGGGTGAAGGTGCCGAGCCCGGCGAGCGTGAGCTGGCCACCCCCGATGCCGGCCAGCGCCCCGCAGGCGATCAGCGCCAGCCAGCGCACGCGCCTGACATTGACGCCCATCGAGGCGGCCGCGGCGGGCGCTTCGCCGGCCGCCTGCACGGCAAGGCCGGCGGTGGTGCGGTAGATGAAGAACCACATCGCCGGCACCAGCAGCAGCGCCGCGTAGACCATCAGGTTGTGGCTGAACAGCGCCCGCCCGAGCACCGGAATGTCGGATAGCAGCGGGATCGGCAGGGGCTGCAGGGTCGGCGCCGCATTGCCGAGATTGCCGGCAAAGACCGGCCCGATGGCGAAGGTGGTCAGCCCGAGCACGAAGATGTTGAGCACGACGCCGCTCACCACCTGCTCGGCGCGGAAGACGATGCACAGCACGCCGTGGATCAGCGCCACGGCGACGCCGGCAAGGGCCGCAGCGGCGAAGCCGAGGATGAGGCTGCCGGAGGCGAGCGCCGCCCAGACGCCGCAGAAGGCGCCGGCCAGCATCATGCCCTCCAGCTGGATGTTGATGATGCCGGTCTTCTCGGAAATCACCTCGCCCATCGAGGTGAAGATGAGCGGCGCCGCGAAGGCGACGGTGCTGGCGAGCAGCAGCGTGATGGCGGTGATGTCCATGACGCGTCAGGCTCCGTGCGCACCGGCCAGCGCGCGGCGCGCCTGGCGCCGCCGTGCCAGGAGGTCGGCGAGGCCGAGACCGAGCAGGAGATAGCCGACCGCCAGCGCGGCGATCACCGGGGCGATCGCCGAGGACACGCCGGCCGAGGCGACCTGCAGGCCGGCGGCGCCGGCATCGAGGGCGCCGAAGAGGAGCGCCGCGGCGGTGATGCCGATCGGGTTGAGCCGGCCGAGGAGGGCGATGGCGATGGCCTCGAAGCCGTATCCCGGCGAGAAGCCCTCCAGCAGACGGCCGCGCACGCCCAGCACCTCGATGCCGCCGGCCAGGCCGGCAAAGGCGCCGCTCGCCGCCAGCGCCGCGACGATCAGCGTCCGGTTGCGCAGGCCCATGATTCCGGCGGCGCGCTCATTGCCGCCGATCGCCCGCAGCTGAAGGCCGAAGGTTGTGCGGGTGACGATGAAGCCGAGCACCACAACCGCCAGCACGGCGATGAAGATGCCGGCATTGACAAGCGTTCCCGGAACGACGACCGGCAGCCGCGTCGGCCGCGGCATCACCGGCGTCGCCGGGGCGGTGGCGCCGGGCGCCAGCCACGGCACCTCGATCAGGTAGTTGGTGAGCTGGATCGCCACATAGACCAGCATCAGCGTGGTGATGACCTCGCTGACGCCGCGGAAGGCGCGCAGCGCGCCGGGGATGGCGGCCCAGGCGGCCCCGGCCGCCATCGCCGCGATCAGCGCCAGGCCGGTGCCGAGCGGGAAGGGGAGGGCCGGCCCGAACAGGGCGACGCCGGCGCAGGCGGCGGCGCCGATATAGATCTGCCCCTCGGCGCCGATGTTCCACAGGCCGGCGCGCAGCGCCAGGGCGATGCCGAGCGCCGGCAGCAGGCGTGGGATCGCCTTGTTGATCGTCACGCCGATGGCAAAGGGCGAGCCGAACGCCGTCTGCACCATGCCGGCATAGGATTGCAGCGGGTTCTGGCCGGCGGCGATCAGCAGCAGCGAGGCTGTCGCCAGCGCCAGGACGACCGCGGCGAGCGAGATCAGGATGTTGCGAAGAGCGCTGCCGGTCATGCCGCCATCCCGCCGCCCATCATCATACCGATGCGCTCGGCCGAATAGTCCGCCGTCGAGGCTTCGCCGACGATGCGGCCGCCCTGGATGACGAGCAGCCGGTCGGCCAGCGCGAACAGTTCCTCGAGGTCGATCGAGGCGACGACGACGGCCGCGCCGCGATCGGCGGCAGCGCGCAGCTTGGCATGGATCGCTTCCGTCGCGGCAAAGTCCAGCCCGCGCGTCGGATAGCAGCAGAGGATGAGGCGCGGCTGGCGCGCCAGTTCGCGCGCCAGGATCAGCTTCTGCTGGTTGCCGCCGGAGAGCGTCGCGGCATTGACCCGCGGTCCGGCGGCGCGCACGTCGAAAAGGGAAAGCAGCTGGCGGGCCCTTTCATGCATGACGCCGAGCCGCAGCAGGCCGCCGCGGCTGACGCGCTGCTCGCCGGCGGCGGCGAGCGCCAGGTTGTCCGCAAGGTTCATCGGCCCGATCAGGCCGTCGCGATGCCGGTCCGCCGGGACGTAGCCGACGCCGCGGTCCTGGCGGGCGCGGATGGAGAGGCCCGTCACGTCCTCGCCGCCGAGCAGGATACGGCCCGACGCGGCCGGCCGGCATCCTGCCAGCGCCTCGAGGAGCTCGACCTGGCCGCTGTCGGTGAGGCCGGCGAGGCCGAGAACCTCGCCGCCGCGTACCTCGATGCTGATGCCCTCGGCCGCCGGCCTGCCGCGCTCGCCCATGACGGTGAGGTCGCGGACGGCGAGCACCGGCGGTCCGGCCGGCGCGGTGCCGCGGCCGGTGCGCATCGTCTCCTGCAGCTCGCCGACCATCAGCGCGCCCAGCGATTGCGGGCTTGCCTCCGACGCCGCGACGGTGGCGACGACGCGGCCACGCCGCAGCACGGTGATGCGATCCGACACTGCCAGCACGTCTTCCAGCTTGTGGCCGATGAGGATGATGCCGACGCCGGCGCCGGCAAGGTCGCGCAGGATGCGCCACAGCTGCTTCGTCTCGTCGGGCGACAGAAGCGCCGCCGGCTCGTCGAGGATGAGGACGCGCGGATCGGCGATCAGCGCCTTGATCAGCTCGACGCGCTGCTGCTCGCCGGGCGAGAGGCGCTCGATCTCCGCGTCGAGGTCGACGGCCAGGCGATAGCGTTCGCCAAGTTCGCGGACGCGGGCCGCAACGGCGCTGCGCGGCCTCGGCCTGCCGCCGCCGAAGCGCTGGCTGAGGACGATATTGTCGAGCACGGTGAGGGTGGGGACCAGCGAATAATGCTGCTGTACGAAGCCGATGCCGTGGGCGATGGCATCGCGCGGCCCGTCCAGCACCGTCTCCCGGCCGGACAGGAAGATGCGGCCGGAATCGGGCCGGTGCAGCCCGAACAGCAGGCTCATCAGCGTCGACTTGCCGGCGCCGTTTTCGCCGATGACGGAATGAACTTCGCCGGCCCGCAGGTCGAAGGAGACGGCGTCATTCGCCAGCACTCCGGGGAATGCCTTGGTGACGCCGTCGACCTTGAGGACTTCGTGGCTGCTTTCCATCCAAGTCACGCGCGAGGTCCGGAAGGTGCCCGCAGAGGCTTGCACAATCCCTCACCGCGCTTCCCTCGCCGCGTCATGCCCGGGCTTGACCCGGGCATCACGCGAACACCGTCGGTGCAGATGAGGCGCGACGGCGCCTCATTCGCTGGCATCGGTGTTCGCGTGGATGGCCGGAACAAGTCCGGCCATGACGCCGCGTCTGGTTGCGGTCTGGATCGCAGCAGACCCTAATTCGGGCAGGTCGGGTCCTGCACCGGGTCGATTTCACCGGAGATGATCTTGGCCTGCACGTCGAGCGCAGCCTGGTAGACATCGTCCGGCAGCAGGTCGGTATTGGTCATCACCGGCCCCCAGTCGGCCGTGATGCCGAACTGATAATGCTTGCCTTCGAAGGTCCCGTCGATAACCGACTTGGCGACGGTGACGACGAAGCTCGCCTGCGACTTGCGGATCGACGAGGCGATGACCGCCGGGGCGAGCGAGCTGTTGTCGAGCCACTCGGTGACCACCGGCACGTTGCCGTTGTCGGCCGCCGCCTTGAAGACGCCGAACCAGCCATTGTTGAGGTTGCCGGTGATGGCGCCGACGCCGCCGGAATCGACCATCGCCTGCGCCGCCTGCTGCGCCTTGGTCGGATCCTCGAAGTCGCCGGTGAAGGTCGAGACGACCCTGATGTCCGGGTTGGCGTATTTGGCGCCCTGCTCGACGCCATGCAGGTTGGCGGCGGTGGCCGGGAAGCACTGGCCGCCGATCCAGCCGATGGCGCCTGTCTGCGACAGCTTGGCGGTGACGAAGCCGCCGAGGAATTCCCAGTCGGCGATATCGGTGTCGATCGAGGCCAGGTTGGAGCCGTTCTCGGCGCCGCCATTGACGACGAGGAACTTCACGTCGGGAAATTCCTCCGACACCTGCACGGCGCCGTCGGTGAACTGGCCGCCCCAGCCGATGACGAGGTCGTAGCCCGTCGCGGCGTACTGGCGGTAGAGGTCGGCCTGGTTGGCGACCGAGACGTTCTCCGTCACCTGCGCCTCGGCGCCGAGCTCGCTCTTCAGCGCCTCGGCCGCCTGGCCGCCATCGGCATTGTAGCCGTTGTCGGACATCGAGCCGGGCAGCAGGATCGCCACCTTCATCGGCCGGTTGGCGATCTGCGCCGAGGCCGAAGAGACCATCGCCAGCGCTGCAGCGCCGGCCAGAAGGCCCATGACTCCACGCTTGAGTATGAGGCCACGCTTGAGCATGCCGTTCGACATCGAAATCCCTCCCCGCGGGGTTGCCTGTTGCTGCGTCTGTCTACTTGCGCCAGTCGACATAGACCTTGTCGGCAAGGCCGGCGCGCTCGATCACCTCATGGGCGTGGGCGGCGGCCTCGGTAAGGACATCCGTTTCGCCCGTGAAGCCGACAAGGTCGCCGTCGCGCAGCCGCACCTTGCCGTTGATAATGACGGTGTCGACGTCGGTTCCGTGAGCGCTGAAGACGAGGGCGCCGACGGGCCGGTTCGGCACCGTGATATGCGCTTTCCTGAAATTGAAGCAGGCGATGTCGGCCTTCTTGCCGACCTCCAGCGAGCCGATCAGGTGATCGAGGCCCATCGCCCTGGCGGAGCCGATGGTCGCCATCTCCAGCGCCTTCTCCGAGGAGATCAGCGTCGGGTCGTAATGCGTCACATTCTGGATCAGCGCCGCGAACTTCATCTGCTCGACCATGTCCATCGAGCAGTTCACATAGGCGCCGTCGCTGCCGAGGCCGACCGTGACGCCGTGCTGGAACATCAGCTTCAGCGGCGCGATGCCGTCGCAGGAATAGGCGTTCGACACCGGGTTGGTGATGATGCCGCAGCCGCAGCCGGCGACATGCTCGATCTCGTTGTGCTTGAGGTGGATGCTGTGGATCAGCACCCAGTTGTCGGTGAGGGCGCCGAGCTTGAACAGGTAGTCGACATCGCCGCCGCCGGTCTGGTGGAAGAATTCCTTGATCGACAGCCATGGCGTGCCGGCGGCACAGTGATTGGTGATCTTGAGGTTCTTGCGCTGCGCCAGCGCCACGCCGTCGAAGATCATCTGATCCGACGTGGCGTTGTGCATCATCCAGTTGGCGCCGGTCTCGATGGCGAGACCCATGTGGATCAGCCCGCCGGCGCCGTCCCACTTGTCGATGATCTGCTCGGCAAGGGCGAGCTCCTCGGCGCGGTCGCGGACATGCTTGTTGGCCGGATAGAGCTTGGAAAAAGGCGGGTTCGGCGTATCGCGCAGCTCCTTGGTCACCAGCTGGCGGATGCCGACATCCAGCACCGGCCGGATGATCGCCTCCATCGTCTCCTCGTCGTTGATGTTGACGACGTGGTTGAGCGAGCAGGTGGTGCCGGTGCGGATCTGCTCGATAGCGCCGAGATAGGCGGCGATCTTCAGGTCGTCCGGGCTGAGCTGGGCCATCAGCGGCAGCGTTATCTGGTCGAGCCACGGCTCCAGCAGCAGGCCTTCGCCGGTATTCTTGAACAGGCTCGCCCAGTGATGGTTGTGACCGTTGATCAGGCCGGGAATGACGATCTTGCCGTCGAGGTCGATTGTCTCGTCGGCGCGTTCGGCGACCTGCGGGTCGAGATCCTCCATCGGCCCGACGGCCGCGATGCTGTCGTCCTCGATGTGGATGAAGCCGTCGCGGAATACGTCGCGTGCCGCGTTGACGGTGATCACATAGCCATGTGTGAGAAGCAGCGAAGCCAACCGTTCATCTCCCTCGATGTCTTTCCAGTGGAGGCGGGCCGGGGCGACGGGGCCGGCCGCAAGCGACAGCCGAGGCTCCACAGCGACAGTTGCACGATATCAAGGCTTTCCTGCCGTGCAAGGCAATTTCGGAGGCAGGATAGGCTGCTTCACGCGGCGGGGCGGTGCAGAATGGCGGAAACACGGCTGTTCACGCGCCGCCATTGGGGTAGGGTAGCGGCGCATGCGTTTTCAAGTCACATGCACAATGTTCAATTCAGGTCCCGGAGAGCTCCAGCATGATCAGGACGCCGCGTGAGCGTATTCCCTTTTCCGCCATCGTCGACCGTCCGCCCCTGCGCCTGCCGGAGGGCGTCCGCCTGGTCGTGTGGATGATCGTCAATGTCGAGAACTGGGACATCCGGCGGCCGATGCCGCGCACCATCCTGCCGCCGCCGATGGGCAATCCGCTGCTGCCGGATGTGCCCAACTGGGCCTGGCACGAATACGGCATGCGGGTCGGTTTCTGGCGCTTCTACGAGGCCCTGACGCGCCGCGGCATCGTGCCGACGCTGGCGCTCAACGGCTCGGTCGTGGAGCATTACGAGCGGGTCGCGGCGGCGGCGCGCGACGCCGGCTGGGAATTCATGGGCCACGGCTATCTGCAGGGCCCCATGCACAATCTGGAGGACCAGCGCGTCTCGATCCGCCGCACCCTCGACACGGTGCAGGGCTTCACCGGCAAGCCGGTGGTCGGCTGGGAGAGCCCCGGCCTCACCGAGACCTACGACACGGTCGATGTCCTGCGCGAGGAGGGGGTGCGCTATGTCGCCGACTGGGTGCTCGATGACCAGCCGGTGCGTATCGACACCACCGCCGGCCCGATCGTGTCGATCCCCTATACGGTCGAGATGAACGACGTCTCGATGATGGCGGTGGCGCAGTATCCCTCGGACGAATGGTTGAAGCGGGGCCTCCGCCATTTCGAGCGCCTCTATGCCGAGAGCGAGACGATCACCCGCGTCATGTCGATTAGCATCCATCCCTACCTGACCGGCGCGCCGCACCGCATCGGCTATCTGGAGGACCTGCTCGACGCCATCCGCCAGAAGGACGGCGTCGTGTTCTGGACCGGCGAGCAGATCCTCGACTGGTACGAAGCCGCGTCGACCTGAGCGCCGTAGGGTGGGCATGCGCCGCAGGCGCTTGCCCACGCGGCCATGCACCGGCGGGCAAGACAGCGTGGGCAAGACAGCGTGGGCAAGGCTTCGCCATGCCCACCGGCGCTGCACCGGCGCTCCCGCCTCGCCGCGGCGCTTCAATTCCAGGGTGCGAACACCTCCGGCAGCCTGTCGCGGGCGATGCCGCGGTGCAGCGCCAGCGTTAGCAGCACCCGTGCCTTGAGGCCGTCGAGCCAGCCGGCGAGGAGGACGCCGCGGCGCTGCAGGTCGATCTCGCCGCCGGGAAAGCCGTAGGTCCGCGCCAGCGTCGCACCGGCGCCGGCGCGTGAGGCGAGAACCACCGGCACCGTCGCGGTCGCCCGCTCGATCGCCTCGGCCATGGCCGGCGCGGCGTGGCCGCCGCCCATGCCTTCGACGACGAGGCCGGCATAGCCGGCGGCGACAGCCGCGTCGATCAGCCGGCCGTCGTCGCCGAGCGTCAGGCGGATCAGGGCGACGGTGGCATCCTGTGTCTGTCCCGATGGAAGCGGCGCGATGGTCTCGGTTGCCAGCACCAGATGCGGCTGGCCCTCGCTGACCCAGCCGACCGGCCCGGCCGTCGGCGAGGCGAAGGCATCGGGGCCTGAGCTGTGCATCTTGCGCACGAAGCGCGCGGCATGGATCTCGTCGTTGAGCACGACCAGCACACCGCGGCCGGCGGCGCCCGCATCGGCCGCCACCGTGACGGCGGCGAGAAGGTTGGCGGGACCGTCGGCGCCGGCCAGCGTCGGGTTGCGCATGGCGCCGGTGACGACCACCGGCCTGCCGGCCGGCAGCAGGCGGTCGAGGGCGAAGGCCGTCTCCTCGATCGTGTCGGTGCCTTGCGTGACGACGAAACCGTCGGCGCCGGTCGGATTGGCGGCGATCTCGGCGGCCAGCGCCTCGAGGTCGGCGAAGCCGAGATGGGCGCCCGGCATCTGCCGGAAGGTCGAGGCCGTGACGTCGGCGACCTTGCCGAGGCCGGGCACGGCGGCGACCAGCAGTTCGCCGGTCAGCGTCGGTGTGACGCCGCCGGGGCCGTCGCCGGTCATGGCGATGGTGCCGCCGAGGGCGAGGACGCGGATGGCGGGGAGGGCCATCACGCCGGCTCGCAGAGAAGCGTCATGGCGGTGGTGCAGCAGACGCATTGCCGCTCATGCGCCGTGATGCCGGGCACCGCGTCGATCGTTGCCAGCGGCGCCTCGTCGGCCATGTCGAAGGGCGCATCGGTGCCGATCGCCACATGGTCGGCGCCGACGAGGTCGATCAGCGCCCGCAGCGCCTGCGGATCGAAGACGAGGCTGTCGAAATAGAAGCGCTTCAGCAGCGTCTTGGGATCGGTCCCGCTGATGCGGCTGGTCTCGCTGCGCACCTTGTGGCCATGCACCAGCCGGCCGATCTGGTACGGCGTGAAGCCGCCGCCATGGGCGAGCAGGAAGCGCAGCTCGGGCAGTTCGTCGAGCGTGCCGGAAAACATCAGGTTCGCCACCATCACCGTCGTGTCGAGCGGGTTGCCTATCAGGTTGGTGAGATAATAGTTCTCCAGGCCGCTTTTGCTGCCGACATAATAGGGGTGGGCGAAGATGAAGACGCCGAGCTCGGCGGCGCGCTTCAGCAGCGGCCGGAAGCGTGGCTCGGCGATCTGCACGCCCTCGATCGAGGTGCCGATCTCGATGGCCTTGAAGCCGTATTCGCGCACGACGCGCTCCAGCTCGGCGATGGCGGCGTCGGGATGCTGCATCGGCACCGACGCCATGCCACGCAGGCGCGCCGGATGGGTGGCGACCATGTCGGCGATGCCGTCATTGACGAGCCCGGCGACGCGCAGCGCCAGGTCGGCATCGGCCCAGTAGTAGAACATCGGCGGCGCCGGCGAGATCGCCGAGATGTCGATGCCCTTGCGGTCCATCGATTCCAGCTTGGCGTCGGGATCGTGGAACTCGCCGAACAGCGGATAGATGTAGCCCTGCTCGTGGACCACCTTGCGCGTGCCCGCCGCGCCGTCGAGCCGCGCCCGGAAGGCGGCCGGCTCGGCGGCGATGGCGTCGACGACGCGCTGCGGGATGACGTGGCTGTGGAGGTCGATGCGCGGCGACGCCATCCCGGCGGCTCAGGCGGCGGCCGGCGTCTTGGCGCCGAAGGTGGTCAGCGCCTCGTCGGAGGTCATCACCCAGCCGAAGGCGGCGCGGATGCAGGTGAGGGCGGCTTCGTGCAGCGCCGGGCCATCCATCGAGTCGACGCAGTCCGAGATCACCACCGGCGCATAGTCGAGGACATTGGCGTGGGTGGTGGTGGCGAGGACGCAGCTGGAGGTGTTCACGCCGGTGATCAGCAGCGTGTTGATGCCGTGGCTGCGCAGCACGAAGTCGAGGTCGGTGGCGATGAAGCAGTCGTAGCGCTTCTTGGTGTCGACCACCCAGTCGCCCTCCTTGTAGAGGCCGGGCATGATCTCGATGCCGGGCATGCCGGCGATGTTGTGCCGGGCGACGTTCTTGCGCGACGCGGTCGGATTGTCGGCGCGAGTGCGCCAGAACGGGTTGACCCGGATCTCCGTGGCGTCGCGGTACTGCGTCACCAGGTGGACGATCGGGATGCCGGCGGCACGGCAGCCGTCGAAGAACTTGCGGTTGGCCTCGACGACCGCGGCGGCGCGGTCGGCGGCCAGCGGCATGGTGGCAACGGCGGGGTCAAGATGGCCGCGATGAAGGTCGATGCCCACGACGGCCGGGCGCACTGCGTCGACGCCGAAATCCATGTCTTTATCTCCTGAAGGGAAGGACGGGACCTAGCGGCCCAGCGTCCGCTGGTCGATGCCGAAGACATCGGCGAGCCAGTCGGCCATCTTCTCCTGGCCGATCGACGGATTGTCATGCTGGCAATGCTCGGCGCCGGTCTCTTCCTCGCTGATCATTTCCAGCGTGACATTGACGTTATGCGCCTTGGCGTAGTCGTAGACCTTGTACGCTTGCTGCACGCTCAGCACGTCGCTGCCGCCATGGCAGATGAGGTAGGGGCAGCGGATCTTGTCGATATGCCCGTCGAGCGCGAAGGCCTGGCCCTTCTCCAGCGCCTCGGCCATGTTCTTGGCGCCGAACACCCAGGTGATGTGGCCGGCAAGGCCGTGGCTGTCATCCGCCTTGCCCCACAGCTCGTTCACGCTCCATACCGCACCATGCGAGATCACCGCCGCCAGGCGGTGCTCGTAGGAGGCGGCGCGGGCGGCGTAATAGCCGCCGAGGCTGGAGCCGGAGACGGCGATGCGCTTCGGATCGATGTCGGAACGCGTCTCCAGATAGTCGATGATCTTGCCGACCGGCACTTCGGTGTCCGGGCGGTTGGGCAGCTTGTGGCGGCGGATGGTGCCGCCCTGGCCGGGCAGGTCGACCATCAGCACCGAGATGCCGCGCTGCAGCGGGGCGCGCGCGGTCATGAACCACATCTCGTCCTTGAAGGAATCGAGGCCGCCGAAGGCGATCAGCACCGGCTGCTTCTGGCCACCCACCGGGCTTCTGAGGAAGTAGCCGTACATCTGCGCCCCCTCGTAGGGGATCGTCACTTCCTCCAGCGGCGGATTGAGGTAGCGGCCCCAGTTCTTCGAGCACTGCTCCAGCTTGTCGAACACCTCGAGGCGCCGCGGGTCGGTGCCTTCCAGCCAGAACTCGGCCTGGCGGTAATAGTCGACGGCGCGCAGCCAGCAGGCCTTGGCGGTCTCGACGTGACCCCTGGCCTCCTCGGCGTCGCCGCGCTTGTGGTTGCGGTCGGCGACGTGCAGCCACTCGCGATACCAGCTTTCCTTGTCGCCGGGGATCATGCGGCTGGCGGCCTGGAAGCACTCGCTGATGGCGCCGCCGCCTTCCTGGGTTTCGCCGAGGGCGCGGCGGAACTGATAGGCCATCCACGGATGATCCGGCCAATGGTGCCAGCCATAGGGCTCATAGTGAGGATCACGCCGCGTCGTGATCGTATCGATGAGCTTCTGTTCCACTGCCACGCCGCCGCTCCTGCCGTTAGCGAAGCAGCGTCACTGCCGCTTCCTGCAGCAAGCGTAGCAACCGCCGAAAGAAAGTGTCAAGTCACTTGAATAAAGTTCCAGTCGCCGGAATTTAGCTCCTCCGGCTCAGAAGGTCGGCGGCGTGTTGAGCCAGAGAATGCGCGCCGGCGTCGAGCCGGCATTGCGGTAGGAGTGGGGCAGCTCGGAGCGGAAATGGAAGCAGTCGCCGGTGGTGATGTTGTAGCGGTGACCGCCGACCTTGAGCTCGATCTCGCCCTCCAGGACGTAGCCGAATTCCTCGCCGTCGTGATGCACCTCGCCCTCGCTGCCGCCGCCAGGCTGGATGTGGTTGATATAGCCGGAGAGGAGATGGCCGGAGGAGCTCGGGATGATCGCTTCCAGCTGCACGCCGTGGCCGCTGCGCACCTGGTCGGTGCCGATGACCGGCCGGTCGCCCTGGCGCAGCACGACGCTCTCCGGATGGCCTTCGGTCTGGAACAGGCCGGCGACCGGCATGCCGAGCGCCGTCGCGACGCGGTGGATCATCTTCAGGGATGGATTGGCGCGGCCGTTCTCGATCTTCGACAGGAGGGATTCGGAGCAGCCGGCGACATCCGCCAGCTGTTTCAGGGTCAGGCCCTTGAGCAGCCTCGTGTGGCGCATCTTGGGGCCGACCCGCACCTCACCCAGCCCGCGCAGCGCATCCGCATCTGCAGCCTTTGATTTCATCAATGCCATTTCCGCAACTGAACGTTCCAGCCTCTTTCCTAGCATTGCCATGAGTCCTGCCCCAATCCCAAGCAGCAAACATCCGGAAAACCGCCGGAACGGGCAAAGACGCCGGGCACAGCCCCGTCTTTCAAGCGACTTGATTGCGGGGAAGGTGTGGCTATGCTCCGCCGCTTTCGTGAGGGAGCGTCACCGATGACAGTCCGCATCGCCGCCGTGCAGCCGCGTAGTTCGAGCGGTGCCGAGGAGCACCGCAACGGCTCCGAGGCGCTGGCCTGGCTCGACAAGGCGGCCGCCGCCGGAGCGGACCTGGTGGTGTTCCCGGAGGGCTATCCCGGCCCGGTCAATCCCGGCAGCAGCTACGACGCCTTCGGTCCGCTGCAGCAGCGTGCCGCCGCGCTCCGCCTGCACGTCGTGGCAAGCCGCATCGTGCCGGTGGAGGGTGGCCATGCGCTGGAGCTGGCGCTGATCGACGACACCGGCCGCATCGCCGGCTCCTACCGGCGCACGACGCCGGTCGGGCCGTATATCTACCATGACATCGACGCCTGGGGTTTCGACTATGTCGAGGCCGACCAGCCGCCACAGGTCGTGGAGACGCGCCTCGGCAGGATCGGCCTCCTTGTCTGCTCCGAAGTCTTCCCGCCGGAGCTGTCGCGCCTTCTCGCCCTGCAGGGCGCCGACATCATCGTCTACCCGGCCGGCGGGGCGATCAACGAGCTGCTGCCGGCCTGGCGCACCCTCGTCTGGGCGCGCGCCATCGAGAATCTCGCCTTCACCGTCGCCTGCCAGAACCTCTATGGCGACGAGCAGGGTGTCGCGACGATCGCCTCGCCGGAAAAGGTGCTGGCGCAGTCGGCGGGCGAGGGGCTTGTCGTCGCCGACCTCGACTTCGAGCGTCTGGCTTTTCTGCGCGCCGAGTCGGAGCGGATCGAATTTCCCAAGCGCTACGCCACGATCCCGGGCGTCATGCGCTGGCGGCGGCCGGAGCTCTATGCTGCGCTCGCCGCGCCGGGCAGCGACGGCTTCGGGAGCATCCGCTCGTGACCAAAGTCATCGACGTCCACACCCATCTCTATCCGCCGGCCTATATCGAGCTCCTGCGCAGCCGCCGTCAGATCCCGCGCGTCGACGAGCGCGACGGGACGCTGTTCTTCGTCATCTTCCCCGAGGAAGAACGGATCGGCGGCCGGCCGATCGAGCCGCCGATGTCGAGCGTCGAGGCGAAGCTCGCCTTCATGCACGAGGCGGGGATCGACCGCAGCATCGTGTCGCTCGGCAATCCCTGGCTCGACTTCGTCGCCGGTCCCGAGTCGGTCGACTGGGCGCGGCGCATCAATGCCGAGCTGGCGGCGCTGGAGAGCCAGACCGGCGGCAAGCTTCTCGGCATGGGCGTCCTGCCGGCCTCGGCGCCGGAGGATGCCGCGGCGATGGTCGGCGAGATCGCCGCGACGCCCGGCCTCTACGGCCTAATCAGCGGCTGCAGCATCTGCGGCCGCCCGCTCGACGACCCGGCGCTGGAGCCGGTCTGGGCGGAGCTGGCGCGCGCGCAGCTGCCGGTGTTCTTCCACCCGCATTATGCCGCCTCAGTCGACCAGCTCGGCGGCTTCGGCACGGCGCTGCCGCTCGGCATCGGCTTTCCGGTCGAGACCTCGATCGCCGTGGCGCGGCTCGTCTTTTCCGGCGTCCTGCAGCGCTATCCGGGGCTACGCATCATGGTTGCCCATTCCGGTGGCGTGCTGCCGTTCCTCGCCGCCCGGCTCGACGTCACCTGGCGCGGCGATCCGGTGGCGCAGCAGCGCCTCGCGTCGCCGCCGAGCGGCGACCTGGCGAAGCTGTGGCTCGACACCGTCTCCTATCATCCGCGCGCCATGCACGCCGCGGCAGATCTCGTCGGGCCGGACCACCTCGTCTTCGGCACCGACCATCCGTTCTTCAAGGAGCGGCCGCGCGATATCCTCGCCGGCGTCGAGGAAGCCTTCTCCGGCATCGCCCTTGCCAAGGCCGCCTCGGCCAACGCCAGGGCCTTCTTCCGCCTGCCGGACTGACCCGGCGCCGAGAGGTGCCGTGACTAGCGCTCGATCATCTTCACGTCCGACTGGGTGCCGTCGCGCCAGGTGATGCGCAGGCTGATCGACTGCGTCGCCTCCGGCACGTTCATATAGGGCGTGGCATTGTCGGGGATGTTGTACGGATTGTCCGGATCGCAGGGCGGCAGGTCGTAGCGGCGCAGCGGGTCGGCGCCGTCGAGGCCGTAGCGTACCTCGGTGATGGCGCAGCGATAGCTCATCAGCGTCGTGAAATAGACAAGCAGCCCGTTGAACTCGCGGAATTCGACCCAACTCGGCCAGATCTGCTCCAGGATCTGCCGCTGCGAATCGAACAGCGCCACGTCGGGGTCGAAGCGGATCGGGAACGGCCCGACATGGCTGCCGTCGGCAGTCTGGTAGCGCACCTCGATCACCGTCGCCGTCGCCTTGCCGGAAAGCTGGAAGGACGGGTTGGGCATCCGCCGGCCGGTGCGCTGGTCGAGGATGTCGAGGAGGCCGGTGTCGCGATATTCGCCGGTGCCGAGGCGGTAGGAGATGCCGATCGCCGGTTCCGGGGTGGAGATGGTGATCGTCCAGCCGGCATTGGAGCGCATGAAGCTGGCGATCGGCGCGCCGCGGCCGACATTGGGGCCGCTCGACATGTCGCCGGGATCGACCGCCGCCATCTGCTGCTGCGTCACCGCCTGCGTATTGGCGTCGGGCCGCGGCGCATTGGCCGGATCGTCGATGGCGATCGAGGCGTCGCGGCCGCCGATGATGACGCCCGGGCCGATGCTGACGCCGGGCCCCAGGCTGACGCCGGCGCCGGCCTGCGTGTTGGCGTGGGTGTTGATCTGCGTCTCGGTGTTGCGCGCCACGCGGTTCGGATCATCCGCCGGCGCCATGACCTCGGCGATGTCGCTGGGGGTCGCCGCCGCCAGCACGACGTCGCCGATGACCTGATCGTAATAAGCCGGCGACTGGTCGTGCCCGACCTGCGCCGCCAGCGCCCGCACCTGGATCTGCGTCTGCTTGGCGACCTGCACCAGCGTCTGGCCAGGCGCATCCAGCTGCTGCAGGAAGACGCGTGTGAAGACGGAGTTGGGATTGTCGTCGCTGTCCGACAGGCGGTCCAGCGCCTCCTGCTTGGCGCCGGCCGACATCAGCACGAACACGCCTTCCGGCGCATCGACGCGGGCAAGGCCGCGGGTCGCCGCCACGGCGCGGGTGCCGGGCGCTGCGAACGGATTGTTGCGGCAGGCGTCGAGCACCAGGATGGCGACGCTGGCGCCCTTGCCCTGGATGCCGTCGATGATGCGCGACACCGGGAAGGCGGCGTCGCGGATCAGCGCCTCCTCGTTGCTGCCGACGGCGGGAATATCGGTCGGCAGCAGGTAGTTGGTGCCGGCGATCTCGAAGCCGTGGCCGGCATAGAAGAAGAGGGCGCGGTCGCCCGGCGCCAGGTCGGCCTCGAAGGCCACCAGCGCCCGGCTCATCGACCGCTGGTCGACATTCTCGGCCCGCCGCACGATGAAGCCGAGGCGCTCCAGCTCCTCGCCGACCGAGCGGGCGTCGTTCACCGCCTTCTGCAGGCGCGGCACGTTCTCATAGGCGTCGTTGCCGATGACCAGCGCCAGGTCGCGCGCGCCGGCCGGCGACAAAGCGGCGGCGCTGAGGGCGAGGAGCAGAAGGATGCGACGCATCTTGGTGCCTCGGTTGAAAATGCGGAGCCGTAAGGATATCGCGCCGCCGCCGCTGACGCGAGCAAAGGCGCTATCGCGCCGGCCGCTCGCGCGTGCGCCGCACGTTCGCCATGTGCTCGGCGAGGGTGGCGGCGAAGAGATAGCCGCCGCGGCCGTCGGCGACGACATAGAGCTCCTCCGTCCGGGCCGGATTGGCCGCCGCTTCGAGCGAGGCGCGGCTCGGATTGGCGATCGGGCCCGGCGGCAGGCCGTCGATCTCGAAGGTGTTGTAGCGGGTGGCGATATCGACGGCGTTGTGGTTGATGCGCCAGCCCGGCGGCCGCTGCTGGTCGGTGAAGAGGCCGTAATTGATCGTCGAGCCGGCCTGCAGGCGCATCCCCTGGCGCAGGCGGTTGACGTAGACGCCCGCGGCCCGGGCGCGTTCGCCGGCGACGCTTATCTCCAGCTCGAGGATGGAGGCCAGCGTCACGAGTTCAGCCGGCCAGTGGTAAGGCAGGTCGGATGCTCGCCGCTGCCACACGTCCTCCAGGAAGGCCGCCTGCGCCGCCTGCATGCGCGTCACGAGATCCTGCCGGCTGTCGCCGCGGGCGAACGGATAGGTATCGGGCAGCAGCGTGCCTTCGGCCGGCACCTCGGCGATCTCGCCGCTGAGGTTGGCTGCCGAGCGCAGGATTTCGACGATGGCGAGGCTGGTGCTGCCGGGCGGAATGGCAATGCGGCAGGCGACGCCCTCGCGCGCCGAATTGACGGGGCCGGGCGCCGCGGCCGCCGGCGGGCAGGTCTCCGCGGCCGGCGGTTCCTCCGCCCGCGCGGCGGCAACGAGGCACAGGGCAATCAGGAAAGGGATGGTCCGGCGCATTTTTGGGAGCCTTGCTTGAGCGGGGCGGGAAACGTAGCGCAAAGCAGAAATGTGTAGAACAGGCCGCAGGGCGCAACGCGGGCCGACAGAGATATGGCCGACATGATGAACGCGATCCTCGTCGAGCAGCCGGGCGGGATCGAGGAACTGAAGCTGGTGCAGCAGCCCGTGCCGGTGCCGCAGGCAGGCGAGGTGCGGGTTCGCATCCATGCCATCGGCGTCAACTACGCCGATGTGCTGGGGCGGCGCGGCACCCACCCGGGCATCCGGCAGCCACCGCTGGTCATCGGCTGCGAGGCGGCCGGCGTCGTCGATGCCGTCGGCGCCGGCGTGACCATGCATCACGTCGGCGACCGGGTCGGGGTCTATGCGCCGCCCGGCGGCACCTATGCCGAACGCGTCGTCGTGCCGGAAACCTACGCCGTGCCGCTGCCGGACGAGATGTCGTGGGAGCAGGGCGCCGCCTTCACCCATGTCTACCTGACGGCCTGGCACGGCCTGCGCACCAAGGCGGCGGCGAAGAGCGGCGAGACGCTGTTCGTCAGCGCCGCGGCCGGCGGCCTCGGCCTTGCCGTCCTGCAGATCGCCCAGGCCTGGGACATGACGATCATTGCCGGCGCCGGTTCCGACGAGAAGGCGCGGTTCCTCGCCGAATGGGGCTTCGGCACCACTATCGTCTACGGCCGCGAGGACGTGCGGGCGCGGCTCATGGACCTGACGGACGGCCGCGGCGTCGACATCGCCATCGATACCGTCGGCGGCGATCTCTTCGACGCGCTGCAGGATTCGCTGGCGCCGCTCGGCCGGCTGGTGACGGCGGGGGTCGCCGGCGGCGTGCCGCCGCTGCCGAGCATGGCGCGCCTGCTGACGCGGTCCGCCACCTACGCGACGCTCAACCTCAGCGTCATCTTCGACAAGCGCCCGGACCTCGTCCGCGAATCCTGGACAGATCTCTGCCGCCTTTATGCCGAGGGCCATCTCGATCCGGTCATCGGCGCCCGCTTCCCGCTTGCGGCGGTCGCCGAGGCGCAGGCGCTGATGGAGAGCCGCGGCAGCACCGGGAAGATTCTGCTGCTGCCTTGAGTAGGCGTTCGTAGGGTGGGCAAGGCGCAAAGCGCTTTGCTCACGCGGCCAATTCGCTCGGTTCGGTGGTATCCGCGTGGGCAAGTCTGCGACTTGCCCACGCTACGAAGCAGGCACCGCCCGCGCCTTTTTTGACCTTTGATCAAAGATCGCGGCAGTCTAGTGTGCGCGGCGCTGGGAGCTGTTGGGGTCGGTCCGCGTGGCGTTGGCAGGGGGCAGAAAGCTCGAGGGAGCGGTCGTTCCGTTTTCGGCGACCGATCTCGGCGTCGTGCCGATCGAGCGCCGCACGGTGCAGGAGCGAGTCTACAGTCAGTTGCGTGGCCTGCTGATGCGCGGCCGCTTCCCGCCTGACCAGCCGCTGACGATCCAGAGCATTGCCGACCTGTTCGGCACCAGCGGCCAGCCAGTGAGCGAGGCGATCCGCCAGCTTGTTGCCGAGAATGCGCTGGAGGCGCTGCCGAACCGCAGCGCCTGCGTGCCGGCGATGAGCGCCGCGCGGCTGGAGGACCTGCGCCATGCCCGCCTCGCCATCGAGGGCGCCGCCGTCGAACAGGCCGTGTCGCGGGTGACACCGGGCGAACTGCAGCGCCTTCGCACCATGGTAGCCGCCGAGACGGCCGCCGACGATGCTGCCGACCCGGAGGCGAGCGTCGCCGAGAACCAGGCGTTCCATTTCCATCTCTACCGGCTGTCTGGCTCGGCCATCCTGCCGCCGATCATCGAGGGCCTGTGGCTGCAGATCGGCCCCTATCTGCGCCGCATCGCCGAGACCTTCGACGCCCGCGGCGGCCGTGGCACCGCGTTCCACAGCGCCATCCTCGACGGGGTGGCGCGCCGCGATGCGGCTGCCGCCCGGGCGGCACTCGCCCGCGACATCAACCGCTCCTGCGACCTGGTGCTGGCGGCGCTGGAGGGGGAGGGCGCCTGATGGCCGACGCCGACACCTTCGAGCTTTACGACCTGAGGGTCGAGGTTGTCGCCCCGGAGGGCGCCAGGCTCTTGTGCGGCCAGAAGGTCGGCGACAGTTTCGAGGCGCATGGCGAGCTGCTGCATTTCAAGCCGGACCAGCCGTTCAGCCTCTATGCGCTCGCCGCCGTGCTGCCGCTGCTGCCGGCCAAGCAGCGCGTCACCGACAATGCCGACTGGATGACTAGCGACGCCGAGGTCGCCTGTCCGGACCCCAACTGCCCGAGCCGGCTGCGCATCACGCGGCTCGGCAAGCGCAGCTTCCGCCATGGCGATACGACCATTCTGCCCATGCCTACCCCCAGAATGCCGACCGCACAGGACTGACGCCTTGAATGCATCCGCCACCACCACCGTCGAACGCACCGAGCTGGCGCCCGGCTATTCGATCTCGCGCCTTCTCAAGGGCGGCTGGCATCTCGGCGGCGGCCATGGTCCGGTCGACCGCCAGCAGGCGGTGCACGACATGGCGGCCTTCGTCGAGGCGGGCGTCACCACCTTCGACTGCGCCGACATCTATCTCGGCGTGGAGCAGCTCATCGGCGATTTCCGCCGCGCCTATCCCGAGCTCGGACGGCGCGTCCAGGTGCACACCAAGTTCGTGCCGGACCTTGCGGCGCTGCCGACGCTGAAGCGGGCCGACATCGTCCGCATCATCGACCGGTCGCTGCAGCGCCTCAATGCCGAGCAGCTGGAGCTGGTGCAGTTCTTCTGGTGGGATTTCGGCATTCCCGGCGCCGTCGACGCGGCGCTGGTGCTGAGGGACCTCGTCGCCGAAGGCAAGATCGCCCATCTCGGTGTCACCAATTTCACCACCGCGCAGCTTGCGACGCTGATCGACGCCGGTGTGCCCTTCATCAGCAACCAGGTGCAGTATTCGCTGGTCGACCGCCGTCCTGAGCGGCTGATGGTCGATTACTGCACGCAGCGCGGCATCGGCATCCTGACCTACGGCCAGCTCCTCGGCGGATTCATCTCGGAGAAATGGCTGGGCGCGCCGGAGCCGACCGCCGGCATCGAGAACCGCTCGCTGATCAAGTACAAGCTGATCATCGACGAATTCGGCGGCTGGGCTCTGTTCCAAGACCTGCTGCGCGCCCTGAAGCGCGTCGGCGACCGGCACGACGTCGGCGTCGGTCCGGTGGCGATCCGCTGGACGCTCGACCGGCCGGGCGTTGCTGGTGTCATCGTCGGCGCCACCTCGACGCGGCATCTGCCGGCCAACCTTGCTGTGTTCGACCTTCGCCTCACCGACGAGGACCGCGCCGAGCTGGCGGCTGTCACCGCCCGCGCCTCGGGGCCGGCCGGCGACTGCTACGAGCTGGAGGGCGACCGAGACGGGCCGCACGGCCGCATCATGCGCTACGACCAGAACTCGGTCGAAACGCTGCCGGGGGCCGCGTGATGATTGGCATCAGCGCAGCCTTCCAGGGCGGCAATATCGAGGTCGTGTCGACCGACGATCCGTCCGATCTCCGCGTCGCGCTGAAGCCCGATCCGGGTACCGAGCACAAGCACTGGTTCTATTTCCGCGTCACCGGAGCGCGCGACCAGGACCTACGCATCACCATCACCAACACCCGCAGCTCGTTCCGGCTGGCGAGCCATGCCGACGTGCCGGATGCCTGGACCGGCTACCAGCCCTTCGCCTCCTACGACACCGAGACCTGGTTTCGCGTCGATGCCGGCAATGTCGACGGCGTCTTCAGCATCCGGCACCGGCCGGAGCGCGACAGCGTCTATTACGCGCATTTCCCGCCCTGGCCGCTCTGGCGCCACCAGCGGCTTGTCGCCCGCGCCCTCGACGATCCGGGCGTCGCCCTGGAGGTGCTGGACCGCACGCCCGACGGCTGGGATCTCGACCTGCTGCGCTTCGGCGAACCGGGGCCGGGCAAGCGCGCCTGCTGGTTCATCACCCAGCAGCATCCGTCCGAGCCGATGGGCGGCTGGTTCATGGAAGGCCTGGTCGGCCGGCTGCTCGATCCGCTCGACGCACAGGCGCGGCGCCTTCGCGGCGAGGCGGTGTTCTTCGTCGTGCCGACCGCCAATCCGGACGGCATCGCCCGCGGCAACTCGCGAACCAATGCGCTCGGCGCCGACCTCAACCGCGCCTGGACGACCGACCCCGGCAATGCGCCGGAAGTGATGGCGATCAAGCGGCGCATGCGCGAGACCGGCGTCGATTTCTTCCTCGACGTCCATGGCGACGAGAGCCTGCCGTATAATTTCCTCGGCGGCCCGCTGGAGATCCCGTCGCGCTCGCCGGCGCTGACCGATCTCTTCCATCGCTTCGCGCGCGGCTGGGGCAAGGTCAATCCGGACTACCGGCTGGGGCCGCCTTATCCGGGCGGGGCGCCCGATCCGGCCGATATGCGCATGGCGTGGAATGCCGTGGCGGAAGAATTCCGCTGCCTCGGGGTTCTGCTGGAGCAGCCGTTCAAGGACAATGCCGAAAGCGGCATGCCGGGCGTCGGCTGGACGACGGAGCGGTCGGTGAAGCTCGGCCGCTCCAGCCTCGACGCGCTGGCGATGGTGCTGAAGGATCTGCGCTGACGAGGCGCTGGGGACTAGAGGAGAGGCGCCGCACCCGGGGGGAAAGGCGCACAACAGGAGAGACGTCGATGCAGAAGAACAAGATTGCGCAAGACGTGCCAATGACGCAAGGCGTGCCGGCGGCATTTGGCGTGCAGATGGCGCTTCCGCTGGACCGGCGCCGCTTCCTGCAGCTGGGCGGCGGCCTGGCATTGGCGGCCGGCCTCGGCGTCACCGGCATGCCGGCCCTCGCCCAGGGCGACGGTACGCTGACGATGGCCATTCCATCCGACACCGGCGGCTGGGACTTCGACTATCTCGCCTTCGACCTGATCGGTCTGGCGCTGCTCAAGAACACCTATCCGCACGTCCTCGACTATAACACCAGGGAAGTGGCGGGTGGCGAGATCCAGGACACCGAGAGTGTCCTGCCGGTCTTCGCCGAATCGTGGGAGCCGGACGCCGACGGCAAGGTCTGGACGCTGAAGCTGAAGCAGGGCCTGACCTTCCCGTCGGGCAATCCCTTCACGGCCAGGGATGTGAAGTGGTCGAAGGACCGCGCCTTCGCCGCCAACGCCAATGTCGCCGGCCTCTATCGCATCGTCGGGCTCACCTCGCCCGACCAGGTCGAGCTGGTGGACGACTATACCGTCCGCTTCACCCAGCCCGGCCCCTCGGCGATGACCTCGCAGATCCAGATCATCTGCCTCTATGTCTTCGACAGCGAGCTGGTGAAGTCGCATGCGACGGCCGACGATCCGTGGGCCAAGGACTGGGTCAACAGGACCCCGCAGCTCGGCGGCGCCTTCAACGTCACCAGCTACGAGCCGGGCCAGGAGATCGTCATGGAGGCCAATGCGGCCTTCCCGGTCGGCGCCCCGGCGATCCCGCGCGTCCGCTTCCAGATCATCCCCGCCGCGGCCAACCGGCGCCTCCTCCTGGAGAATGGCGATATCGACATCGCCCATGGCCTCAGCCGCCGCGACATTGCCGACCTCCGCTCGAACCCGAAGATCAAGGTGATCTCGGCGCCGAGCAACGAGTTCTGGTTCGTGCCGATGGCGACTCAGATGGCGCCCTTCGACAATCCGAAGGTCCGCCAGGCGCTGGCCCATGCCGTGCCCTATGAGGCGATCATCACCAGCGTCTTCAACGGCGAATCCCGCCGCTCGCAGAGCCCGGTGCCGCTCGACATGCCGGGCTCGTCGCCGGCCGGCTATCCGTTCGACACCGACCCGGAGAAGGCCAAGGCGCTGCTCGCCGAGGCCGGCCACCCGGATGGCTTCGAGACGGAGATCGTCATCGTCGCCAACGACACGGAGCGCGAGCGCATCGCCATCTTGCTGCAGGCGGCGTTCAAGCAGATCGGCGTGACGCTTAACATCTCCACCGTCGATCCGGCGACGATGCAGAGCCGCAACCGCGAGCGCTCGGTGCCGTTGCAGGTCGCCAGCGGCCAGATGTGGGTCAACGACATCGAGTACCTGATCTCGACCTCGATGTCGGCCACCGGCTTCCTCAACTATGCCAGCTACAAGAGCGACGTCATCGACGCGATCGCCCTGAAGCTGCACGATACGGTCGAGCCGGCGCCGCGTCAGGCGCTCTGCGACGAAGCGCAGGCGACGCTTGCTGCCGATGTGCCGTGGCTGATGCTCGGCCAGCCGAATTTCGAACTGCCGGTGTCGGCCGGCCTCGACGGCTGGGTCCAGCCGGTCGACGGCCTGTTCCGGCTCCGCTACCTCACCCAAAGCTGAGGACAGCCAGCCGCCGTGCGCCTTGTCCGTTACATCGTGCGGCGGCTGCTGCTTCTGATCCCCGTCCTTGTCGGGGTCAGCATCGTCACCTTCGCTGCGGTCCGGCTGCTGCCCGGCAATCCGGCCCTGTCGCTCGTCTCGCAGACGGCGACGGAGGCCGATATCCAGCGCATGGAGGAACGGCTCGGCCTCGACCGGCCGGTCCTCGAACAGTATTTCAGCTATATCGGCGGTGCCGTGCGCGGCGATTTCGGCCGCTCGATCCTCACCAGCAATGTCATCTCCGAACAGCTGGCGCAGCGTATCCCGCCGACGCTGGAGCTGATCCTGCCGGCGCTGCTGCTGGCCATCGTGCTCGCCCTGCTGCTCGGCATACCGGCGGCGCTCCATGCCGGCAGTGCCGGCGACCAGGCGACGCGGCTCGGCGCGCTCGCCGCCAATGCGATGCCGGAATTCTGGCTCGGCCTGGTGCTGATCCTGATCTTCTATTCGCAGCTCGGCATCGCCCCGCCGCCCTCCGGCCGCATCGCGCCCGGCCTCGGCATTCCGGTGGTGACCGGCTTCATGACAGTCGATACGCTGCTTGCCGGGCGCTTCGATGCCTTCCTGTCGGCGCTCGGCCATCTGGCGTTGCCGGTGATCACGCTGGCGATCGCCATCACCGCGCCGCTGCTGCGGAGCGTGCGCGCCTCGGCGCTGGAGATTATAAATTCGGAGGCCTATGACTGCGCCGTGGCGCATGGCCTGTCGCGGCGGCAATTGCTGCGCGGCTACCTGCTGCGCGGCACGCTGGCCCGCCTGCCGACGTTGGCGGCACTGGTCTTCGGCACCCTGATCGGCGGCAGCGTGCTGGTCGAGATCGTCTTCTCCTGGCAGGGCGTCGGGCAATGGGCGATGCGCGGCATGCTGCTGCGCGACTATCCGGTGATCCAGGCCTTCGTGCTCATCGTCGCCGTGGCCTATGTCCTGGTCTTCCTCCTCGCCGACGTCCTGCATGCGGCGCTCGACCCGCGGGTGAAGATCTGATGGCGGCGCTCGACCCGGCAGCACTGGCGCGGCCGCGACGGCGACCCGGCCTGGCTCTGCTCGTCACGGGCACCGTGCTCCTTGCCGTCGTCGTCGCCGCGGCGATCCTGGCGCCGTGGCTCGGCAGGGTCGGGCCGACCGACATCGACCTGATGAACTTCCTTGCCCCGCCCTCGGCCGAGCACTGGTTCGGCACCGACGGCAACGGCATGGACGTGTGGTCGCGCGTCCTCCACGCCGCCCGCATCGACCTCGGCGTGGCGCTGTCGGCGATCGCGCTGGCGATCGTCGTCGGCGGGCTGTTCGGCGCGGTTGTCGGCTATGCCGGCGGCGCCGTCGACGAGGTCGCCATGCGCTTCCTCGATATCATCCAGGCCTTTCCGGTGTTCATCCTGGCGCTCGCCGTGGCGGCGCTGGCCGGCAACAGTCTCTTCAACCTCACGCTCGCCATCGGCCTCGTCAACGCGCCGGCCTATGCCCGCCTCGTCCGCACCGAGGTGCTGTCGCTGAAGGAGCGGGCCTTTGTCGAGGCGGCGCGCTGCAGCGGCAATTCCCATGCGGCGATCCTCTTCCGCCACATCCTGCCCAACGCCCTGACGCCGGTGCTGGTTCTGGCGCCGCTCAATTGCGGCTGGGCGATCCTGATGCTCGCCGGCCTCTCCTTCATCGGCCTCGGCGTCGAAGTCCCGAATGCCGAGTGGGGTGCGATGATCTCGACCGGCGCCGCCGATGTCGTCGGCGGCCGCTGGTGGACTTCGGTCTTTCCGGGCGTCGCGCTGTTCATCACCGTTCTCGGCTTCAACCTCGTCGGCGAAGGCCTGGTGGAGCGGAGCGCGCGCCGGCGATGAGCAACGCCGCGCCGCCGCTCCTGGAGGTCGTCGACCTGTCGGTGGCGATCCCCACCGACACCGGCACGGTGCAGGCGCTCGACCGCGTGTCGATCTGCGTCGCGCGCGGCGAGATCGTCGGGCTGGTCGGCGAGAGCGGCGGCGGCAAGTCGATGCTGGCCCGCGCCGTGGTGCACCTGCTGCCGCCGGCGGCGCGCGCCAGCGGCCGCATCCGCCTCGACGGCGTCGACGTGCTGTCGCTCTCCGGCGAGGCGCTGCGCGCCTATCGCGGCGCCGGGGCAGCCCTGTGTTTCCAGGCGCCGCGCAGCGCCCTCAATCCGCTGCGCAGCGTCGGCTCGCAGGTCATGGACCGGCTCGTGGCGCATCAGGCGATGGACCGCGCCGCGGCGCGGCGGCGCGCCGTGGCGCTGTTCGGCGAGGTCGGCATTGCCGAGCCGGAGCGCCGCTTCCATGCCTATCCGCATGAGTTCTCCGGCGGCATGGCGCAGCGCGTCATGATCGCCATGGCGCTTGCCTGCCGCGCCAAGCTGCTGATCGCCGACGAGCCGACGACCGGCCTCGACGTGACGCTGACGCGCGACATGCTGGAGCTGATCGCCGCGCCGGCGCGCAAGGACGGCCGCGGCGTCCTGATCATCTCGCACGACATCGCCTCGCTGTCGCTGATCTGCGACCGGCTCATCGTCATCGAGAAGGGCCGCATCGTCGAAACCGGCCCGACGGCGCATGTCCTCGGCAATCCCATGGACGCCTATACGCAGCGCCTCATCGCCGCCGTGCCGGATATCGGCCGGGTGCGGCAGGCGGCGGCTCTTCCTGCCGAGGCGCCGCCGCTGCTGCGGCTCGACGGCGTCAACGTCGCCTATGGCAGCCGGTTCGGCGGCACGGCCCGGCAGGCGCTGTATGACGTGTCGCTCTCGGTGAAGGCCGGCGAGACGGTCGGTATCGTCGGCGAAAGCGGCAGCGGCAAGTCGACCCTGTCGCGCACCGTCATGGGCCTCCTGCGGCCGCTGAGCGGCCGCGTCGCCGTCGACGGCGTCGACCTGGCGTCACTGCGCGGCCGTGCCATGCAGACCTTCCGCCGGCACATGCAGATGGTCTTCCAGGACCCGTTCGACGCGCTCAACCCGCGGCGCACCGTCGAGCAGGCGATCGCCGACCCGCTGCGCCTCGTCGGCATCGGCGGCCGCGAGCGCGACAGGCGCATCGACGCCATCCTTGCCGATGTCGGCCTCGATCCCACCTACCGCCGCCGTCTGCCGCGCGAGCTCTCCGGCGGCCAGGCGCAGCGCGTCGGCATCGCCCGCGCGCTGGTCATCGACCCGCGCCTGATGGTTCTCGACGAGCCGACCTCGGCGCTCGACGTCACCATCCAGGCGCAGGTCCTCGACCTCGTCCGCAGCCTCATAGCCCGGCGCGACCGCGCCTATCTCTTCGTCTCGCACGACCTTGCCATCGTCCGCGACCTCTGCGACCGCGTCGTCGTCCTGTCGCAGGGGCGCATCGTCGAGGAAGGTCCGACCGAGCAGCTTTTCACCGCGCCCGTCCACCCCTACACGCAGACGCTGCTGGCCTCGGCGCCGCGGCTGGCGCGTCAGGAAGCGGCGTGAGCGCGGCCATGCCATCCAACAGGGATCATTCGTGAATGGCTGAGCACCAGTATCGCGTTGCGGTCGATATCGGCGGCACCTTCGTCGATTGCATCGAGCTCGACACGGCGACCGGCGACTTCCGCCTGCGCAAGTCGCTGACGACGCCGGCCCGGCCGTGGGAAGGCGTCATGAGCGCCGTCGCCGGGCTCGGCACCGATCCGGCGCGCTACGGCACCTTCATCCACGGCACGACGCTCGGCCTCAATGCCGTGCTGGAGCGGCGCGGCGCGCTCACCGGCATCATCACCAACGAGGGCTTTCGCGACATCTTCATCATCGGCCGCGGCAATGTCCCCGACGCGCATATGTACGACTTCCAGTACGAGCGCCCCGAGCCGCTGGTGAAGCGCAGCAACATCGCCGGCGTGAAGGGCCGGCTCGACTACAAGGGCCGCGAGCTGACGCCGCTCGACGAGGATGGCGTGCGCGCGGCGGCGCGCATCCTCATCGAGGAGCGGAAGGTCGAGGCCATCGCCGTCTGCTTCCTCTTCGCCTTCCGCGATCCGTTGCACGAGCGCCGCGCCGCGGCGATCATCCGCGAGGCGTACCCGCAGATGAAGGTGTCGATCTCCTCCGACATCACCCGTGAGCATCGCGAATACGAGCGCACCAGCACGACGGTGATCGACGCCTATATCCGGCCGATCTTCGAGCGCTATGTCGACCGGCTGGAGGAGGACCTGCGCAGCAAGGGCTTCGACGGCCGCTTCCTGATCACCCGTTCCGGCGGCGGCGCCATGACCGCCGCGGCGGCCAAGGTATCGCCCACCGAGACGATCCTCTCCGGCCCGGCCGGCGGCATCATCGGCGCCTCCTTCCTCGGCCGCGTCCTCGATCGCCGCGACCTCATCTCCTTCGACGTCGGCGGCACCTCGCTCGACGTCTGCCTGATCGAGAACGGCGAGGCGGCGGCGACCAACGAGGCGGAGCTGGAGCAGTATCCGCTGCTGACGCCCTGCTACGACATCCGCACCATCGGCGCCGGCGGCGGCTCCATCGCCTGGATCGACGACGGCCTGCTCAAGGTCGGGCCGCGCAGCGCCGGCGCCGTGCCGGGGCCGATCTGCTACGGCCGCGGCGGCACCGAGCCGACCGTCACCGACGCCGCGGTGGTTCTCGGCTATCTCGATCCGGACCGCTTCCTGTCCGGCGAGATGCAGCTCGATGTCGAAGGCGCCCGGCAGGGCATCCAGCGCGTCATCGGCGATCGGCTCGGCCTCGACGCCACTCGCGCCGCCGCCGGCATCTTCGACGTCATGGTCGCCAGGATCGTCGGCGCCGTGCGCCAGATCACCGTCGAGCGCGGCCACGATCCGCGCAGCTTCTCGCTGCTCGCCTTCGGCGGCGCCGGCCCGCTGGTGGCGCCGCTGGTCGCCGGCGACATGGATATCCGTGAGGTCATCGTGCCGCTGGCGCCAGGCGGCTTCTCGGCCTGGGGCATGCTCAGCGCCGACATCATCAACGACACCGGCCGCACCGATCTGCGCCTTCTCGACGAGATCGACCTCGGCGAACTGGAAGCCGTCTTCGCCGAGATGGAGCAGGAGGCGCGCGCCTCGCTGGCCGGGCAGGGCATCCCGGCCGACCGTGCCGCCACCGAGCGCCTACTGGAATTGCGCTATCAGGGCCAGGAGCACGCGCTGACCACGACCGTCGGCGCCGTGCTCGACCGCGAGGCGATCCTCGCTGCCTTCCACGCCCTGCACGAGGCGCGCTACGGCCACAAGATGGCGGCGCCGGTGCAGATCCTGACGATCCGCGTCCGCGGCCTCGGCCGCGCCGATGCGCTGCGGCTCAAGGAGCTGCCGGCCGGCGAGGGGACGGTCGAGCGCGCCCGGCTCGGCACCCGCCCGGCCTATTGCTTCACGCAGCGCGCCGTCGTCGACTTCGCCGCCTACGACCGCTGGAAGCTGGCGCCGGGCGACGTGATCGCCGGCCCGGCGCTCGTCGACGAGGGCACGTCGATCACCGTCCTCCATACCGGCCAGGTGCTGGCGGTCGATCCGTGGGGCCACCTCCTCATCACCCGCGAAGGGGGCTCGGCATGAACAGGCCCGAAGCGCCGGCCTCCGCCGAGATCGACGGCGCCACCGTCGAGGTGATCCAGAACTACCTGACGGCTGCCGCCGAGGAGATGCGCGTCACGCTCCGCCGCACTGCCTTCAACCCGGTGATCTACGAGGTGCTGGACTTCGGCATCTCGGTCTACAATGCCCGCCGCGAGCTCATCGCCGAAGCGCCGGGCCTCACCTTCTTCCTCGGCGCCAACGACCACAGCGTCGAGCGGGTGATGGACTATTTCGGCGCGGCCAATGTCCGCCCCGGCGACATCATCCTCTCCAACTATCCGTACTGGAACGGCGCGCATCTTTACGACGCGACGTTGCTGGCGCCGATCTTCGATCCGGCCGACGACAGCCTTTTCGGTTATGTCGTGATCCGCGCCCACTGGCTCGACCTCGGTGGCAAGGACCCAGGCTATGTCCTTGACTCGACGGACATGCATCAGGAGGGCGTGGTCTTCCCGGGCACCCGTATCTACCGCGCCGGCGAGCCCGTCGAGGAGATCATCGAGATCATCCGCTTCAACTCGCGCATGCCCGACCTGGTGATCGGCGACATGCATGCGCAGGTGGCGGCGATCCGCACCGGCGAGCGCCGCATCCACGACATCCTGGCGAAGTTCGGTCGCGCCCGCGTCGACGAGGCGATCCGCATCCTTGCCGAGCACGGCGAGCGCGCCGCGCGCCAGGCGCTGGCGGCGCTGCCGAAGGGGACCTGGACGGCGACCGACATCCTCGACGACGACGGCATCAGCGACGACCCGGTGAAGATGCAGGTCACGGTGACGATCACCGACGAGACCTTCGAGGTCGACTTTGCCGGCTCGGCATCGGCGACCCACGGCCCGGTCAACATGCCCTTCGGTGCCACGCAGGCGCTGTGCAAGGTGGTGTTCAAATCGCTGACCTCGGCCGACCGCCCGGCCAATGCCGGCCAGATGCGGCCGCTGCGCGTCCGCGCCGAACCCGGCACGCTCTACCACGCCGTCTATCCGGCGCCGACCTTCACGCTGTGGACGGCGCTGGTCTCGGTCGAGCTCGTCACCAAGGCGCTAGCGCAGGCGATACCCGACCGCATCGCCGCCTCGTCGGGCGGCGACGTGCCCGGCTTCATGATGATCGGCACCCACCCCGACACCGGCCAGTTCTTCGCCATTTCCAACAACGACCCGGTCGGCTGGGGCGCCACGCCGACCCATGACGGCTCCAGCGCCCTCAGCCACCTGTCGTCGAGCATCGTCCGCAACACGCCGGTCGAGGTGCTCGAAACCAAGACGACGATGCTGATGGAGAAGGTCGAGCTGCGCGCCGATTCCGGCGGCGCCGGCCAGCATCGCGGCGGCCTCGGCACCGACCGCGTCATCCGCTTCCTCACTGCGGGCGAATTCCTGATGGTGATGAAGAAATCGAAGAGCCCGCCCTGGGCGATGGCCGGCGGCAAGGAGAGCCGGCCCAACGAGGCCATCGCCTTTCCCGGCACGGCGAAGCAGCGGACGCTGCGCACCACCCGCGTCCCGGTCGAGGCCGGCGACCAGGTCCTCGTCCGCTCGGCCGGCGGCGGCGGTTATGGCGATCCGCGGCAGCGCGACCCGGCGGCGATCCGCGCCGACATTGAGGAAGGCCTTGTGACGCCGGAAGGCGCAGCGCGCGATTATGGCTTCACAGGCTGACGGCCTCGACGGCGCCGCGCTGGAAGTCATCCGCGCCACCTTCGCGGCCATCGCCGACGAGATGCGCACGACGCTGTTGCGTACCTCCTTCAGCCCGGTCATCTACGAGGTGCGCGATTTCGGCATCTCGATCTACGACGCCAACCGCGAACTGATCGCCGAGGCGCCCGGCCTGACGCGCTTCCTCGGCGCCAACGACTATGCAGTGGTCAAGGTCGTCGACCGCTTCGGCGCCGGGCGCCTCAAGCCCGGCGACATCCTCGTCTCCAACTACCCCTACTGGAACGGCGCCCATACCTATGACGCGACGTTGCTGGCGCCGGTCTTCGACGCGGCGCGTCGCCTGCCGGTGGCCTACCTGCTGATCCGCGTCCACTGGATGGATCTCGGCGCCAAGGACCCGGGCTACGTCCTCGACTCGACCGACATGCACCAGGAGGGGCTGGTGCTGCCGGGCGTGCGGCTGGTGAAGGAGGGCGTCCTCGACAACAGCCTGGTCGAGATCGTCCGCTTCAATTCACGCCTGCCGGACCAGCTCATGGGCGACGTCAACGCCCAGCTCGCCGCCATCGCTACCGGCCAGCGCCGCATGGCCGATGCGCTCGCCCGCTTCGGCATCGACCGCATCGAGCGCGCCACCGCCGCCATCCTCGATCATGGCGAACGGCGGACGCAGCGCGCCCTCGCCGAGCTGCCGGAAGGCGAGTGGCACGCCGAGGACTGGCTCGACGGCGACGGCATCACCGACGAGCCGGTGAAGATGGCGGTGACGATCCGTCATCGGGACGGCCGCTTCGCCGTCGACTTTGCCGGCTCGGCGCCGGCGACGCGTGGCCCGATCAACATGCCCTTCGGCTCGACCCAGGCTTCGGTGAAGGTCGCCTTCAAGGCGCTGACGACGCCTTTCGAGCCGGCCAATGGCGGCCAGACCCGGGCGCTGGCGATACACGCCGAGCCGGGCTCGCTGTTCCACGCCGTCTATCCCGCCGCCACCTTTACGCAATGGGCCGGCGGCGCCGTCATCGAGCTGATCTTCAAGGCGCTCGCCGACGTCATCCCGGAGCGCATCCAGGCCTCCTCGGGCGGCGACGTGCCGGGCTTCATGATGATCGGCCGCCACCCTGACACCGGCCGGCTCTTCGCCGTCTCCAACAACGAGCCGGTCGGCTGGGGCGCCACCGCGCACCACGACGGCCGCGCCGCCGGCAGCCACCTGGCGCAGAGCGTCGTGCGCAACACGCCGGTCGAGATCATCGAAGCCCGCACGGCGCTCCGCGTCGACGCGCTGGAACTGCGCGACGGCTCCGGCGGCACCGGCCGGCACAGCGGCGGCAGCGGCGTCCGCCGCCTCATCACCTTCGTCGCCGACGGCGAGTTCCTCACCATCACCAAGCGGAGCAAGGCCGCCCCGTGGGGATTGGCCGGCGGCGGGGAGGGGAAGCCGACGCGCTTCGTCTATTTCCCCGGCACCGGCAAGGAACGCAGCACAGGCACCGGGCGCATCAAGGTCTCGGCCGGCGACCAGGTGGAAGTGCTGACCGGCGGCGGTGGGGGATACGGCAAACAGCACTGATCTGCTTTCAGAAAGTGATCCAAGCGCCGTTCACCAAAAATGCAATGAATATTCGCTTCAAAAGCTCTCTATCTATTCCGTTTCCGCGCTCTCGACTAAGGTCCTCTTGAGGGAGTGGGGCAGGGGCGAGCCAATGAGCGTAGCGAATCGCTGGAAGGCAGTTTCATCGGCATTCGATTCGGCGCCGGTTGAGTACATCGGGGAGGTAGTCGAGCGGGGGATTTATCTGGTCGGCAGGCCAAAACTATGCACGCTCCCGGGCGTCGAGGGCCGGCCAGCGCGGACGATTGATGGACCGATCTTCTGCGCGGTCATGCAGGATGGGCCCCTCGTCCTGGTGGTCAATTTGCTCTTCGACCCGGTCGGGCGGGAAGCAGTCGTGATCAACCATTTTCCGGCGCCTGCCGCTGGCGTCGTGTGGCGACTGCGGATCATAGGCGTCGAAGAACATTTTGGCGGTGTCGAAGGCTGGGTGAGCGGCATGTCCGAAGATGGGGCTGGCATCAGTTTCCTCGCCGCGGACTATTACGCCAATCATGAGCGTTACCTAGAGGGTTCCGTCATGGATATCCGGCTGTCGGCCCTCGCCTATCAAGTCATGCCGAAGAAAGAGAGTCCCGGCCTCGTCGCCGACGCGAGACTTCGCGAGGCCTTGAAGAGCATCGGACGGCCGGTGCCTCCCGATGACGAGCCCTTGATCATCCGGACCGATGAGATGGTCGGCCTGTTTCCGAAGCGGGGTTATCGGGAGGGGATCGAGTATGGCTTCGCAGCGGACGTGAAAAGCGTCCGTGAGAACGGAGACTTCATCGAATTTACCGGTTGTGTCGTTCGTGTCGACGAGGACTTCGACATCAACATCGTGGCTGCCAAGCATTCCATCCAGGGGCCAACGCCTATTGCGGACGGGCCGCAGGTTGAGGGTGCGTTCGCGCTGATCGGCCGCTTGGCCGACCATAGCTGGACGGCCTGACGGGCATTGGTCACTTGACGAGTTGGACAACAAGGAGGGGGCTGAAGGATGGGACACGGAGACCGTTGGGATGCCTACCTGTCCGACCAGGGCGGCGACAGGCTGGTGGACGAAATCGTAATGCCGCTCATCCAGGGCGGTGTCCGGTCCGCAGGGCCGCTGCGCCAGTACCACATCCCGGCTCAGGACGAAGAGCCCGAGGTTTGGTTCAACGGGCCAATTCAATGCTACAGCCGGCACGAAGGACCGGCAATTGTGAGCGCTTATACTCTGATCGATCCATCGGATGGATCCACGCAGTTCATGACAGCCTATCCGATGCCGACGGCGGCCGTGGTCCATTCCATGCAGATTGCCGGGGTTGAAGAGGACTGCGTAGGCGTCGAGGGCTGGATCACAGCAACGATCGGCAAAACCATCGTCCACTTCTTTGCGGCCGACTATTACACCAATTTTGGGCGCTATCAGGTTGGCGCAACGCTTCCGGTGCGACTAGGCGCCATCGCCTATTCGGCCGCGAGCCCCCGGCGCGGCAGCTTCACTGTCGCGGGCGAGAGGAGGCTCATGCCGCTCGTTGCCGCCGGCATTCTCGAACCGGGCTCTAGAGAAATGCGTGTCATCATGGGTGGCTTTGCGCCGAGCACGTCGCCCTGGGGCAGTCCTCAGCCCTTCGAAGTGACGTATCGCGGAACCGTGCGTCAAAGGGAACGGGCCCACGGGCTGCGCGACGACTATTGGCAGCTACTCGTCACGCTCTTCGTCACCGATGATGATCGCAATATCGATATCGACATCCTTGTCGCGGATCACGTCATTAAAGGGCGCGCTCCGCAGGTTGGTGACGGCATCGAGGGGGCATTGGCGATCATGGGCTGCCTTGCCGACCATCAATGGCCGGCGCCTCGCGCTGTGGCGGCAGCTCCGGCCCGCAGTGGCGGCTGGTCCGGGCTGGCCAATCTGCTGAAGCGTCGCGTAAAGCGCTAACGGGGTATCTTTTGTTATTGCTCGGCTGGGTGTCAGGACCACCGGCCATTACGTGACAGGTCATGTGGGCGTGCGATCTCCCGCCGTCTTCCTGAAGCGGATGCGGGCGGCACTAGTCCCGCAGCGGGTCGACGTCGCGCACGTGGGCGATGACGCCGGTTGCCGGTTCGATCCAGTCGTCCGGCGACCAGTCCTTGAAATGCTGCGGGTGGATGAACTCGTCGCGGAACCACGGGTAGCGCCGCGGGTCGAAGATCGACCGGACCCAGTCGATGAACAGCGCCACGCGCGGTACGGCGCGGATGTCCGGGTGGTAGGTCAGCCAGATGTCGAGCTCGTTGTGCATGCCGAGGTCGAGCGGGATGACGTCGGCACCGAGCGGCGTGGCGTAGGTCGGCAGGAAGCCGAGGCCGATGCCAGTCTCGATGGCGTAGAAATGCGCCGTGCTGGCATTGGTGCGCAGCGCCACGATGCCTTCGACGCTGTCGAGGCCGAGGAGGCCGGGCAGGGCGCCCTCGCTGAACTGCGGGCTGACCTGGTCGATGATGCGGTGCTGCGCCATCTCCTCGCGCGTCGTCGGGGCCCCGTAGATGGCGATGTATTTCTTCGACGCATAGGGCAGCATGTGCAGCCGCCCGAGCTTCACCGCGATGGTGTCGGGGTTGGTCGGGCGTGACAGCTGGACGGCGACGTCGGTCTCCAGCCGCACCACGTCGGAAAAGGCCATCGAGCAGCGCAGGTCGATCACCGTATAGGGATTGGCGCGGCTGAATTCGGCGAGCTTCGGCATCATCCAGTAGGTGCCGAGCCCCTCGGTGATGTCGCAGCGGATAACGCCGCGCGTGGTGAGATCGCGGTCGAGGAAGGTGCGCAGCGACAGGCTGGCCTGTTCCATCTTCTCCGCCGCGGCCAGCACATGATGGCCCTCGCGGGTAAGCTGGATGCCCTCCGGCAGGCGGTCGAGAAGGCGGAAGCCGAGGTCGGCCTCGAGGCGTTCGATGCGCCGGCTGAGGGTCGACTGGTTGAGGTGCAGGACCTGCGCCGCCCGGCGCAGGCTGTCATGGCGCGCGGCGACGACGAACACCCGCAGGTCGTCCCAGGAGACGCGGTCGAGATGCGTGACCGGCATGCGATGCATTCTCGCATCAGGCCGTTGCGCAATTTGGGCCATGGCAGACACTCCCATCCCGCTAAACTTCTTATCACTTTGTTCAGAGGAGCTGAACCGCAAGCCGGCAGGTCAAAACTCTTCCGGCGAAAATGTCGCGTACAACTTTTGGAAGAAGCAGTTTTGCATCACCGGAATAACCTGCACGGCGATTTCGATTCGCTCCGTTTCGTGCCGCGTCCCGGGATCGTGACGCGCCCGGCGGCCGGCGCCGATCTTGCCGGCCTGGTCGGCAGCGTCAGTGCAGCCATCGGCGCGCCGCTCGCCGAGACGTCCGTCATCGAAGCCGTGCAGGCGCATGATGATCAGTCCGTCTGGGTGTTCGAGCGTGACGGGCGCCTGCTCGGCGGTTTTGCCTTCCTGTTCCTGAGCGAGGAGGGGGTCGACCGGATGCGGTCCGGCGCGCTCGACATGCGCCGGCCGGGTCCCGCCGATCTGGCTGCCCCAGGTGCCATACCGGCCGGTGTCTATCTCTGGGCGCTGATGGCGCGCGGCCGCGCCGCCGCGGGCCTGCCGCCGCTGCTCGCCATGCTGCAGGGGCCGCGCTTTGCCGGTGCCGATCTGTGGGCGGTGCCGTTTACGGAGGATGGACGGCGTTTTGTGATCAATCTCGGCTTCCGGGAAGATCACGATGCAATCCTGCCCAACCTGTGGCGCTACCGGCGCCGCATCAGCAGCAGGAGTCTGCAATGACCGACCTTGCCAGACCTCGGGCCGTCGCCGGCCCGGCTGTCACCAGCCACGGTGTCAGCATCGCCGTGGCGCGCAACCTCGACGACATGATGAAGATCATCGCGGTACGCGCCGCGGTCTACATGGCGGAGCAATCCTGCCCCTATGAGGAAGAGTTCGACGGCAACGATTTCTGCGGCATGCACCTGATCGGCTATGTCGACGGCGAGCCGTCGGCCAGCCTGCGCATCCGCTTCTTCGCCGATTTCGCCAAGATCGAGCGCCTTGCCGTGCGGCCCGACCAGCGCCGGTCGACGGTGGCCTTTGATATCGTGCGGGCCGGCATCGAGCTCTGCCGGCTGAAGGGCTACGGCCGCATCTACGGCCATGCCCGCGAGGGCCTGGTGCCGTTCTGGCGCCGCTTCGGGGCGCGGCCGATGCCCGGGCGCAGCGAACTGGTGTTCAGCGACTACCGCTACACCGAGATGCTGCTGGAGACCGAGCCGCACCCGGATGCAGTGACGCTGAACTCCGACCCCTACGTCATCATCCGGCCCGAAGGCGCCTGGAACCGGCAGGGCGTGCTGGAGGAATCGGCGCGGCGCTCGGTGCGGCCGCGGCCGGAAGTCGTTCCATCCCGTGCAGCGTAGGAGGTGAGGACGTGAACGTCATCCCATTCGGGCAGCGACAGCCCGTTGCGTCGTCGCCGCTGGTGATCTTCGCCGACCTGCAGCTTGAATATGTTGCCGCCGGCCGGGCGCTGGCCGTCGACAATGTCGAGCCGTGCCTGTCCAACTGCCGGCTGCTGCTCGACACGGCGCGCGGGTTGCGCCTGCCGATCGCCCATGCCCGGCAGCTGCGAGCCGACGTCTATTTCAACCGCCATTCGCCCTTCACGGACTGGATCGATTCGTTCCGGCCGCGCGCCAGCGAAATGGTCTACGAGCGCCGCCTGCCGTCCCTCTACGACAATCCGGACTTTGCGGCCTTCCTGTCGCATATGCCCGATCCGACGCTCATCCTTGCCGGCCTGACGGCCGACCAGGCCTGCCTCGCCACGGCGGTGGAGGCGCACCATCGACGTCACAGGGTGATCTTCCTCGGCGACTGTTCCGCGACCGCGGCCCTCGGGGCGCTTCCGGAACCAGCCTCGCACGAGGCCGTGTGCACGGTGATCTCCCGCTATGCGGACGTTCTCACCCTTGATGAATTCCTGGCGCGGCTGGCCCAACCGCGCGAAGTCAACTGGATAAACCGATGATCGAAAAGACCGAGCCCCTGGATGCCCTCTATCGCCTCTTGTCCTATGCGCGCGAGGAGGCGGTGTCGCAGTCCCTGTTCATGGTCGCCTACCTGCTGAACATTGCCCTCCAGGATCTGGAGCAGGCGCGCGGGGCGCCCCTCGACCTTGTCGCCGGCTCTTCCTCCGGCAAGGCGTAAGCGAAGGTGACGGCGGCCATGCCTCGCCGGCGCGCGGCGCACGAGTTTCTCGATACTTCGGCGCCGGCGGCGGCAACCGCCTGGGACGACCTGCTATCCCTGCAGGTCGATCTCTTCTTTCCGCATGAGCTCGACCACCTCCTGCGCAGCGCATCGTGGCAGGCGGCGGGGTCCGTTCTCGATGTCGGCTGCGGCAATGGCGATTATCTCGCCCGCCTGCAGCGCCATTTTCCCGCCAAGACCTTCGCCGGCGTCGACGCTTCGGCGGAGCTGGTCGAATCCGCCCGGCGCCGGCACCCGGAGATCGCCTTCGCACAGGGCGATCTCTTCGCCTTCCGGCCGGAGGAACTGCACGACGCCGTCGTCATGCGCCTGGTGGTCCAGCACCTCAGCGACTTTAAGGCGATCCTGCAGCGGGTGGCCGGCTGGATGACGCCCTCGGGCCGGCTCTATGTCATCGAGCCGGACATGGAGAACACCCTGGCGCAGCCGCCGCTCTCCGGCTTCGAACGCATGATTGCGGCGCATGAGGCGGCGACGGCCCGGCATGGCCGGCTGCGCACGCGCCTTGCCGACCTGCCGGCGCTTGCCGCGGCGGCCGGCTGGGCGGTACGCGCCGACACGCGGCTCGGTGCGCCCTGGTGCGGCCCGCTCACCGGCAGCAGTGTCCATCGCATGTATCAGCGCTGGATCGACCTGTGCGAGCAGGCCGGGACCTTCGCCTATCGGTTTGACGAGGTGCGCGGCGAACTCGACGCCTGGGCGGCGCGGGACGACATCTTCACCCGCTTCGGCATCCGCATTGTCGAGCTGGAGGCGGCCGGCTAGGTCAGCGCGCCGCCGGACGTAGAGGCTGGGTGCGGCCGGCGCGTTCCGTCCGCAATTCGGGGCGCGCGTCGGGCGACCGCGCGATGTCGACGGCAATGCCGCGACGCTCCAGTTCCATTACCAGAGGCATGCTGACGCGCCGCAGGGCCTCAATCAGCTGTGCGTCGCTAAGGCTCCAGAGCAACAGGTTTTCCGCGTCCATTGCGCTCCCCAATCAAGCCCCTTGAATGCGCCGCCAGGACGCAACATTAAGACCGCGTTCCGGAACGGAACAACGGGCCAAGACATGCGATCCAGCTTGCAGCGGCCGTGCCAGTGCTGATTGCATCGCATGAATTGGAGCGAATTTGAATTGAATCCTGCCCGCTGAGGCCAGAAAGCCGGTGAGCATCTGCAACCGGCAATGGGGTCTGTACCAATACGGCACGGCAAAATTGTGCCGCTCGCCACAACAGGTCCACATTGGTGCAGGTCATCCTGTTGGAGGCGCTGTCGGGCGGGAGCCGGGGGCATCGCACTGGCGCCGGAGTCCGGTGGCACTCCGGCTGGCGCAGCGCGCCTGTTGGCGGTGCCGGACAGAGGAGTGAACCGCCCCATGCCATGCCGCCAGTCGGTCCTTCTCCTCGCGCTGGCCCTGGCGACGGCATCGCCTGCCTTTGCGGCGGATAGCTTCGTCGCCCTGGACGGCGATGACGCGGCGCCCGGCAGCGCCGCGGCGCCCTTTGCCACGATCAACCGCGCCCTGCGCGATGCCATGCCGGGCGACACCGTGCATCTGGCGCCCGGCCTCTATCTGCAGGATGTCCGCTCCGTCCGCGACGGCACCGCCGCCGCGCCGATCCGCATCGTCGGACCGGCGGAGGCGGTCGTTTCCGGCGCCGGCGCCTCGCGGATCATCGAGATCGGCCACGACCACCATGTGCTGGAGGGCTTCACCGTCGACGGCCGCTTCGGTGCCGAAGAGGCGAAGGAGAGCTATCGCGACAAGCTGCTCTACGTCATCGGCCGGGCGCCGGGCCGCGGCGTTGCCGGCCTCAAGGTGCTGGACATGACCTTCCGTAATGCCGGCGGTGAATGCATCCGGTTGCGCTACCTAGTGACGGAGGCCGAGATCGCCGGGTCCACCATCGAGCGCTGCGGCGTCTGGGATTTCGCTTTTGCCGACGGCGGTAAGAACGGCGAGGGCATCTATATCGGCACCGCGCCGGAGCAGCGCGGCCGGAACGGCGCGCCCGACGGCGCGGTCGACCGCTCCGACCGCAACTGGATCCACGACAATCGCATCGACACACGCGGCAACGAGTGCGTCGACATCAAGGAAGGCGCCTCCGGCAATATCGTCGAGCGCAATGTCTGCACCGGCCAGACCGATCCGGAATCCGGCGGCCTCGATGCGCGGGGCGAGCAGAACATATTCCGCCACAACACCATCATCGCGCCGGTCGGCGCCGGGATCCGTTTCGGTGGCGACGGCGAGGCGGACGGCATCGGCAACGAGGCCTACGGCAACCGCATCATCGACCCGGCGGCGGGCGGCTTCGCGCTGCAGCGCGGTCCGCAGGGACGCATCTGCGACAATGTCGTCACTGGCAGCGAGCGGCTGACATTCGGCAGGTTTCGCGATGCCGTCGACCCCACCGGGCCTTGCGCAGCCTTCGTTTGGCGCGACCGGGGCGCCAAAGACGACAACGATTGATGCGCAATAGGGGTTGGCGGCCCGCCGAATGGGGTTTGACAGGATAATCAGCGACGCTGCCTATTGTTTCATCGGTTCCGTCGCCCCAAGGCCCTCCTGATGTCACAGCCTCCTGTCGATACGATCACGTTCCTGATCAGCGATGTCGCGCGCATCCTGCGACAGCGCCATCAGCAGGCGCTGGACGCCGCCGGCGCCGGGATCACGGAGGGTGAGAACCGCGCCCTTCATTTCATCAACCGCTATCCCGACCTCAACCAGAAGGCGCTGTCCGATCTCATGGGGCTGGAGCCGATGACCCTGCTCGGCTACCTGTCGCGGCTGGAGAGCGTCGGCCTGATCGAGCGTTTTCCCGACCCGGACGACCGCCGCGCCAAGCGCATGCGCATCACCAAGGCGGGCGAGGACGTCCTGGAAATCAGCCGGACCGTCGGCAAGGCGACCCGCGCTGCCATTGCCCGGCAACTCGGGGCGGACGAGAGCGAGCGCCTGCGCAACGGCATCGCCGCGCTGCGCGAGGTGCTGGTCAATCCGCCGGCCGAGGACCCGCAGGCCTGAGGCGCCTGCATATCCGGCATGACCGTCATGCCGGAGCGATATTGCACTGCACACTAAAGACTGCTTGCTATATCGTTGCGATGGTCGGGATGTCCGGCCGCCTGCAGCGCGTGGCGATTTTGACGGCCGTTTCCATCAATCCCCGGGGAGCCTTTGTCGCGCTGCGGGCGCTGGCGATCTCCTTTCTCGGCGGCGCGCTGCTGCACGTCCTCGGCTTTCCGGCGGCCTGGCTGTCGGGCGGCATGATCGCCACGGCGATCGCCTCGCTGCGCGGCGTACCGATGGACGTGCCGCCGGTGCTGCGCAGCGCCAGCATGCTCGTTCTCGGCCTGTCCATCGGCACGGCTGTCACGCCGTCGACTCTCGCCAGCCTGCCGCAATGGCCGGTGAGCATGGCGTGCCTCCTGCTGTCGGTCGTGCTGGTGCAGCTGGCGACGCAGTTCTTCTTCACCCGCGTCGCCGGCTGGAGCCGGGCAACGGCGTTTTTCGCCGCCGTTCCCGGCGCGCTCAATTTCGTCATGGCGGCGGCTGGCGGCACGCGGGCGGATGTGCGCCTTGTCGCCATCGCCCAGACGGTCAGGCTGTTCGTGCTGATCGCGGCGCTGCCGCTCCTCCTGGTGTTCTTCGATCTCGGCAGCCGGGCCGGGCAGACGCCGGCGGTTCTGCCGGCCGGCCAGCTGGCCCTGCTGGTCGTCGCCGGACTCGCCGCCGGCGGCGCGCTGGCGCTTCTCAAGGTGCCGGTCGCCCTTCTCATGGGATCGATGCTGTCCAGCGCCATCCTCTATGGCGGCGGCTGGGTTGAGGGCACCGTGCCGGCGCCCCTGCTGACGGCGGCGCTGGTCGTCCTGGCTGCCTTCGTCGGCGGGCGCTTTTCCGGCACCAGCGTGGCGCAGCTGCGCCAGGCCGGCATTGCCTCGCTCGGCGGCTTCGCCGTGTCGCTGGCGGTCGCGGCGGTCCTGGCGCTCGTCACGGCGCTGATCGCCAATCAGCCGGTAGGTTCGGTCCTCCTCGCCTTCGCGCCGGGCGGGCTCGACACCATGTCCATTCTCGCCCTGGCGCTGCAGCTCGACGGCGCTTTCGTCGCCACCCACCATCTGGCGCGCTTCATCGGCATCTCCCTCGCCCTGCCGCTGGCCGTGCGCTGGCTCGCCTTGCCGGCGGACGAGGGCGTCGCCGCCGAGGCGATGGCGGCGGAGCCGCCAACCGACAGCTAGGCGCTTGCCGAGGCGGTGCTGCCGGCCGGCATGAAGCGGCCGCGCAGGGCGCCGATCAGGCCGCCGAGCAGCGGCCAGAACACCAGGTTGGTCAGATAGACCCTGACGACATAGGCGTGGTGCAGGCTTTCCGGGATCGGGCTTTCATGGCTTGCCGGCTGCGGCGCGCCGATGAGGTGCGGGGCGGCGAGCAGCGCGATGGCGAGAATGGCCAGCGGCAGCGCCCGCGTGAAGACGAGAAGCGCCAGGGCGGCGGCTGTCGCCAGCGCCGTGGCGATCCACCAGATCTGCCGCGCCGCGAGATCGGCCGCCGGCATGGCCGGCAGCTCCGGCGGCAGGCCGAGGCCCGGCGCCAGCAGAAACACGGCGAAGCCTGCAAGCCCCCAGAAGACACCCTGACGCCAGCCGCGCATGCCACCGGCGATTTCGCTCGCCACGATGAGCAGCAGCGCGAAGCCGATCGACGTGGCGAGATTGGCGACCAGCGTGAAGAAGGTGCGCTCCAGGCCGTCGGCCGGCGCCCATTCCTCGGCCTCGTCGGCCGCGACGGCGGCTTCGCCAGCGGCATGGACGTGACCCGCCGCCTCACTCTCGCCGCCAGCCGTCTCGTAGACTTCGGCCTGGAGGATAAGTGGCACCGTTCCTGCTTCCTGGAGGACGGTCATGACGAGGCCGGCGACGAGCCCCGCCACGAAGGCTAGGAAAATCGTGCCGCGAAAGGTGCTCAGATCCATGGCGAGAGTCCGATGATGGCGCGGGCGCTAGTGGCAGGGAAAGCCCATCGAGTGGCGATAGTCGTGGGCGGCATTGTGCATCGCCGGCATGGAGGCGAAACCCGCCATGCCGATCGTCACGACGCCGAGTATGGCCGCCAGGGCGAGCTGCACGGCGCGCCAGGCGCCGGAGGCGGTGGCCGCCGGAGCGGCGGCGGGGCGGGGAAGGGTGTCCTGGGTCACGTCCAGTCTTCCGTCATGGGTGTCGCACGGTCGCGGCGGACGCTACTGCGCCGGCTCGCATCGCTGCAAGACCTCAAGGGGCAGGATGCCGATGGGGGCAGGATGCCGATGGGGGCAGGATGCCGATGGGGAAAGGATTTCCGCGCACGGCCCTGAACCAGACGCGGGCTCGGCCGTTTTTCATCGGGAAGAGCGTTGCAGGCGCTTGAATGTCGGTTGGAGCACAGGCATTTAGGCGGGCGTCGGATCGGCCGCCTTTGGGAGAGGGGCCCGCCACTTCAATGTGCTCCGCATCGCGCGGGCTTTGGGTGACTGGAGGACTCTCTCGTGACGTCGACTGAACTGCTGAAGGACCATAAACGCCTCAGAGCGAACCTGCCCGAGGCCGCCCTTTTCACCGAGGCGGTGCGGCGGGGCGAGGGAGAGGTCGCCGCCGACGGGGCGCTGGCGGTGCGGACCGGGGTCCATACTGGCCGCTCGCCCAAGGACAAGTTCATCGTTCGCGACGCGACCACCGCCGACACGGTCTGGTGGGACAACAACCGGCCCATGGAGCCGGCGCATTTCGATGCTCTGCTGGCGGACTTCCTCGCGGCGGCGGCAGACAAGGAGCTGTTCGTCCAGGATCTTTATGGCGGCGCCGATCCGGCCCTGCGCATCCGCGTGCGGGTCTTTGCCGAGCTCGCCTGGCACTCGCTCTTCATCCGCAACCTGCTGATCCGGCCGAAGGAGGGCGAGACGGTCGGCCTGCCGCCCGACCTGACGATCATCGATCTGCCCGATTTCAAGGCAGATAAGGAACGCCACGGGGCGCGCAGCGAGACGATCATCGCCTGCGATTTCACCCGCGGCATCGTCCTCATCGGCGGCACGCTCTATGCCGGCGAGATGAAGAAGTCCGTCTTCACCTATCTGAATTTCACGCTGCCGCCGAAGGGCGTCATGCCCATGCACTGCTCGGCCAATATCGGCCCGGACGGCGACACGGCGATCTTCTTCGGCCTCTCCGGGACCGGCAAGACGACGCTGTCGGCAGACCCGTCGCGGACGCTGATCGGCGATGACGAGCACGGCTGGGGCGCCCAGGGCGTCTTCAATTTCGAAGGCGGCTGCTACGCCAAGACGATCCGCCTGTCGCCGACCGCCGAGCCCGACATCTATTCCGCCAGCCTGCGCTTCGGCACCATCCTGGAGAACGTCGTCCTCGATCCAGCGACGCGCCGGCCCGATTTCGACGACGGCTCCCTCACCGAGAACACCCGCGCCGCCTATCCTCTGTCCTTCATCGCCAATGCCAGCGAATCGGGCATGGGCGGCCATCCGCGCAACATCATCATGCTGACGGCGGACGCCTTCGGCGTCATGCCGCCGATCGCCCGGCTGATGCCCGGCCAGGCCATGTATCATTTCCTGTCCGGCTATACGGCCAAGGTGGCCGGCACCGAGAAGGGCGTGACGGAGCCGGAGGCGACCTTCTCCACCTGCTTCGGCGCCCCCTTCATGCCTCGGCACCCTGCCGAATACGGCAATCTGCTGCGCAAGCTCATCGGCGAGCACAAGGCCGACTGCTGGCTGGTCAATACCGGCTGGACCGGCGGCGCCTACGGCGTCGGCCGCCGCATGCCGATCCAGGCGACGCGCCGCCTGCTGGCGGCAGTGCTCAACGGCACGCTGCGCAACGCCGATTTCTATCGCGACCGCAATTTCGGTTTCGACGTGCCGACCGACCTGCCCGGGATCGAGCCGCACCTCCTGCACCCGCGCAAGACCTGGGCGGACAAGATCGCCTATGACGCCCAGGCAGCCAGGCTCGCCGGCATGTTCCAGGACAATTTCGTGAAGTTCGTCCCGCATGTCGACGATGAAATCCGCGAGTCCGCACCGCAGATCGCCGTCGCCTGAAAAGTAACGGCACATCCTTGCAACAGGGTCGCTGCCACCGGCGATCCTGTTAATTCCGATGCGGGCCTTACGTTCGGCGCCAGTCTATGTTGAAATACCGCCATGCGATCGAAACAGTCCTTCACGAATCTGCTGCCTGAACTCTCGCGTCTGCTGCGGCGCCGCTATGAGGGGATGCTCGACGATGCCGGCCTCGGCGTGACGGCGGGCGAAGCGCGGACGCTGCGCCATGTCAGCCGCGCCCCGGGCGCCAGCCAGGCGGTGATTGCCGAGCGCATGGGGATCGAGCCCATGACGCTTGTCGGCTTTCTCGACCGGCTCGAGAGCCGGGGGCTGGTGCGGCGCGTCCCCAACCCGACCGACCGGCGCGCCAAGCATATCGAGCTGACCGAGGCGGCGGTGCCGATCCTGGAGCGCGTCGACGCGGTGCTTTCCAGCATGCGCAAGGAGGCGACGGCCGGCATCCCGCAGGCCGAGCTCGATGTTACATCGCGCAGCCTCGACCAGATGAAGCTGGCGCTGACGCGCGTCCTGCAGACGCAGCGCTCGGCCTGACCGCCGGCGCGGTTCATTTGTCATTCAGCCGCGCGATTCCTATCATCGACAGTCCGCCATGCCGCTGCAGGAGGCCCTGTCGATGCACCGCTGGCTTGCCCTCATCGCGGCGGCACTGATCTGTGCTGCTTCCAGCGCCGCCCATGCGGAGCGGCGCATTGCCCTCGTCATCGGCAATGACGGCTACGAGGCGCTGCCCAAATTGCAGAAGGCGGCCGCCGATGCCGGCGCCTATGCCGAGCTCCTGCGGGCGCAGGGCTTCGACGCGGTGATGCTGAAGACCAACCTGACGCGCAGCGCCATGGACCAGGCGATCGCCGTCTTCCTCGACACCATCCAGCCCGGCGACACCGCCGTCTTCGCCTATTCCGGCCATGGCTGGAGCGACGGCGTGCAGAACTACATCGTCGGCACCGACGCGCCGGCCACCGGCAGCCAGGAATTCCTCGCCCGCATCTCGATCCCGCTCAGGAACGGCGCCACCGGCGTCATCGACGACATGGACCGGCGCGGCGCGGCGGTGAAGGTGGCGATCATCGACGCCTGCCGCGACAACCCGTTCACGCCGGCGACGGCGGGCCGCAGCGTCGGGCTCGGCCGCGGCCTGGTGCGCATCGACCCGCCCAAGGGCACCTTCGTGGTGTTCTCGGCGAGCCCCGGCCAGACGGCGCTCGACCGGCTGTCGGACGGCGATGCCGACCCCAACAGCGTCTTCACCCGGGTCTTCGTGCCGCTTGTCAGCCAGGGGCTCAGCCTGCAGGAGGCGGTGAAGGCGACGCAGAGCGAGGTGGTGAAGCTGGCGCGCAGCGTCGATCACGACCAGCAGCCCGCCTATATCGACGAGATGCTCGGTGAGACCTGCCTGTCGGGCGACTGCCAGCCGGCAACGGCTTCCGCCGCTGCGGCCGCCGCCCCCGAGCCGCCGCCGGCCCAGCTCCCCGGTCCGGAAATGGCCTTCTGGACGACAATCGCCGATTCCGACAATCCGGAGGACTTCGAAGCCTATCTGGCGCAGTTTCCGGACGGCACTTTCTCGCGGCTGGCGAAGATCCGCATCGCTGCCTTGCGTGATGCGCCGCCGGCAGCGGCACCCGCACAGCAGGTGGCGGTTGCCGCGCCGCAGGCCGCACCAGCGGAAGAGCCGGCGGCGATTGCCCCGGCGATCCCGCTGGACCCGCCGCTCGACCGTGCCGGCGTCATGGAGCTGCAGCAGGAACTCACCCGGGTCGGCTGCTTCGCATCGGCGGTCGACGGCGTCTGGGGTCAGCGCTCCCGCCGCGCCCTGCAGCGCTTCAACGCCGCCACCGGCCGCCGCCTGCCGGTCGATACGGCGAGCGCCGAAGCCCTGGCGGCCGTGCACGATGCGGATGCGATCGTCTGCCGTGCCGAGGCGGCCGAACCGCCGGCGCGCCGCGCTGCACCGCAGCGGCCGGGGCGGCAGGTCGCCGAGCCGCCGCGCGCCCCCCGCCGCCAGGCGGTGCGCGAGCGCGCCGAAGCGCCCCGCCAGCGCTGCGTACGCAACAATGTGCAGGGACCGGCCATCGGGCGCTCCGAATGGGTCATCTGGGGCACCAACCAGCCCTGTCGGCCTTAAGGCGTCCCGCCACCGGCCGGATCGTGCTACAGAGGCGCGAACCGAACTTCGAAGGCCTGACAGGTGAATTTGCAGATGTCCAGCGCGGGTGACCCGGTCACGCGCGGCAATCCGTTCGATCTCCCGGAAGCGGCGCTGCGCCGGCGCCAGAACGCCAAGTGGCGCTATTACGGCGACGACGTTCTTCCGGCCTTCGTCGCCGAGATGGATTTCGCCGTCGCGCCGCCGGTGCAGGCGGCGATCCGGCAGATCGTCGACATGGAGGATTACGGCTATCCGATGCGGCATGGCGAGGAGTCGGAGCGACGGCTCGCCAGTGCCTTTGCCCGCCGCATGGAGAGCCGGTTCGGCTGGGCCGCGGCCGCCGAATGCGTGCTGCCGCTCGCCGATCTCGTCCAGGGTGTCTATGCCGCGCTGACGGCGTTCACGGCGCCGGGAGACGGGGTGATCGTCCAGACGCCGTGCTATCCGCCGTTCCGCGAGGCCATCGTCTCGACCGGCCGCCGGCTCGTGCCGCTGCCGATGCGCGACAATGGCGACCGGCATGTCTTCGATCTCGGCGCCTTGCCGGCGGATGCGCAGCCGCGACTGCTCATCCTGTGCAATCCGCAGAATCCCACCGGCCGCGTCTTCGAGCGCGGCGAGCTGCAGCAGCTGGCGGACTTTGCGCTGCGCCATGACCTGCTCGTCGTCTCGGACGAGATCCATGCCGACCTCGTCTATCCCGGCGGCCGGCACATCCCCTTCGCCGCGCTCGGGCCGGACATCGCGGCGCGAACCCTGACGGTGACCTCCGCCACCAAGGGCTTCAACATCCCCGGCCTGCGCTGCGGCGTTCTCCATTTCGGCGCGCCGGAACTGCGCGCCCGCTTCACCGACCGCCTCCCGGCGCGGCTCCTCGGCCAGCCGAGCGTCGTCGGCGTCGAGGCGACGGTTGCCGCCTGGGACGAGGGGCAGCCGTGGCTCGACGCCGTCATGGCGCATCTGCGGCAGGCCCGCGACCACATCGTCGCCACGCTGGCGCAGGAGGTGCCGCAGATCGTCTGCCGGGCACCGGAAGGCACGTTCCTCGCCTGGCTGGACTGTTCAGCGCTCGGCCTCGAGACGACGGCGTTCCGCTTCTTCCATGACGCGGCGAAGGTCGCCTTCAGCGCCGGCGAGACCTTCGATCCGGAAGCGCGGCAGTTCGTGCGCTTCAACTTCGCCACCTCCATGCCGATCCTGGACGATATCCTGGGGCGGGTCATCGACGCGGTGCGGCGCCGCGCGTAGCAGGACTTGATCGGAAGGGCGCGGTGCAAGCGCGACCGAGATCATAGCCGGCTGGCTATCGACTCGGTGGGCAGCTCTCGGTCTGGCGACAGAGACCTCCGCAAACTTATCCACCGATCCGTTTAGGCTCACTCCGGCACTGGCAACGGTGGCCGGCGCGCGTCTTTCCACGCCATCCGGACTGCCCTGGCGCATCTGTCGCAGCGCCGGCCGGACCCCGCTCTCCGGCTGTAACATCACTGACATGAAACGGTCCTACCCCTCGCTCCGCCAGGGGAGCGGCAGCTCCCGGAAGCATCGGAGCGACCGCTGCATGAACAGGGCCATGAGTTTCGTTTCCCTGCGGCCGGTCGAGGTCGCCGGGTAGGCGGCCGCAAGGCGAGACAGTCGGGCGGCCGCCAGCCGCCCGGACACACAGACATCACGGTGCGTACAGGCTGCGCCAGCGACGAAACGGTCGCCGGCGGCGAGGGAGCCTCTTTGTCCAGTTCCAACCGAGCAGGGCGAATAAGCCGGCTCAGCACCAGCCGCTCAACGGAGACGATACGAATGATCCTTTCCCGCATTGCCAGGGCTCTGCTGGTCGGCGCTGCCCTCGTTGCGGCCCCGCTGGCAGGCGCAAGGGCCGAGATGGCGAAGACCCTCGACCAGCCGGTGACGATCACCTTCTACAATTACAACCTCGCCTCGGCGGGCGTCGGTGCCGACGGCACCAAGCAGCTTCTCGACGAGTTCATGGCTGCCCATCCCGACATCAAGGTCGAGGGCGTCGGCGTCAACTCGGCCGACATGAACTCGCGTGTCCAGGCCGACATGGCCGCCGGCCGCGTGCCGGATGTGGCGCAGATCGTCTTCGACGGCTTCGACTTCATCGTCCACAATCTCGGCGCCCAGGCGCTGGAGGACATCGTCCCGGCCGACGAGCTGGCGGCGCATTTCGAGGGCATGGCGCCGAACGGCCTGCAGCTCGGCTTTCTCGATGGCAAGACCTACGGGCTCGCCTACACCTTCTCGACGCCGGTCCTCTTCTACAACGCCACGCTGTTCCGCGAGGCCGGGCTCGATCCCGACAAGCCGCCGCGCACCTGGGACGAGGTCAAGCAATACGCCCTGCAGATCAGGGACAAGACCGGCAAGACCGGCCTGATGACCGGCGCCATCATGGGCTCCGACTGGATGATCCAGGGCATCATCCTCTCCAATGGCGGCCGCGTCCTTTCCGAGGATCGCAAGACCATCACCTTCGCCGAGCCGCCGGCGCTCGGCGCCATCGAAATGCTGCATGATCTGGCGGTCAGCGGCGCCATGCCGAACGTGCCGATGAACGGCACGATCGAAACGATGGCGAGCGGCAATGCCGGCATGTACCTGCAGACCAGCGCGCTGCAGGCGGTCCTCGTCGCCGGCGCCAAGGACAAGTGGGAGCTGCGGGCGGCGCCGATGCCGTCCTTCGGCGACAAGCCGGCCAAGCCGACCAATTCCGGTTCGGCTCTGGTGATCTTCAGCCAGGACCCGGTGAAGCAGCGGGCGGCCTGGGAGCTGATGAAGTTCCTGACCAGCGAGCGCGGCTACACCATCATCACCTCGAAGATCGGCTACCTGCCGCTGCGGCCCGACATCGTCGACGACCCGCAATATCTCGCCGGCTGGGTCAAGGAGCACCCGCTGGTGCAGCCCAATCTCGAGCAGCTGTCGCGCCTCAATCCGTGGGTGCCGATGCCCGGCCCGAACTACCGGCAGATCCTCAAGGTCATGCTCGATGCCTACGAGGAAGCCGTGTTCGGCGACGGCGATCCCGCCGAGGTGATGGCCGAAGCCCAGCAGCGCGCCCAGGACCTGATGCCGCAATAGGCGACGCCGTCCTGCGCCGCGGCCCCCAGGCGTTGCCGGCCGCGGCGCCAGCCCGATCCTCCGTCACCCGGATATCATCATGAACAAGACGATCCGCTTCCTGCATCTCACGGACCTCCACATCGCCAACCCGGACGCGACCGAGCCGCATCTCTACACCGATACGTCGGAGACGCTGGCGAAGGTGCTTGCCACGGCGCGCATGATCGACCCGTCGCCGAGCTTCGTCATTGTCAGCGGCGACATCGCCAACAATGCCGACCCGGCCGCCTATGCCGAGCTGAAGCGCGTCTGGGGCGACTACGACGTGCCGACGCTGCACGCCCTCGGCAATCACGACAGCCGCGAAGCTTTCTATGAGATCATGCACGGCCGCACCGAGAATGCCGGTGCACCGTACTTCCACGACCAGGTCATCGACGGTGTCCACGTCATCGTCCTCGACTCCAGCACGCCGCGGCAGATTCACGGCACCATCGAGCCGGAGCAGTTCGCCTGGCTGGAGCAAGTCCTCGGCCAGCACCAGGATCTGCCGAAGGTCGTCGTTACGCACCATCCGCCGGCCTTTTCCGACGAGCACGGCCGGCATCCGTTCGAGGCGATTGCCTATGACGACTCGCACAAGCTCGGCGAGATGCTGCGCGGCCGCAACGTCGTCGCCATCCTCGCCGGCCACGTCCACCACGACAGCGTCACGCTGTGGAACGGCATCCCGGTGATCATCAGCAACGGCCACCATTCCACGTCCGACGTGCTGCACCGCGGCGGCCTCCGCTCCGTCGAGGGCGCCGGCTTCAGCATGATCACGCTGCGCCCCAACGGCACCATGACCGTCAATTTCCTGCCGCTCATCACCGACCGCCGCGAGCTGTCGCGCACGTCGCTGGAGCAGCTGGAACACTACGTCGCCACGCTGCAGGCCGCCGAGTAAGCCGGCTTAGGAAGAGGGACAAGGACATGCGCTTTCCCAGCATCGCCCGCCTCGCGATCGGCCTCGCCATGGCGCTCGCCGCGCTCACCGGCGCCAGCGCCCAGATGGCGCCGGCCAACGATCAGCCGGTGACGATCACCTTCTACAGCTACAACCTCGCCACGGCTGGCATCGGCGCCGACGCGACGAAGAAGATGGTCGCCGAATTCATGGCGCTCCATCCCAATGTCACCGTCAATGCCGTCGGCGTCGACGGCAACACGCTGATCTCGCGCGTCCAGGCCGATCTCGCCGCCGGCAACCCGCCCGACGTCGCACAGCTGATCTTCAGCGACCTCGACTTCATCGTCCACACGCTCGGCGCCCAGCCGCTCGAGGACATCGTCCCGGCCGATGAGCTGAAGGCGCATTTCGACGGCATGTCCGAGCCCGGCCTGCAACTCGGTGTCATGGACGGCAGGACATACGGCCTCGCCTATACCTTCTCGACCCCGGTGCTGTTCTACAACGCCGACCTTTTCCGCGCCGCCGGTCTCGATCCCGACAAGCCGCCGCGCACGTGGGACGAGGTCCGGGACTATGCCGTCAGGATCAAGGAAGCGACGGGGAAGGGGATCTATCTGGCCTCCTTCGGCGCCCTGACCGGCGACTGGATCTGGCAGAGCCTCGTCTATTCGGCCGGCGGCCAGGTCCTGTCGGACGACCGCACGAAGCTGCAGTTTGCCGGCCCGGCCGGCGTCAAGGCGGCGACCATGCTGCGCGGCCTCGTCGAGGCCGGTGTCATGGACAACCTGAGCCTGCCGCAGATGATGGAGGGCATGGCCTCGGGCAACATGGCCATGCAGCTCAATTCGACGGCGCTCAACGCCTATCTGGTCAACGCAGCCAAGGACAAGTTCGAGCTGCGCGCCGCCCCCGAGCCGTCTTTCGGCGACATGCCGGCCGTGCCGACCAATTCCGGCAGCGCACTGTTCATCCTCACCCCGGATGCCGCCAAGCAGCGCGCCGCCTGGGAGCTGATGAAGTTCCTCACCGGGCCGCGCGGCTACACGATCATCACCAGCGAGATCGGCTATCTGCCGCTGCGTCCGGCGATCGTCGACGACCCGCAATACCTCAAGGATTACGCCGACAGCCATCCGGTCGTGCGCCTCAATCTCGGCCAGCTGCCGCGCATCAAGCCGTGGGTGTCGATGCCCGGCACCGACTACCGGCAGGTCCAGAAGATGATGATGGACGGCGTCGACGAGGCCGTGTTCGGCGAGGGCGATGTCGGCGAGGCGCTGGCCGCCGCGCAGGAGCAGGCGCAGGCGCTCATTCCTCAGGACTGACAGGCAGAGACGGGTGGCCCGCCATCCGTTCGCCAATCCCGATCCACATGCGCACAGCGAGGACCGACATGAAAGAGAACCTCACCTTCGTCCATCTGACCGACCTGCACCTCAATGCGCCGGGCGTCGTCGATGATCACCTCCACTCCGACACCACAGCGACGCTGCAGACCATCCTCGCCCAGGTGCAGGCGCTGCGCCCGTCGCCGGCCTTCATCATCGCCAGCGGCGACCTCACCAATCGCGGTGATGTGGCGAGCTATCTGGAGCTGAAGCGGATCTTCGCCGAGGCCGCCATTGCCTGCCCGGTGATCTGGGCGATCGGCAATCACGACACGCGGCCCGGCTTCTACGAGGGCATGCTCGGCCGCAGCGAAGATGCGATGGCGCCGTATTTCCACGACGAGGTCGTCGCCGGCATCCATGTCATCACGCTCGACACCAGCATCCCCGGCCAGACCGGCGGCAATATCGAGCCGGAGCAGTTCGCCTGGCTGAAGGAGCGGCTCGACGCCCATCCGGAATACCGCAAGCTGATCGTCATGCATCACGGTCCGGGCCTCGACGAAGACGATCCGTCGATGGAGTGGGAGTCGATCACCTATGCTGATACCCGCCGCCTGCGCGACCTGCTGAAGCCCTATGACGTGCTCGGCATCCTGTCGGGCCATCTCCACTATGACCGCGTCGCCGACTGGTACGGCATCCCGGTCGTCATGGGCATCGGCCAGCATGCCGCCATCGATCCGCTGTGGTTGCACGAGGGCATCCGCATGGTGGAGGCGACGTCCTTCGCCATCGGCACCATCCGCCCGTCGGGCCTGACGGTCTCCTTCGCGCCGCTGCCGGCAACCCGCCGCGAACTGGCGAAGCACCGCATCGCCGACATCACCGCGATGTCGAAGGACTTCTACGACAAGCAGGCCGCCGGCATCGCTGCCGAATAGCGCCGTCCGGAGAGAAAAGATGAAGCTCCTGAAGCGCCTGGCGCTGGCCGTCGCCGCGGCCACCACGCTCGGCGGCGCCGCCTCCGCGGCGGAGATGGCGCCGGCTGTCGACAAGTCAGTGACCATCACCTTCTACAACTACAACCTCGCCAGCGCTGGCATCGGCGCCGAGGCCACGAAGAAGCTCATCGCCGACTTCATGGCCGCCAACCCGAAAATCACGGTTGAGGGTGTCCCGGTTCCTTCACCGGACATGATCACCCGCGTCCAGGCCGACATGGCTGCCGGCCGGCCGCCGGATCTGGCGCAGATCGTCTTCCGCGACATCGACTTCGCCGCCTTCAGCCTCGGCGCCCAGGCGCTGGAGGACATCGTGCCGCCGGCGGAACTGGCAGCGCATTTCGAGGGTATGTCGCCGAATGGGCTGCAGCTCGGCGTCCTCGACGGCAAGACCTACGGGCTTGCCTACACCTTCTCGACGCCGATCCTCTTCTACAATGCCGACCTGTTCCGGCAGGCCGGTCTCGATCCGGACAAGCCGCCGCGCACCTGGCCGGAGGTCAAGGCTGCGGCGCTGGCCATTGTCGAGAAGACCGGCAAGCAGGGCTTCAACGGCCTCTTCTTCTCTACCGGCTCCGGCACCTTCACCATCCAGTCGGTGCTGATGTCGAATGGCGGCCTTGCCATCTCCGACGACCGCAAGACATTGAAATTTGCCGAGCCGGAGACGGTCGAGGCGCTGGCGATGCTGCGCGACCTGGTGAAGAGCGGCGCCCTGCCGGATGTCGATCCGAACAGCGCGACGGAGGCCATGTCGAGCGGCAATCTCGGCATGTTCCTGACCACCAGTGCCCTGCAGGGCGCGCTCCTCGCCGCGGCGAAGGACAAGTGGGAACTGCGCGCCGCGCCGATGCCGGCCTTCGGTGACAAGCCGACCCGCCCAACCAATTCAGGCAGCGCGCTGTTCATTCTTGCCCAGGACCCGCTGAAGCAGCGCGCCGCCTGGGAGCTGATGAAGTACCTGACCAGCCGCGAGGGCTACACGGTCATCACCCGCGACATCGGCTACCTGCCGCTGCGTCCCGATATCGTCGATGACGATGCCTATCTCGGCGAATGGGTCGAGGCCAACCCGCTCATCCGCCCGAACCTGGAGCAGCTGAGCCGGCTGACTCCGAACCGTCCGATGCCCGGCACCAATTACCGCCAGGTCGAGAACACGATGATGGACGCCTTCAACGAGGCGGTGTTCGGCGACAACGACGATGTCGCCGGCATCCTCGCCGATGCCCAGTCGCGTGCCCAGGACCTGATGCCTCAGTAGCCGGCAAAGACCCGGTGGCGGAAAGACAACATGACTTCATCCGAGATTGCCCTACCGCAGGACGCGGCCCCGGCGCTGCCGACAAGGCGCGCCGGGTCGTTCAACATCGCGCCGTGGCTCTATCTGCTGCCGGTTATCCTTATCCTCGGCGTCTGGATTTTCCTGCCGCTGGGCCGGGCGCTGTGGCTGAGCTTCTACGAGTGGAACCTGCTTCCCACCTCGCCGATGAAGTGGAAGGGTATCGAGAACTATGTCCGGCTGCTCAGCCTGCCGGACATGCGCATCGCCCTGTGGAACACGCTGGTCTACATCATCGGCCTGCTGCCGCTGTCGGTGGTGATCCCGCTCGGCATCGCCATCTTCACCCATGATTTGAAGGGGCCGTCGCGCAACATTTACCGGGCGCTGATCTTCGTGCCGATGATCATCGCCCCGGTGGTGGTGGCGGTGGTCTGGCGCTGGCTGCTCAACCCCGACCACGGCATCGTCAACGCCGCCATCCAGGAGCTCGGCGGCCAGCCGGTCGGCTTCCTGGAGCAGAAGGGCGTCGCCTTGTGGACGATCATCTGGATCACCGGCTGGAAGCTGATCGGCTTCTCGACGCTGATCTTCGCCGCCGCCAATACCAATATCGACCACAACTATATCGAGGCGGCGCGCCTCGACGGCGCCAGCGAGTGGCGCATCATCCGCGACATCCGCCTGCCGCTGCTGTCGCCGACGATCCTGTTCATGGTGATGATGACCATCCTGCTCGGTGCGCAATGGTCCTTCACCTACATCAACGTCCTCACCCAGGGCGGGCCGCGCAAGGCGACCACCAACATCTATTACCTGCTGTGGGACTACGGCTTCGGCAGCATGTCCGTCGGCTGGGCGTCCGCCGCCGGCATCATCCTGTTCGTCGGCTTCGCTGTCCTGGCGTTCCTCTTCCTCAAGTTCATCAACCGGCGGGCCGTCTATGACAATTGAGACCAATTCGGCCGGCGTTGCGGCGCTGACTGCGCCGGCCGGTTCCGTCCGCAGCTTCCGGATCGGCCGGATCAGCGGCCATGCGGTGCTGCTCATCCTCAGCTTCGTGTCGCTGTTCCCGGTCTACTGGATGTTTGTCACATCCCTGCGGCCGCCGAACGAAATCTACGACACCGGCATCTGGCCGGCGTCGCCGTCGCTGGACAATTACAGGTTCGTCCTCGACTCGATCCCGATCATCCGCATGCTGTGGAACACGCTGCTGGTGTCGTTCGTCGTCACCATCGCGCAGCTCTTCACGGCGCTGCTGGCGGCCTTCGCCTTCGCCCGCTGGCGCTTTCCGCTCGATCGTTTCGTCTACGCGCTGATGGCGCTCACCTGGCTGGTGCCGTTCCAGGTGACGATGATCCCGAACTACGTGCTGGTCGCCGACCTCGGCCTGCTCGACACGATCATCGCGCTGATCCTGCCGCATCTCGCCTCGGCCTTCGCGGTGATGCTGCTGTTCCAGGCGATGAAGAGCTTCCCCAAGGAAGTCATTGAGGCGGCGCGCATGGACGGCGCCAGCAACTGGTCGATCCTGTGGCAGATCATGACGCCCAATCTGCGGGCCTCGCTTGCCTCCCTGGCGATCCTGCTCTTTATCTCGACCTGGAACGAGTATTTCTGGCCGCTGCTGCTGTCGCGGAGCCCGGAAAATACCGTGGTCCAGATCGGCCTGCAGATGTTCCTGACCCAGGAAGGCAATCTCTGGGGTCCGCTGATGGCTGCCTCGACGCTGGCCAGCCTTCCCATCCTCGTCCTCTATATCGTCCTGCAACGGCAGGTCATCGAATCCTTCATGAAATCGGGACTACGCTGATGAACATCGCGACGAATCCGGAAGCGAGCCGGCACCTGCCGCTCGGCGGCACCTACAATGTGCGCGACCTTGGCGGCTACGCCACGGCCGACGGCGGCATGACGCGCTGGCGGCGCGTCCTGCGCGCCGATGCGCTGCACCGGCTGGACGAGCCGGGGCGGGCGCATCTGCGCGATGCCGGCCTGAAGACCGTCATCGACCTGCGCTTCGACAATGAGGTCGTCGCCGGCCCGAGCCCGTTCACCGACGAGGACGGCGTCAGCGTCCACAACATCTCGCTGTTCGGCACGCTGAACCGGCCGCCGACGGGCTTCCCCGAGGTGGAGGGCGAAGACCCGCTGCTGCGCGTCTATCTGGCGGCGCTGGAGGAATGCAGCGGGGCCGTCCGCAACGTGCTGCAGACGGTCGCCGAGGCGCCGGAGGGCATGGTCCTCTACCACTGCACCGCCGGCAAGGACCGCACCGGCGTCATCTCGGCGCTGCTGCTCCTCAATGCCGGTGTCGCGCCGGAGGTCGTGGAGGAGGACTATGCGCTGACCGCGACGCTGGCGGCGCCCATGTTCGCCGTCCTCGTCGAGGAAGCGCGGGCGCGCGGCGCCAGCGCGGAACAGCTGCGCAGCTTCGCCCGCATGCTGCCGTCGGAGCCGCAGACGATGCGGGCGACGATCGCCCATCTCGCCGAGGTGCATGGCGGCGCTCCCGCCTATCTGGAGAAGATCGGCCTTCCCACCGGCGTCAGGGACGGCCTGCGCCGGCGGCTCGTCGACGCCGCCTGATCCGGCCGGGGCGCCTGACACATGACTGTCGTGGCGCCCCGCTAGACACCGCAATTCGTACCGAATCCGGAGACTGACATGGCCGACGTAACCATCCGCCAGGTGCGCAAGCTTTACGACAAGCACGAGGTCCTGCATGGCGTGGACCTCGACATTGCCGACGGCGAGTTCGCCGTCATCGTCGGGCCTTCGGGCTGCGGCAAGTCCACGCTGCTGCGCATGATCGCCGGCCTGGAGGATATCTCCGCCGGCGACATCGGCATCGGTGGCATGCGCGTCAACGACATCGCACCGCGCCAGCGCGGCTGCGCCATGGTGTTCCAGAACTATGCGCTCTATCCGCACATGACGGTGGCGCAGAACATCGCCTATCCGCTGCGCGTGTCGCGCGTACCGGCCGCCGAACGCACGGAGCGCGTCAAGAGCGTGGCGCAGATGCTCGGCCTCGCCGAGCTTCTCGACCGCCGGCCGTCGCAGCTTTCCGGCGGCCAGCGCCAGCGCGTCGCCATGGGCCGCGCCATCATCCGCGAGCCGAAGGTGTTCCTGTTCGACGAGCCGCTGTCGAACCTCGACGCCAAGCTGCGCGTCCAGATGCGCATCGAGATCCGCCGCATGCATCGTCGCCTCAAGGGCACCAGCATCTTCGTCACGCATGATCAGGTCGAGGCGATGACGCTGGGCGACAAGCTGATCGTCATGAATGCCGGCAATGTCGAGCAGGTCGGCTCGCCGGCCGAGGTCTATCGCAGGCCCGCCACCACTTTCGTCGCCGGCTTCATGGGCTCGCCGCCGATGAACCTCCTGCCGGCGCGGGTCGTCGACCAGCGGACGGTGGCCATCGGGGCGGATGATGCGGTGCGCGTCGCCGTCGAACAGCCGGTGGGCGTAGCCGGCGAGCCGCTGACGATCGGCATCCGACCGGAGGAGATCCTGGTCGGGGCCGAGGCCGTCGCGACGGGCCGCAGCTTCCCGATCACCATCGATCTCGTCGAGGAACTGGGTGGCGGGCGTCTTGCCTATGCCCGCCTCGGCTCGGATGAGATCGCCATCGCGCTGTCGGCCGAGACCACGGAAGTCGCCGGTTCCAGCCTGCCGGTGGCGTTCCCGGCCGAGCGGCTGCATTTCTTCGCCACCGACAGCGGCCGGCGTATCGATCTCGTGCCGGTCAGCAACGCGCCGCCTGTCGCCATGGACCAGCCGGCACAACGCCTGCGGCCGCTCCGCGAGGCAGCTGCCTGACCGGGGAGCGGAGGTCCTTTCCGTCTCAAGCAAAAGGGGCGCCCGTGGGCGCCCCTTCGTCGTCAGGGTCCCGGTCAGCCTCAGAGGCTGAACACGAAGAGCATGGACGCATCCTGGATGTCGGCCATCTCCGGGGACTTGTTCATGGTGCCGCGGGCCAGCGGTCCGCCGCCGACCAGCACGGCGACATACTGCTTGCCGCCAACCGCATAGGTCATCGGCGGAGCCGCGATCACCGAACCGGCGTTGAACTGCCACAGGACGTCGAGCGTCTTGTCGTCCAGCGCGAAGACCGTTCCGTCGACGGTATCGGTGAAGACGACGCCGCCGGCCGTCGACGTCACGCCGCCATAGGCGGCATAGTCGAACATGTGCTGGGCGACCCGCTCGCCGGAAGCCGGGTTCATGCTGGTAATGCTGCCGACATGGCGGTCGGCATTGGCGGCGAGACCGCCGTTCCAGGCCACCTTGCCGCCGGCCCGCTCGCGATCGGCGGTGACGTTGGAGCAGCCCTCGATGCCGGCGCCATAGGCCAGCTTGGCGGATTCGCTGTACGAGGTCGGGAAGTAGTTCACGCCGCCCTGGATGTTGGGGCAGGTGGTGAGCTGACCCTGCTGCTCACGCGACGGCGCGCCGATGGCATAGGTCTGCAGATCCTTGGACGGATCGTATTCCACCGGCTTGCCGGTCTTCGGATCGATGCCCGCCGTCCAGGTGAGATCCTTCACATACTGGGCCGCGTTGATGAACTGGCCGTTGGTGCGATCCAGCACGTAGAAGAAGCCGTTGCGGCCGAAATGCGCGACGATCTTGCGCGTCTCGCCGTTGATCTCGGCGTCGATGAGCTGGTGGACGCCGATCTCGTCATAGTCGAGGAAGTCGCCCGGCGTGTACTGGAAGTACCACTTCATGGCGCCGCTATCGACGTCGTAGGCGACGGCCGAGTTGGTGAAGAGGTTGTCACCCGGACGGTATTCCGGGTCGAACATCGGCACCGGCTGGCCCGTGCCCCAGATGGTGACGTTCTGCTCCGGATCGTAGGAGCCGGTCATCCAGAAGGCGCCGCCGCCATGTTCCCAGGCGTTGTTGTTGTCCTTCCAGGTCTCGGAGCCGGGCTCGCCCGGCGCCGGGATGGAATAGGTGCGCCAGATCGGCTTGCCGTCGGCGGCACTGATGGCATCGATATGGTCGCGGGCGCCGCGGTCGCCGCCGGAGCCGCCGACGATCAGCTTGTCGCCGATGGCGAGCGGCGCCGTGGTCAGCGAATAGCCGTTGGACGGGTCGTCGACCTGGACCGAATTGACCAGCTCGCCGGAATCCATGTTGGTCCAGTTGACCTTGCCGTCGCCGGTTACGGAGATGACATTGTTGCCGATCATCGCCATGCCGCGATTGGACGCGATCCAGATGTTCTGGTGATCGACGCCGGGGTCCATGACCCATTCGACCCGGCCATAGGCGCCCGACTTGACGTCGATCTTGTAGACCGTGCCCCAGCCGTCGACGACATACATCATGCCGTCTTCGACCAGCGGCGTGGACTGGTGACCGGCGACGCCGCGCGAATAGCCCGGCCCGGCAAGGCCGCCGATGGCCGTCGCGAAGGCGACATGCAGGTTCTTGGCGTTTTCGCGGTTGATCTCCGTGAGCGGCGAGAAGCGATGGCTGTCATAGGTCCGATTGATCATCAGCCAGTTGTCGCCATCCTGCGCCGCATTGAGCAGGCGATCCGGCGTCACCTCAGCCGCAATGGCGGGCAGGATGGCACCGGACGCCAGCAACGCTGCGGCCAGCGTTCCCTTCAGAACGAGTCGAGACATCGTTGTTCCTCCAAGTGGCTCTTCTCATTTACGGAAGCCGAGGCATCCGTATCGTCAGCCACATTGGTAGTATGTCTCACCCACCTGCTTCGGTAAAGCCGCGGCAGGACTGGCGAATAGCAGGTCGGATCGACGCGCCGCGGAAAATATGAGTATTGCAGAAATATATCCGGCTATTCTTCCAGGTCGACATATTCGAAGAGGTGGCGGCCCAGCGGGTCCATGACGTAGCCGGTGACGTTCTTGCGCTCGGCCATCATCACCACGGAATGGGCGAGGGGCACCCACGGCGCGTTGTCGTGGAAGACCACCTGCGCCTGTTCATAGAGCCTGGTGCGCGTCGGCTGGTCGGCATGGAGCGCCGCCTCGGTCACCAGCCCGTCATAGATGGGGTCGCACCATTTGGCGACGTTGTTGCCGCCGATGCGCGCCGAGTCGCAGCCCAGCAGCACATGCAGGAAATTGTCCGGATCGCCGTTGTCGCCGGTCCAGCCGAAGAGCGCCATCGGCGGCTCGCCGCCCTGGAGGGCGATCCGGTAGTCGGTCCATTCCATTGTCTGCAGGTCGAGCCGGATGCCGATCCGGGCGAGGTCGGCCTGGATCATCTCGGCCACCCGCTTGCCGTTCGGCATGTAGGGGCGCGACACCGGCATGTACCACAGCTGGGTGTCGAAGCCCTCGCTGTAGCCGGCCTCGACCAGCAGCTTCTGGGCGCCGGCCGGATCGTAGGGGAGGTCTTCGATCGTGTCGTTATAGGACCAGAGCGTCGGCGGGATCGGGTTCTTGGCGATGACGCCGGCGCCCTCATAGACGGCGTCGATGATCGCCGCCTTGTCGATCGCCATCCAGACCGCCCGGCGCAGGCGCACGTCGTTGAAGGGCGGGCGAGTCGTGTTGAAGGCGAGATAGCCCGTGTTGAGGCCTTCCTGGCGCAGCAGCCGCAGGTTCGGGTCGGCCTCGATCTCGGCCGCGTCGCCCGGATCGGGGAAGGCCATCACATGGCATTCGCCGGCCTTCAGCTTGGTCAGCCGCACCGCCGGGTTGGGCGTGATGGAGAAGACAAGCGTGTCGATCGGGCGCCGGCCGGCCCAGTAATCCGGGAAGGCGCGATAGCGCACGACGACGTCCGGCTGGAAGCCGGCAAACATGAAGGGGCCGGTGCCGATCGGCTGCTCGTCGAGCTTCTCCGGCTGGCCGGCCGCCATCAGCTGGGCGGCGTATTCCGCCGACAGGATGACGTTGAACGGCATCGCCATGTCGGCGAGGAACGGCGCTTCCGCCCGCGTCAGCCGGATGCGCACCGTCCGGTCGTCGAGCTTCTCGATCGATTCGAGAAGCTCCGGCATGCCCATGTCCTTGAAGTAGTCGTAGCGGGCCCCGGAGACGGCGTGGAACGGATGGTCGTCCTTCCATTGCCGGTTCAGCGAGAACAGGACGTCGTCGGCATTCATCGGCCGCGTCGGTTTGAAGATGTCGCTGGAATGGAAGCGCACGCCCTGGCGCAGGTGAAAGGTGTACTCGCGCCCGTCCGGCGAGATGTCCCACGATTCGGCAAGCGCCGGACTGATCTCGGTCGAGCCGGGCTTGAACTCGACGAGGTTGTTGAACATCGGCCGCCCGGCATTCATCCCGGTGGTCGTCGTGACGATCTGCGGATTGAGCGCCTCCGGATTGCCCTCTGAGCAGAACACCAGCGTCTTCGCGGCCGCTCCGCCGGCCGGCAGCATCGCGGCGGCAAGAGCCAGGAGGATGAGGGAGCGGCGGATCATTTGGCGGCTTCCTGATAGTCGCTGGTGCGCTCGCCGGCGACGTCGCTGACCGTGGTCGGGATGTCGATGGTGAAGCGCGTGCCCTTGCCGACCTCGCTGGCGAGATCGATGCGGCCCTGCAGCCGGTTGGTGACGAGATTGTAGACGATGTGCAGGCCGAGGCCGGTATTGCCGCGGCCGCGCCCGGTGGTGAAGAACGGGTCGAACACCTTGCCGATGCTGTCCGGCGCGATGCCGTGGCCGTCGTCGGCAAAGACGATGCGCGCCGTGCCGGGGCGCGGCTCGCTGACCGTGATCGACATATGGCCGGCCTCGCCGGGGGCGTAGGCATGGCTGAGGGCGTTCATCAGAAGATTGGTCAGCACCTGGCCGAGCGAGCCGGGATAGCTGTCGAGGACGAGGCCCGGCCGGCAGTCCACCGAGACCTCATGACCGCCCTTGCGCAGCGCCGGGCCCAGGCTGGTGAGGAGGTCGTCCAGCCATTCCTTCATGTCGAAGCGGCGCCGCTCGCCGCTCGCCTGGTCGGTCGCCACCTGCTTGAAGCTGTGCACCAGATTGGCGGCGCGGGTGAGGTTGCCGGTCAGGAGGGCGGTGCCCTCGGTCATGCGCGCCACGAAGCGGTCGACCGCCGAGCGCGCCAGCTGCCGCGACGCGGCCGCCTCGTTGAAGCGCCGCACCTCGTCGGTGATCAGCGTCGAAGTGGTGAGGGCGATGCCGAGCGGCGTGTTGATCTCGTGCGACACGCCGGCGACGAGCTGCCCGAGCGAGGCGAGCTTTTCCGCCTGGACAAGGTCGGCCTGGGCCTTCTGCAGGGTCACCAGCGCCGCATCGGCGCGGTCCTTGGCGCGGGTCAGCGCCTTCTCGCGGCGGCGGATTTCGGTGACGAGGAAATTGGTGGCGCGCGCCATGTCGCCGAGCTCGTCGGCACGCTCCGTCTCGGCGATCGAGCCGACCGTCGGATCGGCTGCCGCAAGGTCCATCATGTCCTGCTGCAGCCGTTGCAGCGGCCGGGTGATGGAGCGGGCGACGATCCAGCCGGTCAGCGAGCCGAGGAACAGGCCGATCGCCGCGCCGATGACGAGGATGTTGCGGATGACGCTGGACAGCGACTTGGCGTCGTTGGTCAGGAGGTCGTTGAGGATGCGGGCGCCGTTGATCATCGTCTGCGCCGCGGTGTCCATCTCGGTGATGATCTGGTTCTGCTTGCGCAGCCCGTCGGTGGTCGTCGCCAGGCCGCGCTGCCACTGCTCGATGGCGTCGATCATCTCCGTCTGGATAAGCGGCGAGATGGGCAGGGACGCCACGGTCGCCGCCAGGTCGCGGCTGCGGTCGAAGACGGCGCTGGCGGCCGTCACATCGCGGTTCGACAGGGCCGCGGCGGCGAAATTGCCGAGCTTCAGCGTGGTGATGGCGATGTTCTGCGTCGCCTGCTCGGTCTCGTGTGCCTGGACCGAATAGGTCAGCAGTTCCGCCAGCTCGTCATGCAGCGAGCGCTGCGCCGTGGTGTTGATCTTGAGGAGACGCTCCAGCCAGTTGGTGAGGGCGCCATAGGCCGCCGACCGGGCGGTGCCGCCGTCCGGCGCAGTGGCGGCCGCCGTGTAGTCGGCGACAAGCCGGTCGAGCGCGGCAGCCTGCGCTTCGTCATTGCCGGCGCGCAGTGCGCCGCCGAGGCTCGCCGCCGTATCGGTGAGGCGCTTGATCTCCAGGCCGGCGCCGGGGTCGGCGTCTCCCGCCGTCGCCAGCCGCAGCTCGGCGTCGCCGACCACGCCGCGCAGATCCTGGGCGCGATCGACGATGTCGCGCGCCACCCGCAGCCGCCGGTCCTTCTCGGTGAGGGAGACGACGATGTCGGCGTTCGACTGGTGCTGGCGGTCGCGCGCCTGATCGGTCAGCTGCACCAGCGTCTCGGCGCGGCTCGCCATGTCGGCGATCAGCGTGTCGTTGCGGGCCGTCACGTCGGTGAACTGGCCCATTAGCTGGACGTAGCTGTCGAGTGCGGCGCGGGCGCGCCCGGTGGCCGTCTTGTGGCGCTCCGTGCGCGAGGAATCCTCCAGCGCCTGGAGCTCGGCATGGGCTGCCGTGGCGAAGGTCCAGAACCGGTGCTCGTGGGCGGCGCGGCCGCTGGCCTGCGCATTCATGTATTCGTCCCGCTCGGAGACGGCGACGAGCAGGTTGCGGTAGATGGCGCTGGCCGACACGGCGCCGTCACGCGCCTTGTCGGCCTCGTTCAGCAGCAGGAAGGCGACGACCGCGATCGCCGCGGCGATGGCGATCGGAATGCCGCCGACCAGCAGAATCTTGACGCTGATGCGCATCCATCCCCCGCGTCTGAGACGCGACCGCGCCCCATCGCCGGCGATGCCGTCGCCATCCTCGAGGGGCGACGCCATTCTAGCAGAAGCGATCAGTGCGCGCGGCGGCGCATCATACGCCGCCGCGACAGGACCTGTTCCGCTTCCGTGGCCGTATCCGGTGACCGCCGCCGGTGCGGTCATGCCACGGCCGGAAGCGCCAGCGGCAGGGCGCGCGACAGGTGCGCCAGCTCCGGCCCACCGGGAAGGTGCAGCATGCCGATCTCGCTGTACCCGGCGATGCGGAAGCCGGCGGACACCCGTTCGGGCAGGACGGCATCGGCGAAATTGTAGCCGGCTGCCGCCGCGTCGGCTTCGGCCGCGGCGATGGTCCAGCGCATCACGGCAAGGCCGGGGGTCCGCGGCGCGAAGAGCATCCACAGGAGCGCCGTCCGGTCGCGCCATGCCGCCCAGCCGGGCTTGCCGCTCAGTGCCGCCGTGGCAGCACTGCCGACCATCGGCTCCCAGCCGCCGGCGCCGATGATCTCGCCGTCGCTGTGCGCGACGAAGAAGGCGCCTTCGGCCGCCATGCGGCGATAGACCGGGCGCATGAGCGCCAGGAGGGCGGCCGCCTCGTCGGCATCCTCGCCGGGATCGAGCCAGAGATGGGTGGCGTGCAGATGCGAAAGCAGCGCCAGCTCGTCCGCCGCGGCGCGGCGAAGCTGCGGCCGCGCCTCCGGGATCGCCGTCCTCATGCCGCCACCTTGACGCCGTTCAGCGGCTTGCGCAGGCGAAGGATCGGCAGAAGGCTGCTGCCGTTGCCGAGGCCGATGGCGAGCTGGCCGATGGGCCGGTAGCCGAGGGAGCGATAGACGGTCGCCGGACCGAAGGTGACGAAGGCATCGGCATGGTTGCGGCCCGCGGCGGCCGCATCCGCCTCGGCAGCGCTGAGGAGCGGCGCCGCCAGCTCGGTGAAGCTCCAGCGCGGGCCGACGAACAGCATGCGAATCACCGCCACCGCCTCGTCGTCGATGAGGCGCACCGGCTGCCCTGTGCCGTCGACGAGCCGGTCGGGCGTGGCGAGGCTATCGAGCGGCGTCCAGGCGGCGGCGCCGGCCATGTCGCCATTCGCCTCCGCGACGAAGACCCCGCAGCCGGCGAAGCTGCGCAGCTCGGCGGTGGGCACGAGATCGAGAAAGGCGCTGATATCGGTGGCGTCGTAGCCGGCCATCTCGACCGACCACAGATGGGCGATATGCAGCTGCCGGATCATCCGCGCCTCGCCGTCGGCGGCGCGCCGGATGGTGAAGCGGGGCGGCTTGAAGAAAGAGAACATTGCGCTGTCGCTGTGCACGGCGGTCACCCGGGAAAAGGCGGATGCGCTGTCGGAAGGAAAAGTAGGGTCCGGCGAACTTGCGAGCGCCGGACCCTCACGGGTCGCCGTCCGAGGGGGCGGAAAGGCGACGACCCGAAACAAACCTGTTGCGCCCTAGCGGGCGGCGAGCTGCATGACCGGCACGCGCACCAGAACGGTGGTGTTGGCTTCGGCAGTGCGGTGCTCGATGGTGATGGTGCGGGCGGCCACGGTCTCCATGCCTTCGGCATGGATCAGGCAGTCCGGCGCGACATAGGGCCAGGGCTGCGCCTCGCAGGCATTGGCGGCGGCCGGCATCGGCAGGCGGTCGGTCTTGCCCGCGGCCGTCGGCGTCGGGGTGACGGTGCTGGCGGTGCCGAAGGCGTCGGTCCAGCGGCTGCCGTCCTTGGCGATTGCCGCGGCGGCGCCTTCATTGCCCAGCGTCAGCATTCCGGCAGCGCACACGGCGGTCACGCCGGTGAGAAAGGCTGCAATGGAAGTGGTGATCTTCATCTCGGCGTCCTCTGGGGCCATCGGTGGGCCCCGTTTGATGACGCCAAACTAGAAGCGGGCTGTTTCCGCCGATTTGCGCCGGACGCGGAAAATGGTTTCGCGTGTTGCGCCGTTTGTTGCGTCGCCCCTCACAGCGACGCAACAAATGCCGAAATGCTGCGGATCAGCCGGCGGCGGGATCGGGCGAGAACATGTAGCCGGCGCCGCGCACGGTGCGGATCACCTGCGGATTGCCCGGGTCGGGCTCGATCTTCTTGCGGATGCGGGTGATGCGCACGTCGATCGCCCGGTCGAAGGCGTCCGGATCGCGCGCCTGGGCGAGGTCGAGCAGGCGCTCGCGCGACAGCACGCGCCGCGGATTGTCGGCGAAGGCCTTCAGCAGGTTGAACTCCGACGCCGTCAGGATTTCTTCATGGCCCGATTCGTCGAACAGGCGGCGAGCGTCGAGGTCGAGCCACTTGGTGCCGATGCGCACCTCGTTCCGTTTCTCCGCCGCCGGGGCCGGGGCGGCGGCGCGCCGCAGCACCGACCGGATGCGGGCCAGCAATTCGCGCAGCTCCGCCGGCTTGGCGAGATAGTCGTCGGCGCCGAGCTCCAGCCCGACAACGCGGTCGATCGGGCTTGCCGTCGCCGTCAGCATGATGACCGGAACATTGCCCGTCTGCTTCAGGTGGCGCACCAGCGACAGGCCGTCCTCCTCCGGCATGTTGAGGTCGAGCACCACCAGGTCGGCGCGGTCCTTCGCCAGCGCCTCGCGCAGCGCCGCGCCGCCGTCGCACAGCGTCACCTCGAAACCGTGCATTCGCAGGTAGTCGCCGACCATGTCGCGGGCGGCGGCCTCGTCGTCGACGACAAAGATGTGCTGGGTCTGGCTCATGATGGCAGGTGCTGCTCTGTCCGGAGCGGAAGGGAGAAGGAGAAGACGGCGCCGCCCGCCTCGCCATTGCGGCCGCTGATGTGGCCGCCATGCAGGTCAATGATGCGCTTGACGATGGAAAGGCCGAGGCCGGTCGACGCCTCGCCGCCGGTCGGCTTGGCCGACAGGCGCTGGAAGCGGCCGAACAGCCGGTCGGTATCTTCCGGCAGCAGGCCGGGGCCGCTGTCGCGGATCTCGAAGAAGACCGCGTCGGCGCGCGGCGCCAGCTCGATCTCCGCCCAGCCGCCGATCGGGCTGTATTTGATGGCGTTGCTGACGAGATTGTCGATCGCCTCGCGCAGCAGGTCCGGATCGCCGGGAGCCGGCAGCGTCTCCGGCATGGTGAGCCGCATCGCCTGCGCCTTGCGCTCGGCCAGCGGCCGGTTGGCCTCCACCACCTCGCGCACCAGCCGCGCCAGATCGAGCGCGTCGTCGCGGACGCTGACATCGGCGGCATCGGCCATGGCATCGGCGATCAGCCGGTCAACCATCTCGGTGAGGCGGCGCGCCGCATCGCGGATATGGCCGATCTGCGTCGCCAGCGGGGCGGTCGGCGCAGGGCCGCTGGCGAGGATTTCGGCCATCATTTCGGTGCGGCCGAGGATGACGCCGAGCGGGTTCTTGAGGTCGTGCGCGACAGTGCCGAGGATCTCGTTCTTGAAGGCGTTCACCTTCTGCAGCCGCTGCCAGCGCGATTCGAGGCGGCGGTTGGCGGCCAGCAGCTCCCCGGTGCGCGCCTGGACCCGCTCCTCGAGGCTCTGGTTCGCTTCCTCGAGGCGCAGCTGCATGTCGCGCAGGCGGCTCAACTGGTCGTAGCTGCGCAGCGCCGCCGTCATGGAGGTGAACAGCTTCTCGGCGGTCAGCTCGGTCTTGGCCTTGTAGTCGTTGATGTCGTAGTCGACGACGATCCGCTGCTCGGGCGCCTGGCCGGGTTGGCCGGTGCGCAGAATGATGCGCACCAGCTCGTTGCCGAGATCCTTGCGGACATAATTCACCAGATCGAGCCCGGCCTGGTCCGATTCCATCACCACGTCGAGCAGCACCACCGCCATGTCGGCATGGTCCCGCATCAGAGCCCGGCCTTCGGCGGCGCTGCGGGCCGAAAGCAGCTCCAGGCCGCGTCCGTCGAGCGCGTAGTCGCTAAGCGCGAAGCGCGTGCCGTCATGCACGGCCGCGTCGTCGTCGATGACGGCGACCTTCCAGCGCGGCCCGGCGTCGCGTACCGGCTGGCTGTCGTCATCGTCAAAGACGGTGATGAAATCGGCCTCGTTCTCCATCCGGTTCGGGTCGGTCGTCCTCAGCCTGCAGGGAACCGCTGCGGCGCGTGGCGTGGCGCTCAAGGCAGCGTATGCCGCCAGATTACCCGCGCTGCGCGAAAACGCCTAGCGTCCCGGGCGATTTCGCGCCGGCTGTCCGGTTCCGCCGCACGCCCCGGCCATGTGGCGTTCCCACGAAGCCGGAGGCAAAGTCGAGGGAAGCAACGGCAGCCACTGCCGCTGCGGCGATGCAGCCTATAGTGGTTTGCGGAAGAACACGACGCGCTCCGTCTCGGAAAATCCCAAGGCGGCATGGAACGCGTGGCTGGCGGAATTCTTGAGGAGGGCGTCGGAAGCGAATTCAACGCAGCCGGCCGATCTTCCCCAGTCGGCGACGGCATTGCAGAGGAGCCGCGCGACACCCTTCCGCCTGTCGGCGGGCCGGACGTAAATCCCTTCGAGGAACAGGACCGGCGAGCTGCTGCAGCCGTTCACATAGTCATGACGCAAGGCGGCCTCGGCGAACCCCACGGCTTCGCCCGAATCGCTGCATGCGATGAACGCAATCTCCTTGCCGCTTCCGGAAAGGAACGAGCCGACCAGCTCGGCACGGTGATCTTCAAGCGACTGATGCGGCCATAGCGCGAAGCGGAGCTGCGCCCATGGCTCGATATTGTTCATGGCTCCGATCTCGATATTCATGTCGCAATGCATGCCCTTTCGCGAAGGTGGTCCGTAGGCGAGCAGATGGCCTTTTGATCGTCGTTTGAGTATCGGTCCTGCGCGGCCGTTCCAGACGGATGCGCCGCTCATCTCTCCCTCACGAGCGCCGTCGTGAAATTCCTCGACATCTTCACCCTTGCCCTTATCGGCTCCGTCATTCTCGGCGTGCTGCTGCCGGCAACGGGGCAGTTTGCCGAGGTCTTCGGCATTGTCTCCGACCTCGGCGTCGGCCTCCTGTTCTTCCTGCACGGCGCGCGCCTGTCGCGGGCGGCGGTGGTGGCGGGCATCACGCATTGGCGGCTGCACCTTCTGGTGCTCGCCACGACCTTCGTCCTTTTCCCCGTCATCGGTCTGGCGGCCGGCCTGCTGCCGGAGGCGCTGTTGCCGGCGGCGCTCTATCCGGGCGTGCTCTTCCTCTGCCTGCTGCCGTCGACCGTCCAGTCGTCGATCGCCTTCACCTCGATCGCCGGCGGCAATGTTGCCGCCGCGGTGTGCTCGGCGACCGCCTCCAACATTCTCGGCATGTTCCTGACGCCGCTGCTCGCCGGTCTGTTCCTCGGCGGGCAGGGGGCCGGCTTCTCGCCCGGCACGCTGGGAGCGATCCTGTTGCAGCTGTTGCTGCCCTTCGTCGCCGGCCAGCTGCTGCAGCCCTGGATCGGCGCCTTCGTGGCGCGGCAGCGGCGTGTCTTCGCCATCACCGACCGCGGCGTGATTCTGGCTGTGGTCTATCTCGCCTTTTCACATGCCGCAGCGACCGGGCTGTGGCAGCAACTGTCGGTTGGCGGCTTCGTGGCGCTGATCCTGCTCATGACGGTGCTGCTGGCGCTGGTGCTGGCCTTCACCAGGGTGGCGGCGCGGGCCTTCGGATTCGGGCGCGAGGACGAGATCGCCATCGTCTTCTGCGGCTCGAAGAAGAGCCTCGTCAGCGGCGTGCCGATGGCGAACGTGATCTTCCCGGCGGCCGATGTCGGGATGATCGTCCTGCCGGTGATGGTGTTCCACCAGATCCAGCTGCTGGTCTGCGCCGCTCTGGCGCGTCGTTACGCTGGCAGTGCCGCAAGGGCGTCCAGCCGCGCCGCGTGAGCCAGGGCGGCGCCTCGTATCACTCGGCGGCGGTGGGCTGTGCCTCCAGCGGCGCGCCGGCGATCGGCGTCGCCTCCACCGTCGCATCCGGCAGGATGGCTGCGGCGCGCGGCAGGAACTTGCAGATGACGCTACCCGGGACGGCACCGGCGGGGCCCGAGAACCGGCCGCGGCGGCCGGTGGCGGCGACCACCATGGCGACGACATCGCCCTTGCCGGAGAGCACCGGCCCGCCGCTCATGCCGGGAAAGGCGCGGCGGTCGAGCAGCACCAGCTCGGGCCACTGGCTGACGGTGCGCAGGCCACTGACGACATGGCCGCCCATCTGCACGAATTCGCGCCCGTAGGGATGGCCGATCATCTTCACCGGCAGGCCGATCGGCGGCGTCTCGCAGGACAGCGGCGAGATCGCCAAGAGGGCGGTGTTGGTGACGTCGACGATGGCGAGGTCGACATTGGGATCGGTGGCGCGCACGATGCCGATCTGGGCGCGGCCGCGGTCGTCCTTGACGGTGACCTGCTTGTCCTCCGCCACCAGATGCGCCGCCGTCAGGATGATGCCCTGGCGGATCTGCACCCCGGCGCCGATATGCCCGTCGGTCAGACGGGTGATGGTCACCGTCGAGCCGGCGATATCGGTTTCATTGGCCGCAACAAGCGTCGGCGCAGCAGCGCCCAGCGCCGCCATGACGGCGGCGACGATGACGGTCGACCAGCGTCCCATCTCAACCTGCAGCATTGGAAGGCTCCTTCTGCGAGCTTATGCCTCTGGCATCTGAATGCAATGGGCATGCCGTAGGCTGCATTGGCTTCTTTCCTGACGATACGCACAGTTTTCACGCCGGGTGCGGCGCACAATGACGCGGCCGAGCGTGTAGAAGGAGGCGCCAGGACCATGCAGGGGGGGCGCAATGCACATCGTGAGGGCCAACGGCATTCGCCTGTCCGTCGCCGTGACCGGTCCGGCGGGCGCGCCGGCGATCGTTTTCTCCAATCCCCTGGGAACGGACCTGCGCATCTGGGAACCGTTGCTTGCCCATATGCCGGCGGCCCGCCGCCTGGTGCGCTACGACAAGCGCGGCCATGGCCTTTCCGATGACGGGCCGTCGCCGATAACCCTCGACGACCATGTCGACGACCTCCTCGGCATCCTCGATGCCCTGGGGATCGACAAGGCCTTTGTCGTCGGCGCCTCGCTCGGCGGCATGATCGCCCAGGGCATTGCCGCCCGGGCGCCCGACCGCGTCACCGGCATCGCGCTCATCGGCACGGCGCATCGCATCGGCACGGCGGAAGGCTGGAGCGAGCGCATCCGGGTGATCGAGACGGGCGGCCTCGCAGCGGTCGCCGACGGCACCATGGAGCGCTGGTTTTCCCCAGCCTATCGAGCCACCCACGCCGATCAGGTGATCGGCTGGCGCAATCTCGTCCTGCGCGGCGGCGTCACCGGTTATCTCCGCTCCTGCGCCGTCCTGCGTGATGCCGATATCGGTGCTGCGACGCAAACCATCAAGGTGCCGGCGCTCGCCCTCTGCGGGTCGCTCGACCCGACGGTGCCGCCCGAGGCGGCGCGCGCCACCGCCGAGCTGATCGCCGGCGCCCGGTTCTCGGTTCTCGACGGTCTGGCGCATATGGCGATCGTCGAGGCGCCGGACCGCGTTGCTGCGGCTCTTCTTCCCTTCATGGATCGGCCCGCAGCCGGCTGATCCCCTCCCTTTCTTCGCACAGCGCGGCAGGAGACCCGACCGTCATGGACGACCGCAGCCCCATGCCACCGATCAAGCCTATCACCGAGGTGGCCGACGAGGTCGGCATCCCCGAGGACGCCGTCGAGCCATACGGTAGAACCAAGGCGAAGATCTCCGGCGCCTACCTAGCGACCCTTGCCGACCGCCCGAAGGGCAAGCTGATCCTGATGACGGCGATCAATCCGACCAAGGCGGGGGAGGGCAAGACGACCACCTCCATCGGCCTCGGCGATGCGATGAACCGGATCGGCTGCAGGACGATCATCGCCCTGCGCGAGCCCAGCCTCGGCCCCTGCTTCGGCCAGAAAGGCGGCGCCACCGGCGGCGGCATGGCGCAGCTGGTGCCCGCCAACGACATCAACCTGCACTTCACCGGCGATTTCCACGCCATCACCACGGCGCACAATCTGCTGGCGGCGCTGCTCGACAATCACATCCACTGGGGCAATTCGCTCGGCATCGACCCGCGGCGGGTGTTCTGGCCACGCGTCGTCGACATGAACGACCGGACGCTGCGGGACATGGTCATCGGCCTTGGCGGGACCGGCAACGGCGTGCCGCGCGAGGCGCGCTTCGACATCACCGCGGCGTCGGAGATCATGGCCGTCCTCTGCCTGGCGCGCGACCTGGCCGATGCGCAGGAGCGGCTCGGCCGCATCGTCGTCGCCCAGGCCTTCGACGGCCGCCTGGTCACGGCCGGCGAGCTCGGCGCGGCGCCGGCCATGGCGGCGGTGCTGCGCGATGCGCTGATGCCCAACCTGGTGCAGACGCTGGAGCACACGCCGGCGCTGGTGCATGGCGGGCCCTTCGCCAACATCGCCCATGGCTGCAACTCGGTGATCGCCACCCGCGCCGCCCTGGCGCTGGGCGACTACGTGATCACCGAAGCCGGTTTCGGTGCCGATCTCGGCGCCGAGAAATTCCTCGACATCAAGTGCCGTCAGGCCGGGCTGTCGCCCGACATGGCCGTGGTCGTCGCCACGGTGCGGGCGCTCAAGCTGCACGGCCGGGCGAACGAGCGGACCCTGGAGCAGGAAGATCTCGGCGCGCTGCGGCTCGGCCTCGCCAACCTGCTGCGTCATGTCGAGAACCTGAAGAAATACGGCCTGCCGGTGCTGGTCGCCATCAACCGCTTCGCCACCGACAGCGATGCCGAGCTCGCCCTTGTCGACGCGCTGTGCGTCGGTGCTGGGGTCGCAGCGGTCCGCTGCGATCACTATGCGCGCGGCGGCGCCGGTGCCGAGGATCTGGCGCGGGCCGTGGTGGCGGTGCTCGAAACGGCGCAGGCGGCGTTTCAGCCGCTCTATGCCGACGACCTGCCGCTGGTGCAGAAGATCGAGACCGTGGCGCGCGAAATCTACCGCGCCGACGGCGTCGAGCTGTCGCCGCAGGCGGCGCGGCGGCTCGCCTTGTTCGAGGAGGGCGGCTATGGCCGCCTGCCTATCTGCATCGCCAAGACGCAATACAGCTTCTCCGCCGATCCGACCCTGGTCGGGGCGCCGACCGGTTACATGCTGCCGGTGCGCGAGGTCCGCCTGTCGGCCGGCGCCGGTTTCGTCGTCGCGGTGGCGGGAGAGATGATGACGATGCCCGGCCTGCCGCGGCATCCGGCGTCGGAGCATATCGGCCTTGGGCCGAACGGCGAGATCGTCGGGCTCCACTGAGGCGCGTTGCGGCGGCGGGCGCGGCACCCTATCTCCTGGTGTCGGCCTGTCTGCCGCAATCTGACGGAAAAAGCGACGATGCTGGTCTTGCTGGTGCGCCTTGTCGGGCTGGGTTTCCTGGCTGCGGCGCTGGTGACCATCGTCATCGACGGGGCGCGCTCCATCGCGGTATCGTCGCTCACCATGACGCCGCTCGGCACCACCTGGTTCACGCTCAGCCCCAATTCGCTCGGCGCCTTCCAGACCTTCATCCAGCGCAGCGTCGAGCCGACGGTCGGCCATTGGGTGTGGAATCCGCTCATCCAGTGGGTCCTGCTGCGGCCGACCTGGCTGGTCCTGGCGGTCGTCGCGGTCGGGCTGCTGCTGTTGCCGCGCCGCCTGCGCCGCCACCGTCCGGCCGTTCCGCGCTGGGAAAGAGGCTGACGCGTTCTCACCGAAAGGAGAGCATGATGAATCTCTTCGATATCCTCGGCAGCAAGAAGCTGAGCCTGCCGACCCCCGAGGAAGCGCTGCCGGGCCGCCCCGACGCCATCCCCACCGCCGAAACGCATTTCGTCAGCGGCCGGGCTCTCAAGCCGCCTTATCCGGCGGGGATCGAGACGGCGCTGTTCGGCCTCGGCTGCTTCTGGGGTGCGGAGAAGGCCTTCTGGAAGCGCGACGGCGTCTATGTCACGGCGGTCGGCTATGCCGGCGGCTTCACGCCCAATCCGACCTATCGCGAGGTCTGCAGCGGCGCCACCGGCCACAATGAGGTGGTCCTGGTCGCGTTCGACCCCAAGGTCGTCAGCTATGGCGAACTGGTGAAGCTGTTCTTCGAAAGCCACGACCCGACGCAGGGCATGCGCCAGGGCGCCGATGTCGGCACGCAGTACCGCTCCGCCATCTACGTCGCCGACGCCGCCCAGCGCGCCACGGCCGAGGCGGCACTGAAATCCTATGATGCCGCCCTGAAGGCCCGCGGCTACGGCCCGATCACCACGGAAATCGTCGACCGGCCGGAATTCTACTTCGCCGAGGACTACCACCAGCAATATCTGGCGAAGAATCCCGACGGCTATTGCGGCCTCGGCGGCACCGGCGTCGCGTGCCAGATCGGTACGGGCGTCGCAGCCTAGCGGTCGGGACGCGCCCGGGGCAGGGGGACGCCGGCGATGGCGGCCTGCGCCTCGCCCGGCTCCATCCCGGCGGTCAGGACGGCGGCGCAGGCGCCCGGAAGGTCACTGAGCGTCAGCGGCGGCGGTGGCCGATAGGGCCGCTGCGGCCGCTCCGGTGGCGGCGGCTTCGGTTTGAACCAGGAGGCGAGCTCGGCGCCGCAGCCGTCGCCGGGCGGCGGCGCCGCCTGGTTGACGCAACCGGCCATGCCCTGCGGGCAACGCAGGCGCACATGGATATGGTCGTCATGGCCGGCCCAGGGCCGGACCTTGCGCAGCCATGCCGTGTCGGTGCCGGCGCTGCGGCAGAGCAGCTGCTTGATGGCGGCGCTGACGAAGACCCGTTCCACCTCCGGATAGGAGACCGAGCGGCGGATCAGACGGGTATAGGCCTCTGACCAGCGGGCCGGATCGACCTCGAGCCGGCCGCGGCGCAGCACCGACTGCGCGCCCATCGTCTCGCGTTCCTCGGCCGTCAGCGTGCGGTCCGGCATCTCCGCCAGCCAGAGATCGACGTCGAGGCCGATCTGGTGACTGGCATGGCCGCTCGACATCGGCCCGCCGCGCGGCTGGCTCATGTCGCCGACCAGCAGGCCGCGGACGCCGTCCCTGGCGGCAAGGTCGCGGCCGAGGTTTTCGATATAGGCGACCAGCGAGGGGTGGCCCCAGTTGCGGTTGCGCGACAGGCGCATGACCTGCCAGGCCGAGCCGTCGGTGGGCAGCGCCACGGCGCCGGCCATGCAGCCCTTGGCATAGGAGCCGATGGCGCGCGGCTCGCCGGGGCTCGGATCGGCGACGCGGCCGAACAGGACTTTCGCCGGCACCGGATCGGCGGCAGCGGCCGGGACGGCAAACCCCAAGGCGGCCAGTCCCGCCAGGAGAAGATGCGGTTTCACGGACGGCAGCCCCTGCGCTCCCTGGCGATTCGTCTGCCGACGCTATCGCCGCAGCGGAAGCCGAGGCAAGTCAGAGGCGCGTGAAGAGACGTCAGCTCTCCACCGGCTCGCCGCCATTCGGGTGCAGCATCTGGCCGGTCATGTAGGAGGAATCGTCGCAGGCGAGGAAGAGATGGCAGGGCGCTACCTCGTTTGGCTGCCCGGGACGGCCGAGCGGCGTGTCCTTGCCGAAGGATTTCACCTGGTCGGGCGGGAAGGTCGAAGGGATGAGCGGCGTCCAGATCGGTCCCGGCGCGACGCCGTTGACGCGGATGCCGCGCTCCGCGAGGTTGCCGGCAAGGGAGCGGGTGAAGGCGACGATGGCCCCCTTGGTGCTCGAATAGTCGAGAAGGTGCGGCGAGCCGCGATAGGCGGTCACCGACGCGGTGTTGACGATCGTCGCGCCTTTCTGCATGTGCTGCAGCGCCGCCTGCGCCATGTAGATGTAGCCGAAGATATTGGTGCGGAAGGTCTGTTCCACCTGCTCCGGCGAGATCTCTTCCAGCTTGCGCTTGGGATGCTGTTCGGCGGCGTTGTTGACCAGGCAGTCGAGCCGGCCGAAAGCCTGAACCGTCTGCTCGACGGCCTGGCGGCAGAATTCGGGATCGCCGACGTCGCCGCGCAGTAGCAGCGCTTCGCCGCCTTCCGCCTTGACGAGACCGGCAGTCTTCTGCGCGTCCTCGTCCTCCGAATGGTAGACGATGGCAACCTGCGCGCCCTCGCGGGCGAAGAGGATCGCCACGGCGCGGCCGATGCCGGAATCGCCGCCGGTGATCAGCGCCGCCTTGCCGCGCATGCGGCCGCTGCCGGCAAAGCGCGGCTCGTAGCGCGGCGGCGGATCCATTCCGGATTCGTCGTTGGTCGGCCGGGCGGCCTTGTCCTGGCTGCGTTGATCCATGGCGTCACCTCTTCGCGCCGGCAACGCACGCGCTCCCGCCAATGTTCCGCCGCCGCGGATCGGACCTAGCTGGCCCGCGCCATCACGCGCGTCTTGCGCAGGGCGTCGAGGAACTCGAAGCACCAGCGGTGGATGTCGTAGTCGCTGATGCGCCGGAACATCCGCTCCCAGCGGTCGCGCCGCTCGTTCTGCGGCATGGCGAGCGCCCGGGCGATGGCGTTGGCGATGTCCTCGATGTCGTAGGGATTGATCAGCAGGGCGCCGTCCATTTCGCGCGCCGCGCCGGCGAAGCGCGACAGCACCAGGACGCCGGGATCCTCCGGGTCCTGCGAGGCGACATATTCCTTGGCGACGAGGTTCATGCCATCGCGCAGCGGCGTCACCAGCCCGACATCGGCCTGGCGATAGAGGCCGGCGAGGGCAGGGCGGGTAATGGTGCGGTTGATGTAGCGGATCGGCGTCCAGTCGACATCGCCGAGGGCGCCGTTGAAACGGCCGGCGAGCTCGGCCACCTCGCGCTGCATGTCGGCATATTCGGGCACCTCGGAGCGCGATTTCGGGGTCACCTGCAGGTAGACGACCTTGCCGCGCGCCGCCGGATTGGTCTCGATGAAGTGGGCATAGGCATGCAGGCGCTCCTTGAGGCCCTTGGAATAGTCGAGGCGGTCGACGCCGATCACCAGCTGCTCTCCGTGGAGCGACTTGCGGGTCCGCTGCACCAGCGGATTGCGCTCCGCGTCGGCTGCCAGCGTGGCGAATTCCTGAGCGTCGATGCCGATCGGGAAGACGCCCATGGCGAAGAGGCGGCCATAGGCGTCGAAGATCTCGCTGCCGACGCGGCTGCCGAGGCCCTCGCGGATGAGGCTGGCGGCGAAATTTTCCGCGTCGAACGCCGTCTGGAAGCCAACGAGGTCGTAGCTGGCCAGCGCCCGCGTGATCGACTCGTGCGGCGGCAGCGCGAACAGCACGTCCGGCGGCGGCCAGGGAATGTGCAGGAAGAAGCCGATGCGGTTGCGCAGGCCCATCTGGCGTAGCTCCGACGCCAGCGGGATGAGATGGTAGTCGTGGACCCAGATGATGTCGTCGCGCTGCACCAGCGGCGCCAGCGTCCGCGCAAAGAAGCGGTTGACGCGGAAATATCCCGCCATGTCCTTGCGGGAGAAATCGGTCAGGTCGAGCCGGTAATGGAACAGCGGCCACAGCGACCGGTTGGCGAAGCCTGAATAATATTCCTCCAGGTCGCGCGTCGTCAGGTCGACCAGCGCGTAGGTAATGTTGCCGTCGACGCGCGTTGCGACATGGTCGGTCTCGCGGTTGCCGCTGTTTTCGCCTGACCAGCCGAACCACATGCCGCCTTCGGCCGCGAGGGCCGAGTGCAGGGCCACGGCAAGTCCACCGGCGCTGTTGGCCGCCTTGGACGACGCCGGCACCCGGTTGGACACGACAATCAGACGACTCAAACGACACTCCTCTTCCGTTGCCGGCCAGCGGATCTCCGCCAGCCGGGAGGCACTTTAACAAACTTGCCCAACGTCCCAATGACGAGACGGCATTTCACGGCCCGCGCGCCAGCCCGGCGAGCCAGTCGCGCACGGCTGCTACACCCGGGGCGCGGAAGCGCGCGGCGCTCGGCCGCTCCTCGCCGCCGACGCGGACGCTGACGCCGCCGAGCTCGTTGACGACACGAAACATCGCCTCGTCGGTGAGATCGTCGCCGAGGGCGATCAGCCGCCGGCCGGCGAAGGGCGGCGCGGCGGCAAGGTCGCTGACGGCGGTGCCCTTGCTCGACGCGGCCGGACGCAGCTCGATCACCATTTTGCCGAGCTGCACTGCCAGGCTGTCGCCGACGGTGCCGGCGAGGCCGCGGATAGCGGCCTCCAGCGCGGGACCTGCTTCCGGCGCCAGCCGGTAATGCACCGCAATGGCGCTTCCCTTGTCCTCCAGGACGGCGCCGGCGTGGGTGCCGGCGAGGGCGGCGAGCCGTGGTCGCAGCACGTCGAGCGCCGCCGGGGCCTGCGGCCGCGACACCCGTCCGTCCGGCGTGCGTGTCTCGAAGCCATGCAGCCCGGCGGCGGCGAAGCGTTCGGGCGCGAACAGTGCGTCGAGAGTCTCGATCGACCGTCCGGAGACGAGCGCCAGCGCTCCATCGTTGCGGTCGGCAATAGCGCGCAGCGTGGCGGCGAGATCGGCCGGCACATAGACCGCGTCGGGCGTCGTCGCGATCTCCAGGAGCGTGCCGTCGACATCGAGGAAGAATGCCCAGTCGGCCGCCCGGAAGGGCAGCGGAAAGGTGGCGCCGCGGTGTTCTGCCGATGGCGTGAAGGGAGTTGGTTCGATTGGCATGGGTGTCGACAAGCATAACGCCGAAGCGCGGCTTTGGTGCCATGGCTAAGGCCAAGGGCGGATTCCCCGAAGGACTGCCGGCATGGTGCCCTTTCACGGGGCCGATCTGAAGCCTTTGCCGCCTGGCTCGCCGGGACTCATGCCGCCCTATTTGTCACAGGCAAAATCATCCTTCGCGTTGCGTTCGTCCTGATGGATGGTTATAAGCCCGCCCCGCCGCCGGTTGGGTGCGGTGCAGCATGAAAGGCCGCCTGATGGCCTTCGATACGCCTGCCGGTGACGCGTCTGCTGGCGAAGCCGGCGAGAAACCCCAGCCGAAACGGTTCTTGCCGCTCGTCCTGGGCAGTATAGGCGTCGTTTACGGCGATATCGGCACCAGCCCCCTCTATGCCTTCCGCGAGGCGGTGAAAGCGGGCAGCGACGGCCCGGCCGGCGAGGTCAGCGAGGTGGCCGTGATCGGGGTCCTTTCCCTGATCATCTGGGCGCTGGTGATCGTCGTCACGATCAACTACGTGCTCGTCCTCCTGCGCGCCGACAACAATGGCGAGGGCGGGCCGCTGGCGCTGATGGCGCTGGCGCAGCGCGCCATCCGCCGCGGCAAGGGCGTCATCGTCCTGCTCGGCGCCATCGCCGCGGCGCTCTTCTACGGCGATGCCATCATCACGCCGGCGATCTCGGTGATGTCGGCCGTCGAGGGCATCAACATCGCGACGCCGGCGCTGGAGCATTACATCCTGCCGGTCACTGTGGTGATCATCGTCGCCCTGTTCCTGGTGCAGTCGCGCGGCACCGGCCGCGTCGCGACGTTCTTCGGCCCGATCATGGCGATATGGTTCGTCACCATCGCCGTCGCCGGCCTGCCGCATGTCATCGCCCAGCCGGCCGTGCTGGTCGCCTTCAATCCCGTCTACGCCGTGACCTTCGTGGCGCAGAACTGGTGGATCGGGCTCGTCACGCTCGGCGCCATCTTCCTGTCGGTCACCGGTGCCGAGGCGCTTTACGCCGATCTCGGCCATTTCGGCCGGCGGCCGATCCAGACGGCGTGGCTCGGGCTGGTGGCGCCGGCGCTGATCCTCAACTATCTCGGCCAGGGCGCGCTGGTGCTCGACAATCATGAGACGATTGCCAACCCCTTCTACCTCCTGGTCGCCGACTGGGCGCTGGTGCCGATGGTGGCGCTCGCCACCGCCGCGACGGTCATCGCCAGCCAGGCGGTGATCAGCGGCGCCTATTCGCTGACGCGCCAGGCGATCCAGCTCGGCCTGCTGCCACGCCAGGAGATCCGCCATACCTCGGAGACGCAGGTCGGGCAGATCTACATGCCTCGGATCAACTTCATCCTGCTGATCGGCGTGCTGCTGCTGGTGGTGGTGTTCGGCTCGTCGAGCTCGATGGCGGCCGCCTATGGCGTCGCGGTCAGCGGCACGATGGTGGTCGACGCGCTGATGGGCGGCGTGGTGGTTGCCAATGTCTGGCGATGGGGCTGGGGCGGGGCAGTCGCCCTGATGGGGCCGCTGCTGCTCATCGACCTGATCTTCCTCGGCGCCAATCTCGCCAAGGTCCATGACGGCGGCTGGGTGCCGCTGATGGTCGGCGGCATCGTGCTGACGATCATCCTCACCTGGCGGCGCGGGTCGCGCATCCTGCTGGAGAAGACGCGCCGCCTGGAGACGCCGCTCGACAGCCTGATCCGCAGCCTCGAGCGGCATCCGCCGCCACAGGTGCCGGGCACCGCCGTCTTCCTGACCAGCGACCCCGACAGCGCCCCGACGGCGCTCCTGCACAGCCTCAAGCACTTCAAGGTGCTGCACGAGAAGAACGTCGTGCTGACGATCGAGACAGCGGACCTGCCGCGCATCGCGCCGTCGGAGCGGGTGAAGATCGAGCCGCTGACCGACCGCTTCACGCGCATCACCGTCCGCTACGGCTTCATGGAGGTGCCGAACGTGCCGCGGGCCCTGGCCATCGCCCGCAAGCTCGGCTGGACCTTCGACATCATGTCGACGTCGTTTTTCCTGTCGCGGCGTTCGATCCGGCCGTCGCCGTCCGGCGGCATGCCGCGCTGGCAGGACCGCATCTTCATCCTGCTGGCCCGCAATGCCGACGACGCCACCAGCTATTTCCAGATCCCGACCGGCCGTGTCGTCGAGGTCGGAACGCAGGTGGTGGTCTAAGTCACAGGGTCGCCAGCGCCGCGACGAGGCAGGCCAGCGAGGCCAGCGCCGCGGCGCCGCCGAGGACGAGCGGCAGGTCCGGGCCGGGTGCGTCCGTGGCGATCGTCGCGTTGGCGGGGTTGAGCGGATCGAAGCTGATCTCGATGGCGGCGCCGCGCGGCAGCGCCTGGACCTGCCGCTCCGCCACTGCCCGGTCGATCTCGCCGGGATTGCCGAGGTGGTAGCAGTCCGAGCGGTAGACCTTGCCGCCGACCTCGAACTCATAATCGACATTCGGCCGGAAGCGGATCGTCTCCTGTCCCGCGGCGTCGACATGCTGGACGACGTCGACGCGACTGGAGAGGACCATGGCGAGCGCCTTCGGCCAGCGCGCCGTAGCGGCGACCGGTCCCTGCCGCCGGTTGGCAAGCCCCTGCCGGATGAGCAGGAAGGCGGCGCCGGCAAAGGCGGCTGTCCCCAGGAGCAGCGTTACCAGCCTGACGATCCAGCCGATGCCGCTGCCGCCTGTGGCAGCGGCCGCCGGCTCGGCGACCGCCGGCGTCGCGGCCGGAGCTTCGTCCGCGGCTTCGGGAGGGGCGGCCGGCTCCGATGGCGCCGGCGGCGCTGCCGGCTCCACCGAGGCGGGCGGTGCAGCGCCGTCGCTCTGCGGGACGCGGTCGGCATCCTTGGCGGGTGGGGCCGGTGAGGGCGCCGCGGAAGGGTCTGCCGGAACATCCTCCGCCTGCACCGACGGTTCGGCCTGAGCTACGTCAGGCTCCGGACTCTCTCCACCCGGCAAGCCGGCGTCCGGCGCCACGTCGCCGTCCGGCGCCAGCTCGGGCGAGGCAGCGTCGGGAGCCTCGCGGGGAACCGGCGCGCCGTCCTCGGGTGCTGCATCGGCACCGGCGTCGGCCGGCGCCTCGTTGGCGCCGAGACGCATCTGCGACAGGTCCGGCAGGAGGTCGCTGTCGACGACACGGCGACCGGCCACCTGGCAGAGCAGGAGGCCGATGCCGCCCTCGGTCGGCATCCAGCTCATGATCAGCTCGTCGGAGCCGCGATGCGCCAGGTGGGTGCGCTCGCCCTCGGCGCCGCGACTGATCGTGTCGAGCGTCCAGCCGGCAGCGGTGAAGGCCGTGTCCGTCTTGTCGCGAATGTCGTCGGGCGTCTCGCTGATGGCGCGCCAGAAATGGCTCTCCGTCGGGCCGCAGGTGCGGCTGGTCAGCGACGAGGCGAGGTCGAGCGTCGCCGCCTTGGCGCCCTCCGGATCGTCCGTCCAGGAACGCGAGGCTTCCGGCAGGGTCACGCCGGCGAGAGCGGATTCGGTCAGCCTTTCCTGCCCGGAGACAGTGCCGGCGGGGATCAGCAGCGCGGCGAGAAGGAGGATGCGCTGCCGGATGCGCGGCCGGCCGCGCCGGCGGACGGAAGAGATCTGAGGGGCCTCGGGAGAGGGATCGTTACGCCAGCACCGCATGAGGGCGGCTAGGTAGCATGCGAGGGCGGCCGGAGCGAGGCGGAAGGAGTGCGGCGCGCTGTCAGCTGTCGATCTTGAGCGCCGCAATGAAGGCTTCCTGCGGAATGTCGACCTTGCCGAACTGGCGCATCCGCTTCTTGCCTTCCTTCTGTTTTTCCAACAGCTTGCGCTTGCGCGTTACGTCGCCGCCGTAACATTTGGCGAGAACGTCCTTGCGCAGCGCCTTGATCGTCTCGCGGGCGATCACCCGGCCGCCGATCGCCGCCTGGATCGGGATCTGGAACATATGCTGCGGGATCAGCTCCTTGAGCTTCTCGCACATGGAGCGGCCGCGCCGCTCGGCCTGGCTGCGATGGACGAGGATCGACAGCGCGTCGACCGGCTCGGCATTGACGAGGATCTGCATCTTCACCAGGTCGCCCGGCTGGTAGTCGGTCAGGTGATAGTCGAAGGAGGCATAGCCCTTCGAGACCGATTTCAGCCGGTCGTAGAAGTCGAACACCACCTCGTTGAGCGGCAGGTCGTAGACCAGCATGGCGCG
>CAZAAW010000008.1:0-118627 GCA_964483325.1 uncultured Hyphomicrobiales bacterium
GGTTCCAGTAGCGGATGTCGGTCGCCGGCGGATGATGCAGCATGACGATGCGGAACCGCTTCTCCTCGCGCAGCCGCTCGAGCGTCGCGGCGAGCGCATCGAGCTGGCGATGGCTGAGATGCCCGGTGGCCATGAACGGCGCCGTGGCGCGGGCGCTGTTGACGCCGACCAGCGCCACCGGGCCGCGATAGCGCACGAAGGGGAAAACGACTGCCTCCGGCGAATCGTCGCCGGTCATGAAATCGCGCCAGTGACGGCGCGTCTGCGCCAGCGCGCCGGGGACATAGGCGTCGTGATTGCCGGGAATGACGCTGACATCCTCCGGCTTGCCGAGCTGCTCCAGCCAGTTCCGGGCGAATTCGATCTCTTCCGGCAATGCCAGATTGACGAGGTCGCCGGTGACGGCGATGTGGTCGGGACGGGCGGCATGGATATTGTCGATCAGCTCGGAGAGGATCTCCGGCCGGAAGGCGCGGCCGCGGTTGCTGTGCCAGTTGATGTAGCCGATCAGCCGCTTGTTCAGCAGATTGTTGAGCCGCGGCCGCGGCAGGGGGCCGAGATGCGGGTCGGAAAGATGCGCCAGGGTGAACATCGGCAGGCCCTCAAAATCCGCTGCCGGTGCCGCCCGCATGGGCGGCCGGAGGGAGCGTTCGGTGGGAAATGACGGCCGCATGGGCCGGCTGACGCGGGCGCGGCAGCGGGCCTACCTGACGCTGTCGCTGGCGACGCGCGGCATGACGCTCGGCGTGCGGGCGGCGATCCTGCGCGACGGCGAGGTCTTTCTCGTCAGGCACAGCTACGTACCCGGCTGGTATCTGCCCGGCGGCGGTGTCGAGGCGGGCGAGACGATGGAGGAGGCGCTGGCGCGCGAGGTGCTGGAGGAAGCCAGCCTGGCCCTGACCGCCCCGGCGACCCTGTTCGGCCTTTACCTTAACCGTCCGCTGTCGCGTCGTGACCATGTTGCCCTCTATATCTGCCGCGCGTGGCAGGAAACAGACCGCATGATGCCGGCCCGCGAGATCGTCGAACGCGGCTTCTTTCCGGTCAACGGCCTGCCGGACGGGACGACAGCGGGAACGCGCCGCCGTCTCGATGAAATCTTCAACGGGACTGCCCGATCCCAGGAATGGTAGGCGGCGCCAGCGCGGCCGGCGGTTGCAGGATGAAGCGGTTGCGGTTGAGCTCCTGCTGCTGGCGCTCGGCATCGAGCCGCTGCCGGCTCTGCTCCTCATCGAGATCGCGCATGCGGTCGCGCCGCTGCGCCTGCCGCAGCTGTTCGATGCAATAGGCCGTATCGGCGGGCGTCTGCCCGGCCGCCTGGCAGCGGTCGGCCAGATCCTGGTCGCTCTGGGCTTGCGCCAGGACGACCGAGGTTGCGGCAACCATTGCCATGACCATGAGCGCAAGCGTCTTCATGGACTAAGAAGTACGATCGGCCGGCTCTGGTTCAAGAGCCGCTGGACGCGGCAGAAGCGCCGTGCTATCCGCCGCAATCCTTCGCAAGGGCGCAACGCGTGGCACTGATCATCCAGCGACGACGACACAACAGAGGTGACCGCCGGTCACTCGCTGCCGCGTCGCTTTGCCTCGCCCGGATCATCTGACCGGCGCGTCGGGAGCGGGGCGGCCAACGCCGCATCCCAAGCCTCCCAGGACGCCATGACCCCCGCGCTTTTCACCGTCCGTCCCGAGCGGCCCGACGACGCCGCCATCGTCGAGGATCTCAACGACATCGCCTTCGGCCCGGGGCGCTTCGCGCGCACGGCCTATCGGCTGCGCGAGGGCGTGGCGCCCGACCCGGCGCTGTCGCTGGTGGCCGAGGACGAGCGCGGCGCCGTCGTCGCCAGCGTCCGCCTGACGCCGATCCGCATCGGCGGCCGCGCCGCGCTGCTGCTCGGCCCGCTGGTGGTGCATCCGCACCGGCAGGGGCAGGGGGCGGGACGGCTCCTCGTGACGACGGCTCTGGCTGAGGCGACAGCGCGCGGCCATGGCATCGTCCTTCTCGTCGGGGACGAGCCCTATTACGGACCGCTGGGCTTCCGCCGGGCGGCGCCGGGATCGGTGGTCCTGCCCGGGCCGGCCGATCCGGCGCGCATTCTCGTCGCCGGGCTGCAGCCGGGGGCGCTGGATGATCTCTGCGGCGCCGTGGAGAAGGCGTCGTACTGAAGGTCGCGCCGTCAGCGTCCCTCGCGGAACCAGGTCGCCGCGACGGCGCCGAGCAGCAGCGCCAGGCCGAGGAAGCCGCCGAACAGTGGCAGGCGATCGACGCCCTTGAGCACGCTCGCCTGCGATATGCGGATTCCCGCCCAGTCGCCGCCGCTGAAATTCTGTCCCGAGCGGATCTGGACGATGCGCGGCACCTCCGGCTGGCCGCCCTCGGCGGCGAGGCGCGCCATGTGGCCATGGGTGGCGTCCACCGCCGGGCGAAGCCGGTCGGGCGTGGAGCGGGCGTCGAGGAATTCGCGCGGGTTGGGCGGGCCGATATGCGCCACGGCGACCTTGTCGCCCTGCTCGGCGCGCCAGAGGCCGATCTCGTCGGTCGGCACCGTGGCGCGCCACAGGCCCGGCTCGGCCTCGGTCAGCGTCACCTGCCGCGTCTTTCCCGATGGCGAGCGCAGCGTCACCTCGCCGGTCTGCTCGGCCATCGTCTGGCGCTCGATGACGAGGTCGGAGCCGCGCGCCGTGGCGCGCAGCGCCTCCTCCTCCAGATCGGGCTCCTTCATCAGCCAGTGCGCCAGCCGGCGCAGCAGGTCGACATGCGGACCGCCGCCCTCATAGCCGCGCGCCCATAGCCAGGCCTGGTCCGACAGCAGCAGGGCGACGCGGCCTTCGCCCTCGTGGCTGAGCACCAGAAGCGGCTTGTCCTCGGCGCCCTGCATGATCACGTCGCCGGTCGGCCGCTCCGAATCGATGAGCCGGAACCAGCGGCTCCAGTGCGGCGGATCACTCTGCGAGCCTTCCAGGTCGCGCGTCACCGGGTGGCGCTTGCCGGCATCGGTGATCCGCGCCCAGTAGGGTTCTTCGATTGTCTGCCCCGTGGGGGTGGCGGGCAGGATGTTTGCCAGCGGCGTGTTGTAGATGCTGAGCGGGCCGGAATGGTCGGGACCGGCGGCGATCAGCACCGCGCCGCCGTCGCGCACGAAGCGGGCGATATTGTCGAAATAGACGATCGGCAGCACGCCGCGCGCCTGGTAGCGGTCGAAGATGATCAGGTCGAACTGGTCGATCTTGGTCGAGAACAGCTCGCGCGTCGGGAAGGCGATCAGCGACAGTTCCTCGATCGGCGTCCCGTCCTGCTTCTCCGGCGGCCGCAGGATGGTGAAGTGCACCAGATCGACCGAGGCGTCCGATTTCAGCAGGTTGCGCCAGGTGCGCTCACCGGCATGCGGCTCGCCCGAGACGAGCAGGACGCGCAGATTCTCGCGGATGCCGGTGATCTGCACGACGGCGGTGTTGTTGATCGGCGTCAGCTCACCGTCGAGCGGCTCGGCAGCGAGCTCGAAGATGTTCTCGCCGCCATGCGGCACGTCGAAGACGAAATCCGACGGCTGGCCGGCAGACACCGTCTCGGTGGAAACCGGCACGCCGTCGCGGCTGACCGTGACGCGGACCTGCGCCCCGGCGGCCATGCCGTCATCGAGAACCCGGTAGCGGATCGTCTGGCTCTCGCCGACGATCCCGAAGCGCGGCGCCGCCTCCACGACGATGCGCCTGTCGCGCTCGCCTTCATGGCCGGTAAGGAGGACATGCAGCGGCGCCCCGCCGAGCTCCGGATTGCCGGCCGGCGCGTCATGCACCTGGCCGTCGGTGAGCATGAAGACGCCGCCGATGCGGTCCGGCGGCACGTCGGCGAGGCCGGCCCGCAGCGCCGAGAAGAGCTCGGTGCCGTCGGCCTGCGCCGTATTGGCGCCGGCCTCGATGGTGCGCAGCTCGAGCTGGCTGAATTCGCCGAGGCGTGACGTCAGCGTCTCCCGGGCCGCTTCCGTGGCGGTATCGCGCCCGTCGAGGCTCTGGCTGGCGCTCTTGTCCACCACCATGGCGACGACGGTGGCGAGCGGTTCGCGGTCCTCGCGCAGGGCGATGGGGCCGAGCAGCGCCAGCACCATGGCGGCGACGGCGATGGCGCGGACCCAGGTGCCGCGGATGCGCCGCGCCAGGCTCCACAGGATGAGCAGCGCCCCGGCGACGGCGAGCGCCACGACCAGCCACAGCGGCAGCAGCGGAGCGAAGTCGACCGACCAGCGCATCGTCTACTGCCCCAGCCGCTCGAGGAGGGCCGGCACGTGCACCTGGTCGGCCTTGTAGTTGCCGGTCAGCGTGTACATCACGATGTTGACGCCGACGCGCAGCGCCATCTCGCGCTGCTGCCGGCCGGCCGGAATTGTCGGCAGCATGAAATTGCCGTCCTGGTCGACCGCCCACGCGCCGGCGAAATTGTTGCTGGTGATGAGGATGGGCGTCACCCCGTCGCCGGCTCGCGCCGGGCGCCGTGCCTCGTCCTGCGCCGCCGGGTCCTGCGTCTCCACCGGCAGGGCCTCGACCCAGAGGTCGCCGCCCTCGTAGCGGCCGGGGAAATCGTTGAGGAGATAGAAGGCCTTGGTCAGGACATGGTCGATCGGCACCGGCTCCAGGGCCGGCAGGTCGAGCGTCGACAGCATCTCGCGCAGCCGGTCGGCGGCGGGCGTGCCGCTGAAGCCCTGGCCGGGCGTCCGCTCGAGCTGGTCCTGCGTATCGAAGAGGATCGAACCGCCGCTCTTCATGTAGGCGTCGATGCGGGCGATGGTCTCGGACGAGGGCATCGGCTCGCCGACATCGATCGGCCAATAGAGCAGGGGGAAGAACGACAGTTCGTCCTTGGAAACGTCGACGCCCATCGGCTCGCCCGGCTCCAGCGCCGTGCGCTCGATGAGCACGCGGGTGAGGCCGGTCAGGCCGGCGCGGCTCAGCGCGTCGGTGGCCGGGTTGCCGGTGATGACATAGGCGAGGTGGGTCGCCGAGGTCGCCTCGATGGCGCGCTGGTCGGCGGCCGGGTCCGATTGCGGCTGCTCCTGGGCCTGCTGCTCTTGGGCCGCGGCCGGGTCTGGTCCCAAGGCCAGCACGAGGCTCACCGCCATGCCGGCGACGACCAGGGCGGCCGTCGCCCGGCGGGCGACGCGCAGCGCGCCGGACAGCCACAGGACCGCCAGGGCGTCGATGAGCAGCAGGCCGAGAACCACGGCGAGCAGCCACGGCGCCAGCTCGACCGGCGTGGCGCTCGGATAGGCGCGGACGGCGGCGCCGCCGAGCGGGCCGGGGTCGAAGGCCGGCAGGGTGGAATCGGCGGCGAGCAGGTTGAGAGCGCGGAAGCCGTCCTCAGCGCCGTAGAGGCCGGGCGGATGTTCCAGCCCGACAGGTTCGGGGCCGGTCGCCGAGACCGGCTGCACCGATTCTCCCGGCGCGGTGAAATGCCCGTAGCCGTCGAGCACCCGGTAGGGCGGCAGCACCGCCGGCGGCGCCGCTTCGGCGCCGCCCTCCGGCGCCACGGCGCCGGCCTGGGCCAGCGCCGTTATGCGGCGCAGCATCTCCACGAAGGTGCCCGACAGCGGCAGGTTGGACCATGTCGTGTCGGCGGTGACATGGAAAAGCACGATGCGGCCCTTGCCGGAGGCGGCCGCGGTAACGAGGGGCGTGCCGTCGGCGAGCACCGCCCAGACATGTTCGGCAAGGCTCGCATCCGGCTCGGCGAGCACCTGGCGGTTGACCTCGACATCGGCCGGCACGTCCATGCCGGCAAAGGGGCTGTTCTCCGGGAAGGCGCCAAGCGGCTGCGGCGTCTCCCAGGAAAGGCTGCCGCCCAGCGTGCGGCCGCCCTGCCGCAGCGGCACCGGCGTCAGCGCGTCGTCGGCCGCCGCTAGCCGGGGTCCGGCGAAGCGGATCAGCGTGCCGCCCTGCTCGACCCAGTTGGCCAGCTTGCCTTCGATGTCGGGCGTCAGCGTGCCGATATCGGCCATGGCGATGACCGAGATGCCGTCGTCGATCATCTGGCTCACGGCCGTGCTGGCATTGAGATCGCGCGGCTGGCGGATATCGGCGAAAGGCTGCGCAGCGCGGACAAGGTAATAGTCCGGCGCCAGGAGGGGCTGGGCGATGTCGCTGGAGGCGCCGGAGACGATGCCGATCGTCCGCCGGCGGAACCGCTCGTCGAGGAGCTGGACGGCGCCGGCGCTCTCGGTGCCGGCAATTTCCAGCCGGACGATCTCGTTGCGCAGTTCGGATGGCAGCGTGAAGCTCGCCTCCGCGGCTGCATCATTGCCGGAGAAGTCGAACGGGGCTTCGGCGACGACGCGGCCGCGCAGATCGCGGGCTGTCACGATGCCGGCGGATGCGGCGGCCGGGTTGCGCCGGATGACCGGCACGGTGAGAGCCTCGGCATCGCTCGCCGGCGGCTTCAGGCCGAGGGTCTGCGATCCGCTGTCGCGGTAGATGATGGTCGGTGCGGCGACACTGGCCGACAGGAATTCCGCCAGCGCCTCGGCATCCGGACCGCCGAGATCGTCCGACAGCCAGGCGACGCCGCCGAACTGCGCCGCCGCGGCGATGCGGGTCAGCGGCGCGACGAGGCCGGCCCGGTCGGTCGCGTGCGGCCGCGGCGCCAGGGCGGCGAGGCGGCGCTCGGCCTCGCCGGGATCCATCGGCTCCAGCGCCTGCGCCGGCCCCTCCGCCGTCGCCGCCAGCGATACCGGCCGGTCATTGGCGGCGGCGATCGCCAGGATGCGCTGCGCCGTATCCTGCGTCGCCTGCCAGCGCGGCGCCGCGGCCCAGCCATTGTCGATGACGAGGAGCAGCGGGCCTTCACCGGGCGCTTCCTCCGCCACCGGCCGCCAGATCGGGCCGGCCAGCGCCAGGATCAGCAGGGCGGCCAGGAGCAGGCGAAGCGCCGTCAGCCACCACGGGCTTTTCGACGGCGTCTCGTCCTTGCGGGCGATCTCCAGCAGGAGGCGCGTCGGCGGGAAGGTCTCCGGCTTCGGGCGCGGCGGGGTCAGCCGCAGCAGCCACCAGATGACCGGCAGGGCGGCGAGCGCCGCAAGCACGGCCGGCGCCGCGAAGGCGAGCGGCAGGCCCATCATGCGGCGCGATCCTGGCTTGCGGCACGATCCTGGCTTGGCGCCACGGCGCCGGAAGGCCCGTCGCCGCGCTCGGTGAGCCGCGTGTGCAGGGAAAGCAGCGGCTCGGTCGCCGGCCGGTCGGTGCGGTGCAGCAGGAACGTCCAGTTGAGCCTGCGGCAGATCATGGCGAGATGATCGCGATGGGCAGCGAGGCGCGCCTGATAATCGGCACGGTACTGTTCCGCCCGGCCGACGACATGGCGAAGGCCGGTCTCGGGATCGACGAATTCCGTGCGTCCGGCATAGGGGAAGGTCTCCTCGATCGGGTCGAGGATTTGAACGAGATGGGCGCGCGCTCCCGTCGCGGCGATCGCCGACAGCCGCGCCTCGGTGGTCGCCACCGGGTCGAGAAAGTCGCCGAAGATGACGACGTCGCAGAAGCGGCGCAGCGGGTGCGGATCGGGCAAAGCCTGCGGTTCGGCGCGGTAGAGCGCATGGGCGATCTTCTCCGCGGCGTTGCGCGACAGCATCGGCGGCGTGACGCCGAGCAGGCCGACGCGCTCACCGCCGCCGGACAGGAGCTCGGCAATCGCCAGCGACAGCACGACGGCACGCTGGCGCTTCGACACCGGCGCCAGGCGTGAGCGGAAGCTCATCGACTCCGACAGGTCGATCGCCATCCAGACGGTATGGGCCGCCTCCCATTCGCGCTCCCGAACGTAGACGTGATCGTCGCGCGCCGAGCGCCGCCAGTCGATGCCTGCCGTCGGCTCGCCGGGGACGAACGGCCGGAACTGCCAGAAGGTTTCGCCGGGGCCGCTGCGGCGCCGGCCGTGCCAGCCGGCGAGGATCGTCGTCGCGATGCGGCGCGCCTCGACGAGCAGATCGGGCAGCGACTCGGCAAAGCCCTTGGCTTCCGCGAGCGAGCGGCGATCGGACTGTGTCGCGGCCGGATCAGGCGACGCCATAAGTCAGGCGACCTTCGCCTTCAGCTCGTCGATGACGTCGCGGACGGTGAGATCGTCGGCGCGGGCAGCGAAGGACACCGCCATGCGGTGCTGGAGAACCGGTATGGCGAGCGACACCACGTCGTCGACCGATGGCGCATACCGTCCGTCGAGAAGGGCGCGGGCGCGCACGGCCAGCATCAGCGCCTGGCTGGCGCGCGGTCCCGGTCCCCAGGCGATGGCTTCGGCCAGGCGTTTGTCGGTGATCTCGCCCGGGCGGGCGGAGCGCACGAGGTTGAGAATGGCTTCCACGACCGATTCGCCGATCGGCAGCCGCCGCACAAGGTGCTGCAGCTGGCGCAGTTCCGGGCCGCTGAGGACCGGCTGGGCGACCGTCTCGCTGACGCCGGTCGTCTCGAACAGCATGCGCCGCTCGGCATCGCGGTCCGGGTAGAGGACGTCGATCTGGAGCAGGAAGCGGTCGAGCTGCGCTTCCGGCAGCGGATAGGTGCCTTCCTGCTCCAGCGGGTTCTGCGTCGCCAGGACATGGAACGGCGCCGGCAGGTCGTGGCGCTGACCGGCGACGGTGACGTGATATTCCTGCATCGCCTGCAGGAGCGCCGACTGGGTGCGGGGGCTGGCGCGGTTGATCTCGTCCGCCATCAGCAGCTGCGCGAAGACCGGGCCGGGGACGAAGCGGAAGCTGCGGGCTCCCTCGGCGCTCTGTTCCAGCACCTCCGAGCCGAGAATATCGGACGGCATCAGGTCCGGCGTAAACTGGATGCGCCGCGCGTTGAGGCCGAGGACGATCCCCAGCGTCTCGACCAGCTTCGTCTTGGCAAGGCCGGGCACGCCGACCAAGAGGCCGTGGCCGCCGGCGAGAATTGTCACCAGCGCCTGCTCGACAACCGTCTCCTGCCCGTAGATGACCTTGCCGATGGCCGACCGCGCCTCGGCCACGCGGGCCATGGCGGTGTCGATCTCGGCAACGATCTTGTCCGCATCGGGCTCCGGCGGCTGCTGATTGATGGCGCTCATGCTTCTTTCCGTACCTGTGACCGACGCCTTCCGGTGCGGCGCGATGGATGGATCATAACGCTTCTGCCAATCATGGCATGGCCGCTACGGAAACGTCAGCGCCTTTTTCGGCGCTTCCCCGCTGCATCGTCATCGATGCTTGCCAAAGTCGCGATCCTCGACGATCACAGGCACAACGGGGCGAAACGATGACAGGGCCGGGGCCCGCCTCGCGAAAGGAAATCGCGGAGCTGGGCGGACGTGCCGTAAAGGGGGAGGCCTCACGGCAAAGTGATGCCCGTATCGTCTGACGACCTGCAGCTCGTCGACACATTCTTCCGGCGGGCGGCGTCACGCCTCGGCCCGCAGCCGCTGGCCGGCGAGATCGGCGACTTCCACCTCAATCCGGGGTTCCGCCTGCCGTCCGATCTGGTGCTGCGCGACGCGGCGGTGCTGATCCCGGTTGTCGAGCGCCCGGACGGCGCCAGCGTTCTCCTGACCCAGCGCACCCGCCACTTGGCGGCGCATGCCGGCCAGATCGCCTTTCCCGGCGGCAAGATCGATGCCGGCGACGACGGTCCCGTGGCGGCGGCGCTGCGCGAGGCCCGGGAGGAGGTCGGTCTCGATCCGGCGCATGTCCGCCCGGTCGGCTGCCTGCGCCCCTACGTGACGGGAACGGGCTATCGCATCGTGCCGGTGCTGGCGCGCGTGTCGCCGGTTGTCGAGGTCGCGCACAATCCGGCCGAGGTGGAACTGGTCTTCGAGGTGCCGCTGACCTTCCTCATGAGTCCGGTCAATCACCGGCAGGCGACCCGGGTTCTGGGGGGCGTCACACGACGATTTTATGAGATACCCTTCGAAGGGTACCGTATCTGGGGAGCAACGGCCGGGATCATCCGGGCGCTTTATGAAGAGGTTCTTGGCTAGATGGCGCGTCTTGTCGCTCTCAACGCGCTGTTCTTCGCCGTTCCCTTCGCCGCCTATGCGGCATGGCTCCTGGCGACGCGGGGTAGCCTGCGCGGCGCCGGTGCCTGGCCTCTGCGCATCGTCCTCTATCTCTGCCTCGCCGGCGCGCTCCTGATGGCGATCGGCCTGATCGCCCTGACCTCGTTTTCGGGATCGGGGCCGACCGACACCTATCGCCCGGCGGTTCTGCGCGACGGCCAGATCGTGCCGGGCGAATTCGAACATCCGAACTGAGCCTTGAGCGAAAGAGACAAGTCCCTCCCGCCGTCTCTGGCCGCCCTGGACTGGATGCACGATCCCGGCATCAGGGCCGTGTTCGCCGCGCTCGACGGCGGCGGCCGTCCGGCGCGGATCGTCGGCGGCGCCGTGCGCGACAGCCTGATGGGCCTTGTCCCGCACGAGTTCGATTTTGCGACGCCGCTGACCCCGGACGAGGTCCGGCAGGCGGCTGAAGCGGCCGGCATGAAGGTCGTGCCGACCGGCATCGATCACGGCACGCAAACGCTGGTCTTCGCCGGGCAGGGCTTCGAGGTGACGACCCTGCGCGAGGATGTCGAGACGGACGGCCGGCACGCCGTGGTGCGCTTCGGCAGCGACTGGGAGGCCGATGCGCGCCGCCGCGACCTGACGATCAACGCCCTGTCGGTCGATGCCGACGGCACGGTCTACGATCCGGTCGGAGGCTATCCCGACATTCTGGCCCGCCGCGTCCACTTCATCGGCGATGCCGATGCGCGCATTGCCGAGGACCGGCTGCGCATCCTGCGGCTCTTCCGCTTTCAGGCGCAGATCGGCGCCGGTGCGATCGATACGGTGGCGCTCGGCGCGGCGATCCGGGCCCGCAATGACCTGCGCGCCCTGTCGCCCGAGCGGGTCGGCCAGGAGATGCGGCGCCTGCTCGTCGGCGTCGGCGCAGCCGATACGCTGCAGACGATGCAGGACGCGGGCATCCTGCCGATCGTCCTGGCCGGCGTCGGCAACGTTGCCGTCCTGCGGCACATGATCGCTTATGAATCGGCGGCGGAGCGGCCGCCCTCGGTTCCGCTGCGGCTCGCTGCGCTGGCTGTCCGCATCCGGGAAGACGTCGAGCGGCTGACCGACAGGCTGCGTCTGTCGAATGCCGACCGCGACGCCATGCTGGCGGCAGCTGTCACGGCGCCATCCCTTGCCGTCCCCCCGTCGCCGCGCGCCATGCGGGCCCTCGTCTATCGCCTCGGCGCCGATGCCGCGGCGGGCGGCATGGCTCTCGCTGCGGCCTGGAGCGGCGAATCGCTGGAGCCGTGGCTGGCGGCCAGCGCCGTGGCGCGGCACTGGACGGCGCCGCGCTTTCCCCTTACCGGAAGCGATGTCATGGCCGCCGGCGTGGCGCGGGGACCGGCCGTCGGCACGCATCTGCGGGCGCTGGAGGATTGGTGGATCGGCGAGGATTTCGCCCCCTCCGAGGCGGCCCTTCGCCATCGCCTCCAGCAGATTGTCGCAGCGCAGCATTAAGCTGCCGCGGCACCGTCGCGGCGGTTTACAAATCGCCCGATTCGGGGCTTATTGAACCGTCGCGAATACGTGAGGGATTGCACCTGATCGCGTCTTCAGGTTCGCGCCAGCTTCCCGCCAGCGCATATCGAGGTCGAGGCTAACGCGGAGAGCCATCATGCGTCTGAGCCAGGCGAGTTACTACGCCGACTACTACGTCTACCCCATTGCCGCGGCGACGCTCAGCGGCGTCGCGCTCTACAACACGCCCATGGATCATTGGGCCTCGTGGGCGATCGCCTTCGTCGGCGGCGTGGTCGTGTGGACCTTCGTGGAATACCAGCTCCATCGCTGGGTCTTCCACCATGCGCCGGTCATCAAGGACATGCACGAGGCCCATCACGAGGACCAGGTGGCGCTGATCGGAACGCCGACCTGGATGAGCCTGCTGCTCTTCGCGCTCATCGTGCTGCTGCCGGCCGTGCTGATCACCGACTTCGCCATCGGCAGCGGCCTCACCGCCGGGCTGATGCTCGGCTATCTCTGGTACGTGACGGTGCATCACGGCGTCCATCACTGGACGGCGCGGCCGGGCACCTATTTCTTCAACCTCAAGCGGCGGCACGCCCTCCATCATCATTTCGATGACATGGGCAATTTCGGCGTGATCACCGGCTTCTGGGACAAGGTCTTCGGCACCGACATCAAGGTGCGCAAGGACGGCAAGGGACGCCGCCAGCGCACCGGCGAGCACGCCTGACGGCTACGGCCATTTCGCCAGCGGCGGCATCGACGACAGGATGGAGTCGATGTTGCCGCCGGTCTTCAGGCCGAACACCGTTCCCCGGTCATAGAGCAGGTTGAACTCGACGTAGCGGCCGCGGCGCACGAGTTGCTCGTCGCGGTCGGCGTCCGTCCACGGCGTCTCGAAATTCCTCCGCACCAGCCGCGGATAGATGTCGAGGAAGGCCGTCCCGACGTCGCGCGTGAAGGCGAAGTCCGCCTCCCAGTCGCCGCTATTGTGGTTGTCGTAGAAGATGCCGCCGATGCCGCGCATCTCCTTGCGGTGCGGGAGATAGAAGTAGGTGTCGCACCATTCCTTGAAGCGCTGGTAGTCGGCGCCGGGATGCGGGTCGCAGGCCGCCTGCATGGCGGCATGGAAGTCGCGGCTGTCGGGATCCTCCTGCGTGCGGCGGCGCTCCAGCACCGGCGTCAGGTCGGCGCCGCCGCCGAACCACTGCCGCGTCGTGACGACCATGCGGGTGTTCATATGGACAGCCGGCACATGCGGGTTCTGCATGTGGGCGATGAGCGAAATGCCGGTGGCGAAGAAGCGCGGGTCGTCCTCGGCGCCGGGCATCTGACGGCGGAATTCCGGCGAGAACTCGCCGTGGACGGCCGAGATGTGAACGCCGACCTTCTCGAAGACGCGGCCGTGCATGATCGCCATCGTGCCGCCGCCGCCCCCGCTTCGCTCCCAGGGCGTCAGGACGAAGCGCCCCGGCGGCCGGTCGGCGAGCGGCCCGCGCACCTCGTCCTCCAGCGTCTCGAAGGCGGTGACGATGCGATCGCGCAGCTCGGCGAACCAGGCGCTGGCGCGCTGCTTCTTTTCCTCGATATCGGCGGGAAGGGCGGGAACTGCGTCCATCGCTTGCGGATCCTGGTCTCTGTCGGTTGCGGAATTTGCCTAATGCCGGTCGCCACCGGCGATTCCGCCTTGTGTCGCACCGAAGCGACGACCGTCGCCGCCGGCGGAAATACCGTATGCTGTGCGTTGTAGCGGCGGATTCGCGGTCAGTGGTCGTCCGCCGCAGCGGCCATCGCTGCACGAGCGCGAGGTCTTCCCTGTCGCCATCCCGCTGGCGCTGCCGCCGGGTGTGCCAAGGATTTCGCAATGATCCGTTGGTTTGAACGGCTGATCGATCCTTTCACGCCGGCTCCGGTCGTCGCGCCGCCGATGCGCCTGGGGCGGTTCTACCGCTTCTTCCTGACGCCGGTCACCGGCATCGTCCTCATCGTCATGGTCATCTCGCTTGTCACTTCGGTGACCGAGATGGCGATGTTCGTCTTCCTCGGCCAGATCGTCGACCAGGCGGCCGCATCGCCGCGCGAGACCTTCTTCCAGGACCACGGCCTGTCGCTCGCCATCATGGCGGCGGTCATCCTTTTCGTGCGGCCGCTCGGCGCCTTCCTGGCGCGCGGTTTCAGCAATGTCGCGCTCGTCCCGTCGCTGACCAGCCTCGTGCGCTGGCGCACCTACCGCTACGTCCTGCGGCAGAGCCTTGCCTTCTTCCAGAACGATTTCGCCGGGCGCATCGCGCAGAAGATCATGCAGACCGGCCCGGCGGTGCGCGATACCGTCACCAGCGTCGTCGAGGGCATCTGGACGCTGGTCATCTATGTCGGCGGCACCGTCTACCTGTTCGTCGGCCTCGACCCATGGCTGGTGCTGCCGGTGGCGCTGTGGGCGGTCGCCTATATCCTGACGGCGATCTTCCTCGTGCCGCCGGTGCGGACCCGCTCGGCGGCGGTGTCGGAGGCCAATTCCGGCCTCTCCGGCCGCATCGTCGACAGCTACACCAATATCCAGTCGGTCAAGCTCTTCGCCCATTCGGAGCGCGAGGAGGCCTTCGCGATGGAGGGCTTCCGGTATCAGCTCCAGGCGAGCCAGGCCTTCGCCCGCACCGTCGGCACGATGACGGTGGTCCTGACCATCATCAACAGCTTCCTGATCTTTGCCGTCGGCGGCCTGTCGCTGTGGCTGTGGTCGGCCGGCACCGTCAGCATCGGCGCCATAGCGCTGGCAAGCTCGCTGGCGATCCGGCTGAACCAGATGTCGGGCTGGATCCTGCGCACCATCACCGGCCTCTTCGAGGATATCGGCACGGTGCAGAACGGCATGCAGACGATCAGCCAGCCGCTCGGGATCGTCGATCACCCGGACGCGCCGCCGCTCGTCGTCAGCCATGGCGAGATCGTCTACGACCATGTCCGCTTCAATTACGGCCGCGATGCCGGCCTGATCGAGGATTTTTCGCTGACCATCCGGCCGGGCGAGCGCGTCGGGCTGGTCGGCCGTTCCGGCGCCGGCAAGTCGACGCTCGTCAACCTGCTGCTGCGCTTCTACGACCTGGAGGGCGGGCGGATCCTCATCGACGGCCAGGATATCGCCGCCGTCTCGCAGGAGAGCCTGCGCGCCGCCATCGGCGTCGTCACCCAGGACACCGCCCTCCTGCACCGCTCGGTGCGCGACAACATCCGCTATGGACGGCCGCAGGCCAGCGAAGCCGAGATCGTCGCCGCGGCGCGCAAGGCGCAGGCCGATCCGTTCATCCTCAACCTGCGCGATTTCAACGGCCGCGAGGCCTATGACGCGCATGTCGGCGAGCGCGGCGTGAAGCTTTCCGGCGGCCAGCGGCAGCGCGTCGCCATCGCCCGGCTCATCCTCAAGGATTCGCCGATCCTCATTCTCGACGAGGCGACGAGCGCCCTCGATTCGGAAGTCGAGGCGGCCATCCAGGACCAGCTCTACAATCTCATGGCGGGACGGACGGTCATCGCCATTGCGCACCGGCTGTCGACCATCGCCGTGCTCGACCGGCTGGTGGTGGTGGACGAGGGCAAGATCGTCGAGACCGGGACGCATGAGGAACTGCTGCGCCGCGGCGGGCTCTATGCCAGCCTGTGGCAGCGGCAGTCGGGCGGTTTCCTCGGTCTGGAGGCGGATGGCGCGCCGGCCGAGGCCCGCGGCCGGCGCACCGGCACCTGAGTCGGCACACTTTGATGTGACGCAAAGCTGTCATGCGCTTCCGGCGGGGAAAGGCGGGCCAAGGCTTTGCCGTGAAGGCCCGTCACGCCGAGGGGCCGGCCGGGCTGGACAACCGACGGGGGCGATGGCTAAAAGGCGGCGCACCCGTTCGATAACAAGCCTGCAGCACCGGCTCGGGCACAAGAACACGACATGGGGCGGATCAACGCCTTGGGAGGGACGTTGGACAGCAGCGAGACGGCGGAACCGACGCGCCGGGATTTTCTCTACATTGCCACCGGCGCAGTCGGCGCCATCGGCGTAGCCGCCGCAGCCTGGCCGTTCATCACGCAGATGAACCCGGACGCTGCTGCGCTCGCTCTCGCCACCATCGATGTCGACATTTCGGCGATTGAACCGGGCATGTCGGTCACCGTGAAATGGCGCGGCAAGCCGGTCTTCATCCGCAACCGGACGGACGATGAAATCGCCGCCGCCAAGGCGGTGCCGCTCGACCAGCTGAAGGATCGCGACGCCCGCAACGCCAATCTTCCGGCCGGCGAGCCGGCGACGGACGAGAACCGGGCGGCGCCGGGGCACGAGAATATCCTCGTCATGGTCGGCGTCTGCACGCATCTGGGCTGTGTGCCGCTGGGCCAGCAGGGCCAGTTCGGCGGCTGGTTCTGCCCCTGTCACGGATCGCATTACGACACGGCCGGTCGCATCCGGCTCGGACCGGCGCCGGAGAATCTGGCGGTGCCGACCGTCGAATTCGTTTCCGACACCACCCTGCGTATCGGTTGAGGGGCGGCATGGAAGTCGAACATCTGCGGCCACCGCCCTATCAGCCGAAGTCGCGCGCCGCGAAGTGGTTTGAACGCCGGCTGCCCGTCGTCGGCCTCGTCCATTCGTCCTTCATCGCCTATCCGACGCCGCGCAACCTGAATTACTGGTGGACCTTCGGGGCCATCCTGACCTTCATGCTGGCTCTGCAGATCGCCACCGGCGTCGTGCTGGCGATGCACTACATTCCGTCGGCCGGCGACGCCTTCAATTCGATCGAGAACATCATGCGCAACGTCAACTTCGGTTGGCTGCTGCGCTACATGCATGCCAACGGCGCATCCTTCTTCTTCCTCGCCGTCTACATCCACATGTTCCGCGGACTCTATTACGGCTCCTACAAGGAGCCGCGCGAGATCCTCTGGATCCTGGGCGTGCTGCTGTTCCTGCTGATGGTCGCCACGGCCTTCCTCGGCTACGTGCTGCCTTGGGGCCAGATGTCGTTCTGGGCGGCGACGGTCATCACCAACCTGTTCTCGGCCATCCCGGTCATCGGCGACGGCATCACGACGTGGCTATGGGGCGGCTTCTCGGTCGACGAGCCGACGCTCAACCGCTTCTTCTCGCTGCACTATCTCTTCCCGTTCATGATCGCCGGCGTGGTCGTCCTCCACGTCTGGGCGCTGCACCAGCCGGGTAACAACAACCCGATCGGCATTCAGGTGCGGGAGAAGCAGGATGTCCTGCCGTTCTACCCGTACTACACGATCAAGGATCTGTTCGGCCTGGCGATCTTCCTGATCATCCTGGCCTTCTTCATCTTCTACCAGCCGAACTATCTCGGCCATCCGGACAATTACATCCCGGCCGATCCGCTGAAGACGCCGGCGCATATCGTCCCGGAATGGTACTTCCTGCCGTTCTACGCCATCCTGCGCTCAATCCCGTCCAAGCTTGGCGGCGTCATCGCCTTCGCTGGGGCGATCATCGTCCTGTTCTTCGTGCCGTGGCTCGACACGTCGCGGGTCAGGTCGGCGCGGTTCCGACCGCTCTATCGGCAGTTCTTCTGGATCCTGGTCGTCGCCTGCATCGGGCTTGGCTATATCGGCTCGCAGCCGCCGGACGGCTGGTATCTGATCGTCGGACGCATCCTGACGGCCTATTATTTCCTGCATTTCCTGGTGATCCTGCCGGTCATCGGCGTGATCGAACGGCCAAAGCCGCTGCCGGCCAGTATCAGCGAGCCGGTCCTGCCGGCCCCGCCACAGGCCGTCCCCGTGGCGCGGCCACCGGGCTGAGGCGACTATGATCATGCGTTTGAAAGTCGTAACCGCATGCGTCGCCGCTCTTCTGGCGGTCGGGCTGCTGGCCGGGCCGTCGCTGTCGGCCGATGACGCGCCGGCGGCGGAGCCGCATTTCCCGCTGATGAAGCCCGAGCGGCAGAGTTGGTCCTTCAGCGGCCCGTTCGGCCGCTACGATGCGGCCCAGCTGCGGCGCGGCCTGCAGGTGTATCGCGACGTCTGCGCCGGCTGCCACGGCCTGTCGCTGGTGCCGTTCCGCACGCTTACCGATCCGACCGGGCCGGCTCTGTCGGACGAGGAGATGCGGGAGATCGCCGCCTCCTACCCCGTCATTGACGGAGAGGATGCCGCCGGCCAGCCGGTGACGCGGCCCGGCCGTCCGTCGGATCATTTTCCCTCGTCGCCCTACCCGAACGAGGCTGCCGCGGCGGCCGTCAATAACGGTGCCGTGCCGCCCGATCTGTCGCTGATGGCCAAGGCGCGCGCGGTGAGCTACGGCTTTCCGTGGTTCCTGATCGACGGGCTGACCCAGTATCAGGAAGCCGGGCCGGACTATATCCACGCCCTCCTGACCGGCTATGCCGACACCGTTCCGGAGCATATCCATCTGCCGGATGGCGCTTCCTACAATCCCTATTTCATCTCCGCCGCGGGCATCGCCATGCCGCAGCCGCTGTTCGACGAGGTGGTGGACTATCCGGAAGGCATCCCCGAGACCACCGACCAGTACGCACGCGACGTTTCGGCGTTTCTCATGTGGACGGCCGAACCGCATCTGGTGGAGCGCAAGCGGCTCGGCTTTCAGGTGCTGATCTTTCTGGTGGTCTTTGCCGGGCTGATGTATTTGACCAAGAGGAGGGTCTGGGCGGCCGTGCCGCACTGATCCATATCCGGCAACGGGCGCGGAGGCCCGGAGGAGGTTCCGCGGATGGATGATGCGGCCGGACGCAAGGCTGTTCGCGAGCGCCGCAGGCCGCTGGCCGGCGGCGCCAGCGTGTTCGTGCCGGTACCGCCGGCCAGCGGCGCTGCACCCGTCCTCCTGTTGCGCGAGGACGTCCACGAGCGCGGCCTGATCGCCGCCCGCAAGATCCTCAGGACCCACAGAGCCAGCGAACCCAAGCCGACCGATGAGTGAAACCGATCCCCGTCCAGCCAGCGCCGATCAGGCCGGCAGAGGCCGCCTTGCCGATCGCGCCCTGAACTGGCCCAACGACGATATCGAAGACATCGTGCCCGAGACCTCCGATCCCAGGCCGGCTCCCGCCGCCAATCCGGTGCGGCCGGCACCGGTCCAGGCGCCCGCCCGGTCCCCCGTCGCCGCCGATGTCCGGCGCCCGAGCCAGGTCTACAGCCATCTGGTCGAAGGCGAGGACGATGTCATCGGCCTCGTCGCCTATGCCCTCTACAAGCAGGACAAGCGCGAGTTCCTGGAAAGCTGGGAAAAGCAGCGCGGCACGGTGCCGACCGGCGACCAGCTCGAGGCTTTCAGCACCACGCAGCTGACGGCGGGGCAGCGGGAACGCTACCGCACGGCGGCGCGCCAGGTGCTCGACGCCTATGCCGGCGTCGCGGTCGAGAGCGAGCGCGGGCACATCGTCGAGCAGGCGGTGACGGCTCGCATCGAAAGGGCGGCGGGCCGCGCCGAGGCGGCAGGCAGCTTCTGGCGGCTGGTCGGCGCCACGTTCATCGGCTTCCTGCTGTTCGCCCTCGTAGCGGCCGTGGTGCTCTACGCGGTCGAGGCTGCCGGCATCGACGTCGCCTCCTATCTCCCGCAGGCGAAGGTCGTTCCCGGACCCAATGTCTCCCCCTAGCCTGTCGGGCATCAAGGATCTGGTCCGGACGATCCCGGATTATCCGAAGCCGGGCATCCTCTTTCGCGACATCACCACGCTGATCGCCGATCCGGCCGGCTTCCGCGCCGCGGTCGACGGGCTGCTGCTGCCGTTCCTGACGGCCGGCATCACCCAGGTTGTCGGCATCGAGGCGCGCGGCTTCATCCTCGGCGGCGCCGTGGCGCATGAGCTCGGCCGGGGCTTCGTGCCGATCCGCAAGAAGGGCAAGCTTCCCGGCAAGACCATCGGCCAGGACTACAGCCTGGAATACGGGGTCGATACGATCGAGATCCACGCCGATGCGATCGGTCCCGGCGATCGCGTCCTGCTTGTCGACGACCTGATTGCGACAGGCGGGACGGCGGAAGCGGCGATCGAGCTCATCCGCCGTTCGGGCGGCGATGTCGTGGCGGCCGCCTTCGTCATCGACCTGCCGGACCTCGGCGGCGGCACGCGGCTGCGCGACAAGGGCGTCGACGTCCACGCGTTGGTGGCCTTCGACGGGCACTGAGCCCGGCCATCATCGCCGCGCATAGGCCCGATCAGAAAATTTCATCCCTCGCCCGCTTCGGCACGCGCTTCTTCCGGATAGGATCGCATCCGGCGAAACGAAGCGGGGCATCATGGCGGAATTTACTCTCTACACCGGCTACCGACAGGTCTCGTCCTGGTCGCTGCGCGGCTGGCTTCCCATGCGCAAGGCAGGGGTGCCGTTCGACGACGTGCTGATCCGCTATCGGCTCGCCGCCGACAAGCAGCGCCTCGTCGCCGTGAGCCCGACCGGCCGCGTGCCTCTCCTCGTTCACGAGCGGGACGGGGAGCGCATCGTCGTCTGGGAATCGCTGGCCATCGGCGAGTATCTGGCGGAGACGCTGCCGCAGCGGAAATTGTGGCCGGCCGATCCGGCGGCGCGTGCCCTGGCGCGCGCCGTGGCGACGGAAATGCACAGCGGCTTCCGGCCGCTGCGCGATTTCTACGGCATGGATCTCCTCGCCCGTCACGAGCGCGGCGCACCGCCGGCCGACGTCGCTGCCGATCTGGCGCGCGTGCAGTCCATCTGGCGAGAATGCAGAAGCCGCTACGGCGAGGTGGCGGGCGGCCCGTTCCTGTTCGGCCATTTCACCATCGCCGATGCGATGTATGCGCCTGTCGCGACGCGCTTTCGCACCTACGGCGTGGCGCTGGATCCGGTCAGCCAGGCCTATGTCGATGCCATCCTCGCCGATCCCGACATGCAGGCCTGGGAGGAGCAGGCGCGGTCCGGGCCGCCGCTCGACCCGCCGACGCCGTGATTACTGGTTGACCATCAGGTTGCAGAAGCTGACCGCATCGGCGGGATAGTCGGTGCCGTTCTCGCGGATGACGGCGCAGCGGCCGTCAAGCTCGGCCCGCTGCTCCGGACTGAGGCGTTCGATGAAGCCGGGGATGGCCGCCACGCCGAGCGTCGTATCGACGTCGATGTCGCCGAAGGGATTGTCGCGGGAGACGTTGGCGGTGGTCCATTGCTGCGTCGCGGCCGGCGCCGGCTGCGCCGGCGCCATCGGGTTCTCCTGGGCGACGGCGGACCCGGCCGCTGCCGTGAAGACCACAGCCGCCGTGGCGGCGAGAAGCATGCGGAAAGTCATCCGTGTTCTCCCAGTTTGCGTTGCCTCGGTCCGGCTAACGCTGGGGATCGGACGATTGTTCCGGGAGTCCTCGCGGGCGCGTCAGGTGTTGAACTTGAACAGCATCACATCGCCGTCGGCGACGACGTAATCCTTGCCTTCATCGCGCGCCCGGCCGGCTTCCTTGGCAGCCTGCTCGCCGCCGAGGCGCGTGTAGTCGTCATAGGAAATTGTCTGGGCGCGGATGAAACCGCGTTCGAAATCGCTGTGGATCTCGCCGGCGGCCTGCGGCGCCCGGGCGCCTTTGTGGACGGTCCAGGCGCGGGCCTCCTTGGGGCCGGCGGTGAAGAAGGTGATGAGGCCGAGCAGCGCGTAGCCGGCGCGGATCAGCCGGTCGAGGCCCGGCTCGCTGAGCCCCAGCCCGTCGAGAAACTCCGCCTGCTCCTCGGACGGTAGCTGGGCTATCTCCGCCTCGATGGCGGCGGATATGACGACGCAGCCGGCCCCCTCGGCCGCCGCCATGGCCTCGACCTGGCGCGCATAGTCATTGCCGGTGGCGGCCGAGCCTTCGTCGACATTGCACACGTAAAGCACCGGCTTGGCGGTCAGCAGGTTGAGGGCGGCGAAGGCCTTGCGGTTCTCGGCATCGACCGCCAGCTGCCGCGCCGGCTTGCCGTCGCGCAGCAGCGCCAGCGCTGCCTCCATGATCATCGCCTGCTGCCGGGCGTCCTTGTCGCCGCCGGCCGCCTTCTTCTGCAGCGGGCCAACGCGCCGCTCGAGGCTGTCGAGATCGGCGATCATCAGCTCCGTTTCCACTGTCTGCGCATCGGCGACCGGATCGACCCGCCCCTCGACATGGGTGATGTCGCCGCTGTCGAAGCAGCGCAGCACATGCACGATGGCGTCGACCTCGCGGATATTGGCGAGGAACTGGTTGCCCAGCCCTTCGCCCTTCGAGGCGCCGCGCACCAGGCCGGCGATGTCGACGAAGGTGATGCGGGTGGGCACGATATTGGCCGAGCCGGCGATGGCGGCGATCTTGTCGAGCCGCGGGTCCGGCACGGCGACCTCGCCGGTATTGGGCTCGATGGTGCAGAACGGATAGTTCGCAGCCTGCGCTGCCGCCGTTCGCGTCAGCGCGTTGAAGAGCGTCGACTTGCCGACATTCGGCAGGCCGACGATGCCGCATTTGAAACCCATGAGTATCGTCTCGGATCGGGAGAAATCTGACCCCGGCGGGTAGCCGAGCCATGGCCAATGGTCAAGGACCGACGGCGCCATCCCGCCGCAGGGCAGGGGCGCGGCGCTGCGTTGACCGCCGGCGCGGCGCTTTCTATTGTCCGGCTGACGGTTCCCGAAGGGATCAAAAGGGAACGCGGTAGGGGGTGACCCCGAAACCGCGGCTGCCCCCGCAACTGTAAGCGGCGAGACTTCCGCCAGCATTGCCACTGGGGCTGCAAGGTCCTCGGGAAGGCGGTGGAGAGTCGGTGACCCGCGAGCCAGGAGACCTGCCGTCGCCGTGGTCACACGCGAGGACGTCGGGCGGGGTGTTCCGACGGTGGCAGGGTTTGTCGCAAAGCGGCAGCCGGCTTCGTCTCGCGGTGACGTGCCACGTTGCCGCGAGGTCCACTTTGCCCGTCCCTCCCGCTTTCCATCCAGCCCTCCGGAGCATGCTCCTCGCCGGCTCGGTCCTGTCGGTGCCGGCCTTTGCCGGGCCGGCCTCCGCCCAGGATGCGCCGGTGGCGCTCCAGACGATCGTCGTCAGTCCCACGACGGTGCCGACGCGCGCCAATGCCGTCGCCAGTTCCGTCACGGTGGTCACGGCGGAAGAGATCGAGCGCGATCAGCGCCGGACCGTCGCCGACATTCTGCAGACCGTGCCGGGCCTCAATGTCGTCCAGGCCGGCGGCGTCGGCGGCCAGACCTCGGTGTTCATGCGCGGCACCAATTCCAATCACGTCAAGGTGCTGATCGACGGCATCGACATCAGCGATCCGAGCCACCCGACCGGCGCCTTCGATTTCGGCCATCTGCTGGCCTCCGATATCGAGCAGATCGAGGTGCTGCGCGGTCCGCAGAGCGGGCTCTACGGGTCGGACGCCATCGGCGGCGTCATCGTCATCCGGACGAAGCGCGGCGAGGGGCCGATGCGGGTCACCGGAACCGTCGAGGCCGGCTCGTCGAAGACCTTCAACCAGTATGCCTCGGTGAGCGGCGGCAACGAGCGCTTCGACTACGCCTTCAACGTCGCGCATGTCCGCTCGGACGCGCTCGACGTGACACCGCCGGAACTGGTGCCGCCCGGACGGCCGATCGTCCCCAACGCTTATAACAACTGGACGCTGTCAACGAATCTCGGGGCGCAGATCACCGAGACCCTGTCGGCCCGCCTCATCGCCCGCTACACCGACGCGTCGCTGCATGTCATCGGCGACGATTTCAGCCTCTATCCGTCACCGCCGGCGGTCATTCCGACGGTGCAGCTCAACAACCAGTTCTTCGTGCGCGGCGAGGCCGACTGGCTGACCCTCGGCGGCCAGCTCGACAACACGTTCGGCGTTGCCTATTCGAATCTCTGGATCTCGGCCGACGAGCCCGATTATTTCGGCCCGTCGCCCGCCACCATCACCCGCGGCGATCGCGTCAAGGGCGACTGGCGCGGCGTCTATGCGCTCGGGAACGGCCAGTCGCTGATTGGCGGCCTCGAGATCCAGAACGAGCGCCTGTGGACGGACACGACGACGGCCGAGAACGGCAGCGGCGGCAGCTTCCTCGAATACCAGGCGGACCTTGCCAACGGCTTCTTCCTCGCCGCCAATGCCCGCTACGACATCAACGAGCGCTTCGGCGGCCATGCCACCTGGCGTGTCGCTCCGGGCTACACGATCCCCGGCACGGGCACGATCCTGCGCGCCAGCTACGGGACCGGCTTCAAGGCGCCGACGCTGAGCCACCTCTATGTCGACTTCCCGGCCTATAATTTCTTCGCCAACCCCAACTTGCAGCCCGAGACGAGCCGCGGCTACGACATCGGTGTGGAGCAGCCGTTCTTCGACGGCCGCCTGCGTGTCGGTGCAACCTGGTTCCACAACGACATCGACAACCTGATCACCGGCAACGCCACCACCTATGTCAATGTCGGCCATGCGACAACGGAGGGCGTCGAGGCTTTCGCAGCGCTGCAGCTGGGCGAGGACTGGAGCGTGCGCGGCGACTACACCTACACATGGGCGGTCGATGCCGACACCGGGCTGGAGCTCCTGCGCCGGCCGCGCCACAAGGGCTCGGTCACCGTCGCCTGGACGCCGGCGGCGGGCCTGACCCTCTCCTCGACGGTGCTGGCGGTCGGCTCGTGGATCGACGGCAATCGCGACTTCTCGATCCCGCGGCTTACCGCACCGGGCTACACGATCGTCAACCTCGCGGCGCGCTACGACATGGGCGAGCACGCGACGGTGTTCGGCCGCGTCGACAATCTTTTCGACGCCACCTACCAGGACCCGACGGGCTTCCTGCGCCCCGGCCGGTCTTTCTATGCCGGACTGACGCTGAAGAACTGAGGGCGTCCTCGTAGGGTGGGCAGGCGCCGGCAGGCGCTTGCCCACGCGGACATCTGCCAGCCGCCGGAACGACAGCGTGGGCAAGGCTTCGCCATGCCCACCCTACGGTCGCTACGGTCGCGGGCCAGCCGCGTGGATGGCCGGATCAAGTCCGGCCATGACGCTGGTGGGCGGTGGTGGCGTGCGAACCGGCCAGAGGGACTACTCCGCCCTCGGGCAGCAGTCGCCACACTAGCCTTGGCGCGTTCCGAAGAGCTTCTTCAGGGCGCCGGCGAGGGGACCCTCGCTGGTTGAAGCTGCGTCGCTCCTGCTCGCCGAAGTCGCTTGAACCTTTGATTCAACTGGCTGCGGAATCGATTCAGCCACAGCACCCTTGTCGTTGGCGGTGCTTGGCTTTTTCGCCTGCGGCTCCTCCGGTTCGAGCGCCCGGTGGAGGCGGTTGGCGAGGGTCGCGTCGCGCCCGTCGGCAAGCAGCGCGGCATTGTCGGCGATCGCCGCCAGCAGCGGCTCCAGCCAGGCCGCGTCCGCCTTGGTGAAGTCGTGCAGGACGTACCCATGCACGAGCTCCTTGCGGCCGGGATGGCCGATACCGATGCGCAGCCGCCTGTAGCCGTCGCCGATATGGGCGTTGAGCGAGCGGACGCCGTTGTTGCCGCCCGATCCGCCGCCGACTTTCATGCGCGTCTTGCCCGGCGGCAGATCGAGCTCGTCATGCAGCACGACGATGTCCTGCGGCGGCACCTTGAAGAAGCGCGCCGCCTCGGCGACGGCGCGGCCGGACTCGTTCATGTAGGTGGTGGGCTTCATCAGCAGCACCTTGCGGTTGGCAAGGGTGCCCTCGGCGGTTTCGGCCTGGAAGCGGTTCCGCCACGGGCCGAAATTATGGCGCCGGTGGATCGCGTCCACCGCCATGAAGCCGACATTGTGCCGGTTTCCGGCATATTCCCGGCCCGGATTGCCGAGTCCGACGATGATCAGCATGGCAGGTCCCGCCCGGTCCGGACGCGCCGGACCGGGCCTCGGGAAAGATTACTTCTTGGCGTCGGCCTTCTTGGCGGCGGCAGCGGGCGCTGCCGGCGCGGCCGCCGCGGCGGGCGATTCATCCTTGAAGCCGGCCGGCGCCGCCACAGTGGCGATGGTGAAGTCGCGGTCGCGGATGACCGGCGTCACGCCTTCCGGCAGGTCGACCTTGGAGATGTGGACGGAATCGTTGATTTCCAGGCCGGTCAGGTCGACGACGAGCTTGTCCGGAATGGCATCGGCCGGAACGATCAGCTCGACCGTATGGCGCACGACGTTGAGCACGCCGCCGCGCTTGATGCCCGGCGCCTGCTGGTCGTTGATGAATTCGACCGGAATGTCCAGGTTGATCCGCGCGTTGGCGCCGATGCGCAGGAAATCGACATGGACCGGCGTGTCGCGCACCGGGTGCAGTTGGAAGTCGCGCGGAATGACGCGCTGCTTCTGGCCGTCGATGTCGATCATCACCGGCGTGCTGAGGAAGCGGCCGGCATGAATCTTCATGTCGAGAATCTTGTACGGCACGCTGATCGGCAGCGGCGGTTCATTGCCGCCATAGATGACGGCGGGGATCATCCCCTCCCGGCGTGTCGCGCGAGCGGCCCCCTTGCCCGTCCTGTCGCGAACTGACGCCGTGAGCTCATAAGCATTGCTCATCGGTTATCTCCTTCAGGGAAAGAATTGCCCGAATGCCCGGGCAAGGCGCCGCGGTGCCTCCAGGGGTGTCGGCGCGGCTGGTGGCCTTATAATGGACGGGGCGGCGGCAGGCAATCAGGCCGCCTTTGCCGGAGACGGGCCGTGCACCTGCCCAGCCCTACAGTGAGCCTCGTGCTGCTTGCCCTTGCGGCTGGATCGGCGCTCGCCGGTCCGGCTGCCGACGACATGGCGCGACGGCCGCCGGAGATACAGCGCGAGATCCTGGCGATCGAGGTCCGCAGCGCCGGCAACCGCTGCGGCGCAGTGGACCGGATCTATTACAACGGCGAGTACCGCGGCATGGACGTCTATTCGGTCCGCTGCAGCGATTCCGGCAGCTATATGGTCGAGATGTCGTTCCGCGGACAGCTGAACGGCCGTGCCGCCTCCTGCATCGCCTATTGGCGCAATGCCGGCATGCCGTGCTGGCGGCCGCTCGGCGAATGAAGGCGCCGGTCAGTCGAACAGGCTGGAGACGGATTCTTCGTTGGCGGTGCGGCCAACGGCTTCGCCGATCAGCGGCGCGATCGGCAGCACGCGGATGTTGGGCGCGGCGCGGACGGCGGCGGTTGGCTGGATGGAGTCGGTGATGACCAGCTCGCGCAGCTTGGACGAGGTGATGCGGGCGACGGCGCCGCCGGAAAGGACGCCGTGCGTGATGTAGGCGCGCACGGATGCGGCGCCTTTGGCGAGCAGCGCCGCGGCGGCGTTGATGAGCGTACCGCCCGAGTCGACGATGTCGTCGAACAGGATGCAGTCCTTGCCGTCGACATTGCCGATGATGTTCATCACCTCCGACTCGCCGGGACGTTCGCGGCGCTTGTCGACGATGGCCAGCGGCGCGTCGAAGCGCTTGGCGAGGGCGCGGGCGCGGACCACGCCGCCGACATCCGGCGACACCACCATCACGTTGGCCATGTTGTTGCGCTCCATGATGTCGCGCGTGATCACCGGCACCGAATAGAGATTGTCGGTCGGGATATCGAAGAAGCCCTGCACCTGACCGGCGTGAAGATCGAGCGTCAGAACGCGGTCGGCGCCGGCGCGGGTGATCAGATTGGCAACCAGCTTGGCTGAGATGGGCGTCCGCGGCCCCGGCTTCCGGTCCTGCCGGGCATAGCCGAAATAGGGGATGACGGCGGTGATGCGGCGGGCCGAGGCGCGGCGGAGCGCGTCGATGATGATCAGCAGCTCCATCAGGTGGTCGTTGGCGGGATAGCTCGTCGACTGGATGGCGAAGACATCCTCGCCGCGCACGTTCTCGAGGATCTCGACGAAGATCTCCTGATCGGCGAAGCGCCGCACCAGGCACTTGGCAAGCGGGATGTCGAGATATTGCGCGATGGCCTCGGCCAGGGTGCGGTTGGAGTTGCCTGCAACCAGCTTCATCGCGTGTCCTGCTCCGCCATATCCGGAGGCGCCAGCTATGCGGGGCGCCCTTGCTGCGGCGGCTTTTAGCAACCAGCCGGCGACGCTGGCAATGCAAGGCCGCCGAAGTTTTGCGTTTCGGCGATCAGCTGTGCGACGTCCAGTCGGCGAGGTCGGAGATCGTCCGGCGGGCCAGCTCGTCGATGGTCTCGTTGGTCACCCCCTCCCAGGCGTCGCGCTCGGAGCCGGTGAGGGAATTGACCTGGCCGGACAGGCGGTGGATGCGCCGTCCGCTGGGATCGAGGACGTCCCAGACATAGATGACGAGCGTCGAGGTGCGCTCGCCGACCGCCGAAATGTAGCCGTCGACGCGAAAGGCGACGGCATCGCGCGGCGCCTCGGCGGCTCCCTTGGCAATGGCGTCGAGGATGGCCTTCTGGGCCTTGTCCGGCACGCCGTTCAGCGGCGAGAAGGCGAAGCTGGCATTGCCTATCCCGACCACCTTGGCCGGTGCCACGGCAGCCGGCAGCGGACCGGGCGTATTCGCCTTGCCGGCGCAGCCCGAAACCAGCAGCGCCGCAGCCACTATCAGCACCCACCGCATCATGGTCGGCACACGCTCCCTGTGCGTTTCCGGCCCCCGCCTTCGTCTCTAGCCGGTTGCCACCGTTACGGTCCAGCCCGTTCCGCCGGTTCCTTCAAACGAGCGTGATGGCGGCGAGAAGCCGGCCGTAATCGGGCTCGCCGCGATGCGTCGTGCGGCGGTAAGAAAAGAAGCGCGCCTCGTCGGCATAGGTGTCGAGACCGAGCGCTGCGGCGATGCCGACGCCGGCCGCCTCGAGGCGGGAGACGATGTAGCCGGGCAGGTCGAAGAGATGATGCCCGTCGCGGCCCGAGGCCCGGAAAAAGCGCTCATTGGCCGGGTCGGCCGCCAGGAAGCGCGGGCGGAATTCTGGCCCGACCTCGTAGGAATCCTGGCCGATCGTCGGCCCGAGAACGGCAACGGTGCCGGGCCGCGTGGCGCCGAGCCGCTCCATCGCGGCCAGCGTCGCCTCCAGCACGCCGCCGAAGGCGCCGCGCCAGCCGGCATGAGCGGCGGCCACCACGCCGGCGGCGACGTCGGCGAAAAGGATCGGCCCGCAATCGGCGGTACCGACGCCGACCGCTAGGCCGCGACGGCGCGTCACCACCGCATCCGCATGCGGACCCTTGCCGGTTTCCCAGGGCTCCTCGACGATGACCGCTTCGGCGCTGTGAACCTGATGCGGCGTTGCCAGGCGCTCCGGCCGGACGCCGAGCGCCGTCGTGACCAGCGCCCGGTTGGCGAGAACGCTGTCGCGGTCGTCCGCCGATCCCAGCCCGCAATTGAGGCTCGCATAAATGCCGCGCGAGCCGCCGCCGCGGCGAGTGAAGAAGCCGTGCCGGATGCCCTGAAGGGCGCTCAGCGGCGGCGCAGCGATGAATTCGGCCGAAGCGGAGATGTCGTTCATTATCGGAATCCTCGGCACCGGCGCATGTCTTGTCAAACGCATGTCTTGTCAAACGCCTGGCTAGTCAAACGCCGGAAGCGGCAATCCGGGTTCCGCGACGGCGAAGGCCTTGAAGAGGCGTCCCATGCCGTCGTCGCCGGCCAGCCGCTGCACAGCCGCCTCGATCGCCCGGCGCGTCGCCTCGTCCTTGCCGCGCGCCAGGACGGCGGCGCGTTCCGCCAGCCCGAGGCGCTGCAGGAATTCGCCCTGCGTCAGGGCCTTCGGCACCGCGGCGCCGCCGGCCTGCGCCGCCTCGGCAAGGGCGGTGAAGTCGACATGGGCCGTCAGGTCCGCCTCGCCGGGATGGGCGAGCGGATCGTCGAAGCGATGGGCGCGCACGGCCTGCAGCGTGTCGCCGAAACCGGGCTCGACATGGCCGTAATCGAGAGCGAGCACCGCGCCGCCGGAGGCTGCGAGGCGCTGCGCCAGCGTCTCGACAAGCGCCGTCGCCGCCGGGCAGATTTCGAGAACCGCGCCGACCGGCGCATCCTGCCGGAGCGATGCCGGCCGGAGTCCGAAGGCGAGATTGCCCTCGGGGCCGAGCCCGATGACCCGCTCCGCCCAGCCGTTGTCGCTGCGCACGAACTGGTGAATCGGCAGGGCGTCGAAGAATTCGTTGGCGATGGCCAGCAGCGGCCCCGGCGGCAACGTCGTCGTATCGGCGTGCCAGGTCACGGCATGGCCGGCGAGCGCGCGGCGCTGGCGTTCGCGCAGGGCAGGGCTGGTCTCCACCAGATGGATCGAGGCAGCCGCGGTGAAAGCCGGCCGCACCCGCGCCGCCCGCAAGGCATCGGCCATCAGCGTGCCGCGCCCGGGCCCGAACTCGGCGAGCACGACTTGCGGCGGCGAGCCCATCGCCTCCCAGGTCGCGACGCACCACAGGCCGATCAGCTCGCCGAACATCTGACTGATCTCGGGGGCGGTGATGAAATCGCCGCCGCGGCCGAGCGGGTCGCGATGCAGGTAGTAGCCATGCTCGGGGTCGCCGAGGCAGGCCGCCATGTAGTCGGCGACGCTGATCGGCCCGGCAAGGCGGATGCGTTGCCGCAGCTTTTCCGCCAGCGGTGTCGTCACGCCGCTAGGAGGCGGATGCGGGCGCCGGCCGCTCGCCGCGGCGGCTGGCCCAGATCATGACGGCGACGCCGGCGATAAACATCGGGACCGAGAGCAGCATTCCGGTCGTCAGGCCGCCGGTGAGGAAGCCGCCATCGCCCATCTGGATGTCGGGCTGCCGGAAGAATTCGACGAAGGTGCGGAACGCGCCGTAGCCGGCCGTGAAGGCGCCCGCCATGAAGCCCGGAAAGCGCAGCTTGCGGGCGCGGAAGATCAGGAACCAGGTGATGAGGAAGAGCAGCAGCCCTTCGAGGCCCGCCTCGTAGAGCTGGCTGGGATGCCGCGGCTCCGGGCCGCCGCGCGGAAAGACGATGGCCCAGGGGACGTCGCTGGCGCGGCCGTAGAGCTCGCCATTGATGAAATTGGCGATGCGGACGAGGAAGATGCCGATCGTCGAGGACGGGGCGATGACGTCGATCAGCGACCAGGTCGGAATGCTGTAGCGCCAGGCGAAGACAATCATCGCCAGGGCTGTGCCGATGAAGCCGCCGTGGAAGGACATGCCGCCGTCCCACAGGGCGAAGATTTCCAGCGGCTGCGCCAGATATTGCGGCAGGTTGTAGACCAGCACGTAGCCGAGCCGCCCGCCGACGACGATGCCGATCGTCGCGTAGAGGACGAAGTCGTCGATATGGCGCGGCGTCATTGGCGAGCCGGCGGCACCCCACAGGCGCTGGTTGGCGACGATGCTGCGCGCGTACCACCAGCCGAGGAAGATGCCGGCGATGTAGCCGAGGGCGTACCAGCGCAGCCCGAATGGGCCGATCTGGACGAGGACCGGATCGATATTGGGGAAGGGGAGGACGAAAAGCGGCATGCGGCTTCCTGCGCCGCGCGGCGCGCGCGGTCAAGACGGCGCCGGAAGGAGCCTCAGTCGTCGCCGCCGAACCCCGCTCCGCCGGCGAAGGCGGCGGCGTTGATCGCCTCGCGCATCCGCTTCTCGAGGTTCGGGAAAGCCTCCTCGACCTCGTTGCGCGGGATGTTCTGTCGCGCCGCGGCCGACAGCACCCGCGTCACCAGCTCCTTCGGACGGGGGTCGCCGGTGTCGTCCTCGACGAAGCTGTCGGCCTCGACATTGTTGTCGATCCACTGATCGACGAAAACCTTGGCGCGGTGGCTCATCTATTCCTCTCCAAAAAACACAGCGGTAGAAAATCCGGTGGAGGCCGCTTGTTCCCGGCGCTGCCTGTCGGGATGCCCTTGCCGGGCAACCTCCGGCTCCCCATAGTAATACCAAGTTTCGCGTAGGCGCCCTGCGCCCTGTTCCATGGGGAACGCAATGACCCAGACGTCCAACCGTTTCTACGATCAGTTCGCCCGCTTCGTAAACGACGCCGCCAGCGTGGCGCAGGGCGTGAGGCGTGAAGCCGAGACGCTGTTCCACAGCCAGGCCGAGCGCTTCATGAACGGGATGGACCTGGTGCGCCGCGAGGATTTCGACGCCGTCCGCGAGATGGCTGCCAGGGCTCGCGAGGAGAATGCCCGCCTTGAGGCGCGCATTGCGGAACTGGAGGCGAAACTTGGCGCTGCAGCCAGCGCCGCGGCGACGCCCGCCGCCAAACCGGCGCGGCCGCGGACACGGAAGGCGCCGGGGTCTGCCGGGCCAGCCCCGCAGACGGAATCGTGAAAGCGCCGGAAGAGCCTGTCCACAATTCCTTTACCGATCGCGGCAGCCAACGGCAGCGAACAACTTATACTGATTCCCAAGGCAGATTCGCGCTATGTTGCGCCGCGGCATACGATGCCGCATTGCAGCGGGCGCCTTTCGCCCGAACCGATGTGCGGGGCGCCGCCGCCGGCGCGCCGCCAGCTAGGCGAGGCTAGGCCATGAGCCTGATCGATTTCGAAGCCGAACGTCAGATCAATCCTGTCGATACGATCGAACAGATCGCCGGCAGCAACGACTGGTCGTTCGAGCGGTCCGGCGATGACGAGATTACCATCTCGGTCGCCGGCGGCTGGGCCGACTATCACGTCTCCTTTTCCTGGATGGAAGATCTGGAGGCCATTCACCTTGCGTGCGCCTTCGACCTGAAAGTCACCGAACAGCGCAAGACGGAAGTCATGCGCCTCCTGTCGTTGGTCAACGAGCAGATGTGGATCGGCCACTTCGACCTCTGGAACCAGGAGGGCGTCGTCATGTACCGGCAGACGCTGCTGCTGTCGGGCGGGGCGGAGCCGACGCCGCGCCAGGTCGAGAGCCTGCTGGCTAGCGCCATCGAGGCCTGCGAGCGCTATTACCAAGCCTTCCAGTTCGTGGTGTGGGCCGGCAAGACGGCCTCCGAAGCCCTCGACACGGTCCTGTTCGAAACCGCCGGCGAGGCCTGAGCCGGCTGCAGGGGCGGGCGGCCTTGCGCCGCGGCGCCATGTATGGAATGCCGGCTCTTCCGCTTGGAGAGCCGGCATGAACTTTGGATCGAGTTTCACCGCAGATCGGCCGCTGGTTCTCGTCGGGGCCGGCAAGATGGGCGGGGCGATGCTGGCGGGCTGGCTGGACAACGGCCTGCCGACCGCCGCGGTGCGCATCATCGATCCGTCGCCGCCCGATGACAGCCGCGCCCAGCTCGCTGCCGTTGGTCTCGCGGCCGAGACGGAACCGCCGGCAGGCCTGACGGCCGGCGCCATCGTTCTTGCCGTGAAGCCGCAGCTTGTCGGCACGGTCTTGCCGGCGCTGCGCAGCCTCGTCGGTTCCGGCACCTTCGTTCTCTCCATCGCTGCCGGCGTCACCGTCGCGACCCTCGAGACCGGGCTGGGCGCACCGGCCGTCCGGGCGATGCCGAACACGCCGGCGCAGATCGGCCGCGGCATTTCGGCGGCGGTCGCCGGACCCGGCGTCGATGAGCGGCAGCATGACCTCGCCACGGCGCTGCTGGCTGCCGCAGGCGCCGTCGAATGGATCGCGGACGAAAGCCTGATCGACGCCGTCACGGCCGTTTCCGGCTCCGGTCCGGCCTATGTCTTCCTGCTCGCCGAGCTGCTGGCAGAGGCCGGCACGGCGGCCGGCCTGCCGGCCGATCTCGCGGCGCGGCTGGCGCGGGCGACGGTCTCCGGCGCCGGCGCCCTTCTCGATGCGTCGGAACTGCCGCCGGAAACTCTCCGCCGCAACGTCACGTCGCCGGGCGGGACCACCGCGGCAGCGCTGGCGGTCCTGATGGCCGAGGATGGGCTTGGGTCCGATGGACTTGGGTCCGATGGACTTGGGCCCCTGCTGCGGCGGGCCGTGGCGGCAGCGCAGCAGCGCTCGCGCGAGCTCGCCGGCTGATTTCGCAAAACCGCCGCCGCATCCTAGATTAGGGCGGGCGGCGCAAGCGGATACAGCAATGGCAACCGAAAAGACCAAAGCCAGGATCGTCGATGCCTTTCTGTCGCTGGCGGCCGAGCGCCGCTATGGCGACATCGATCTCTCCGACATAGCCGAGCGGGCCGGCGTCCCATTGGCGGCGCTCCGCGAAGCCTATGACGGCCGGCTGGCCATCGTCGCCGACTTCGCGCGGCGGATCGACCGGGCGGTGCTCGCGGAGATGGCGACGACGGAGGAGGACCCGCGCGAGCGCCTGTTCGACGTGCTCATGCGCCGCTTCGAGGCGCTGGTGCCGCACAAGGCGGCGGTCGCCTCGATCGCCCGCGCGGCACGCTGCGACCCGGCACTGGCGGCCGCTCTCCATGGCATGACCGTCCGGTCGATGCGCTGGATGCTGGCGGCGGCGGACATCCGCCTTGGCCGCGGTATCCGCGCCGCGGCGCGCCTGGAAGGCCTGGCGGTGATCTGGCTGGCGGCGCTGCGGACCTTCCTGACCGACGACGAACCCGATCTTGGCCGCACCATGGCGGCGCTCGATCGCGGCCTGACGCGTGGCGCCGGCGCTCTCCACAATCTCGATCGCGCCCTGGCGCCCCTCCGCCGCTTCGGGCGCGCCATGCGTCGCCGCAGCACCGAGCGGCACGCCGACGCTGCCTGACCCCTGCCTTGAGACGGCGCCGGCTCCATGCTACCGGCGCCGCTTTTGGGGGGAGCCATGGCTGGACCGGCACCGCAGATCGCCTATGACGACTTTCTCAAGGTCGACATCCGCGTCGGCACCATTGTCGAGGCGCAGCCCTTTCCCGAAGCGCGCAAGCCGGCCATCCGGCTGCTGATCGATTTCGGCCCCGAGATCGGGCTGAAGAAGTCGTCGGCACAGATCACCCGCCATTATCGCCCCGAGCAATTGATCGGCCGTCAGGTCATGGCGGTGGTCAATTTCCCGCCGCGCCAGATCGGGCCGATGATGTCGGAGGTGCTGACGCTCGGCTTTCCCGACCCCGATGGGGAAGTCGTGCTGGCGGCGGTCGACCTGGCGGTCCCCAATGGCGGGCGGCTTTTCTGACGCTCAGCCTGGGATCGTGACGGTGGCACGCAGGCCGCCGAGCGGCGCCGTCGACAGGGCGATGTCGCCGCCATGGATGCGTGCGATGTCGCGGGCGATCGGCAGGCCGAGGCCGGTGCCGCTGTCGTCGAGATTGCGTGCTTCATCCAGCCGGTAGAACGGCCGGAACACCGCCTCGCGCTCGGCCTCGGGGATGCCCGGGCCGTCATCGTCGATCGTGACCGTCAGCCAGCCATCGGCATGGATGGCGGTGATGACGACGGTGTCAGCGTGGCGGCAGGCATTGAGGACGAGATTGCCGATGCAGCGCCGGAAGCCCATCGGCCGCAGGATGACGCTCGGCTCGCCGCCGTACGCGACCGTGACATGGCTGCGCCCGGCGGAGGCCTCCTCGGCGATGCGATCCAGCAATGGCGGCACCAGCGTCGGCTCGGCGGCCTCCCCGCCATCGCCGCTGGCGAAGGCGAGGTAGCCCTCCAGCATCCGCTGCATGTCGTCGACATCGCGCTGCATCTCGCGCGCGTCGGGGGAATCGCCGAGCAGGGCAAGCTGCAGCCGGAAGCGCGTCAGGATCGTCCTGAGGTCATGCGAGACGCCGGCCAGCATCGCCGTCCGCTGTTCCATCTGGCGGGCGATGCGCTCGCTCATCTCGATGAAGGCGGCGCTGGCGCGGCGCACCTCGCGGGCACCGCGCGGCCGGAATTCCGCCACCGCGCGGCCTTTGCCGAAATTCTCGGCGGCATCGGCGAGGCGCTGGATGGGAACGATCTGGTTGCGCAGGAACAGGATGGCGATGGCCATCAGCACCAGGCTGGTGCCGACCATCCAGAAGATGAAGATCTCGGAGTTGGAGGCATAGGTCTGGCTGCGCCGCGCAAAGACGCGCAGCACCTTGTCGGGCAGCTGGATGCGGATCTCGACGAGATTGGAGCGGCCGACCGTGTCGATCCAGAACGGCCGGCCGATCTGCTCGGTGATCTGCCGGCTGAGGGTCTGGTCGAGCAGCGAGAAGAACGGCTTGGGCGCCGCCGGCGGCAGCGGGCCGGCCGGCAGCAGCGAGATCGACAGGCCGAGGCGCTGGGCGGCGATGCGCGTGATCTGGTCGAAGCGCGGGTCCTGCGGATAGGTGGCGAGGATATCGACGATGGCGGCGATGTCGCGCGTCGTCGCGGCGGAAAGGCGGACCGTTACGGTCTGCCAGTGACGCTCCATGAAGACGAAGGCCACCACCGCCTGAAGCAGCACGATCGGCGCGATGATGATGATCAGCGACCGCGCATAGAGGCCCTTCGGCATGACGGCGGAGAGACCGCGGGCGAAGCGCCGGTAGCCGGCGGCGATCAGCCGGGCACCGGGCGTGCGCTCGAAGAGGGCGCGGTTGAAGGCCATATAGGCGTGCCAGGCGCCGACCGTGCGGCGCCGGGCGGCACCCAGGCTGCGCTGCAGGGCCGTGGCGACGGGCGACTGCGTCAGCTGCCGCCAGAGCATGCGGTTGAAGGCCATGTAGGCCAGCCAGCCGGCCCGCAGCCGGGCGGCGAGTCCGGCGAGGTTGCGGCGCAGGGAAGGCGTGCCGGGGCCGATGACGCTCATCCCGGCCGCCTCATGCCTCCGTCACCAGCCGATAGCCGAGGCCGCGCACCGTCTGGAGATAGAGCGGGTTGGCCGGGTCGTCCTCGATCTTGCGCCGCAGGCGGTTGATCTGGACGTCGACGGTGCGCTCGCCGGCCGGCGTATCGGCGCCGATCAGCGCCAGGCGATCGACCGTGCGTCCTTCGGCCTCGCAAAGGGCATGCATGATCTGGCGCTCGCGATCGGTCAGCCGCACCGGCTCGCCGCCGCGCGTCAGCTCCAGCCGCTGCAGATGGAAGGCGAAGGGGCCGAAGCGCACCTGCTCGATGAGCGGCATGTCCGGGTCGCCGCGGCGGCGCAGGATGTTGCGGATGCGCAGCAGCAGCTCGCGCGGCTCGAAGGGCTTGGCGAGATAATCGTCGGCGCCGACCTCCAGGCCGAGGATGCGGCTCTCCGGCTCGGAGCGGGCGGTGAGCATCAGGATCGGCACGGCGTTGCCGGTGCGCAGCGTGCGGGTCAACTCGATGCCGCTCTCGCCCGGCATCATGACGTCGACGATCAGCATGTCGAAGGTCAGTCCCCCCAGCCGCCGCCGGGCGTCTTCGGCATTGGCGGCGACGGTGACGCGGTAGCCGTTGTCGGTCAGGTAGCGCGACAGCAGCGAGCGGATGCGGCTGTCGTCGTCGATGACGAGGAGATGCGGCGCCGCGTCGGGGAGGGCAGAGGCGAAGGCCGGGTCCGCCATGGCTCAGCGCTCGGCAGCCATGAGATCGGCCACCTTGCGGCGCTCGCCGGCGTCGATCATCGCTTCGAGGAATTCGGCGGCGCCGGCGCGATGCTCGGGCGGCATGGCGGCAAGAGCGGCGCGGATGCGCTGCGACTGCAGTTCGATGAGCCGGGCCGCCAGGGCGCGTCCCTGCGCCGTCGGATAGAGGAGCCGCTGGCGCCGGTCGCGCGGCCCGGGCCGGTGCTCGATGAAGCCGGCATCGACGAGCTGCTTCAGGACGCGGCCGAGGCTCTGCTTGGTGATGCGCAGGATGTCGAGAAGATCGGCGACGCGGATGCCCTGGTTGCGGCTGACGAAATGCAGCACGCGGTGATGCGCCCGTCCGAAGCCGTAGGACGACAGGGCGGCATCGGCATCGGAGACGAAATCGCGATAGGCGAAGAACAGCAGCTCGATCAGCTGCAGCTCGCGCGGGTCGGCTCCACGGGCACGGCGCTCGCCCACCGAGCCTTTTTGAGTCAAGGCGATATCCGAAATTACGTCAGCCATGTTGACTTATTTTGGGGCGGTTGCTACTCAAAAGCCAGACGGTTGGTGCAGGGCACCCCGTCGCTATCCGTCTTGACCAGCGCGCCGGGGCGGCAGAATACCGGGACAGAGGGTGCAAGGCAAAGCGCGCCGGAGCGCCTTGCTGCCCTTGGGGGCGCATCAGCGCGACATTTCCGGCGCCAACATCTGCTGGAGAAGACAATGGCAACGCAGCCCTTCGATGATCGCGACGGCACCATCTGGTTCGATGGTGAGTTCGTGGACTGGAGGGACGCCCGCATTCACGTCCTGACGCACGGGCTGCACTACGCCAGTGCCGTTTTCGAGGGCGAGCGGGCCTATGGCGGCCGCATCTTCAAGCTCGACGAGCATACGCGCCGGCTGCATGAATCGGCGAGGCTGCTGGGCTTCGACATTCCCTATTCGGTCGAGGCGCTGAACGACGCCAGCCGGGAAGTCCTGCGCCGCAACAACCTGACCAACGGCTATGTTCGCCCCATCGCCTGGCGCGGCAGCGAGATGATGGCCGTGTCCGCCCAGCACACGCGCATCCATGTCGCCATCGCTGCCTGGGTGTGGCCGTCCTATTTCAACCCGGAGGAGCGGCTGAAGGGGATCCGGCTGGACATCGCCGAGTACCGCCGCCCCGATCCACGCACCGCGCCGTCGAAGTCGAAGGCCACTGGCCTCTACATGATCTGCACGCTGTCCAAGCACGCGGCGGAGCGCAAGGGCTATGCCGATGCGCTGATGCTCGACTGGCGCGGCCAGGTCGCCGAAGCGACCGGCGCCAACGTGTTCTTCGTCAAGGACGGCGAGATCCACACGCCGACGCCGGACTGCTTCCTGGACGGCATCACCCGCCGCACCGTCATCGATCTCGCCAAGGCGCGCGGCATCAAGGTGATCGAGCGCGTGATCATGCCGGACGAGCTGGCGAGCTTCGAGGAATGCTGGCTGAGTGGCACGGCCGCCGAGGTGACGCCGGTGTCCGAGATCGGGCCCTATACGTTCAAGCCCGGCGCCATCTCGCGCATGATAATGGAAGACTACATGGCGCTGGTCGAGCCGGCGCCGATGGCCGTCAACGGCTGAGCGCGCAAATCCGCGCCAAATAAAAAGGCCGTCGGAACAATCCGACGGCCAACGAAACCTCTCCCCTCCTTTTCGCCGCTCCCTGCTGCGCCGCCCGTGCTCCGCGGGTGCGCTGGCCCGGAGCGATGCCAGGTTCAGCTGGCCGCCGCCTGAAGGTCGACCGCCTTCGGGCCTTTGCCGCGCTTGTCCGGCTCGGTCTCGAAAGAGATCCGCATGCCGTCGGTCAGGCCGGGCATGCCGGACTGCTCCACTGCGGTGACATGTACGAAGACGTCCTTGCCGCCATCATCGGGTGTGATGAAGCCGTAGCCTTTGGACGCGTTGAAGAACTTGACGGTACCGGTCTGACGCATTGCTAGTTCCTTGGTTTCGTTTCCCTTTCGGACGCTCACCTCGTCCGGTCGGGCCGCTCCCCAGATGTCCCTTTGACGAAGGATCGATGCGTCTTCCCAGCCCCGTCGGAAAAAGGTCGAAACCTCCGCCGATCTCTGAAATCCGCCGTCGCGCCTTGCTCCAGTCTCCGTAGGTAAACCCGCGTGCCCGTAGCCGGTTTTTATGCGGCAGGTTGACGCAGAAAGCAAGTTTGCGTCGCAGTCGCAAGAAGAGCGGAGTCTTTCATCTGCTTGGGTTTCATGCGCCTCGCGGAGACGATCGCTGGTTGCACCGGCGGCGGCGGTTGCCTGCCGCGGAACACGAAAGCGTGAACGCCGCAACGGATATCCGTTCCACCGCCGTTGACACCGAAAGCGGTCGGCGCGCGCCTGGGCATCGAGCGGCGCCGCAAGGGAGGCGGAGATGCAGGATCCGAGCGACGCACGGCCGGAGGCTGAGGCTGGCATCACTCAGGAGATGATCCAGCTTTACGACGAATACACCCATCTCACGCTCGACCGGCGCGGCTTCATGGACAAGCTGTCGAAGCTGGCGGGCGGAACCGCGGCCGCGGCCGCCATCGCGCCGATGCTCGCCGCCGACAAGGCCAAGGCGGCCGTCGTTGCGGAAGACGATCCGCGGCTCAAGACCGAGACCATCACCATTCCCGGACCGGACGGCAGCATCTCCGCCTACATGGCCGCACCGGCCGAGGCCTCCGGGCCGTTGCCGGCGGTCATCGTCGTGCACGAGAACCGGGGTCTCAACCCGCACATTGAGGACGTGACGCGCCGGATCGCCCTGGAGGGCTTCGTGGCGCTCGGGGTGGATTTCCTTTCCTTCGTCGGCGGAACGCCGGAGGACGAGGACCAGGCGCGGCAGATGTTCACCACCCTCGACATGCCCAAGGCCACGCAGGAGGGCGTCGCGGCGATCGCATGGCTGAAGAGCAACCCGGCGACGAACGGCAAGGTCGGCGTCGTCGGCTTCTGCTGGGGCGGCGGCATGGCGAACCGCATCGCCGTCGCCAGCCCGGACCTTGGCGCGGCCGTCGCCTATTACGGCTTCCAGCCCTCCGCGGCTGATGCCGCGAAGATCAAGGCCAGGCTGCTGCTGCACTATGCCGGGCTTGACGAACGGACCAATGCCGGCATCCCGGCCTATGAGGAAGCGCTCAAGGCCGCGGGGGTCGACTACCAGATCTACATCTATGAAGGCGCCAACCACGCCTTCAACAACGACACGTCGGCGGCGCGCTACGACAAGGCGGCGGCCGACCTCGCCTGGTCGCGCACCATAGAGTTCCTGAAGACCAGCCTGAGCTGAGCCGCCGCAAGCGGCCGCACGCGCCCCCACCCCCCGGGCGGCATCCCGGACGGAGCCCTGCCAACGCCTCGGCTCTGAGGCTCCGTCCGGGAACTTCTGACGCACCATGTTGCGTCGCACCGGTGCCCGCGAAACAGCCGGCGCAATCGCTGAAACCACTTCTTCACCTCCGGCAATTGCGGTGAAACAGGCCGGCGCTAGAACGGCGTCCGTCAACGGGCCGCCAGCGGGCACGGCAAGGCGAAAGGCGCATGGCGCCGACCGCCGGGACCGGCTCCGATCGGCTCGATAATCAGGACGGGCTGCCAGGCAGCCGTCGCCGCCTGCCTTTCGGCGTGACCGCCGGGCGGGTGGACATGGAGAGAACCAGATGTCGTTCCGCAAGTCGCTGATCGCCGCCGCCGTCATCGCCATCGGGCTTCCGGCCGCCGCCAATGCCGCCACCGCCCTGGTCGATGTGAATCTGAGGACCGGCCCGGGCATCGGCTACGGCAAGATTACCGCCATCCCCGCCGGCGCGTGGATGGACGTCTATGGCTGCTACGACTGGTGCGAGGTGAACTATCGCGGCTGGCGCGGCTTCGTGTCGGCGCGCTTCGTCGGCGACGCGTGGCGGCCGGCGCCGCATGTGCGCAGCGCGTACAACCCCTATTGGCGCCCGGTCTTCTACCGGCCTTTGTTCCCGCTCTTCCCGCTTTACTGAGAAGCGGCGGCGATCACCGATCGCCGGCCAAGGCCCGCCGATTCAGCCCGGCGGGCCTTTTCTTTTGCCGACAAGATCAGTTCGTCGAGGCCTTGCTGATGGCGTCCACCAGCATGGTGTACTGCGTGCAGGTGTTGCCGCAGCGCTTCTCGATCTCGGCAAGCTGCTCCTTGGCGAGGTCGAGATTGCCCTGCAGGATGTAGGCCTCGCCGAGATATTCGCGGGCGTTCACGTAGTCCGGATCCAGCTCGATCGCCTTGAGATAGGCTTCGATGCTTTCCTCGGCCCGGCCGAGCTTGCGCGACACGTAGCCCCGCACATTGAGGTAGCGCGGGCTGGATTGATCCGCGACGAAGGCGAGCAGCTTGTCGGCCTCCTCGTTGCGGTCGAACCGGGCCAGCACATAGGCGTATTCCCAGAACATGCGATCGCTGACGGCGCCCGGCGCGGCGGCCGTGCAGCTCTGCAGCAGGGAATCATAGACGGCGCCTTCGCCGCACATGGGCGACGCCGTTTCCGGATCGAAATCCTCCACGGCGCGGCTCTGGCCGGTCGCTGCGAGGGTGACGATGACTCCAAGGCCCGCGGCCCGCAGCAGCGGTGCCAAGCGGCCTGTCCACTTCTCTCGCGCCATTACCCCGTTTCCTCCTTATGTCTCATGGCGGGTACTCCGCTCCCCGCCGCAATCCTATCTTAGGGAGCTTCGCCCAGACAGTCCTTCACGCTTGCGCGACGCGATAATGCCGCGGGCCGGCGGAAATGCGCCCGTCATGCGTTGAAGGACGAGAGGGAGCCGCGGTGCGTTCGGGAACGCGTGCCGCCGGCTGCGCGTTATGCGGGTTCTTGTGTCGTTCCCCAGGAAAGAAGCATGGTCTCACTGCGAAACCTCCTCGTGGCCGGCGTCACGCTGGCCGCGGCGGCAGTCTTGCCGGCGGCCGCCAATGCCGCCAACGGCTATGTCACGGCCTCCGTGAACATGCGCTCGGGCCCGAGCACGGCCTATCCGCCCGTCACCGTCATTCCGGACGGCGCCTCGGTCGACATCATCGGCTGCCTGACCGGCTTCAGCTGGTGCGACGTCGCCTGGCGCGGCTATCGCGGCTGGGTGTCGTCGAACTATCTCGACTATTTCGCCGAGCGGCGGCGCTATCGCCTGCCCGAATACGGCCCGCGCTACGGCGTTCCGATCATCACCTTCAATTTCGGCTACTGGGACAGGTACTACCGCGATCGTCCGTTCTATCGCGAGCGCCATCGCTTCTTCCATGACGGCCCGCATCACCGGCCGCCGCGGTTCGACAATCCGCGCCCGCGTCCGCCGGTGATCCGCGACCGGCCGCCGGCCCGTCCGCCGATCATCCGTGACCGGCCGTCGGCGCATCCGCCGGTGGTGCGTGATGGACCGCGGCGTTCCGAGGTCCACGAAGGCAAGCCGCCGCGCCGCGAGCGGGAGCGTGATCGCCGCCGTCATCGCGATGACGACGACTTCAACCAGACGGACCACGGTCCGCGGAGCCCGCGGGTTCACTAGCAGAGCTTCACCAGCGGGATCTGCGAGCGGCGGCCCTCCGGGGCCGCCGTTCTGCTTTCTGCCGCCACCACGATGTCAGTGGTGACGCACCGCCGCCCTTCTCATGCCGGCTTTCCCGGCCCATATTCGGCGCATGTCGTCCGATCGGAAGAAACAGGGCTTCGGCGAGTCGCTGCAGCCGTCGCTTGAGGGCACGCCCTTGTCCGGCCCGGTCTCGGGTTGGGAGGATGAAATCGCGCGCGCCGCCGAGACGGCGGCGAAGCCGCGGCCGAAGGGTCGGCGCGGGCCGGCCTTCGACGAGGGCCTGCCGGCCGTGGCCGAGACGACAGAGGCGTTTCCGGCCGGCGCCGATCCGACCGGCAAGAAGCCGCGCAAGGCCAAGGCCGCCGCCAAGCCGCTGAAGACCTCGCGCGGCACCTCGATGGGCGGCCCGGGCACGGCGCGCCAGCGCGCTGCGGCGGGCCTCATGCCGGTGCCGGGCCTCGACGTGACGCTCGAGGACGCCGAATCGCTGCCGAAGGACGGCGTCACCGCCACCGTGGCGGCTCTGTCGGCGCTGATCGAGAGCGGCCGGCGCGAGATAAGCGAATCGCCCTGGACGCCGCATCGGCCGCCGCGGCCGGAGAAGTCGGAAGGCGGCGTGCCGCTGAAGATCGTCTCCGACTTCGAGCCCAAGGGCGACCAGCCCGGCGCCATCGCCGAGCTGGTGGAGGGCGTGCGCGGCCAGGAGCGCGACCAGGTGCTGCTCGGCGTCACCGGCTCCGGCAAGACCTTCACCATGGCGAAGGTGATCGAGGCGACACAGCGGCCGGCGCTCATCCTGGCGCCCAACAAGACGCTGGCGGCGCAGCTCTACGGCGAGTTCAAGACCTTCTTCCCCGACAACGCCGTCGAGTATTTCGTCAGCTATTACGACTACTATCAGCCGGAAGCCTACGTTCCGCGCACCGACACCTATATCGAGAAGGAATCGTCGATCAACGAGCAAATCGACCGCATGCGCCATTCGGCGACGCGCGCTCTGCTCGAACGCGACGATGTCATCATCGTCGCCTCGGTGTCCTGCATCTACGGTATCGGCTCGGTCGAGACCTATACGGCGATGACCTTCGCGCTGACGGTGGGTGAGCGCATCGACCAGCGGCAGCTCCTCGCCGATCTTGTGGCGCTGCAATACAAGCGCACCGACATGAATTTCGTCCGCGGCACCTTCCGGGTTCGCGGCGACACCGTCGATCTCTTCCCGGCTCACCTTGAGGACCGGGCCTGGCGCATCAATCTTTTCGGCGACGAGATCGAGTCGATCACCGAGTTCGATCCGCTCACCGGCCAGCGCGCCGGCGATCTGAAGTCGGTGAAGGTCTACGCCAATTCGCACTATGTCACGCCGAAGCCGACGCTTGCTCAGGCCGTCAAGGGCATCCGCGAGGAGCTGCGCTTCCGCCTCGAGGAACTGACCAGGGCCGGGCGTCTCCTGGAGGCGCAGCGGCTGGAGCAGCGGACGCGCTTCGACCTGGAGATGATCGAGGCGACCGGCTCCTGCGCCGGCATCGAGAATTATTCCCGCTACCTCACCGGCCGGCGGCCGGGCGAGCCGCCGCCGACGCTGTTCGAATATCTGCCCGACAATGCCCTCGTCTTCGCCGACGAAAGCCATGTCACAATTCCGCAGATCGGCGCCATGTATCGCGGCGACTTCCGGCGCAAGGCGACGCTGGCCGAATACGGTTTCCGCCTGCCGTCCTGCATGGACAACCGGCCGCTGCGCTTCGAGGAATGGGACGCCATGCGGCCGCAATCGGTCTATGTCTCGGCGACGCCGGGGCGCTGGGAGATGGACCGGACCGGCGGCGTCTTCACCGAGCAGGTCATCCGTCCGACGGGCCTCACCGATCCGCCGGTCGAGATCCGGCCGGCGAAGAGCCAGGTGGACGACCTCCTCGACGAGGTGCGCCAGGTGACGCGGCGCGGCTACCGCACGCTGGTGACGACGCTGACCAAGCGCATGGCCGAGGACCTCACCGAGTACCTGCACGAGAACGGCGTCCGCGTCCGCTACATGCATTCCGACGTGGAGACGCTGGAGCGCATCGAGATCATCCGCGACCTGCGCCTCGGCGCCTTCGACGTGCTGGTCGGCATCAACCTGCTGCGCGAGGGACTGGACATCCCGGAATGCGCCCTGGTGGCGATCCTCGATGCCGACAAGGAGGGCTTCCTGCGGTCGGAAACTTCGCTGATCCAGACCATCGGCCGCGCCGCGCGCAATGTCGACGGCAAGGTCATTCTCTATGCCGACGGCATGACCGGCTCGATGGAACGGGCGATCGCCGAGACCGACCGGCGCCGCGAGAAGCAGGTCGCCTATAATTTCGAGCACGGCATCACGCCGGAAAGCGTGCGCAAGTCGATCGGCGACATCATGTCCTCGGTCTACGAGCGCGACCATGTCCTGGTCCCGTCGGGCCTGGCGGAGGAGGGGGCGCTGCTCGGCCACAATCTCAAAGCCACGGTCGCCGACCTCGAGAAGCAGATGCGCGATGCCGCCGCCAATCTGGAATTCGAGGAAGCGGCGAGGATCCGCGACGAAATCCGCCGGCTGGAAGAACTGGAGCTGGCGATTGCCGACGACCCGCTGGCCCGCGATCCCGCCGCGGCCGCCGGTGGCGGCCGCGGCGGCAAGGCACCGCTGCCGCGCGTCCGCCGCAACACGCTGGACGAGATGACCGTCGGGCGCACCGAGGTGCCGCTCGGCGCCAAGCCGCGCAAGCCGCGGCTCGACGAGATGGGAGCCAATCCCGAAATTCCGATGCCGGAGGACGGCTTTCCGCCGCCGTTCAGCGACCGTCCCGATCCGATGACGGCCGGCTACAAGCCGCGCGGCCGGTCGATCGGCGGCCGGCCGGGGAGCCAGGCGGGAAGGCGCGGGCGGCGATGACGCGCATTGCCGTGGTCCTCTGCCTCGTCTATCTTGCAAGCCAGGCCGCGGCGCAGGGCCGGGCATTCGATTGTGCCCGTGACCTGCCGGCCGCCCGGCAGGCAAGAACCGCCGCGTTGGATCAGATGGACGCCGCACGGGATGCAGATCGCCGAGCCCAGTGCGCCGCAATAACCGGTCGGATCATGGCACTCGAGCACGAAGTCGACGTGACCAAAGAATGCTGGCTCGGTTCGGACCGCATAGACCTAATCGTCTCGCTCCAAATGATGGCGGCTCAGCTGCGGGTCCTCTACGTCGACGGCTGCAAATAGCCTCGTAGGGTGGGCAAGTCGCAGACTTGCCCACACAGTCATGACGACGGTGGTTTTGGAAGGACCGCGTGGGCAAGCGCCTGCGGCGCTTGCCCACGCTACGAGATGGGGCTAGCGAACCGGCAGGGGTGCGCGGTCGCCGGAGCTCAGCTCGCACTCCCTGGCCGCGCTGCGATAGAGCCGGAAGACCCTGTCGTCGCTGTCGGCGAGGTTGGGGCTGAAGCTGGTTTCGCCTTCCACCTCGAGCCGCTCGACGCGCAGCATCAGGGCGCCGTCGCTGGGCTGCAAAGTGAAGCTGCCGCCATCGGCTTCCACGAGACAGGCCGCGCCCCGGCCGGTGGCGGTGCATTCGGCTTCGCTGCCATAGGTGTCGGCGGCGTTGCGCAGCCGGAAGGCGATTTGCACGCCGTAAGTCCCGGGCGTGGCTGCTTCGGGCGCATCGGACTGACGCAGGGTGAACACCGTGACACGCTGGTCCGGATGGTCCTGCAGATGCTGCCTGGTGTAGGCGCGCGCGTAGCAATGCGCGGCACCGCCTGCGGCGCCGAGATACTGCTCGAGGAAATCCTGCGCGTCGGCGCGGCCAATCAGGCTCGCCAGGACCAGCGGCGCCAGCGGCAGGGACAGGCGCTGCGCCAGCCTCAATAGCGGCGCTCCCAGCTGTCGAGATCGTCGATGCGGTCGTTATAGGCGCGCCGGATGCAGCGATCGTCGTAGCCGCAGGCGTTGCGGCCGGCGAGCCAGTCGCGCTGCTCGTTACGGATGCGCCGCGTCACCCAGCCCGGCGCCGTATTGAGGATGCGCGCGTAGCGCCGCGACATCTCCTCGTCGAGCCCCGACAGCCGGCTGTCCTGGCAGATCGCCACTTCGGCGGGCAGGCTGGCGAGGCGGCAGTTGAAGGACTGCGCGGCGGCCGGCGCCGATGCTGCAAGAGAGGCTGCTCCCGCCAGGCCAAGCATGGCAAGGACGGCGGGAAGCGACGGAAGGCGGAGTGCTTTGCGTTTCATGCGAGGCTCACAGCAGCTGCTTCGACGGCCGGAACTCTAGCACGCCATGTCGGGCGCGGACGAGACGCCCGGGACGCCGTCGCCGGTCCGGACGCGTCTGGACCATCGCGCCGCATGACGGCGCGAAACGAATCGTTACGCCCCCGCCCCATTGCAGCCGGTTTTTGACCGCCTCCGCGCCCCCTTTGCCCGTTTTTTGCGGCTGTACGCAACAGCCAGCGGCGTCAGGCGGGGGGAAAATTGCCCGTCGCGTCGGAGAGCGAGGTGGAGTGACTTCAGCAAAAGTCGTGGCGGGCGCCTGTGCGCTTGCAGTCAGTGTCATGGTCGGCGGTCCGGCTCTCGCAGCCGGCAGTCAGTGTGGGAAAGCGTCCTGGTATTCGCTTGGTTCCAGGACGGCGAGCGGTGAGCGGATGAACGCCAATGCCCTCGCGGCGGCGCATCGCAGCCTTCCCTTCGGGACCCAGGTCAGGGTCGAAAATCTCAGCAATGGTCGTGTCGTGGTGGTGCGGGTGAACGACCGCGGACCGTTCGTCCGGGGCCGCGTGATCGATCTGACGCGCGCCGCGGCGCAGCGTATCGGTATGATCGGCTCCGGCGTGGCGCAGGTCCGCGTCACCGTCGTCGGCGGCACGGCGCAGCTCGACGGCCGCTGCAGCTGAAGGCTGTGGGCGCCGGCATTTCGCGAGGCCAGGAAATGCCGGCGGGGGCGAGGCTGGCGGCGGTTGGCGGACCCCGCCGCCAGCCTTCCATCCCCTGATCCAGGCCCGCAAAGAGCAAAAAATAAGGAAACCAGTATATCGTCTTTGTCGCGCTTGAGCGTGGCGGACGATCATTTTTTCCGTTGCGCTTTGTCGCAGTCTCGACCATATGTCGAGGTGTTCGGGCATTTCATTACCCGGAGACTGGAAAACAGGCGCGAGGCGTACCGAAAGTCATCGTCACAGGCGACCAAAGTTCGCCCACGCCGCCCCGTACAATTCGGGGCAAGCATTAAAGACGACGCCGCGATTCCTTTCCCCGACATCTGAAGGCCATGCCCACCAACCGCGGACTTCTGGGTCCGCAGACTGCAACAGGGAAAAGGATCCCTTTCATGCGCCAGACCGGCACCGTAAAGTTCTTCAACTCCTCGAAAGGCTTCGGCTTCATTACCCCCGATGGCGGCGCCAAGGACGTCTTCGTCCATGTGTCCGCTCTCGAGCGCTCCGGCATTCCGCACCTCCAGGATGGCCAGAAGGTCACCTTCGAGACCGAGCCGGACCGTCAGGGCAAGGGCCCGAAGGCCGTCAACCTGCAGCTCGCCTGAGCGCAGCTGACACTTGCGCGGCTGCGGCCGCGCCGAAGACCAGGCCGCCGATCCGTTCGGCGGCTTTTTTGTTGCAGAAATCAACCGTCGAAAGCGACAGACTTCACCAGCGCAGTGACCCTGGCGCCGACGGCAAGGCCGAGATCGGTCGCGGCATCGCGGGTGATGCGTGCGACGAGCGGCGCACCCGCCGCGTCCAGCCGGACCTCGACCGCCGGCGGCGTTCCCTCGGTGATCGCCACGACAGTCGCGGCAAGCCGGTTGCGGATGGACAGCCGGCCGACATCCCCCACGGCGAGGGCGACATCGCGGGCGCGCACGCGCAGGCGCACCTCGGTGCCGACCGGCTGCGCGACGTGGGGAACCTGGAGACGGCCGGCAGGATGGGTGAGGATCGTCTGCCCGCCTTCGGCATCCTGCTCCGTCACTATGGCGAAGAGGACAACGCTGGCTTCGACGAGGCCGGAGCTTGCCGCCTCGACGCGCGGCAGGACCTCGTTGACCGGACCGGCGGCAACGACATGGCCGGCGTCGAGCAGCACGATCGTATCGGCAAGGCGCGCCACTTCCTCGACGGCGTGGCTGACATAGATGATCGGCAGGTCCATCTCCGCCCGCAGCCGCTCGATATAGGGCAGGATTTCCTCCTTGCGCGCCTGGTCGACGGAGGCCAGTGGCTCGTCCATCAGCAGCAGGCGCGGACTGGCGAGGAGGGCGCGGCCGATGGCGACACGCTGCTTCTCGCCGCCCGACAGCGCCGCCGGCCGGCGGTCGAGCAGGTGGCCGATGCCCAGCAGGGCGACCACCTGGTCGAGCGATCCCCAGCGGCCGGCGCGTGGCGACAGCCAGCGGCCGTAGAGAAGATTGGCCCGCACCGTCAGATGCGGGAACAGCCGGCCCTCCTGGAAGACGTAGCCGATGCGCCGGCGGTGAGTGGGCACGAAGATGCCGCGCGTCGTGTCGACCAGCGTCGTGTCGCCGACACGGATGAAGCCGGCATCGGGGCGCTGCATGCCGGCGATCAGATTGATGACGCTCGTCTTGCCGGCGCCGGAGCGGCCGAACAGCGCCGTGATGCGCCCCTTGCTGGTGAAGGCGACGGAGAGCGCGAAGGCGCCGAGCCGCTTTTCGATCGAGACGGCGATGCTCATGTCTTCAGGCTGTCGCCAGCCGGCGCGCCAGGCGCTGCGCCAGGACCTCCGAAACGACGAGCGCGGCAAAGGCGATGATGACCGAAATGGCCGTGAGCCGCAGGGCAGGGAGGTCGCCGCCGGGGACCTGCGTATAGGTGTAGATGGCCGTCGGAATTGTCTGTGTTTCCCCGGGGATGTTGGAGACGAAGGTGATCGTAGCGCCGAATTCTCCCAAGGCCCGGGCGAAGCAGAGGACGACGCCGGCCAGGATGCCGGGAAGCATCAGGGGCAGCGTGACGGTGAGGAAGACAATGGTCCGGCTGGCGCCCAGCGTCGCCGCTGCGGCCTCGAGGCGCCGGTCGATGGCCTCGATCGACAGGCGTATGGCGCGCACGATCAGCGGCATGCCCATGACGGCGCAGGCGAGCGCCGCGCCCGTCCAGCGGAAGGCGAAGACGATGCCGAAATGGGCATCGAGAAAGGCGCCGATCGGCCCGCGGCGGCCGAACAGCAGCAGCAGCAGGTAGCCGGTGACCACCGGCGGCATGACGAGCGGCAGGTGGACGAGCCCGTCGAGCAGCGAGCGGCCCGGAAAACGTCCCCGGGCCAGCACAAAGGCGAAGAACACCGCGAACGGAATGGCCGCCAGCGTCGCCACGGTGCTGACCCGGAGGCTGAGCGCGATGGCGGTCAGCTCTGCCGGCGTCAGCGGCTCGAACATGCGCTCAGCTGCTGGGAGCGATGACGGTGAAGCCCTGCTTCGCGAAAGCCGCCCTGGCGCCCGGGGACCGCAGATAGGCGAGGAAGGCCGCCGCATCCGCATTGCCGGACTGGCTGAGAACCGCTGCCGGATAGAGGATCGGCGGGTGGCTGTCCTCCGGGAAGGTGCCGACGATTTTCACCTTCGGCTCGGCGGCGGCATCGGTGGCATAGACGATGCCGAGCGGCGCCTCGCCCTGCGCGACGAAGGCCAGCGCGGCGCGGACATTGTCGGCCTGCGCGACGCGGTCGGCGACTGTGTCCCAGACGCCGAGCGAGGTGAGGGCGGCCTTGCCGTATTTGCCGGCCGGGACGGAATCGACATTGGCCATGGCCAGCTTGCCGTCGGCGCCCAGCGCCGCGGCAAGGTCCATGCCCTTGGCGACGTCGATGGCGACGGTGCTGTCGGATGCCGCGACGAGGACTATGCGGTTGCCCAGAAGCGTCTCGCGCGTGTCCTTGTTCACCAGGCTGCGCTCGTCGAGATAGTCCATCCAGTCGAGATCGGCGGAAATGAAGATGTCGGCTGGGGCGCCTTCCTCGATCTGCTTGGCGAGGGCCGAGCTGGCGGCGTAGCTGACGACGACGGTCTTGCCGGTCTCGGCCTTGTAGGCGTCGACAATCTCGTCGAGCGCGTTCTTGAGGCTCGCCGCAGCGAAGACGGTAACGTCCTGCGCGCTTGCCGGACGCGGCGCCGAGACGCCCATGGCGGTGAAGGCAAGAACGGCGAGGCCTGCCGCAAGACCTTGCCACAGGCTGCGGCGGGTTGCGCCCGCGCCGCGGTGAGAGAGCACGCCAGCCATCGACCTAATCCCCCGTTGTGTCCACAGGACTATATCGCGGAATTGGTATGGGAAGCCAGGTGAACCGTCAACGCCTGGCGGGCTTGAGGAGCCTGGCGAAGCCTTCCAGCTCGGCTGCGAAGGCCGCTTCCGCCTGCGCTTCGAGAGCGCGGTAGCGTGCCAGGACGGCCTCGCCCTGCGCCGTCAGGCGGGCGCCGCCGCCCGCCGCGCCGCCCTTGGAGGCATCGACGAGCGGTTCGGCGAAAGCCTTGTTCATGTCGTCGACGAGGGTCCAGGCCTTCTTGTAGCTCATGCTCATGGCGCGGCCGGCGGCCGAGATCGAGCCGCTGTCGGCGATGTGGCCGAGAAGGTCGGCCTTGCCCGGCCCGAACGCGAAATCCTTATCCGCGACGAGGCGGAAGCGCAGGCGCAGGGGCGGTCGGACGGCTTTGCTGGCGGGCATGGTTCTGCTCCCGGATGGGCTCATCGAGACGTAACGACGATGGCGGGACGGGCGCAATGCTCCATTGCACATCACCCCCGTCGTCCTGGATCGTTGTCCTGGGGATGCACCTGACGGAGCTCCTCGCAGGTGGCGCGGCGGCTATGACTTGCGTGCCGTAAGGCAGGCAACTAGGGTCGCGCCGCCTTTCCACCCTTGCCGCCTTTCCGGAGATGTCCCATGGGCTTCCTGGCCGACTCGCTCGCCCGTATCAAGCCGTCCGCAACGATCGCCGTCACCAACAAGGCGAGGGAGCTCAAAGCGGCGGGCCGGGACGTGATCGGGCTCGGCGCCGGCGAGCCGGACTTCGACACGCCGGACAACATCAAGGAAGCGGCGATCCGCGCCATCCGCGACGGCAAGACCAAGTATACCGCCGTCGACGGCATCCCGGAGCTGAAGGCGGCTATCGTCGACAAGTTCCGCCGCGAGAACAACCTGACCTACAAGCCGGAGCAGGTCAGCGTCGGCTCCGGCGGCAAGCAGGTCCTCTACAATGCCCTGATGGCGACGCTCAATCCCGGCGACGAGGTCATCGTGCCGGCGCCCTACTGGGTGAGCTATCCGGAGATGGTGGCCCTGGCGGGCGCGACCCCGGTCGATGTCTCCACGACGCTGGCCGACGGCTACAAGCTGAAGCCCGAGGCGCTGGAGAGCGTCATCACGCCGAAGACCAAGTGGATCATCTTCAATTCGCCGTCCAACCCGACCGGCGCCGCCTATACCGCTGCCGAGATCAAGGCGCTGACGGATGTGCTGGTGCGCTATCCGCATATCTGGGTGATGACCGACGATATCTACGAGCACCTTGTCTATGACGGCTTCCGCTTCGCCACGGTCGCCGAGGTCGAGCCGGCGCTCTACGATCGCACGCTTACGGTGAACGGCGTCTCGAAGGCCTATGCGATGACCGGCTGGCGCATCGGCTATGCCGCCGGTCCGACCCAGCTCATCAAGGCGATGGCGACCATCCAGTCACAGTCGACATCGAACCCGTCCTCGATCTCCCAGTGGGCGGCCGTCGAGGCCCTTACCGGCACGCAGGATTTCATCCCGAAGAATGCCGAGCTGTTCCGGCAGCGGCGCGATCTCGTCGTCGGCATGCTCAATCAGGCCAACGGCCTGACCTGCCCGACGCCGGAAGGCGCCTTCTACGTCTATCCGTCCTGCGCCGGCGCCATCGGCAAGACGACCAAAGGCGGCAAGACGATCGCCACCGACGAGGATTTCGTCTCGGCGCTGCTGGAGGAGGAGGGCGTCGCCGTCGTGCAGGGTTCGGCCTTCGGCATGGGGCCGTTCTTCCGCATCTCCTACGCCACGTCGACGGAGGCCCTGGAAGAGGCCTGCACCCGCATCCAGCGCTTCTGCGGCAATCTCGGCTAGGATGGCGGGCCTCGTGGAGGCCCGCCCATGACTTGCGAAATAACTTATGAAATCCGCCGTGTGACGGCCGGCGACGCCGCTCTCCTCGATGCCGTCGCCGATGATGTCTTCGACGAGCCGGTCCAGGCGGGCCGGCTCGCTGCCTATCTGGCCGAGCCCAACCATTTCCTTCTCGTGGCGATCGCCGACGGCGTCGTCATCGCCCAGGCGGCGGCGGTCATTCACCGCCATCCCGACAAGCCGACCGAGCTCTATATCGACGAGGTCGGCGTAACGCCGGCCTGGCAACGCCGCGGCGTCGCCAGCCGCCTGATGACGGCGCTGTTCGACCTCGGCCGCTCGCTTGGCTGCGAGGAAGCCTGGGTCGGCACCGAGGTCGACAACGTCCCGGCGCGCCGCCTTTACGAGAAATACGGCGCCGACGGCGAGCCGTTCGTGATGTACCTGTACCGGCTCTAGAACCAGCCGCGGCGGCGGAAATAGAGGATCGGCAGCAGCGCCGACAGGATCATGGCGATAACCGCCAGCGGATAGCCGAAGCTCCAGTGCAGCTCCGGCATGAAATCGAAATTCATGCCGTAGATCGTGCCGATGATCGTCGGCGGGAAGAACACCACCGAGGCGACGGTCAGGAGGCGGATGACCTCGTTCTGGTCGATCGAGATCAGGCCGAGCGTCGCGTCGAGCAGGAAGGTGATCTTGTTCGACAGGAAGGTGAGCTGGTCGGCGAGCGACCGCACGTCGCGGCTCATCAGCTTGATGCGTGAATCCTGCGCCTTGCGGTCGCCGGCCAGCGGCCGTGCCGCGGCGGCGAATTGCAGCATCCGCTCCATCGTCGTGAGGCTTTCGCGTGCCTTGGAGACGATGTCGCCCTGGAAGCCGAGCTGGCCGATCATCCGTTCCAGCGAGCGGCGCTTGCGGCTCTTGCGCGCCTGCTTGAAGACGTTGCGGTTGAAGCGGTCGATATGAGCGCCGGACCGCTCGATGACATCGGCGATGCGGTCGATGATCGCCTCGTTGAAGCTGAGGAAGATGCCGGCCGCCTCGCTGCAGCCGGCATCCGGCTTGACCGAGCGGGCCAGGAACTGGCGGAAGGCAACGAAATCGGCGTAGCGCACCGTGGCGATGCGGTTGCCGGCGATGACGAAGGTAACGGGTGTCAGCGTCGGCTTGCGGGCGTCGACGCCGGCGACGACCGACACGGTCATGAAGGTGGCGCCGTCCTCGGTATAGAGGCGGCTGGAGAATTCGATCTCCTGGGCTTCGGCCCGCGTCGGAATGGCGACGCCGAGAAACTGCTCGGCGACGAGCTCTTCGTCGCGTGTCGGCGACAGCAGGTCGACCCAGCGCACATCCTGCGCGGCGAGGGTTTTTCCATCGGCGGCGGCCTCATGCCAGACCGGGCCGGACGGCGTCAGGGTGTAGGCTGTCAGCATTGGCGGGCTCCCCATCCGCAGGGCGCGGATGTCCGGTCATGGCGTGGCGGAAAGGCTGGCGGCGCGACGCCCCGGGGCCCGCGCTGCGACCCGACCTAGCGCCGTTTGGCCGCTACCGCAATGCCGTCGGCGGCAGGCCGTAAGGGTGGCGGCTTGTCATCGCCATCTTTCCCTGAGAGCATCGCTGCAGCAGCCGTGCTTTGCCGCCCGGTTGAGCTTCCGGGCGGGAGCATGGCGCGGCAAAGGGAGACGGTAGCCATGGGAGAAGACAGCGACAGAGTAACAGGCCCCCGGTGCATTGCATTGGTCGGGCCGTTCAGCAGCGGCAAGACATCCCTGCTCGAGGCTATCCTGGCGCGGTCCGGGGCGATTGGACGCCAGGGGACGGCGGCTGAGCGCAACATGGTCGGCGACGCCTCGCCGGAGGCGAAGGCGCATCAGATGAGCGTCGAGGTGAACGTCGCCGAGACGGACTTCATGGGCGATCGGCTGACATTTCTCGATTGCCCCGGTTCCATTGAATACGCTTTCGAATCCGAGGCGATCCTGCCGGCCGTCGATGTCGCCGTGGTGGTCGCCGAAGCCGATCCGAAGAAGATCCCGGCCCTGCAGATCATTCTCAAGGCCCTGGAAGACCGCGGCGTGCCGCGCATGCTTTTCCTCAACAAGGTCGACAAGGGCGATATCGCCGTGCGCGGCACGCTGGAGATGCTGCAGCCGGCGAGTGGCGTGCCCATGGTGCTGCGCCATATTCCGACGCGGCAGGGAGGCGCCATCACCGGCTACATCGACCTCGCGCTGGAGCGGGCCTTCGTCTATCGCGAAAACGCCCCCAGCGAAGTCATCGCCATGAGCGAGGAGGACAAGGGGCGGGAAATGGAGGCGCGCTATTCCATGATGGAGCGCCTTGCCGACTATGACGATGCTCTGATGGAGCAGCTCCTGGAAGACATGCAGCCGTCGCGCGAGGCGATCTTCCGCGACCTCGTCTCCGAGATGCGCCAGGGGCTCATCTGCCCAGTCTTCATCGGCTCGGCAGAGCGCGGCCACGGCGTCGGGCGCCTTCTCAAGGCCATTCGCCACGAAAGCCCGAACATTGCCTTCACCCGTCGCCGGCTCGGCCTGGAGGCTGCCGCGGACGAAAGCGTCGTGCAGGTCATGAAGACCTTTCACACCCCGCATGGCGGCAAGATTTCGGTCTCCCGCGTCCTTGCCGGGGCGATCGCCGACGGTGCCGAGCTGACAGGGCCCACCGGCGGCGGCGGGCGCGTCTCGGGCGTCTTCCAGGTGATGGGGCAGCAGGTCAGCAAGCGCGAGGCGGCGCGCGAGGGCGACACTGTCGGTCTTGGAAAGCTGGAAGGCGCTGCGACCGGGCAGACGCTGTCGACGGGCCGCACGCCGCCGGCGCAGCTGGTGCGGCTGGAGGCGCCCGATCCGGTGCTGGGCTATGCCGTCGCCGCCGCCGACCGCAAGGACGATGCGCGGCTGTCGGCGGCCCTGACGAAGATCCTCGAGGAGGATCCGTCGCTGCGCCTGACGCATGTCGCCGAAACCGGCGAGACCGTGCTGGAAGGGCAGGGCGAGATGCAGCTGCGCGTGGCGCTCGAGCGCCTCACCGGCCGCTACGGCGTCGACGTGCGCACCAGCGACGCCTCGATCCCCTATCGCGAAACGATCCGCGGCCAGGCGACGATCCGCGGCCGCCACAAGAAGCAGTCCGGCGGCCACGGCCAGTTCGGCGACGTGGTGCTGGAGATCAAGCCGGCGAACCGCGGCAACGGTTTCGCTTTCGCCGACCGCATCACCGGTGGCGTCGTGCCGCGGCAGTACATCGCGTCGGTGGAGGGCGGCGTGCAGGACTACCTGCAGCGCGGGCCGCTCGGCTTCAACGTCGTGGATGTCGATGTCTGCCTGGTCGACGGCTCGTATCACACCGTCGATTCGTCGGACATGGCATTCCGGATGGCGGCGCAGATCGCCATGCGCGAGGGCATGGCGCAGTGCCATCCGGTGCTGCTGGAGCCGATCCTGCATGTCGATGTCGCGGTTCCGTCCGAGGCGACGGCGCGGGTGAACGGCATCGTCTCGCAGCGGCGCGGCCAGATCCTCGGCTACGACGCGCGGCCGGGCTGGCCGGGCTGGGATGTCGTGGAGGCGCTGATCCCGGAAGCCGAGATGCGCGGCCTCATCGTCGAGCTGCGGTCGGCAACCTCGGGCGTCGGCACCTTCCGGACGCGTTTCGACCATCTGTCGGAACTGACCGGCCGTCTCGCCGACCAGGTGATCGCGCGGTCCGGCGCCCAGGCGGCCTGACTGCTCCGGGAGCCTGCGGACAAAGAAAAAGCCGGGCAGATCCTGCCCGGCAGGTGGGGCATGGCCGGTCGTCCTGCGCGCACCGGAAGCGACCTTTGCCCTTGGGGAGGAAGGACACGAATCGGTACAAACAGCAGCCCCAAGGCCAATCCTGCGCCATGCCCGCAATGCGTGCAATTGCAGCGGTGCAACAGTTTTCTAGATTTGCATTGTTATTGTTCGTGAGCGAACAAGTCACACAGCCGCGGCTGTCAGAACTGCCAAGTCTGAGCTTTCTCGATGAGGAAGTTGCGGAAAGCATTGACCCTTGCCGAGTTCTTCAGCTCTGCGGGATAGGTGAAGAAGGTCGAGAAGGTCGGCACCTGCACTTCGGGCAGGAGCTGGACGAGACCGGAATCCTGTTCCTTCAGGTAGTCGGGAAGGAAGGCGATGCCGACGCCCTGCTCGACCGCCGAGCGGATGGCGTAGATGTTGTTGATGCGCAGGACCGGCTCGCGCGGGCTGGCCGACGGCCGGCCGGCCACTTCCAGCCAGTTGACGTCCTTGATGTTGCTCGGGATCGGCAGGCCGTAGCTGACGATGCGGTGCTGGTCGAGATCGTCGATGGATTGCGGCGCGCCGAAGCGCTCGAGGTAACTCGGCGCCGCATAGACATGATAGTGCACCGTGAACAGCCGGCGCTGGATGAGGTCCGGCTGCACCGGCTGGCGCATGCGGACCGCGACGTCCGCCTGGCGCATCGACAGGTCGAGCTCCTCGTCGTCGAGGATGAGCTGCAGGCGCATGTCCGGATGGAGGTCGAGGAATTCCTCCATGCGCCGCGTCAGCCAGGTGGAGCCGATGCCGACCGTCGTCGTCACGCGCAGAAGCCCGCTGGGCTTTTCGCGCGTGTCGGTCAGGCGGGTCTTCGCCTGCTCCAGCTGGGTCATCACCTCGATGGCCGTGCGGTAGAGGATTTCACCCTGCTCGGTCAGCACCAGGCCGCGGGCGTGGCGCAGGAACAGCGCCACGCCGAGCTCCTGCTCCAACGCGCCGACCTGGCGGCTCACCGCCGACTGGCTCATCTGGAGCTGTTCGCCGGCATGGGTGAAGGACCCGGCCTGCGCGGCAGCGTGGAAGATACGAAGCTTGTCCCAATCCATAGGAGCTCCGGGAGGTTCTCTCGGGACAGCCGGCGGCTTGGCGAACCGGCTGTGACGGTGGGGCAGGGATCGTCCTTGCGGGCCGCCGGCTTGCCGGCGGAGACTATTCCGCGGCTTCGCTGGTGATTTCGCCGGCTGCCAGGTAGCGCTCCGCCTCCAGCGCCGCCATACAGCCCATTCCCGCCGCTGTCACGGCCTGGCGGTATTTGTCGTCGGTGACGTCGCCGGCCGCGAAGACGCCCGCAACGCTGGTCGCCGTCGAATCCGGCGCGGTCCAGATATAGCCGGAGGGCTTCAGCCGCACCTGGCTGCCGAAGACCTCGGTCGCCGGCGCGTGGCCGATCGCGACGAAGACGCCGTCTGTCGCGTAGTCGGTCTCCTCGCCGGTGACGAGGTTGCGCAGCTTGACCCCGGTCACCGAGCGCGGAAAGCCGGACGAGCCGACGACCTCGTCGACGACGGTGTTCCACATCACCTCGATCTTCGGATTGGCGAGCAGGCGGTCCTGCAGGATCCGCTCGGCGCGCAGGTGATCGCGGCGATGCACCAGCACCACCTTGGATGCGAAGCGGCTCAGATACATCGCATCCTCGACGGCGGTGTTGCCGCCGCCGACGACGATGACCTTGCGGTCGCGGAAGAAGAAGCCGTCGCAAGTGGCGCAGGCGGAAACGCCGAATCCCTTGAACTGCTCCTCGGACGGCAGGCCCAGCCATTTCGCCTGCGCGCCGGTGGCGATGATCAGTGTGTCGGCGGTGTAGACGGTGCCGGAATCGCCGGTGAGCCGGAACGGCCGCGTCTTGAGGTCGGCCGCAACGATGTGGTCCTGCACAAATCTGGTGCCGACATGCGCCGCCTGGGCCTGCATCTGCTCCATCAGCCAGGGGCCCTGGATGACATCGGCGAAGCCGGGATAATTCTCGACGTCGGTGGTGACGGTGAGCTGGCCGCCCTGCTGCACGCCGGCGATCAGCACCGGCTCCAGCATGGCACGCGCCGCGTAGATGGCTGCCGTGTAGCCGGCCGGCCCGGAGCCGACGATGAGGACCTTGGCATGCATGACGAAGGCTTTCCGCAAGGGGGCTGGACAAGGAAGAATGGCCTCGCCGGGCCCCGCCCGGCAAGCCATACATGCCCTAAATGTAGGGGTTCGGCGCTATGCCGATCAAGAAGCAGCGGCTGCGGTGAAAAAACCGCCGCGCCTCAGCCCCGGTAGGCGACCTTCAGGATCTCGTAGGAGCGCGAGCCGCCCGGCGCCGTCACCTCGACGGTATCGCCCTTGCTCTTGCCGATCAGCGCCCGGGCGATCGGCGAGGAGATGGAGATGCGGCCCTCGCGGACGTCGGCCTCGGTGTCGCCGACGATCTGGTAGACCTTCTCCTCGTCGGTATCCTCGTCGACCAGGGTCACCGTGGCGCCGAACTTGATCGAGGTGCCCGACAGCTTGGAAACGTCGATGATTTCGGCGCGGGACAGCATGTCCTCGAGCTCGGCAATGCGGCCTTCATTGTGGCTCTGCTGCTCCTTGGCAGCATGATATTCCGCGTTTTCCGACAGATCACCGTGCGAGCGCGCCTCGGCGATCGCCTCGATGATGCGCGGACGCTCCTCGCCGGTGCGCCGCTTCAGTTCCGTTTCCAGTGCCGCATATCCGTTTGCGGTCATTGGAATCTTGTCGATCATCGCGGAACCTTTCACTCCCGGCGCCGCCGGCGCCGCAATAGAACGGTAACCCGCGGCGGCGCCGCAGGCAGTTTTCCCTCAAGCCGCCGCGAAATAGGATTGCAGCGGACGGACTTCAAGGTTGCCGAAGCCATAGGCCTCGATGCCTTCCGAAGCCGCCACGGCGCCGGCTACGGTCGTGTAGTACGGCACCTTCTCCAGCAGCGCGGCACGCCGCAGGGAACGGCTGTCCGAAACGGTCTGCGCGCCTTCCGTCGTGTTGAAGACGAGCTGAACCTCACCGTTCTTGATAGCATCAACGATGTTCGGGCGGCCTTCAAGCACCTTGTTGATGCGCTGGCAGGGCACGCCCTGGCCCTCGAGGAAGGCGCGCGTGCCGGCCGAGGCGATGACGCGGAACCCGAGACGGTGCAGGCGCTGCACGGCGTCCAGGATGCGCGGCTTGTCGGCGTCGCGCACGGAGACGAAGAGCGTGCCGGTGGTCGGCAAGGGCGAGCCGGCGCCGAGCTGGCTCTTGGCGAAAGCCGTCGCGTAGTCGAAGTCGAGCCCCATGACCTCGCCGGTCGAGCGCATCTCCGGGCCGAGCAGCGTATCGACGCCGGGGAAGCGGGCGAAGGGGAAGACGGCTTCCTTGACGGCGATGTGCCGGAACGCCGGCCGCTCGGTCTGGAAATTCGACAGCGGCTCGCCGGCCATGATGCGCGAGGCGATCTTGGCGACCGGCAGGCCGATCGTCTTGGCGACGAAGGGCACGGTGCGCGAGGCGCGCGGGTTCACCTCCAGGACGAAGATGTCGCCGTCCTTGATGGCGTACTGGACGTTCATCAGGCCGACGACGCCAAGGGCGCGCGCCAGCTCGCCGGTCTGGCGGTGCAGCTCGTCGATGATCGCCTGGCTGAGCGAGTGCGGCGGCAGGGAGCAGGCGCTGTCGCCGGAATGGATGCCGGCTTCCTCGATATGCTCCATGATGCCGCAGACGAAGACATCGGTGCCGTCGCACAGCGCGTCGACGTCGATCTCGATGGCATCGGAAAGATAGCGGTCGAACAGCAGCGGGTTCTTACCGAGAACCGTATTGATCTGCCCCGTCTTGTCGTTCGGATAGCGCGCCTTGACGTCCTGCGGCACAAGCTCCGGCAGCGTGCCGAGGAGATAGTCCGACAGGGTGTTCTCGTCGCGGATGATCTGCATGGCGCGGCCGCCGAGCACGTAGGACGGGCGGACGACGAGCGGCAGGCCGAGCTCGCCGGCGACGAGGCGGGCCTGCTCGACGGAATAGGCGATGCCGTTCTTCGCCTGCCGCAGCCCGAGCCGGTTGAGAAGCTTCTGGAAGCGGTCGCGATCCTCGGCGAGGTCGATGGCGTCCGGCGAGGTGCCGAGGATCGGCACGCGCGCCGCCTGCAGCGCGGCGGCGAGCTTGAGGGGCGTCTGGCCGCCGAACTGGACGATGACGCCGTGCAGCCGCCCGGCGCTCTGTTCGATGCGGACGATCTCCAGCACGTCCTCGGCCGTCAGCGGCTCGAAATAGAGGCGATCGGAGGTGTCGTAGTCGGTCGACACGGTCTCCGGGTTGCAGTTGACCATGATCGTCTCGTAGCCGGCATCGGCCAGCGCGAAGGCGGCATGGCAGCAGCAATAGTCGAACTCGATGCCCTGGCCGATGCGGTTGGGGCCGCCGCCGAGGATGATCACTTTGTCGCGGCCGCTCGGCGCCGCCTCGTCGGCGAGCCGGCCTGCGAAGGGCAGCTCGTAGGTCGAATACATGTAGGCGGTCGGCGCCGCGAATTCGGCGGCGCAGGTATCGATGCGCTTGTAGACCGGGTGCACGTCCAGGCGCTCGCGCAGCGCCGCGACGTCCTCCTCCTCGACACCGGCCAGCGTCGCCAGGCGGGCGTCGGAAAAGCCCTGCGCCTTCAGCCGCCGCAGCGGCTCGGCGGCCTGCGGCAGGCCGTGCCGGCGCACCTTCTCCTCCGACAGGATGATCGACTGCAGCTGGCGCAGATACCACGGGTCGATGCGGCAGGACTGGTGCACCTCTTCCACCGAGACGCCGAGGCGCAGCGCCTGTCCGGCGCGCAGCAGCCGGTCCGGCGTCGGCACGCCCAGCGCGGCCCGGATGGCGTTGCGGTCGTCGCCCTCGCCGAGGCCGGGAATATCCACCTCGTCGAGGCCGGAAAGGCCGGTCTCCAGGCCGCGCAGCGCCTTCTGCAGCGATTCGGCGAAGGTGCGGCCGATGGCCATGACCTCGCCGACCGACTTCATCGAGGTGGTCAGCACCGGCTCGGCGCCGGGGAATTTCTCGAAGGCGAAGCGCGGCACCTTGGTGACGACATAGTCGATCGTCGGCTCGAAGGAGGCCGGCGTGGCGCCGCCGGTAATGTCGTTCTCCAGCTCGTCCAGCGTGTAGCCGACGGCAAGCCGTGCCGCGACCTTGGCGATCGGGAAGCCGGTCGCCTTCGACGCCAGCGCCGAGGAGCGCGACACGCGCGGGTTCATCTCGATCACGACCAGCCGGCCGTCGGCCGGGTTGACCGCGAACTGGACGTTCGATCCGCCGGTCTCGACGCCGATCTCGCGCAGCACGGCGATCGAGGCGTCGCGCATGATCTGGTATTCCTTGTCGGTCAGCGTCAGGGCCGGCGCGACGGTGATGGAATCGCCGGTGTGAACGCCCATCGGATCGACGTTCTCGATGGAGCAGACGATGATGCAGTTGTCGTTCCTGTCGCGAACGACCTCCATCTCGTATTCCTTCCAGCCGATCACCGATTCCTCGATCAGGACCTCGTTGGTCGGCGAGGCGTCGAGGCCGCGTTCGACGATCTCCAGGAACTCCTCGCGGTTGTAGGCGATGCCGCCGCCGGTGCCGCCAAGGGTGAAGGACGGGCGGATGATGGCCGGCAGGCCGATCACCGGCAGTGCCTCCAGCGCCTCGATCAGCGCCTTTTCCTGATGGCGCTTGCGCCGCTCCTGGTTGCCGGCGGCCCAGCTGCGCTCGAACTCCGCCTTGAGCCGCGCCTTCTCGTCGGCCGGCACGTCGAGGCCGTCGATCCGGTCGAGCTCAGCGCGGTGGCGGCGGCGATCCTCGTTCTTCAGTTCCGAGGCATTGGCCAGCACCGAGCGGGGCGTCGCCAGCCCGATGCGCCGCATGGCTTCGCGGAAGAGCTGCCGGTCCTCGGCCATGTCGATGGCCTCGGCGGTGGCGCCGATCATCTCGACGTCGAACTGCTCCAGAACCCCCATGCGCCGCAGCGACAGGGCGGTGTTGAGCGCCGTCTGGCCGCCCATTGTCGGCAGGACGGCGAAGCCGCCAGGAAGGGCGTTGCGCTCCTTCTCGATGACCTTGGCGACGATCTCCGGGGTGATCGGCTCGATATAGGTCGCATCGGCAAGGTCCGGGTCGGTCATGATCGTCGCCGGATTGGAGTTGACCAGGATGACCCGGTAGCCCTCGTCCTTCAGCGCCTTGACGGCCTGTGTTCCGGAATAGTCGAACTCGCAGGCCTGCCCGATGATGATCGGCCCGGCGCCGATGATGAGAATCTGCGAGAGATCGGTACGCTTCGGCATTACGGCTCGTGTGTCGCACAAAACCCCGGCGCGGCGGTCCGCCCCGGGGCTTGACAGGGATGAAGGCAGGCGTTCGGCCGGCTTATAGGCGAAAAGCCAGGAAGCGTGAACCCCACGGTGCGTGGGACGGACGAACGCTCCGCTCAGCCGGCCGCGGCGGCGCGGTTCGGCCGGGGCATCAACTGCTTGAGATCGAAGCTCTCGTCGGCCGCCTGTTCCGGGGTCGGCAGGGTGCCGCCTGCTTCCAGCACCCGGCGGCCGAGCATGTGGTCGGCGCCGCGGTTGACCGAATCGATGGCGACGAGGCGGTCGCCGGCGAACTGGAAGACCGAGAAATGCCCGTCTTCGGGGCGGCCGCGCAGCACCCGCCGCGTCGCCGGCGCCGCCAGCCCGACCATCTGCAGCTTGACGTCCTGCTGGTCGGACCAGAACCACGGCACCGACTGGTAGGGCGTGCCGCGGCCGGTGATGACGCGCGACACCGCCTTCGCCTGGTCGACGGCGTTCTGCACCGACTCCAGCCGGATATGGCGGCCGAGCGCCACCTCCGGATAGGACACGACGTCGCCGATGGCGAAAATGTCCGGCACCGAGGTGCGCAGGAACTGGTCGACGACGATGCCGTTGTCGACCGCCGCGCCGATCGACTGCGCCAGCTCGACATTCGGCACGACGCCGATGCCGATGACGACGATATCGGCGGGTAGGGTCTTTCCCGCCGCCACGACGCCGGCGACACGGCCATTGTCGCCGATGATCGATTCCAGCGGCGTGTCGAGGAGCACCGTCGTTCCCCAGCCGCGATGCAGGTCGAGGAAGTGGCTCGATATTTCCGGCGTGACGGCACGGCCCATCAGGCGGTCGGCCGCCTCCAGCACCGTCACCTCGCGGCCGAGCTGGCGCGCCGTGGCGGCGATCTCCAGGCCGATGAAGCCGCCGCCCACAACGACGATGGAACGCGCGGCAAGGAAGCCGTCATGCAGCCGGCGGGCATCGGCGGCGTCGCGCAGGAAATAGATGCCTTCGAGCTCGATGCCCGGCACGCGCGGAATGCGCGGCCGGGTGCCGGTCGCGATGATCAGCTGGTCGAAGGGAAGAGTGCTGCCGTCATCGAGCGCAACCGTCTTGCCCTCGCGGTCGATGGCTGTGGCGCGGGTGGCGAGGCGCAAGGCGATGTCGTGCTTGTTGTAGAACGCTGCCGGGCGCAGCTCCTGAAGGCCGCGCTCGGGCTCCTTCAGGTAGGTCTTCGACAGCGGCGGCCGCTGGTAGGGGATGTCCGGCTCGGCGGTCAGCAGGGTGAGCGGGCCTTCGTAGCCGTCGCCGCGGAGGCTCGCCGCCGCCTGCGAGCCGCCGTGGCCGCCGCCGATGATGACGATGCCGCTCATGCGTGCGCTCCACAGGCGCGATGGCGGGCGATGGGTGTTGGCATCCGATCAACTCCGGTCTGGGGCGAGCGTGCCCGGCGGCGCTTCTGCTAGTTCAGCCGGACGAAACGGACAAGAGGCGGCACCGTCGGACCGTAGGGTGGGCAAGGCGAAGCTTTGCCCACGCGGTCATTGACGCAATCGCCGGGCGGACCGGCGGTTTGCCGCGTGGGCAAACGCCTGCCGGCGCTTGCCCACCCTACGGCGCCTAACGCCACGCAGCCAGTTCAGGAACCGCGGGCCGTGAGGATGAAGCGCACCGTCTGGAACGTGATGTAGAGATCGAACATCAGCGACCGGTGGGTCACGTAATAAAGGTCGTAGCCCAGCTTGATGCGGGTCTCGGCGACGTCGGTGCCGTGATGGGGGTCGCGCTGGTGGCGGACCCGCGCCCAGCCGGTCAGGCCCGGCTTGATCAGATGGCGCATGCGGTAATGCGGGATGTGCGCCGCGTAATGGGCGGCGAGGGCCGGCAGCTCCGGCCGCGGCCCGACGAAGGACAGGTCGCCGCGCACCAGATTGAGAAACTGCGGGAATTCGTCGATATGCGTGCGGCGGATGAAACGGCCGACGCGCGTCACGACATGCTGCGACTGCAGCGCCTGGGCGCCGGTATCGCTGCCGCTCATGCTGCGGAACTTGCGGATGCGTATCGGCCGCTGGAAACGGCCGACGCGCTCCTGCACGACGAAAATCGGCCCGCCGTCCTCGAGCTTGATCGCCAGCGCCAGGAAAGGCAGGACGATCAGGCACAGGGCCGAGCCGACAAGGCCGATGACCACATCCATGGCCCGCTTGACGATGCTGTAGATCACCGGCCGGCCGGCCAGCGTCAGGATGTTGGGCGGCTGCATGATGGTCAGCGGCACGCGCTCGAAGACCGCTTCATAGAGGAAAGCGGCATCGAAGAAGAGAAATCCCGGGCGCTCGAAGGCCATTTCATAGACAGCCGGCAGTCCGGCCGTCGCCTTGCGGTCGGAATTGTCGACGACGACGATCGTCGCGCCGTTGCCGGCCTGGCGCACCGCCGTCTCGGCGAAGCTGGCGGCGTCCTCCTTGCCGGTATCGATGAAGGTCGCGAAGCGGAAGGGATACCAGGGATCGTCGTCGACTTCGCGCCGCAGGTCCTCGATGTCGCTGCCGCTGCCGATGAGGATGGCATCGGCGCGCCGGCCACGCAGCGTGCGTGGATAGAGGCTGACCCGCCAGGCCATGACCAGCACTGACGAAATGATCAGGTAGATGAACAGGATCGTCTTCGGCGCGATGCCGAAGGACGGCACGAAGAAGAAGAACAGCGCCGCCAGCAGCATGTTGAGCGCCTGCGTATAGAACAGGCGCTCGAACAGGCCGTTGCGCAGGACGCTGGTGTGGCGGTCGTAGAGGCCGGCCAGGAAGAAGATCAGCAGCCAGGCGCCGAAGAGCAGCGAGAACGGAACGAGATGCAGCTCGAAGGCGCGCCAGGAAGGCGGCGCCAGATAGCGCAGGCAGAGCGTGAGCCACAGCGAGAGCACGAAGACCGCCAGATCTCCGAGCAGGAGGATCAGGTAGTCTTTCCTCGAGGTAAGGAACATGCGGGCGCGGGCTCGATGGCGGCGCGCTCTGGCCGCTCCCCCGTGTCGATAGGGGGCGGCGGCAGCACCGTCAACCGGCCGTATCTCCAGGTGGTTCAGGCACTGGCGGGCGCGCGATGGGGTATGGATACCATGCCGTCCGGCCCGTCGGCGAGATCGGCCCCTGCCGGAGCCGCCCGCGGCCGGCCGATGGAAAGGTAGGTCAGGCCGGCGGCCGCCGCGGCGTCGGGACGGAAGACGTTGCGCAGGTCGATCAGCAGCGGCTGCGCCATGCGCGCCGCCATGGCGGCGAGATCGAGGTGCCGGAATTCGTCCCATTCGGTGATGATCACCGCGGCGTCGGCGCCGTCGATGGCGGCCAGGGGATCATCGTGCCAGTCAACGGCGGCAAAGGCGGGAAGCTGCATGGCCCGCGCCCGGCCGACAGGGTCGTAGGCGCTGAGCCGGGCGCCGAGCTCGCCGAGTTGGCGGGCGATCGGGATGCTCGGCGACTCGCGCATGTCGTCGGTATTGGGCTTGAACGTCACGCCGAGAAGGGCGATGCGCCGGCCGGCAACCGAGCCGCCGCAGGCGTCGACGATGCGGTTCACCATCTGCCGCTTGCGCCGCTCGTTGACGGAAACGACGGTCTCGACGATCTGCAGCGTCGAGCCGAAAGCCTCGCCATTGCGCAGCAGCGCCAGCGTGTCCTTGGGAAAGCAGGAGCCGCCATAGCCGGGTCCGGCCTGCAGGAAGCGGCCGCCGATGCGGGGGTCCAGCCCGACGGCACGCGACACGTCGTCGACATCGGCGCCGACCTTCTCGCAGAAATCGGCGATCTCGTTGATGAAGGTGATCTTCGTGGCGAGGAAGGCGTTGGCGGCATATTTCGTCAGCTCGGCGGAGCGCCGCGACATGAAGAGGATCGGCGCGCCGTCCCTGGCGATCGGCTGGTAGACGGCGCGCAGTATGGCCGCGGCGCGCTCCGAACCGGTGCCGACGACGATCCGGTCCGGGTTGGCGAAATCGGCTATCGCCGATCCCTCGCGCAGGAATTCCGGGCTCGAGGCGACGTCGAAGGCAAGGTCGGGGCGGCGCTGGCGGATGCGCTCCTCGATCCTGTCGCCGGTTCCCACCGGAACCGTCGATTTGCTGACGATCACCGCATAGTCGGTCATCCCGCCGGCAAGCTCGTCGACGGCGGAAAAGACATAGGAGAGGTCGGCATGGCCGTCCTCGCCGCGCGTCGGCGTGCCGACGGCGAGGAAGATGGCCTCGGCGCCCGGCAGAGCCTCGGCGAGTTCGGTCGTGAAGGTCAGTCGGCCGGCGGCAACATTCGCCGCCACCAGCGCATCGAGCCCCGGCTCATGGATCGGGATCTCGCCGTGGTGCAGGCGGTCGATCTTGCCGGCGTCGCGGTCGACGCCGACGACCTCGTGTCGCGCGTCGGCAAAGCACGCCCCTGAAACCAGCCCGACATAGCCAGTCCCGATCATTACGATTTTCATGCGGCACTCATCCAGCACGCGACAGCCCGAGCGGGCGGGGTCGGCAATTCTGCGCAGGCGGCCCTCGCCGGTCGCGGCCCGTCACGGCCGGAAGGTGCTGCCAAAACCGGCATGGTTCAACCCCGCTCGGCAAAACGACTGTCGGGGAGCATATGAGGGCGCCCTCCGCTCAGGAAAAGGCCGTGACGGTCTCGAAGACCGCCCAGCAGAAGCTTTCGCCCTTTCCGGGCGGCAGCCGTGTCATGAGGAGCAGCCGGTCTCCGGGCATCCGCCGCTCGGCCTGCAGCTCGATCACGCCGGACGAGTCGGGGGCGAGGGAGAGCCACGGACTGACGATGGCGCCGTCCGCCTCGCCATGTTGCTCCAGGGCGGCAAGCCGCTCGGCCGTCAGGTCCCGCCGCAGCAGGGCCATGGCGGCCTCGATGCCCTGGTTGCCGGCATGGGCGTTCCTGACCCTGGCCGATATCCGCCGCACCCGCTGGGCTCCCAGCGGCGGCAGGGCAGCTATCGTCACATGGTCCATGATCGGATGGACCAGCAGGCCGCCCATCTCGGCATTGTAGGCGACCGGGCTCCAGGCGCGATCGACGTCGCGCGGCCATGCCATGTGGGCGGCGCGGAAGTCATCGACCGTCGACTCGAAGATCAGGTCGGCACCGGAGGCCGATGTCCCGGCCATGTCGGGCGCGAAATATCGGGCTGGCGATCCGGGCCCGGCGAGACGGAGAAGGGCGGCCGTGAGGTCGGGGCTCGACGTCGTCCGGGCCGAGGCGTCCAGCGCGTCGATGAGGGCCGTCGGCGCGACAAGAATGTCTTCGCCGGTGACCGCGGCCCGCCGCGTCAGCTCCTCGAACCAGAGGTCGCCAACGCGGTCGTCCGGAGGGCAGGTGCGAAGAAGCGTCTTGCGGATGATGACGGCAGGAGGGGCGACGCAGTTCTCCAGCAGCGCCATGGACGGCGCCGCGCCGGCATAGAGGCGCGTGCCGAGGACGGTCAGGCCGGCGCGGTCGAGGACGCGCACATGCGACGTGAACAGCTGCAGCGCCGGATCGGCATCGAAGGCGTGGAACCCTGCGCCGAGAAAGGCTTCGTGCGGCACATGGTCGGCTGCGAAGAGAGCGACGAGTTCGGCATCGAGGCCTGCGACGACATGGGCGACATCGCTCGGGCGCGTCGCCGGCCCCGGCACAAGATGCGGCGTCGCCCCGCGGGCGATGGCCTCCAGCACGGATCGGTCGCCGTCCGGGAAGACGTCCCGCGGCAGCAGCAGATGCACCGTGTCGAGGAGCCCGAAGGGAAAGCGCAGCAGGAGGCGCGTCAGCTGCTCCACCGTGTCGATGCCGAAGACGCAGGCGGCGAGGCGCTGGGATGAACGCGGCATCGGCGCCCGTGGCTTCGGTGCGGTCTCCCAATAGGCGGGGTCCGGCGCGGTCTCGACCGTGTCCTGCGGCGTCCAGGCGAGGGCTGCCGCCATGGCTTCGGCAAGCTGGAACGGCATGCCGTCGAACATCAGGCAGTTGCGGCCATCCTGCCAGCGCGGGTTGGCGCCAAAGGCCATGCAGCGGCGGTTGAGGATGACCCGCCCGCCTTGGGCGGCAATCTCGTAGGCGGAAAGGCCCAGGCCTTCGTAGTCGGAGGGCACGACCGCGATGTCCTGCAGCGAGGCGCCGTGCTGCGCCTGAAAGAGGATGCGCCTGGCGAGCGCGCCCGGAACCAGCGGCCTCAGCGCATCGACATAAGCGGGATCGGCGCCGTCCAGGCTCAGGCGGAAGGCGCCGCGATAGCCGGGATGCTCCTCCAGAAAGAGAATTGCGGCCCTGATGAAGACATCCGGACGTCTGTGCGGCTGCAGGGGCGGCAGAAAGACGAAATCCGGCCCGGCTTCGGCCGGTTGAGCATCGGGCGTGCTCTCTTGCCCCGACAGGATGGGCGGAAATTCGATGCGGCAGCGTGTCCGCCAGGCGTCGTCGAAGCGGTAGCAGTCCCGGGCCTCATCGGCCGTCGCTGCGAGAGGCGCGACGACGAGATCGGCATGCCGCAGCGCGGCCCGCTCGAAGTCGATCGTCGCCGCGGCATGGCGGTTGTTCGCCGGCGTATGAGGCTGGTGAGGGAGGATCAGGCCGAAGCCGGATTGGAGCCGGACGACGATCCGCGTCTCGCCGAACTCGAAGCCGGCGCGGCGGGCCGCGATGGAGGCTGCCGCCCAGCCGCGGCGGTCGGGGAATTCCACGTAGTCGAAGGGCGCCCGGATCCGGTCCTGCGCCTGCTGAAGCCCGTAATAGAGGCTGAGCGAGCGCGCGATGGCGTCACCCGGCTCCTCGCCGTCCCAGTCGGCGCCGCCGAGGAGGCGGCCCAGCAGGTCGGATTGCGGAAAGGCATCCGGGGCGAAATGGATCCGACTGGCGCCGTAGATCTCCGTCAGGGGATCGGCCAGCTCCTTCCTGAAGGACGGGAGCAGATAGTGGAACTGCGCCGGGGTGGCGCTGCGGGCGTTCTGTTCGGCGAGGCGATGCAGAAGGCGGGCGCGTTCGCCGGATGCGAACGGCTGGAGCTCATCGGCGACGAAACAGACCCGGATCACGTGCCTCGATCCGCCTATAGCTCGAGAAACTCGGCATAACGTTCGGCGGAGAGGTGCTCGCGCTCCTCGAGCAGGTCTTCGAACAGCGCCGCCATGCCGGCCGGATCGCTGCGGCGCGCCTCGGCCACGCGCCGGATGGCGGCCATGATCCCTCCGATATCGTCCGGCGGCGCTTCCAGGAGCGCCGTCGCCGCATGGGCGCCGAGCTCCGGCAGGTGCAGCGGGCCGGTGAGGCAGGGCGTGCCGACCGCAAGCGCCTCGAGCTGCGTCATCGGCTGTGCCTCGGCATGGCTGACATTCATGACGACCTCTGCCGAGGCCATCATCGTCAGCAGGTCGAGACCGCGCCGGAAGCCCACCTGCCGCAATCGCGAAAGATCCATGATGTCGCCGAGGCTTGTCGGCCAGTTGACGGTCCAGACCTCGTTCAGCATGTCGCTGCGAAGCGTGGCGATGATGTTGTTGTAGAGGTTCTTTCCCCAGGTGTTTTCGAGCGGAACGAAGGCCGTGCCCTCGCGATGCGTGAAGGCGGCGCCGCGGTGGCCGAGGGCGGGCGCCATGTTGATCAGCGTATGCGGCCAGCAGGCGTCGTTGACGAGATGAAAGCCCGGCTTCAGCGATCCGAGGCGCCGCACCGCACCTTGCGCTAGGGCCCGCCGCGTCAGCTCCTGCATGCGGATCTCGAAGCCGTTGGTGAACTGCGCCGAGCCGACATGCGTCACGATGTAGAGGCCGACGCTGGACCCGAAGAAACGGGCGGCAGCCTCGACAAAGTCATTGGCTGAATCGGAGTAGCCGTGGAAGCAGATGCGCTCGATGTGCCATTTGCTGACCAGGCCGACGAAGTGGCGGATCGCTGCCGCGTCGGGCCGGCGCGGGTGGGTGATCGCCAGCTTGTGCCCGGGCAGCGCGCCGCAGGCGCTGCGGATGCCGTTCCATCCGGTATCGAACACATGCAGGACGCGCTCGAAGCCTTCGAGCGGCTGGGCGAAGCGGGTATCGCGGAGCGTGTCGAAGGCGAGCGGGTAAAGCTCCGCCTCTGCGGCGCCCTGCACGGGAATGGGGTCCTCGGCCATCAGGCGACGGCGATGTAGCGGCGGAGCGCCGTGCCGATGCCGAGCCACTCGGCATCTAGGCCTCCGGCAGCGAAGTCGGCGTCCGTATAGGGATTGGGACGCAGCCCGAGATCGGCGCCGTCGGTGACGAAGTGGGACAGGGGATCGACGGCCGGGTTGCCGACCGCTGCCCGGTAATAGGCGCCGCTGAGCATCGGGTTGGCATCGCAGCGCTCGTCCGGCGCCGCATCGCAGTAATGGCCGAGGCGATTGATGGTGGAGCCGCGCAGCTCGGGTACCTGCAGCTCGTAGAACTCGACCGAGAAATAGGGCGAGAAGGCCGTGTCGCTGCCGTGCGCCAGGAAATGCAGAACCGGGATGTCGGTTTCCGCCAGGTCGGCAGACACGGCATAAAGCGACGGGTCGAACAGCGGATGCGGCGACAGGTTCCGGTCGCCGATGCGCCGCAGGTACTGCGCCAGAAGATCGACATTGTCACGCGGCGGGCGGGCTCGCTGACCGGCGGGGCGGAAGCCGCCGGCATCGAGCTCCGCCAGCTGGCGCTGCAGGAAGCCGAAGTCGACGATCGGGTTCGGCTTCAGCCCGAGGCGGCCGCCGAGCCGGCAGAAATGGAGATAAAGATTGGCCTCGCCGTTCCAGGCCTCCGGAAGCTGGCTGCGATAGTAGTCCTGGTCGAAGAAGGCGAGCGGATAGGCGCGGCTGTCCAGCCCGGCATCGGCAAAGGCGTCAAACCCGAGGTCGCGTATCCAGCCGGCGCCGAGAATGTCGGCATTGGCGGCGACGGCGTCATGGAACGTGCGGAGCGGGTCGGCAGTCGGCGCGTCTGTCATCTCGGCAATCCTACGCAACCGTCACCAGAACGGACCCGGGCAGTCATAGCCAATTCACGGCTCCCCGTCAGCCGCGCCGGGCGGCCTCGCGTGTTTACACGCAGGCCAGCCCGTAGCGCGCGAAGTCGACGTCATAGATCGTCTCGATGAGCCGGCGGCTTCGTTCCGTCAGGAAAGCCGCATCGATCGGCCAGAGGCCGTCGGCGTGCAGGCGCGTGAGCGGCGTCGCATCGAGATGGTCTTCTGTCTCGAGCCGCAGCGCATAGTGGTGCTGGCGGATATTCGCCAGGGACGCGCTGTAGGCGTCGCGCTCGTCGGGTGCAATTTCGAGGCCGAGCTCGGTCTCGATCTGTTCCAGCGACGACTGGATATTGTCGACGTCGACATTGATCAGGCGCCAGATCGTGACGTCCGCTTCCAGCGGGTGGAACTGCGGGCGGCAATGGATTTCGTTCAGCAGAACGGGCGAATCCTGTAGCAGATGCAGAAAGTCGAGGAAGGAGAGCCCGGCCTCGCGCAGGTGATCCAGGCTGGATTCGCCCGCCGGCAGGTTGGTCCCGACGCCATGGCGGAGGATGTGCCGGTAGCTGCTTATGGCGCGACGGTAGGGATCCCGGATGACTCTGATCCACCGCAGCTGCGCCGGTTCGCTCAGCGAGCGGACGCCTTCCTGGTAGCGTAGCGAGGCATACAGCACTTCCTGCCGGAACTTGTGCGGCCACTGGGTATAGAAGGCGGCAAATCGCCCGATGCCGCTGACCTGCAGGTACCAGAGGAGAACGTTGGTGCAAGCTGCCTTGGCCGACCAGAAGAGGCCGATTCCGAGCGGCGCGCTGACCAGCGGCCGGGGATCGTTCTCCGGCAGAAGCAGGAGGTCGGCAAGGGCATCACGAGAGACAGGCAAGGGCCGGTCCTTCAACTGCGATCGGGACAACTGCTGCCATAGGCCTGCCTGAACAGGGACGCATAGCCCGCCATCATTTCATCGAAACCCGGCAGGCTCGCAAGGACCGCCAGCGCGTTCGATCCAAGGCGACGGCGCAGGACTTCATCGCCGATCAGCGCCGCCAGTTGCGTCGCCAGCGTATCCGTATCGCCCGGCTCGTAAACGAGGGCGTTGCAGTCCGGCCGGACCTGCTCGGCGATGCCGAAGACCTGTGTCGTGACGAGCGGCAGGCCGAAGGCCATCGCCTCGAGGATAACCCGGGGATAGCTCTCGACGCGGGAACAGCAGACCGCCACGTCGGCCGCGGCGAGATAGAGATGGGGCTGCGGCGTTTCGCTGATGATGCGCACGCGGGCACGCAGGGCATCGGGCAGCGCATCGACAGTCCGGTGCAGGCGCTCGCTGTAGGGGCTCGGCCGGTCGCCGACGATGAACACGACAGCCTGCGCGGCAGCGTCTTCCGGCAGCGCCGCAAAGGCATCGACGAGATCGATCTGCCCCTTGCGTTCGGTCACTGTGCCCAGCAGCACCACGGCGATATCCTCGTCGGTAAGGCCCAGCGTGTCGCGCGCCTCCTGCCGCGGATAGGCGGCACGCATCTGTGCGATCCGCTCCGGCGCCAATGCGTGGTGCAGGACGACGGCGTTGTTGGCAGCATTCGTCGGCCGCCATTGCCGCTCGGTGGCGGCCGAAACGAAGATGTTCCGATAGGGATAGAGGAACATCCGGTAGGCGATGTCGCGCACCGGCCCGCGCAGGAAGCTGAAATAGCTGTCCCAGGGCTCGCTCTCGTGAATGTGCCAGAGGGCCGGGATGCCGGCTGTCTCGGCCGCGGCGAGCGCCCAGAAGGTCTGCAGTGTATTGGCGTAGACGAGTTCGGCGCCGCGGGCCTTGTAGAGCGAGCCGAGCTCCTCCGTGCTGCCGGCGAAGGCCTCCTCGCTGCGAATGCCGATGGCGGGAATGATCTCGACGCCGATGCCCTCTGCCTCATAGGCGGCGCGCAGCGGCCCGTCGGCCGGCGACAGCACCAGCGGCTCGATGATGCCGCGCTGCCGGAGGCCCGCCAGCAGCTCCAGCTGGCAGAGCGGCGCGCCCTCGTAGTTGAGATTGTGCGTTACAGCCGCTACCCGCACCGGCCGGATGTCCGGCGGCGGATGCCGGTAGGGCTGGATGCGGAAGGATTCGTCGGCCAGCGACAGATTGGGGTTGTAGTAGGGGTCGACCCGGCTGCCGTAGAGACGGCGCAACGCCGCCAGCTCCTCCGGCCTGTCGACGATGCCGCGCGACTGGCTCTCGTGATGGGTGAGAATGGCGTCGGGGCAATAAATCGCGCTGTAGCCGCTGTCGCTCAGCCGATTGCAATAATCGACATCGTTATAGGCGACGGCGAACCTCTCCTCGTCGAAGCCGCCGCTACCGAGGAACAGCCGCGTCGGCGTCAGCATGCAGGCGGCGGTGACGCCGGCACACTCGCGCGCCACCTTCAGCGACCACTGGTAGCCCGGAGCCTCGCCGTCCATGCCGCGGAAGGCATGGCCGGCAGCACCGAAATGGTAGCCGTTGACGATGCCGGCATGCTGCACCGTGCCGTCGGGATAGAGGAGGCGGGCGCCGACGGCGCCGACGCCGGGAAGGCCGGCATATCCCATCATCTGGCTGAGCCAGCGCGGCTCCACGACTTCCGTGTCGTTGTTGAGGAAGAGGACGAAATCACTCGTGCAGGCCGCGGCGGCGCGATTGTTGATCGCCGCGAAAGAGAAGGGCGCGCCGTTCGAGGCGACGCGGAGAACCTCGACATCCGCCGCGCGGAGATAAGCAAGGAGAGCCGGATCGTCGCTCTCATTGTCGATCACGACGATCCTGTAATTGCTGTAGGTCGTCCGCCGCAGCGACTCGATGCACGGCCGGACGAGATCGAGCCTGTTCCTCGTCGGGATCAGGATCGTCACCGACGGCCCGTCGTCGGGAAAATCCGGCCGATAGAGGCCGAAGCGCCCGTCCGCCCAGACATGCTCCGACACCGTGCCGGTAAAGCCTCGCCGCGAAAAGGCATCGCTCACGGCCCGCAGTCCGGCGGCGATGCTGTGCGGCTTGGTGGCGGCGCTGGAGGCGAGGGACTGCGGCGCGGCGCGCCAGCTGTAGAGCACCTTCGGGATATGCCGGACCCTGTCGGCCCGCTCGCTGACCCGCAGCGCCAGATCGTAGTCCTGCGAGCCCTCGTAGCCGCGCCGGCAGCCGCCGACGGCGTCGAAGAGCGCCCGCCGGACGACGAACAGGTGGCTCAGATACATGTGGGACAGCAGCAGGACCGGCGACCAGTCCGGCTTGAAGTGCGGATCGTAGCGGTCGCCGTCGACGCTGATCTTGTCGTTGTCGCTGTAGATGATGTCGGCCCGCGCGTCATCGGCGGCGGCAATTGCGATCTCGGCCAGGGCGTCCTCGGCCAGGACGTCGTCATGGTCGAGGAAGGCGAGGAATTCGCCCGACGCCAGGGCGGCCGCGGCGTTGGTGGCGCCGGCGATGCCGAGATTGACCGGCTGCGTCACGATGCTGATGCGGCTGTCGGCTGCCGCGTAGGAAGCCAGCAGCGGCGCAACGTGCGGCGCGGTGCTGCCGTCGTCGCAGATGCAGAGCTGCCAGTCGGGATGGATCTGCCGGACGACGCTGTCGATAGCGGCGCGGAGAAAGGCTTCATCCGTGTCGTAGACGGGCATGACGACGCTGATTAGCGGCAGGCGGCCTTCGCGGGCCGCCAGCGCCGACTGCAGCTCCCTCGTCGCCACCGGGGTCGGGCGATTGCGCTGAAGCCATTGCTGGTAGGGATGAAGCGCCTTCGACGGGTTGACGAAGGTGACAGGCGGGCCGGAGCGCGACGGCGGCCGGCCCTCCTGCTCGCCATAGAGCACATAGTGGACCAGCGGATTGATCGCCGAATCCCGCACGTCCGGGTTCTGCTCCAGGTACCAGCTGGTGTCGAACTCCGGGCCGGGATCGTGCCCGAGCGACGCCCCGACACGCAGGTAGTGGAGGAGGGGGTTGAGGCTCGAAGCCCGCGCGTCCGGGTAGCGATCGAGATACCAGGCGCTGCAGAAGAGAGGATTGGGGTCGCGGCCGCTGCGTCCGCCCTCGCGCACGAAATGGACGAGCGGGTTCTGGCCCTCGGGCAGCGCACCCGCATGCTGCCGAAGGTACCATTCGGTCCAGAAGAGGGGATGCGGATCGCGCCCCTCGGCAGCGCCGTATTTCAGGTAGTGGCCGAGCGGGTCGATGCCGGCGGCGGCGACATCGGCATAGCGCTGCAGATACCACTCGGCATCGAACAGTTCGCCGACATCGCGGCGGATCGCCGTGTGGCTCAGTCCTGCGAGGACCGGTCGCCGCGGGAACCCGATCGTGGTCATTCAATCCGGCTGGGGCAAGGGCCAAGGACCGACTGCACGTCCCAGCGGCGGCCCCCGCGGCCGGCTGAGGCTGTGACCCTGCCAGTGCTACAGAATCACCGGCGGCTTGTCGCCGGGTGTCTGTCGCTGGCCGGCCGGATTGATGGACTGCAGCAGCCAGCGCAATGCCTGATCGGGGGCAGCGCCGCCGGCTGGATCGCCGGCAGCGCAGAAAGCCCGAAGGCCTAGTTGACGCCTTCCATGACCTCGAAGCCCTCGAAGTTGGGGTGGCCGGTGGTCAGCGGCTTGCTGCCACCGGTGCGGCCATGGGCGGCGCGGAACTGCTCCGACTTGGTCCAGTTCTCGAAGGCTTCGAAGTTCTGCCACACCGTGTGCGAGGCATAGAGGGTGTGGTCCTCCGCCTTCGGCCCCTTCAGGAGGTGGAACTCCATGAAGCCGGGCATCTCCTTGAGCCGGCTGTCGCGGCTGCGCCAGATCTCTTCGAATTCGGCCTCGGCGCCGGGAAGGACCTTGAACCGGTTCATGGCAATGTACATGCGTCGGGTCTCCTAATACGCAGAAAAGGGCCGAAGGGAGATGCTCCCTCCGGACCCAGGATGCCTAGCCAAGACAGCTGCGGCCGAAGCCGCAGCCGCAAGAAGTATCAGTGGCCCCAGCGAACCTTGAGGGAGCCCTTCACCGACAGACCGGGGGAGGGCAGGTTCTCCAGGTAGCGGGTGTATTGCGTGTTGAGCAGGTTGTCGACGACGAACGAGGCCGTGACGTACTCGTTCGGCTGGTAGCTGGCGAACAGGCCGACGAGGCTGTAGGCCTCGGCCGGCGTTCCGGTGGACGGGTTCTCGTCCTCGCCCCAGACATACTGGTAGCGGCCGCCGAGGGTGAGGCGCCGGTCGAAGAAGCGCGCCCCGAGAACGGCCTGGACGTTGTCCGGCGCGACCGAAGCCAGCCGGTCGCCGGTGGCGACATCGGTGCCGACGACATGGGTATAGCTCAGCGAGCCGAACCAGGCCCCGGCGTCGTAGACGCCTTCGAGCTCGGCGCCCTGCAGCCGCGCATTGGCGATGTTCACGTAGCCGTGGCACTCGAAATAGGTGCAGCCGGGCGTGCCGGTCACATCGTCGAGGTCGATATAGTCCTCGACATTGTTGCGGAACAGGTTGCCCTTGATGCGCAGCGTGTCGCCGCCGGTCAGCACGTTGTTGAAGGCGAGGTTGACGCCGCCCTCGAGGTTGCGGCCGATTTCCGGCCGCAGGTCCGGATTGGGGATGAAGGCGAAGATCGAGCCGGGGTGGAAGCCCGACACCAGCGCCTCGCTCACCGCCGGGGCACGGTAGCCCTCCGCGTAGGTGGCGTAGAGCGTCACGCCCTCGATCGGCGTGATGCCGACGGTCGCCTTCGGCGAGAAGCGGCTGCCGCTGTTCTCGAAGCCGCCGCCTTCCAGGCGGTAGGCGTCGTAGCGGCCGGCGAGAATGACATCCAGCCAGGTGCCGTACTCGGCCAGCCACTGCACGAAGCCGCCGCCGACGGCGCGATTGCCGTCCGGCGTCAGGGTGAAGGCGGAATCGGGACCGTAATAGTCGCCGTCGCTGACGACCCGGTCGGAGAACAGGTCGGCGCCATAGGTGACCGTGTGATCGAGACCGAGGGCCGCGAAGCGCGACGTGTTGTGGATGTCGAAGCCGAGCGTGTTGATCTCGAACGAGCTCTGCGTGCCCACCGGCCCGGTGAAGCAGAAGGTCGGGACGGGGTCGCAGGCGCCGTAGGACTCCTTGACCACCATCTCCTGCGTCGTCCGCACCCAGTAGCCGGTCGCCGAGAAGTCGATCAGCTGGTTGTCCGGGCTGACATAGGTATAGGCGGCGGTGCTGGTGAGATTGTTGACGACATTGCCGTAGACCGGGCCGTCGAACGGGTTGAAGGGGCTGCCCGGCTGGCCGGTGTCGAACTCCGAGTGGAGGCCGAGCGTGCCGAGCTCGAGCCGGTGGCCCTCGCCCGGATAGAAGATGACCTTGCCGACGCCGGAGACGTTGCGGCTGCCGGTATTGGCGATGACATTGCCGTCGCCGTCGCGGTAGTCGCCGAGATTATAGGCGTGGACGCCGCCGACGAACTCGAAGCGGTCGCTCGGCCGCGCTGCGACGAAACCGCCGACCTCCGGGGAGGGGCCGTTGGAGTTGACGCCGCCGAGAAGCTCCATGGCAAAGGTCTCGCTGCCGCGGAGAATGTCGTCCACCTGGGTGGAGGTCATCGAGACGACGCCGCCGATGGCGCCCGAGCCATAGATGTTGGCGACCGGGCCGCGCACCACGTCGGCGCTGGAGATCAGGGCCGGGTCGATGAAGACCTGCCCCTGCGGCCCGTGGCTGGACTGCTGGAAGTTCTGGCGGGCGCCGTCGACGATCACCGCGACGCGGCCGTAATCCTGCAGGCCGCGCACGTTGAAGCCCGTCGCGACGTCGTCGCGGTTCTGGTTGAACCAGACGCCCGGCATGCCCTGGAAAAGGTCGGACAGCCGCTCCGGCTGGATCAGCTCGCTCGTCTCGCTGTCGACCACCGAGACGCCGGCAAGGCTCTCGATGGCCCGTTCGGCCGAGCGCGTCGCCGTCACCGTAATGGTGTCGAGAATATTCGGAACGTTCGGGCTCTCGGTCCCGGAATCCTGCGCCACTGCACTTGATACGGACAGTGCGACCAACGCCGCTCCGGCCAGGAAAGCCCGGTCCAACCGGTGCACAATACCCATGCCCAACCCCTTCGGAAAAGAGAACAAAATTTCCGGCTGGCTGGCTGCGGTCGCAAAGGGCGCCGCGCACGGGCTGGCTGACGCATCGCGCGGCCGACATGAGTTGACCGGCCGCTGCTGACGCTCTTGCGCCAATACATAGGAGTGATTATCAAAGTCAAGTCGTCGCCGCGATATAGTTTTGAAAGGTAACAACTTGGAATGCAAGTTTAGAGTTACAACGATTCAAAAATGGAGCGGCGGTAATATTGGAATGACTAAAATCGGTGTATGGGGGGCGAGGAAATGAGCGGGGAAACCCCGCGTCCGCCGCCGCCAGCGCCTGTGCCGCCGCCCGGCGATGCGCGGATCGTGAACAGCGAGGATCTGTTCGGGCCCGACCACGAACTGATCATCCGGCACGACAACATGAATTACCGGCTGCGAATCACGCGCGCCGGGAAGCTGATCCTGACCAAGTGAGGCGCATGATGACTCTCCTTAACCCGCGGCGCCGGTCGGAGCTGCCGCGCAAGCCTGTCGTCCGCCAGCCTGTCGCCCGCAGGGCAGGGGTGGCGGCGTTGGCTGCCGTCGCGGCGCTGCTCCTGTCGGCAGCGGGCGGCGCGGCGGAAGGGCCGCAGCGCGTCGTCTCGATCGGCGGTGCACTGACCGAGATCATCTATCGCCTCGGGCAGCAGGACCGGGTCGTCGCCGTCGACGTGACGAGCGTCTATCCGCCGGAAGCCATGGCGACCAAGCCCAATGTCGGCTACATGCGCGCCCTCTCCGCCGAAGGGGTGCTCGCCGTCGAGCCGGATCTCATCCTGGCCGTCGAGGGCTCCGGTCCTCCGGAAGCGCTCGAGGTGCTCGGCAAGGCCGCCGTGCCGGTGGTGATGATCCCCGACAAGCACACGCCGGAGGGGATTGCCGACAAGATACGCAAGGTTGCCGCCGTGTTCGGCGTCGACGCCGAGGGCGAGGCGCTGGCCACCGAGGTCACGCAGCAGATCGCCGCCGTCGAGGCGGCGGTGGCCAATGTCACGGCGAAGCGGCGCGTCATCTTCGTTCTCTCCTTCGCCGGCGGACGGATCATGGCGGCCGGCGCCAACACCGCCGCGGACAGCATGATCCGCCTGGCCGGCGCCGAGAACGCCCTGTCCGGCTTCGACGGCTACAAGACCGTCACCGACGAGGCGGTGACGGCGGCGGCGCCGGACATGGTATTGACCATGCGTAACGGCCCCGAGCCGATGCCCGCCGAGGAGGTCTTCGCCCTGCCGGCGCTTGCCGCCACGCCGGCCGGCGCGGCGCATGCCTATGTCGCGATCGACGGCCAGTTCCTCCTCGGCTTCGGCCCGAGGACGGCCGACGCCATCCGCGATCTGGCGGCCGCGCTTTATCCGGATCTGCCGCTGCCGGCGGCCGGAGCGGCGGCCCAGTGACCGTGCTTGCCCTCGAGGCGTCGGGAGACCGCCGGCCGCGGGCGCGTGCCGCGACGCTGCTGCTCGCCCTGGTTCTCGTGACGGTGATGGTGATCTCGCTCGGCGTCGGGCCGGCGGCGATCTCGCCGGCCGACCTGATCGACACCGTTCACCGCCTGCTGACTGGCGAGGAAGTGTCTCCCGCCAACCGGGCGATCCTTGTCGATATCCGGCTGCCGCGCCTCGTCATGGGCGCCATGGTCGGCGCGCTCCTCGCCGTGGCGGGGGCGATCATGCAGGGCTTCTTCCGCAATCCGCTGGCCGATCCCGGCCTGATCGGCGTGTCGTCGGGCGCCTCGCTCGGAGCCGTCGTGGCGATCGTCCTCGGCGATACAGTCCTGGCGCCGCTGCTGCTGCCGCTCGGCACCTACCGCCTGCCGGTCATGGCCTTTCTCGGCGGACTGGCGGTGACCGCCATCCTCTACAGCATCGCCACGCGGCGCGGTCGCACCTCGGTTGCCACGATGCTCCTCGCCGGCATTGCGCTGGCGGCGCTGGCCGGCGCCATTACCGGCGTGCTCATCTATATGTCGGACGACCGGCAGCTGCGCGACATCACCTTCTGGAGCCTTGGCAGCCTCGGCGGCGCGACATGGCAGAAGATCGGCTCGCTGCTGCCGTTCCTGGCGGCGGCGGTGCTGGCGATGCCGCTGATCGCCCGCGGCCTGGACGCTATCGTCCTCGGCGAGGCGGAAGCCCGCCACCTCGGCATCCGCGTCCAGGCGCTGAAGCGCATCGCCGTCCTTCTCGTCGCCGGGGCGACCGGCGCCGCCGTCGCGGTGAGCGGCACAATCGGCTTTGTCGGCCTGGTCGTGCCGCATCTGCTGCGCCTTGCCATCGGGCCGGAGCATCGTTTCCTGCTGCCGACCTCGGCGCTGCTCGGCGCCGCGCTGACGCTTGCCGCCGATATGGTCAGCCGCGTCATCGTGGCGCCGGCCGAACTGCCGATCGGCATCATCACTGCGGTGATCGGGGCGCCGTTCTTCCTGTGGATCCTCCTGCGCCGCCGCGGCCTGCTGGAGCTTTAGCCGCCATGTATGCCGCAGACCGCATCAAAGTCGCCTATGGCCCGCGCACGGTTCTTGCCGAAGCGTCGCTGGAGATCCCGCCCGGCCGCTTGGTGGCGCTGGCCGGGCCGAACGGGGCGGGCAAGAGCACGCTCCTGAAGGCGATGACGGGCGACCTTCCCATCGCCGCCGGTGTCATCAGGCTCGACGGCAGGCCCGTCGCCGGCATGCCGCCGGCCGCCCTGGCGCGCCGGCGCGCCGTGCTGCCGCAGGCCTCGGCGCTGGCCTTTCCGTTCACCGTGCATGAGGTGGTGCGTCTCGGCGTTCCGCCCGAAGGCCGCGCCACCGCCGTGCAGCGCGTGGAAGCGGCGCTGCGCCAGGTCGACCTCGCCGGCTTTGCCGGGCGCTTCTATCAGGAGCTGTCGGGCGGCGAACGCCAGCGCGCCCATCTGGCGAGAGTCCTCTGCCAGATACCCTCGCCGGTTGCAGACGGCGGCGCCAACTACCTCTTCCTCGACGAACCGACGGCGAGCCTCGACCTGAAGCACCAGATCTCGGTCCTGCGCATCGCCCGCCAGTTCGCCGACAATGGCGGCGGCGTTCTCGCCGTGCTGCATGATCTCAATCTCGCGGCCATGTTCGCCGACGAGATCGTCGTCCTGCGCGACGGCGCCATCATTGCCGCCGGGGCACCGCGCACGGTGATCGTCGACGCGACGATCGAGGCGGCATTCGACGTGGCCCTGTCGGTCGGGGTCACGCCATCACACCCGATGCCGTTTATCCTGCCCCAGTCGGTTCGCCCCGACTGATTCGCGTTCCCGTATCGCTTCCGTCCGGCCGATAGCCGGCCCTTCGCAAGTGCCCGGAGTCCGCCGGCGCGGGCTCCTGCTGCGATTCAATGTTGCGTTTTGGAACGAATGCACGCTAAAATTGTTATCAATGGTTGCGGACGTCACTAAAAGTTGCAAAAAAAAATGATACACCTGTCCTAACGGACGGTTCACGTTAACCTCAACTGCGGCGAGTATCGTCAGACTGCCGTAGCTGAGATGCCGCACGGAGCAGGCTGAGAATGGCCAAGACGCTGTACCTGATATTGCGTGAAGACGAGGGGACCTGGCGGGTTTCCCGGCTTCCGTGGCGGACCTGCGGGAACTATGCGTCGCGTGATGAGGCATTCCACTCGGCAGTGGAGCTTGCCCGTGAAGACTGCCGCAAAGGCGAGATCGTAGACATCCAAGGGTTGAGCGAGCATGGCGAGACGGAGATCGTCTGCACGCTTGGACCTGACGGATTGATTGGTCCCGCGCCCGGCGACCTGCTCCAGCTGGTTGCACAGGCCTGGCAGGGATCCATGCTTCAGCGGCGTGAGCGCCTGCGCTTCGCACGCCGCGCTTAACCTTAATCATTTGCGGGTTGCGGGCCGTCGCGAGGCGGCCCGTAACCTTTTCTTTGGCTTGCGGCCAGCCAGGAGCTTCCTTCCTCCGCCAGCCGGCATAACCTCTGCGTGCATTGCCCCCCGTATCAAAACGGGACAGGTGCCGAATCCGATACCGGACTTCGGCAGGCGTGCTCCGAGGTCCGAAATGCCGAAGTTCAAGGCCGAGTTCATCCATGTCGACTGGATGCTGGCGCCGCCGCGTGTCGATGTCGCGCTGTCCCTCCACATTCCCGATCACCTGCCGGGCGCCGGCGATCACCCGCTCACCCGGCTGGACCTTTCTCTGAGCGAGTCGAGCGCGGCGATCGACGTGACGATTGCCCAGCTGCGCGTCCGCGGGACCGTGGCGCTCGATCCGGCACGGGGCGGAATTGCGGTCGACCTGGAGCTGAAAGGGCCGGCCTGGTCGGTGCGTTCGGCGTTCGGCTTTGCGTTCGTGCCGCATCTTCGCATCCGGCCGGAGGGCTTGCCTGAGAACTTGCCTGCCTTCGATGCGACGGGCTTTGCCGAGGCCGTGAATACCGTCATCGACGGGGCCCGGCCAGCGCGTGCCGGCGCCGATCTCCCGGTCGACGACAGCCGGGCAGCGACAGACCGCATCAGGGCGTCGCTGGCGCTTCTCGGCGTCCCCTCGCTTGTGGAAGACGCCTTCGCCCTGGCGGAGCAGCTGTCGGCGCGGATCGCCGCGGCGCTCGAGGAACAGTCGCTTCCGCCGGCGTCCCGGCAGGGGCCGGCAAGCGACGCTGACATCACTGTCGGCCCGCAGGTCGTCCTGGCCATCGGCCTTGCCGACGAGGCCGGCGCCCGTCTCGGCAGCGGCCTCTATGTCACTGGCGACCGCCGGCTCGGGGCTTATGGCGATGCGGGTCTCGAAGCCGTGGTCAATCGCGGCGGCAGCATCGATGCCGTCTTTGCGCTTTTCTGGCCCGATCCGCCGAGCGGACAGACCGCCATGCGGAATTTCGTCGGCTGGGCCGATTCCCTGCCGGTGAGCGGCAGCTGGTACGACGGCGCGACGGCCTTGACGGTCTACGTGCCTGCCGATCCGGTCGGCCCGCCGGCGCCGTGCGGCGTTTCGGTCGGCGGCGACCCGGCGCTGGGGCTTCTGCCCGCCGGTCTGGCGCTCGCGGCGACGGACATCAAGATCAGCCGGTGGCTGTATCCCGCGCCGATGACGATGGGCGCCTGACGGCGGCCCGGCAGGCCTGGCAGCGCCCCGTCGGACGCTGGCTACAGCGCCGCCGCCTGCTGAATCGGGGCGGTACCGAAATAGCCGCGGAACGCCGGGTTGTCTGATCGCCATTCCGGCAGAGCCTGGATCTCGGCATCGGTCGTGCCCACGACCTGCAACCGACGAGCCGTCATCACAAGGTTCTCGACCGGCAGCTTGAATTGCATTTTCTCGAAGCCGAGAAGGCCGCCATGCGAGATGATGGCGAACAGCTTGTCATCGGCGATTTCCTGAACGAGGCGATCGACGGTGCCGATCACCTCGCCCTCGGCATTCACCACGTCCAATCCGACAAGATCTGAAACGGCGACCTGCTTCGTCGGACCGGCATCGGCCGGCGCTTCCTGTGCCTGCGCCAACTGAACGGCCGGCGCCGCATCCGCTGGAATGAATGCTGCGCATGTAAAGAGGAATGCGGCACTTGCCAGACGCATGATGTTCATGGTCGACCCTCCGGAATGTCGCTACCATAAACGCTGCAGCAGCCTCTTGGGCTCCATATCCTGTGAAAAAAAGGCCGCCCAGCCGCTCGGGGCGGCTTTGTGGGCGGCCTCAACGCGAGGCCCCGCGCCCCGCGAAGTCAGTCGGCGCTGCTGCCCAGGGCTCTGTTCCTAGGTCTTTGGCGCCGCATGGACAGGCGCGGCGGCGGTGCCGGCGGTCCTGGCATCCGACAGCCTTTCCGATTCCACCGCGGCCTTCAGATGCTGCGGACGGTAGAACACCGACCACAGCGCCAGGCTGGCAACGGTCAGTCCGACCCACAGTTCCATCCAGAAGATCGCCAGGTCGGACAGCGGGACGAAGGCATGGACCAGCATGAACAGCGCCAGGAGTATGCCGAGGGCGATATTCGTCGTGCTCTGCCAGGCGGTGGCGTCCGTTCGCCGCGAAATCCAGGCCAGGCCGGCGATGACGACGCCGAGCGCCGCAGCGATCCAGATCCTTTGGCCGCTCGTCGGCAGAGCGAAGATCGACTCGTAGCAGAGCCACAGGCCGATCAGCGTGTTGATGAGATTGGCGACCATGGCTCACGCCTCCTCGTGGTCGTGCGTGCGCTCCAGGAAGAAGCACGTTACCGGGGGGATGCCGAGGAAGCCGATCGTGCAGATGACGATGACCGCCTTCCAGGCATTGTCGAGCGGCGTCGCGGCGATCACGAAGGCCGCCGTCAGGCATTGCAGGCCGTAACAGACGAAGCCGGCGATCATGATGGCGCGCACATGCATCAGCCGCCCCATGCCGTAGAGCACGCCGTAGCAGCCGGCGAGGACAATGAAGCCGCCAAGTACGAGTGCCGCCTGGAGGAACTGGAGCTCCATCATTCTGCCGCCGCCGGTTCCGGCTGCCGGACCGTCGCGCGCCGGCCCAAGGTAATGAAGTCATACATGAGCACGGCGTAGCCGGCCGCGAACACCAGGCCGAAGATGAAGCGGGACGTCATGCTGGTCGCGAACAGGCCGTTCTCCTGCGCGGCGATGAAGGCGTCGTGCGTCGATCCTCCCTGGGCGCGTTCGATGAAGGCCTGGGCATAGCCGGCCATGAGCAGGACGCCGACCATGCCGACGAGGCCGATATTGAGCCCGGCAAAGGCCCATCGCCATGTCATTCCGTTGACGTGGGCGACGTTGCGAGCACGCTGCAGCACGAGATAGATCACCGAGATGATCCCGGTCGCATAGGCGCCGTAGAAGGCGAAGTGGCCGTGCGAAACGGTCCACTGCGTGCCGTGCGCATAGAGATTGATCTGCGGCAGGGTGATCATGAAACCCCACACCCCGCCGCCGATGAAATTGCCGAAAGCCTCCGCCAGCAGCCAGAAGAAAGCCGGGCGATTGGTCGTCCGCATACCGTGCGAGCCGGCATCGTAGATGGCGTGGATGACCATGCCGAGCAGCGGCAGCGGCTCGAGGGCGGAGAAGAAGCCGCCAATGGCCATCCAGTTTTCCGGCGTGCCGATCCAGAAATAGTGGTGACCGAGACCCAGGATGCCGGTGCCGAGAACCAGGCCGACCTCGATATACAGCCAGATCTCAACGATACGGCGCGGCGTTCCCAGAAGATGCATCAGCGAGAACGCCATGATGCAGCCGATCAGGACTTCCCAGGTCGCCTCGACCCAGAGATGGACCAGCCACCACCACCAATAGAGGTCTTCCGACATGTTGGTCTGGGCGGGAAAGGCGTCGAGATAGACAAGCAGGAACGGCACCATGTCGGCCATCAGGACGGCGACGACGCCGGTGATCCGCCGGGCGCGCAGCGCCGTGCCGACGATGTTGTAGGCGAAGACCGCAAAGACCAGCGTGACGGCGACGGCGGCCCAGCGCGGCGCCTCGACATATTTGCGGCCCTGGTTGACCAGCCACATGCCCCAGCTGTCGCTGCTGCCGTACTGGACGAAGATGAAAACCACGGCGACAACCGCCACCACGGCGCAGAAGACGTAGAAGAGCCATTCGGCGATCCTGATGCCGACGGTCTCTATTCCCAGCTCTTCCGGCAGAAACCAGTAGATCGCTCCGATGAAGCCCATCAGGAGCCAGATGATCATCGTGTCGATATGCAGGATCTTTGTCAGATTGAACGGCAGGAAATTGAAGACAAAGTCCGGATTGACGTATTGATAGGCGGCAGTCAGCCCGGCGACGATCATGATGCCGAACAGCACCATTGCCGCCGCAAAATACTTGATCGCGAGGCGCTGAGAGCGATACATCGCCGTCCCCCTACTGAGTGGAAATCTTGCCGAAATTGATCGGGAAGCCGTTGGTATCGATGGAGGCCACCCACTTGAGGTAGGCGACCACGGCCTCAGCCTCTTCCCGCGAGAGGTGGAGGTTCGGCATCGTGCGTGTCCACGTGCGGTAGGTCTCGGGATCCATCAGGAAGCGCGCGATGGCTTCCTCCTTGCTGGGAGCGTCGGTGATCATCTGCCAGGTCTCCCAGGCAGGATCGAGCCACGCCTTGGTAAGGTCCGGCGCGAAATAACCGCCGTTGCCGAAGAAGGTGTGGCATCCCATGCAGGCACGGCTCTGGATGACGAGCTTGCCCTTGGTCATCAGCGCGGTGGCTTCTTCTTCGGTGTACTGCCGCCCGAAGATCGGCTCCGGCCCGCCGATCGTCGGGACTTCGAAACCGCGTTTCGCGTCGAACGTGTATCCGATCTGCTGATTGATGACCGAATAAGCGGGAACGCGCTGCCCGCCCGGTTCCATTGCCGACAGACTGTCGTAAGTCAGCAGCACCAGCACGACGCCCATGACGATGATGATGCTCATCGCGCCGGCACGCCAGAAATGTGGGTCCCGCAGATGCATGTGCCCCCCCTCCTTGTCGAAGTCGACCCGGAGAATGATTCCAAAGACCGGCAAATACGCAGCCGCAACAGCCCTGTAGCCTACTCCTCAATTACGATGAGGCAAGGCGTCACAGATTGGCATCAACACTTATCGTCCTGCCGGCTGGGCAACTTTGCGCCGGCGCAAATAAGATCGACGAGAGATGGTGACGCGCAGATTCCGGAAGAGCCGCAGCAGCGGCGGATGGTGGGCCCGGCAGGACTCGAACCTGCAACCAGACCGTTATGAGCGGCCGGCTCTAACCATTGAGCTACGGGCCCGACCGTCGCGCCTGATAAGGTCGGGCGGGGATGATGTACAGGTCGCCGGGGAGACCGACAAGCAAGGCGCCCTCCGGCCCCGCGCGTCGCAATGCGGTCGCAAAGGGCTGCAAGCGTCGGTGATCCGGGGAGGGCCCTTTCGGAGCGTCACATGAAACGATTGCTGGTTCTTCTCCTTCTTGCTGCAGGTCTTGCCATGCCCGCCCATGCCCAGGATGCTCCCGACCGGTCGACGCTGACGGCCACCGGCGAAGGCCAGAGCCTGATGCGGCCGGATATCGCCGTCGTCACGCTGGGCGTGGTGACGCGCGCCGACGTTCCGACGGCGGCCCTGGCGGCAAACAATGCCGGCATGAATGAAGTGATCGCGGCAATCGCCCGCGCCGGCGTGCCCGACGACGATGTTGCCACCTCCGGCTTCTCGATCATGCCGGTCTATGCGCAGCAGCAGCCCGGCGACGACGGCCCGGCGCAGGTCACCGGCTATGAAGTCAGCAATGTGGTGACGGTGCGGGTTCGCAATTTCGACCAGTCCGGCGATCTCCTGGACAAGGTTGTCACCGCCGGTGCCAACAGGGTGGACGGCATCACCTTCGACATTGCCGACCCGCAGGCGGCGCAGGATGACGCAATGCGGCAGGCGATCGCCGACGCCAGGCGCAAGGCGGAGCTGATGGCCGAAGCCGCCGGCGTGCGCCTTGGACGCCTGCTGCGGGTGGAGGCCAGCAGCAACGGGCCGGCGCCGGTCGCCGCCTACAGGCGCCTTGCCGCCGCGCCGCCGATCATGGGCGGCCAGCAGACGATTGCGGCGAGCGCCACGCTGGTGTGGGAGATCGCCCCCGAATAGGGCTGGTGCCGCCGTCTCCTTGCATTCATCACGGGTTCAGGCCGGATCGCCATCCTGCCGCGTCGTCCACAGGACCGTCGCGGCAGGGCTCGCGGCGTTCTCTCGGGCGCGTGAGGTTCTTTCCCGCTTCCGCCGATCTTGGCATACTTGCGGCGAGAGGGTGCAAGACCCGCGGCGACGCATTCGAATCACCCGGGTGGGCAGCAGCCAGGAGGTTGTTATGGGCGCGTTGAGGAGAGCGTTTGGGGGCGCGATCATCGCCGTGCTGTGGCTGGCGGCCGCAGCCAGTGCCGGCGCGCAGGAGCAGGCGGGGTCGCAGGGCCGCCGTGTCGCGCTGGTCATCGGCAACAGCGCCTACCAGACGGTGGGCGTGCTGCCGAACCCGGCCAACGATGCCGACGCGGTGGCCGAATCTCTCGGCCGGCTCGGCTTCGACGTGACGAAGGTGGACAACGCCACCATCGGCGAGATGCGGGCGGCGCTGCAGTCCTACGAGAACAAGGTCGCGGGATCGGAGATCGCCGTCGTCTACTATGCCGGGCACGGCATGGAGATGAACGGCGAGAACTATCTCATCCCCATCGACGCCAAGCTGTCGCGCGACACGCATGTCCAGGACGAGGCGCTGCCACTCTCCCGCGTGCTGGCGGCGGTGGAGGGCGCCAGCAAGCTCCGCCTGATCATGCTCGACGCCTGCCGCAACAATCCCTTCGCGGCGCAGATGCTGCGCAGCGATCCGCGGCGGGCGGTGACACGCGGCTTGGCGCTGGTCGAGCCGACGGGGTCGACGCTGGTCTCCTATGCCGCCAAGGGCGGCACCACCGCCGACGACGGCAGTGGCCAGCACAGCCCTTACACGGCGGCGCTGCTCGCCAATCTCGAGACGCCCGGCCTGGAGGTCAGCTTCCTGTTCCGCAAAGTGCGTGCCGAGGTGATGCGCGAGACCTCCGGCAACCAGGAGCCCTTCACCTATGGCTCGCTCGGCGAGCAGCTGATCTATTTCAAGGAGGATCAGGCACCGCCGGCCGCCAACAATCAGCAGGCGAGCCCGGCCGTCGTCGATCCCGACGCCAATGTCGCCTCGGCCTATCAGGCGGCCACCGCCATCAACACGATCGAGGCCTGGGACGCCTTCCTGAAATATCACGACAGCGGCTACTACGCCGACCTGGCGCGGGCGGCGCGCAACAAGCTCGACCCGCCGGTCTTCGTGGCCAATGTGCCGGCCCAGCCGGAGGTCACGCAGCAGGCGACGACCGACGATGCCGCCCAGCAATGCGACCGGCTGACGGCCTATGAATATGATCCGCAGCGCCCGAGCACCGTTCCGGGGGTCAGCGTCCAGGGCGTGCGCGACAATATCGATGCGGCGCGCACCGCCTGCACTACGGCCGTGCAGGACCATCCCACGGTCGGGCGCTACCTCTACCAGCTCGGCCGCATCGAGAATATCGCCGGCAATTACAGCGAGGCGGCGCGGCTCTACGAGCAGGCCGGCGGGCTCGGCAGCGGCGCGGCGATGAACGATCTCGGCGTCCTCTACCAGCTCGGCACTGGCGTGACGCAGTCCTTCGAGACGGCGCGGCAGTGGTACGAGAAGGCGGCGGCCGTCGGCGCCACCGACGCCATGGCCAATCTCGGCAATCTCTACGACCAGGGGCAGGGCGTCCCGCAGGACCTCGCCGAATCCGGGCGCTGGTACGAGAAGGGCGCCGCCATGGGCAATGCCGACGCGATCGCCGCCATCGGCTACCGCTTCGACGAGGGCCGCGGCGTCACGCAGGACTGGACCGAGGCGCGCAAGTGGTACGAGAAGGCGGCCCTCAAGGGCAGCGCCTACGCCATGAACAATCTCGGCTTCCTGTTCGACTGGGGTCGCGGCGGCGCCGAGGACTTTGCCCTTGCCCGCTACTGGTATGAGAAGGCGTCGGCGCTCGGCAACGCCTGGGCGATGAACAATCTCGGCTTTCTCTACGAGAACGGCCGCGGCGTATCGGTCGACTATGGCGAGGCGCGCAAGTGGTACGAGCAGGCGGCATCCGCCGGCAACGCCGTCGCCATGAACAACCTCGGCAATATCTACAGCAATGGCCGCGGCGTCACGGTCGACTACAGCCAGGCCTTCACCTGGTACACGCAGGCCGCCAATGCCGGCAATCTCGATGCCATGACCAATCTCGGCAACCTCTACGACAACGGCCAGGGCACCACGCAGGACTTCGCCCAGGCGAAGTTCTGGTACGAGAAGGCCGCCGCCGCCGGCAACGGCAACGCCATCCACAATATGGGCTACCTCTACGAGGTCGGGCACGGCGTGCCGCAGGACAACGGCATGGCCGCCGCCTACTACGTGCAGGCGCTGCAGCAGCGCAATGCGGCGACGATCACCGAGTTCCGCGACAATTCCACCAGCTATTCGGTGGAGGTGCGCCGCGCCGTGCAGCAGTTCCTGATCGACCAGGGCTATCTCAGCGGCCCGGCCGACGGCGTCATCGGCCTGCAGAGCCAGGAGGCGCTGACCGCCTGGCAGAACGGCGGGCGGTAACTCCGGCCGGATCGGACAATCAAATACCAGCCCTGGCTGGCGCCAAGTCACCAGCCAGGGCTTGCCAGTGTCTAACCTACCTTCGAGTAAGGAAAGACTGGCTTTATCATTGTATTGACGAACTGGCCTTTCGACGCCGCTTGGCGTAATCGAGTGTATAGACCGGCCGGAACATTGAGGTATTGGTAGACTCCGCCGCTGACGAATTCTACCTCCAGCGTCTGGCTCGCCTTGTCATAGCCTATTGACACGATACTGGTCGAAGACTGCCGTTCTCGAAGCATCTCTGATGCCTCTATCCGAGGACGATCGCATTTACAGCCGCATGTTGTATTCCGAGACCGGCATGGAGGAACCACGCGGCCTCGTCAACTCTTCGCTGCCGCAGGCGGTTCCAATGTCCGGATCGGCGCTTCTATGTAGGGTGGGCATGGCGAAGCCTTGCCCACGCTGTCGACGCCGGTGACCCGCGTGGGCAAGCGCTTCGCGCATGCCCACCCTACGGCGCCGTGATTCCCGTCCTAGCCAACAATGAAAAGGCCGGACTTGCGGCCCGGCCTTTTAGATCTTCGCGTCGCCGCTTCCTAGTTGTCGAGGAAGCTGCGCAGCTTGCGGCTGCGCGACGGGTGCTTCAGCTTGCGCAGCGCCTTCGCCTCGATCTGGCGGATGCGTTCGCGCGTCACCGAGAACTGCTGGCCGACTTCCTCCAGCGTGTGGTCGGTGTTCATGCCGATGCCGAAGCGCATGCGCAGCACGCGCTCTTCGCGCGGCGTCAGCGAGGCAAGGACGCGGGTCGTCGTCTCCCGGAGATTCGACTGGATCGCCGCGTCGATCGGCAGGACGGCGTTCTTGTCCTCGATGAAATCGCCCAGATGCGAATCCTCCTCGTCGCCGATCGGCGTCTCGAGGCTGATCGGTTCCTTGGCGATCTTCAGGACCTTGCGCACCTTCTCCAGCGGCATGGCCAGCTTCTCGGCCAGCTCCTCCGGGGTCGGCTCGCGGCCGATCTCGTGCAGCATCTGGCGGCTGGTGCGGACGATCTTGTTGATCGTCTCGATCATGTGCACCGGGATGCGGATGGTGCGTGCCTGGTCGGCGATCGAGCGGGTGATCGCCTGGCGGATCCACCACGTCGCATAGGTCGAGAACTTGTAGCCGCGGCGGTACTCGAACTTGTCGACCGCCTTCATCAAGCCGATGTTGCCTTCCTGGATCAGGTCGAGGAACTGCAGGCCGCGGTTGGTGTATTTCTTGGCGATGGAAATGACCAGGCGGAGGTTCGCCTCGACCATTTCCTTCTTGGCTTGACGGGCCTCGCGCTCGCCCTTCTGCACCATGTGGACGATGCGGCGGAACTCGACGATCTCCAGGCCTGTCTCGGTGGCGAGGTTCTGGATCGTGCCGCGCAGCTCCTTGATGCGCTCGCTGTCGCCCTTGACGAACTCGCGCCAGCCCTTGGTGCCGAGCGAGGCGACGCGGCGCAGCCAGTTCGGATCGAGCTCGGCGCCCTGGTACTCCTTGAGGAAATCGTCGCGCTTGATGCGATAGCTCTCGGCGAGGCGCAGCAGGCGGCCCTCGAAGCCGATCAGGCGCTTGTTGATGTCGTAGAGCTGCTCGACCAGCGAATCGATGCGGTGCTGGTTGAGCGACAGGCTCTTCACATCGGTGACGATCTCTTCCTTGAGCTTGCGGTAGCGGCGCTCCTGGCTCGGCGAGAGGGTCGTGTTGTTGAGGCGGTTCTCGACGTGCTGGTCCTGCAGCCGGCGCAGCTTCTTGTAGTTGTCGGCGATGCGGTCGAAGGTCTCGACGACCTGCGGCTTCAGCTCGGCCTCCATGGCGGCGAGCGACACGGCGTTCTCCATGTCGTCCTCGTCGTCCATGTCGGGCATGGGCGCCGGTTCCGGTTCCTCGTCGTCGTCGCGACGGCGGGCGGCCGGGACATCGGCGGCCGGCTGCGTCGTCGCTTCGCTATAGGGTGCCGGCGGCGGGGCGTTCTTGGCGTCCGGGCCGGCATAGGTGGCTTCGAGGTCGATGATGTCGCGCAGGAGGATCTTCCCCTCGGCGAGCTCGTCGCGCCAGATGATGATGGCCTGGAAGGTGAGGGGGCTCTCGCACAGGCCGGCGATCATCGTCTCGCGGCCGGCCTCGATGCGCTTGGCGATGGCGATTTCGCCCTCGCGCGACAGGAGCTCGACCGAGCCCATCTCGCGCAGATACATGCGCACAGGGTCGTCGGTCCGGTCGGTCGGCTCGCGCGCCGTCGTGGTGCGCGCCACGGCCGTGCCGGTCGATTCGACCAGTTCGCCGTCGGACTCTTCCTCGCCCTCGGCATCGGCATCGTCGACCTCTTCGGCCTCGATGACGTTGATGCCCATTTCCGACAGCATGGCGAGGATGTCCTCGATCTGCTCGGAATTGACTTCCTCGGAGGGGAGAACCGAATTCAGTTCGTCATAGGTCACATAGCCGCGCTTCTTCGCGACCTTGATCATCTTCTTGACGGCGGCGTCCGAAAGATCGAGCAGCGGCCCGTCGGTGGTATCCGCGGTCGGAGCTTCCTGGACGTCTTCGGTTTCCGGTTCCTTGGTCGCCATATATGTCTGTCTCCACCGGTCATCGCGGTGCAGCACCGCGATCGAAACTTCGAAAAATCAACCACTGCCCACCATGGGGCCAGTCTGCCTTGGGGCCAGTTTGCCTTTGGGCACTTATGAACAGGCCGCGCCAGTTACGTGCCGCGGCCTTAAACCCTGCTTAACCCAGTCCCGATGCGTCCAACCGCCTGGACGGTATGCGAGATCGTGGCCCTCCCGCGTCCGGAAGCGCCTCGTACGGCCGCGCCCTGATATAGGACATTCCCCGACTGGAGCGAGTCGAATCTCCATATTCGTGCACCGGCAGCAGGAAATACCCGCTGGGCGTGTCAAACGCTGCGCGCATGACGGCCGGAATAAAGCCCGAAGCCCTCGATGGCGGCGTCGATGTTGTCGGCGCTCGACAGTTGCTGCTGGATATCGACCATCCGTGCAAGGTTCACCTCGCTCGGATCGACGGCAAGAGCCGCTTCCGCATCCTTCAGTTCCTTATGTAGCGTCCGCGCCTTGCGGTGCAAGGTGACGGCCTGGAGCCAGCCCTGCTCGGCATCGCGGTCATCCGCCGCAGCCATGGCCTGCCAGTGCCCGCTGCGCTCCACCATCCCCTCAAGACGGGCGAGAAGCGCCTGCTGGCCGGCAGCGGCGAGGGCGTCGCGCAGCCCCGTGGCGTCGAGCGCCGGGTTGCCGGCAACGATCTCCAGCGCCTCCGTGCGCAGCCGGTCGAGCGCCGGGAACGTCAGCTCCACCGTGCAGAAGGCGTCGAAATGCTCGCCGAGGAGATGCGGATGGTTGACCATCGTCATCACCAGCACCGCCTCCCGCAGCGACGGCCCGGCCTGCAGGATGGGGCTGCGGCGCAGCGTCTCGGAGATGGTGATCGGCGGCCGCTCCCACGGCCGCGGATTGGGCAGTCCGCGACCGCCGCCACGCGACGCGCCGCGCCGGCCGCGGCGCTGGCCACTGGCTGGGAAGCGTGAGCCGAACAGTTCGGCAATGCGTTCGGCAAACGACTGCTCGTAATGGCGCCGGACGCCGGGATCGGCGATGGACCGTGCTGCCGCCATGAGGCGCTGCTCGAAGGCGGCCCGCCGCTCCGGCGTGTCGAGCGTCCCGGCGCTCAGCTCGCGCGACCAGATCATTTCGACAAGAGGCCGGGCGCCGGCAAGGACGCGCTGCATGGCCTCGGCACCGCCGTCGCCGATCAAATCGTCCGGGTCCTGCCCGTCCGGCAGCAGCGCGACGTGCAGCGTCTTGCCGGGCTTCAGCAGCGGCAGCGCGACATCCGTCATCCGCTCGGCGGCGCGGATGCCCGCCGCGTCGCCGTCGAAGCAGAGGATCGGCTCCGGCACCATGCGCCACAGGAGCTCGAGCTGGCGCTCGGTCATCGCCGTGCCGAGCGGCGCCACGACATGGCCGATGCCGGCCTCCGCACAGGCGATGGCGTCGACATAGCCCTCGACGACGACGATCGTGCCGGCGGTGCGCGATGCCTCGCGCGCCGCGGCGGCGCGGTAGAGCAGCGAGCCCTTCTGGAAAAGCGGCGTTTCCGGCGAGTTCAGGTATTTCGCCTGCGCGTCGGCAGCCATCGCCCGGCCGCCGAAGGCGACGACCCGGCCGCGCAGATCCTCGATCGGGAAGATGATGCGGTCGCGGAAACGGTCGAAGGAAACCGGAATGTCGTCGCCGGTGATGAGCAGGCCGGCCTCGGCCATGGCTTCCTGCGTCACGCCCTTGCCGGCCAGATGCTCCTTGAGGGCGCTGCGGCTCGCCGCGGCATAGCCGAGGCGATAGCGCCTCTGCGCCTCCGGCCCGAGGCGGCGCTTCTGCAGATAGGCGCGGGCGCCGGCGCCGGCCGGGCCGCGCAGCGTCTCCTCGAAGAAGCGGGCCGCCATCTCCATGACATCGTAGAGAGAGGCGCGGCGCTTCTCGCGCTCCTCGGCGCGCGGATCGGGCGCCGGCAAGGCGACGCCCGCTTCCGCCGCCAGCCGTTCGACCGCCTCGGGAAAGGGCACGCCCTCCAGCTCGGTCAGGAAGGTGAAATGGTCGCCCGAGGCGCCGCAGCCGAAGCAGTGGTAGCGGCCCTTGCGGTCGTCGGCATGGAAGGACGGGCTCTTTTCGCTGTGGAACGGGCAGCAGGCCCAGTAGTCGCCCTTCGCCGGCTGCGTCTTGCGCCGATCCCATTGCACGCGCCGCCCGACGACCGAGGACAGCGGCAGCCGCGCCCGGATGTCATCGAGAAGGGAGGGTGGAAAGCGCACGGTGCGACTCACGACAGACTCGCCAGGGACGTGGCCTAGCACGTCACGGCATCATATGGCCGGCAGGCCCGGGATGTCCCGGCTATCCACAGCGGGCGGCGCGAATGCGGCCAGCGCCTCGCGGAAGAACGCATCGGCGGCGCGCAGGCGCCGGCCGTCGTCGGGCGGCGCCTTCCTGTCGAGAGTGCCGTCGAGCTCGGCGGCGATGATCGCCTGCATCAGCGGCGGTATCGGTCCGGTGCCGAGTTCGCGCGTCTCGGCCTTGCGGGCAACGAGGCCGTCGATCTCGGCCATCAGCCCGGGCGACAGGTCTGCCTCTGCGCACAGCGTCTGGAAGTGCATCGGCGCGATCGTCTCGGAGGGATGGAGGCGCATCCAGCGCAGCGCGATCGCCGGGCGCAGCACGTAGAACAGCTTCTTCAGCGGCACGGCATCGCGCAGGTTCGGCAGCCTGTCGCGGAGCTGGCGGCCGAAATGATAGTAGTGGCGCATGATGGCCGGGCGGTCGGCAATCGCCTCCGCCAGGTCGAGGAAGCGCTTTCGGAAGTCCGCGTCGCCGCGATAGACGATCGGTGAGGTCAGCCACTCGATCAGCACCGCATTGCCGTTGAGCAGCAACCGCAGCGCCTTGGCGATGTCCCAGCCGCTGACGTCGAGGAAGGCCGGCGGCGTCTCGATGACGTCGCGCTTCGGCAGCAGAGTCAGGTAGTCCGCCGTCGGGCGGATGAAGATGAAGCGGCAGTCGTAGTCGCTGTCCGGCGACGGAAACCCCCAGGCCCGGCTGCCGCTCTCGACAGCGAGGCCGATGGCGATGTTCTCCTTGCGGACGAGATCGTCGAGGCAGGCGTCGATGGCGGCGACGGCCGCCGGGTCGAGGCCGGGCGGGATATGGCGCATGTGGATCAGCATAGGGAGACGGGACCGAACGCCTTTCGTAGCGCGCCGGCCGCCCGTCTGCCAGCAGCGGGGACCTATTGCGGCGCTGTCGCCTGCCGCAGCAGGAACTGGACGATGCCCCGATAGGGCGTCGCGAGCCTTGTGTCGTCGAGCGCGGCGCCGTTGTTCCATGTTGCGACGATGCAATAGGGTGTGCCGGCCTTGTCGACGAGGCGCGTGGAATAGTTGAGGACGCCCGGCTCCGACCCGCCCTTGAAGGCGATGTCGCTCCAGTCGGGGCGGCCGGCGAGGCCTGGATTGATGGCAAGGGCCGGATGGCCGGCAGTCTCCGACAGAAGGCCGCAGAGCTCCTTCGCCGTCAGGAACCACTCGACCTCGGACGTCACTTCCGGGCGCAGCTGCCGCGGCAGCGGCAGGGCGTCGATCTTCGGCAGCAGGGCGCGGCGGGCCTCGCCCCCTGCGGCCAGATAGTCGCGGAAGAGCGCCGCGCCGTCCGGCCCCTTCAGCCGGAAGAACTCGGCCGTCGTGAGGAACGGCACATTGCGTGGGCTGTTCGCCTCGATGCGCTCGCGGCCGAGGATGCCGATGAGCGCATCCGTTGCGGTGTTGTCGCTGATCGAGATCATCAGGTTGGCGAGCGTGCCGATGGTCAGCGGCGTCGCGTCCGGCCAGTTCTGCAGGATGCCAGTCGGCAGCGAGCGCCATTGCTCCTCCAGCGTCACCACAGTGTCGAGGCCAAGCCGGCCTTCGGTCACCGCCTGGTTGAGCGTCTTGAGGATGGCGAGCTTGGCCGCCGAGCCGACCGCCAGCGGCGTGTCGGCCTCGTGCTCGGCCAGCACGTCGTCGCCGCGCATGACCAAGAGCGCCGTGCGGCCGGGAAGGGCGGCGATGGCGTCGCGCAGTTCCTCGAGCGAATCCGCCCTGGCGGTCGCAGCGCCGAAGAACAGCGCTTCGATCCGCCCGTCGGCGGCGAGGCCGATCACCGTCGGAACGTCGCCGCGCTCATAGTGAAGGACGAAATTGCGGCCGTCGCCCTCCATTCCCTGAAAGGCGCCGAGATCGGCCGCCATCTTCCCGACGATGCGATCGATCTCCGCTGTCGGCACCTCCGCCAGGAAGGCGTCGGTGAACCAGGCCGGATCGGCCTGTTCGGCGCGGACGAGGCGGTCGAGGGCCGCTTCGGGCGTCATCGGCTGAGCGAGTGCCGGACCGGCAGCGATCACCAGCAGGACGGCGACGAGGAAGGCGAAGGGCCTGGGACGGCGCATGGCAGTCTCCCTTTGCCCCCCGCAGCCAAAAGTCTGAAACGCCGCCGGCGTTCCCGCGTCAGTGCTTCTCCATCATCTCGATGAAGCGGCCGAACAGGTAGCGGCTGTCGCGCGGGCCGGGCGACGCCTCGGGATGATACTGCACCGAGAAGACCGGGCGATCGAGGACCCGCAGCCCGCAATTGGAGCCATCGAACAGCGAGATATGCGTCTGCTCGACATTGCCGGGCAGGCTCTCCGGGTCGACGGCGAAGCCGTGGTTCATCGAGGTAATCTCGACCTTGCCGGTGGTGAGATCCTTGACCGGGTGATTGGCGCCATGGTGGCCCTGCTTCATCTTGCGGGTATTGCCGCCGAGGGCGAGGCCGAGAAGCTGGTGGCCGAGGCAGATGCCGAAGATCGGCACGCCGGCGTCCATGACCTGGCGGATCGCCGGCACGGCATATTCGGCGGTGGCGGCCGGATCGCCCGGCCCGTTGGACAGGAAGACGCCGTCCGGCTTGCGGGAGAGGATGTCCTCGCCGGTGGCGGTGGCCGGCAGCACCGTCACCCGGCAGCCGGCCTCGGCGAGCCGCCGCAGGATGTTGCGCTTGGTGCCGTAGTCGACGGCGACGACGTGGAAGCGCGGCGCAGACTGATGGCCGTAGCCTTCGCCCCATTGCCAGGTGGTCTCGTCCCAGCCGTAGCTCTGCGCCGTCGTCACCTCGCGGGCGAGATCCATGCCTTCGAGGCCGGGCCAGGCCGCCGCTTCGGCCTTCAGCGCCGCAAGGTCGAAGGTGCCGTCCGGGGAATGGGCGATGACCGCATTGGGCATGCCATGCTGGCGGATGAGGCTTGTCAGGGCGCGGGTATCGACGCCGGCAATGCCGACGATGCCGCGCCGCCGCAGCCAGTCGTCGAGATCGCCGGCGGCGCGGTAATTGGAGGGATCGGTGATCGGTGCCTTGAGGACGCAGCCGCGCACGCCGGAGGCGGCTGCCATGTTCACCGTCTCGATGTCCTCGTCATTGGTGCCGACATTGCCGATATGCGGGAAGGTGAAGGTGACGATCTGCCCGGCATAGGACGGATCGGTGAGGATTTCCTCGTAACCGGTCATCGCCGTGTTGAAGCACACCTCGCCGACCGATGATCCGGTCGCGCCGATGCCGGTGCCGTGGATGACTGTCCCGTCCGCCAGCACCAGGACGGCCGTCGGTCGCGCCTCCGCCCATGGATCGTTCCTTGGGTCGGAGTGCGGCACGTCGTTCTTCGTCATGGTGGACCTGCGGGTTGGGAGCGGCGCGAACATGGTGCCGCCGGCCCGGCGCGTCAACACCGCGCCGGGTATGGGAGCGGCTAGATGTTGCCCGAGAAGGTGTCGCAGGCGTTGACGTCGCCGGATTGGAAGCCGCGCTTGAACCAGCTGGAGCGCTGCTGCGAGCTGCCATGCGTGAAGCTGTCGGGCACGACATAGCCCTGCGACTGGCGCTGCAGCATGTCGTCGCCGATCTGCGTGGCGGCGTTCAGCGCCTCATCGATGTCGCCCTGCTCCATCCAGCCCTGCGACCGCTGCTCGGTGCGGTTGGCCCAGACGCCGGCATAGCAGTCGGCCTGCAGCTCGATGCGCACCGACAGCTCGTTGGAGCGCGCCTGGCTGGAGCGCGCGCGCTCGGCGTTGACCTGCGACAGGGTGCCCATGAGGTTCTGGACATGATGGCCGACCTCATGCGCCAGGACGTAGGCCTGGGCGAAGTCGCCGGGTGAGGCGAAGCGCTGGCGCAGCTCATCGTAGAAGGCGAGGTCGATGTACACCTTCTGGTCCGACGGGCAGTAGAACGGGCCGGTGGCGGCGCTGGCGAAGCCGCAGGCCGACGATGTCGATCCGGTGAAGAGCACCAGCGTCGGCGGTGTGTAGCGTTCGCCATGCTCCTGGAAGACCCGCGTCCAGGTGTCTTCGGTATCGGCGAGCACTGTGGCGACGAACTGCCGGCCCTCGTCATTGGCGGCCGGCGTTGACGACTGGGTCTGCGTGGTCCGGCTGCCAGCCGGCACGTCGCCGCCGCTGCCGAGCAGCGCCAGCGGGTTGATGCCGAGGAACCAGCAGATGCCGAGGATGACCAGGATGCCGATGATCCCGCCGCCGCCGGCGCGGGTGACGCCGCCGCCCATCGGGATGCGCGTGCGCGTGAAGCCGCCATCGAACCCGCCGCCACCGCCACCGGCGCCGCGGCGATCCTCGATATTGCTGCTCTGCCTGCGTCCCTGCCAGCGCATGTCTTTCCACCTCCCGGCCACGACCCTGCCGCGTCCGCCTATTGTGCACAATCCCGCCCCGGAAGTCGCGGGGCACGGTCAAGGTTCCGGCCGCTTGTCGGGCTGCCATCGCGTCGCGAGAAGCCGTCAGGCGCTCATCGTGCCGATCCACCATGTGTGCCCCGAGGCGGTGGTGAAGCCGGCATTGCGCTCGCCATAGGGCTTGTCCTCGGGCGCCGCGACGGCCTTGGCGCCGGCAGCGATGGCGCGCTCATATGCGGCGTCGACATCCGGCACGTAGACATAGACCGCGCCGCCTTCGCGCGGCGGCGGCTCGGCGAAGGCCTCGACGATCACGATGCCGTCGCCGATCCTCAGTTCGACATGCGCGCCGCCGGCAGGGTAGGGGTGGCGATCCTCCTCCGTGGCGCCGAAGACACGCTTCAGGAATGCCACGAGATCTTCGGTCGCGTGCAGGTAGGGCCGCACGGTGGCGCCGCCGCCGCGAACATGCGGATGAGCCGATGGTGTCTCGTTTTCGATCATTGAGTGGATCTCCTTGCGCCGGTGCGCCGACTTCTTGCGCCGATGCGCCGACCTGGGGACGGGCGGCCACATTGCGCGGCGCGGCGCCTTCACCTAGATAGGGCGCACAATCATTCAATCGGCGGCGCAGTTCGGCGGCCCTGGTCGGGCCGAGGCGATGCGCACGCCCAGTAGGGAACAGGTGGCACGCGATGGCGCGGCAGTTCATCTACCACATGCGCGGCCTCAACAAGGCCTATACCGGCGGCAAGAAGGTCCTCGACGGGATCAACCTGTCCTTCTACCCCGATGCCAAGATCGGCGTGCTGGGGCCGAATGGCTCCGGCAAGTCGACGCTGCTGCGCATCATGGCCGGCCTCGACAAGGATTTCACCGGCGAGGCCTGGCTGGCCGAGGGCGCCACCGTCGGCTACCTGCCGCAGGAGCCGCAGCTCGACCCGTCGAAGGACGTCAAGGGCAACGTCATGATGGGCGTCGCCGCCAAGCAGGCCATCATCGACCGCTACAACGAGCTGATGATGAACTACTCCGACGAGACGGCGGAGGAAGGGGCGCGGCTGCAGGACCAGATCGACAGCCAGAACCTCTGGGATCTCGATGCCCAGGTGGAGCAGTCCATGGACGCGCTCGGCTGTCCGCCGGGCGACGCCGACGTGAGTACGCTGTCTGGCGGCGAGAAGCGCCGCGTCGCGCTGTGCCGCCTGCTGCTGGAGCAGCCCGATCTCTTGCTTCTCGACGAGCCGACAAACCATCTCGACGCCGAGACGGTGAACTGGCTGGAGAACCACCTGCGCGAATATCCGGGTGCCATCCTCATCGTCACCCACGACCGCTATTTCCTCGACAATGTCACCGGCTGGATCCTCGAGCTCGATCGCGGCCGCGGCCTGCCCTATGAGGGCAACTATTCCGCCTATCTGGAGAAGAAGGCCAAGCGCCTGGAGCAGGAAGGCCGCGAGGAAGCGGCGCGGCAGCGGGCTCTGGAGCGCGAGCGCGAGTGGATCGCCGCCTCGCCGAAGGCGCGGCAGACCAAGTCGAAGGCCCGCATCAAGGCCTATGACGAGCTGCTGCAGCGCAGCGAGGAGCGCACGCCGCAGAACGCCCAGATCATCATTCCGGCCGGCGAGCGTCTCGGCACGACGGTCATCGAGATCGACGGCCTGTCGAAGGGCTTCGGCGACCGGCTGCTGATCGACGACCTCTCCTTCAACCTGCCGCCCGGCGGCATCGTCGGCGTCATCGGCCCCAACGGCGCCGGCAAGTCGACGCTATTCAAGATGCTGATTGGCGAAGAGAAGCCCGATGCCGGCGCGATCCGCCTCGGCGACACGGTGCATCTCGGCTATGTCGACCAGAATCGCGGCCTCGACGGCAACAAGACCGTCTGGGAGGAAATCTCCGGCGGCAACGACGTCATCAAGCTCGGCAAGCGCGAGGTGAACTCGCGCGCCTATGTCGGCGCCTTCAACTTCAAGGGCGGCGACCAGCAGCAGAAGGTCGGCACGCTGTCAGGCGGCCAGCGCAACCGCGTCCATCTCGCCAAGCTGCTGAAGGAGGGCTCCAACGTCCTCTTGCTCGACGAGCCGACTAACGATCTCGATACCGAGACGCTGGGAGCCCTGGAGGACGCGCTGGAGGATTATGCCGGCTGCGCCGTCATCATCTCGCATGACCGCATGTTCCTCGATCGCCTGGCGACCCACATCCTCGCCTTCGAGGGCGACAGCCATGTCGAGTGGTTCGAAGGCAACTTCCAGGATTATGAAGAGGACAAGAAGCGCCGCCTCGGCGAGGATGCCGTTAACCCGCGGCGCATCAAGTACAAGCGCTTCGCGCGCGCCTGAGGTCTCTGAATGGCGGATTGGTCGGCAGGGCAGTACCTGAAGTTCGAATCGGAACGGACGCGCCCTGCGGACGATCTCATCCGCCGTATTCCGCTCGACGCGCCGCGGCGCGTCGTCGACATCGGCTGCGGGCCGGGCAACTCGACCGAGCTGCTGGTCCGCCGCTTTCCGGACGCGCTGGTGAGCGGCATCGACAGTTCGCCGGCGATGCTGGAGGCGGCGCGCCGCCGCCTTCCCGGCCTTCGCTTCGAGCTCGCCGATGCCGGCACCTGGCGGCCTCAGGAGCCGGTCGACCTTCTCTTCTCCAACGCCGTCTTCCAGTGGATACCGGATCATCTCGAGGTGCTTGCCGGGCTCTTCGCCGCGCTGCCGCCGGGCGGTGTTCTCGCGATCCAGATCCCCGACAACATGCGCGAGCCGAACCATACCGCCATGCCGGCAGTCGCTATGGCGATGCCCTTCGCAGCCAGGCTCGATGCGGCCGAGACGGTGCGCGATCCGATCCCGCCGATAAGCGCCTATTACGACCGGCTGGCGCCGCTGGCCTCCCATGTCGACGTGTGGAGCACGACCTACCAGCACGTCATGGCCGATGCGGCGGCCATCGTCGAATGGCTCAAGAGCACGGGGCTGCGGCCCTATCTCGATCCCCTCGATGCCGGGGAACAGGAAACCTTCCTCGCCGCCTATCGCGCCCGCCTGGAAGAAGCCTATCCGCGCCGCAGCGACGGGCGCGTCCTGATGCCGTTCCCGCGTCTCTTCGTCGTCGCCGCCCGGCGCTGAGATGCCGCAAGCCGCCTCGCCGCCGCGGCCGCAGGTGATCCCGGCGCACCGACGGACGGCGCGGCTGGTCGCCACCCTCGCCACAACCCGGCCCGACGATTTCACCACCGCCGCCACGGACGGCCTGGCGCTCGATCTCGACGGCATCGCCGGCGACCGGCATGTCGGCCACACGCGCGGCGCCGGACCGCGGGAGCACTGGTATGCGCGCGGGACGCCGATGCGCAACCGGCGGCAGCTCTCCGTCATCTCGGTGGAGGAGATGGAGACCGTGGCCGCGGCGATGGACCTGCCGCGCATCGCGCCGGAATGGATCGGCGCCAATCTGGTGCTGCAGGGCGTGCCGCTGCTGACATTCCTGCCGCCCGGCACGCGGCTGCACTTTCCCGGCGGCGCGGTGGTTCTCGTGGAGCACATGAACGAGCCGTGCCGGAAGGCGGGCAGGGGAATCGCCGCCCATTTCCCGGAGCGATCCGGTCTCGACCTCGCCTTCGCGAAGGCGGCCTTCCAGCGGCGCGGCGTGGTGGCGACGGTCGATTGCGCCGGACTGGTCCGTAGCGGGGAAACGGCGGAAATCCACGTGCCGGCGCAATGGATCTATCCGTCCGGCCCCTGACCGCCGCACAACCATTGCGGGAAAATCTCGAGGCTTCGCGATTTTGCCGGAATGTTGTTAGATATTTCTTCACGCGGCGGTGATGATGGGCCAATCGCCACCGCCGAAGGGGCACTCCGCGGCAATGACTCTAAACGGCGGCAAGGACGACGATCTCTTCCAACTGATCGACGAGATCAGCAAGGCGGAGAAGCTCGAAGACGGGCATCACATGCTCCGCGAGGCCCTCAGCAATTTCGGTCTCGATCATGTGGCCTATGCCGCCGTGAACCTGCCGGGACCGGACGGGCCGCGGTCACTGACGTCCGTCGCCTATTCGCCGGAATGGCAGAAGCACTACATCCAGAAGGGCTATGTCGACATCGACCCCGTCGTTCAGGCGGGCATGGGCGGCATTCTCCCGGTCGACTGGGCGTCGCTCGACCGCTCCAATCCGACGATCCGGCGCTTCTTCGGCGAAGCGCAGGAATTCAAGGTCGGGCGCCAGGGCCTGTCGTTCCCGATTCGCGGCCGCCACCACGAATTCGCGATGTTCACCGTCACGTCGAGCGTCGCCGACGGCGAGTGGGACCGCGTCAAGCGCAACTACATGCGCGACTTCATGCTGCTCGCCTACCACTTCCACGCCTGGGCGCTGCAGGCCGAGCATGTCGAGATGAGCGACTATAACGGCAAGCTGTCGTTCCGCGAGATCGAGTGCCTGCGCTGGCGCGCCGTCGGCAAGTCCGACTGGGAAACCGGCCAGATCATGGGCATCAGCGAGCGGACCGTGAAGTTCCATCTGGAAAACGCCCGCGCCAAGCTCGACGCGATGAATACCACGCATGCGGTATCCAAGGCGCTCAGCCTGCACCTCATTACGCTGGTTTGATAACGCCGCTCTGATCGGCCGCCGACTACCCATCGCATTTTGTGCGAATGAGTATAGTCGCATTCATTTCATAGTTTCCCTTGCGCATGCTAGTATTTTCCAACCTGAACTTTAGGACAGGTTGTATGAAAACTGCGCGCAATAGAATCTGTCTTTAAAAGCGCGCTCTTTAACTGAAAGAGGCGAAAAATGATCCGACTCGTTCATGGCCACGAACGCTCGGCTTTTCCCTGTGAAATCGATGCCATGCATCAGATCCGGCGAAAAGTGTTCCACGAGAGGATGGGTTGGGACGTTCCGATTATCCGGCATTGGGAGATCGACGGGTTCGATGTTCTCGATCCGCTCTACCTGCTGTCGATGAATTCGGCCGGCCGTCTCGTCGGCAGCCTGCGGCTGCTGCCGACGACTGGATTCAACATGCTCAATGACGTGTTTTCCGAACTCCTGCCCGGCGGCGAGCGGGTGGAAAGCCCGCTCATCTGGGAGTCCAGCCGCTTCGCTGTCGATCACGAGGCGGACGTGCCGATCGGCCCGAAGGGCATCAGCCGCGCCACGGCGGAGCTGGGATTGGGGATGAACGAGATCGGCCGCCGCTTCGGCCTGTCGCATATCGTGACGGTCTACGACGGCTTGATGCACCGGGTCCTGCGGCGGGCGGGCTGCGCGGGGGAGCCGCTTGGCGAGCCGAAGCGGATCGGCTCGGTCATGACCTATGCCGTGTTCTTCGAGATCGGCGATGCGACGGAGAATGCCCTGCGGGAAGCCAGCGGCATCACCGGCGACGTGCTCGAAGATGCGGAAATGTACAAGCGTCAGCTCCGCGTCGCCTGAGGCCCGCGGAGCCTCGAGACTGCGGCGGGCCTGTTCGGGTCACCGCAACGAACCCTGGCGGCAGGAGGCCGCAGACGAGGCCACGGTCGCAGACCCGGGTCCCCTCCCGGATGTCGCGCCGACTGCCGGCCTCCTCCGCCAGGCCCCAGCATGGCAGCCCCGACCGCCGGTCGGCGGCTGCCATGTCTGTCTGGGGCCGCACCGCCGTGAAGGCGCCGGTCAGCGCGGCATCCCCTCGACATCCTCGAACTTGGCGCCGTCACGGACGGTGTTGGTCAGGACGACCATCGTCATACGCGTGCCGCTGAAGTCGGCCTCGGTAAGGTTGGCGTCGCGGAGATTGGCGCCGATCAGGTCGGAACCGTAGAGGACGGCGCGGGTGAAATTGGCGCCGGTCAGCTGGGCCCGCGCCAGAACCGTGCTGGTGATCCTGGCGCCGGTGAGATCGACGCGCTGCATGGCAGCCTCCGGGAAGCGCGCCGTCTCCACCGTCGTGCCGGCCAGCCGGGCATCGGTCATGCGCGCATTGCTCGCATCGACGCCGTTGAGCGTCGCGCCTTCGAGATTGGTGCGCACCATGCGCGCCTCGCCGAGGCGGGCGTCGGTGAGGTCGGCAGCGGAGAGGTCGGCACCGTCGAGGATCGCCGCATAGAGCAGGGCGCCGTTCATCCGGGCCTTGGCCATCTTCGCCTGACGCAGCGTGGCGCGGTCGAGATTGGCGTCGGTAAGATTGGCGCCGCTGAGATCGGCCCCCGCCAGCACGGCGCGATGCAGGTCGGCGCCGGCGAGATTGGCTCCGGCGAGATTGGCGCCCGTCAGGTCCTGGCCCTTGAGGTCGATGCCGGCCAGATCGCAGCCGGCGCAATCCATGGCTCTGGCGCGGTTGGCGTCGCGCGGCGAGGGCGCTGGACCGCGGGCCTTCAGCTCGGCCAGCCTCTGCTGACGATCCGGCACCGGTGCCGCAAGCCGCTCTTCGAAACGGACTTCGCTGACGAAAAGGCCGGAGACGCGCTGACCGCTGCGCGGGTCGATCGCATATTGCCCGGCCTTGCGGAAGCTGTGCGTCTCCATGGAGAGGTCGAGGCCGTCGGCCGTCTTGGTGCAGCGCTCCTTGATGAAGCGGCTGCCGATCGGCTGTTCGCCTTCCTCGCGCGGCAGCGCGGTGCAGTCCCAATCGTCGGCGCCGTAGCGGCCGGTAAGGAAGTTGCGCAGCGCCACCGCCCGGCTGCGCTCGTTGTCGTCGACGCGCGGATCGGTCACGGCGCGCATCCCGGCGACGAAGCCGTCATCATCGAACAGGGCCGAGATGATGACCGGGATTGTGTAGATCTTGGTGCCGGCGAGCGCATTCACCATGGCCGTCAGGCTGCGCGCCCGGGCGATATATTCCTGCTCGTCGTCATAGCGGAACTGCACTTCGTGGAGTCCGCTGTCCTTCTCCGGAGCGCATTGGGCGTAGTCCGCCCAGCTTTTCAGCGGCCGGGCCGGCGGTCCGCCATTGGTGCCGCAGGCATATTCGGTGAACGCCGAGGCATCGAGCTCGAGGGCATGCATGCCCGGCGCGATGGACCAGAAGTCCGGCGTCTCGGCGCTGTTCTCCCTGGCCGGGGTGGAGACGGCGTCCTGGTCTTCGGCGGCCGCCGGCAGCGCGCCGATCAGGCCAGCGAGGACGGCAGCGGCAAGGATGAGGGACCATACGTGGCTGGACCATAGGCGGCGAAGCGGCATGGGCATGTTCCTCGATCGGCCTGTCGGACCGCGCGGCCGCGGGAAGGCCGGCAGGTGAAGTAAAAAAGGGGCGGCGTTGTCCGCCGCCCCTCTCTCGTTGTCTGGCGATCCGCAGCCCTCAGAGGCTGAAGACGTAGAGCATGGCGCCGGCGCGCATGTTGGCGAGCTCGGGATGGCCGCCCGGAGCGCCCGGACCGCCGGCGATGATGGCGATGTATTCCTTGTCGCCGATCGCATAGGCGATCGCCGGGGCCTTGAACGAGATGCCGGTGCTGAACTGCCACAGCGGCTCGAGGGTCTTGTCGTCATAGGCGACGACATTGCCGTCCATTTCGCCGGTGAAGATCAGGCCGCCCTTGGTGGCGAGCACGCCCGACAGGTTCTCGAAGGGCAGATCGCGATAGGCGACCAGCTTCGGCCCGTTCATATCCATCGCCGTGATGCGGCCATGCAGCAGCTCGGGGCCGACATCGCCGCCCAGCCAGATCTTGCCGGGGCCGTTCGGGTTGCCGCCGCCCGGCAGCGGATCGGGGTTGTTGATGCTGATGGAGTTGCAGCCGTCGAGGCCGGCCGAATAGCCGATATGGGTATCCGGGTTGTAGGCGGTCGGCTGCCAGCGGATGCCGCCGAGCATTGTCGGACAGGCCTGGACGCTGCGGTTGTCGGCACGCCGCTGACGGGTCGCCGGGATATAGGTCTGAACGTCGAGGCTCGGATCGTACTCGACCGGCTTGCCGGTCTTCGGGTCGATGCCGGCGGTCCAGCCGATATGGGCGTCGTTCTGGGCGGCGGCGATGAACTGACCGTTGGTCCGGTCGAGCTGGTAGAAGAAGCCGTTGCGGGCGAAGTGCCCAACCAGCTTGCGGTCCTGGCCGTCGACATTGGCGTCGTAGAGGAAGTGGACCGCGACCTCGTCATAGTCCCAGGACTCGTTCGGTGTGTACTGGAAGTACCACTTCATCGAGCCGTCATCGATGTTGAAGGCGATGGCGGAATTGGTGAAGAGGTTGTCGCCGGGACGGAACTCGGGGTCGAACATCGGCACCGGGTTGGCGGTGCCCCAGATGGTGACCTTCTGCTCCGGATCATAGGCGCCGGTCACCCAGAGGGAGCCGCCGCCGGTGTGCCAGGCATTGTGGTCGTCCTTCCAGGTCTCGGAGCCGGGCTCGCCCGGCGCCGGGATGGTATAGGTGCGCCACAGCTTCTCGCCGGTTTCGGCGTCGACGGCCTCCAGCCAGCCGCGGGTGCCGACGTCGCCGAGGCTCTGGCCGACAAGGATCTTGCCTTCCGTGGCGAGCGGCGCCGCGGTGAAGGTCTCGCCGACGTCGTCTTCCCAGTTGTCCTCAGTATTGGTGACCTGCCGGTCCCACTCGATCTCACCGCTCTCCATGTTGACGGCAATGACGCGGCCGTCGATCAGATTGGCGTAGACGCGGTTGCCATAGGCAGCGATGCCGCGGGTGGTGCGGATGACCTGCGGGCCGCCCTTGTCGACGGCGGGGTCGGCAATCCACTGCGTGGCGCCGCTGGTGCCGCTGCTGACATCGACCTTGTAGATCGTGCCCCATTCGTCGTTGAAATACATCATGCCGTCGATGACGAGCGGGGCGTTCTCCAGCTCGGCCGACTTGGTGCCTTCCATCGCGCTCTGGATCGGGATGGTGAAGGCCACATGCAGGTTCTTCACCGTATCGCGGTTGACCTGATCGAGGCGCGAATAGCGGTGGTTGCTGTAGTTCTGGAACACCGTCATCCAGTTCTGCGGCTCGCTGTCGGCGTTCTCCAGCCGCTGCTGCGTGACGTCGGCAGCCAATGCCGGCGTCAGGCAGGCCGTTGCCAGCAGCACGGCTGCCAGCGGCGGCAAATATCGTTCAATCCCTTGCATTACCGTCCTCCACTTTCTCCTGAACTCCCCTAGTCAGGGGCATGGACGGGCTCAGCGTTAGCAGGCCCGAAACTGTCGGCGATGCTCTGCGAGGGGGGGGCGGCTAGTTGACCGGCGTCGCCGGAACATCCGCGGCCGCCGGATAGACGTCACAGCCACGGCTGCTGCCGCCCCAGTATTCCTCGCACTGCTCGCGGGTCGGCGTTCCCTTGCCCACCACCTTGGCTTCGAGGTAGTCGGCCACCGCGTCGATCTCGCGCTGGATCAGTGTCGACCCGTAAGGCGGCGGCACCTGGTCGCCCAGTTCCTCGGCCGTCACGCCGTAGCAGCGATCGTCCTTGTAGGCGCGGCCGTCGAAATGCGGCATCGCCGTGCCGATACGGCCGCATTTGATCACCTCGGCCAGCTGATCGCGCGTGAGGCTGGTGACGCGGATATTGGCGCCGGCGGGCGCGTGCGGGTCCTCGGGCTTGCCGTCCGCCGCCCAGCCATGGCAGCGGCTGCACTCGACCTTGTCCCGATAGACCTTCAGCCCGAGGTCGACATTGTCGGCATGCGCCAGGGTGGCCCCGATCACCAGGGCCAGGCCGGACAATCCAGCGCGCCGCCAAACGCTAGTCAAACAGATCATCTTCGGTCTCCATTATAAGTACAACATATCGAATCTAGCTTGGCTGTACAGGGGCTTGGCCAGGCAGGGCAGTGAAAAACGGCTGCCGTTGACCCCGGAGCGCGTGGCCCGCGCGGCTCGTGGATTTCGGGTTGCCGCCCGCCGTTGAGAGGTATAAAGATATCTTTATATATTGGGCTCAAAGTCCCGGAGGCACCTATCCATGCTGGCCCCCACGCCCCTGTCCATCGATGCCCTGCTCGCGGCGCTGCGCGCCGGGGGGGAGGGAACGCGCCTGCGCATGCTGGCCCTGCTCGATCAGGGCGAACTGACGGTCAAGGACCTGACCGCCATTCTCGGCCAGTCGCAGCCGCGCATCTCGCGGCACCTCAAGCTGCTGGCGGAAGCCGGCCTGGTGGGACGCCATCCCGAGGGCGCCTGGGTCTATTACCGGCTGGCGGACGAGCCGGCCCTGCGGCGCCTCGCCAAGGCTCTGACGGAAAGCGCCGACCCGCAGGATCAGCAGCTCGGCCAGGATCGCGAGCGCCTTGCCGCCATCAAGCGCGAGCATTCGGAGGCTGCGGCGCAGTATTTTGCCAGCAATGCTGCCGAGTGGGACGAGATCCGGTCGCTGCATGTCGCCGAGCATGATGTCGAGGCGGCCATGCTCGATCTGGTCGGCAGCCGTCCGGTGCAGGCGATGCTCGACATCGGCACCGGGACGGGACGGCTGCTGCAGCTTTTCGCGCCGCTCTACGCCCGGGGTCTCGGCATCGATGCGTCGACGGCGATGCTGGCGGTGGCCCGCGCCAATATCGATGCCGCCGGTCTGACGCAGGCGCAGGTCCGGCAGGGCGACATCTATCACCTGGCGCTGCCGCGCGATTCCTTCGACCTTGTCACCATCCACCAGGTGCTGCATTTCCTCGACGAGCCGGGGCGGGCGGTGCTGGAGGCGGCGCGCGTGCTGCGGCCCTCCGGCCGGCTGCTGATCGTCGACTTCGCGCCGCACGAGCTCGAGTTCCTGCGCGAGCGCCATGCCCACCGGCGCCTCGGCTTCGATCACGCCACGGTGCGGCAGTGGATCGAGGCAGCCGGGCTGGTCCTCGACAGGACCGTCGATCTTGTCGCCGATGACGCCGGCAAGCAGCTGACGGTCACGCTGTGGCTGGCCCGCGATCCGCGCCTGCTGATCGCCGAGGCGGGGAGGGGCTGATGACGGAACGCGCCAGCCGCTTTGCCGGCAATGCATCCAAGCTCAGGGTGTCCTTCGAGTTCTTCCCGCCGAAGACGGAAGTCATGGAGGAGACGCTGTGGCAGTCGGTCGAGCGCCTGGCGCCGCTCGGTCCGAGCTTCGTCTCGGTGACCTACGGCGCCGGCGGCTCGACCCGCGAGCGCACGCATGCCACGCTGGCGCGCATCCTCAAGGAGACGAAGCTCCACCCGGCGGCGCACCTCACCTGCGTCGGCGCATCGAAGGCTGAGGTCGACGATGTCGTGCATGCCTATCGCGACATCGGCATAAGGCATGTCGTGGCGCTGCGCGGCGACCCGCCGGAAGGAGTTGGCTCCCGCTACCAGCCCCACCCCGATGGCTACCAGAGCTCGGCCGATCTGGTGCGCGGCATCAGCGCTCGCGGCGGCTTCGAGATTTCCGTGTCCGCCTATCCGGAGAAGCATCCGGAAAGCCCGTCATTTGCCGCCGACATCGACATGCTGAAGCAGAAGGTCGATGCCGGGGCAACGCGCGCCATCACCCAGTTCTTCTTCGACAACGACCGCTTCGAAGCCTACCTGGAGCGCGTCCGGGCGGCCGGGATCGACATTCCGATCGTCCCCGGGATCATCCCGGTGCACAATTTCCGCCAGGTATCGCGCTTTTCCGAAAAGACCGGCGTGAACGTGCCGCCGTGGCTCGCCGCCCGTTTCGAAGGCCTCGACGACGATACCGCAACGCGGCAACTCGTGGCCGCGGCCGTGGCGGCCGAACAGGTGCTCGATCTTGTCGATCGCGGCATCAACGACTTCCACTTCATCACCATGAACCGCGCCGACCTCGTCTACGCCATCTGCCATCTTCTGGGCATGCGCCCCGAGAAGGCGCCGGCGCCGACTGAAGCGGCAGCTTGATGTTCTGGTCAGTCTGACCAATATTAAGGGATGTTCTGGTCAGGTGGTGCCGAGATGACGAAATGGCAAGTTCAAGAAGCGAAGAGTCGGCTGAGCGAAGTGATGGAGCGGGCTGAGAGCGAAGGGCCACAGACGATCACCAAACATGGCAAGGCGAAAGCTGTCCTGCTCTCCATAGCGGCGTACGAGGCGCTTGCGGCAGGCCGTCCCAACTTCATCGATTATCTTTTGAGCGGGCCGCGTTTCGATGATTTCGAGATCGAACGAGACAAAAGTCTGCCTCGGGATGTCGACCTGTGAGCCGGGGGTACCTCCTCGACACGAATGTCATCTCCGAATTTCGCCGTATCCGCCGCGAAGAGCGCGTGGTGGCGTTCATCGAGTCCATCAGGGAGGAGCCGGTGTTCGTCAGCGTCCTTACAGTTGGGGAACTCCGTCGCGGTGTGCAGATGCGGCTGCGAACGGACGCGGTGCAAGCCGCCGTCCTTGATGAGTGGGTAAAGACAGTTGAAACGACATATGCAGACCGCCTTCTTCCGATTGATTTGTCGACGGCACGGATATGGGGCGAACTGTCCGCCGTCCGACCGTTGCCGGCCTTCGACGGATTGATCGCCGCTACCGCTATTGCCCACAACCTGACACTCGTCACCCGCAACGTTCGCGACTTTGCTGCCACTGGTGTCGCGCTGGCCAATCCCTGGCTGAACTGACCTTTTCCTGGAAGGGCGCCTTATGTCCCAGTTCCCTATGACCGACACCGAGGCCCGCATCCGCGCCCTCGCCAAGGAGCGCATCCTCGTCTTGGATGGCGCGATGGGTACCATGATCCAGACCCATCGCTTCGACGAGGGCGCCTATCGCGGCGAGCGCTTCGCCGGGTGGGCCTGCGATGTGCGCGGCAATAACGACCTGCTGGTGCTGACGCAGCCCGACGTGATCCGTGACATTCACCTCGCCTATCTGAAGGCCGGTGCCGATCTCATCGAGACGAACACCTTCTCCTCGACCCGGATCGCCCAGGCCGACTACCAGATGGGCGATATCGCCTATGACATGAACCGGGCCGGTGCGCGGCTCGCCAAGGAGGCGGCCGAGGCCGTCGCCACCGCGGACCGGCCGCGCTTCGTCGCCGGCGCCGTCGGTCCCACCAACCGCACCGCCTCCATGTCGCCGGACGTCAACGACCCGGGCTACCGCGCCGTCACCTTCGACGACCTGCGGCTCGCCTATGCCGACGCCATCCGCGGCCTGATCGACGGCGGCGCCGATCTGCTGCTGTTCGAGACGATCACCGACACGCTCAACACCAAGGCGGCGCTGTTCGCCACCGAGGAGGTATTCGAGGAGAAGGGTGTCCGCCTGCCGATCATGATCTCCGGCACGATCACCGACCGTTCCGGCCGCACGCTGTCGGGCCAGACGCCGACCGCCTTCTGGTACTCGGTCCGGCACGCCCGGCCGCTGACGATCGGCTTCAACTGCGCCCTCGGCGCCAAGGAAATGCGCGCCCACATCGCCGAGATCGGCCGCTTCGCCGACACGCTGGTCTGCGCCTACCCCAATGCGGGCCTGCCCAACGAATTCGGCGAATATGACGAAAGCCCGGAGGCGATGGCCGAGATGCTCGGCGAGTTCGCGCGGTCCGGCCTCGTCAACATCGTCGGCGGCTGCTGCGGCACGACGCCGGACCACATCGCCGCCATCGCGGCGGCCGTCGAGGGTGTCCCGCCGCGGCAGATTCCGGCGATCGCGCCGAAGCTTCGCCTGTCGGGCCTCGAGCCGTTCGAAAGCGCTGCGTAGAGGTCTGTCGAGAATTTCGTACCACCCCCAGGGGCGTCATGGCCGGACTGTTCCGGCCATCCACGCGAACACGGGATCGCATCAAACGAGGCGCTGACATTGCAGCCTCATCCGGCACCAACGGTGTTCGCGTGGATGCCCGGGTCAAGCCCGGGCATGACGCGGCGGGGATGCTGGCTCTTAAATCGGGAAGCCGGGCAAGCACATGACCACAGCCACCTTCATCAATATCGGCGAACGGACGAACGTCACCGGCTCCGCTCGCTTCCGCAAGCTCATCACCGCGGGCGACTATGCCGCCGCGCTGGCGGTGGCGCGCGACCAGGTCGAGAACGGCGCCCAGATCCTCGACGTCAACATGGACGAGGGCCTTCTCGATTCGGAGAAGGCGATGCGCACCTTCCTCAACCTGATGGCCGCCGAGCCGGACATCGCCCGCGTGCCGGTGATGATCGATTCATCGAAATGGTCGGTGATCGAGGCTGGGCTGAAATGCGTTCAGGGCAAGCCGATCGTCAACTCGATCTCGCTCAAGGAGGGCGAGGCGCTGTTCCGCGAGCAGGCCGAGAAGGTGCGCCGCTACGGCGCCGCCGTGGTGGTGATGGCCTTCGACGAGAAGGGCCAGGCCGATACCTATGAGCGCAAGACGCAGATCTGCGCCAGGGCCTATCGCATCCTGACGGAAGAGATCGGTCTTGCCGCCGAGGACATCATCTTCGACCCGAACATCTTCGCCATCGCGACGGGCCTGGAAGAGCACAACAACTACGCCGTCGATTTCATCGAGGCTGTGCGCTGGATCCGCACGCACCTGCCGCACGCCCATGTTTCCGGCGGCGTGTCCAACCTGTCGTTCTCGTTTCGCGGCAACGAGCGCGTGCGCGAGGCGATGCACTCGGTGTTCCTCTATCACGCCATCGCCGTCGGCATGGACATGGGCATCGTCAATGCCGGGCAGCTGGCGGTCTATGACGAGATCGACCCGGAGCTGCGCGAGCTGTGCGAGGACGTCATCCTCAACCGGCGCCCGGACGGGACCGAGCGGCTGCTGGAAGCGGCGGAGCGCTATCGCGGCGCCGGGGCCGCCCGGCAGGGCAGCGACACCGAATGGCGCTCCTGGCCGGTGGAGAAGCGGCTCGAGCACGCGCTGGTCACCGGCATAACCGAATTCATCGAGGTCGATACCGAGGAGGCGCGGCAGAAGGCCGAACGGCCGCTGCACGTCATCGAGGGCCCGCTGATGGCCGGCATGAACGTCGTCGGCGACCTCTTCGGGGCGGGCAAGATGTTCCTGCCGCAGGTGGTGAAGTCGGCGCGCGTGATGAAGCAGGCCGTCGCCTATCTCATGCCGTTCATGGAGGCGGAGAAACTCGCCAACGGCACCACCGAGCAGGCGACTGCCGGCAAGATCCTGCTGGCGACGGTCAAGGGCGACGTCCACGACATCGGCAAGAACATCGTCGGCGTCGTCCTCCAGTGCAACAATTACGAGGTCATCGATCTCGGCGTCATGGTGCCGGCGCAGAAGATCCTCGAGACGGCGCGTGCCGAGCAGGTGGACATTATCGGCCTCTCCGGCCTGATCACGCCGTCCCTCGACGAGATGATGCACGTCGCGGCCGAGATGGAGCGCGAAGGCTTCGACGTGCCGCTGCTGATCGGCGGCGCCACCACCAGCCGGGTCCATACCGCAGTCAAGATCAATCCCAATTACCACCGCGGCCCGACGGTGCATGTGCTCGATGCCAGCCGCGCCGTCGGCGTCGCATCGAACCTCCTCGGCAGCGGCCGCGATGATTTTGCCGCCGGCATTCGCGAGGAATACCAGCGCATCGCCGACACGCATGCGCGCTCGCAGGGCGACAAACGGCGCATAACCCTGGAGCAGGCGCGCGCCAACCGCTTCACCATCGACTGGTCGGCGCGGACGCCGCCGCGCCCGACCTTCCTCGGAACGCGGGCGTTCCAGGATTATCCAGTGGCGGAGCTCGTTCCCTATATCGACTGGACGCCCTTCTTCTCGACCTGGGAGATCAAGGGAACCTATCCGCTTCTCCTGGACGACCCGAAGGTCGGGCCGGCGGCGCGGGCTCTCTTCGACGATGCCCAGGCGATGCTGCGCCAGCTTCTCGACGAGAACTGGCTGAAGGCCGAGGCCGTGATCGGCTTCTGGCCGGCCAATGCTGAAGGCGACGACATCACCCTGTTCACGGACGACACGCGCAGCCGCAAGCTGACGACGCTCTATACACTGCGGCAGCAGATGGCGCGCTCCACCGACAAGCGGCGCCACACCGCCCTTGCCGATTTCATCGCTCCGGTCGGGACGCCCGACTATATCGGCGGCTTCGCGGTCACGGCGGGAATCGGCGAGGAGGCCGTGGCGGAGCGCTTCGCCCGCGCCAATGACGACTATTCCAAGATCCTGAGCCAGGCTTTGGCCGACCGGCTGGCGGAAGCCTTTGCCGAGCGCATGCATGAGCGGGTGCGGCGCGAGTTCTGGGGCTATGCGCCGGACGAGCGGCTGAGCATGGAAGAGGTGATCCGCGAGGGCTATGACGGCATCCGCCCGGCGCCGGGCTATCCGGCGCAGCCCGATCACACCGAGAAGCGGACCCTCTTCGACCTCCTGGAAGCCGAGGCCAGGACGCGGATCAAGCTTACCGAGAGCTACGCGATGTGGCCGGGATCGTCGGTCAGCGGTCTCTACATCTCCCACCCTGAAAGCCACTATTTCGGGGTCGGGCATATCGAGCGCGACCAGGTGGTCGACTATGCCCAGCGCAAGGGCTGGACGATCGAAACGACAGAACGCTGGCTGGCGCCGATCCTGGGCTACGACCCGGCGCGCTTCGTCGAGGCGGCCGAATAGCGATCGGCGGGGAACGAGTAGCGGTCGGCAGGGAAATGGAAAGGGCCGGCCGCTTCTTCAGCGCCGGCCCTCGGCCTTCCTGATCTCTGCCGCATCGACGGGCTAGAAAGCCCCGAGGATGACCGCCCCGACGAAGAGGAACGCGCAGAACGCAACCAAACGAAGCGATATTGCGGAGCTCATGACCTTGCCTCCGTGTCACGCGTTCGAAGGAATTTCCAGAATAGCGGCTGGCAACGACTTGAAAAGCAAAAAAGCGGCTGTCGTTCCACGCTTCCGGGAAACGATAAACTCACCTCTCGCGGCGCCCCAGGGCGCGGCCGCCAGGCGCTTGTTTTGACTCCGCTTCTTGCCGCTGCTGGCGCCGCTGGGGAGGGCGCAGGCGCCTGTGGATAAGCTCCGGCTCAGGGAAGCTTCGCGACCCATCACCGGCAGCACGCCGGCGGCGCCGTCAGGAGCGGTGCGCCCTCATCCTGCACCGGCGCTCCCCACCCGACCCCGGCTCCGCCGGGGTCACCCTCCCCGCAAGCGAGGAGGGATGGGCGCCTCTTTCTGCTGCGTTCGAGCATTTGTGACCTTGGGAAGCACGCGCCAATCCCTCACCGGAACGGGGAGGGTGGCGCGCGCCGGAGGCGCGCGACGGGTGGGGAGCGCCGCCGGGCGAGGTCGCACAAGCCCCTTATCCGGTCACTGCTTCTCCCCGGCGGAGCCGAGCGACCAGGTGATGCCGAACGGATCGCGGATTTGCCCGTAGCGGTCGCCCCAGAACTCGGTGCGCAGCTGATGCAGGACGTCGCAGCCGGCGTCCACGGCGCGCGTCCACCAGGACTCGATGTCGTTCACCTGCAGGTGCAGCATGAAGGCCTGCGGCGGCAGATACGGCGCGCCGTTCTCCGGGAAAGGATCGTTCAGCATCAGCGGGCCGCCATTGATCGACAGATGACAATGGATCAGGCGCCCGTCCGGCACCGGCATCGCGGCGATTTCGATGGCGCCGAAGGCGCGCTTGTAGAATTCAGCCGCGGCGCGCGCGTCGGGCACGTTGATATAGGGCGTGACGCCGGTGACGACCTTGAGTTCGTCGGCGAGAGTGGCTTCGGTATTGCTCATCGGTGGACTCCCTTGTGCCGGCCTTCGGCGGCCGGTTGCCTCAAGGACGATCCGGGAGGGCACCGATCGACAAAGCCCGATCTTTTTTTTCGTTCACACGGCTTCGCCGGCCGCCGAAGGCGCCTTCAGCGCGATGCCCGGATGGAATATCTGCACCGGCCGGACTTCGTATGATCCCGTCCCCGGATTGGCGATGGCGAGGTCCTTGGAGATGGCGATCGCCTCCTCGGCCGACTCGCAATCGACAAGGTAGAAGCCGAGCAGCTGCTCCTTGGTTTCGGCGAACGGGCCGTCGATGACAGTCGGCTCGCTGCGGGTCTTGCGCAGGGTTCTGGCAGTGGTGGTCGGCTGCAGCCGCGCCACCGGGCCGAGGCGGCCTGCGGCGGCCAGCCTGTCCTCGACCTTGAGAAGCCGGGCCATGACGGCATCGTCTTCTTCCTTGGACCAGGCGCCGACGACGTCTTCGACGTTGTAGCAAAGGATGGCGTAGAGCATGGGAACCTTCCTCGTCATGATCGGGAGGTCCGACTATGCCAAATCCGGCGCGCGGCCGAGTCAATTCCTGTGCGCCGGCTGTCGCCGGAAGCGGAACAGCGGCGTCCTCGTGGCATTGTCGCTAGCCGGTTCCGCCCTTCCTCTCCAGAATCCGGACGGTCGATGACAGAGACCCCGCCCATGCAGCGATTCCAGACGGGCCGTGAGGCGGCGTTCGCGCTGCGTCCCGACGAGCCCGTCTATTGCTTTCGCCCGTCGGTGCTGCGCGCCGATATCGGCGCCTTCATGGCGGCTTTCCCCGGCAAGACGGCCTATGCCGTCAAGACCAATGGCGAGCCGATGGTGCTGCGTGTCCTGGCGGAAAGCGGTGTCACCGCCTTCGACGTCGCCTCGCCGAACGAGTTCGCGGCGGTGCGCGCCGTCGCGCCGGAAGCCGAGATGCTCTACATGCATCCGGTCAAGGCGCAGTCGGACATCCGGCTGGCGC
>CAZAAW010000009.1:0-109918 GCA_964483325.1 uncultured Hyphomicrobiales bacterium
GTCGGCCGTCCAAACATGCAAGGGGTTCGGCCGCCGGGAATCCTGCCCCGGCGTTGCAGCCTCGTGTCGCCGGCAGTATCCCTCACCCGGAAACGCTGCGCGTTTCCGACCTCTCCCATAGGGAGAGGTGAGCGGCCGCCGACGCTGCCAGCCTTGCCGCAAATAAAGAACGGGGGCCGTGAGGCCCCCGTTTCCATCGTTGTCTCCGAAAGGCTCACGCGTCGCGCGAGCTCTCCAGCGTGTAGCCCTGCTTGGCCAGCGGCAGCGTGCGGATGCGCTCGCCGGTCGCTGCGAAAAGGGCATTGACCAGGGCCGGCGCCAGCGGCGGCACGCCGATCTCGCCGCCGCCGCCCATGTCGCTCTTGCCGTCCGGCACGAAGACGATGGCAAGCTCCGGCAGCTGGTTGATGCGCACCATGTCGTAGGTGTCGAAATTGGTCTCGGTCGCGGCGCCGTTGGTGATGCTGATCTCGCTGTACATGGCAGCGGTCAGGCCATAGACGATGGCGCCCTGCACCTGCGCCTCGAAGTTCTTCGGCTCCACCACCATGCCGGAATCGACCGCGGCGGCGATCTTGTGCAAGCGGATCGCCTTGCCGTCGACCGACAGCTCGACCGCCTGGGCGCAGATCGACCCGAAGCTTTCGACCAGGGCGATACCGCGCGCCCGGCCGGCCGCCGGCGGCGTCGACCAGCCGATGGCATCGGCCGCCGCCTGCAGCACCCGCGCGTAACGCGGCGCGTCGGCGAGCAGGGCGAGGCGGAAGGCCAGCGGCTCGACGCCGGCGGCATGTGCCGCCTCGTCGATCGCCGATTCGGCGAAGAAGCCGTTCTGGCTCGCCCCCACCGAGCGCCAGAAGCCGACCGGCACCGGCAGCTTGATATTGGCAAGCTGCACCCGGCGCGCGCCGAAGGCATAGGGCAGCTTCACCAGCGCCTCGACCGACTGGCCGTCGAGCTGGCCGTTGTCGCCGAAAAGGCTGGCCGCCACCGACTGGCAGGCCGTCACGGCGTCATAGGCGACAACCTTGTTGTCGCCGTCGAGGCCGATGCGGAAGCGCGCCACCGCCGCCGGGCGGTAATAGTCGTGGGTCATGTCCTCCTCGCGGCTCCACAGCACCTTCACCGGGGCGCCGACGGCCTTGGAGGTGAGGGCGGCGGGGATCGCGAAATCCATGTAGAAGCGCCGGCCGAAGCCGCCGCCGAGGAAGGTGGAATGCACCTGGATCCTGGCGAGGTCGATGCCGAGCACGTTGGACAGCACCTGCGCCGTCAGGCCCGGCGACTGCGTCGGCAGCCACATGGTGAGGCCATCGGCAGTGAAATGCGCCGTGCCGTTCATCGGCTCCATCGGCGCGTGCGACAGGTAGGGGACTTGGTACTCGGCCTCCACCACCTTGGCGGCGCCGGCAAGCGCCGCCTCGACATCGCCCTCCGACTCGGCGGGCATCAGCTCGCCGGCATGGCCGTCGCGCAGCGTCTGGGTGATCGTCTCGCTGCTGGCGCTGGCGAAATCGCCCGGTGCCCATTCGGGCTTGAGCGCGGCGAGGCCCTTGCGCGCCTGCCAGTAGCTGTCGGCGACGACGACAAACGAGCTGTCGAACTTCACCACCTGGCGGACGCCCCTGACGGCCATCGCCGGCGCCTCGTCGACCGCCTGCAGCTTGCCGCCGAAGACCGGGCAGGCCATCAGCGCCCCGTAGAGCATGCCGTCGACCTTGACGTCGATGCCGAAGCCGGCGGTGCCGTTGACCTTGAAGGGAATGTCGAGCCGGTCCTGCGGCTGGCCGATATAGCGCCAGGCGCTCGGATCCTTGAGCGGATAGCCGTCGCGCGGCGTCAGGCCGGCGACGAAGCCGACAACTTCGCCGAAGGCGACGCTCTGGTTGTTGGCCGAATTCACCAGCCGGCCATTGTCGGCATGAACCGTCGCCGGATCGACGCCCCACATCTTGGCCGCCGCCTGCTCCAGGAGGTCACGCGCCGTGGCGCCGGCCTGGCGCATCTGCGGGAAGGTGCCGCGCGTCGTCGTCGAGCCGCCGGTCGCCTGCATGCCGAACAGCGGGTTGGCGAATTCGCTGCCGACCGGCGCGAACTCGACCTTGAACAGCGACAGGTCGGCTTCCATCTCGTCGGCGATCACCGTCGGGATGGAGGTGTAGATGCCCTGGCCCATCTCGGCATAGCCGAGCAGCACCCGGACGGTGCTGTCGGGCTCGATATAGACCCAGGTATTGAGCTTGGCCTCCTCCGCAGCGAAGGCGAAGCGGCCGAGGACCGGCACGTGGAAGCCGAGGGCAACGCCGGCGGCGCTGGCCGAGATCGACTTGAGGAAGGTACGGCGGGAAAGCTGGATGTTCATCGCCCGTCTCCTCAAGCCGACGCCGCGGTGTGGATCGCCTTGCGGATGCGGTCATAGGTGCCGCAGCGGCAGATATTGGTGATGGCCGCGTCGATATCGGCATCGGTCGGGTTGGGATTCTCGGCCAGCAGCGCCGCCACGGCCATGATCTGGCCCGACTGGCAATAGCCGCATTGCGGCACCTGCTCCTTGACCCAGGCGACCTGGACCGGGTGATCGGAAGCCGCCGACAGGCCCTCGATGGTGGTGATCTCGGAGCCGACCGCAGCCTCGACCGGGAAGGTGCAGCTGCGCACGGCGGCGCCGTCGATATGAACGGTGCAGGCACCGCAGGCGGCGATACCGCAGCCGAACTTGGTGCCCGTCATGCCCAGCGTATCGCGGATGACCCAGAGCAGCGGCGTGTCGGCGTCGACGTCCACCTCATGCTTCTGGCCATTGACCGAAAGCGTGTAAGCCATTTTCCCCTCCAGCCTCGGAAGCTCACTCTTCCTTTGGACTAGACCAATTCTGAAACAGAAGCCCGGGCGCAGCAAGAACTATCGGCGCACGAATGCTTGAGGGGCGAAGTATTCGTTGTATCCATCTGGATATAACGCATCGAAGAACTGACGATGCAGCCGTGCGGCGCCAGAGCGAAAAGCCGTCCCTGTCTCCAGGAGAAATCAGCAGCCGCATCATCCGCGCCATGGCGGCTAGTTTCGGCCGCACCGATGTCGACCATGCCGCCGGCGGCGCCGGAATCAACGCCGGCATTCGCTTCGAGACGGCCCCGCTGCGGTAACCGGCGCCTTGAGGCGGCAGTCAATCGGGCTCCACAAGACCATTTCCGCCGGGGCGTCTTGTTCCTGAACGGCGGCGGCAGCACCTGTGACGCCGGCGACACGCCTTGCCGGAAACTTGCGCCGACGGCCGCGAGACGCCTGACGAATCCCCTTGGCGGGCTTATGAAAATCGTCGGATGCAGCGCCGGCCCGGCTTGTGACGAGAAAGCCCTTCCTTTCATCCGGCGGCGACACAGGAGGCCCCAATGAAGCGCACCAGGAGTCTGTCGGTTCTTGTCGGAGCTGCCGGCCTTGCCTTTACCCTCGGTCATGCGCCCGGCGCTACCGCGGCCGATCTTTCCATTCCGGTCTACGAGCCGCCGCCCATGGTGGCACCCGTGCCCGTCTGGACCGGCTGCTATATCGGCGTCACCATCGGCTACGGCAGCGGCGACGCGCCGGTCGAGTTCCCCTACAGCGACAACAGCACCTCGCCGAACGGCCCGCATGGCGGCCCGACGATCGGCTGCAACTATCAGACCGGCCCGCTGGTGCTGGGCATCGAGGCCGATGCCGCGATCAGCAACATGACGGACTCCTCGTCGTATCCGGCCGGCGTCGGCGTGACGGCGACCAACAGCACCAAGATCGATTATTTCGGCACATTGCGTGGCCGCTTCGGCGTCGCCTTCGACAACATCCTGCTCTACGGCACCGGCGGTCTCGCCGTCGGCCACCTCAGCAATACGCTGTCGACCAACTTCTTCGCCGGCCAGACCGTCAGCAACACCCATGTCGGCTGGACCGCCGGCGGCGGCGCCGAAGTGGCGCTCGGCCAGCACTGGTCGCTGAAGGCCGAGTATCTCTATCTCGACCTTGGCAGCCGCGATTACACCTATGGCGCGCCGCTGACGCCGCAGACCCACACGATGGACGTCACCGCCCATCTCGGGCGCATCGGCCTCAACTACCGCTTCTGAGCCCGAGCGGGCCTTCTCGTCTGATCACCGGCGGCGCCTTCGGGCGCCGCTTCCGTTTGGGCGGCCGAAGCCGCGCGGAAATCAGCGCTATGGGGCGGAAGCGGGCCGGCTTTCGTCGATGGCGCGCTCGAGATTGGGCAGAGCGTGCCCGTCCAGCCAGGCGATGAAGGCCTCGACCTCCCTGGCGCCAGGCGGGTTCAGGCCGGCGCCGGGCAGTTCCGCCGCAGCACCGGCGGCCGTTAACAGGATGCGCGCCGTCTCCGGCACGTAAGGCAGGTCGCGACCCTCATCGTGCCGGGCGCGGACGATCGCGTAGCGCAGCGTCTCGGCATAGGTCCAGATGCTGGTCAGGATGTCCTGGACGCTCACCTTCACCGCGCCGATATCGACGGTCGCGCCACGATCGGCCTCGCGGAAGCCGCTTGTCTCGATCCGCTCGCAGGCGTCGATCACCGCACCCATCAGGCGGCGGACGAGATTCCAGTCGATCGTGTGCGTGTCCATGAAAAACCGGCCCGGTGCCTGCGCGCCATCGGCAGGCGGCAGCCGGACCATAAGCCGGCCGCCTCGTGTTGTAAGCCCCGGCCTCAGCTGGTGGCGACCCCGGCGCGATTCGAACGCGCGGCCCTCAGATTAGGAATCTGATGCTCTATCCTGCTGAGCTACGGGGTCACGCCGGCAGTCTAGCCAATTCCGGCGGCAATGCGAACCGCACCACCGGCGGTGCGGCACCGCATTTAGTCGAAGATGTCGAAGAGGCTGAAACCGCCCCGGCGCCGGTCACGGCGGTCGTCGTCGTTATCATCGTCATCGCGCCGGCGGCGCTCGCGATAGTCGTCGCGCGGCGGTGCCGGCTGCGCCGGTGCGGCATGGCCAGGCTGATAGGCGCGTTCGTTGTCGAGGATCTTGTCGAGTTCGCCGCGATCCATCCAGACGCCGCGGCATTGCGGGCAGACGTCGAGTTCGACGCCGGCGCGCTGCACCTGGGTCATTCCGACATTGCAGTTGGGGCAGAGGAACATGGGCACGCGACGGTCTCCGGCAGCATCCGACAGCCGCGGCGCCGGCTGCGGTCCGGCAGAGATAGGAGCCAAAACGCCCGTTGCAATCGCGTTTGCCTGATCGTCAGACGGGAAAGCGGACAGCGCGCCGTGCGGTGGGCAGGCGCCACGAGTGCTTGCCCACGCGGTCGCCCACCACGACGACGCATGACCGCGTTGGGCGTCAGGCGCGTTCACAATGGGCTGCCTATCGAGGCAGCATCCCCCAGCGGGATTGTCGCCAGCGTCAAGAAGGAGCCCCCCGTGCCGAACCTTGCTCTCCGATCCCTCGCCTTCGCCATCCTCGGCGCCGGACTGGCCTTTTCCTCCGCGGCGAGCGCCACCAATGCCCGCGTCGCGGTCCCTGACCGGCCCGGCGACGGCGTCAAGGGCTGCTACCGCATCGCCGAGCGGCTCTACGGCCCCTATTCCATGACCTTCTGCCTGGAGGATCGCGGCTATTACCGCGTCACCGGCGGCGGGCTGAACTGCGACGGGCGCCTCTCCTGGCGCGAGCGTCGCGGCGAAGTGTCGATCGACCTGCGCCGCTCCGAATGCGGCCGGCGCACCGCATGGTCGGCCGACCGCATCACCTGCCAGGTCGATCGCCGGCCCGACCGCCGCGACGACCGCTTCGGCGTCCGTCCGCGCGTCGCGGTGCCGGATCGCGGTCGCGACGTCACCAGCATGCGCTGCACCTACAGCCCGTCGGAGCGCGGCTATCGCCCGATGCGCGTCACGGCGCGCAGCATCGACTGACGCCGGCAGCACCGGATTTAGAACGGTCGTCCTCGCATGCCGGGGCGGCCGAGCTGCCTTCTAGTTCGTCAGCGTGCGGCAGGCGCCGGCGCCCTTGCCGAAATAGTCCTCGCATTCCTGGTGCGTCGGCTCGCCCCGGCCGACCACCTTCGCCATCAGATATTCCATCAGATTGGCGAGCTGCTTGTCGCTGAGCGGCTTGCCGGCCGGCGGCGTCTGGTCGCCAAGGTCTTCGGCCGTCGCATCGTAGCAGCGCTTGTCGGTATAGGCGTTGCGGTCATGGTGCGGCATCGCCGTGCCGGGCCGGCCGCACTTCACCACCTCCAGAATCTGGTCGCGTGTCAGCTGCGTGGCGCGCAGCGACGGGCCGCGCGGTGCCCGCGGATTGCCGACGCCGTCGCCGGCCCAGCCGTGGCAGTCGGCGCACACGGCCACCGTGGCGAAGACCCGCTTGCCCGCCTTCACTTCGGCGGAATCGGGCGGTGGCGGCGGTTCCATCGCGACCGCCAGCGTTGCGACAAGCCCGACGGCGAAGCCGAGGCCGAGACCCAGACCGAGCGCCCGGCCGGGCACGCCGGCGCGATCCCTCGATGCGCCGGACGGCCGGCGCCGCATTGCAATGCGCATTTCCCCTCCCAGAAGCTGTTTCCTGCCGATCTTCTTTTCCGGACGCTATGGCATCCTTGTATTTCTCTTCACTATAGCGGACAGCGGGCAGCCGCAACGTACCGTTGCGCAGAAACGCGCCGGCGAATAGCTTGCCGACGATGCGCCAGCCGGTTCTCCGCATCGTGCTCGCTGCCCTCGCAACCGCCCTGGCGGCTCCGGTGGCCGTCGCGGCCGATTCCCCCAAGGTCACGATCTTCGACATCCATCTCGGCATGAGCGCTGCGCAGATGCCGGCCGAGGATCTCGTCGAGCCGGCCTGCGGCACCAATGGCGGCCCACCCGGCATCCCCCTGTCGGGCTTCGACAATTTCCGCATCTGCCCGGCCGAGGAGAACGGCCTGCGCGAAGTCACCTTCATCTATGACGACGAGCAGGCCTATCGCGCCAAGGCGCGGCGCGACCTCATCGCGCTGCAGAATGTCGACGGCACGCGCGTTCTCGACCAGCCGGTGATCGTTTCGGTGCTGTTCGACAATGCCGGCATCATCCAGGGCATCCGCATCGTCACCGATCCGAAGGCGCTGGCGCAGACGCGCTTCAACGCCTTCCAGCTGCGCATCCATTACAAGGCGCGCTACGGCGAGGACGGCTGGTCTTGCGCCGATCTGCCGCCGGCCGCCGGCGAAACCCCGATCGGCCAGATGTTCGTCAAGGAGCGCTGCCGCAAGCAGCTGCCCGACGGCACCGACGTCATTCTTCAGTCGAATTTCTTCCACAAGGCCGGCCAGTCGGCCTTCGATCCCTTCACGCAGGCACCGACGCCGCTGTTCGAGAGCAGCTGTCGGCTGGAACTGTGGAGCCGGGCCGCGGCCGCCACCCGCGTGACGCCGGCCAGCGGCTGAGCGCTAGTCCCGCAGCCGCCCGTCCGGCATGTAGGTCTGGCTGAAGGTCGTTCCGTCGAGCCTTGCCGCGGTCATGTCGGCGGCCGTAAGGCGCGACCCGGTGAAATCGGTGCCGGTCAGGTCGGCGCCATGCAGGTCGGCGCGAAAGAGGTCGGCGCCGCGGATGATCGAGCCGGCAAGCGCCGCGTCGCGCAGCTGCGCCTCGACAAGATCCATCAGGTCCATCTTGGCGTTGGTGATGCGCGCCCGGCGCAGATTGGCGCGCGCGAAGCGGCCGCGCCGCAGGTCGGCCTCGACCAGCACGGCATCGGCCATGCTGGCATCCATCAGGTCGGCGAAGGAAAGATCGGCGCCGGTGAGGTCGGCATGGGTGAGGCGGGCGCTGCCCATCATCGCCCGCTCCGCCCTTATCCCCTTCAGGTTGGCGCGGCTGAGATCGGCCTCGAACAGCATGGCGCCCTTCAGGACGGCGCCGCGCATATCGGCATATTGCAGCGCAGCGCGATTGAGGTCGGCATTGCTGAGATCGGCGCCGGCGAGGCGCGCCCCGGTGAGGTCGGCGCGATGCAGGTTGGCGTCGATGAGGCGGGCACCGGAGAGATCGGCGCCGGCGAGGTTGCGCCGCTTGAGCCGCGCGCCGCTGAGGTCGCAGCCGGGGCAGTCATTGGTCAGCCCGGCGAGAAAGTCGCTCGCCGGATCGGCCCGCGCCCCCGGCATGGGCAGCGCCGGCACCAGCAAGATGGCGGCCAGTAATGCTGCTGCGGCGCAGCGAAACATCTTCATTTCCGTCCCTGTTTCCTCGCGGCGCCGTGTCGATCATTGCCGATATGGCGCGCTCGTCTTCTTTTTCTGGCCGTTGTGGCTGCGGGCAAGCACAGATACATTATTGCAAGGCCGCCTTCGCAGAAAAAATCGCGCGGCCATTTGGAGGGAACAACCGTGATCAACAAAAGACAAGGAGTCGCGTCTGCCGCCGGGCTTGGTCTGCTGGCGGCAACGGCGCTGGCGCCGCCGGCCCAGGCTGCCGACGTCACCTATGAGCGCCTGCTCAATGCCGGCAGCGATGCCGCCAACTGGCTGACCGTCAACCAGCAATACAATTCCAACCGGCATTCGGCGGCGACGCAGATCACGCCGGAGAACGTCAAGGACCTGCATTTTGCCTTCGCCGTGGCGCTCGGCGGCATGGTCAAGCAGAGCATGTTCGGCGGCGGCACGCTGCAGGGTACGCCCCTTGTCGACGACGGTTTCCTCTATGCCACCGACGGCTGGAGCACGCTCTACAAGATCGATGTCAATCCCGGCGAGAGCCAGGGCCGCATCCTGTGGATGAACGATCCCGACGTCGATCCGTCGGTGACGGTGCTGCCGGCCAATCGCGGCGTCGCCATGCTGGGCAACATGGTCTACCTGCCGACAACCGACGGCCGCATGCTCGCGGTCGACCGCGACAGCGGCGAGACGGCCTGGGAGCAGCAGGTGACCGACGGTCCCGGCGAATCCTTCACCGACGCGCCGATCGCCCTCAAGGACCGCATCGTCATCGGCCAGTCGAGCGGCGACATCGGCTCGCGCGGCTATGTGATCGCCATCCGCGCCGACAATGGCGAGGAGATGTGGCGCAGCTACGTCGTGCCGGCGCCGGGCGAGCCCGGCTCGGAAACCTGGCTCGACAACCACAACGCCTACAAGACCGGCGGCGGCGGCCTGTGGGTCACCGGCTCGTTCGATCCGGAGAGCAACCTGACGATCTGGGGCACCGGCAACCCGGCGCCGATGTACGATCCGGAGTTCCGGCCCGGCGACAACCTCTTCACCAACAGCAGCGTCGCCATCGACGTCGATACCGGCAAGATGAAGTGGTACTTCCAGGCGACGCCCGGTGACTACATGGACTATGACGACATCGGCACGCGCCTACTCTACGACGTGTCGATCAAGGGCGAGATGCGCAAGGTCGTCGGCCATTTCGGCCGCAACGGCTTCTACTATTCCAACGACCGCAACTCGGGCGAATTCCTGCACGGGGCGCAATATGTCGCCGAGCTGAACTGGACCGAGGGGCTTGATCCCAAGACCGGCCTGCCGGTCGGCTACCAGCCCGATGCCCAGCTGCAGGAATACAGGCCCGGCGGCGCGCCGCGCCGCGGCGGGCCGGAAGTGTCGTTCTGCCCCAACATCCAGGGCGGCGTGAACCAGTTCCCGACCACCTACGATCCCCAGCGCATGACCGCCTACGGCTCGGGCATCGAGTCCTGCTCGACCACCAAGACGGAGGCGATGGACGAGGGCAAGGACTATCGCGGCCAGCTGTTCATCGGCGGCGGCGGCACCGCTGCGCCGCAGCGCGCCAAGGGCGGCCTGTGGGCCATCAATGCCGCCACCGGCGAGATGGCCGGCCGGCACGAGCATCCCTATCCGGGCTATGGCGGGATGCTATCGACGGCCAGCGGCCTGCTCTTCACCGGCTGGATCGACGGCGTCTTCGCCGCCTACAGCTCCGACACGCTGGAAGAGCTGTGGCGGGCCAATACCGGCACCGGCTTCCACGCTCCGCCGATCACCTTCATGGCCGGCGACAAGCAGTATGTCGCCATCTATGGCGGCCCGGGCACCGGCACGCTGGGCGGCGGCGCCGGCTTCGGCGCACCGGAGCTGGCGACGATGCAGAACGCCTCGATGCTGTGGGTGTTCAGCCTCTGAGCTGAAAGACCGGCCGGCGGTTCAGGCCGCCGGCCTTTTCACCTCTCCCAATGGGAGAGGTCGGAAACGCGGAGCGTTTCCGGGTGAGGGACACTGGACGCATGTCGTCAGGGCGCCAGACTCACCGCCGGCCCATCCCTCACCCGTCCGCCTAAGCCTCGCTCACGCGAGGCAAGGCTCCCGACCTCTCCCAACCGGGAGAGGTGACGGCGCCGCTATGGACTATGTCTGCCGACAAGCAAAAGGCCCGGTTGGTCACCCAGCCGGGCCTTTTCGTATCCGGATACCCGACGGCTGCCTCAGGCGGCTTCGTCTTCCGCCTCCTCGGCGGCCGCCTTGGCGCCGCGGCGCGGGCTCTTGGCGAGGTTCTGCTCGATCTGGCGGATCGCCTCGGTCTCCGAGATCCCCTCGACGGCGGCGATCTCCCGCGACATGCGGTCGAGCGCCGCCTCATAGAGCTGGCGCTCGCTGTAGGACTGCTCCGGCTGCGCCTCGGACCGGTAAAGGTCGCGCACCACCTCGGAAATCGATAGCAGGTCGCCGGAATTGATCTTCGCCTCGTATTCCTGGGCGCGGCGGCTCCACATCGTGCGCTTGATGCGGGCGCGGCCGCGGACGGTCTCCAACGCCTTCTCGACGGCCGTCGGATCGGCAAGCTTGCGCATGCCGACAGCCTTGGCCTTTGGCACCGGGACGCGCAGGGTCATCTTGTCCTTCTCGAACATGATGACGAAGAGCTCGAGCTTGATGCCAGCCACCTCCTGGTTTTCGACGCGCACGATCTTGCCGACGCCGTGCGCCGGATAGACGATCTGCTCGCCGGTGCGGAACTCGGACCGCGGGGTGGTCTTCTTGGTGGCTGCCATACGCGTGGTGCTCCTGGTGACTGACATCCAAGGCGGGTCCGGCGCAAACGCCGGACGGCAGGGCAGTCCGTCCGCGCCGGCCGGAAAGGATGCCGATGTGCGGGCTGGCGGCCGAGGCCGGGCCGCGCGCAAAAAGCATCCCGCGGAAGCAAATCCCAAGGCCCGTGCAGCGCAGCTTGGCGCTCCACGTCGGATCAGCTGGCGGGGATACGGATGCTTACTGTTGTGCCATATATAGCACAAAAACAGGAAAATTCAATGATTTACGTGGAGCGCCGTTAATCAGGCGTGCAAACGTCGCCAAGCTTTGCGCGATTCGCCGCCGGCCCCCGGCGCAGCGGCGAATTCACCCGCAGACTCAATCGCCTTCGCCGGGCTCGCCGGAGAAAAACTTCGCCCGCTTGTCGGCCATGCCGTCATATTCCTTGGCTTCGGGCAGCGGCTCGCGCTTGATCGTGATGTTGGGCCATTTTGACGCATACTCGGCATTGAGCTCGAGCCAGCTCTCCAGACCCTTCTCGGTATCCGGTTTGATCGCCTCGGCCGGGCATTCGGGCTCGCACACGCCGCAATCGATGCATTCGTCGGGATTGATGACGAGCATGTTCTCGCCCTCGTAGAAACAGTCCACGGGGCAGACTTCGACGCAGTCGGTATATTTGCAGCGGATGCAGTTGTCGGTAACGACGTAGGTCATTGATGCTGCGGGCGCGCCCGCCCGCGGGCCGGCCGCCCGTCCTCTTCTTGGCCGATACGAGCGCGGCTGGCGTATCGCGTTTGCGGCGGCCGGGCAAGACGAGCCCGGCTCTGGATTTGCCCCGTTTGCGAGCAGCGTTTTCCGCTCAATCGTCGCTGTCGGAAAAAAGCTCGTCAAAGCCCCGCAGGGCATCGAGATCACGGCGGTCGCGCTTGGTGGGGCGGCCGCTGCCGGGATCCCGGCCTGGGGATGCTAGCGGAGTTTCGGAAACGGCGCGCCGCGGCGAAAGATCCTCATAGAGAAGGCGGGCTTCCGGCGCCGAGCCGCGCCGCTCGCCGATGCCGAGAATGCGCAGTACGGCGACGCGGCTGTCGAAGGCGATCGTCAGCACGTCGCCGGGATGGACGATCTGGCTGGCGGCATCGCATTTCTCGCGATTGACCCGGACGCGGCCCGACATCGCCAGCTTCTGGGCCAGCGTCCGTGTCTTCACGATGCGCGCGAACCACAGCCATTTGTCGATGCGCTGGCGGCTCGCCGGCGCCGGCATCGACGGCTCCCGCACGGCTATTCGGGCTTCCGTCCTTCGAGCTGCGCCTTGAGCGCCGCCAGTGCCGCAAAGGGTGAATTGGGATCGATCGGCCGGTCGCGCGGCTCCGGACGCCGCGCCGGCGCCTGCCGCTCGTCGCCGCGCCGTTCCTCCTGCCGGCGATCGCCGCCGCGGCGATCGTCGCGCCGGTTGTTCGGCCGCCGCGATTCCTGCGACCGCGGCCGTCCCTCGCGCTGCGGCGTCTCCGCTCCGGCTTCGCCGGCCGCAACACCTGTCCCCGGCTGCTGTCGCGGACCGCGGTGCTCGCCGCGATCGCGACGCCCGCGCCGCGGCTCGCCCGCATCGGCACCGTCCGCTGCCGGGCGCCGCCCCTGGCCATGGCGGGGCGGACGGCGGTCGTTGCGGGCCGGCCGCCACACTTCGATGAAGGCCGGCTCTTCCGGCCCTGCGGCCACCTCGGCGTCGCCGGACACTTTGGCATCGGCGATCGGCTCTGCCTGCGCGGTAATTTCCGGCTCCGCCGGTTCGGCCGCCGCAGCGGCATCTTCCACGGGTGCCGAGGCGGGTTCGGGTGCCTCGGGCTCCAGCGCAGCGACAGTCTCAGCCTCGGCGGGCGCAGCTTCGACGGCCGCTGCCTCAGCCGACGATGCTTCAGCCGGCGCATTGCCGGCGAGGGCCTGCAGCGCCTTTTCCAGCTCCAGGTTCTGCGCTTCGGCTGCCTCGGCCGCAGCCGGCTCGGCCCGCACCGGTGCCGCCTCTGTCTCTTCCGGCGCCGCCTCGGCTGCCGGAGCAGCGTCGTCCTCAGCCGCAGCAGCTCCTTCCGGCGCTGCAGTCTCCTCCGGAGCGGCGGGCGCGGCCGGTGCCGGCCGGCGCTCGGCGCGATAGCCGAGGGACTTAAGGATGGCGGCGAAATCCTCGCCCGAGGTGCCGAGTAGGGAGGTCATGGCGCCCGTCACCGTGAAGCCGCCACCGAGCACGGCGCCAGGCGGCGGGGTCGGCGTTTCGGCTGTCGGCCGCCAGGCGAGAAGCGGCCGGATGAGATCGGCAAGGCGCTCCAGGATGTCGAGGCGGACGGCGCGCGGCCCGGCGATACGGTAGCCGACGACGCGGTAGAGCGGCCGCGGATAGGTGGGCTCGACCGGGATCGTCGTCCGGCCGGCCGAGGAGAGCTGCGGCAGTTCGGCGATGCCGGGCTGGTCGAGGCCGCCATTCTTGAGGCCCCACAGGACGGCCAGGAGGCCGCTCGGCGCCGGCTTCAGCAGGGCAGGCACGTAGAGATGGTGGGCACCGAAGCGCACGCCGAGCTTGCGCAGGCCGGCGCGCATGTCCTGGTCCAGGCCCTTCACCTCGTCGGCAATCTCGGCGCGCTCGACGACGCCGAGACCTTCGACCAGCCGGAAGGCGAGACCGCGGGCGAGCGGCGCCAGATCCTCGGCGGCCCGCAGATCGAACAGCGGCTTCAGCAGGGTCTGGCCGTGCTGCTCCAGCCAGCGGTCGAGGCGGTTCTGCACCGCCTCGCGCTGCGGGCCGGACAGCGTCTCGTCGGCCAGCAGCAGCAGCCGCGGCACCAGCACGTCGTCGCCTTCCACAAGCTTGGCGATGGCGACGCCCTGCCAGCGCAGCGTGCCGTCGCTGGCGGCAAGGATGAACTGGCTGTTGTCGGCCGCCGCCACCCCTTCGGCGCGCCGGTTGATCTCGCCGGCCAGCGCCTTTTGTGCCGCGGCGCGGATCGCCTTGGCGTCCTCGCCGCCGGCGGCCGGGTCCGGAGCGAACCGGAAGCCCTCGAGCTGGCCGACATGCTGGCCTTCGACGAGGACATCGCCGGCCGGGGTGATCTCTGCTTCGAGCATGGCATTCTCTCTGAGGCGCCGCATCAGGACGCTGGTGCGCCTGTCGACGAAGCGTTGGGTCAGCCGCTCATGCAGCGCGTCCGACAGACGATCCTCTATAGCCCGCGTGCGCTCCTGCCAATGCGCTTGGTCGGCGAGCCAGTTCGGACGATTGGCGGCAAACGTCCAGGTGCGGATATGGGCGATGCGGTTGGCGAGCGTGTCGATATCGCCATCGGTGCGGTCGGCAAAGGCGATCTGGCCGGCGAACCAGTCCTCGTCGATCGCCCCGTCACGCGCCAGATAGCCGAAAAGCGCCATGACAAGCTCGGCATGATTGGCCGGGGCAATGCGGCGGTAATCGGGAATCTGGCAGACATCCCAGAGCAGGCTGACCCGCGCCGGGCGGTCGGCGAGGCGGCGCGCCTCCGGATCGCGGGCGGCGAATTCGAGCGCCGTCAGGTCCTCGGCCGGCGGCGCCCGCACCAGGCCGTCCCGGTCCGGCGGCCGGTCGAGGCTGGCGCGCAGCGCTGCGATGGAGGCGAAATCGAGCTGCCGGTTGCGCCATTGCACGACCTTGATGGCATCGAAGCGGTGGCTCTCCAGCGCATCGACCAGCGTATCGTCGAACGGATCGACGCGGCCGGTGACGCCGAACGTGCCGTCGCGCGTATGGCGGCCGGCGCGGCCGGCGATCTGGGCGAATTCGGCCGGCGTCAGGCGGCGGTACTGGTAGCCGTCGAACTTGCGGTCGGCGGCGAAGGCGACATGGTCGACATCGAGATTGAGCCCCATGCCGATGGCGTCGGTGGCGACAAGGAAATCGACGTCGCCGTTCTGGAACAGCTCGACCTGGGCATTGCGGGTGCGTGGGCTGAGCGCACCGAGGACCACAGCAACGCCGCCGCGCTGGCGGCGGATCAGCTCGCCGATGGCGTAGACCTCGTCGGCGGAGAAGGCGACGACGGCCGAGCGGCGCGGCAGGCGGGTGATCTTCTTCTGGCCGTTATAGGCCAGCACCGACATGCGCGGCCGGGTGACGACATTGATGCCGGGGATCAGCTTCTCGACGACGCCACGCATCGTCGCCGCGCCGAGCAGCAGCGTCTCGTCGCGGCCGCGCAGGTTGAGAATGCGGTCGGTGAAGATATGGCCGCGCTCGAGGTCGGCGGCGAGCTGGATCTCGTCGATGGCGAGGAAGGCGGCATCGGTGCGGTCCGGCAGCGCCTCGACGGTGCACACCCGGAAGCGCGCCGCCGGCGGGATGATCTTCTCCTCGCCGGTGACGAGCGCGACGGCATCCCGGCCGACCCGCTCGGCGACACGGTTATAGACCTCGCGCGCCAGGAGGCGCAGCGGCAGGCCGATGACGCCCGACGAGTGGGCGAGCATCCGCTCAATGGCGAGATGGGTTTTTCCGGTGTTGGTCGGGCCGAGGACGGCGACGACATTACGGCCGCCGGTCGCGGCCGTCGTCAGGTCCGGCTTGGGGAAGACATTCATCAGTCCCGGGCGAGCTCCGTCGTCCGCCGCCGCGCCGGCAGAGGCTGCCGACCGGCCTTCTTTAGCATGAGCATCCCACAGGTGGGTACTTTTCAGCGCCGCGGCAACCATCCGCGGCAGGCGAACGAGTCTGGAACAAAGCAGGCCCGAATCAGTGACTCCGGGTTGATTCCCGATCTGTTCCTATCGAGGCGCCGTAGGGTGGGCATGCGCAAAGCGCTTGCCCACGCGGACATGATGCGGGAGACAGCGTGGGCAAGGCTTCGCCATGCCCACCCTACGCGACCGCTAGTCGCTGTCGCTGCGCAGCGCGTCAACCGTCCGGGTCGTGCTGTGGCCAGGCAGCAGGGGTAGCAGTTCGACGCGCCCGCCGGCCGCCTCGACGATATCCTGGCCGACGACTTCCTTGCCCTCGTAGTCGGCGCCCTTGAACAGCACGCCCGGCTGGAGCGCGCCGATGAGGCTCTGCGGCGTGTCCTCGTCGAACACCACCACCAGGGCGACGGGACGCAGCGCCGCCAGCACCGCGGCGCGGGTCGCCTCGTCCTGTACCGGCCGGCCGGCGCCCTTCAGCCGCCGCGTCGAGGCATCGGAATTGACCCCCACCACCAGCCGGTCACAGCGGCGCGCCGCCTGCTCCAGCGAATAGAGATGCCCGCGGTGCAGGAGGTCGAAGCAGCCATTGGTGAAGCCGACAACCAGCCCGCCCTCCTTCCAGACGCGCACCTGCTCGACGGCGTCGCGTCGGTCGACGACGCTTGAGCCGTCGGTGCTGCCGATGGCGCGGCGCAGCTCGTGCGGATGGGCGATGGCGGTGCCGGGTTTGGCGACGACGATGCTGGCGGCAAGATTGGCGAGCCGCACGGCGTCGCGCAGCGGCTGCCCGGCGGCGAGCGCCGCCCCGACGGTCGCCACCACCGTGTCGCCGGCGCCGGTGACGTCGTAGACGCGCAGCGCCGCGGCGCGCACATGCAGCGGTTCGGCAGCGCCGCGTTCCAGCAGCGTCATGCCGGCCTCGCCGCGCGTCACCAGCACGGCGTCGAGGCCGATGCGCTCCAGGACGCGCCGGCAGGCCGCCGCGGCCGCTTCGTCGCTGTCGATGGCGATGCCGGCGATCTGCGCCATCTCCTCGGCATTGGGGGTGATCAGCGTCGCCCCGGCAAAGGCGGCGGGATCGACCTTCTTCGGATCGATGACAACCGGCACGCCGGCGGTGCGGGCGGCGGCGATGACGGCGGCCACCGTCGTTTCGTCGAGGACGCCCTTGGCATAGTCGGAGAGGATGACGGCGCCACTCTGCGGCAGGGCGGCGCGCGCCGCGTCGACGAGACGGCGGCGAAGATCCTCAGCGGCCGGGCGCGGGTCTTCCGAATCGACGCGCAGCAATTGCTGCCAGCCGGCGAGATAGCGTGTCTTGACGGTCGTCGGGCGCGACGGATCGGCGATGAGCCCGTCCCTGAGGCGCGGGAAAGCGCGGCAGAGGGCGGCGATCTCCGCCGCCGCCTCGTCGCTGCCGACCAGGCCGACCAGGGTGGCGGCGGCGCCGAAAGCGAGCAGATTGGCCGCGACATTGCCGGCGCCGCCGAGCGAGGCGTGAGCGCCGCCATAGCGCAGCACCGCCACCGGCGCCTCCGGCGAGGTGCGCGACACCTTGCCCTCGATGAAGCGGTCAAGCAGAACGTCGCCGAGCACCAGCACATCGGCATCAGCGAGGCGGTCGACGGCCGTGGCATCCATGGAATCTTGCGTGGCCCCGCAGCGGTTCGGTCCGGCGACGGCAGCCGGAACAGCATCCGGCGCCGCCGGCCCGGCGGCGACCGTGGTGATATCGGGCGCCGGGCGGCGCAGCAAGCGGCGGCTGCCATGCGCCTCCTGATCATCAAGCTGTCGTCCTTCGGCGATGTCATCCATACCTTCCCGGCGCTGACCGATCTCGCCGCGGTACTGCCGGATGCGGCCGTCGACTGGATCGTCGAGGAGGATTTCGCCGCCACGGCCGCCACGCATCCGGCCGTCCGCCGCGTCCTGCCCTTCGCGCAGCGGCGCATGCGCTGGCCGCCGTGGCGCTGGCCGGCACTGCGGCGGGCGCGACAGAGGCTCGCAGCCGATATCCGCGCCGCGGATTACGACCTCGTCGTCGACCTGCAAGGGCTTCTGAAAAGCGCGGCCCTGACCCGTCTCAGCAAGGCGCCAAGCGTCGGCTATGACGCCGCCTCGGCGCGCGAGCCGCTGGCAAGCCGCTTCTACGGCCGGACAATTGCCGTCGACCGCCACCTGCACGCCGTCGAGCGGACGCGCCGCCTCCTGGCCGCGGCGGCAGGCTATGCGGTTCCGGCGACGCCGCCCGATTTCGGCCTGCGTACCGCCGCTGCCGCACCGCCACAGGATCTCGCCCTGCCGGCGCGCTACGGCATCGCCATCCACGCCGCCAGCTGGCCGACCAAGCTGTGGCCCGAGGACCGCTGGCGGACCCTCTTGTCTGCCCGCGCCGCCGCCGGCGAGGCGACGATCCTGCCCTGGGGTTCGGACGAGGAGCGCCAGCGCGCCCAGCGGCTGGCCGTCGGCATCGACGGCGCACAGCCGCTGCCCCGCCGCCTGACCGGCCCGGAGCTCGCCGCCGTCTTCGCCGGCGCCGCCTGGGCGGTCGGGCTCGATTCAGGACCGATGCATCTCTGCGCGGCGTTGGACGTGCCGGGCGTCTGGCTGTTCGGACCGACCGATCCCGGCCTCACCGGGCCGGTGGGCGCGGCGCAGACGGTGATCCGCTCCACCCATCCGGCGGCGCCCTGCAGGCGCCGCGTCTGCCACGACACGCCGGACGGCCTCTGCTGCATGCGCGGCATTGCCGAAAAGGACGTGGAGACCGCCTTGGCGCGGCAGGCCGCGGCCCTTCGCTAGCCGGCCTGCAGGCGCCGGCAGACCTCGTCGAGCTGTTCCAGATCGGCATAGCGGATGCGCAGCTCGCCGGAGCCGTTGGGGCGGTGGTCGATCGCCACGGCGAGGCCGGTGGCGTCGGACAGCGCCTTCTCCAGCGCCCGCGTGTCGGCATCCTTGCCGGCGGCGCGCTTCGGCGCCCGAGCCGGCTTGACGGCCGGCGCGGCGAGCGCCTCGGCATCGCGGACGCTCAGGCCTTCCTCGACGATCCGCCGCGCCGCCTCGGCCGGATCGGGTACATTGATCAGCGCCCGGGCATGGCCGGCGGTGAGCCGGCCATCGCGCAGATAGACCTGGACCGCCTCCGGCAGGCGCAGCAGGCGCAGCGTATTGGCGACATGCGGCCGGCTCTTGCCGATGGCGTCGGCCAGCGCCGCCTGGCTGTAGGCAAAGTTGTCGATAAGCTGTTGATAACCGAGCGCCTCCTCGAGCGGATTGAGGTCGGCGCGCTGGACGTTCTCGATGATCGCCAGCTCCAGCGATTCCTTGTCGGAAACCTCCAGGACGACGACCGGAACCTCATGCAGGCCGGCCTTCTGCGCCGCCCGCCAGCGCCGTTCGCCGGCGATGATCTCATAGCTGTCCGGCTGCCCGCCGACCGGCCGCACAAGGATGGGCTGGACGATCCCGCGCTCGCGCACCGACGCCGTCAGCTCCTCCAGATCCTCGGCTGTGAAGGACTTGCGGGGATTGCGGGGATTGGGCCGCAGGAAAGCCGTCGGGACGCGGCGGCTGCCGCGCGGCAGCTCGGCCGGCATGGCCTCCGCATCGAAATCGCCGATCAGCGCCGCGAGTCCCCGGCCCAGCGCCCGCCGTCCCTCGTCCGCCATGGATTGTTCTCCCGCTCGTTACGTACGCGAATCGACCCTCAGGCGGCCGTCAGCCGCCGCTCGCGTTGGATGATCTCCGACGCCAGCTTCAGATAGGCCTGGCTGCCGGTCGACTTGAAATCATAGAGGAGCACCGGCTTGCCGTGCGACGGCGCTTCGGAAATGCGCACATTGCGCGGGATGACCGTCTCGTAGACGGCATCGCCCATATAGGCGCGGACATCGGCGACAACCTGCCCGGACAGATTGTTGCGGCTGTCGAACATGGTGAGGACGATGCCGTGGATGCTGAGCTCCGGGTTGAGCGCCTTCTTGACCTGTTCGACGGTCTGCAGCAGCTGGCTGAGGCCCTCCAGCGCGAAGAACTCGCATTGCAGCGGCACCAGCACCGAGTGCGACGCCGCCATGGCGTTGATGGTCAGCAGGTTGAGCGACGGCGGGCAGTCGATCAGGATGTAGCTGAAATTGCGCTCGCGCAGCGGGTGCGGCGGCAGCAGGGCGGCGATCGCCTTGCGCAGCTTGTAATTGCGATCGGTCGAGGCGGCGATCTCCAGCTCGACGCCCAGGAGGTCGAGCGTCGACGGCGCCACCGACAGCCGCGGCACCGCCGTCGGCACTACCACCTCCAGAAGGCCGGCATCGCCGGTCATGACATCATAGGTGGAGCGGGTGCGCTGCTTGCGGTCGATGCCGAGGCCGGTGGAGGCATTGCCCTGCGGATCGATGTCGACGATCAGCACGTCCTCGCCGATCGCCGCAAGCGCAGTCCCGAGATTGATGGCCGTCGTCGTCTTGCCGACGCCGCCCTTCTGGTTGGCGAGGCAGATGACGCGGGGCCGGGTCGGCAGGCTCATGATCGTGCTCGGTTCTCTGGCCCGCTGTCGCGGCGGGCTGCGTCCCGGATCGTCACGGACCGGCGGCGGCGAGACGCTCGACATGCCGCACCTCGACAATGACTCCCGGGCCGATTCGGCTCTGATGTTCTACCAGATCGAGGCGCCAAGTCTGAGCGGCAAGGGCATATTCCGCCTGAAAGGTTGCACCTTTATGGAAATAGCCGGTCGCGCCGCGCTGGATCAGTGGCGCGCTTGCGGCGCACAGATCGGCGAAATCGGCCGTGGCGCGGCTTGAAACGGCGTCGAGCGGCACCGTCCAGCCGCCGATGACATCTTCGTAGCGGGCATTGTGAACCTCGGCCGGAGCCCCGGTCTCGCGGATGACCGTGCGCAGGAACGCCGCCTTGCGCCGGTCGCTCTCGACGAGATGGACGCGGGCCTCCGGCTGCCCTGCAAGGAGGATGGCCGTTACCAGGCCGGGAAAGCCGGCACCGCTGCCGAGATCCATCCAGCGCCGCGCCACCGGCGCCAGGGCCACGAGCTGCGCGCTGTCGGCGACATGGCGGCGCCAGACATCAGCCAGCGTTGCCGCGCTGACGAGATTGGTTGCCGGCTGCCAGCGCCGCAGGAGATCGACATGGATCGCCAGCCGCTCCCTCGTTTCACGTGAAACAGGCAGGACGTCGGCGAGCGCTTCGGCCGCTTCAGGCGGAAACGGCACCGGCCGCCGCTCCCCGGCGCGCCCGCCGCCCCTGGCGCTTCCCCTGCGTCCGGGCCAGCAGCAGCGCCAGCGCCGCCGGCGTCATGCCGTCGATGCGCGCCGCCTGTCCCAGCGACACCGGCCGCACCTGCCGCAGCTTCTCGCGCAGTTCGAGCGACAGGCCGGGAATGCTGTCGACATCGAGATCCTCCGGCAGGGCTGTCGCTTCGTCGCGCCGCAGCGCCTGGATATCCGCCGCCTGGCGGCGGATATAGACCGCATATTGCCCTTCGATCTCTACCTGGCGCTCGATGCCATCGGGAAAGGGCGGCAGATCCGGCCAGATGCGCCGCAGCACCGGCAGGGTCACGCCCGGCAGGGCCAGGAGGTCCATGCCCGAGCGGCGCACGCCGTCATGGTTGATGTGCAGGCCATGCCGCGCCGCCTCGTCGGGCGTCAGCGTGCGGGCCTGCAGCTGCACCCTCGCCGCATCGAGCAAACCCTGCCGCGCCGTGAAAGCCTCCCGGCGCGCAGCGCCGACAAGCCCCAGCCGCAGGCCCAGCGGCGTCAGGCGCTGATCGGCATTGTCGGCGCGCAGCGACAGGCGATATTCCGCCCGCGACGTGAACATCCGATAGGGCTCGCTGACGCCCTGCGTGACGAGGTCGTCCACCATCACGCCGAGATAGGCGTCGGCGCGGCTGACCATCACCGGCTCACTACCGCCGGCGCGCAGCGCGGCATTGGCGCCGGCGAGCAGGCCCTGCGCTGCTGCCTCCTCATAGCCGGTCGTGCCGTTGATCTGCCCGGCGAGAAACAGCCCCGGCAGCCGGAAGGTCTCCAGCGTCGGCTGCAGCTCGCGCGGATCGACATGGTCATACTCGATGGCATAGCCCGGTCGGGTGATGACCGCCCGCTCCAGGCCGGGAATGCTGGCGACCAGCGCCGCCTGGACCTCTTCCGGCAGCGAAGTGGAGATGCCATTGGGATAGACGGTCGGATCGTCGAGCCCTTCCGGCTCCAAGAAGATCTGGTGGCCGTCGCGCTCGCCGAAGCGCACGACCTTGTCCTCGATCGACGGACAATAGCGCGGCCCGCGACTGCCGATCTGGCCGGAATAGAGCGGCGAACGGGCCAGATTCTGCTGGATGACAGCATGCGTCGCCGCTGTCGTCCGGGTGATGTGGCAGTCCACCTGCGGCGTCGTGATGGCTTCGGTAAGGGCGGAAAACGGCTCCGGCGGCCTATCGCCGGGCTGGCGCTCGAGGCCGGCCCAGTCGATGGTCCGGCCGTCGAGGCGCGGCGGCGTCCCGGTCTTGAGCCGGCCGAGCCGCAGTCCCGCCCGCGCCAGGGTCGCCGACAGGCCCAGCGCTGGATCTTCGCCGATGCGCCCGGCGGGGATCGTCTTTTCGCCGATGTGGATCAGGCCGCGCAGGAACGTCCCGGTGGTCAGCACAACGGCGCCGGCGGCAAGCCGGCGGCCGTCACCAAGCCGGACGGCGGCAACGCGTCCATCGACGACATCGATATCGTCGACCTCCGCCTCGACGACCACGAGCCCGGCCGTGGCGCGCACCGCCTCCTGCATCGCCGCGGCATAGAGCTTGCGGTCCGCCTGGGCGCGCGGGCCGCGCACCGCCGGCCCCTTGCTGCGATTGAGGACGCGGAACTGGATGCCGGCGGCATCCGCGACCCGGCCCATCAGCCCGTCAAGGGCATCGATCTCCCGCACCAGATGGCCCTTGCCGAGGCCGCCGATGGCGGGATTGCACGACATAGCGCCGATCGTCGCGAAGCGATGCGTGACGAGCGCCGTTCGCGCCCCGAGGCGCGCCGCCGCGGCCGCCGCTTCCACGCCGGCATGGCCGCCGCCGACGACGATGACGTCAAATCCCGCTGTGCCGTCCTGTTTCACGTGAAACGCGTCACTTTCCGATGCAGAAGTCCCGGAAGACCACGTCGAGCAGGTCTTCCACGCCGAACCGACCGGTTACCCGTCCCAGTTCGTCGCCGGCGCGGCGCAAATGCTCTGCCGCCAGCTCGGCGCTCGTTTCGCTCAATGCCAGCGACAGTGCCTCCTGACAAGACGACAGCGCCTGGCGATGACGCGCGCGCGTCACCAAGGGCGCCTCGCCGCCAAGCCATGTCGCCAGCCGCTGGCCAAGCATGTCGAGGAGCTCCAGCACGCCCTCGCCGGTCAGCGCCGACAGGCTGAGCGAGCCTCGCGCTGCCGCCAGTTCTTTCGTTGCCGAATCGACCACGTCCGCCTTGGTCAGCACCTCCAGCACATGGTCGCCCGCCGGCCGCTCCTCCAGCTGGTCCTGCCGCTCCCACAGCCAGAGCACCAGGTCGGCCGTATCGGCGCGGGCGCGGGCGCGGCGGATTCCCTCGCGTTCCACATCGCCGTCGGCCTCGCGGAGGCCGGCGGTGTCAACCAGCGTCGCGGCATAGCCATCGACATCGACCCGGATCTCCAGCACGTCGCGTGTCGTGCCGGCCTCGGCCGAAACGATGGCCGCGTCACGCCGGGCAATCGCATTGAGAAGGCTGGACTTCCCGACATTGGGCGCGCCGAGGATGACAATATCGGCGCCGGAACGCAGCCGCTCGCCGCGTGTTCCGTCGGCAAGGACGGCGCCGATTTCCTCCCGCAGCGCCGCCATGTCGGTCCGCACGCCATCCGACCAGGCGCCGGCAACGCCCTCCTCGTCGGAAAAGTCCAGTTCCGCCTCGATCATCGCCCGGGCGCGAATCAGCCGCCCCCGCCAGCCTTCATATCGGTCCCGAATCAAGCCGCCGGCCTGCTGCACCGCCAGGCGGCGCTGCATCTCCGTTTCGGCGCTGACGAGATCGGCCAGCCCTTCCGCCTCGGTGAGATCCATCCGGCCGGCGGCGAAGGCACGGCGTGTGAATTCGCCCGCTTCGGCCGGGCGCATCCCCGGCAGCGAGGCTAACGCCTCCAGCACCGCCGCGACAACGGCACGGCCGCCATGCAGGTGCAGCTCGGCGATATCCTCGCCGGTGAAGCTCGCTCCCTCTGGAAAGAACAGCACCAAGCCCCTATCCAGAAGGAGGCCGCTGCGCGGATCGTGCAGGGTCCTGAGCGTCGCCAGCCGCGGCTTCGGAACGCCGCCCGCTACCATTTCGAGTCCGAATCGGACGGCTGGCCCGCTGATCCGCACGATGGCGACACCGGCCGGCGGCGGGCCGCTCGACAGGGCGAAAATCGTATCATGCTGGACGTCCGACGCGCCGGCCGGCTGATCAAGCGTGAGGACATCCGGCATGGGCCGCAACCTGCTCTCCGAAGAAACCAGTCCCTACCTGCTCCAGCACAGGGACAATCCGGTCCACTGGCACGCCTGGAACGCCGAGGCGTTCGCCAAAGCCCGGCGCAGCGGCCGGCCGATCCTCCTGTCGATCGGCTATGCCGCTTGCCACTGGTGCCATGTCATGGCCCATGAGAGCTTCGAGGACCCGGACACGGCGGACCTGATGAACCGCCTGTTCGTCAATATCAAGGTCGATCGCGAGGAACGGCCCGACATCGACCAGATCTACATGACGGCGCTGCAGGCCTTGGGCGACGCCGGCGGCTGGCCGCTGACGATGTTCCTGACGCCGCAGGGCGAGCCGATCTGGGGCGGCACCTATTTTCCGCCCGAACCGCGCTACGGCCGGCCGTCCTTCCGCGCCGTGCTGCAGGAAGTTGCCCGCATCTTCCGCGAGGAGCCCGATCGCGTTGAGCAGAACCGCGTCGCCCTCCTGCAGCGCCTCGACACCAGGGTGGAGCACGATCCGGCCGCGCCGGGGCCTGCTCTCCTCGACGCCGCAGCCGCGACGATCCTGCCGCTCTTCGACAGGCGCAGCGGCGGCTTTGCCGGCGCCCCGAAATTCCCCCAGGCCTCGGTCCTGGAGTTCCTGTGGCGCAGCGCTCGCCGCAGCGGCGACGCGGCAACCGCCGATGCCGTAACCACCACCCTCCGCAACATCATCCAGGGCGGCATCTACGATCACCTCGCCGGCGGCATGGCGCGCTACTCGATCGACGACCGCTGGCTGGTGCCGCATTTCGAGAAGATGCTCTACGACAATGCGCAGCTGATCGAACGGCTCGCCCTTGCCTGGGTCGCCAGCGGCGATCCTCTGTTTCGCGTCCGAATCGACGAAACCGTCGGCTGGCTTCTGCGCGACATGCGAGCCGAAGGTGCCTTCGCCGCCAGCATCGACGCCGATTCGCCGGACGGCGAAGGCGCTTTCGCCACCTGGACGCCGGCCGAGGTCGAGGCCGTGCTCGGCCCGGAGGACGGACACTTCTTTGCCTCCGTTTACGACATCACCGAAGCCGGCAATTTCGAGGGCCGGTCGATCCCCAACCGTCTGGCGCGGCCCGCACCGCTGGCCGAGGCCGACGAGGCCCGCCTCGCCGACATGCGCCGGCGGCTCCTGGCGGCGCGCCTCACCCGGCCGCAACCGATGCGCGACGACAAGATCCTCGCCGACTGGAACGGCCTTGCCATCGCCGCCGTTGCCCTGGCCGGCGCCCTCTGCGGCCGGGAGGACTGGCTCGCCGCCGCCCGCGACGCTTACCGCTTCATCCTCGGCGCCCTGGCGCCGGACGGGCGCCTGCATCATAGCCTGCGCGCCGGCCGTCTCGGCCCGGCGGGCTTTGCCAGCGACTATGCGGCGATGATCCGCGCCGCCCTCGCCCTCGCTACGGCGACAGCAGACCCGGCCTATGTCGGCGATGCCGTCGGGCTAACCAGCATCGCCGACCGCCATCATTGGGACGCCGAGGCCGCCGCTTACCGCTTCACGCCGGACGACGGCGAGGCGCTTGTGGCGCGGCCGCTGCCGCTGGTCGACGAGGCCACGCCCAACGCCAATGGCCAGATGGCCGTCAATCTCATCCGCCTCTGGCGCCTGACCGGCGACGACGCCTATCGCGCCCGCGCCGACGCCCTCCTCGCCCGCCATAGCGGCCTTGTGGCGGCCAACGTCATCGGCGGTGCCAGCTTTCTCAACGCCATCGACGAACGCCTGACTGGCGTCGACATCGTCATCATCGTGCCGCCCGACGCCAGCGCCGAACCGCTCGTCGCCGCGGTCCGCAGCCGCTGGCGCGACAGCTATACGCTCGCCCTCCATAGCGGCACTACCGCCGAACTGCCGGCGTCCCATCCGGCGCACGGCAAGCGCGCCGTCAACGACGCGGCAACAGCCTATGTCTGCCGTGCCGAAACCTGCTCGGCACCGATCACCGAGCCTGACGCGCTGGCCGCCGTCCTCGGCCAGCCCTGACGGGCGTTATCGCTCCCTCAGCCCCGCCGGCGGCGGAGTCGCACATAGATGGCGCCGGCACCGCCGTGACCGCGCGCCGCTTCGTCGAAGCCGATCACCAGCGGCCGGAAGCGTTCCGAGGCCAGCCAGTGCGGTACCGAGCGGCGCAGGACGCCGCGCTCCCCGTTGGGGCCGGGTTCGTCGCCGATGCCGCCCTTGCCGGTGATGACCAGCACCAGCCGGCCGCCGCGCTGCTGCACCGATGCCAGGAAGGCGTAGAGCCGCTCATGCGCCACCTGCTGCGTCAGGCCGTGCAGGTCGAGACGCGCATCGAGCGCCACCGTGCCGCGCGCCACCTTGTGCCGGGTGCGGCGATCCATCGCCGCCAGCGATGGCGGCGTTGGCGCGACAGGCTTGCCTCGCCGGGTGGGCGGCGGTGCTGCGGGGAGCGCGGGCTCGGCCGGTGCCGGCGCTTCCTTGGCCGAGACCGCTGCCGACGGTGCCGGCGGGCTAGCGACGGGCGGCGTGCCGGGGAGGGGTTCGGCGGTCTCCGTCACCTTCCGCCACAGCGCCATCTCCTCCGGCGTGAGACGGCGCGGGCGGCGTCCGCCGCTCATGGCTGGGCTCATGGCCGGGGCACCAGCAGGACGAAGCGCCCGCCTTCCTGCATCGCCCCGGCAAGGCCGCCGGCCGCCTCGCCCGAGCCGAAGAAGATGTCGCCGCGCGCCGGGCCGACGATCGCAGAGCCGGTATCCTGAGTGATCATAAGCCGGCTAAACAGCGTTCCGTCGGGCAGTAGCGTGTCGATCCAGACCGGGCAGTGGAACGTGTGCAGCGTCCGATCGACGGCGAGGCTGCGGCCGGCGGTCAACGGCACGCCGGCGGCGGCGACCGGACCGAGGGCCGGATCGGCGACCGGCGCCTCGCGGAAGAAGATGAAGGACCGGTTCTCCTGCATCACCACCGCTGCCTCGTCGGGATGCGCCGCCAGCCAGTCGCGGATCACCGGCATCGTGACGGCGCGGCGGGAGATGCCGGCACGGTCGGCGATAACCCGTCCGATCGGCGTATAGGGATGGCCGGACTTGCCGTCATAGGTGACGCGCATCGCCGTGCCGTCCGGAAGGCGGAGCCGCGCCGATCCCTGAACGTGGATGAAGAACGCCTCCACCGCATCGGCCAGGAAAGCCAGCTCCAGCCCGCGGCCGGCGAGCGCGCCGGCCTCGATCGCCGCCCGGTCGGGATAAGGCTGCAGCGCACCGGCATCGTCCCGCCGGGCGAAGCGCAGGTCCGCCGGCCAGCCCGGCGGCCGGTTGCCATCGTCCACCTCGACGAGATCGGCGGGCCGCCGGTAAAGCGGAATGGTGAAGCCGCCGTCCCGCTGCCGCGAGGCCTCGACGTCCGGCTCGTAATAGCCGGTAAAGAAGGCCGCCCCCGTCTCGGGCTGAACGGCAACAGGCTGGAAAGCGCTTTCGAAGAAAACACGCACTGCTTCGCTGCCCGGCTCTTCCGCCAGCGAAAGGGCGCGCGCCCCGGCCCGCGCCAGCGCATCGCCGTCGATGCCGAGCGCCCGCGTCGTTGGCCCCTTGTCCTGCATGGCGAGCGCACTGCGGCGGAAGGCGGCGAAGGCCGCCGCCAGATCATCCGCCGGCCAGCCGGCGAGATCGGCGAAGGCGAGGGGAAGAAGCGCGGGACCGACGGGCATGGATCACGGGGAGCGTCGCGCCGCCGGGCGCCGGCCTTCAGTCGACCGACTCGGTCGCCACCAGCTTCCAGTTCGGGTCGCGCGAGGCGACGTCGCGGGCAAAGGTCCAGACGTCGGTGACGTCGGCGACCTTGGTGGCGTCGCCGTCGACGACCTTGCCGTCCTTGTCGCGCGTCGCCGAGATGAGCTGCGACACGAAGCGCACCGTCACCTGCGCCGTGCCGCCCTTGAGCGAGGCATCGACGAAATCGGCCTTGTCGATGCCGACGAACTTGAACTCGATCGTCTCGTGGCGCTGCTCGCGCTCGCCGATGGCGGCGACGAAGCCGTCATAGACCTCGCGCGAGAGCAGCTGGCGCAGCGTCTTGCGATCGCCTTCGGCAAAGGCCGTCACGATCATCTCATAGGCGGCGCGGGCGCCGGTGATGAAGTCGGCCGGAACGAAGGAACGGTCGGCCGACATCAGCGTCTTGAGAGCCTCGCCGAGCGAGCTGTCCGGCGCCGCGACGGTGCGCAGCCGCTCCTCCACGGTCGCCTCGTCCTCGACCGCCGGTGCCACCGGCGCCCGTTCGCCGTTGCGGCGCGGTGGCAGCGTCACGACCTTGTCGGCCGGCCGGTCCGCCTGGCGGCGAAAGGCATCGGTCGGCCGTCGCTCATTTCCCGTCCGGCGGCCCAATACGCCCCGCAGGCGCAGGAAAATGACGATCGCCAGGATCAGGAAGATGATCGTGTAGATATCGACGAAACCGTTCATGCCTTCACGTCCGGGGGCAGGAGCAGGCGACTGTGCAGGAAAAACACACGGAAAGCGAGTTTCCTCATATGTATGACGCCGAGGCTGGCGGTCCAGCCCGCGCCTGACAGGCGCGTCGCCTTGTAACGGCCGGGGTGGCGTGTTAGCCAGCCGCCTCCTGCCGGGCTCGGTCCCGGACAAGCTTGGGACGACGCACAATGGCTGACGGCGACGACAATGGCACAACGGCCGGGCAGGGCCCGAGCCTGAATGTCCTGGCGCAATATGTGAAGGACTTTTCCTTCGAGAATCCCGACGCGCCCAATTCGCTGCGCCCGCGCGACCAGGCGCCGCGCATCAATATCGGCATCAACGTCAATGCCAACCGCCTGACGGAGACCGATTTCGAGGTGGCGCTGAAGCTCGAGGCGACGGCCCTCGAAGGCGACAAGCCGCTCTTCGCGACCGAGCTCGTCTATGCCGGCGTCTTCCGCCTCGCCGGTATTCCGGCCGACCAGATCCAGCCGCTGGTGATGATCGAGTGCCCGCGCCTGCTGTTCCCGTTCGCGCGGCAGATCGTGGCCGACGCCACCCGCAATGGCGGCTTCCCGCCGCTGATGATCGACCCGGTGGATTTCGTGTCGCTCTATCGCGACCGCATCGCCGCCGAGGCGCCGCAGACGCTCAACGCCTGACGCCGGGCCCTGGGCCGACCCGTGAAGCGGCCGCTCAGGCCGCTTCCTGCTGCGCCGGCAGATAGCTCTGCCAGATCGCCGGCGCCCCGAAGACGCCGATGAGCGCCCGGTGGGCCGCCAGCTCGGCCTCCGACACCTGCACCGGCCGCGGCTCCGGCCGCGGAATGGCCGGCCGGTTCTTCAGCCCTTCCAGCGTCACCGCCGCGCCCATCGCCAGCTCGTCGAGCATCAGGCTGGCCTGGCGGCCACCGAGAAGCTCGATATAGACGTCGGCCAGCAGCGCCGCGTCGAGGAGAGCGCCGTGCAGCGTGCGCTTGCTGAGGTCGATACCGTAGCGGCCGCACAGCGCATCGAGCGAATTCGGCCCGGCCGGATGGCGCCGGCGCGCCAGGGCGAGCGTATCAACCACCTGGAAATGCTCGATGCCGCCCATGCCGACGCGCCGCAGCTCGGCATTGATGAAGCCGACATCGAACTCGGCATTGTGGGCGATCAGGACCGAGTCGGCGAGAAAGGCGACGAGCTCCTCCGCCACCGCCGCGAAGCGCGGCTTGTCGGCGAGGAAGGTGTCCGACAGGCCGTGCACCGCAAAGGCGTCGGTCGGCATCGCCCGCTCGGGATTGAGATAGACGTGAAACTCGCGGCCGGTGGGGATGTGGTTGATCAGCTCGACGCAGCCGATCTCGACCACCCGGTCGACGGCGAAATCGAGGCCGGTCGTTTCCGTGTCGAAGACGATTTCACGCATGATTCGCCGAGGAGAACATTTCGGCAACGAGTGTAGCCGCGCCGGCCGGCGCCATGCAACCCGGCCGCTGCCGCTGTCCCTGGGATTTTCCGCGTTCGGTGCGCGTATCAGCGCGCCGCAGCGGCAGCCGCGAGCGCCCGCACGATGTCGCGCGCCGCCGCAGCCGATGCCGCCATCGGCCCGCCGGTGTCGATGACGAAATGGGCGTGGCGGATCTTTTCCGCCGCCGGCATCTGCCGGGCAAGCAGCATCGCCAGGCGCGCCTCGGTCATGCCGCGCCGCGCCAGGGCCCGCTGGCGCTGGATCTCCGCCGCCACCGTCACCACCACCACGGCATCGACCCGCCGCGCCCCGCCGGTCTCCAGGAGGAGTGGAATGTCGAGGACGGCAAGACGCCGTCCGGCGCGCGCCGCCCGCGCCAGGAAGGCGTTTTCTTCCTCATGGACCAGCGGGTGGACGATAGCCTCGAGCCGCAACAGCGCCGCCGGATCGGCGGCAAGCGCCGCGGCGAGGCGGGGGCGGCTGACGGCGCCGTCGCTCACCGTCCCGGGAAAGGCGGCCTCGATCAGCAGCGCGGCGCGACCGCTATAGAGGGCGTGGACGGTGCTGTCGGCGTCGAAGATCGCCGCGCCATGCGCTGCGAAGGTGGCGGCCGCGGTGCTCTTGCCGGTGGCGATCGAGCCGGTAAGGCCGAGGACCAGCATCGCCGCCGTCAGGATGCCGGCGCCAGGTCGGCGATGACACGCTGGCGCAGTCCCGGCGTCACTTCCGGCCGGACGCCGAACCAGCGCTCGAAGCCCGGCACGGCCTGGTGCAGCAGCATGCCGAGCCCGTCCACGGCCCTGAGGCCGCGCAGCCGCGCCGCGGTCAGCAACGGCGTTTCGAGAGGCGCATAGACGAGATCGGTGACGAGGGCATGCGGCGGCAGCCGGTTCAGCGGCAGGTCGAGCGGCGGCTGCCCGGCCATGCCGAGCGACGTCGTGTTGACGAGGATGGCGGCACCGGCCGACAGCGCCTCGAACTTCTCCCATTCGGCGGCGCGCACCGGCTCGCCGAGACGCTGCGCCAATGCAAGCGCGCGGTGGAAGGTGCGGTTCACGACGGTGACCGGACTGAAGCCGCGTGCCGCCAGCCCCCACAGCACCGCCCGCGCCGCGCCGCCGGCGCCGAGCACCAGCGCCGGGCCGCCGGCCGCATCCCAGCCCGGCGCCTGCTGGTCGAGATTGGCGAGGAAGCCATAGGCATCGGTATTGGCGCCGAAGAGACGATCACCCTCCAGCCACAGCGTGTTCACCGCGCCCAGCGCCGCGGCGACCGGATCGGCCTCGGCGACCAGCGCAAAGGCGCGCTCCTTGTGCGGGATTGTGACATTGCCGCCGACAAAGCCGTTCTCGGCGAAGGCGGCGAGAAAGGCGTCGAAGCGCTCCGGCTCGACGGCGGCGCGGATATAGTCGCCGTCGATGCCGAACTGGCGCAGCCAGGTACGGTGGATCAGCGGCGAGCGCGAATGGGCGACCGGCCAGCCGATGATGCAGGCGGTCCGCAGCATCAGGGATCGAGCGCCTCGAAGCGGCGCAGCGCGTTGAGGAGCGGCAGCAGCGGCAGGCCGCGCACGGTGAAGGTGTCGCCTTCGATATTGTGGAAGAGCTGGATGCCCGGCCCCTCGATCTGGTAGCCGCCGACGCTGCCGATGACGGCATCGCCGACCCGCTCCAGATAGCGGTCGATCTCGGCCGGCCTGAGGTCGCGCATCATCATGCGCGCCTGGCGCGTCTGGCGGATGAGAAGAGCGCCGCCGCGCGCCAGCGCGAAGGCGGAATGCAGCACATGGACGCGCCCCGAGAGCTGGCCGAGCTGGCGCCGGACATCGGCGATCGTCTTCGGCTTGGTCAGCAGCCGGCCGGTATCGAGCGCCAGCGTCTGGTCGGCGCCGATGACCATTGCATCGGGAACGGCGCCGCTGACGTCGAGCGCCTTGGCCGCAGCCAGGGCCAGCGCCACATCGCGGCCGCCGCCGCCATCCTTCAGCACCGGCGCCTCGACCTTGCGCTCGTCGACCTGGTGCGGATGCAGCTCGACCGTGAGCCCGGCGTCGGCCAGCATATCGAGGCGGGCCGGACTCGATGAAGCAAGGATCAGGCGGGTCATTGCGCGGCCTCCGTGGCGTCGTCCTCCGCCGCCACGCGGCGGGCCCGATAGAGCGCCATGATCGCCGCCGCTGTCTCCTCGATGGACCGGCGGGTCACATCGATGAGCGGCCAGCCATGGCGGGCGCAGATGCGGCGCGTCAGGGCGATCTCCTCGGCGATGGCCGCCCGGTCGGTATAGGAGAAATCGGAGCGCAGCGCGCTGGCGGCGAGGATGCGGTTCTCGCGCAGCGCGGCGATGCGCTCGGCGCTGGCGACCAGGCCGACGATGAGCGGCCGCTTCGCCTCCACCAGCTGCCTCGGCAGCGGGATCTGCGACACCAGCGGCACATTGGCGGTCTTCATGCCGCGATTGGCGAGGTAGATGCTCGTCGGCGTCTTGGAGACGCGGCTGACGCCGACCAGCACCAGGTCGGCATGGTCGAGCCCTTCCGGCTGCTGGCCGTCGTCATGCGCCATGCTGAAATTGAGCGCCTCGATGCGCCGGAAATAGGCTTCATCGAGGTCGTGCTGGGCGCCGACCCGGCGCTCGCTCGACGCCCCCAGATAGGACTGGAAGGTCATCAGGATCGGGTCGAGCACCGAGAGGCAGGGGACGCCGAGATCGCGGCAGCCGGTCTCCAGCTTCTCGCCCAGCGGGTGGTCGACGAGCGTATAAAGAACGATGCCGGGGTTGCGCTCGACATCGGTCAGGATCTGCTCGATCTGCTTGGCGGTGCGCACCATCGAATGGATGTGCTCGATGGCCCGCACGGCAGCGTATTGCGCCGCCGCCGCCCGCGAGATGGTGATCAGCGTCTCGCCGGTCGCGTCCGACACCAGATGGACGTGAAAGAAATTCTGCCGGTTACCCACGCTGCAATCCCGCGCCTGTGGACAGGCCGGCACAATTGCCGGCCATGGCCCGAGGCGAGCCGGACTGTCCCCGATGGCGGCTAATCGATCAACGGTTTTTCCGTCCGGGACCCGCATTCGCCAGCTGTGGCGATATGCGGGGAGCGCAATGCCGTCCACCGGCCTCCTGCCGGAAGCCCACATCCGGCTGGCGGTCGCCGCGTCTTCCAGCAAACGGCGCCGCTCCAGGCGCCGGCCCGTACGCCGCTCTCGATCTTCCCCGCAATTCCCAAACCGGCGCCGACGGCCCATCCCCAGAGGCGCGTGCCTGGCAGCATCGGGGGACCGGTTGTGAGGGGCCATGAATGAGGCTAATGGAGCCCCCCAGTAACAGCTAAAAGAAAGATTCCTTTCCTTGATTGGTTCCGAGACGCGCGAACCGACCACCGGCGGCGCCTTGGCCGCCGTCCTGGCCGGAACGCATCAGGACCCCCCGCCGATCTGGCTGATGCGCCAGGCCGGCCGCTACCTGCCGGAATATCGCGAGCTGCGGAGCCGGGCCGGGTCGTTCCTCGACCTGTGCTTCAATCCGCCGCTGGCGGCCGAGGTGACGCTGCAGCCGGTCCGCCGGTTCGACATGGATGCGGCGATCCTCTTCTCCGACATCCTCGTCGTTCCCCATGCCATGGGCCGCAGCGTGCGCTTCGCCGAGGGCGAAGGCCCGCGCCTCGATCCGATCGACGCGGCCGGCATCGCGGCGCTGCAGGTCGGCGGCGCCGCCGAGCGCCTCGCGGCTGTCTACGAGACGGTGCGGCGGGTCCGCATGGCGCTCGACCCCGACAAGACGCTGATCGGTTTCTGCGGCGCGCCATGGACGGTGGCGACCTACATGGTCGCCGGCCGCGGCACGACGGACCAGGCGCCGACGCGTCTCTTCGCGGCGCGCCAGCCCGAGGCCTTCGACGCCCTGATCGATGCCATCGCCGCCGTCTCGGCCGACTACCTCATCGCCCAGCTCGATGCCGGCGCGGGCGCCGTGCAGATCTTCGACAGCTGGGCGGGAGCGCTGGGCGAGGAAGGCTTCCAGCGCTGGGCGATCCAGCCGGTGGCGGCGATCGTCTCGCGCGTCCGCGCCGCCCATCCGCAGGCGCGCATCATCGGCTTCCCGAAGGGCGCCGGACTGTTCCTGGAGCGCTACGCCGCCGAGACCGGCGTCGATGCCGTCGGCCTCGACTGGACAGTGCCGCTCGCCTTCGCACGCCAGCGCCTGCAGCCAAAGGTCGCGGTGCAGGGCAATCTCGATCCGATGACGCTGGTCGCCGGCGGCGCCGCCCTCGACGCGGCGGTCGACCGCATCCTGGCCGAGCTCGGCGGCGGCCGGTTCATCTTCAATCTCGGGCACGGTATCGTGCCGGAAACACCCATCGCGCATGTCGAGCAGCTCATTGCCCGCATCCGCGGCTTTCGACGGGACCGGCCATGAGTTCTGGCTATAACTGGCTGCTGGTGCTGCACATCTTCGCCATGGTGGCGTGGATGGCGGGGATGTTCTATCTGCCGCGGCTCTTCGTCTACCACGCCGATGCAGTGAAGGGGTCGGTGCAGTCCGAGACCTTCAAGCTGATGGAACGTCGGCTGCTGCGCGGCATCATGCTGCCGGCGATGATCGTCACCTGGGTGGCCGGCATCGCCCTGGCGCTGTGGTCCGGCTACTACCAGAGCATCTGGCTGATGGCGAAGGTCGTCCTGGTGCTGGCGATGTCCGGCCTGCACGGCTGGCTGATGGCCCGCTGGCGCGACTTCAACGCCGACCACAACACCCGTCCGGCGCGGGTCTACCGGATGGTCAACGAGGTCCCGACGGTCCTCCTGATCGTCATCCTCATTCTCGTCGTCGTGAAGCCTTTCTGATGCGAAAATGCGGCCGGCGACCTTGTCGCGCCGGCTGCAACGGTCTACATTCCGCCCAACCCACACGAGAGCAGACAGACACCGGCGTACCACTCCAGACGCCGCGTCGCCCCGCCACCGGTTGTTGAACCCGGCCCGGCCCCAAGGTCTGCGATCCCAGCCTTTTCTTCCTTCTGCCGGCGCGCGTCCGCCCCTGAGAGAATCGCATCCATGCGAGAAATGAAACTGCAAGACTTGAAGGCCAAGTCGCCGACAGAGCTGCTCAGTTTTGCCGAAACCCTAGAAGTCGAGAATGCCAGCACCCTGCGCAAGCAGGAGCTGATGTTCGCCATCCTGAAGCAGCTGGCGGCACGCGAGACGGAGATCATCGGCGAGGGCGTCGTCGAGGTGCTGCAGGACGGCTTCGGCTTCCTGCGCTCCCCCGACGCCAACTATCTTGCCGGGCCGGACGACATCTACGTGTCGCCGTCGCAGATCCGGCGCTTCTCGCTGCGCACCGGCGATACTGTCGAAGGCCAGATCCGCAGTCCCAAGGAAGGCGAACGATACTTCGCCCTTCTCAAGGTCAACTCAATCAACTTCGAGGATCCCGACAAGGCGCGGCACAAGATCCACTTCGACAACCTGACGCCGCTCTATCCGAACGAACGTTTCCGGATGGAGATCGAGAATCCGACGATCAAGGATTTCACGGCGCGCATCATCGACCTGGTGGCGCCGCTCGGCAAAGGCCAGCGCGCCCTGATCACCGCGCCGCCGCGTACCGGCAAGACGGTGTTCCTGCAGAACATCGCCCATTCGATCGCCACCAATCATCCCGAGTGCTACCTGATCGTCCTCCTCATCGACGAGCGTCCGGAGGAAGTGACCGACATGCAGCGCTCGGTGAAGGGCGAGGTCATCTCCTCGACCTTCGACGAGCCGGCGACGCGCCACGTCCAAGTGGCGGAAATGGTCATCGAGAAGGCGAAGCGCCTCGTCGAGCACGGCCGCGACGTCGTCATCCTGCTCGACTCGATCACCCGTCTCGGCCGCGCCTACAACACCGTCGTGCCGTCGTCCGGCAAGGTGCTGACCGGCGGCGTCGACGCCAACGCCCTGCAGCGCCCGAAGCGCTTCTTCGGTGCCGCCCGCAATATCGAGGAAGGCGGCTCGCTGACCATCATCTCCACGGCGCTGATCGATACCGGCAGCCGCATGGACGAGGTGATCTTCGAGGAGTTCAAGGGCACCGGCAATTCGGAGATCATTCTCGACCGCAAGGTCTCCGACAAGCGCGTCTTCCCGGCGATCGACATCACCCGCTCCGGCACGCGCAAGGAAGAGCTGCTGGTGCCGCCCGACATTCTCAAGAAGATGTACGTGCTGCGCCGCATCCTGATGCCGATGGGCACGGTCGACGCGATCGAGTTCCTGATCGACAAGATGCGCCAGACCAAGAACAACGCCGATTTCTTCGAGCAGATGAATACCTGACGCCGTCGGCGCCGCTTACCTCTCCGGAGGGAGAGGTCCGGAGCCTTGCCGAGCGGAGCGAGGCTTAGGCGGACGGGCGAGGGTTTTGGCCCTCGGGGAATGGCTGCTTTTGCGCCCGGCGCAAGTTCACCTCGGTCGAGTGTCCTTCACCCGGAACGCTGCGCGTTCCGACCTCTCCCACCGGGAGAGGTAAGCGGCGCCCTACCGCCCTCGGTGTGGTGCGCCGCCAGCCTTTTCGCGCTTCAGAAGCCGGCGGAGCCGCCGAAGCCCGACGGTGCCGGATCGACGATGCGGCTGCTGCCGCGCTCGACCTTGTAGATGGCAAGGGCGCGCTGGTTGGTGCCGTTGGAGAGGAAGCGGAAGGCGCCGTCCATGCCCTTGAAGCCGCTGGCATTGGTGATCGTCGACGACGAGAAGCGGCTGCCGCCGAAATTGGCCGTCAGGCCGGCGGCCAGGATGGCGGCGTCGTAGCCGAGGCTGGCATTGCGGATCGGCGTCGCGCCATAGGCGGCGCTGTAGCGCGCCGCGAAGGACTGGAACGCGGCCTGGTCCGGGGCGGGATACCAGGCGCCGGACAGCGTCGATTCGCCGAGGATGCGCTGGTCGCTGTTCCACTGGCCGCTGCCGAGGAACTGGATCTGGCCGCCGCGCACGCCCTTGGCGGCGAGGATCTGCGCCAGGAAGGGCGCCGCATCGCCGGCATCGGGGATGAAGATCGCATCGGCGATGCCGCCCTTGATCGCCTCGGCAAGCGCCTCGGCGCGCGACTGCATCGAGACGCGGTCGAGCGCATAGCGCTCGATGGCGACGACGCGGCCGCCGGTGCGCGCCACGGCCTGCTGCAGCGCCGCCTCGGCGACGGTGCCATAGCCGTTTTCGGGCAGGAGAGCGGCGATCGAGCGCTTGCCCTGGCTGGCGGCATAGGTGATCACCCGCTCGACATCCTGCTGCGGCAGGAAGCTGAGCAGGTAGACGCCGGACGAGGCCGCGCTGGTGTCGGTGGAGAAGGCAACCATCGGGACGCCCGCCGGCTTGGTCACCGCTGCCGCGGCGGCCACCGACTGCGAGAAGACCGGGCCGAGGACCAGCTCGGCGCCCTGGCTGATCGCCTCGCTGGCGGCGGCGCGGGCCCCGTCGGCGGTGCCGCGGTCGTCCTTGACGAGGATCTGGATATCGGCGCCGCCCGATTCCCGCAGCGCCAGCTCGGCGGCGTTGCGCAGGTTGGTGGCGATCTGCCCGGCATTGCCCGTCGCCGACAGCGGCAGCAGCATGGCGACCCGCACCGAGCCGTTGCCCAGCACTTCGCCGGTCACCGGCTGGTTGGTGGCGATCGGCGCCTGCGCCGGCGTGCGGTTGCCGAAGGAGGTTCCCGTGCAGCCGGCCAGAGCGGCCAGCGCCAGCATCGCGACAGGCCGGGACAGGCGGCGGATCGATGGCAGGCGCAGTGAATGCAACAGCCCACTCCTTAATTGCGGGATGAATTCTTTCGCTGACCGGGTCCCGGATTTGCCGGCAGGGACCTGATAGAACCGGGGAACGTAAGGAGATGCAGATGGCCTGTCAAAGTGACGGCAATATGGTGGCAGCGCCGTGACGGAAGCCGGCCGCCACCCGCCGCGGCACAGCTATACCATCGACGGAAACACCATCGCCGCGCCGTCTCTGCCCGCCGGCCTCTATGTCGTGGCGACGCCGATCGGCAATCTTGCCGACATCACGCTGCGGGCGCTGGCGACGCTGGCGGCGGCCGATCTCATCGCCTGCGAAGACACCCGCGTCACGTCCCGCCTCACCCGCCATTATGGCATCGCCACGCCGCTCATCGCCTATCATGAGCACAACGCCGCCAGGCAGCGGCCGAAGCTGCTGGCGGCGCTGGCCGAAGGGCAGGCGGTGGCGCTGGTCAGCGATGCCGGCACGCCGCTCGTCTCCGATCCGGGCTACCGTCTCGTCGGCGAAGTCGTCGCCGCCGGCCATGCCGTGGTGCCGATCCCCGGCGCTTCGGCCTTGCTGACGGCGCTGGCGGCGGCCGGGCTTCCCACTGACACGTTCCTCTTCGCCGGTTTCCTGCCGCCGAAATCGGCGGCGCGCCGCACGCGCCTGCGTGAGCTCTCCGCCGTTCCGGCAACGCTGGTGTTCTACGAATCGCCGCGCCGCACCGCCGAGACACTTGTCGACATGGCGGCGGTGCTCGGCGACCGGCCGGCGGTCATCGGCCGCGAGCTCACCAAGGCGTTCGAAGAGATGCGCCGCGGCCGCCTGGCCGAACTTGCCGAGACGCTGGCCGGCGAGGAGCCGCCGAAAGGCGAGGTGACGTTGCTGGTCGGCCCGCCGCAGGAGACGGCCCCGGCCGAGGAAGATGTCGACGCGGCGCTGCTGGCGCTGATCGCCGATCACAGCGTCGGCGAGGCCGCCGCCGCGGTCGCCGCCCGCACCGGCTTGTCGCGGCGCGTGCTCTATGCCCGCGCCCTGGTGCTGCGATCACGGCGCGATGGCGACGCCTGATCCGGCCCGCCGCGCCGCCGAGCGCCACGGCCACCGCGCCGAAAACCGTGCGGCGCTGGCGCTGCGGCTCAAGGGCTACCGCATCCTCGCCCGCCGCTTCCGCACGCCGGTCGGCGAGATCGACATCATCGCGCGGCGCGGCCGCACCATTGCCTTCATAGAAGTCAAGGCGCGCGCGACGCGGGATGCGGCGCTGCTGGCGGTGACGCCGGCCGGCCGCAGCCGCATCATCCGCGCCGCCCGGTTCTGGCTGGGGCGCCAGCCCGGCGCCGCCGGTTTCGACCTCCGCTTCGACGTCATGCTGGTGATGCCGCGCCGCTGGCCGGCGCATATGCAGGGCGCGTTTGACGAGGAGAGAGGTTGACTCGACGCGTCAGTGAAGGACGTCGCCCGTCGCCACCCCCAGGCGAAAGGCGACGCGGAAGAGGCGCCTGTCCCGCGTCCACAGGGACGTACCCGGCGTGAGCACCGTTGCTGCCAGCAGGTGGCAATCGACATAGCCGAGGCCCGAGCCGAACAGATGCTGGCGTTCGATGAGCGTGCGCACCTCCGCATCCTCGGCCACGACCACTCCCGGCAAATCGGCCATGAGCCTGAGCACGGTGTTGCGATTGGGAAGATTTCCCAGCGCGATCTCGCCGATGACGAAAGGGTGGGTGACGAGCTCACCGGCGTTCAGGACGTCGATGAGCCGCTGCTCCGACGACCGAAGGTGATCGACCCATACTGAAGTATCGACGAGGATCACTCTACGTCATCGCGCCGGCGCCGAACGGGGCGGAGCTCCGGAGCACTGCCGCCGAGCTTGGCTAACCGGCGCGCGCTCTCGCGCGCGATGAGGGCCTTCAATGCTTCCCGCACCAGGGCTACCTTTTCCGTTTGCCCGGTAAGTTCCTGCGCCCGCGCCAGAAGCTCATCATCGATCGCTAGGGTCGTCCGCATTCGGCCCTCCTTTCCTTCAGGCACGAAATTGGGCATTAAATGATGCGCAATCAAGTGCCAAGGGTGGAACCATGACCAAACCGCCGCAGGACCTTGCCGACGCCGCCGCGACGGATGATCCGGACGCCATCAACGCGCTCGGCCGTTGGCACATAGAGAATGGGAATCCCGTCCAGGCTCGGGAGTGCTTCACGGCAGCTGCCGCCAAGGGCTGGGCGCCGGCCAAGCACAATCTGGGGGTGCTCGCCACACAGGACGATGACTACGAGACGGCGATCGCCTGGTTCCGCGAGGCCTCTGCTGACGGGTGGCTCAACTCCACCGTGGCGCTGGGCGCGGCGCTGGCGCAGCTCGGCCGCTCGTCGGAAGCGATCGCGGCTTACGAGATCGCCGCGGAACGCGGCCGAGCCGACGCTCAAGCGCTCCTTGCCACGTTGCTTGTCGAGGAGGAAACCGACCAGGCCTACCGCGTGGCGCGGCACTGGGCCGAGATGGCTGCCGCGCAGGACGAGCCCTACGCACAGGCCGTGCTCGGGCGCATCTATCATGAGGGCCTGGGCGTCGAGCAGGATCACCGCCAGGCGGCCGCCTGGTATCTTCGCGCCGCCAGGCTGGGACATAGCGGCGGCCAGGCCTGGATAGGCGCCGCATATCATCTTGGGATCGGCATCGAGCCCGATCGGGTCGAGGCAGCCTATTGGCTGACGCTCAGTCTCCAGCAAGGCAGTCCCATTGCAGATGCTTATCTGCCGCGCGTCCTGCGCGAGATGAGTCCGGCGGAAAACACGATCCTGGCGGCACGCCTCCGGCAACAATAGGCGGACCGTTGCGGCGCATTGCCTGCCGGTGCACAAAGAGACCGGGAGGAGCAGCGCTCCATGGGCTACAGGCAACTCACCGAAACAACGGTAGCGCCTTACCTTGCCGGCCTGCCGGAAATGCGGCAGCGGTTTTCGTCCTTCGAAGATCTCGACGTCCACGAGGTCGGCGATGGCAACCTCAACTTCGTCTTCATCGTCACCAACCGGCAGGCGCCGGACGAGACCGTCGTTCTCAAGCAGGCGGTGCCGTTCCTGCGCATTGCCGGCGAGGGCTGGCCGCTGTCGCGTCAGCGGATGGAGTTCGAGGCGCGGGCGCTGAAGATCCAGTCGGAGCTCTGCCCCGGGCTGGTGCCGGAGGTCTACTGGCACGACAGCGCCATGTCGCTGATCGTCATGCGCAATCTGCGCCATCACCGCATCCTGCGCGGTGAGATGATCCTCGGCAAACGCTTCCCGCTGCTTGCCGATCACATCTCGACCTTCCTGGCGCGGACGCTGTTCTTCACCTCCGACCTGCATCTCGATCATGCGGCGAAGAAGGAGGCGGTGCGCGCCGCGATCAATATCGAGCTGTGCAAGATCACCGAGGACTTTGTCTTCACCGACCCTTATGAAGACGCGCCGACCAATTCCTACAATCCGGCGCTGCCGCAGGCGGCGATCGATTCGATCCAGCGCGATCCGGCGGTGCGCGCCGCGGTGGGCGAGATGAAGTTCGCCTTCATGACCTCGGCTGAGGCGCTGGTGCATGGCGACCTGCATGTCGGGTCGATCGTGGGCAATGAGCGCGAGACCTTCGTCATCGACCCGGAATTCGCTTTCTACGGGCCGATGGGTTTCGATGTCGGCGCCGTCATCGCCAACCTCTATCTCGCCTATTTCGCGCAGGAGGTGCGCCAGCGCGCCATGGGCAACGATCCGGCCGATTATCGCAGCTGGCTGCTGGAGACAATTGCCGGCGTCTGGGACGGCTTTGCCGACAAGTTCCTGACGCTGTGGCGGACGGAGGACGCAGAACGCGGGCGCAGCTTCATCGGCCGCGATCTCGACGGCAGCAGCGCCGAGGCGTTCCGGCAGCGCTTCCTTGCCAGACTGTTTGCCGACACGCTGGGCTTTGCGGCCTGCAAGATGATGCGCCGCATCGTCGGCATCGCCAAGGTCGCCGACATCGCCGGCATAGCCGATCCGCAGGCCCGCGCCATGGTGGAGCAGAATGCGCTGCGCATGGCGACCCATCTCGTGACCGCCCGCGCCACCTTTCCCGACATCGCCGCCGTCAATGCCCTGGCGATGGTCGTGTCGCCGCCGGGAGGCCGGGCCTGATGGCGCTCGAAGACAGCCTGCCGCGTGCCGTCGAGTGGCGCGATGGCGACCTCTGGCTCCTCGACCAGACGCGCCTGCCGCTGGAGCGCATCGTCGAGCGCCAGGCGACGGCGGCCGACGTGTTCGAGGCGATCCGCCAGCTCAAGGTGCGCGGTGCGCCGGCCATCGGCGTCGCCGCCGCCTATGGCCTCTGTGTCGCGCTGCAGCCCTGCCGCGATCTTCCTTTGCTGGTTTTCCGTGATGAGATCGCCTTGCAAGCGGCCTATCTCGAACGGGCGCGGCCGACGGCGGTGAACCTCGGCTGGGCGCTCCGGCGCATGCAGGCCTTCGCCGCTCGCACCGAGGCCGGCACCAGCGCCGCGCTCTACGAGGCGCTGGTCGGGGAAGCCCGGCGTATCCATGAAGAGGACATCGCCCTCTGCCGCGGCATCGGCGCCAGCGGCGTCGAGCTGATCGCCGACGGCATGGGCGTCCTGACCCATTGCAATGCCGGCGCCCTCGCCACCGCCGGCATCGGCACGGCGACGGCGCCGATGTACCTGGCGCATGAGCGGGGCCGGCGCTTCCGCATCTTCGCCGACGAGACGCGGCCGCTCCTGCAAGGGGCGCGCCTGACGAGCTGGGAACTGCACGAGGCCGGGCTCGACGTGACGCTGATCACCGACACGATGACCGCCAGCATGATGGCCGAGGGCAATGTCGATCTCGTCATCACTGGCACCGACCGCGTCGCTGCCAATGGCGACGTCGCCAACAAGATCGGCACGCTCGGCGTGGCGATCCTGGCCAAGCATTACGGCATTCCGTTCTATGTCGCCTGCCCGTCCTCGACGATCGACCTCGCCTGCCCGACCGGTGCCGACATCCCGATCGAGGAGCGCACCGGCGAGGAGATCACCGCCTTTGGCGCCCGGCCGACGGCGCCGCCGCAGGTGAAGACCCGCAACCCGGCCTTCGACGTGACGCCGCACGATCTGGTCGCGGGGCTGATCACCGAGCGCGGCATCGTGCGGGCGCCCTATGCCGACAACCTGGCGCGGCTGTTCGGCGAAGGCCGCAGCGCATGAGGTCGCGCTGGTCCGACGCCGACGCGGCCGCCGCCGTGGAGCGCTACGGCGCGGCCGGCCATAATGCCGACGTGGCGCTGCGCGTCTACACCACGCGCCTCCTCGGCGCCGATCCGTCGCTGGTGCTGCATGGCGGCGGCAATACGTCGGTGAAGACGCGGATCACCGACGCGCTCGGCGACACGCATGACGTGCTCTGCGTCAAGGGCTCCGGCTGGGACATGGCGGTGATCGAGCCGCCCGGCCTGCCGGCGGTGCGCCTGGCGCCGCTGCTGCGCCTGCGGGCGCTGGAGCGCCTCTCCGACGAGGACATGGTCAACCAGCAGCGCCTGGCGCTGATCGACAGCCGGGCGCCGAACCCGTCGGTCGAGACGCTGCTGCACGCCTTCCTGCCGCACAAATTCGTCGACCACACGCACGCCAATGCCATCCTGGCGCTGGTCGACCAACCGGACAGCGCCGGGATCGCCGCCGAGCTGTTCGGCGATGAGATGGCCTTCGTGCCGTGGATCATGCCGGGCTTCGGCCTCGCCAAGGCCGCGGCGGCGATCTACGAGGCGGCGCCGGGCGTGCAGGGCCTGATCCTCGACCGCCACGGCATCTTCACCTTCGCCGACAGTGCGCAGGAGGCCTACGAGGCGATGATCGCCATGGTGTCGCGCGCCGAGGAGCGCATCGGCCGCGCGACGCGCAAGAGCTTTGCCGGCGCAGCATTGCCCCCGGCGAACCTCAATGCCTTGGCGCCGCCGCTGCGCGGTGCCGTTGCCGAGGCGCTGGGCGGCGGCGCCTGGCGGCGCATGATCCTCGACTTCCGCACCGGGCCGGCGATCCGCGCCTATGTCGATGGCGCGCCTGCCGGCGGCTATGCCCGCCGCGGCGTGGCGACGCCGGACCACATCATCCGCACCAAGAACCGGCCGCTGGTCGTCGAGCCGGGCAGCGACATGCGCGCCGCCGTCGCCGCCTATGTCGAGGAATACCGCGCCTATTTCGCCGCCAACAATCCGCCTGATGCGCCGAAGAAGCCGCTCGACCCCTACCCGCGCGTCGTGCTGGTGCCGGGCCTCGGCCTGTTCGGCCTCGGCCGCAGCAAGGCCGAAGCGATGGTCGCCGCCGACCTTGCCGAGGCGACGGTTGCCGTGGTGAGCGACGCCGAGGCGATCGGCGGCTTCACGCCGCTGACCGAGGACGAGCTGTTCGAGATGGAATACTGGTCGCTGGAACAGGCGAAGCTCGCCGGCGCCACCGAGAAGCCGCTGCAGCGCCAGGTGGCGCTGATCACCGGCGGCGCCGGGGCTATCGGCGCTGCGACGGCTAAGCTTTTTGCCGCTAACGGCGCCGAGGTCGTCGTCATGGACCGCGACGGCGAGCGGGCGGAAGCGGTTGCCGCCGGCATCGGCCGCACGACGCTGGCCGTCGCCGCCGACGTCACCGACCCGCTCTCCGTCCTGGCCGCCTTCGACCGCGTCGTCGCCACCTTTGGCGGCTTCGACATCGTCGTCTCCAATGCCGGCGCCGCCTGGCAGGGCCGCATCGGCACGGTCAGCGACACGGCGCTGCGCGACAGCTTCGAGCTCAATTTCTTTGCCCACCAGACGGTGGCGAAGCTGGCCGTGCAGGTGATGCTGGCGCAGGGCACCGGCGGCGCGCTGCTGTTCAACGTGTCGAAGCAGGCGGTGAATCCCGGCCCGAACTTCGGCGCCTATGGCCTGCCCAAGGCGGCGACGCTGTTCCTGTCGCGCCAATACGCGCTCGACTACGGCTCGGCCGGCATTCGCGCCAACGCCGTCAACGCCGACCGCATCCGCTCCGGCCTCCTCACCGACGCCATGATCGCCCAGCGCTCCGCCGCCCGCGGCCTCAGCGAGGCCGACTACATGGCGGGCAACCTGCTCGGCGTCGAGGTGACGGCGGAAGACGTCGCCCAGGCCTTCCTGCACCAGGCGCTGGCGCTGAAGACCACCGGCTCGGTCACCACGGTCGACGGCGGCAACATCGCCGCGGCCTTGAGGTGAGCGCGCCACCTCTCCCATTGGGAGAGGTCGAAAACGCGCAGCGTTTTCGGGTGAGGGACCATGGACCCCAAGGATAGGGATCGCTATCTACGCCGCGACGTGTCGAGCGTCGAGGGATCGGCCAATTCCGGGCGTCAGTAACCCTCACCCGGAAATGCTTGCGCATTTCCGACCTCTCCCGGGGGGAGAGGTGAAGGGGGCGCCCCATTTCTTGTCAGACCGCAGCGCTGCGGCGATCTTACCTCTCCCAATGGGAGAGGTCGAAAACGCGCAGCGTTTTCGGGTGAGGGACAATGGACCCCAGAGATAGAGCGCGTGATCTCCGCCGCGACATGTCGAGTGTCGAGGGCAGGCTGTGGCTGCACCTGCGCAACCGGCAGATCAATGGCGAGAAGTTCCGGCGGCAGGTGACGATCGGCCGGTATGTCGTGGATTTCGTCTGTCACGAGCGGCGGCTGGTCGTCGAGCTCGACGGCGAGACGCACCTTGGCCGGGAAGAGGCAGATAGGGCCCGGACAGCCGTGTTGGAAGCTGCGGGCTTCCAGGTCATTCGCTTCTGGAACAACGATGTGATGGGCAATATCGAGGGCGTGGTGGAGGCGATCGCCGAGGCCTTGGCCAACGCGGCTAACGGCGAACGTCTGTAACCCTCACCCGGAAACGCTGCGCGTTTCCGACCTCTCCCGGGGGAGAGGTGAGAAGGGCGCCGCAGGGCGCCCTTCAGATTACAAAATGAACCGGCTGAGATCCGTGTTCCTTGCCAGGTCTCCGACCTGCTTCTCGACATAGGCGGCGTCGATTGACATGGTCTGGCCGTCGAGGTCGGCGGCCTTGAAGCTGAGATCGTCGAGGACGCGTTCCATCACCGTCTGCAGGCGGCGGGCGCCGATATTCTCGACCGAGGCGTTGATCTCGACGGCGATCGAGGCGATGGCGTCGATGGCGTCGTCGGTGAAGCTCAGCATCAGGCCTTCGGTCTGCATCAGGGCGATATACTGCTTGATCAGGCTCGCCTCGGTCTCCGTCAGGATGCGGCGGAAGTCCTCGCGCGACAGCGGCTTCAGCTCGACGCGGATCGGCAGGCGGCCCTGCAGCTCCGGCAGGAGGTCCGACGGCTTCGAGACATGGAAGGCGCCGGAGGCGATGAACAGGATGTGGTCGGTCTTCACCGGCCCGTACTTCGTCGCCACGGTCGTGCCCTCGATCAGCGGCAGCAGGTCGCGCTGCACGCCTTCGCGCGAGACATCGCCCCCGTAGCGGCCTTCGCGGACGGTGATCTTGTCGATCTCGTCGAGGAAGACGATGCCGTCATTCTCGACCGAGGCGATGGCCTCGGCGACGACCGACTCGTTGTCGAGCAGCTTGTCCTGCTCCTCGGCGAGGAGGATGGCGTGCGAGTCGCGCACGGTCGTCTTGCGCGTCTTGGTGCGGTTGCCGAAGGCCTTGCCGAGCATGTCGTTGATGTTCATGACGCCGACCGAGGCGCCGGGCATGCCTGGGATCTCGAAGGACGGCATGCCGTTGCCGCTGTCCTTGACCTGGATCTCGATCTCCTTGTCGTCGAGCTCGCCCTCGCGCAGCTTCTTGCGGAAGCTCTCGCGCGTCGCCGGGCTCGCCGAGGCGCCGACCAGCGCATCGAGCGCCCGCTCCTCGGCCGACAACTCGGCCTTGGCGGAGACCTCGGAGCGCTTCTTTTCGCGCACTAGGCCGATGCCGACCTCGACCAGGTCGCGGACGATCTGCTCGACGTCGCGGCCGACATAGCCGACCTCGGTGAACTTGGTCGCCTCGACCTTGAGGAAGGGCGCGCCGGCCAGCCTGGCGAGACGGCGGGAAATTTCCGTCTTGCCGACGCCGGTCGGGCCGATCATCAGGATGTTCTTCGGCAGCACTTCCTCGCGCATCTGGCCGGTCAGCTGCTGGCGGCGCCAGCGGTTGCGCAGGGCAATCGCCACGGCGCGCTTCGCCTCGTGCTGGCCGATGATGTAGCGGTCGAGTTCCGAGACGATTTCCCGGGGCGAGAAGCTTGTCATGCGTGTGGTCTCGGTCTGTTGGTCCGGCCGATCGTTTGCGGGGATGGGGCTATGGACGTTCATGTGTCGCTCCCCAGCGATTCCAGGGTGACCTGGTCATTGGTGTAGATGCAGATTTCGGCGGCGATGGCCATGGCCCGGCGGGCGATCTTCTCCGGATCAGATTCCATGTCGATCAGGGCGCGCGCCGCGGCGAGGGCGTAATTGCCGCCGGAGCCGATGGCGGCGAGGCCGAGCTCGGGTTCCAGCACGTCGCCATTGCCGGTCAGCACCAGCGTGGTGCTCTTGTCGGCGACGATCATCATCGCCTCCAGCCGGCGCAGATAGCGGTCGGTGCGCCAGTCCTTGGCGAGCTCGACCGAGGCGCGGGTCAGCTGGCCGGGATACTGCTCGAGCTTCGCCTCGAGGCGCTCGAACAGCGTGAAGGCATCGGCCGTCGAGCCGGCAAAGCCGCCGATCACGTCGCCCTTGCCGAGCGGACGGACCTTGCGGGCATTGTGCTTCATGACGGTGGCGCCGGTCGTCACCTGGCCGTCGCCGGCGATGACGACGCGGCCGCCCTTGCGCACGGAGACGATTGTCGTCCCGTGCCAGGACGCGAAGGCGGAGTCCGCGGAGGGAGAACTGTTGTTCAAGAGGTGGTGTCCTTGTCTGGCGGATCGGCGCGGTCCGGCATCGCGGCCCCGCGGCGATCCCACGAGTGCCGGGCGGGAGGAGGAGGCCCGGCAGGTCTTATGTAGGAGCTGGCGCGCCGCCTGCAAACCGTTGCTGTGGCTTCGGTAACCTTCCCCTGCTATAGGCCGGCGCAGCAGGAGAGGGCGCCATGCGCAGCGCAACGATCGAGCGGACCACAAGGGAAACCGACATCGCCGTCACCGTCGAGCTCGACGGCAGCGGCGCGGCGGATATCGCCACCGGCATCGGTTTCTTCGACCACATGCTGGAGCAGGTGGCGCGCCACGGCCTCATCGACCTGACGGTGCGCGCCAAGGGCGACCTTCATATCGACCAGCACCATACGGTCGAGGATGTCGGCATCGCCCTCGGCCAGGCAGTCAGGAAGGCGCTCGGCGATTATCGCGGCGTCACCCGCTATGCCGATGTCCACCTGCCAATGGACGAGGCGATGACCCGCTGCGCCATCGACATTTCCGGCCGGCCGTTTCTCGTCTGGGACGTCGCCTTCCCGCGGCCGAAGATCGGCGAGTTCGACACCGAGCTGGTGCGCGAGTTCTTCCAGGCCTTCGCGCAGAATGCCGGCATCACGCTGCATGTCGCCAATCTCTATGGCGAGAACAGCCACCACATCGCCGAGACCTGCTTCAAGGCGCTGGCGCGCGCCCTCAGGGCCGCCATCGCCATCGACCCGCGTCAGGAGGGCCGCCTGCCGTCGACCAAGGGCCGGCTGGGCGATTGACGGCAGAAGGACGCCGCTCCGGCGCGCGCCGGAACGCCGCGCTTGCCGCCGCGTTCCCGGGGGCGTACCCGTTAAGGGGTAAGAACGAGCCCGAGGGGGCGTCGATGACCGTCTATACCGTGCATGCGCCGCCCGGCAGCGCCGGCGCTGCCGTCGATCCGCTGGATTTCGCCTTCATCAAGGAAGGCTTCTGCTGGCCGGCGCTGTTCTTCGCGCCGCTCTGGCTGATCGTCCGCCGCTTGTGGCTGGCCCTGCTCGGCTATCTCGTCATTTCGATCGGCCTGTCGGCGCTGAGCCGCTATCTCGACGGACCGGCCATCCCGGTCATCTCCGTCCTTTTCACCTTCCTTTTCGCGCTGGAAGCCAACGAGCTGCGGCGCTGGACCCTGACCCGCCGCGGCTGGCGCCTCGTCGGCGTCGCCGAAGGGCAGCGGCGCGACGAGGCCGAGCTGCGCTTCTTCCAGGCCTGGCTCGAGACGCCGCATAACGGCACCGTCAGCGCCTCGCTGCCGGGGCGGACGGGCGCCGCCCCGGTGCCGCCGGCGCGGCGCGACGACGGCGTCATCGGTCTCTTCCCGACGCCTGGAGCGCCGGCTTGAGCGTTGCCATCATCGATTACGGCGCCGGCAACCTGCGTTCCGCCGCCAAGGCGCTGGAGCTGGCGGCGATGCGGTCCGGCGGCGGTCCAGTCACCGTCACCTCCGATCCTGCCGTGGTCGCCAAGGCCGACCGGGTTGTCCTTCCCGGCGACGGCGCCTTTGCCGACTGCCGGCACAATCTCGACGCCATCCCCGGCATGATCGACGCCATCGACGAGGCGATCGACGAGCGCGCCGTGCCGTTCTTCGGCATCTGCGTCGGCATGCAGCTGCTGGCGACGCGCGGCCTGGAGCATGGCATCACGCCCGGACTTGCCCGCATTCCGGGCGAGGTGCGGCTGGTCGAGCCGGACGATGCGGCGCTCAAGGTGCCGCACATGGGCTGGAACACGCTGGAGCCCGCGGCGCCGCACCCGGTGCTGGCCGGCATTCCGCTCGGCGCCGACGGCTGGCACGCCTATTTCCTGCATGCCTATCACCTCGTCCCGGAAACGCCGGACTGGGTCGTCGCCACCGCCGAGTATGGCGGGCCGGTGACGGCGGTGGTGGCGCGCGACAACATTGCCGGAACCCAGTTTCATCCCGAGAAGAGCCAGAAGCTCGGTCTCGCGCTGCTCGCCAATTTCCTCGCCTGGCGCCCCTGACAACGCCGCCTCCACGCCGCATCACCCTGACCGGACGGCTGCGGCCGTACCGGCGCAGCCTTGCAGAAGGCCCATGACCTTTTCCGTCGACGAAATCTCTTCCGCCCTTTTCAGCCGCGCCTTTGCCAACCTGAAGGTCGTCCTTCGTCTGGGTGAAGAGCACGCCGATGCGGCCGGCATCCCGCATCAGGAGCTCCTGTCGGCGCGCCTGGCGCCCGACATGCTCGACCTGACGGCGCAGGTGCAGCGCGCCTCCGACACCTCGAAATTCGCCGTGGCCCGGCTTGCCGATGTCACGCCGCCGGTCTTTGCCGACGAGGAGAAGAGCTTTGCGGAGCTGCAGGAGCGCATCGACCGCACCGTCGCCTTCTTCGCCACCGTCACGCCGGCCGCCCTTACCGCCGGCCTCGATCGCATGGTGGAGCTGAAGAAGCGCAGTGGCACGGTCGTGCTGTCGGGGCGGCACTATCTGCTGCGGCAGGCGGTCCCCAATTTCTTCTTCCACGTCACCACCGCCTACGACATCCTGCGCCACAAGGGCGTGCCGCTCGGCAAGCGCTTCTTCATCGGCCCGCTGGAGGACTGATCCTTCGTCCGCCGGACAGCCCCGTCCCCATCCGGTATGATGCCGCCAGGGCTGCCCCGGTCGGGGCGGCGGGCGGAGACGGCATGGCGGACAGCGACCCGGACGGCGACAGCGCTGCGGTACCGGCAGGGCACGTCCCCTCGCGCCTGCTCGCCACGGTCAGCCACGAGCTGCGCACGCCGCTGACCGGCATTCTCGGCCTTGCCGACATGCTGCTCGACACCGCCCTGACGCCGGAGCAGGAAAACTACGCCCGCGCCGTCCGCGTCTCGGCCGAGCTGATGCTCGGTCTCGTCGACGATTCCCTCGATACCGCCAAGCTGGATGCCGGGCGTTTCGAGCTGGCGCCGCGGCCGACGCCGCTGGAGCGCCTGGCCGAGGACGTGGTGGAGCTCCTGTCGGTGCGCGCCCATGGCCGCGGCCTCGATGTCGGCGCCTATGTCGGCCCCGACATGCCGGCGGTGGTGGAGGCCGACGGGCCGCGCCTGCGCCAGGTGCTGCTCAATCTCGTCGGCAATGCCGTCAAGTTCACCGAGCAGGGCGGCGTCGCGCTGACCATCGAGCGGCTCGCCGAGGACCCGGCCCGCCTCGCCGTGGCGGTAGCGGATACCGGTCCCGGCGTCGCGCCGGAGGCGGTGGAGCGCATCTTCGCCGAGTTCGAGGGCAGCAGCGACGGCCGCGAGGGCAGCGGCCTCGGCCTTGCCATTTCCCGCCGCATCGTCCGCAGCATGGGCGGCGACATAACCGTGGCGCCGCGCCCCGGCGGCGGCTCCGTGTTCGGTTTCTCGGTGCCGCTCGTGCCGGCCGGCGCCGCGCCGGCGCAGCCACGCCCCGATCTTTCCCGCCGCCATGTCCTGATCGCCGCGCCGGCGAGCATCGCCGCCGACCTGTTGCGGCGCCACCTCGCCGATGCCGGCGCCACCGTGCAGATGGCCGCGGCCGCAACCGAAGCGGCGGCCCTGGCCGGCGCCGCCGAGGCGTCGGGCAAGGGCTACGATGCGGTGCTGGTCGATGCCCGCCTGCCCGGCGGCAGTCTCGACAGGATCCGCGCCGCCGCCGGCCGCCGCATTCCGGCGGCGCTGCTGATGCAGCCGGGACGGCGGCAGACGGTGGCGGAAATCCGCGCCGCCGGCTTCGACGCCTATCTGGTCCGGCCGGTGCGGCGCAGCTCGCTGCTGCGCATCGCCGGCCCGCTGATTGCCGGCAATGGCGATTTCGGCGTCGATCCCGGCGACCGGCGCCGGCCGGTGGCGTCGGCCGAGCCGGCGGCGACACGGCTGCGCGTCCTCCTGGCCGACGACGACCTCATCAACACGCTGCTCATCCGCTCGGTGCTGCAGCGGCTCGGCCATGAGGTGACCGACGCCGCCGACGGCCGCGCCGCGGTCGAGGCGGCGAAGACTGCCGGCCGCTTCGACGCCGCCTTCATCGACCTGCACTTGCCGCTGCTGGATGGCCTCGACGTCGCCCGGACGCTGCGCGAGGAGGAACGGCGTGGCCGGCGTCGGCGGACCCATCTCGTCGCCATGACGGCCGACACGCGTCCGGACCTGCGTCAGGCAGCGCTGGAGGCGGGTTTCGACATGCTGTTCGACAAGCCGCTGGCGCCGGAAGTCATCCGCGCGGTGCTCGACACGGCGGCCGGCGCCGCGGCCGCCTGATCTGGTCGGATCCGGGACCTAGCTGGTCTGGCCCGACTTCGGCGTGTCTTCCGCCGCCTTGTCGTCATTGGCGGCCGGCACGGCTTCCGCCGCCGGCTTGGCCTTCGCCGCCTTGGCGATGCCGACCATGGCCGGCCGCAGCACCCGGTCGGCGATCGAATAGCCGGCCTGCACGACCTGCACCACAGTGCCGGCAGGCTGGTCGGCGCTTTCGACCTCGAAGATCGCCTGGTGGAAATTGGGGTCGAATTTCTGCCCGACCGGATCGAGTTTCTCGACGCCGTGCTTGCTGAGCGCCTTGAGGAGCTCGCGCTCGGTCAGCTCGACGCCTTCGGCAAAGGTCGCCAGCTGCGCGTCGGCGCTGCGCACCTCGGCCGGAATGGCCTCCAGCGCCCGGCGCAGGTTGTCGCCGACGCTGAGGAGATCGCGGGCAAAACCGGTCACCGCATATTGGCGCGCATCGGCGATCTCGCGCTCGGTGCGGCGGCGCAGGTTCTCCATGTCGGCGGCGCTGCGCAGCAGGCGGTCGGTCAGGTCGGCAACGGCCGCTTCCAGCTCGGCCAGGCGCGCCGGGACCGCGCTCTCCGCCGCCGCTTCGGCGGGAGCGGCAGGGGCGGCGGCCGGGCTGTCGGTGTCTGCCGCGGCGTCGGGTGTGGGTGTGGTCTTGTCCGACATCACATCCTCTTTGCAGATCGGAAATAGGGCTTCGGGCGTCGATATCAGGGCTGGCGGCCCGGAAATCAAGCGTGGCGGGGACGCCTCAGAGGCGGCGCAGCGCCACCGTCTCGACCCGGTGGTCGGCACCCTTGCGCAGGATGAGGTCGGCGCGCGGCCGTGTCGGCAGGATATTGTCGCGAAGGTTCGGCAGGTTGATGCGCGACCAGATGTCGTCGGCCAGCGCCTCCGCTTCGGCGTCGCTGACGGCGGCGAAGCGCCGGAAGAAGGAGTCCGGATCGCGGAACGCCGTCTCGCGCAGGCGCTTGAAGCGGTCGATATACCAGCGCCGCACCTGCGCCTCGTCGGCATCGACATAGATGGAGAAGTCGAAGAAATCTGAGACGAACGGCACGGCGCGCCCGTCGCGCGCCAGGCGCGAGGTCTGCAGCACGTTGAGGCCTTCGACGATCAGGATGTCCGGCTGGTCGATGGTCTCCACTTCGCCGGGCACGATGTCGTAGATGAGATGCGAATAGACCGGCGCCGCCACCGGCCGCCGGCCGGCCTTGATCGCCGACAGGAAGGCGAGGAGGCCCGGCATGTCGTAGCTTTCCGGAAAGCCCTTGCGCTCCATCAGGCCTTCGCGCCGCAGCACGGCGTTGGGGAAGAGGAAGCCGTCGGTGGTGATCAGATCGACCTTGGGCGTGTTCGGCCAGCGCGACAGCAGGGCGCGCAGGATGCGGGCGGTGGTCGACTTGCCGACCGCCACCGAGCCGGCAAGGCCGATGACATAGGGCGTCTTGCCCTCCGTGGCGCCGAGGAAGGTGCCGGTGGCGCGATAGAGCTGCTGCGTCGCCGCCACGTAGAGATTGAGAAGGCGGGACAGCGGCAGGTAGATCGCCACCACCTCGTCCAGCGACACCGGGTCGTTGAGGCTCTTCAGCCGATCGACTTCCTCGCTCGTCAGGGTGAGCGGCGTGTCGGCGCGCAGGCCGGCCCATTCCTGCCGCGTGAACAGGCGGTGCGGCGCCTCGGCCGGCGCCATCATGTCCGGCGGAACGACCTGGTCCATGGCCGTCAGCCTGCCGTCCGGGATGCCTTTTCGGCAAGCCCGCTCTGGCCGGTGCGTTTCTCCAGCTCGGCCATCACCGCCGACAGCGGCACGCCGCGCGCCTGCAGCACGACGAGGAGGTGGTAGAGCGTGTCGGCCGCTTCGGAGGCGAGCGCCACGGCGTCGCCCTCGACGGCGGCGACGATGGTCTCCACCGCCTCCTCGCCGAACTTGCGCGCCGCATAGGACGGCCCGCGCTGCAGCAGCTTGGCCGTATAGGAGGCGTCGACCGGCGCATTGGCGCGCTCGGCAATGATCGCCGCCAGGTCCTTCAGGGCAAAATCCGCCATCGCACTCCCTCAGCCGTCGAGGCGCACCGGCACGCCATGGTCCGCCATATACTGCTTGGCCTCGCCGATGGAATGATCGCCGAAATGGAAGATCGACGCGGCGAGCACCGCTGAGGCATGGCCTTCGGTGACGCCGCGCACGAAATGGTCGAGACTGCCGACGCCGCCCGACGCTACCACCGGCACCGGCACGGCATCCGAGACGGCGCGCGTCAGCTCCAGGTCGTAGCCGTCGCGGGTGCCGTCGCGGTCCATGGAGGTGAGCAGGATCTCGCCGGCGCCGAGCGCCGCCACCTCCTGCGCATAGGCGACGGCGTCGATGCCGGTCGGCCGGCGGCCACCATGCGTAAAGACCTCGAAGCGGGCCGGCTCGCCGGGGCCGCTGACCCGCTTGGCATCGACGGCGACGACGATCGCCTGGGCGCCGAACTTCTCCGCCGCGCGGCCGACGATGGCCCGGTCGCTGACGGCGGCGGTGTTGATCGACACCTTGTCGGCGCCGGCGAGGAGCAGCGTCCGCACGTCCTCGACGGAGCGGACGCCGCCGCCGACCGTCACCGGCATGAAGCAGGCCTCCGCCGTGCGGCCGACGACGTCGAGCAGGATGCCGCGATCCTCGTGGCTGGCGGTGATGTCGAGAAAGCACAGCTCGTCGGCGCCCGCCGCGTCATAGGCACGCGCCGCCTCCACCGGATCGCCGGCGTCGCGCAGATCGACGAAGCGGACACCCTTGACGACACGGCCGTCCTTGACGTCGAGGCAGGGAATGACGCGAACCTTGAGCATCGGCACCTGATTGTGCAGTGCGGAAAACGCGCGACAATAGTCGCCGCGCGCCCATGAGGAAAGGCTGTCAGGTCGGCCGCGCCGGCTCCGGCACGGCCTTCAGGAGGCGCAGCGCTGCGGCCGGATCGAGCCGCCCGTCATAGAGCGCCCGGCCGGCGATCGCTCCGGCAAGGCGGCGGTAGCGGGGCTCCGCCAGCCTCTCGATGTCGGCGATCGAGGCGAGGCCGCCCGAGGCGATCACCGGGATCGATACCGTCTCCGCCATCGCCAGCGTCGCCTCCAGGTTGAGGCCGGCGAAGACGCCGTCGCGGTCGATGTCGGTGTAGATGATCGCCGCCACGCCGGCATCCTCGAACCGGCGGGCGAGATCCACCGCCATCATGTCGGATGTCTCGGCCCAGCCGGCAACAGCGACGCGGCCCTGGCGCGCATCGATGCCGACGGCGATCCGCCCCGGCCATTCGCGGCAGGCATCCCGCACCAGTTGCGGATCGCGCACCGCCGCCGTGCCGAGGATGACGCGGGCGATGCCGCGCTCCAGCCAGGCGGCGATGCCGGCGCGATCGCGGATGCCGCCGCCGAGCTGCACCGGCAGGTCGATGGCGGCAAGAATCGCCTCCACCGCCGGCGCATTGACCGGCTTGCCGGCGAAGGCGCCGTTGAGATCGACGACATGCAGCCAGGAGAAGCCGGCGGCGGCGAAGCTCTTCGCCTGCGCTGCCGGATCGGCATTGAACACGGTCGCCTGGTCCATCTCGCCGCGCACGAGACGGACGCAGGCGCCGTCCTTGAGATCGATGGCCGGGAAGAGGATCACGCCGCAGGCCCTCCCGCCGGCAGCACCAGCGCGTCCGTCTCGCCGAAGCCGTGGCGCTCCAGGATGCCGTCGCGGTCGTCGTCGCGCTCATAGGCGCTGACGCGGCCGGCGGCGACGCGGAAGATCGACGCGGTGTCGGCCTCGCCCACCAGGCTGCCGTCGCCGGGATCGTGCCACTCGGCCTGGTGCAGGACGATCACCCGGTCACCGGCGCCGTAGGCGGCCTCCGGCCTCACCTTCAGCGCGACGCGGTCGAACCAGATGCCGAGCGTGTCGCGGCCGATATTCGTGCCGCGCGGCCCGATGATCTCGATCTGCGGGTCGGATAGCGCCATCAGCGTGTCGCGGTCGCGCCGGTCGGCGGCATCGAGCCAGGCGAGGGCAACGGCGAGCGGGGTGTCGGTCATGGCGGCTCCGGCGGGTGACGGAAGACCGGTTATAGCGAATCGGACGAGGTGAACAGTCCGGAGACCGTAACCGCGACGCTCAAGGCAACCCATCGCCGCGCCGGCCGTTGAGCCGCGGGCGGGGCGGAGAAGGGCGCAGCGCAATGGAGACAATCCGCATCGGCATCGACGAAGGCGACGCCCTGCTGCGCCTCGGGCTGGCGGCCATCGCGACAGGCATCCTCGGCTTCGACCGCAGCGAGCGCGGCAAAAGCGCCGGGATGCGCACGACGATGCTTGTCGGCCTCGCGGCGGCGGTCGCCATGATCCTCGCCACGGCGCTGATGGCCGCGACCGGCAAGGCGCCGGACTCCTTCGTCAATATCGATCCGATGCGGCTGCCGCTCGGCATCCTCTCCGGCGTCGGCTTCATCGGCGGCGGCGCCATCCTGCGCCGCGGCACCGGCGTCAGCGGCGTCACGACGGCGGCGACGCTGTGGTTCGTCACCGTCGTCGGCCTCTGCTTCGGCGGCGGCCAGCTTCTCCTCGGCGTTGCGGCGACGGTGCTCGGCATCCTCGTCCTGCGCGGCCTGGCCTTCGTCGAAGGCGGGCTGGCGCAGGACCGCAGCGCCCGCCTCGTCGTCGAGGTCGACGATGCCTTCGCCGATGACGGGCTGGTGCAGCGCCTGGCGGCGGAAAAGATGCAGATCGTCGGCCGCCATGTCGCCGCCGCAGCCGGCCGGCGAACGCTCACCTTCGATCTGCGCCAGCGCCGCGCCCCGGCCGACCAGGCCGTGCCCGAGCTTGTCGGCGATCTCGGCCGCGACCCGGCGGTGCGCCGCGCCGAGTGGCATGCTCTCACCCTGGGCGGTGGCTTCAGCCCTTGAAAAACAAGGGCCTGCGGGCTATCTGATGCCTTGTGGGGCGTGATACCGGGCCGGCATCGGATGTGCCACCGCCGGCCGAGCGGCGCCCGATTCCGCAAAGCAGCATTGCCTCTTGCCTTGCGGATGCGATGGGACGACAGTGTGCGCCCGCCAGGGCCTGTTTAGACCCGCTTGAAGCCGGTGGTGCCGGCGCAGGGAAACCGCCAGCCGAGTGGCACGCCGAAGGCGCATTTCAAAATGATCGGTCTTGTCCTCGTTACGCACGGCCGTCTGGCCGTGGAATTCCGTTCGGCCCTCGAACATGTGGTCGGACCGCAGACCCAGATCGAAACCGTCTCGATCGGCCCCGAAGACGATATGGAGCAGCGTCGTCACGACATCATGGACGCCGTGCGCCGCGCCGATTCGGGCGACGGCGTCATCCTGCTCACCGACATGTTCGGCGGAACGCCTTGTAATCTCGGCATTTCCGTCATGAATGCCGGCCATGTCGAGGTGATCGCCGGCATGAACCTGCCGATGCTGATCAAGCTGGCCAAGATCCGTTCCGAGAAGACGCTGCCGGATGCCGTTGCTTTCGCGGCCGAGGCCGGGCGCAAGTACATCAACGTCGCCAGCCAGGTGCTCGCCGGCACCTGACGCTGCCGGATGGCGGCGCCAATTTTTGCCTTTTTCAGCGCCGCAACTGTCGCCGGGCCTTGCCTTGCGTGGCCAAACCGGAGAGGTTGGGGCTCCGCCCAGCCGTTGCAAGAACTGCAGTCCACCAAGATACAGCTCGCCGTGGAAGACGCTGCTGCTCCCCTCGTTCGCGATATTTTGATCGTCAACAAGCGCGGCCTGCACGCCCGCGCCGCGGCGAAATTCGTCCAGACGGCGGAGCGCTTCGACGCCGAGGTCACGGTGATGAAGGACGGCCATTCGGTCGGCGGCGGCTCGATCATGGGCCTGATGATGCTCGCCGCAGCGCCCGGGACGCTGGTCCGCCTCGTCGCCTCGGGCCGCGAGGCAAATGCGGCGATGGAAGCGCTGGAAGCCCTGTTCGCCGCCCGCTTCGGCGAGGACGAATAGGCCGCCATCCGGCAGGGGCATGACGGCCATGCAGGGCCGTTGTTGCATTGCACAATAGAATCGCCTCTGATGGGCTACAGCAAAGGCTGCCGCGTTTCCGGCGGCCATTTTCGTTTTTGACAGGCATTTCATCATGACCACCGGCTATGCGCGCTTCGCGCTGGTCCTCGGCCTGCTTTCGGCCATCGGCCCCGTCGCCATCGACATGTACCTGCCGGCGTTGCCGACCATCGCCGCCGATCTCGGCACCGGCGAGGGCACGGCGCAGCTGAGCCTCGCCGCCTTCTTCATTGCGCTTGCCGTCGGCCAGCCGGTCTACGGGCCGCTCACCGACCGCTTCGGCCGGCGCCGCCCGCTGCTTGTCGGCCTCGCCCTCTTCGTCGTCGCCAGCCTCGCCTCGACGCTGGTGACCTCCATCGAGGCGCTGGTGGCGCTGCGCTTCCTGCAGGGCATCGGCATCTGCGGCGCGACAAGCATCAGCCGCGCCATCGTCCGCGACCGCTATACCGGACCGGAGGCGGCTCAGCTGTTCTCGCTGATGATGCTGGTGCTCGGTGTCTCGCCGATCCTGGCGCCGCTGGCGGGCAGCGCCGTCGTCGCCTTCCTGCCGTGGCACGGCATCTTCGCCGCCATGGCGCTTGTCGGCGTCATCGGCATCGTCGTTGTCGTCCTGTCGCTGGAGGAGACGCTGCCGCCGGAGCGGCGCAATCGGGCGGGCCTCGGCAGCATGCTGCGCGACTACCGCCTGCTGCTGCGCGACCGGCGCTTCATGGGCCTGATGCTGACCGCCGCCTTCGCCCAGGGCGCCTTCTTCGGCTACATCTCGTCCTCGTCCTTCTTCTTCATCACCCTTCACCGCCTCGAGCCGTGGTTCTACAGCATCGTCTTCGCGCTGATCGCCGGCGGCCTCATCGCCGTGGCGCAGTTCAACGCGCCGCTGATGCGCCGCATCGGCGCCGAGCGGATGATCCTCGCTGCGACGCTGGTCAACGCCGCCGCCACGGTGCTGCTCCTGCTGGCGACACTGGCCGGCTGGGCGGTGCTGCCTGTCGCCATCGCGCTGATCTTCGTGGCAGCCTGCACCTTCCCGGTGATCACCGCGCCCTCGTCGGTGCTCGCCCTCGATGCGCATGGTCACCGCGCCGGGACGGCGTCGGCGCTGATGGGCACGCTGCAGTTCGCCGCCGGGGCGCTCGGCGGTGGGCTGATCAGCCTGTTCTTCGACGGCACCAGCCTGCCGATGGTGATCGTGATGGCGGGTGCCGCCGTCCTGTCGCTTATTACCGCCCGCCTCACTTTCCGTCAGCCGCGCCGGCTGGCGGATGCGGCGGTGGTGCCGGCCGAATAGGCGGCAACGGGCGCCGGCGCCCTTTTGCGGCCATATAAAGAAATCTTTATATCATTATTGCGTGGCGACGCGGTGGGCTTTATGGTCCGCCGCGACGCTGCCCGGACCGCCCGAAACCCTATGGATTGATCGATGTCTGCCAACGCCTCCTTCTCCGACTACGTCATTCGCGATCTTGCGCTGGCCGACTGGGGCCGCAAGGAGATCGCCATCGCCGAGACCGAGATGCCGGGCCTGATGGCGCTGCGCGAGGAATACGGCGCTGCCAGGCCGCTGGCCGGGGCGCGCATCGCCGGCTCGCTGCACATGACGATCCAGACGGCGGTGCTGATCGAGACGCTGGCGGCGCTGGGCGCCGATATCCGCTGGGCCTCGTGCAACATCTATTCGACGCAGGATCACGCCGCCGCGGCCATCGCCGCCGCCGGCATCCCCGTCTTCGCCGTCAAGGGCGAGACGCTGGAGGACTACTGGAACTACACGCACCGCATCTTCGAATGGGCCGACGGCGGCGTGCCCAACATGATCCTCGACGACGGCGGCGACGCGACGCTGCTCATCCATCTCGGCCTGCGCGCCGAGAAGGGCGACACGGCCTTCCTGTCGACGCCCGGCAATGAGGAGGAGGAAGTCCTCTACGCCGCCATCAGGAAGCGCCTCGCCGAGAAGCCCGGCTGGTACGGCAGCGTCGCTGCCTCCATCAAGGGCGTCACGGAAGAGACGACGACGGGCGTCCACCGCCTCTACCAGATGCAGAAGGACGGCCGGCTGCTGTTCCCGGCGATCAACGTCAACGATTCCGTCACCAAGTCGAAATTCGACAATCTCTATGGCTGCCGCGAAAGCCTCGTCGACGGCATCCGCCGCGGCACCGACGTGATGATGGCCGGCAAGGTCGCGATGGTCGCCGGCTTCGGCGATGTCGGCAAGGGTTCTGCCGCGTCGCTGCGCCAGGCCGGCTGCCGCGTCCTGGTCTCCGAGGTCGATCCGATCTGCGCCCTGCAGGCGGCGATGGAAGGCTACGAGGTGGTGACGATGGAGGATGCCGCGCCGCGGGCCGACATCTTCGTCACCGCCACCGGCAATGTCGACGTCATCACCATCGACCATATGCGCGCCATGAAGGACCGCGCCATCGTCTGCAATATCGGCCATTTCGACAGCGAGATTCAGATCGGCGCGCTGCGCAATTACCGCTGGCACAACGTCAAGCCGCAGGTCGACGAGGTCGAGTTCCCCGACGGCAAGCGCATCATCGTCCTCTCCGAAGGCCGGCTGGTGAATCTCGGCAACGCCATGGGCCATCCGAGCTTCGTGATGTCGGCGTCCTTCACCAACCAGGTGCTGGCCCAGATGGAGCTGTGGACCAAGCAGGGCAGCTACGAGAAGAAGGTGTTCGTGCTGCCGAAGAAGCTCGACGAGAAGGTCGCGGCGCTGCATCTGGGCAAGATCGGCGTCCGCCTGACGCAGCTGTCGCAGAAGCAGTCCGACTATATCGGCGTGCCGCAGGCCGGCCCCTTCAAGCCCGAGCACTACCGCTACTAGGCATCGCACTTGTAGGGTGCCTCAGCGCCGGCTGAGCCGCCGCTGCAGCCGGGCGGCGGCCGGGATCTTCAGCCAGTTCGGCACCGGCGGCAGCAGGTAGCTCTGCGCCCAGGCCGTCACGCCCGGCGTCACCACCCTGCGGCCGCGCTTCATGGCGGCCCAGCCGATCCGCGCCACCGTCGCGGCAGAGAGGAAGGCCGTGCGCGTGTAGAGCGGATGCGTGTCGACGCCGGCGCGCAATGCAAAGCCGGTCTTCACGACGCCCGGCGACAGGAACGTCACTGTCACGCCGCTGCCGGCCAGCTCCTCTCCTATCGCCAGGCTGAAGGCGCGCACGAAGGCCTTGGTGGCACTGTAGGTCGCCATGTAGGGCGTCGGCAGATAGGCCGAGGTCGAGCCGACATTGAGGATGCGCCCCGAGCCGCGGCTGACCATGCCGGGCAGGAAGCGCAGCGTCAGGTCGGCGACGGCGCGGACGTTGACGTCGATCATGCCAAGCTGGATCAGCCGGTCCGACTCGGCCAGCGATCCCCAGGCGCCGTAGCCGGCATTGTTGACGAGGATCTCGCAATGGAGGCCGCGGGCCAGCAGCGCCGCGGCGAGCGCGTCGCCGCTGTCGGGATCGGCAAGGTCGTCGGCGACAAAGCCGGCATGGCCGCCGGCTGCCTCGATCTCTGCCGCCAGCGTCGCCAGAGCCTCGCGCGACCGCGCCACGAGGAGCACGAACAGGCCGTCGCGGGCTGCCAGGCGGGCGATCTCGCGGCCGATGCCGGAGGAGGCGCCGGTGACGATGACGGCGGGCCGGGTTTCCATGCATGTCTCCCGCCGGTGCCGCCAGCCGTCAGCTCCGGAAGTGCTTCGACAGTTTCAGCCCCTGCGCCTGATAGTGCGATCCGATGCCGGCGCCGTAAAGGACATGCGGGCGCTCGGCCATGCGCTCATAGACGAGCCGGCCCACCGTCTGGCCGTGTTCAAGGATGAACGGCACCTCGTGGCTGCGCACCTCCAGCACGGCGCGGCTGCCCGAGCCGCCGCTGGCCGAATGACCGAAGCCGGGATCGAAGAAGCCGGCATAGTGGACGCGGAATTCGCCCACCAGCGGGTCGAAGGGCACCATCTCGGCGGCATAGTCCGGCGGCACATGCACCGCCTCGCGCGACACAAGGATGTAGAACTGGTCGGGATCGAGGATCAGCTCGGGGCGGCCACGGCGCAGGATCGGCTCCCAGAAGTCGAGAACGTCCTCGGCGCCGCGCCGGTCGACATCGATCACCGCCGTATGGCGCTTGGCGCGGTAGCCGATGATCTCGCCTTCCGGCGCCAGGTCGATGGAAAGCGCCAGCCCGTTGGCGATATGCGGCGTGCCGTCGACAAGGCCCTCGCGGCGATGCAGCTCGGCCAGCGCCTTGTCGTCGAGCCGCGCGTCGCCACGCCGGAAGCGCATCTGCGACAGGCGCGAGCCGGTGCGCACGACGATCGGGAAGGTGCGCGGACTGACCTCGAGATAGAGCGGCCCGGCATAGCCGGCCGGCACCGTGTCGAATTCCTGCGCGTGATCGGTGATGACGCGGGTGAAGATGTCGAGCCGGCCGGTCGAGGATTTCGGATTGGCGGCGGCGGCGATGTCGGCCGGCAGCGCCAGGCTCTCCAGCAGCGGCACGATATAGACGCAGCCGGTTTCCAGCACCGCGCCGGCGGTCAGGTCGATCTCGTGCAGCCGCAGCTGCGCCAGGCGCTCGGCGACGGTCAGCGACCGCCCCGGCAGGAAGCTGGCGCGCACCCGCACCGCGGTGCTGCCGAGGCGCAGGTCGAGGCTGGCCGGCTGCACCTGGTCCGGATCGGCCGGCCGGGCCGCGGTGATGGCGCCGCTCTCCAGAAGGGCGCTGACGGCATGGGCCGGAAGAATGCCGGCCGGCGGTCCGTCACGCATGCTTGGCCCCCTTTCTGTCCGGCGGCAGGCTTAGCCGAAGGCGCAATTGACGCCAACCATGTTCGGGCCTAAGACCGTCGAGGAACGTCGTGGTCTTTTGAGCCGGCCGGCTTGCGCGCCACGTAAAACAAGTCGCTAAAAGGCCGGATTGGGATGCAGCCCCGACCCGACCCCGACCCGGCCAGTGTCATCGGCCGGGTTTTTTATTGCCCGGCCGCAAGCAGGAGTGTGTTGAAAAATGAGCGATAAGGCAGGGCGGCCGGAGCGTCGCCGCAGCTGGCGGCCGGCGACCGAACTCGTGCACGGCGGCACCGCCCGGTCGGCCTTCGGCGAGACGTCGGAAGCCATTTTCCTGACCCAGGGTTACGTCTACGACACCGCCGAGGCGGCCGAGGCGCGCTTCAAGGGCGAAGATCCCGGCTTCGTCTATTCGCGCTACGCCAACCCGACCGTGCGCATGTTCGAGGACCGCATGAGCATCCTCGAGGGCGCCACCGACGCGCGCGCCACCGCCTCCGGCATGGCGGCGGTCTATACGGCGCTGATGGCGCTGGTCACCGGCGGCGACCATATCGTCGCCGCCAAGGCCCTGTTCGGCTCCTGCCTCTACATCATCGAGGACCTCCTGCCGCGCTTCGGCGTGCAGTCGACGCTGGTCGACGGCACCGATCTCGACCAGTGGCGGGCGGCGGTGCGCCCCAATACCACAGCGTTCTTCCTCGAAAGCCCGACCAATCCGACGCTGGAAATCATCGACATCGCCGCCGTGGCCGAGATCGCCCATGCCGCCGGTGCGAAGCTGGTGGTCGACAATGTCTTCGCGACACCCCTGCAGCAGAAGCCGCTGGCGCTCGGCGCCGACGTCGTCGTCTATTCCGCCACCAAGCACATCGACGGCCAGGGCCGCTGTCTCGGCGGCGTCGTGCTGGGCGACCAGGAGTTCATCGACAAGGCGCATGTCTTCCTCAAGCATACCGGGCCGAGCATCAGCCCGTTCAATGCCTGGGTGCTGCTGAAGGGCCTGGAGACGCTGCCGCTGCGGGTGCGCCAGCAGACGGAGACCGCCGGCCGCCTCGCCGCGCTCCTTGCCGATCATCCGGCGGTGCTGCGGACGATCTACCCCGGCCTGCACAGCCATCCGCAATACGAGCTGGCGCAGCGCCAGATGAGCGGCGCCTCGACGATGATCTGCCTGGAAGTGAAAGGCGGCAAGGAAGCCGCCTTCCGCTTCGCCAGCGCCCTGGAACTCGTCTCGATCTCCAACAATCTCGGTGACGCCAAGAGCCTCATCACCCATCCGGCGACGACAACGCATCAGCGCCTGACGCCGGAGGCGCGCGCCGCGCTCGGCATTTCCGATGCGGTGCTGCGCCTGTCGGTCGGGCTGGAGGACGCGGAGGATCTCGCCGAGGACATCAGCCGCGCCCTCGACCGCATGACCGTCGCGCCGACGCTGGTCGCGGCGAAATAGCTCCGCCTCAGGCGATCAGGATGGTCGCCTGGTCGAAGTCGCTCAGCGCGGTGTTCTGGAACAGGATGCCGCTGTCGGCGCCGGTTTCCAGGTAAAGGCCGCCGTCGACCGTCGCGATGGCGGCGCGCACCTCCGCCTCGCTGGCGAACAGCGCATGGTGGAAGGACAGCGTGTCGTCGCCGCGCAGGCTGTCGACGATGTCCCAGCCATGGTGCGGGTTGAACACCAGCGTATCGGCGCCGAGGCCGCCGCGCAGCATGTCGTTGCCGCCATTGCCGACCAGCACGTCGTCGCCGGCGCCCCCGAACAGGATGTCGTCGCCGACGCCGCCGGTCAGCCGGCTGTCGCCGCTGCTGCCGTTGAGCCGGCTGTCGCCGTCATTGGCGACGAGGTCGTCGGCGCCGGCGCTGCCGACCAGCATCAGCCCGTCGACGGTCGGTGCCGCATTGGGCGCGTCGCCGAGGATCACCTGGCGGATGTCGACCGCATCGGTGGTGACGTTCTTCAGCGTCGCCAGCGTCGTCCAGCCTTCGGTGTCGCCGGCGCTGCCGTCGAGATCGACCTGCAGCATCACGTCGGCGCCGCTCTGGACAAGGCGGACGAGCCCGGCGGCGGCCGCTTCCAGCACCGAGCCGTGGAAGGCCGGGAAGAGCTCCGACAGGTCGAGCCGGTCGCCGAGGCGGAAATCGACGATCGTGTCGCCGCCCTCGGCGGCATCGGTCCACACGAAGGTGTCGCCGCCGAAGCTGCCGGTCATAATGTCGGCACCGAGACCGCCGATCAGCACGTCGCGGCCGTCATTGCCATAGAGCGTATCGTCGCCGTCGCCGCCCTGCAGCACGTCGTTGCCGGCATCGCCGCGCAGGAGGTCGCTGCCGGCATCGCCCATGACGATGTCGTCGCCGCCGGCGCCATAGAGGGCATCGTCGCCGAGGCCGCCCTCGAGGCGCTCGGAGAAGCTGCTGCCGACGAGGAGCTGCGCCGCCTCCGCCGCCGCGTCGCCGAGGCTGCGCCCGGGATCGGCGGTGAAGCGGGCAGCGAGCTGGTCCGGGCTCTCGGCGCGGGTATCGGCGATCCTTACGTAGCTGTAGCCGTCGGCCGAGGCTTCCTGGCCGGCCAGCGTGTGGTCGGCGCCGCCGCGGAAGCTGCCGCTCCAGCTGTTGCCGGCGAAGACATTGCCGCTGACGCCGGTGCGGTCTTCCGAGATGGCGTTGTCGCCGCGCGCTTCGTCGGCGCGGATGACATTGTCGATGACGAGATTGTCGCCGGCGGTCCTCGGTCCGGGGTCGCTGCCGGTGTAGCGGCCGATCTCGATGCCGTCATGCTTGCCGGATTCGGCCCGGGAATTGTTCTCGATCAGGTTGCCGGCGATGACGTTGCGCCACGACGCCTCGACATGGATGCCGTCCTCGCCATTGTCGCGGATCGTGTTGTCCAGCACCTGGCTGTCATTGACCCGCTTCAGCTCGATGCCGTGGATGCCGTTGTCGTAGACGAGATTGTTCTCCACTAGGACGCGCTGCGTGTAGGTGGTGTCGGCGCTGCCGCGCTGCACGACGATGCCGTCCTCGGCGTTGCCGTAGCTGACATTGTCGCGCAGGATCACGTCGCTGCTCCGCGTCACGACGTTGAAGCCATGGCGGCCATTGTTGTAGGCGACGTTGTTCTCGTAGACCGCCTGTTCGCAATAGTCGGCGACGAAGCCGTCCCAGTCATTGTCGTGCGCGACGCAGTTGCGGACGGTCAGATTGTGGGTCTGCTCATGCGGGTTGAAGCCGATGCGCGAGCAGTTCATCACCTCGACGCTGTCGATGAGGATATTGTCTTCGTAGTCCGGATCGCCGGGCTTGTAGCCCGTCATGATGCCGTCGACCTCACCGGTCGTGTTGGCCTTGTTGCCGTCGACGGTGAGATCGCGGATGACGATGTCGTGCTCGGGATCGCCGCTCGGCGTCGTGCGGATCAGGCCGCTGATCTTCACCGACGAGCCGTCGGCGAGCTTGATCACCGTCTCGCCCATGCCGGCGCCGCGCAGCTCCGTGTTGGCGCTGACCTGCAGCGCCCCCGCCGCGGCGTGCCCGGTGCCGGAGACGATGAAGGTCCCGGTGGGGACGGTGACGATGCCGCCCCCGGCCTCCGCGGCCGCGTCGAGCGCCGCCTGGATGGCGGCGGTGTCGTCGGTGCGGCCGTCACCGACCGCCCCATATTCTGTCACGTCGAAGATCAGCACCGGTTGGCTCCAGTCTCGCTTGCCGGACTTAGACAGGATCGAATCTGCGGCAGATGATCCTGTCTGCCCGTCCTGGTTGTCCTGACAAGATGAACATAAGAACAATATCGACAATCAGATGGCATCAACTGTCCTTGAAAACAGATATGTCTGGTCGAAGGAACAGGTCGATGGCCGGTCGGAGCCGCAGAATTCAGGCAATTCTGGTCGTCATCGGCAACGATCGGTGCCGCCACTGGTGAATATTTGTGCATGGCCGGCCTGCCCGGCGGAACAGAAAGGCAGGCTGACGCTTTTGCCGATCCCGGCTTGGCGCTAGCGTGCCGGCAAGGCCAGGCAGAGGAGATCGCCCTTGGACGGCAGCGGCGCAGTCACCGAGTACAAGGACATCATCCTTTTCCTGGTCACGGCCGCCATCATCGTCCCGCTCTTCCGGCAGGTCAGGCTGAGCCCGATCCTCGGCTTTCTGGCGGCCGGCATTGCCCTCGGCCCCTACGGCCTGGCGACCCTCGCCGACGACATTCCCTGGCTCGCCTATATCTCGATCAGTGATTCGGCGAGCGTCGAGGAATTGGCGGAGCTCGGCGTCGTCTTCCTGCTCTTCACCATCGGGCTGGAGCTGTCCTGGGACCGCATCCGCGTCATGTACCGGCTGATCTTCGGCCTCGGCGTGGCGCAGGTGGCGATCTGCGGCCTCGTCATCGGCGGCGCCGCCATGCTGCTCGGGCAGCATCTGGCCGCCGCCTTCGCCATCGGCGCCGCCCTCGCCATGTCGTCGACGGCGATCATCATGCCGCTTCTGGAGGCATCCGGCCGCGCCGATACGCCGGCCGGCCGCACGACCTTCGCCATCCTGCTGCTGCAGGACATGGCCGTGGCGCCGATCCTGGTGACGCTCGGCATCATCAGCCAGCGCCTCGATGCCCTGTCGCCGCGCCTTCTCCTGGCCTTCCTGCCGGCGGCGGCCGGTCTGGCGCTGGTGGTGCTGGCGGCGCGCTTCGTGCTGCGGCCGCTGCTGCGCATCGTGGCGCGCACGCGCAGCGACGAGGCCTTCGTCGCGGCGAGCCTCCTCGTCGTTATCGGCGCCGGCATCCTCAGCACCCTGGCCGGCCTGTCGATGGCGCTCGGCGCCTTCATCGCCGGGCTGCTGCTGGCCGAGAGCGAATTCCGCCCGCAGGTCGAGGTGACGGTCGAGCCGTTCAAGAACCTGCTGCTCGGCCTGTTCTTCCTGTCGATCGGCAGCACCCTCGACCTGTCGCGCCTGGCGCATCAGCCGGTGCTGATCCCGGCCATCACGCTCGGCCTGATGCTGCTCAACGGCGCCGTCGTCTTCGTGCTGGCGCGGCTCTTCCGGCTGGCGCGGCGCCAGGCGCTGGAAGCGGCGCTGCTGCTGGCGGCGGCGGGCGAATTCGCCTTCGTCGTCCTCACCAAGGCGATGGCCGACGGCATCGTGCCGGCGGAGGTCGGCCAGTCGGTGATGGTGGCGGCGACGCTGTCGATGCTGTGCGTGCCGCTGCTGTCGGCGATCGGCGCCGGGCTCGGCGGCGAGGACGGCGATCTTGTCGAGGAGCCGCCAGGGGGCACCGGGACGGCGGAGGGCGCCGTCCTCATCGTCGGCTATGGCCGGGTCGGGCGCCTCGCCGGCGAGATGCTGGCCCGGCACGGCATCGCCTGGGTGGCGGCGGACCGCGACATGCGCCTCGTCGAGAACGGCCGCCATGCCGGCCATCCGGTCTGGTTCGGCGACGCGGCGCGCGCCGATTTCCTCCGGCATATCGGGCTGGAGACGGCGCGGGCGGTGATCGTCACGCTGGACGATGCCCGCGGCGCCGAGACGATCGTCGCCTGCGCCCGGCAGATGCGCCCGGACGTCCCCGTCGTGGCGCGGGCGCGCGACGCGGCGCATGCGCGGCGCCTCTACCGGCTCGGCGCCACCGACGTCGTCCTGGAGACGATCGACGCATCGCTGCAGCTTTCGGCAGCGGCGCTGCGCGGCGTCGGCGTGCCGTCGGCGGCGATCAGCGAATCGGTGGAGGACCGGCGCGACCTGGTGCAGAGGGAGCTGCGCGAGCCGGCTGCCGGGTAGGCGCAAAAACAAAACAGGCGGCCGGAAGGCCGCCTGCACGGAAGGCTGGATAATCTATGTCGCGGAGAGGGGGGGCCGTCAGTGGAGGCTGACGGTCTTCAGGTCGTGCTCCCAGGCGTTCATCACGGCCGCTTCGCGCGTATCGGCGATCATGATCGGCGTGCCGTCGGCGTTGAGAAGGGCCCACAGCTTCAGGCCCGGCTGCAACTCCGGAACATTGGGAAAGGCGGCGCGCAGCGCATCCGAGCTCATCGGCTTGACATAGGCGATCTGGCCGCCGCCGAGCCCGGCAAAAACCTCCGCCGGCATCACCTGCCGGTTTCCGGCTGCGTTGGGACTATTCATGGCGGTACTCCTTTGTGCGGACCCCTTTCACGAAGCGAGCCCGTTGATCTTCACCTTGCGGATGATCCGCTCCGCCACCGGGCGGGCGAGATCGATCGCCAGAAGGCCGTCCTTCAAGTCCGCACCCAGAACCTCAATGCCTTCGGCCAGCAGGAAGTTCTTCTGAAACTGGCGCGCCGCGATGCCGCGGTGAAGAAACTGACGCGGCCGATCATCGTCGGCCTGCCTGCCGCGGATCACCAGCTGGTTTTCCTCGACGGTGACGTCGAGATCCTCCGGCCGGAACCCGGCCACGGCCAGCGTGATGCGCAGAACGTCGCCATGTCCGTCCTCTCCCGCCAGGCGCTCGATATTGTAGGGCGGATAGCCGTCGCCCGCGGTCTTGACGACCCGTTCGAGGGCCCGCTCGATCTCATCGAAGCCGAGCAGCAGTGGGTTGGAAAAGGCCGGCGCCCGCGCCATTCCACAGTCCTTTCTTGAAGCGACCCGTCGTCCGGACCCTCAAGCGGCATCCGGTCGACACGCATGATATGGGCCTCGGCAGACTGTCATTCAAGCCTGCCTGCTGGTCGCTGAAAGCCTGACGGCGCAAGGGGATAGCGACGGCCGCCGGGGCGCCCGGCGGCCGTCGCAGCCGCGTCAGTCGCGGAACAGGAACGGATTGTCGTAAGGCGACCGGTACGGTCCGTACATCGGCCCGAAGAAGCCCAGCCGGAAGTCGCGATAGCTGGTGTAGCCGGGCGGCCGGCGGCGCCAGTCGTCATAGCGATCGTAGCGGTCATACCGGTCATAGCGCGGCGGCGGTGGACGGTAGCGCTCGGCCCGCGCCGGGGCGGCGGTGACGTAATTCGCCGAGACGAAGCCTTCCTGGCCGCGGAAGCTGATCTGGCACCACGCGTCGCAGCCGAACACCTCCACCACCGCGCCGGCCGGAACGACGGCGATGCGGCTGTAGCTGGTGCCCGGGCCGGAGCGCAGGTTGACGTCGCCTGTCGTGCGGCCGGGCGCCGCGCTGGCCAGCGCCGGCAGGGTTGCCGCCGCGACGAAGGCCGCAGCAGCCACAAGCTTGTTGGACAACATCACGATAAACCTCCTCGGTTCCGTGGGATCATGCCCGCCTGCCGCCGATATGTGCATGCCGCGGCAGGCCGGCAAGCCACATTTCTACTGCGCCGGCGGCGCCGGATTGACCGGCTCAGGCGTTGCCGCCGGCCCCGGGGTCTCCTCGATCATGCCGGCCGGCGGCGTCGGTTCGGAAGCGGTCCAGACCTGCGTGGCGACAAGATAGATGGCGGAAAGGATCAGCGCGGCGACCAGCACGTAGAGGATCGGCCGCCCCGGCGAGCCCTGCCGCGCCGTCCGGCCGCTGATCGGCACGCCGCGCTCGATGCGCGGATCCTCGCGGTTGTCGGGCTCGGCCGGATTCTCCGGCTCGGCGGGACCGAAGCGGTCGCGCGGCTCGTCGTCTCTATAGGTGGCCATCGTGGATACTCCCGCTGCGGGCGGGCGCCTTGCGTGGCGCCGCCTCCCGGCCGGGCGGCCCGGCGGCCAGCCCGCGCCTGTTTCCTTCGCACCGGCGGTTGGACGCTCGTGCTGTCGAAGGAAAACGCCGCGCAGCCGCAGACGTTCCCGGCCTCAGGCCGGGGCACGGGCGGTTCAGGAAGAGGAAGAACGTTAGGCGGGTCGGCGCCGAGGGGCCGGAGCGTCAGCTCCAGCCGCCGCCATAGGTCTTGTAGAAGATATGGTGGCCGATCTTCTTCATCCGCTTCATGCTGCGCGCCCAGCGCGGCCGCACATAGGTGGCATGATAGTGCGTCGCCGAGCCGACATCGGCGAGCCAGTCGGCCTCGCCATAGACCACCTTGCGGGCGAGCTCCTGCGCCGTGCGCCAGGCCGACGAACGCCGCGCCACGACATCGCGGACGCCATCGCAGGCGAAGGAGAACTGACAGCGGTTGCGCCAGTTCTTGTTCTGGTAGACGACGCCGCAGATCGTGTTGGGATAGGCCGGATTCTTCAGCCGGTTGATCACCACCTGCGCCACCGCCAGCTGGCCGCGCAGGGGTTCGCCGCGCGCCTCGAAATAGATCGCCTCGGCGAGGCATTTCTGTTCCTTGGCGCTGCGCGAGCCGGAGGGGATCGGATTAGCCACCCACCAGTGATCGTTTGTCGCGTCGGGACGCGGCGCCGGCGGCCGGGCGCGCGGAACGGCGATCAGGGCGCGGAACGGTGCCTCGACATCATTGGTGGTGTCGGGGCTGGCATAAGCCTGCGCCCCGGCGGCCTCGGCGGCCGGCAGCGACGCCAGGCGGACCGCCGCCGCTTCGCCATGCGCTGCTTCACCATGCGTTGCCGGGCGCTGGCGCGGCGCTGCCGGGCCGGCCGCGGCGACGGCCGTGGCGGCCTGCGGCCAGCGGACGGGGCCGAGCAGAGCGATGTCCTCGGTGCGCGTCGCTGGCTGGTCGAACAGGCCGGGCGCCGCCAGGACGCCGGCCGTCATGGCCATGCTGCTGCGGAAGACCGGCCGGCTGATGCTGAGGTCGCCCTTGCCGGCGCGGTTGACCTCGTCGCGCCTCGGCCGGGCCTGGCTGGCCGGCTGGCCGGCGCCGAAGCGGACCGTCAGCTCGCCGTCGCCGGCATCGGAAAGATGGACCTGCCAGCGTTCGCCGGACGCGATGTCGACGGCGGCAAGACTTGCCGCATCCTGGTAGGCGATTGTCGATGTGGAGAGCAGGAACAGGGCGCCGGCAAGGCTGGCGCAGCGGAAGAAGGCAAGCTCCCTCTGGCCGCGCTGCGGCCGTCTCCCTCTTGGTGGCAAGACGCAACTCCACACCAATGTCGGACCGAAAGAATCGGCCGACCGAACCAACATTTCTTCAATTTGTACCGATTAACCTTGAAGGGTGGTTAACGGCATGCCCCTGCGGCGGCGCTTGTGGTGCCAAGGGAATCGGGCACCAGCGGGGGCAGAAAATGACCATTGTGAGAGAGGCTTACCGGCTTTCATGACGGCGTCAACGCCTGCAGGAAGCGCACCGGCTGGCCGCCGGACGGCGACAGCAGCTCGTCCTCCCACATGACGCGGCGGCCGCGCACGATCGTCCCCACCGGCCAGCCGACGATCGCCGTGCCGTCATAAGGCGTCCAGGCCGAGCGCGAGGCGATCCAGTCATTGTCGATTGTGCGCCGGCGGCGCATGTCGACCACCGTGATGTCGGCGTCGTAGCCGACCGCCAGACGGCCCTTGCCGGCAATGCCGAAGAGGCGCGCCGGCCCGGCCGACGACAGGTCGACGAAGCGCTCCAGCGTCAGCCGGCCGGCATTGACGTGGTCGAGCATGATCGGCACCAGCGTCTGCACGCCGGTCATCCCCGACGGCGAGGCCGGATAGGGCTGCGCCTTCTCCTCCAGCGTATGCGGCGCGTGGTCGGAGCCGAGCACATCGGCGACGCCCTGCTGCAGGCCCCACCACAGGTGGTCGCGATGGCGGCGGTCGCGCACCGGCGGGTTCATCTGCAGCAGCGTGCCGAGCCGCGCATAATCGTCGGCCGACAGCGTCAGGTGATGCGGCGTCAGCTCGCAGCTGGCGACGTCCTTGTGGCCGGCGAGGAAATCGATTTCCTCCGCCGTCGAGATGTGCAGGACATGGATCAGCGCCCCGGTACGGCGGGCGATCCGCACCAGCCGCTGCGTCGATTGCAGCGCCGCCGTCTCGTCGCGCCACACCGGATGCGAAGCCGGATCGCCTTCGACCCGCAGGTCGCGCCGCTGGCGCAGGCGCGGCTCGTCCTCGGAATGGAAGGCGGCGCGCCGGCGGGTGCGCGACAGGATCGCCTCGATCCCGGCGTCGTCCTCGATCAGCAGGTCGCCGGTCGACGAGCCCATGAACACCTTGATGCCGGCGGCGCCGGGCAGGCGCTCCAGCTCCGGCACCTCGGCGGCGTTTTCATGCGTGCCGCCGACCCAGAAGGCGAAGTCGCAATGCATGCGGCCGCTGGCCCGCGCCACCTTGTCGGCGAGCGCCGCGGCGCTGGTGGTCAGCGGTTTGGTGTTGGGCATCTCGAACACCGTCGTGACGCCGCCCATCACCGCCGACCGCGACCCCGTCTCCAGATCCTCCTTATGGGTCAGGCCGGGCTCGCGGAAATGCACCTGCGAGTCGATAACGCCGGGCAGGAGATGCAGGCCGGTGCAGTCGACGACCTCGCCGCCGGCGGCCGGGTCGATTGTGCCGATGAAGGCGATGCGGCCGTCGCTTATGCCGAGGTCGCGCGGGCCGATGCCGTCCTGGTTGACGACGGTACCGCCGCGCAGCACCAGATCATAGCTTGCCGGCATCGCCCCCTCCGCACGTCGCGCCCCATATCTTGCGGCGCCATGACGTCCGGCTTACGTAACCGCGGCGGGCGGCGCAAGGCGCGCTGCGGCCGATCACGTCACGGGCGCGAGCATGAGCAGCGGCATCTGGACCGATCTTCCCGACCGCGGCGTCGTCGCCGCGGCAGGGCCGGACGTGCGCGCCTTCCTCCAGGACCTCATCACCACCAACATGGACAGGGTCGCCGAGACCGGCGCCGGCTATGGCGGCCTGCTGACGCCGCAGGGCAAGATCCTGTTCGATTTCCTGGTCCTTGCCGACGGTGACGGCTACCTCTTCGACATCGCCGCCAACAAGGCGGCGGACTTTGCCCGCCGCCTTGGCTTCTACCGGCTGCGGGCGAAGGTGGAGATCGCCGACCTGACCGGCCGCCGCGCCGTGCTGGCCGGCTGGGACGGCGCGGCGTTGCCGGAGCTTGCCGGTGTCGTCGCCGCCGATCCGCGCCTCGCGGCGCTCGGCTGGCGCGCCGTCGTCGAGGCAGCGCCGGAGGCGATTGCCGGATACGGGCGCGGCACGCCGTCTGCCTATGCGGCGCACCGCATCGCGCTGGGTGTCCCGGAAGGCGGCGCCGATTTCGCCTTCGGCGACGCCTTTCCGCACGATGCCGACATGGACCAGCTCGGCGGCATCGACTTCAAGAAGGGCTGCTATGTCGGCCAGGAGGTCGTGTCGCGCATGGAGCATCGTGGCACCGCCCGCCGGCGTACGATACCGGTGACAGGCGAGGCGCCGCTGGCGGCCGGCGCGCCGGTCGAGGCCGGCGGCCGCGTCCTCGGCGCCGTCGGCTCGGTGGACGGAACGGCGGGGCTGGCGACGCTCCGCCTCGACCGGGCGCGGGCCGCGCTCGATGCCGGCGAGGCGCTGACAGCCGGCGGCATTCCGCTCACCGTCAGCCTGCCGGGCTGGGCCCGCTTCGGCTGGCCGCAGGACGCCGGCGGCGAGGATTGATGCCGGTGCGGCCGCGGACCACGGCGCCACGCGCCTGGCAGCGGATGCTGTCGGGGCGGCGGCTCGATCTCCTCGATCCGTCGCCGCTCGATGTCGAGATCGAGGATATCGCCCACGGCCTTGCTCGCGTCGCCCGCTGGAACGGCCAGACCTCCGGCGACCATCCCTTTTCGGTCGCCCAGCATTCGCTGCTGGTGACGGCGATCCTGCGCAGCCTCGATCCGGCGGCGCCGGGGCGCTCGCAGCTGGCGGCGCTGCTGCATGACGCGCCGGAATATGTCATCGGCGACATGATCTCGCCGTTCAAGGCGGTGATGGGCGGCGACTACAAGGCGGTGGAGCGGCGCCTGATGGCCGCCATCCATATCCGCTTCGGCCTGCCGGCCGAGCTGCCGGCCGAGCTCGCCGCCGCCATCAAGGCCGCCGACCGCATCGCCGCCTATCACGAGGCGACGCAGCGCGCCGGCTTCGGCAGAGCCGAGGCGGAACGCTTCTTTGGCCGGCCGCCGCTCGCCGCCGCGGCGCTCGACCTCGAGCCGTGGCCGACCGCCTTGGCGCAGCAGCGCTTTCTCGACGCCTTCGTCGCGCTCAGCGGAACGTCCTGATCCGGCGGCAGCCGGTTCTGCCCGCCGCGGCCCTTGACCCGGGCCGGTCCCGGCGGGACCCTCCGACCCCGGAAAAGGGAGTATGGCCGCCATGGTCACACGCGGTTTCTTCGGCCGGCGGCCGGCGCCGGAGGTGGCGCAGCGACTGCCGCCGGGCCAGTATCTGGAGCGCGGATTTCCGGTCCTGTCGGCCGGGCCGACGCCGCGTCTCGCCACCAGCGCCTGGACCTTTACCCTCAAGGCTGGCCCGCGCCCGCTGGCGCGCTGGTCCTGGGAGGAGTTCGCCGCCCTGCCGCACACGAGCTTCACCCGCGACATCCACTGCGTCACCAAGTGGAGCAAGTTCGACACGCTGTGGGAGGGCGTCATGATCGACGACATTCTCGCCGCGGCCGGGATCGAGGCGCCGACCGCCCATGTGCTGGCGCATTCCTTCGACGGCTATTCGACCAACGTGCCGCTGGCCGATCTCGCCGGCGGCAGGGCGATGGTCGCCACGGCCTATGACGGCAAGCCGATCACCCCCGACCATGGCGGCCCGGCCCGGCTGGTGGTGCCGCATCTCTATTTCTGGAAATCGGCCAAATGGGTGAGCGCGCTGCAGTTCACCGAGCGCGACGAGCCCGGCTTCTGGGAGCTGCGCGGCTACCACATCTACGGCGACCCGTGGCGTGAGCAGCGCTTCACCGGCGACTGATGGAGAGCCCCGCCCAGCCGCAGCACCTCGCCTGGCAGGAGGCGACGGTGATCGCCGTGATCCGCCAGACGAGCGCGGTGAAGAGCTTCTTCCTCGATGTGCCGGACTGGCCACGCATGGAGGCCGGCCAGCATGTCGACGTCCGGCTGACGGCGCCGGACGGCTACCAGGCCGAGCGCAGTTATTCGGTCGCCTCCGCACCGGGCAGCCGCTTCGTCGAGCTTGTCGTCGAACGCCTGCCCGACGGTGAGGTGTCGCCCTTCTTCCATGAAGTGCTGGCGCCCGGCGACACCGTCGAGCTGCGCGGCCCGATCGGCGGTCATTTCATCTGGCGGCCGGCCTATGGCGGGCCGCTTCTCCTTGTCGGCGGCGGCTCCGGCGTCGTGCCGCTGGTGTCGATGGCCCGCCATCGCCGCGCCGTCGCGCCCGATGTGCCGGCGCTCCTGGTCTATTCCGCCCGCAGCGCCGCCGACGTCATCTTCCATGACGAGCTGTTCGCCGAGGCGAAGGAAGACCCGCATTTCGATCTTGTCGTGACGCTGACGCGCCAGGGCGGCGGCGACCGCTTCCGCGCTGGCCGCATCGACCGGGCGCTTGTCGCTGAACTGCGCGCCATGCTGGGCGAGGCCAGCACGCCGCGCACCTATGTCTGCGGCTCGACGGGCTTCGTCGAGGCGGCGACGGCGCTGCTTGTCGACAGCGGTCTCGACCCGGCCTCCATCCGCACAGAGCGTTACGGCGGTGTTGCGGCCGGCGCCTGAGCGTCAGCCGCCGATCAGGTCGTTGAGCTTCTCCTGCGCCACGTCGATGACGCTGTTCAGCTTGGCGCTGGCGGCGTTCCAGTTGACGATCGTGTTGCCCTGCTGGGCGGTGGCGTTGTCCGCCACATAGGCGGCACCGATGGTGAGGGCCGAACCGAGGATCATGCCGAAGATCATGCGCATCGAGGAAACTCCCTGCCTGTGGCGCCCCCCGTCGGGGCGTTGCTTCGATGGCGGCACGATGCCGGCATGCGGCTGAACCGCCGCTGAAGGGCGCCTGCAGCCGCAGTTCAGCTGCGATGGGCTCGCGGAAGCGCTACCGGGCGCCGGTTTCGAGCGTCACCATCCAGGTGATGATCGCCTGCACACCGGCGAGGCCCGGATCCTCCGCCTTGCGCATGACGGTGATCAGCTGGAACCACAGATCGTCGTCCGCCTCGTCGATGAAGGCGCGGACGCCGTCCGCCACGAAGGTGGGGACGCTCATGCCATAGGCGGCCGCCCGGGCGCCGACGGCCTCGACCACCTGCGGGTCGAGAGTGCTGAGAACATCCTCGGCGACGCCCGGCCGGTCGAGGCGCGAAACGAGATCTCCAAGCATGCGCCGGCTGTCCTCCTGCTCTACGCTTCCGCCCCGAAGAGGCTGCGCCCGAGGCGGCGCAGCATACCGGCGAAAGTTATCGCCCAGGCTGCCGCGGCGACATAGAAGAATGCAGGCGGCAGCGCGCCGAGAAAGCCGAACCCCATGGCGTGGTCCATCTGCCATGTGGCGGCGGCATACATGCCGAGCGGGAAAACGACGCCCCAGTACAGGGGATCGTATTCGATCGGGAACCGCTTGTAGATGTAGCGCCAGACGCCCAACAGCAGCAGCATCGGGATCCACCAGGTTCCCGTCGCCCAGTAGAAGACCGTGAAGCCCTTCAGGAAGGGCAGCAGCGACTCCAGATAGGGCGCATGCGGGGCATTGAGGATCAGCAGCGATCCGGCCAGTGTCGAGATCGCCATGGCGCCCATGTTGATCCAGTAGGGCGGCGCCAGGTCGTCGGGCGAGAAGCGGAAGAACGTATAGCGATAGAAGATCAGCGAGATCATCCAGATATAGAGCATGCCGCCCCACAACCACATGGAAAGGGCGAGCATGTTGAGCTCCAGCCGGTGCGGCTGGCCGATCCGCGCCGCCAGCAGGGCGCTGGAGACCGAGAGGCTCTGCGTCGCGACCACCGCCAGCAGCCAGCCGCCGCTGATCCCCTTGTCGAGGGTGGGCTTTTCCGGCTTCACGGTGAGAACCGTGAAGATCGTATAGGTCAGGCCGATCCAGAGAAAGACAGCGAGCAGCCACAGGGCCGAGCCGACGGCGGTGTTTTCCTCAAGCACAAGGAACTGGCTCGCGAGGATCCCCGTGCCGGCCACGGTGGTGAAATAACCCGGGCCACTGAGATGGCCGATCATGTCGCCGAAGAAGCGGCGCGGATAGAGGATGGCGCGCAGGCCGAAAAGAAGGAACAGCACCAGGTAATGCGCGATGTTGAGGTAGAACAGCGCCAGCGCCAGGTGACCGTATCCCATCATGAAGGCAGCCAGAGACACGATGCCGGTCGCCATCACCAGGCCGAAATAGGCTGGAGACAGGGACATCAATCCTGAGCTGGTGCGGGTCAGGAGGCGGCTTTCGCATTGTGTCATGCAGATGTCCCTCGGATGCTGCGCCGTCCTTGCCGCGGATGGTGATACGGCTGCCGTAGGGATGTGGTCTACAGCACGCGTCGGCGCCGGTAAGAGCATCCGGGTGTCGCAGGCGCGATCGCCGGTCAGGAGCCGGGCGACGCCGCAGCGGCGATGACGTCGTTGAAGGCGGCGATCAGGTTGCCGTACCAGAAGCGGCCGGCCGTTGTGAGATCGACGGTGTCGCCGGTCCGCACCAGCAGGCCGGCGCTTTGCCACTGGTCCAGAAGCGGTGCGACCAGGTCCGTCACCCTGTCTGCCTGCGGCAGGCCGCCGAGCTCCAGCCGCCCGACTTCGAAGCCCGCCGTCACATAGTGGCGCGCCGCCGCCGGGCCTTCGGAAAGGCTCATGCCGCCGAGCGGCTTGCGGCCGGCGGCGAGTGCCGCGCCGTAGCGTTCAAGATCGCCGGCGACGCTGTAGCTGTAGCGGCCGAGGCTGCCGCCGGCACCGGAGCCGTAGGCGAGGCAGTCGACGCCCTGCTTGATGCGCAGGTTGTAGAGGTTGCGCTCCGCCGGCGTGCGGGCCCAGTGGCTGTTGCTGAGCTGGCGCCAGCCGCGCTCGCCGAGATAGTCAGCGCCCATCTCGTACATCGCCGCAAGCGCCTGCAGCGTCGGCCGCTCCATCTTGCCGGCCGTCACGGCGTGGTGCAGCGGCGTCCCGGGGATCAGATTGAGCCCGTAGAGATCGACGCCGTCCGGCGCCAGATCGGCGGCGATGCGCAGGTCCTCGCGCCATATCTCCAGACTCTGTCCCGGCAGGCCGTAAAGGAGGTCGATCACCAGCGCGGCCTGGTGGCGGTCGCGGATGGCGGCAAGGCAGCGGATGGCTTCGTCCCGGTCGGCGCGGCGCCCCTGCCGGCGGCGCACGGCCGTGTCGAAGCTCTGGACGCCGACGGAGATACGGTTGACCCCGGCCGCGAGACAGGCGTCGATCTTGTCGCCGTCGAAATGGATGATGCGCGCTTCCAGCGTGATCTCGCAGTCGGGCGCCAGCGGCAGGTTCTGCCGCAGCGCCGTGAGGATGCGCGTCAGCTCGGCCGCCGACAGGGCACTCGGCGTGCCGCCGCCAAGGTACACCGCCGCGATGCGGCTGTGGCGTATCCGCGGCGCGGCGGCCTCACGTTCGATCTCGGCGACGAGCTGATCGGCATAGGCGGCCCCTGCATCCGCCGCATAGGCGTTGCGGTAGAAGCCGCAGAACAGGCAGTGATTGGCGCAGAAGGGGATGTGGACATAGACCAGCCGCTCTTCCGGCGCGCCGGCCGTGGTCATCAACTCCGCCCAGATGTCCGGCATGTCACCGTCGCCGACCGGCTGGCCGCCGCGCCACGGCACCACAGCCCGCCGCGACGCGAAGACAGTGCCGATATCGCCTGCTTCCCGGTTGGCGAAGTAACGGGAAAGATCGATGGCGCTCAAAAGATCGATGGCGCTCATGTGTCTCCGGCTTCCGGGGCAATCGCTGACGGCGCCATCTTGGCAGGCCGGGGCTGTCGGCAGCTTGCGCTGCCGCAAACAGGCGAACGAAATGATGTACCGGCGCCGGTGGCCTACTGGACCAGCGGCGAGGCGCTGGTCGGCAGCGTGACGCCCTCGACATCGGCCTGGCCGGCAAGGACGCTCACATATTGCCGCAGCGCCTGCTCCTCCACCCGGGCGCGCAGCTCGCCGGCAATCCGCTCCTGCACCAGCTCGAACGGCACCTTCTTCCCCGGGATGCGCCGGTCGATGGCGACGATGTGGAAACCGTGCCGGCTCTTCACCAGCTCGCGCAGGATGCCGGGCGGCGCGAACTGGAACAGCGCCCGCTCGAACTCGGGCACCGTGTCGCCGCGGCCGATCTGCCCGAGATTGCCGTCCTGCTGTCCCGACGGGCAGTTGGACAGCTCGCGGGCGAGGCTGGCGAAGCGGTCGGGCCCGCGCAGCAGGATGTTCAGCGTCTCCTCGGCGCGCTTGCGAATCTCCGGGATGTTCACCTGCGCCGTCACCTGGAACAGGATGTGGCGGGCATGTACCAGCTCGCCGCTCTCGAACTCGGCCGGGTTGTTGGCGTAATAGCGCCGGCACTCCGCCTCGGTCGGCGCCGGCGTCGGCACCTCGCGCTCCAGCAGCGTTTCGATCGCCGCCGCGACATCCGCCTCGTCATCGTTGCCGGCGTCGAGCAGGCCGACGCCGACGGCACGCTGGCGCAGCAGCTCCTGGACGGCGGCAAGCTCCGCCGAGGCATCCGCCTCGACCGCTACCGCGATGCCGTTGACCGACAGGATCATGACCGCACCGGCTCCTTGGCGCGCGTCTTCGGGGTACGCACGATCTGGTACGGCCGGAAGAGATAGGCGAGCGCGCCGGCGCCGCTCCAGATGTGGATCATGCGCGTGAAGGGCGAGACGAGGAACAGCGTGAAGCCCAGGAGGACATGCAGCTTGTAGGTCAGCGGCACGTCCATCATCAGCGCCGCGGCGTCGCCGTCGAGGGTCACGATGCCCTTGACGTAGCTGGTCAGCACCTCGAACAGCGCCCCGTCCATGTGGAAGGCCGACAACGGCACGGTGAGGAGGCCGAGGGCGAGCTGCAGCCACAGCATGAAGGTGATCACGATATCCCACTTGCGGCTGTTCAGCCGGATGCGGGGATCGGTGAGGCGGCGATGGATCAGCACCGACAGGCCGATGATGGCGACGAGGCCGGCAATGCCGCCGATGACCATGGCGAGGAGCTGGTGCGCCGTCGGCGACAGCGCCCAGTCGACCGCCCAGTGCGGCGCCAGGAAGCCGACGAAATGGCCGAGGATCACAGTGATGACGCCGTAGTGGAAGAGGTTGGAGCCGAGCCGCAATTCGCGCTTGCGCAGGATCTGCGAAGAATCGCTCTTCCACGTATAGGGCTCGCGGTCGAAGCGGATGAGACTGCCGATCAGCAGCACCACCAGGCAGATGTAGGGGTAGACGCCGAAGAGCAGCGTGTTGACGTAGGAAGAGGAAAGCATCGCGGACCTCCTTGTCAGGCGCCTGGCCGGCCGTTGGCGGCAATGTCGGCGAAGGCGGGCTGCTCGGCCCAGTCGCGGTCGAGCGTCTCCAGCCGTTCCTTGACGGGCGCCACCTTGCCGGCATCGACCGGCGCCTCGCCCGCGATGACCAGCAGCGCCTGCGGCACGGCGGCGTAGCGGCTCTGCCGCGCCAGCAGGGCGCGGGAGATGGCCGTCAGGATCTGGGCGCAGTCGGCGAGCAGCTCGCGCGCTTCGGCGAGATCGCGCTGGCTGAGATATTCCAGCACCACCGGCAGGTAGTCGGGCAGCTCGCGCGTCGCCAGCTCGAAGCCGGCGGCGCCGTAGAGCTCCTTCAGCTCGACCATCGCCGTGCCGCGGTCGCGGCCCTCGCCGTGCAGGTGCTCGAAGAGATTGAGCGACAGCGACCGGCCGCGGTCGAAGAGATCGACATAGCGCTCCTCCGCCGACAGGAGATCGCCGTTACCGATCTCCGCGATGAGGGCGAGGAGCGCGTCGCGCTCGCGTCGCGCCACCAGCGGCGAGGCGGCGATGGCGGCGCCGATGTCCGGCAGCGCTTCACGCTGCTCGGCGGTCGGGTAGGAAAGAAGGGCGCTGAACGCCTTGAACACCAGCATCTCTGTCGCCTCAGGTATCGAGCGGCCGCACCGGCGTCAGCTTGCGGCGGCCCATCTTGCCGCCGAACAGCGTCGAATGCGGCGGTCCGAAATCACAGCCATTGCCGAAGGTGAAGCCGCACGAGCCCTTCAGCCCGTAGGCGTCCTCGGCCTGCTCGCGGTGGCTGGTGGGGATGACGAAGCGGTCCTCGTAATTGGCGATGGAGAGATAGCGGTGCATCTCCTCCACCTGCGCCACGCTGAGCCCGGCCTGGTCGAGCACCGCCTGGCCGTCGCCCTCGCCGAGCTGGCGCTGGCGATGATAGGCGCGCATGGCGAGCATGCGCTCCAGGGCCGAGACGACCGGCTCCTCGGCGCCGGCGGTCAGCAGGTTGGCGAGATAGCGGACGGGGATGCGCAGCGAGCGCACATCCGGGATCTCGCCATTGGTCTCGATGGCGCCGGTATTGGCGTGCGACTGGATCGGCGACAGCGGCGGCACGTACCAGACCATCGGCAGCGTCCGGTATTCGGGGTGCAGCGGGAAGGCGATCTTCCACTCCACCGCCATCTTGTAAGCCGGCGAGCGGCGCGCCGCCTCGATCCAGGCGTCGGGGACGCCGTCGGCGCGCGCCTGCGCCGCGACGGCAGGATCATGCGGGTCGAGGAACAGCTTCAGCTGTGCCTCGTAGAGATCCTGTTCGTCGGGAACGGACGCCGCCTGTTCGATGCCGTCGGCATCGTAGAGAAGGACGCCGAGATAGCGGATGCGCCCGACGCAGGTCTCCGAGCACACGGTCGGCTGGCCGGCCTCGATGCGCGGATAGCAGAAGATGCACTTCTCGGCTTTGCCCGAGGTCCAGTTGTAATAGATCTTCTTGTAGGGGCAGCCCGAGACGCACATGCGCCAGCCGCGGCACTTGTCCTGGTCGATGAGGACGATGCCGTCCTCCTCGCGCTTGTAGATCGATCCCGACGGGCAGGAGGCGACGCAGCTCGGGTTGAGGCAGTGCTCGCATAGCCGCGGCAGGTACATCATGAAGGTGTTTTCGAACTGCCCGTAGATGTCCTTCTGCACCGCCTCGAAATTGTAGTCCTGCGAGCGCTTGTCGAACTCGCCGCCGAGGATCTCCTCCCAGTTCGGGCCCCACTCGATCTTTTCCATCGGCCGGCCGGTGACCAGCGACAGCGGCCGCGCCACCGGCGCCGTCTGCAGCTCCGGCGCCTTCTGCAGGTGCTCGTAGTCGAAGGTGAAGGGCTCGTAGTAGTCGTCGATCTCCGGCAGGTGCGGATTGGCGAAGATCTTGGCGAGGATGGACAGGCGCCCGCCCTGGCGCGGTGCGATCTTGCCGTTCTTCTTCCGCTCCCAGCCGCCCTTCCAGCGCTTCTGGTTTTCCCAGTCCTTGGGATAGCCGATGCCGGGCTTGGTCTCGACATTGTTGAACCACGCGTATTCCATGCCCTGGCGCGAGGTCCAGACGTTCTTGCAGGTGACCGAGCAGGTGTGGCAGCCGATGCACTTGTCGAGATTGAGCACCATGGCGATCTGGGCGCGGATCTTCATGATGCTGTCTCCTCCTCGAGGATCGGGTCGACGGGATTGGAGCTGTCGAGCCATTCGACCTTGGCAAGCTTGCGCACCACGACGAATTCGTCGCGGTTGGAGCCGACCGTTCCGTAATAGTTGAAGCCGTAGGAAAGCTGCGCGTAGCCGCCGACCATATGCGTCGGCTTCAGCACCGTGCGCGTCACCGAATTATGGATGCCGCCGCGCTGGCCGGTGATCTGCGAGCCCGGCACGTTCACGATCTTTTCCTGCGCGTGGTACATCATGCACATGCCCTCCTTGACCCGCTGGCTCACCACGGCCCGCGCCGCGATGGCACCGTTGAGGTTGAAGAGCTCGATCCAGTCATTGTCGACGATGCCGGCCTTGCGGGCGTCTGTTTCCGAGAGCCAGACGATCGGCCCGCCGCGCGACAGCGTCAGCATCAGCAGGTTGTCGGTATAGGTCGAGTGGATGCCCCATTTCTGGTGCGGCGTGATGAAGTTGAGCAGGATCTCCGTCTGGCCGTTGGCCTTGCGGCCCAGCATCTCGGCGGCATTGCGCGTGTCGATCGGCGGCCGATAGACGGCAAAGCCCTCGCCGAAATCACGGAACCATTGATGGTCCTGGTAGAACTGCTGGCGGCCGGTCAGCGTGCGCCACGGGATCAGCTCGTTCACATTCGTGTAGCCGGCTGTGTAGCTGACATGCTCGCTCTCGATGCCGGACCAGGTCGGTGAGGAGATGATCTTGCGCGGCTGCGCCTGCAGGTCGCGGAAGCGGATCTTCTCGTCCTCGCGCGCCGTGGCGAGATGGGTGTGGTCGCGGCCGGTCGCCTTGCCGAGCGCCGCCCAGGCCTTGACCGCCACCTCGCCATTGGTCTCCGGCGCCAGGTAGAGGATCGTCTCCGCCGCATCGATGTCGGTCTCGATGCGCGGCCGGCCGTCGGTCGGGCCGCCGTCATTGACGCGGTAGTTGAGGGCGCCGAGGCCCCTCACCTCCGCTTCGGTGTTCCAGGAAATGCCCTTGCCGCCGTTGCCGAGCCGGTCGGCGAGGGGACCCAGTGCCGTGAAGCGACGGTAGGTGTTGGGATAGTCGCGCTCGACCACGGTGATCTGCGGCGCCGTCACGCCCGGCACCAGGTCGCATTCGCCCTTCTTCCAGTCCGCGACGCCCAGCGGCTGGGCCAGCTCGGCCGGCGTGTCGTGCTGGATGGGCGTCAGCACGACATCCTGCTCGACGCCGAGATGACCGGCCGCCAGCTCGGAGAACCGCCGGGCGATCGTCTTGTAGGTCTCCCAGTCGCTGCGCGCTTCCCACACCGGATCCACCGCCGTGGAAAGCGGGTGGATGAACGGATGCATGTCGGACGTGTTGAGGTCGTTCTTCTCGTACCAGGTGGCGGTCGGCAGGACGATGTCGGAGTAGAGGCAGCTCGTCGACATGCGGAAGTCGAGCGTCGTCACCAGGTCGAGCTTGCCCTCCGGCGCCGGGTCGCGCCAGGCGACATCCTGCGGCTTCTGCCCACCCATCTCGCCCAGATCCTTACCCTGCAGGCCGTGACGGGTGCCGAGGAAGTGGCGCAGGAAATATTCATGCCCCTTGCCCGACGATCCGAACAGGTTGGAGCGCCAGATGAACAGGTTGCGCGGGAAGTTCTGCGGATTGTCGGGGTCCTCGCAGGCAAGGGCGATGCCGCCCGACTTGAGGCCGGCGACGACATGCTCCTTCACCGGCACGCCGGCGGCTTCGGCCTCCGCTGCCAGGGTCAGCGGATTGACGTTGAGCTGCGGCGCCGAGGGCAGCCAGCCCATGCGCTCGGCCTTGACGTTGAGGTCGATCAGGCTGCCGCGATAGGGCGCCGGGTCGGCCAGCGGCGACAGGACCTCGGTGACGTCGAGCTTCTCGTAGCGCCACTGGTCGCTATGCGCATAGAAGAAGGACGTGCCGTTCATCTGCCGCGGCGGCCGCACCCAGTCGAGCGCGAAGGCCAGCATCGTCCAGCCGGTCTGCGGCCGCAGCTTCTCCTGCCCGACATAATGCGCCCAGCCGCCGCCGGAGACGCCGACCGTGCCGCACATCATCAGCATGTTGATGATGGCGCGGTAGCCCATGTCCTGGTGATACCAGTGGTTCATGCCGGCGCCGATGATGACCATCGAGCGGCCCTTGGTCTTCTCGGCATTCTCGGCAAAGCCGCGCGCCACGGCGATCGCCTCGTCAGCAGCGACGCCGGTGATCGGCTCCTGCCAGGCGGGCGTATAGGGCACGTTGTCGGTGAAGCTCCTGGCGGCGTTGCCGCCGAGGCCGCGGTCGATGCCGTAATTGGCGGCGAGAAGGTCGAACACGGTGGCGACATGCGCCTCGCCGTCGGCCAGCATGAGGCGCCGCACCGGCACGTGGCGCAGCAGCACGTCGCCGCCCTGGTCGTTCTCGGCGAAATGCGGATGCGGCGTGCCGCCGAAATAGGGGAAGGCGACCGGCAGCACGTCGTCGCGGCGGTCGATCAGGCTGAGCGCCAACCGCGCCTCGGCGCCGGTCTCGCCGTCCTTTTCCTCAAGGTTCCAGCGGCCTTTGGCTTCGTCTTCCGCCGGCCAGCGGTAGCCGATCGAGCCCTGCGGCACGACGAGATCGCCGTCCTCGCCCATGGCGACGGTCTTCCACGGCGCCCGCGGCGTCTCCGGTGCGCCGGTGAGGTCGCTCTGGCGCAGGTAGCGGTCGGGAACCCAGCGCTCACCGTCCCGCCGCAGCCGCACCAGCATCGGCATGTCGGTCAGCCGGCGGCAGTAATCATCGAAATAGGGTGTCTGGCGATCGACGAAGAATTCCTTGAGGATGACATGGCCCATGGCCATGGCGAGCGCCGCGTCGGTGCCCTGCTTGGGGTGCAGCCAGAGATCGGAAAGCTTGGCGACCTCGGCATAGTCCGGCGTCACCGCCACCACCTTGGTGCCGTTGTAGCGCGCCTCGACGAAGAAATGCGCGTCGGGCGTGCGCGTCTGCGGCACGTTGGAGCCCCAGGCGATGATGAAGCCGGAATTGTACCAGTCGGCCGATTCCGGCACGTCGGTCTGCTCGCCCCAGGTCTGCGGGCTCGACGGCGGCAGGTCGCAATACCAGTCGTAGAAGGAGAGCAGCGTGCCGCCGATCAGGCTGAGATAGCGGGCGCCCGAGGCATAGGAGACCATCGACATGGCCGGGATCGGCGAGAAGCCGACGACGCGGTCCGGGCCCCAGGTCCTGATCGTGTGGACATTGGCGGCGGCGATGATCTCGGCCGCCTCTTCCCAGGTCGAGCGCACGAAGCCGCCGCGGCCGCGCATCGCCTTGTAGCCGGCGGCGATCTTGGCGTCGCCGACGATCGCCGCCCACGCCTCGACCGGCGGCAGGGTCTTGCGCGCCTCGCGCCAGGCCTTCACCAGCCGGCTGCGCACCATCGGATATTTGATGCGGCTGGCACTGTAGAGATACCAGCTGTAGGAGGCGCCGCGCGAGCAGCCGCGCGGCTCGTGATTGGGCATGCCGGGGCGCGTGCGCGGGTAGTCGGTCTGCTGCGTCTCCCAGGTCACGACGCCGCTCTTGACGTAGATCTTCCACGAGCAGGAGCCGGTGCAGTTCACGCCATGCGTGGAGCGGACGATCTTGTCGTGCTGCCAGCGCTGGCGATAGCCCTCCTCCCACATCCGGTCTTCGTCGCGAAGCTCGCCATGACCGTCGGCAAAAGGCTCGCGGCGCCGTGCCAGATAGGTCATGCGCTCCAGAAAATGACTCACAGGGCTGCTCCCTTGCGCGCTACCGACGGCCTCACGCCGCGCCGCCGCTTGCCCATGACGGGCGCGCGCCGCACTTCCGTGAGGTAATTGAGAACCAGCGACACCGAGACGATGCCGTAGAGCAGCATGAAGCAGCTCGAATTGACGCCGAGCCCGTCGAGGATGGCGCCGAACATGATCGGCAGCAGGAAGCCGCCGAGGCCGCCGGCCATGCCGACGATGCCGGAGACGGTTCCGATGTTGTCCGGGAAATCGTCGGCGATGTACTTGAAGGTCGAGGCCATGCCGCAGGCGAAGGCGACGCCCAGCACCATCAGGAGGCCGGTAAAGAGCCAGGGCGGCAGCGCGATGCCGAAATTGACAGGCCCGTCGACGGCGTGAACGATCAGCTCGGTCTTCGGATAGGACAGCAGGAACAGGGTGAACCACGCCGCCCACAGCACCCACCAGGTGACGTTATGGGCGCCGAAGCGGTCCGACAGCCAGCCGCCGACGGCACGGAAGGCGCCGCCCGGCAGCGCGAAGCAGGCGGCAAGCAGCGACGCTCCGGCGATCGAGAAGCCATATTCGTTGCTGAAATATTGCGGCATCCAGACCGACAGCGCCGTGAAGCCGCCGAAGACGATCGAATAATACTGGCAATATTTCCACACGCGCGGATCGCGCAGCACGCCGATCTGCTGACGGAAGGACTGGCCGGCCTTGGTCTCGGGACCGGGATCAGGCGCCGAGAAGATCCAGAACAGAGCCGCCGTAATGAGCAGTATGACGGCATAGATCTTCGGCACCATCTCCCAGCCGAGGCGTTCGACCAGGATCGGCGCCACGAACATGTTGAGGGCGGCGCCGATGGTGCCGGCGCCGAAGAAGCCCATCGCGAAACCGCGCCTCTCCTTCGGAAAGAAGCGGGCGACATAAGGCGTCCCGACGGCGAAGGAGGCGCCGACCAGGCCGAGGGCGAGGCCGAGCAGGATGAACTGCCAGAAGGCCGTGGCGTAGGCTGAAATCCACAGCGGAACAGCGCAGCCGATCAGCAGCAGCAGCATGATGACGCGGCCGCCGAAGCGGTCGGTCCAGATGCCGAGCGGCAGGCGGAACAGGGCGCCGGTCAGGATCGGCGTGGCGGTCAGCAGGCCGAACAGCGTCGAGTCGAGCTGGAGCTGGTCCCGGATCGGGATGCCGGTCACCCCGAACATCGTCCACACCGCGAAGCAGGCGGTGAAGGCCCAGGTCGTGACGATCAGCACGGGAAGATTTCCGGACCTTGCGCTCTTCGCCCCAGGCTGATCCGTCAGCTTGCGCATGCCTTGTCCCCGCACCGGCGTCACAAAGGCATTTAGCTCGTTTAGACCGGGCCTAATTTGACGTGGCGCAAATACCGCCGCGAAGAGGTGCTGCACCAGTTGCGGCATGATCGCCGCTCCCGATCTGCTCCGATGGACTGCTTCCGCGGCCGTCAATTCTGCCCGGCAGCGACGGAATTTCTTAGCCGGGTTATCAGCGCTGCAAGCCGCGGCAGCAGGTGCCGGCGAGAACCGGTGATGGCGGCGATGCAGCGGCAGCGGGCGCCGCGGCGCCGCTTCTGCTAGACTGCGGCAGCGCCGCCGGTGTGTCCGGCGCGCACACCGGTTGGGGCACGGCCGGTGCCTGAGAGCGGCACTCGCACCCGCAGGGGGCGGATCGCCGCAAGAGCAAGACCAAGGGAGAAATGTCTCACGTTCACGGCCGCTGATGGCGGCCAGGAGGAACCACAATGCTCAGGAAACATGCCCTGACCTTCATCGGCGCTGCCCTGGTGGCGGCGCTGGCGCTGCCGGCCTTCGCCCAGCAGCCGACCCCGACGACGCGCTTTCGCGGCACGCTCGACGCCATCGACGGCAACATGCTGTCGATGACGACGCGCGAGGGGCAGAAAGTCGACATCAAGCTCGACGACAATTACCGCGTCACTTATCCGACGCTGCTGACCCTCGATGACATCACGGAAAACGTCTATGTCGGCGCCGGCGCCCTCGACAAGGACGGCAAGCTGACGGCCATCGAGGTGCAGGTCTTCCCGGAGGCCAGCCGCGGCGTCGGCGAGGGCCACCGCGTCTGGGACATGGCGCCCAGCACGACGATGACCAACGCCAATGTCAGCGAGGTAGCCAGCGACGGTGACGCGCGCGTCCTGACGCTGACCTTCCCGGACGGCGAGAAGCAGATCGTCGTGCCGCCGGATATCCCTGTCTGGGCGCCGACCGTCGGCGACGCGTCGCTCCTCGTCCCGGGCCGCTACATCGTCCTCAGCGCCCGCAAGCTCGACGACGGCTCCTATGCCGCGGCGGCGGTGAGCGTCGAGAAGGACGGCGTCAAGCCGCCCAACTAGGCGCGCCGCAGATCATCCGGCCCCGCATGGCCCATGCGCCATGCGGGGCCGTGTCTTTCCGCGTCGGCCGGCGCGCCTCCACCAATCCTTAACCATAGTCCGGCGACAGTCTCCGCCGCCGGCTTGCCTCGGCTCGGGTCCGAAATGAAATTCTCCGGACGGGTTTTGGGGTCGTCCCCGACCGGCTAGATTGGGGCGAATCGGCGGGCCTGCGTACCCGGCTCTCACTCTTCACCCTGGCCAGCGCGAGAGGCCTGTCGCATGCTCCGGCATCGCAGGAAACTATTACGGATTCAGGCGCTTAGGCGCCTTGCCGGGCTTGTCGCCGGGCTTGTCGGCACCGTCTCGCCAGCGCTTGCACAAACGCCGGTATCGGACCTCGGAAGTCGTATCGGGGCCGATACGATCGTGGCGCTCAGCGCTCTAACCGGCGTTGTCGTCTTTGCCGTCCTCGCCGTCATCTCCGCCATGCGCAGCCGCGGCCGGGCGGAGAACCGCGCCGCCCGTCTGGAAGCCGAGACCGCCGATCTCCGGGTCCTGGCGGATCGCGCCGAGACCCTCCTCAATTTCGACGACCAGCGCCTGGTGGTGTGGAGTGATCCGGCGTCGCCACCGGCAGTCCTCGGCGCGCTGCCCAGGCGCACCGGCGTGCCGCAGGAGCGCGGCGGCTTCCTCGCCTTCGGCACCTGGCTGGCGCCGGACGCGGCTGCCGATCTCGACCAGGCGGTGGCGAGCCTGCGCCGCCGCGGCGAGCCCTTCACCCTGGCGCTCGCCACCCAGGGCGGCAGCTTCGTCGAAGCCTTCGGCCGTACCGCCGGCAGCCAGGCCGTCGTGCGCTTCCGCGATCTCACCGGCGACCGCCTGGCTCTTGCCGCGCTCGAGGCGCGCCACCAGCAGGTGGCAGCAGAGCTCGAGGCCCTCAAGGCTGCCCTCGACGCGGCGCCGCCGCCGGTCTGGCTGCGCAATGCCGACGGCGCCCTGCTGTGGGTCAACCGCGCCTATGCCCGGGCGGTGGAGGCCGGCAGCGGCGAGGTGGCGGTAACGGCCGGCATGGAGCTTCTCGACGGCAGCGCCCGCGAGACGATCCGCAGCGCCCATGCCGGCAATCCTGTCTTCAGCCGGCGCCTGCGCGTCGTCGCCGCCGGCAACCGGCTGCTCTACGAGGTGGTCGACGTCGCCGGCGGCCGCGGCAGCGCCGGCATGGCCATCGACGTCTCCGAGGTCGAGGCGCTGCAGGCGACGCTGCGCCGCGTCACCGAATTCCACGCCCGCACGCTAGACCAGCTTGCCACCGCCGTCGCCGTCTACGGGCCGGACCGGCGCCTCCAGTCCTACAACGCCGCCTATCGCGCCCTGTTCGGCCTCGATGCCGGCTTCCTCGACAGCCGGCCGGACGAGAGCATGGTGCTCGACCGGCTGCGCGCCGGCCGCAAGCTGCCGGAGCAGGCCGACTTCCGCTCGTGGAAGACCGATCTTCTCTCCGCCTACCAGTCGCTGGAGGCGCGCGAGCAGTTCTGGCATCTGCCGGACGGCCAGACGCTGCGCGTCCTCGCCAATCCGCATCCGCAGGGCGGCCTCACCTGGATCTATGAGAACGTCACCGCCCGGCTCGATCTCGAAAGCCGCTACAACGCTCTCATCCAGGTGCAGGGCGAGACGCTCGACCACCTTGCCGAAGGCGTTGCCGTGTTCGGCTCCGACGGCCGGCTACGGCTGCGCAATCCCGCCTTCCTGGCGATCTGGAAGATCGATGCCGCGGCGCTGGCCGAGCACGCCCATATTTCCGAGGTCGTCGCCGCCTGCGCCCGCCTGCACGACCATGCCGATATGTGGAGCGACATCACCACCGCCGTGGCCGGCCTCGACGAGGCGCGTGGCCAGGTCACCGGCCGGCTCCAGCGCCGCGACGGCCGCGTCATCGACTACGCCACGGTGCCGCTCCCCGAAGGCCAGACCATGGTGACCTTCGTCGACAGCACCGATTCGCTGCGCGTCGAGCGGGCCCTTCTCGACCGCAACGAGGCGCTGGAGGCCTCGGACCGGCTCAAGAACGCCTTCGTCCAGCACGTCTCCTATGAGCTGCGCTCGCCGCTCACCAGCATCATCGGCTTCAGCCAGCTGATCGCCGATCCGCGCATCGGGCCGCTCAACGAGCGGCAGCGCGAATATCTCAACTATGTGCTGGCCTCCGGCGACGCCCTCCACGCCATCGTCAACGACATCCTCGACCTTGCCACGATCGATGCCGGCATCATGACGCTCGACCTCGCCGAAACCGATGTCGCGGCCGCCGTCGCCGGTGCCATCGAGGGCGTGCGCGACAGGCTGCACGGCACCAATCTCCACCTGGAGACGGACGTCGCCGCCAATGTCGGCAGCATCGTCGCCGACGCGCGGCGCCTGCGGCAGATCCTCTACAATCTCCTGTCCAATGCCGTCGGCTTCTCCGACGAGGGCGGCCATATTGCCTTGCGCGCCCGCCGCGACGGCGCCTTTGTCGAGTTCAGCGTTGAGGACCAGGGCGCCGGCATCCCGGATGAGTTCCTCGCGTCCGTCTTCGACCGCTTCGAGAGCCGTGCCGGCGGCGCGGCCCGTGGCGGCGCCGGGCTCGGCCTGTCGATCGTCAAGAGCTTCGTCGAGCTGCATGGCGGCGCCGTCGCCATCCGCTCGCGCACCGGCGTCGGCACCACCGTCACGGTGCGCCTGCCGGTCCGTCCCGACATCGTCGCCGAAGCGGCGGAGTAGGCGGTGGCCGACCCGATCGCGGCGCTGCCCCTTCCGGACGACGCCGCGACCGCCCGCCTTGCCGAGGATGTCGCCGCCGTCCTGCGTTCCGGCGATGTCGTGGCGCTCTCCGGCGATCTCGGCGCCGGCAAGACAACCTTCGCCCGGGCCCTCCTGCGGGCGCTTGCCGACGATCCCGACCTGGAGGTGCCGAGCCCTACCTTCACGCTGGCACAGACCTATCCGCTGCCGCGCCTGACCGTGACGCATTTCGACCTCTACCGGCTGGGCGAGGCGGCGGAGCTGGAGGAGATCGGCTTCGAGGAAGCCGCCGCCACCGGCGCCGCGCTGGTGGAATGGCCGGAACGCGCCGGATCACATCTGCCGGCCCACACCCTGACGGTGGCGCTCGGCTTCGCCGGGTCCGGCCGGCTGGCGACGATATCGGGCGGCGCGGACTGGGCCGCGCGGCTGCGGCGGACGCTGGCGGCGCGGGCCTTTCTCGATGCGGCGGGATGGACGGAGGCGCAGCGCCGCCATCTCCAGGGCGATGCCTCGACGCGCCGCTATGAGCGCATCGTCAGCGACAGCCGCCATGCCGTCCTCATGGATTCGCCGCGCCAGCCCGACGGGCCGGTGATCCGCGACGGCAAGCCCTATTCGCGCATTGCCCATCTTGCCGAGGATGTCCGGCCCTTCGTCGCCATGGATGCCGCCCTGCTGCGGGCAGGCTTCTCGGCGCCCGAGCTCTATGCCCACGATCTCGACGCCGGCTTCCTGCTGCTGGAGGATCTCGGCCGCGACGGCATCCTCGCCGCTGGCGCGCCGGACCCGCAGCGCTACCGCGAGGCCGCCGAGCTGCTGGCCGCCATCCATGCCGAGCCGCGGCCGCATATCCTGCCGCTGCCGGACGGCTCCATCCACACGCTGCCGCTATTCGACCGCGACGCGCTGGCCATCGAAGTGTCGCTGCTCACCGACTGGTATGCGCCGCATGCCGTCGGCGCGCCGCTGCCGCAGGCGGCGCTGGATACCTTCGTCGCCGTCTGGGGCGCCCTCTTCGACCGCCTCGACGGCGCCGAGAAGAGCTGGGTCCTGCGCGACTATCATTCGCCCAACCTCCTCTGGCTGCCCGGCCGCGACGGCGTGCGCCAGGTCGGCCTCCTGGATTTCCAGGACGCGATGATCGGCCCGGCGGCCTACGATCTCGCCTCGCTGCTGCAGGACGCGCGCGTCACGGTCGCCGCGTCGCTGGAGGCGGAGCTGTTCGCCGCCTATATCGCGGCGCGCCGGCGGCGCGATCCCGGCTTCGACGAAGCGGCGCTCACCAGCGCCTTCGCCATCATGGCGGCGCAGCGCGCCACCAAGGTGCTGGGCATCTTCGCCCGGCTCGACCGGCGCGACGGCAAGCCGCAATATCTCCGCCACATCCCGCGGCTGAAGACATACCTGGCGCGCACGCTCCGCCATCCCGATCTCGCCGGCCTCGCCGGCTGGTACCAGCGCTGGCTGCCACTGCAGGATTAGGCTCCCTACGCGCCTCCCCGCTTTTCACCATCGTCACATTTCTCGCTTTGTTCTTCCCCGAAAGCATGATTCTGTAAGGCTCGATCCAGGGGGAGACATCCGTGCCGCCGACCATGCCGACCGCCGCGATGGTGCTTGCCGCGGGTCTCGGCACCCGCATGCGGCCGCTGACCGACACGCGTCCGAAGCCGCTGGTGCCGGTGGCCGGCAAGGCGCTGCTCGATCACGGCCTCGACCGGCTGGCCGCCGCCGGCGTCGACACGGCCGTCGTCAATGTCCATTATCTCGCCGAGCAGATCATCGCCCATGTCGCCGGGCGCCAGGCGCCGCGCATCGTCATCTCCGATGAGCGCGACAGGCTTCTGGAGACCGGCGGTGGTGTGGTCCGGGCGCTGCCGCTGCTCGGCCCGGCGCCGTTCTTCCTGCTCAACGCCGATTCCTTCTGGGTCGAGACCGGCGCGCCGGCGCTTGCCGCGCTCGCCGCAGCCTGGGATCCCGCCGCCATGGATGCCCTGCTGCTGCTCGCCCGGCCGGCGGGCGCCACCGGCTATGACGGCCCCGGCGACTTTGCCATGGACGCCGCCGGCCGCCTCAGACGCCGCGGCGCCGCGCCCCGGGCGCCCTATGTCTATACCGGCGCCGGTATCCTGGCGCCGGCGCTGTTCGCCGGCGCGCCAGAGGGTGCCTTTTCGCTCAATCTCCTGTTCGATCGCGCCATCGCCGCCGGCCGCCTCCATGGCGTCGTCCTCGACGGCACCTGGTGCCATGTCGGGACCCCCGGGGCCATCGCCGCCGCCGAAGCGGCGCTCGCCGCCGCGGCTGCCTGATCCATGCGCCGCGATCCCCGCGTCTTCAGCATTCCGGCGGGCGTGCCGTTCCTGCCGACGCTGGCCGACGAGCTGCTCGGCGGCCGCTTCGGCCTGACCGGCGATCCGCGCGACGATCCGCTGGCGCTGGCCGATGTCACCGTGCTGCTGCCGACCCGCCGTTCGGCGCGCGGCTTCCGCGAGGTCCTGCTCGGCCGCCTCGGCGGCACGGCGGCGATCCTGCCGCGCATCCGGCCGATCGGCGATGTCGACGAGGACGAATCGATCCTCGCCGCGCCGGCCGAGCAGCCGGCCGATACGCTGCTGCTGCCGCCGGCCATCGCGCCGCTCGACCGGCTGCTGACCCTGGCGCGGCTGATCCTCGCCTGGTCGGACACTGTCGGCCGGACGCAGGCACTGCTCGGCCCCGACGAGCCGCGCCTGGTGCCGGCGTCGGCGGCCGACGCCTTCCATCTCGCCGGCGACCTGGCGCGGCTGATGGACGACATGCATCTCGCCGGCCTCGACTGGCGGGCGCTGGAGACGCTGGCGCCGGACGATTACGCGCAATATTGGCAACTGACGCTGAGCTTCCTGCGCATCGCCACCGAAGCGTGGCCGGCCATCCTTGCTGAACGCGGCCTTGCCGATCCCGTCGCCCGCCGCGACCGGCTGCTGCGCGAGGAGGCGGCCCGCCTTGCCGCAGCACCGCCGCGCGGGCCGGTGGTCGCCGCCGGCTCCACCGGCTCGATCCCGGCCACCGCGGCACTGCTGGCGGCGATCGCCCGCCTGCCGACCGGCGCGGTCGTGCTGCCGGCGCTCGACCAGGACCTCGATGAAGCGGCCTGGGCGGCGATCGGCGACGAGGCGCCGCCGGCGGTCTTCGGCATGGCGGCTCCGTCTGCCCCGAGCCATCCGCAATTCGGCCTCCGCCAGCTTATCGCCGCCATCGGCATCGACCGCGCCAGCGTCGTGTCGCTCGGCGCGCCGGCCGCGGCGCTGGTGGCGCGCGCCCGGCTGCTGGGCGAAGCGATGCGGCCGGCCGGCACCACCGAGGTCTGGGCAGCGGCGCCGCCTCCGCCGCCGGAGGCGCTGGCCGGCATCGGCCTCGTCGTCGCCCGCAACGAGCAGGAGGAGGCGCTCGCCATCGCCATTGCGCTGCGCGAGGCGGTCGAGACCGAGGGCCATGTCGCGGCGCTCGTCACGCCGGACCGCGCCATCGCCCGCCGTGTCGCGGTGGAGCTGCGCCGCTGGGACCTGCGCATCGACGATTCGGCCGGCCAGCCGCTCGGCGATACGCCGCAGGGTCTTTTCGTGCGCCTGCTGGCGGAGGCGGCGCTGAGCGGCGATCCGGTGCGCCTGCTGGCGCTCACCAAGCATCCGCTCGCCGCCTTCGGCCTGCCGCGCAACCGTGCCCGCAAGGCGGCGCGGGCGCTGGAGATTGCCGCCCTGCGCGGCGCCCGGCTGGCTGGCGGCGCTGCCCGCCTTGCCGACCATCTGGCGACGATCCGCCTCGAGGCGGAGATGACGCCCGGCCGCGCCGTGCCGCCGGCGCGCCGCCGCCTGTTCCGCGACGACTGGACCCTCGCCGAGCAGCTGGCGCGGGCGCTCGCCCGGGCGCTGGCGCCGCTGCAGGCGCTTGCCGATGCGCCGCCCGGCGGCCATGCGCCGGCGGTACGCGTCGATGCCGCGACGCGCCTCCTCGCCGCGGCGCTCGATATCGCCGTCACCGACGCGGAGGGCAATGCCGCGGCCTTCTGGCAGGAGACTGCCGGCGAGGCGCTGGCGGAACTCCTCGGAGGCCTGCTTGCCGGCGGCCAGCTCGACGTGCCGCCACAGGAATTTCCCGGCTTCCTCGCCGCTGCCATGCGCAGCGTCACGGTGACGCCGGCCGTCGGCGCCGATACCCGCATCCATATCTGGGGCACGCTGGAGGCGCGGCTGCAATCGGTCGACCGCCTCATCCTCGCCGGCCTCGACGAGACGGTCTGGCCGGGCGAGACGCGCACCGATCCGTGGCTGTCGCGGCGCATGCGCGCCGTTATCGGCCTGCCGCCGCCGGAGCGCCGCATCGGCCAGGCGGCGCATGATTTCACCGCGGCGCTGGCGACCGGCGAGGTCATCGTCACCCGCGCCGAGAAGCGCGGCGGCGCGCCGACCGTCCCGTCGCGCTGGCTGCAGCGCATCACCGCCCTCGTCGACAAGGACGGCGCGGCGATGATGCTGGCGCGCGGCGACCGCTATGTCGCGCTGGCACGGCGCCTGGAGCATGTCGCGCCGGAGGAGATCCGCCCGGCGCCGCGGCCCGAGCCGCGCCCGCCGGTGGCGGCGCGGCCGCGCCAGCTGTCGATCTCCGACATCGAGCGTCTCATCCGCGATCCCTATTCCATCTATGCCCGCAAGGTGCTGCGCCTCGATCCGATGGAACCGCTCGGCCGACCGGCCGACGCGCGCCTCCGCGGTACGCTGGTGCACGAGGCGCTGTCGCGCTTCACGCTCGGCTGGCGGCGGCCGTTCGACGACGATGCCCGCCGCGACCTGCTGCGCATCTGGGCCGAGCTCTTTCGCGAGATCGAGGATTTCCCGGAGGTGCATGCGGTCTGGTGGCTGCGCTCGCAGGCGATCGCCGCCTGGGTGATCGACTGGGAGGCCGGCCGCGACGGCATCGCCAGCCGCCATGCCGAGATCGCCGGCCGCATCGAGTTCGAGGCGCCGGGCGGGCCTTTCCGCCTTACCGGCCGCGCCGACCGCATCGACCTGCGCAGCGACGGCCGCGTCGAGATCTTCGACTACAAGACCGGCAATCCGCCGACCGCCAGGCAGGTGCTGCCTTTCCAGCCGCAGCTGGCGCTGGAGGCGGCGATGGTGACGCAAGGCGGCTTCGGCGATGCCTTCGCCGGCCGCAGCGTCGCCGAGCTTGCCTGGATCGGCCTCGGCAGGGTCGGCAAGAGTGGCGACCCTGTCAGCTGCGCCTACGAGGAGCCATGGACGCCGGACAGCATCGGCGTCGAGGCGCATAGCCGGCTAAAGGCACTGATTGCCCGCTATGACGACGTCGCCAAGGGCTATCCGTCGAAGGCCAAGCCGATGTTCGAGCGCGGCTGGCCGGGCGATTACGATCACCTCGCCCGCGTCGCCGAATGGCGCCTCGGCAGCGGCAGGGAAAGCGCATGAACGCGCCGCTGTCGCCCACCGACCTTCTGCAGCGGCAGGCCTCCGACCCGCGCCGCTCGGCCTGGGTGTCGGCCAATGCCGGCTCGGGCAAGACCTTCGTGCTGACCCGCCGCGTCGAGCGTCTGCTGCTTGCCGGCGCTGATCCGGCGCGCATCCTCTGCCTCACCTTCACCAAGGCGGCGGCGGCCGAGATGGCGAAGCGCATCTTCGCCGACCTGGCGCGCTGGGTACGGCTCGGCGACGCCGAGCTCGGCGCCGAGCTGGCGCGCATCGAGGATGAGCCGCCGAGCGCGGCAAAGCTGACGCGCGCCCGCCGCCTCTTCGCCGAGGCGCTGGAGACGCCGGGCGGGCTGAAGATCCAGACAGTGCATGCCTTCTGCGAGCGGCTGCTGCACCAGTTCCCTTTCGAGGCCAATGTCGCCGGCCATTTCGAGGTGCTGGAGGAAAATGCCGCCAATGCGCTTGTCGCCGAGGCGCGCCGCCGCGTCCTCGCCCGCGCCGCCACCGACCTCGAAGCGCCGCTCGGCCGGGCGCTGCGCACCGTCGTCCTCGCCGCCAGCGACCGCGGCCACGAGGAGGCGATCGCCGAGTTTGTCGAGAAGCGCGAACAGCTGCAGCGCTGGATCATCGAGGTCGGCGGCTTCGAGGCGGCGCTGGACGACCTGCGCACGCGCCTCGGTCTGACGCCGGCCGACACCGTCGACGGCCTTGCGGCGCGCATCCTCGACGAGTCGACCTTCACCGACAGGGAGCTCGCGACACTCGTCGCCATCCTGGAGAAGAACGGCGGCAATGACCGCAAGGCGGCCGAGCGGCTGCAGCCCTATTTCACTGCCGGCGCCACCGGCCCTCGCCTCGACGCCTACCGCTCGTTCTTCTGCAAGGCGGACGGTGACCTGCGCAAGCCCGGCTCGATGGTGACCAAGGCGGCGCAGAATGCCTTTCCTGGTATCGTCGAGCGCCTGACGGAGGAAATGGCGCGGCTGCAGGACCTGCTCGACCGCACCGCCAGCGCCGAGGTCTACGAGAATTCGGCGGCCATCCTGCGCATCGCCCATGCGGTGATCGAGGACTACGAAGCGCAGAAGCGGGCGCGCGGCTTCCTCGATTTCGACGACCTCATCGTCCGCACCAAGGCGCTGTTCGACCGCGACGGCGCCTCGCGCTGGGTGCATTACAAGGTCGACCAGGGTCTCGACCACATCCTGCTCGACGAGGCGCAGGACACCAGCCCGCTGCAATGGGACGTCGTCAAGGCGCTGGCGGATGATTTCTTTGCCGGCGAAGGAGCGCGTGACAGCATCCGCACGCTGTTCGCCGTCGGTGACGAGAAGCAGTCGATCTATTCCTTCCAGGGCGCCGTGCCGTCCTGGTTCAGGCGCGTCCGCGAGGAGATCCGTCAGCGCGCGGAAGCCGCTGATCGCGACTGGACAAGCCTCGAGCTGCACGTCTCCTTCCGCTCGACGCCGGATATCGTCGGCGCCGTCGACAGGACGTTCCTGCCGGTGCTGGCGCATACCGGCCTCTCCACCGAGCCGCAGGCGCCGGCGCATGAGGCCGCACGGCGCAACGAGCCCGGCCGCGTCGTCATCTGGCCGATGATCGAGCCGCCGCCGGAGCGCGACTCGGGCGCCTGGGACGAGGCCTTCGACCATATCGGCGATGCGGCGCCGGAAATGGTGCTGGCGAGCCGCATCGCCGCCACGGTCCGCGCCTGGCTCGACCCGCGCAATCCGGAAAGGCTGGAGGCCACCGGCACGCCAATCCGCGCCGGCTCGATCCTTGTGCTGACGCGCAAGCGCGGCGCCCTCAGCGAGACCATCAACCGCGCCCTGAAGGCGGCCGGCGTGCCGGTGGCCGGTGCCGACCGGCTGGCGCTGGCCGGCCATATCGCCGTCATGGACCTCCTCGCCCTCGGCGATGTCATGCTGCAGGACCGCGACGACCTCTCGCTGGCGGCGGTGCTGAAGAGCCCGCTCTTCGGCCTTGACGAGGACGCGCTGTTCGCCCTGGCGCATGAGCGTGATCGTCTGACGCTGTGGTCGGCGCTCGGCCATGCCTCCGATGCGGAGCCCTTCGCCGGTACCTTCCGCACCCTGAAGGCGCTGCGCGCCCGCGCCGATTTCGTCGGGCCTTATGCCTTCTTCGCCCATGTCCTCGGGCCGCTCGGGGCGCGGCGGAACTTCGCCCGCCGGCTCGGTGCCGAGGCGGAGGACGTGCTCGACGAATTCCTCGCCCAGGCGATGGTCTATGAGCGCATGGAGACGCCGTCGCTGCAGGGCTTCATCGCCTGGATGCGCGCCGCCGCCACCGAGATCCGCCGCGAGACGGAGACGGTGCGCGACGAAGTGCGGGTGATGACCGTGCACGGCGCCAAGGGCCTCGAAGCCGACATCGTCTTCCTCGTCGACGACGGCTCGGCGCCGGTGCATGCCGGCCACGACCCCGATGTCCTCCTGATGAGCGACGACCCCGACGGCGGCGAGGCGGCGCCGCTGGTGTGGACCCGCGGCGTGCGCCGGCTGCCGCGCCTCAAGGCGATGATCGATCGCCTGCGCGAGCGCGCCCGCGAGGAATACCGGCGGCTTCTCTATGTGGCGGCGACGCGGGCCCGCGACCGGCTCTATGTCTGCGGCACCGTCAAGGAGCGGACCACCGATCCGGTGCTGGGCTGGCACGCGCTGGTGTCGTCGCAGCTCCTGCCGGAGGCGACGCTGGTCGCCGCCATCGACGGTTCCGAGGCCTGGGAATGGCGCGCCGAAGGCGCCCGTCCGGCTGCCGCGCCGGTCGACCCGCCACCCGTCGCGACGGTCCTGCCGGACGTCCCCGCCTGGCTGACACGGCGCGCCCCGCCGCCGAAGGCAGGCCTGCGCGCCCTGCGGCCGTCGACGGCGCTCGCCGCGGCGGCAAGCGCCGGCCGCGCGCCGCTGGAAGCGCGCCTTCAGTCGGCCGGCGACGCGCTCGATCGCGGCCGCATCGTGCATCGCCTGATGGAGGCCCTGCCGGAGCGGCCGGCGGCCGAGCGGCGCAGCGTTGCCGAGCGTTATCTGGAGGCTTTCCGGCCGGAATGGCCGGCTGAGCGGCGCGACGCGACGGTCGCCGAGATCATGGCGGTGCTGGAGGACCCGGCCTTTGCCGCCGTCTTCGCCGCGGGCAGCCGCGCCGAGGTCGAGATCATCGGCCGTCTGGCGTCGGGACGCGGCACCGAGGCTGTCGCCGGCCGCGTCGACCGCCTGGCGATAACGCCGGCGGAGGTGCTCATCGTCGACTACAAGACCAACCGGCCGGCGCCGGCGACCCTTGCCGAGGCGCCGCGCGGCTATGTCGCCCAGCTTGCCATCTACCGGCAGGTGCTGGCCGGGCTTTACCCCGGCCGGCGGATCGGCGCCGCGCTGCTGTGGACCGACGCGCCGCGGCTGATGGAAATCCCGGCCGACGCCATGGACGCCGCGCTGGCGGCCGTGCTCGGCCGGGATCGATAGGCTCGCCCGCACCAGCCCATGGCGCGGGCAGTGATTGATATTACTTGCCGAGCCAGACCGTGCCGGTCTTGTTGGTGACGGGCACGCCGACGGCATTGCCGTACTCGGTCCACGAGCCGTCATAATTGCGGACCTCGTAGCCGAGGATGCGCTTCAGCGCGAACCAGGAATGGCTCGACCGCTCGCCGATCCGGCAATAGGTGACCACCGGCTGCGAGCCGTCGACACCCTTGGCGGCGTAGATCTGGCGGATCTCGTCGACCGACTTGAACGTGCCGTCATCGTTGACGATCGTCGCCCACGGCACGTTCTCGGCGCCCGGGATGTGGCCGGCGCGGATCGACAGCTCCTTGACGCCTTCCGGCGCGAAGATCTTGCCGGCATATTCGTCGGGCGAGCGGATATCGATCAGCTTGCCGGGCGAGCGGCCTTCGGCGATCGCCAGCACGTCGGCAAGGCGCGCCCGCAGCTTTTCGTTGCGATCGGCCAGCGTGATCGACGACGCCGGGAAGGACGGCACGTCGGTGGTCAGCGGCAGCCCGCGCGCCTCCCACAGCTTGCGGCCGCCGTCCAGCAGCTGGACATTGGCGCCGAGCCCGTAGACGTCGAGGATCCAGGCGCCCCAGGCGGCGAACCAGTTGTTGTGGTCGCCATAGATGATGATCGTCGTATCCGGCTCGATGCCGGACTGGCGCAGCGTCGCCTGCAGCTTCTCGCGCGAGGCGATGTCGCGGTTCACCGTGTCGACGAGATCGACGTGCCAGTTGAGATTAAAGGCGCCTGGGATATGGCCGCCGGCATAGACGTCGGGATCGACGCTGACCTCGAAGATCCGCACCTTGGGATCGTTGAGGTGATCCTTGACCCAATCGGCGGTGGCCAGGGGACTTCTCGTTGCTTCTGACATGGCGGTGTTGCCTTTCCTTGGAGGAGCTGCTGCCGGCCGTTGAACCGAGGCAGTTCAATCGCGGCACCGGCGCGCCCGCTTCCCGGCTGAATGACGCTCCCGTTCGTCGCGGGTGCTGCGGCGCTGCAGGACAAGCGGAACGCGGGCACGTTTGCCGCGCCCATCCGGCCGGCGCAAACGAATGATTCTGCCCGCTTCGTGCGGGCTTCTTGCACCAATCGTGCAACGGGACGGATTTTCCACACGAGCGGACACAAGGCCGCTTTCGTGCTCGCCCATCCGGATTCGGCGCGATGAAGAATCTGCGCCGCCAAAACGACACAGGCGTCCTCGGCAGACACTCAGGCTGCGCGAATGCCGGCGGGGAGCGCCTGCCATGTGTCGAGCAGGGCGGCGATCGAGGTCGCCTGCATCTTCCGCATCATGCTGCTGCGATGCAGCTTGACCGTCACCTGGCTGATGCCGAGCGCGAAGGCGATCTGCTTGTTCAGCGCTCCCTTGACCACGAAGCGCAGCACCTGGCGCTCGCGCGGCGTCAGCGCGTCGTAGAGCGCCAGGCACCTGCGGCTCCTGTCGGCGGCGGCCCGGTGCGCCGCGTCGCTGGCGAGCGCCGCGTTGACGGCATCGAGGAAGGTCTGGTCGCGCACCGGCTTGGTGAGGAAATCGATCGCGCCGGCCTTCATCGCCTCGACGCTCATCGGAATATCGCCATGCCCGGTCAGGAAGATGATCGGCGTCGGATTGCCGTCCTGGGCGAGGCGGCGCTGCAGGTCGAGGCCACTCGCTCCCGGCATGCGCACGTCGAGCACGAGGCAGCCGGGACTGTCGAGGACACCGGCCTCCAGCAGCGCCTGCGTCGAGGAGAAGCCGAGCGGCCGGAAGCCGGCCGACAGGATCAGCTCGGACAGTCCCTCCCGGACGGAATCATCGTCGTCGACGATGATGACGGCTGGCGGTTCGCCTTGGCTCGCCGTCGCCGCTCGCTGCCCAAAGTTGCGATTGGGCAGGCCGCGGTCTGGCAGGTCATTTCTCATTGTCTTCCTCCCTTCTTCCGTTCCGTCAGGGCCTCACCGATAGCGATCAGTAGCGCCTGCGCATCGAAGGGCTTGCGGAAGAAGCCGCTGACGCCCTGGGCGCGGTCCTGATCGGCAATCTCGTGGCGGCCGGTGATCAGGAATACCGGCAGGTCGGGCCGCGCCTTCTTCACCAGGTCGCGGAGGTCGAAGCCGTCGACCGTCGGCATGCCGATATCGGTGATCAGCAGATCGACTCCCGCCAGTCCGCTGCCGAGCAGCGACCCCGCCGAGGAGAAGCTGCGGGCGACATAACCGGCGGACTCCAGGAGGTCCTCCAGTGATTCCAGCAGTCTCGCGTCGTCGTCGACGACGGCCACAACGGGTCTTTGCCTGTTCAATCCGGGCGCCCTCCCGCCCGGCGCGAATGGGTGACCGGTATGTCCAGTCTTTCGGCCATGCGCACGAGATCGGCGAGCGACGCCGCCGCCATTTTCTGCATCACGTTCCTTCGATGGATCTGCAGCGTGACTTCGCTGATCCCCAGCTGGGCCGCGGCCTGCTTGTTGAGAAGGCCGCTGACCACCAGCGGCAGCACCTCGCGCTCGCGCGGCGTCAGGCCGAGATAGCGCTGTCGCAGCGCGGCGATCCCGGCGCGGGCGGCCCGCGCCTGCCGGTCGCGGGCAAGAGCGGCATCGATCGCCGCCATCAGGTCCGCATCGCTGAACGGCTTGGTCAGAAAGTCCACGGCGCCGTGCTTGATGGCCCGCACCGAGGACGGGATGTCGCCATGGCCGGTGATGAAGATGATCGGCGGATGATCGCCCGGCGCCGCCTGACCCTGCAGGTCGAGCCCGTTCATGTCCGGCAATTCGACATCGAGGATGAGGCAGGACGGCAGGTCCGGCCGGCCGGCGCGGATATAGTCGCCGGCCGAGCCGAAGATGATGGCGTGCAGACCGTGCGCGGCGAGCAGCTCGCCGAGCGCTTCCCGGATGCGTGGATCGTCGTCGACGATGAAGACGACATGATCGTCTGCTGTCATGGCGCCGGCGTCGCGTCGAGCGGCAGCGAAAAGATGAAGGTCGCGCCCTGCGGTTCGTTCTTCTCCGCCCACAGCCGGCCGCCATGCGATTCGACGATCGTTCGGCAGATTGCGAGCCCCATGCCCATGCCGTTCTGCTTCGTCGTGAAGAACGGCTCGAAGATCCGGTCGGGAAATTCGACGCCGGCGCCGCGATCGCTGATCTCGGTCCGGAGCGCATCGGTCGTCCGGCGCACGCGCACGCCGAGCACCCGTTCACCCGTATCGCTCATCGCGTCCATGCCGTTGCGCATGAGGTTGATCAGCACCTGCTGGACCTGGATGCGGTCGAGCGCAACGGCGGGAAGATCGTCCTCGACATCGATCTCCAGACGCACAGAGCGCCGCACCGCCTCCTCGGCCACGAGCTCGCGGGCTTCGGCGACGACGCTGCCGAGCTTCACCGGCGGCCGTGGTGCGGTCGACTGCCGGAACAGGGCGCGGATGCGGCTGACGACTTCTGCGGCTGAATTGGCGTCGCGGATGATGCGCTCGGCGGTGATCCGCGCCCGCTCGACATTCGGCGGTTCTGCCGCCAGCCAGCGGTCGCAGGCATGCGAATTGGCGACGATCGCCGCCAGCGGCTGGTTCACCTCATGCGCGATGGAGGCCGACAGCTCGGCAAGGCTGGCCGCCTCGGACGAGAGCGCCAGCCTTTCCCGCGTCTGGCGCAGCTCTTCCTGGGCGCGTACTTCGTCGTCGATGTCGAAGCTCACGCCGTACCATTCGACGATCTGTCCCTCGCCATCACGCAGCGGCTCGGCGCGGCAATTGATCCAGCGGAAGACGCCGTCGTGGCGCCGTTGCCGGTATTTCATTGCGAAGGTTTCGCCGGTGCTGAAGGCATGTGCCAGCGCGCGCTGCACTGCCGCCGCGTCGTCGGGATGGACGGAGCTCTGGATGGCCATCTGCAGCCGGCTGGACTCGGGCACGTCGAGGTCGGTCAGCGTCAGACCGACATAGTCGGCCAGTCGCCGGTTCAGATAGGACGGCTCGCCCGAGCCTGAGGCGGCCCAGATCTGCGTCGGCAGGGCATCGACGAGCCGCCGCAGCTGCCGCTCGCTTTCACGCAGGGCCGCCTCGGCGCGCAGCTGGTCGTCGATGTCGTGGCAGAGGCCGTACCACTGGACGATGCGCCCGCCTTCGCCGCGCATTGGCTCGGCGCGGCTCGACATCCAGTGATAGACGCCGTCCTGCCGTCGCAGGCGATAGCGCTGCGCGAAAGACTCGCCGGTTGCCAGGGAGCGCTCGAGGGCGCTGCGGAACGCTGCCGCGTCGTCGGGATGGATTCCGGCCTCGATCAGCACCTCGAGCGGCCGGCTGCCGGGACGCTGCAGGTCGGCGATATCGAGGCCGATGAAATCCACCATGCGCCGATTGAAATAGACCGGCTCGCCTTCCGGCGTCAGGCGCCAGAGATGGCTGGGCACCATGTCGACAAGCTGCGACAGTTCCCGCTGCCGGTCGCGCAGCGTCTCCACGGTCTTCCTGTAGACGTCGATGTCGATCGACGTGCCGTACCAGCCGGTGATGCGGCCCTCGGCATCGCGCAGCGGTCGCGCCGCGCTGCGGGCCCAGGCATGGATGCCGGTCCTGCGGCGGATGCGGTGCTCGGCATTGTAGGGCTCTCCCGTCGCCAGGCAGCGCCGCCAGGCGCTCTCGACGGCCTCGGCATCGTCCGGATGGAGCAGCTGCCACCAGCTCGAATGGCCTTCGGCGAGGGAGGCATTGAGGTCCTCCGGCGTCAGGCCGAGGGAGGTCTGGGCAAAGGGCGGCAGGTAGGTCCAGCGGCCGGCAGCATCGAAGGCCCAGGCATTGCCGAACAGGTCTTCGACGATCTTCGCCGCTGCAACGGCCGCGCCGGCTTCTTCCGGTGCGAGCGACGCCGCGCCGGGAAGCCCACCGGCCGGCGCCAGTTCGGCGACAGCGACGTCGACGCCATAGCCCGGCTCGGCGCGGGTCTCGGTTACACGAAAGCTGCCGTCTGCCTGCCGCCGGCGCAATCCGATGACCTGCGGGACGCTAGTCCAGAAGGCGCGGGCCACCGCCTGTTCCGCCGCCGGCCTGTCCTCCGGATGGATGTCGCCGAGGACGGCCGGTTGCCTCAGCTTGCCTTCACGGCCGGACTGCGCCACGTCGGCAGTCAGCCGCGGCGCCGACGCCCTGTCGCTGCCATCGGCACGGGCGGGCGTGGCGACCATGGCGCCGAGGCATAGCGCTGCGCCGAGGACGGCCGCCCAGGAGAGGGCGAGCTGGCGCGTCCCGTCGAACGACATGGTCGCCGCCAGCAAGGCGCCGGCGAGGGCGATCAGCACGACGGTGTTAACGGCGACAGCGTGGCCGGGCGCCAGAAGGAGCAGGGCGAAGACGGGGGCCAGCAGGCCGAGAGGCGACATGGTCCACCAGGAAGCCGCGATGCCGATGGCCGCGGCGAGGATCGCCAGGCCCAGGCGTTGTCGTGGAAGCACTGCTCTCATGCTCGGCCGCTCCCGTCGCGTGAGGAAAGCCAGGGCTCGCCGGCGCTTCATGCGGCGCTTGCCGGCAGGCGCCGGCTTGGCGGACCGGCGCCTACCGTAGACCCGTCAAGCGCCGGTCGCATCTCATGGAAATCCATGCATCCGGAAAAACATGCCGCCCACCAGCGGCCGGCGGCGGACGGAGAGAGCCGGCGGCGGGTGCCCTGCCGGCTCTCTCCAAGGGCGTTAGTTAATCTGCCCCGCTGCAGCGGCTTCCTCGATGACGGCGGAGACCTCAGCCGGATGCGAGATCATCAGGGCGTGCGAGCCGCCCTCGATTGCCATCGTCTTCACGGCATGGGCGCGGTCGGCCATGAAGGTGACGACGGCGGCCGGGATGTTGCGGTCCTCGGCGCCGTAGATGACGTAGGACGGCAGCGCCTTCCAGGTCGCGACGGTAGTGAGCTCGGAGAGAGCCTCCTGCGTCACCGGGCGCTGCGTCGCCGCCATCAGCGCCGTGACATCCTCCGGGACATCGGCGGCGAACTGGTCGTGGAACTTGGCCGGCTGGATGTAGAGATCCGTTCCGCCGTCCGGCAGCGCCACCGGCTGCAGAGCATCTCCCAGCGTGCTGCCGGGGAACTTGGTCGACAGGGTGAAGGCGGATTCGCCGACCTCCGGCACGAAGGCGGCGACGTAGACGAGCGCCTTGACGTTGTCATTGCCGCTCGCCGCCTCGGTGATGACGAGGCCGCCATAGGAATGGCCGACGAGCACGACATCGCCGGGGATCGACTTCACCACCGCTGCGACAGAAGCGGCATCGCCGGCCAGGCTGCGCAGGGGGTTGGCCACGGCGATTGTGCGATAGCCGTCCCTGCTGAGATCGGCGATGACGCCATTCCAGCCCGAGGCGTCGGCGAAGGTGCCATGCACCAGCACGATCGTCGGCCGCGGCGCGGGTTCCTGGGCGACGGCGCCCGCCGAGGCGCCGAGCGCCGCGGCAAGGGCGAGCAGTCCAATAGTCTTCTGCATCTCACAGTCCTCCATCTCTGCGGCCGTCATGGCCGTGAGGCTCAGGATGGAGAGCGGCGGCGGGCGCAACCATTGTGCCGGGGGAGAGCTTTCCCATGCCGCGACGCCGGCCCGGCGCATGCCTGCGGATGGCATCAGCCGGCCGCGCCGTCTGGTCGCCGCATCCCTTGGCAGGGGTGAGCTTCGCCCTTCGGGCGATGGCAGCCGGCGTCGGCCTGGCGGCAACTGAATGGCGGGGTCGAGCCACGCCTGGCCGGCCCGCTCAAAGCCCTTTCGAAGGAGATCAGCAATGCCTCAGAACACCCGCTCGCCGATGGCAGGCACGCACCTGCCCGCCGCTACCGCCGGCGCTTCCGTCATGCGGCCCCGGCCGCTCGAGCCGACCACCCAGGCTTTCGTCGACAGCCTTGCCGGCTCCACGCCGATCCCGGAACTCGGCCCCGATGCGGCGCGCGCCGTCCTTTCCGATGCGCAGAAAAGCGTCGACGTCCGGCTGCCGGAGGTGGCGGTCAAGGATGTCACCCTTCCCATCGGTCCGACCGGCAGGACCGATATTCGCGTCATGCGCCCGATGGATGCGGCCGGCACCCTCCCGGCCGTGGTCTACATGCATGGCGGCGGATGGGTCCTCGGCGGCAAGGACACGCACGACCGGCTGATGCGCGAGATCACCGTCGGCGCCGGCGCTACCGTCATCTTCGTCGACTACGAACGTTCGCCCGAGAGCCGCTTTCCCGTCGCGGTGGAGCAGGGCTATGCCGTGGCGAAGCATGTCGCCGACAATGCCGGCACGCTCGGCATCGATGCCGGCCGCCTGGTGATCGCCGGCGACAGCGTCGGCGGCAACATGGCGGCGGTCATCGCCCTGATGGCGAAGGAGCGGCGCGGACCGAAGCTTGCCGCGCAGCTCCTGTTCTATCCTGTGACCGACGCCGCGATGGCGACGGAATCCTACGAGGAATTCGCCGACGGCCCGTGGCTTACCCGGCAGTCGATGGTCTGGTTCTGGGACCAGTACATTGCGGCGGGCGACGAGCGCGACGACATCCATGTCTCGCCGCTCAACGCCACCGGCGACGATCTCGACGGCCTGCCGCAGACGCTTCTTATCGTCGATGAGAACGACGTGCTGCGCGACGAGGGCGAAGCCTATGGCCGCAAGCTGGCAGCGGCCGGCGTGCGCGTCACGTCGCTGCGCTACAACGGCACAATCCACGACTTCATGATGCTCAACGCCCTGGCGACGACCCCCGCGGTGCGGGCTGCCGTCGGCCAGGCCAACGCCTATCTCCGGCACGTCTTCGCCGCGCAATAGTCCGCCGACCGCGGTGCGGCGGGCAGCCCCCGGCCCGCCGCACCGATACGCCCGGTCGGCTAAACCTTCGGCTTAGGCGTTCAATCCCTCCGTACGATGGCGGTCAGGCGGGTCGCGGCGCAGCCTGACGATCACCTCAATCAAAGGAGCGTTGCGATGAAGATCGTCATTATCGGCGGCACCGGGCTCATCGGGTCGAAGCTTGTCGGCCGTCTGCGGGGAGAAGGACACGATGCCGTCGCCGCGGCGCCGGCAACCGGCGTCAACACCGTAACGGGCGATGGCTTGGCGGAGGTTCTGGAGGAGGCGCAGGTCGTTGTCGACGTCGCCAACTCGCCGTCCTTCGATGCAGTCCCAGCGCAGGAATTCTTTGCTGCTGCCGGCCGCAATCTGCTCGCCGCCGAGGCCGCCGCCGGCGTCGCCCACCATGTCACGCTGTCGGTGGTCGGCACCGAGCGGCTGCTCGACAGCGGCTATTTCCGCGCCAAGCTCCTTCAGGAAGACCTGGTGCGCCAATCCGGCCGGCCCTACACCATCCTGCGCTCGACCCAGTTCTTCGAGTTCATGAACGGCATCCCCGCCTCGAACGCCGAGGGCGGCATCATCCGGCTCTCGCCGGCGCTGGTGCAGCCGGTGGCGGCCGACGACGTCGCGGCGGCGCTGGCCGAGATCGCCCTTGAGCCACCCGTCAACGGCACGATCGAACTGGCTGGGCCGGACATCTTCCCGCTTGCCGGCATCGTCGGCCGGGCGCTCGCCGCGGCATCCGACGAGCGGATCGTCGTGCCGGACCCGCACGCCCGCTATTTCGGCGTCGAACTCGGCGAGCACACGCTGGTCCCGTCGTCTCTACCCCGCATCGGTCCGACGACCTTCGCCGCCTGGGTCGCGGGTCGTTGATAGCCGGCGGCGCGCATGCAAATGCGGCCTCTCGATTTCATTGTCGGCCAAAAAATAGGTTATTTCAGCAACTTAAAAGTGGAGCGGGTGAAGGGAATCGAACCCTCGTCATCAGCTTGGGAAGCGTGGTCA
>CAZAAW010000010.1:0-100022 GCA_964483325.1 uncultured Hyphomicrobiales bacterium
TTTCGGCGAGTCGGGGATTAGACCCGGCGGCGGGACACCCTTCCCCAACGAAGGGCGCCTATCTGAGAGGGTAGCAAATGACGAATCCTGCCATGCCCGGCGTTCGGCCGGCCAATCCCAATTTCTCTTCTGGCCCCTGCTCCAAGCGTCCCGGCTGGTCGCTTGACGCGCTGAAAGGCGCCGCCCTGGGCCGCTCGCATCGCGCCGACATCGGCAAGGCGAAGCTGAAGCAGGCCATCGACCTCACCCGCGAGGTTCTCCAGGTTCCCGCCGATTACCGCATCGGCATCGTCCCGGCTTCCGATACCGGCGCCGTCGAGATGGTGCTGTGGTCGATGCTCGGCGCCCGGCCGGTCGACGTGCTGGCCTGGGAATCGTTCTCCGAACACTGGGCCGTCGACGTCGGCGAGCAGCTGCAGCTTCCGGACGCGCGGCTGATGCGGGCCGACTTCGGCCTGCTGCCGGATCTGGCGGCCGTCGATTTCACCCATGACGTCGTCTTCGCCTGGAACGGCACTACCGCCGGCGTCCGCGTCCCGAACGGCGACTGGATCCCGGCCGACCGCCAGGGCCTCACCATCTGCGACGCCACCTCGGCGGCCTTCGCGCAGGACCTGCCTTTCGACAAGCTCGATGTCGTCACCTATTCCTGGCAGAAGGTGATGGGCGGCGAAGCAGCGCACGGCATGCTGATCCTGTCGCCGCGCGCCGTCGAGCGCCTGCTCACCTACAAGCCGCCGCGGCCGCTGCCGAAGATCTTCCGCATGGTCGAGAACGGCAAGCTGATCGAGGGAATCTTTGCCGGCGAAACGATCAATACGCCGTCGATGCTGGCCGTCGAGGACTATCTCGACACGATGAACTGGGCGAAGTCGATCGGCGGCCTGACGGCGCTGCGCGGCCGGGCCGACGCCAATGCCAGGGTGCTCGACGAGTGGGTCGCCCGCACGCCGTGGATCGACTATCTCGCCAAGGATCCGGCGACGCGCTCCAATACCGGTGTCTGCCTGGTTTTCAGCGACCCGCAGATCCAGGCCCTCGACGCCAAGGCGCAGGCCGCCTTCGCCAAGAACATCGTCAAGGCGCTCGACAAGGAAGGCGTCGCCTACGACATCGGCTCCTATCGCGATGCCCCTCCCGGGCTGCGCATCTGGGCCGGCTCGACGGTCGAGGCCTCCGATCTCGCGGCGCTGACCGCGTGGCTCGACTGGGCCTATGCACGCGAAAAGGCGACGCTGCAGCAGGCAGCCTGAGCTCCCATCAATGCCATGTCGCGCACCCGTGCGCCGCTCCCGAGGTCAAGGACGGGACGGCGCCGGCGCTGCGCATTCCAAAGGATGAATCCCCATGGCTCCGCGCGTTCTCATTTCTGACGCCCTGTCCCCGACCGCCGTGCAGATCTTCAAGGATCGCGGCATCGAGGTCGACTACCGCCCCGAGCTCGGCAAGGACAAGGACGCCCTTCTCCAGGTCATCGGCGACTATGACGGCCTCGCCATCCGCTCGGCGACGAAGGTCACGGAAAAGGTGATCGACGCTGCCAAGCGGCTGCGCGTCATCGGCCGCGCCGGCATCGGCGTCGACAATGTCGATGTGCCCAAGGCGACGGCCAAGGGCATCATCGTCATGAACACGCCCTTCGGCAATTCCATCACCACGGCCGAGCATGCCATCGCCCTGATGTTTGCCGTCGCCCGCCAGCTTCCGGCGGCCGACATTTCCACCCAGGCCGGCAAGTGGGAGAAGAACCGCTTCATGGGCGTCGAGCTGTCGGGAAAGACGCTCGGCATCATCGGCTGCGGCAATATCGGCTCCATCGTCGCCGACCGTGCCATCGGCCTGAAGCTCAAGGTCATCGCCTTCGACCCGTTCCTGTCGAACGAGCGGGCGATCGCCCTCGGCGTCGAGAAGGTGGAGCTCGACGACCTGTTCCGCCGCTCCGACATCATCACGCTGCATACGCCGCTGACGGAGAAGACGCGCGGCATCATCGACGCGGCGGCGATCGCGCAGATGAAGGACGGGGTCATTCTCATCAACTGCGCCCGCGGCGGGCTGATCGTCGAGGAGGCGCTGGCCGAGGCCCTCAAGGCCGGCAAGGTCGGCGGCGCCGGCGTCGACGTCTTCGTCGAGGAGCCGGCGACGAGCAATGTCCTGTTCGGCCTGCCCAATGTCGTCTGCACGCCGCATCTCGGCGCCTCGACCACCGAGGCGCAGGAAAATGTCGCCCTGCAGATCGCCGAGCAGATGTCGAACTACCTGACGACCGGCGCCGTGCAGAACGCCCTCAACATGGCGTCGATCTCCGCCGAGGAAGCGCCGCGCCTGACGCCCTTCATCAAGCTCGCCGAACAGCTGGGATCCTTTGCCGGGCAACTGACGGAGAGTGGCCTCAAGGGGATCCGGCTCGAGTATGACGGTCTCGTCGCTGACATGAACACGCGCGCTCTGACCGCCGCAGCGCTGGCCGGCATCCTGCAGCCGCTGCTGCAGTCGGTGAACATGGTGTCGGCGCCGGCCATGGCGCGGGAGCGCGGCATCCAGGTCGAGGAAGTGCGGCGGGCGCGCAGCGGCGTCTACGACACCTATATCCGCCTCACCGTCACCACCGAGCGCCAGGAGCGCTCGGTCGCCGGCACAGTTTTCTCCGACGGCAAGCCGCGCATCATCCAGATCAAGGGCATCAACATGGAGGCCGAGCTCGGCCCCAACATGCTTTACATCACCAACCAGGATAAGCCGGGTTTCATCGGCCGTCTCGGCACGCTGCTGGGCGGCGAGAAGGTCAATATCGCGACCTTCAATCTCGGCCGCAAGGCGGCCGGCGAGGACGCCATCGCCCTGATCGAGGTCGACCAGCCGATCACCGACGCCGTGCTGGCCAAGGCGTCGGCCCTCGAAGGCGTCGTGCAGGCAAAGCGCCTCGCCTTCTAGGCGAAGCCGGCTAATGGCAGAGACTGCCGGCGTCGAGAGGACGACGCCGGCAGATCGCCTTTTTCGACGAACGGATCAGGTCGTGGTCATGGTCGCGACCCTCTCCGCGTCGTCGGGACTTCCGGTGTAAAGGGCTGCTTCGTCGAAGATGACGACATTCATTTCCTTGGCGCCGCCATTGCCCTGCGAGCTGAACTCGATGGCCTCGCCCTTGCTGGTGACGGTCGTGTGGGTGATTACCGGCTGCCCCTTGTCGTCCAGCGTTATGTTGCCTTTCTTGTCGGCGTGAACAGCGCCCCGCTTGAACGGGCCGACGACCTTCATGCCCCGTCCTGCCGTCGTGTTCTTCGACGACTGCTTGGACGCGTAGGGCCCGGCGCCGCTCCAGATGAGCTGGTTGGGCCAGAAATTCAGATTGGGGCCCCAATCGCTATTGTCCCGCCAGAGATCTAGCTCACGGAAGTTTATCGGCGCGAACTCGGTCTGGACCTTCGGGAAAATGCCGGAATAAATATACCTCTGGATGCCGAACTGGTCGTAGGCATGAAATCCGATGAGCCAGTAGAATATATCCGATTGATAGACGACGGCGCCGATGACGTCGGTGGTTGCACCGAGAATCTGTGTGCACGCAAAGCTGCCGGCACCGCGCGGATCTACGGGGCGCGGTGACAGCGCGAATTCACCCTCGATGCCGCCCAAGAAAGCGCCTTTTCTGAAGCCGGACCAGACCGGGGTCAGCTCATATTCGGTGCCGTTGATCACGTCGATCGTGAAGGCCAGGTTGCTCTTGGAGTCTTTTATTGCATTCGCTGCAATTTGAGAGGCAGTCGAAACTGCGGTCGCCGCAACGCCCATCACGGCAGCCGCGATTATCCCTCCAGCCATTAGTCTATCTCCTCAGATTTTTACCGTAATATTTTATCTTATGCTCATCGTATACTAAATACGTGACGTGCACGCTGGGAGAATGACAACGAATAGTTGTTCCGCTCAAGGCACGGAATCGCGATTAGATAAAATCTATGCTGATTGTGATGAGGTCGCGTCGATAGTTTTGCTGGCCGGCAACCGGCGTTTTTCGCGCAGCAATAAGAGCCGACTGCAAGGCGCCGGCGTCAGTGTCGGAAGCTCGGGTAGAACGGCGTCGGCAGTCTAGGCGTAGACGACCTCGGTCATCATGCCGGTCGCCATGTGGTAGAGGTTGTGGCAGTGGAAAAGCCAGCGGCCGGGATTGTCGGCGTCGAAGGCGATGGTGACGGACGAGCCGTTGGGCACCAGCACCGTATCGCGGATCGCGCCGGCTACCGGGCGGGCACCGACCGCCACCACCTGGAAGTGGTGGCCGTGAAGGTGCATCGGGTGGGCCATGCCGCTGCTGTTCTCCATCACGACGGCTACGCGTTGCCCGGTCCGGACGGAGAGGGGCAACCGTCCCACCCAGGCACGGTCGTTGATTGACCAGGCGTAAGGCGTCATCGAGCCCGTGAGCTGAAGGCGATGGGTGATATCCGCCGGCCGTTCGGCCAGCGGTTCCGCCGTCTGCAGCATCTCCTCGAAGGCCAGGCCGACGGCTGGAGCGGCATGGTCCCCGGCTGAGTCGAGGCGCGCGATCGGCGCGCCGGCTGACGCCAGCACGATGCCCGTCCGGGCGGTGTCGCCCTCGCGCAGCGCCAGCACCGGAAAGGCGCCGCCGGCGGCCGGGATCTCCACGACGACATCGGCGCGCTGCGCCGGGGTCAGCGGAAAGCGCTCCACGGCGACCGGCCGGACGGGATTGCCGTCGACCGCCACGAGCGTTGCCGCAAGCGTGCCGAGGTCGATCCAGAAGGCCGTCGCCGATGCGGCATTGATAATGCGCAGGCGCACGCGCCCACCGCGCTCCACCGCGACGATCTCGGGATCGTCGAGCGTCCGGTCGTTGGCGAGATAGGCGTCGTATTCGACGTCATTGAGATCCATGGGCATGGCGTGCATGCCGCCCATATCGGCCATGCTGCCGGGGTCATCCTGTTCCATCTCAGGCATGTCCATCTCCGGCATGTGATGGTGCATGGCGTGGCCGCCGCCAGACTGCCGCGTCAGGTCGGTGAGGATTTCGGCCGGCGCGCGGAACGAGAAGTCGTGCAGGAACATCACCGCCTCCTGCATGTCGGCGGCGGCTTCTTCCGGCCGGCGCACGATGAGCGGCGCCGCCAGAAGCTGCTGTTCCTGGAGGCCATGGTGGGAGTGCATCCAGTGCGTCCCCGGCCGCGGCGCGAAATCGTAGCTCGCCGACTTGCCGTGCAGGATCGGCGCGGCATAGCCGGTGGTCGTGACGCCGTCCTGTTCGACCGGCGGCGTCTGGCCGTGCCAATGGATGATCGTCTCCGTGCCGATGCGGTTGTCGAGGCGGAAGGCGAAGCGCTCGCCGTCGTCGAGGAACACGCCCTGGCGGCCATCGGGGCCGTGGAGGCCGAAGACGCTTGCCGGCTTGCCGAGAACCTCGAGGGTTCGCTTTTCCGCCAGCAGCACCGGCGCCGTCTGCGCGGCGAGGCGGGGAGCCGCCGCAAGACAGGCTGCGGCGGCGGACGAGGCGAGGAAAAGGCGGCGGGTCAGGGGCGCAGGCACGGACGTTTCTCCCTGTGGATCAGGACAGGCGGGCGTGGCGCAGGCGCAGCGCATTGCCGATGACGCTCACCGACGACAGCGCCATCGCGGCCGCGGCGAACATCGGCGACAGCAGGAGGCCGAAGACCGGATAGAGCACCCCGGCGGCGATCGGCACGCCCAGCGTGTTGTAGGCGAAGGCGAAGAAGAGATTCTCGCGGATATTGGCCATCGTCGCGTGGCTGAGCCGGCGCGCCCGCACCAGCGCCTCGAGATCGCCGCCCAGCAGCGTGACGTCGGCGCTTTCGATGGCGATGTCGGTGCCGCTGCCCATGGCGATGCCGACATCGGCGGCGGCCAGCGCCGGCGCGTCGTTGACGCCGTCGCCGGCCATGGCGACGACCGCGCCGCCGGACTGGAGCCGGGTCACGATCTCGCCCTTGGCGTCCGGCAGGACGCCGGCTTCCACGGCTTCGATGTCGAGGCGGCGGGCGACCGCCTTGGCCGTCGTCAGGCTGTCGCCGGTCACCATGACGATCCTGATGCCCTCGGCGCGCAGGGCGGCGAGCGCCGTCGCGGCAGACGGCTTGATCGGATCGGCGACGGCGATGATGCCTGCCGCCTTGCCGTCGACGGCGATGAACAGCGCGGTGGCGCCGTCGCGGCGCTGCCGTTCGGCCTCCTCCTCGAGGGAGTCCGTGGCGATCGACATTTCCGCCAGGAAGGCGGCATTGCCGATATGGACGCGGCGGCGTTCGACGACGCCCATCGCCCCCTTGCCGGGAGACGTCTCGAAGCCGAAGACCCTTGGCGTCGCGACGCCGCGTTCCTGCGCCGCCGCGACGATCGCCGCCGCGAGCGGATGCTCGCTTGGCTTCTCGACGCTGGCGGCGAGACGCAGCAGGTCCGCTTCATCATGACCGGGCGTTGGCACGATCGCCGTGACGGCCGGACGGCCTTCCGTCAGCGTGCCGGTCTTGTCGACCAGCAGCGTGTCGACCTTCTCCAGGCGCTCCAGGGCGGCGGCGTTGCGCACCAGGATGCCGGCCGTCGCGCCGCGCCCGACGCCGACCATGATCGACATCGGCGTCGCCAGGCCGAGAGCGCAGGGGCAGGCGATGATGAGCACGCTGACGGCCGCCACCAGCCCGTAAGCGAAGCTCGGCTCGGGACCGACCCAGGCCCAGACGACGAAGGCGAGAACGGCGACGGCGATGACCAGCGGCACGAACCAGGCCGAGACGCGGTCGGCGAGGCGCTGGATCGGCGCCCGGCTGCGCTGCGCGTCGGCGACCATCTGGACGATGCGCGCCAGCAGCGTGTCGCTGCCAACGCGCGTCGCCTCGATGACGAGCGCGCCCGACTGGTTGATGGTGCCGCCGACAACGGCGTCGCCTTCGCCGCGGGCGACCGGCATGGCCTCGCCGGTGACCGCCGATTCGTCGACGGAGGAGCGGCCTTCGAGGACGCTGCCATCCACCGGGATCTTCTCGCCCGGCCGGACACGCAGGTGGTCGCCGACCGCAACGGAGGCGAGCGGCACGTCCTCTTCCTGGCCGTCGGCGCCGATGCGGCGCGCCGTCGCCGGCGCCAGGTCGAGGAGGCCGCGAATGGCGCCGGACGTGCGCTCGCGGGCCCGCAGCTCCAGGACCTGGCCGAGCAGCGCCAGCGTCGTGATGCCGGCCGCCGCCTCGAAATAGACGGCGACGGCGTCGCCCATCCTGAACGCATGCGGGAAGATGCCGGGGGCGATGGTGGCGACGACGCTGTAGAGCCAGGCGACCGCTGTCCCGAGACCGATCAGCGTGAACATGTTGAGGTTGAGGCTCAGCACCGAACGCCAGCCGCGCTCCAGAAACGGCCAGCCGGCCCACAGCACGACAGGCGTGGCCAACGCGAACTGCACCCAGTTGAGCGCCGCGCCGCTGACGGGAAGCTTGAGGCCGACAAGCTCGATGCCCATGCCGAGGATCATCAGCGGCACGGTCAGTGCGACGCTGATCCAGAAGCGCCGCGTCATGTCGGCAAGCTCTGGATTGGGACCGGCATCGGCCGTGGCCATCACCGGTTCCAGCGCCATGCCGCAGATCGGGCAGGCGCCCGGTCCGACCTGCCGCACCTCCGGATGCATCGGGCAGGTGTAGATCGTGCCTTCCGGAACCGGCTCGGCGGCTTGCGGCTCCAGGTAACGCTGCGGTTCGGCCTGGAAGCGCGTGCGGCAGCCGGCGGAGCAGAAGTAATAGGTCCTGCCCTGATAGGTGGCGCGGAACGTCGCCGTATGCGGATCCACATCCATGCCGCATACGGGGTCCTTCGCCAGCCCGTCACGGGGCGCCGACGGATGCTCATGCGCATGGTCGTGCACATGATCATGATCGTGCGCGTGGTGATGAGGACCGGCGGCGTCGCGAGCGGTGGGCATTGCGTGAGTTCGTGCAGGTTCCATATTACCCCTCGGGGGTATCGTTGACTTTACACATATACCCCTGTGGGGTATGGATCAAGACATGCAGAGCGATACGAAAACAGCAGTTCTCAAACGTCTCGGACGCATTGAAGGGCAGGTCCGCGGGCTCGCCCGCATGGTCGAGGACGATCGCTACTGCATCGACGTCGTGACGCAGATCTCCGCCGTGCGGGCGGCGCTGCGGCGCGTCGAGGAGGAGGTGCTGCGCGACCATGTCGCCCATTGCGTCGAGCATGCGATCGCCAGCGGCGACGCCGACGACCAGCGGCGCAAGATCGCCGAGCTGATGGACGTTTTCGGCCGCGCCGAGCGCTGACGCCGCGACGCACAATCGGCTGTCGCGCCAGCCGGTGCTTGTGGCTATAGTCCGCCCGCTCTTGCGGCGGGACGGCCCCGGCCTGTTCCGCCGTCACTCTGTCTTGTTATGCGGAATCGCGCCTTGTCCAAGAAATTACGGATGACTGCCTGATGGCCAATGTCGTCGTCATCGGGTCGCAATGGGGCGATGAGGGCAAGGGCAAGATCGTCGACTGGCTCTCCGAACGCGCCGATATCGTCGTGCGCTTCCAGGGCGGTCACAATGCCGGCCACACGCTCGTCATCGACGGCATCAAGTACAAGCTGAGCCTGCTGCCGTCCGGCGTCGTGCGCGGCGGCAAGATGTCGGTGATCGGCAATGGCGTCGTGCTCGATCCGAAGGCACTGGTGGAAGAGATCGACCGGCTGGCCGAGCAGGGCGTCGCCGTGACGCCGGACAATCTGCGCATCGCCGAGAACGTGCCGCTTATCCTGTCGCTGCATCAGAAGCTCGATGCGCTGCGCGAGCAGAGCAACAGCGGCACCCGGATCGGCACGACGCAGCGCGGCATCGGCCCGGCCTACGAGGACAAGGTCGGGCGGCGGGCGATCCGCCTGATGGACCTGGAATCCCTGCCGCAGCTGCGCGACAAGATCGAGCGGCTGCTGGCCCACCACAATCCGCTGCGCCGCGGCCTCGGCCAGGCGGAGATCGACAGCGAGCAGCTCTACCGGGAGCTGGAGGCCGTCGCCGACCGCGTGCTGCCCTTCATGGGCTCGGTATGGCGGCTGCTCGACGAAGGCCGTCAGGCCGGCAAACGCATCCTGTTCGAGGGCGCCCAGGGCGCCCTGCTCGACGTCGACCACGGCTCTTATCCGTTCGTCACGTCCTCCAACACCGTGGCGGGGGCGGCCGCGGCGGGGGCCGGCGTCGGTCCGAGCGCCGTCGGCTATGTCCTCGGCATCACCAAGGCCTACACGACCCGCGTCGGCGAAGGCCCGTTCCCGACCGAGCAGATCAACGAGGTCGGCGATTTCCTGCGCACCCGCGGCAACGAGGTCGGCACGGTTACCGGCCGGCCGCGGCGGTGCGGTTGGTTCGATGCCGTACTCGTGCGCCAGACGATCAAGGTTGGTGGTATTGACGGCATCGCGCTGACCAAGCTCGACGTGCTGGACGGTCTCGACGAGATCAGGATCTGCGTCGGCTATAAGCTTGACGGCACCGTGCTCGACTATCTGCCGGCGTCGCAGAGCGCCCAGGCGCGTGTCGAGCCCATTTACGAGACGATGGAGGGCTGGCATGCACCGACCGTCGGCGCCAGAAGCTGGAACGACTTGCCCGCCCAGGCGGTGAAGTATGTCCGGCACGTGGAGGAACTGATCGGCGCGCCGGTGGCCTTGCTTTCGACAAGTCCAGAGCGTGAAGATACCATCCTGGTTCAGGATCCCTTCCGGGACTGAGCCTTTATCTAAGGAGCGGAAAGGCTATTGCTGGCACAGCGCAGGGCGGCGGCGATGTGTAGGCTCAGCTGGGTGAACACATGGCGGAATATTATGCTCTCCTGACGCGGGCCGTCGCCGGTCTGGAGTTCAGCACACCGGAATCGCGGCGGGCGATCTACGACAAGGCCCGCCATGCCCTGATCGTCCAGCTCAAGGCGATCAATCCGCCGCTGACCCCTTCGGAGATTTCGCGGCAGCGGCTGGAGCTTGAGGAAGCCATCCGCAAGGTCGAGCGCGAATCCGCCTCCGGCGGGCCGCCGGCGGCGCGCGCCGAGGCGGCCAGCGTCGCGGCCGCCCGCGGCATCGAGGCGGCCCTCGGCAATCCGCCACCGCGTGCCGAACCGCGCCGCCCGGCCATCGAGTTGGCGAAGGATGCGCCGCGGTCCATGCCGGCGGCGGAGAAGCAGCCGGCCAGCGGCCCTGAGGCCGTGGCCGGTCCGCACGACGCTGCTCCGGATGAGGACGAGGCCGGCGCCTGGCCGGCGGAGACGCCGGTAGCCATGCCGCGCGGCGAGGAACGCCGCCGCCTGCCCCTTGAGACACCGCGCCTGCCACCCGACCCGGAGATGACGTCGCTGCCGCAGGCCGTTTTCCGGCGCGCCATCCAGGAAGCGGAACAGCAGGGCAGGGGTCCGGCGGGACCGGCCGCCCCGGCGCCGTCCGAGCCGGCTTTCGCCGACAGACCTACGGCGCGGGATCGGGCCGCCGAGCCGCCGATCGTCGAGCCGTCGCTGCGGGCCGAGCCGTCCGTGCGGGCGGAGCCACCAAGACGCGGCGCGGCCGAGATGCCGCGTGCCGAAGGGCGATCGCGCGATACCGAGCCGACCCTTGCTGTCAGGCCGCCGGCCATCGATGACGACGAGCCTCCGCCGCTGCGGCCGGCCGCCCAGCGCAACGCCCCTGTCGTTGCCGGACCCCGCTGGGAAGAGGAGCCGGAAGACGACCTGGATGATGCCGTCGACCCGCCGGGTGGCGGTCGCGGTCGGACATTTGCCGGCGTGCACGGACCCGACGACGACTACGAAGCGCCGCCGCGGCGGTCGCGCCTCTCCGGGCTCATCATCGGCCTTCTCGTCCTTGTCCTGCTCGGCGGCGTCGGCGCGCTCGCCTGGACGCAGCGCAATACGATCATGGATCTGGTGGCGTCCTTCGACGGGCCGGAGCAGAGCGCCGAAGGCTCCAGTCCGCCGCCACGGGTGACGGAAGCGCCCACAGAGACTGCCGATGCCAAGGATTCGGCCCGGCTCCTTTCAACGCCGGAAGCGGCGCCGGATTCCTCCGTCCGCGTCGTGGGCGGTGATGAAGTCGCGCCGGTCGGCGGGCCGCCGCCGGAGAGCGACCCCGCCGCGGATGGCCCCGGCGACCCGCCGGCTGCCGCCGAGGAGGACGCACCGGAACTGGGCGACCGCGGCTTCGAGGCGCCGACCGAACCGGACCAGTCGGAAGCCGATGTCGCCGCGCTCGAGCCGGCGCCCTCGGCGCCGGAAGAGCCTGCCGATGAGCCGGTCGTGGCGGCCGCCCAGAAGGCCATTCTCTACGAGGAGCCGATGGGCGCCGACGCCGGAGCGTCGGTGCAGAAGACCGAAGGCAGCGTCACTTGGTCGTATCTTCCCGGCGGCTCGGACGGGCCGGTCATCGAGGCGACGATCGAGGTGCCGGAGAAGAGCCTCAAGATCAGCCTGAAGATGCGGCGGAACACGGATGCCGCGCTGCCGGCCAGCCACATGATCGAGATCGTCGTCAATGCGCCCGCCGGCTTTGGCGGCGGCGGCGTCAAGCAGATCCCGCGGCTTGTGCTGAAGCCGACGGAGGAGGCGCGGGGCCAGCCACTGGTCGGTGAAGCGGTTCCGGTCACCGACGGCTTCTTCTGGATCGCCCTGTCCAAGGATGGCGGTGCCGAGAATTCCAATCTCGCCCTGATCCGGGAGCGCGGCTGGATCGACCTGCCGCTGCTCTATGCCAACGGCCAGCGCGCCATCCTGACCTTCGAGAAGGGCACGGCCGGCGAGGCCGCGGTCGACCAGGCACTGGCGGCCTGGAACAACTGACGCGGCGCCCGATCCCGGGCGCCAACAATCCCGCTTGCACTTTCCGCCGACTGGCGGCATGCTCCGTCCCGTTCCGAGGGGTGTTCGCGTCAGCGAACTGAGATGGCCGTCCGACGGTCGAACCCTTCGAACCTGATCCGGGTCATGCCGGCGAAGGGACGGGAACCTTTTCTTCCGCACCAAGCCAGAATGATCCGGTCCGCTGGAGCCACCAGCCGGGAGTGACCGGATTGCGATCTCGAGCGACCTTCGCTTGCCTGGGACGGAACCGAGCGTGAGGCTCGGCTTCCGTCCCTTTTTCGTCGCCGCCGGCCTGGTGGCGATCTGGCAGACGATCGTCTGGATCTTCCAGCCGCCGGCTTTCATGCTGCCGGGCGTCGATCGCGTCGTCAGGGCGCTCGTGAGCCGTCCCGAGCTGTGGCAGGTCCATGCCGTGACGACGGCCGTCGAGACGGTCATCGGCCTGGTGGCCGGGGTGGCGGCTGGCGTCCTCCTGGCGCTGGCCATGAGCTTCCTGCCGCGCACGCGGCCGCTGCTGCTGCCGGTCATGGTCGTCAGCCAGGCCATCCCGGTCTTCGCCATCGCGCCGCTGCTGGTGCTGTGGTTCGGCTTCGGCCTCGGCTCCAAGATCATCATGGCGACCATCGCCATCTTCTTCCCCGTCGTGTCGGCCTTCTACGACGGACTGGCGCGCACCGACGCCCAACTCATCGAGCTGGCGCGGCTTTACGGAGCGTCGCGGTGGCGCGAGGTCGTGCTGCTGCGCATTCCCGCGGCGCTGCCGAACCTCATCACCGGGCTGCGCCTGGCGGCGGTCTATGCGCCGATCGGAGCCCTGTTCGGCGAATGGGTCGGCGCTTCATCCGGCCTCGGCTACGCGATGCTGCATGCCAATGGCCGGTCGCAGACCGATGTCGTCTTCGCGACGCTGATCATCCTCGCCGCCATGTCGGTGCTGCTGCGCGGCATCATCGACGTCCTGACGCGGCGGCTGGCGCCCTGGGCGCCGGAAACTGCCACCTGATCCAGAACTGCAAGATCCAAGGGAGGATTCCATGAAACGCAGATTCATCGCGCTGGCCGCAGCCGTGGCGCTCGCCGTCTCCGGCGCCTCCGCCCAGGCGGCGGAAAAGCTGACCGTGCTGCTCGACTGGTTCGTGAACCCCGATCACGCGCCGCTGGTCATCGCCAAGGCCGGCGGCTTCTTCGAGCGCGCCGGGCTCGACGTCGAACTGATCGCGCCCGCCGATCCGAGCGCGCCGCCGAAGCTCGTCGCCGCCGGCCAGGCCGATGTCGCCGTCACCTACCAGCCCGACCTGATGCTGCAGGTGAAGGAAGGCCTGCCGCTGCTGCGCTTCGGCACGCTGGTCGAGACGCCGCTGAACACGCTGATCGTTCTCCGCGACGGGCCGATCAAGTCGCTGGCCGACCTCAAGGGCAAGAAGGTCGGCTACTCGGTCGCCGGGTTTGAGGAGGTCTATGTCAAGACGCTGCTCAATTCGGTCGAGCTGTCGGCGGACGACGTGACGATGGTCAACGTCAATTTCAGCCTGTCGCCGGCGCTGATGGCCGGCACGGTCGATGCCATCGTCGGCGGCTATCGAAATTTCGAGCTCACCCAGCTCGATATCGAGGGACATCCGGGCAAGGCCTTCTACCTCGAGGAGCATGGCGTGCCGCTCTTCGACGAGCTCATCTACGTCACCCGTCCGGAGCTCAAGGACGATCCGCGGCTTAAGGCCTTTCTCGGTGCCGTCGAGGAAGCGACGATCTGGCTGACCAATCATCCCGACGAGGCTCTGGCCGAGTTCATCAAGGCCTATCCGGACCTCGACGACGAGCTGAACCGCCGCGCCTTCGTCGACACGCTGCCGCGCTTCGCCAAGCGGCCGGCCGCCCTCGATGTCGGGCGCTACGAGCGCTTCGCCGATTTCATGCGGGCCGAGGGGCTGCTCGATGCCGTGCCGCCGATCGACAGCTACGCCGTCGCCATTCACTGACACGGATTGCCACAGCGGTGGGCCGGCCATTGCCGGTCCCGCCGCCCGGAGAGAACGACGCATGACCCAGGATTTTGCCACCTATCGCAGCATCAATCCCGATGGCCGCTTCAGCGACTGGCTGCGCCTTCGCGCCGAGCCGCACTGGACGGCGGCGACGACGCATCCCTTCACGGTCGCCATTGGCGACAACAACTCGGACTTCGATGCCTATGGCCGCTATGTCACCGAGGACCGGCACTTCGTCGGCGCCTTCACCTCGGTGATCGGCTACACGCTGGCCAAGGCGCCGGAGCTGAAGACGCAGCGCCGCCTCGCCCGCTTCATCGCCGGCGAGATCAACGAGGACTTCGATTATTTCGACCGGTCTTTCCCGGCCCTCGGCATCGATCCGCAGGCAGCGCTGGCATCCGAGCCGCTACCCGCGACGAAGGAGATTTCCGAGACGATGCTGCGGGCGGCGCGCGACGGTGGCTATGCCGACGGGCTCGCCTCCATCCTCGCGGCGGAATGGGTGTATCTCACCTGGGGCCTGCGCGAAGCGCAGAAGCCGCGGCCGACGCGGGCCTATCTGGCAGAATGGATCGACCTGCACGCCGTGCCGGCCTTCGAGGAATTCGTGACCTGGCTGCGCGGCGAGATGGACAAGGCAGGGGCCGACCTGCCGCCCGAGCACCAGGAGGTGCTGGCGCGGCATTTCGCCGAATGCTGCCGGTTGGAGGCGGCCTTCTTCAGCCAGGTCCAATAGGCTGGGAAAGTCCAGTAGTCAGGAAAGTCCAGCAGGCTGGAAAACCGGCTTCGCGGCGATCACCACGTCGGCATCCTGCATGACCGCCGAGATCTGCATCGCCGCGGAGCGGGCCAGCAGCCCGGTGTAATAGGGCTGCACCGCATGGGCGTCGATGCGCTCGCCGGCGATGTCGCCGGGCACGAGCTTCTCGAAAGCCGGCGGAATGCGCGCCGCGGGTCCGCTGCACAGGAGGCGGAACTCCGGTCCTTCCGGAGGTCCGCTGACCGTGACCCTGATGCTGCCGCCGCGCGGCACGGCATTGCCGGCCAGAAGCAGCAGATTGAGAAGCAGCTTGACCCTGTTCTTCGGCATCAGCGCCGGCGGCGCTTCCCAGAACAGGTCGGGCTTCTCGTTCTCCATGAGGCCGCGCGCCACCTTCTCGGCATCGCCGAGATCGATCTCGGCGCCGGCCGAACCGGCCGCTCCGAAGGCGAGGCGGGCGAACTGCAGCTTGGCGGAGGCCTGCCGGGCGCTCTTGCGGATGAGATCGAAGGCGAACGCCTTCATCTCCTCGTTGTCTTCCTCGTCGAGGACTTCCAGCCCGTTGGTGATGGCGCCGACGGGAGAGATGATGTCATGGCAGATGCGGCTGCACAGAAGGGCCGCCAGATCGAGGGCCTCGAGCTCGTCCACCGTTGCCATCGCCTGTCTCCGCGCTGGGCCGGGGCCGGCCGCGAATCGGCCGGCCAGCGTTTCGTCCCCCATACACTGGGGCTTCCGGCGCGCCAACGATGCCGGCGTGCCTCGCAGCAACGCTTCGTGTATCAAGGACAACGGATCACCGGCCGGATTCGGCCATAATGCGGAGCCCTCATGGCAGCGGCCATGGGCCCGATGGCGCGTTGTCCATGCCAGGCGCTCACGGCCGCAATGCCATTTTCCGCGCAGATGGAGGACCGTAATCCATGATTGCCCGCCTGCCCGCGGCGCTCGTCGCGACACTCCTGGCTTTTGTCGGCTTCGTATCGGCGTCCTCCGCCCCGGCCAGGGCCCAGGCAACGCTGCAATATCAGGCCGAGGAGATCGTCAGATCGGGGAACGCCTTTTTCGGCCAGGTGTCCGGTGGGCTGGCCAGCGTCGTCGAACGCGCCGTGAGCCAGTACGGCCTGCCGAACGGCTACATCCTCGGCGAGGCGGTCGGCGGCGCCCTGATCGGCGGGCTGCGCTACGGCGAAGGCGTCCTCTATACGAAGAATGCCGGACAGCACCGCGTCTACTGGCAGGGCCCGTCCCTGGGCTGGGATATCGGCGGCGACGGATCGAAGACGATGATCCTCGTCTACAATTTGCCGTCGGTCGACGCGATGTATACGCGCTTTTTCGGCGTCAACGGCAGCGCCTATCTGGTCGGCGGCGTCGGCATGACGGTCCTGGCCCGGGGCAATGTCGTGCTGGTGCCGATCGTCTCCGGCGTCGGCGCCCGCATCGGCGTTTCGATCGGCTATCTCAAGTTTACCGACCGGCCGACCTGGAATCCGTTCTAGCGGCCGGGTCCGGCAGCCACGTCTTTGAGCAGCCACGTCTTTGACTTGTCGGACGGTTCCGGTTCATAGCTTCGCCTGGCGGCTGTGCATAAGGGTATCCTGCGCAACGGCCTGTCGCGCCTGACGGAGACAAGGCGGTGATCGAAGCGGCGATGTATTTTGCGCTCGGGCTGGTGACGGCCGGGCTGCTGGCGCTGATGATCGCGCCCGCCTTCTGGCGGCGGGCCGTCCGGCTGACGCGCTCGCGCATCGAGCACTCCGTGCCGATGACGCTGTCGGAGATCCAGGCCGACAAGGACCAGCTGCGCGCCGAATTCGCCATGTCGACGCGCCGGCTGGAAATGAGCGTCGAGCGGCTCAAGCAGCGGGCGGCTGAGCAGCTGATCGAGATCGACCGCAACCGCGAGATGATCCGCCGCCTTGCCGGCGAGCAGGCCGGCAAGCTGGACGCTCTGCGCCACATGGAAGAGCGCGAAGCCGAGCAGCGCCGCCTCCTGGAGGAGCGCGAGGCGCGGCTGGTCCAGGCTCAGGCCGACATGGCGCTGCTGCAGAACAATCTCGCCGAGCGGGCGCGGGCTCTGGAGCAGATGGAGCAGACCCTCGCCAGCGCTCGTTCGGTGAGCGAGGAGAAGACGGTCGAGCTTGTGGCGCGCGGCACCGAGCTCGAGAATCTCCGTGACGAAGTGACGGCGGCCCGCACCCGGCTGACGGCGGCGGCAGTGGAGCGCTCCAAGCTGGAGGCGGATCTGTCGGAGGCGCGCGCCGCGATCGCCGTCGAGCGGCACAATACCGAGGCCATGCAGGCCAACATCACGCGCCTGGAGGCGGAGCGGGCCTCACGCGCCGCCGAGATCGAGCGGCGCGATCATGAGCTCGAGACGCTGCGCAACGAGATCGCCGCCAAGAGCGCCAGCCTGGAAACGGCGGAGCGCCGGCTGGCCGGCGCCGAGGCGGCCGAGGTCGCGGCGCAGACCCAGATCTCGCAGCTCATGCTGCGCCTCGAGAATGAGAGCCGGCGCGACCGCAGCGACGAGGAGTTCAAGGCCCTGACGGCGGCGGAAGGACAGAAATCGACGCTCGAAGCCGAGCTTGCGGCGCTGCGCGAGGAGCGCGACCGCATTGTCACCGAAAATGCGGAACTGCGGCGGCTGGCCGGGGCGAACTGGGAAGAGGAGCGGATGGAGAATGCCATGCTCCGCGAGCGCCTCAACGACATCGCCACCGATATTGCGCGCCTGACGCAGGGCATCCCGGCGGCGCCCCTGTCGTCGACCGAGATCGGCACGCTCGCCGGACGTCCGGGCCTGCCGAGCCCGGCGGCGCCGGCCATGCCGACAGCCGCCAAGTCGCTGGCGGACCGGATCCGCGCCCTGCAGCGCTCGGCCCAGGGCTGATCACCGCTGATCGTGCTGTCAGCGGCCGAAATTGCGCCGCAGCTTCTCACCGATCAGGCAGTCGACCGGCGGCGCCTCTTCCGTCGCCGGAATGACGGCAAGCCCGAAATCCTTCGAACGCGGAGATGGCGGTGGCGGCGCCGCGGCGATTTCCAGGACCATCTTGCGCCGGATCGCTTCGGCCAGCTCGGATTTGTCCCGCACCGTCACGAGAAAGGCGCCGCTGCCGCCGATGACGCAGCCCTTGTAGTAGCGGTCGAGGTCGTCGATGCCGAAGCCGGCGAACGGCCCGCCCGTCTTCAGCATGATCGGCAGGCCGTTGATCGTGATGCCCATGGCCAGCACGGCATCGCGGGCGGCATCGACCGCCATGCCCATATTGTTGGGACCGTCGCCGGAGACATCGATGACCTGGCGCGGGCTGCTGAAGCCGCTGTTCTGCAGCAGGCCGGCGGAGAAGGAGAGGCTGCCGGAGATGGAGGTGCCCTGCCAGCGGATCAGCGGCGTTGCGGCGATGGCCGCCGCGAATGTCTCGGCTGAGTCGGGGCCGTCGACTATCATCCAGGGCACCACCACCCGCTGCAGCATCGGGCTCGACCATTCGACATAGGTTACCGCAATGCGGCCGAGCACGCCGCCGGCAATGGCATTGAGGACTTCCGGATGACGGAAGGCGTCGGCATAGCCCTGGCGCTGGATGATCTGCTCGTCGTAGTCCATCGACCGTGAAATATCGACGGCGAGCACCAGTTCGAGGTCGACCTCGTTGCTGCCGTCCTGTGCGTTCCCCGCCACCGGCCAGGCGAGACCGGCTAAGAAGGCAAGAGTGGAAAGGTATCGTCTGGCACCCGATCCGACGCGCTGCATGGGTCGCTCCCTGATATGGCTCCCACGGCAATGCCGCTCACCCAGCCTGACGATGCTAGCTCCGGGACCGAGATGAACAAAGAACGATGTCGTGATCCGCTTGCCTGCGGCCGGCAGCGGCGATAGTCCGGCGCGTTCCCATGACCGAACCCTCCGTCATCCGCATTCGCGGCCTCCACAAGAGCTACGGCCCGCAGCGCGCCGTCGACGGCGTCGATCTCGACGTGCAGCGCGGCGAGGTGTTTGCGCTGCTGGGGCCGAACGGCGCCGGCAAGACGACGACGGTGGAGATCCTGGAAGGCTATCGCCGCGCCGATGGCGGCGAGATCGCCGTCCTCGGCGTCGACCCGCGGCAGGGCGACGCCGCCTGGCGGGCACGGATCGGCATCGTGCTGCAGTCGACCGGCGAGTTCGAGGAACTCACCGTCGACGAGGTGGTGACGCATTTCGCGCGCTACTACGCCAGGGCCGACGATCCGGACTCGGTCATCGCCCGCGTCGGTCTCGCGGAGAAGCGGCGGGCGCGGGCGGGCTCGCTGTCGGGCGGCCAGCGCCGGCGGCTCGACGTCGCCCTCGGCATCATCGGCCGGCCCGAGTTGCTGTTTCTCGACGAACCTACCACCGGCTTCGACCCGGAGGCACGGCGCAGCTTCTGGGACCTGGTGCGCGGCCTTGCGGCGCAGGGCACGACAATTCTCCTAACGACCCATTATCTCGACGAGGCGGAGGCTCTTGCCGACCGCGTCGGCGTCATGGTGCGCGGCCGCCTTGTCGACGTCGCCCCGCCGGCAAGGCTCGGGGGGCGCGACCGGCAGCCGGCGCGGGTGCGCTGGCAGGGCGCGGACGGCTGGCAGGAGGCGCGCACCGAGACCCCGACGCGGATGGTCCAGGACCTCGCCGGGGAGTTCGGTGGCGAGGTGCCGGGCCTCTCCGTCACCCGGCCGTCGCTGGAAGACATCTATCTGGAGATGATCGGAGCCGGGACATGACGACGGTGCCGGAAGCCACGGCGGCGCGGCGTCAGCCGGGCGTCCTCGCCCTCGGGCTGGAGCGCGGGCGGCTGGAAGTGCTGCAGTTCTTCCGCTCGCGCGCGACGATGATCTTCTCCTTCGCCTTCCCGGTGATGCTGCTGGTGCTGTTCGGGGCGATCTTCCGGCAGGAGGTGGCGCCCGGCATCAGCTACACGCAGTATTTCGTCACCGGCATCATCGCGGCGGGCCTCCTGTCGGTGGGCTTCCAGACGCTGGCCATCCAGATCCCCATCGAGCGTGACCGCGGCGTCCTGAAGCGCCTCGCCGGCACGCCGATGCCCAAGGCGGCCTATTTCATCGGCAAGGTGATCATGGTGCTGGTGGTCGGCATCCTCGAGACCGCCATCCTTCTTGCCGTGGCGGCGCTCGTCTATGGCGTCCCGCTGCCCGACTCGCCGCTGAAATGGCTGACCCTCGCCTGGGTCGGGCTCCTCGGCATCGCCGCCTGCACGCTGTGCGGCATTGCCTTCTCGTCGCTGGCGCGGGACGGCAAGCGGGCGCCGTCGATGGTGACGCCTGTCGCCCTCATCCTGCAGTTCATTTCCGGCGTCTTCTTCGTCTTCACGCTGCTGCCGGGATGGATGCAGGCCATCGCGTCGCTGTTCCCGCTGAAATGGATGACGCAGGGGATGCGGGCGGTCTTCCTTCCCGAAGCCGCGGCTGCTTATGAGCCAAGCGGCAGCTGCCAACTGGGCCTTGTCGCGCTGGTCCTCGCCGGCTGGGTCGTGGCCGGACTGGTGCTGTGCATCCTGACCTTCCGCTGGACGGCGCAGGACGATCGCTGACCGGCCTGGAACCGCGACCGGCAGCACGGCGTTTCTCCATCACCTGTGCTGAAGGAGGGAATCCATGCCCCAGCCGAAGAATTCTACGCGCGCCGCCGGCGCCAGATCGTCTCGCGCCACATCGTCACACGCCACCGCCGGCAAGGGCGGATCGAGCCGAACGGCTCCGGCGCGCCGCAGCCGCATCATGTCCAAGCGTGCCGAAGACACGCTGGCGGCCCGTTCATCGGAAATCGCCGACACGATTGTCGAGCGCGGGCGGGAGGCGATGAACAGCGCTGCCGCCGGCGGCCGCGCCGTCGCCCTTTCGGCAGGCCGGCAGCTCGGCAGCCTCCGCAACAATATCGGCGGCGTCGTGAGCCAGAGGCCGATCGCCACCCTTGTCGGTGCCGCGGCGCTCGGCATGACCATGGCGCTGTTCTTCCGCCGCACGGCCTGACGCGCGCCGGAGACCGGAACAGAGGCTCCGCGGCATCGATGCCGCGGAGCCGTTTCGTTTGGGCCGGCGCGGGTGCTTGCCAAGACCAGTGCTTGCCAAGAGGAAGGGCGAATGTCTATATCCGCGCGTCCGCCCAACGGCGCGACCGCAGCTCCCTTCGTCTAGCGGTCCAGGACGTCGCCCTCTCACGGCGAAAACAGGGGTTCGAGTCCCCTAGGGAGCGCCAATAAAACAAACAAATTAGATGTTGGTTGGGCCGTTTGATCGAATATCGGTCAAACCTAACGCGATTCTCGCTATGGAAAAACGCGCGTTCTAAGCAAGCGGGGCGCCCGCGGCGGTCTCCGAGCCTTGCGGCACGGGCGCGTCGACATAGGGACGATCGACCGCACGGCCTGGTAACAGGTCGCCCCGAGCAATCGCCCGAGCTTCTCGCGCGCTCTGGAGAAGTTCAGCTCCGAGTCTGCTCATTGCCATTCTTTCATTCTGGCTGCTTAGCCGAGCCGGTCCTCGCAGGTCTCGATGATCTCCTCCCGTTCAGGGTATGCGGTGAGAACGATGCCGAGCCCGCGCTCGAAGTCGTCTTCCGCCAGAACCTGGGCGATCATCTCCTCTGCAATGCCCTCGAACACCGGATAGATGCATTCGACCATCGCCTGCTGCAGCTCGGGAGTATCGGCATCCTCGACTTCCTCAGCGACGAAGTCGGCCAGCGCCCTGCGCAGGGCGGCGTCGAGGCCGCCCGGATCGGAGATCGCCAGCGCCGCAGACGATGCCGCTACGGCGAGCAGGAAGGTGATCAGTCGCATTCAGACGCTCCTCGGTTTGTGCTGCCCCGGGGGGGTATCGTTGTCAGCGCGGCGTGTCCAGCGCGGCTGAACGGAGCACGCCTGCTTGCAACCGCGCGGGCAGCGCTCGTCGCTAAGGTTCGCGCGGAACTTCGCCGCCGCCGATGGTGAGGCGCCGGATGATGGCGCCGGTGCGCAGGTCGATGGCCAGCACGACCGTCGCGTTGCCGTCGGTATAGGTGAGCGTGACGCGATCGCCTTCGACGGTGCTGCCGGCGAGCCGGGCGTCGGCGGAGAGGCCGAGGGCGGCCAGGGAGAGCGTCGCCGGCGGTGCGCCGCCCGTGGAATCGGTCTGGCTGATCCTGTAGATGATCGCCCCCAGGACGGCGAGGAGCCCGAGGCCCAGCGTCAGGCCGCCGATCAGCATCAGCCGCCTCAGCCGCGCCTGCACACGCAGCATGACCGGATCGATTGGCCCGTCGTCGTCATAGGCGCTGGAGACGGGAGCGCTGCCGGAGGTAGTTTTGTCGGACACCGATCTGCCGGAAGAGTTGGAAGCCGAAGGACTGGAGGACGAACTGCGCCTCATTGCCGTTGGCGATGCCGCGTCCGGCCAGCGCCTGGACGCCTTTCTCGCCGGCGCGGTGGAGCATCTCGGCCGCAATCGCGCCAAGTCGCTCATTCTCGAGGGACGGGTCACGGTCGGCGGCGCGACCGTAGTGGAGCCGAAACGGGCGGTCAAATCGGGGGAGACGGTCGCGCTCGTCCTGCCGCCGCCCGAGGATGCGGTGCCGCGCGGTGAGGCGATCCCGCTCGATGTCGTCTATGAGGACGACGCGGTGATCGTCATCGACAAGCCGGCCGGCCTGGTCGTTCATCCCGCCGCCGGCCATGCCAGCGGGACGCTTGTCAATGCGCTCATTGCCCATTGCGGCGCCAGCCTTTCCGGGATCGGCGGCGTGCGCCGGCCCGGCATCGTCCACCGCCTCGACAAGGATACGACCGGCCTGATGGTGGTCGCCAAGACCGACCGGGCGCATGTGCGCCTGGCGGCGCAATTCGCTGATCACGGCCGCAGCGGCGCGCTGGAGCGCGGCTACAAGGCGCTCGTCTGGGGCGTGCCGGATCGTCGCAGCGGCACCATCGAAGGCGCCATCGGGCGATCGACGCGGAACCGGCAGCGCATGGCGATCGTTGCGAGCGGTGGCCGCGAGGCCATCACCCATTACGAGGTGGAGGAAGTGTTCGGGCCGGCCGCGAGGCCTGTCGCGTCGCTTCTGTCACTTCAGCTGGAAACCGGCAGAACGCATCAGATCCGCGTCCATCTGGCGTCGATCGGACACCCGCTTGTCGGCGATCCGGACTATGGCAGCGGCTTTGCCACCAAGGTCGCGACGCTGCCGGAACCGGCGCGTGAGGCCGTCCGCCGGTTCGGCAGGCAGGCCCTGGATGCATGGCTGCTCGGCTTCGAGCATCCGGTGACGGGTAAGGTCTTGCGATTTGCGCGCGAGCTCCCATCTGACATATCGGGGTTGGTGGCAGTTTTCCGCAAAACGTGAACCGTCCGCGAACCGCGCCCTTAACTGGCGACGCGATTCAGCCTGAATGCTGCGCTAGTAAGAAGGCTTGGAGTCCCGCAACCGCCGGCCTTGACCCGGCGTTGGTGTGGAGGAGGAATATCTATGGCTTCCGTCAGTTTGCCCGCGATTGCTGCCGGTGAAACGGGCCTTACCCGATATCTCGAGGAGATTCGGCGGTTCCCGATGCTGCAGCCGCAGGAAGAATATATGCTTGCCAAGGCCTATCACGAGCACGGCGACCGCGAGGCGGCGCATAAGCTCGTGACGAGCCATCTTCGGCTGGTGGCGAAGATCGCCATGGGCTACCGGGGCTATGGCCTGCCGATCGGCGAGGTGATTTCCGAAGGCAATGTCGGCCTGATGCAGGCGGTGAAGCGCTTCGAGCCGGAGCGCGGCTTCCGCCTTGCGACCTATGCCATGTGGTGGATCAAGGCGGCGATCCAGGAATACATCCTGCGCTCGTGGAGCCTGGTGAAGATGGGCACCACGGCCAGCCAGAAGCGGCTGTTCTTCAACCTTCGCAAGGTGAAGGGGCAGCTGCAGGCCCTCGATGAGGGCGATCTGCGGCCGGATCAGGTGTCGGCGATCGCTACTCGCCTCGGCGTGCCGGAGGAGGATGTCGTGTCGATGAACCGCCGTCTCGGCGGCGACACGTCGCTCAACGCGCCGATCCGGGCCGACTCCGAATCCGGCGAGTGGCAGGACTGGCTTGTCGACGACGCACCCGGCCAGGAGGAGATCCTGGCCGAGCAGGAAGAAACCGACAATCGGCGCCAGCTGCTGCGCGACGCCATGGGTGTCCTGACCGACCGCGAGCGCCGCATTTTCGAGGCGCGCCGGCTGGCCGAGGAGCCGATCACGCTGGAGGAGCTGTCGGGCGAATTCGGCGTCAGCCGCGAGCGTGTCCGCCAGATCGAGGTGCGCGCTTTCGAGAAGGTGCAGAAGGCCGTCCGCAAGGGCGCCCGCGAGCTGGAGAACCTGGCAAGCGGCCCGAAGCAGGCGCTTCCCGCCTACTAGGCTTCCCGCCTATTAAACATCGGGCGCTTTGAAAAAATCGGGGGGGCCGGTTCCACTGGGACCGGCCCCTTTTTCATGCGCCGGTTTCGGGTGGTGCGGGCCGTCTGCATTGAAGCAGAATGCCCCGATGACGAATCCCGACCCATCCGCTGGCCTGACCTTCAAGGCTGTCGATGCGTCGCTTTGGCCCGATCTGGAGCGTCTCTTCGAGGGGAGGGGTGGTCCGCGCAATTGCTGGTGCATGGTCTGGCGTGCCACGCCGGAGGAGCGCCGCGCCGCCACGGCCGCACAGGGCAAGGCGGTGCGCGGCAAGCCGGCGCCGTCCGGACTTCTGCGCAAGGCGGCGCTGAAGCGGCGGGTCGACGCCGGAGTCCCGATCGGCCTCCTTGCCTATAATGACAGTGGCGAGCCGGTGGGTTGGGTCTCGGTGGCGCCGCGCCGGACGTATCGGCCGATGGGCGGCCCAGCCGTGCCGGACGATGACCCCGGCCGCATCTGGTCGATCGTCTGCTTCTTCCTGCAGCGGCGGCTGCGCGGGCAGGGCATCCTGTACCGGCTTCTGGAGGCGGCGGTCGAGCATGCGCGCCGCCGCGGCGCCGCCGCCGTCGAGGCCTATCCCGTCGCGGCCGACGCGTCGAGCTACCGCTTCATGGGCTTCGTTCCGGCTTTCGAGAAAGCCGGCTTCCGGCCGATAGGCCCGGCGGGGACGATCCGCACCCTCATGCGGCTCGACCTCAGCTGACATCTTTATTCAAATTTTAACCGTTCCGACGCGATCATCGCGGTCATCAAACCGTAACGATCACCTGCCAACGGCGTCTCGCGCCGGCGGCTGAGGCTGCGCGGAACACACGTGAACATGCACCCTGTCCTGCCGGCGGAAGGCTGGCCCATCTCCGCCGCCTTCGAGCATCTGCCGCATCTCGTCGGCGACTTCGCTGTCCGGGCCGGCAAGGCTGCGCAGCTGACGATTGCCGCGGCACCGGTCGCCGTTTCCGATCCGATCATCTCGGCGACGCTGCCGGCCGTCGTTCAGGCGCTGCGCAATGCCGTGACGCACGGCATCGAATCGCCGGCCCTCCGCGCCGCAGCGGGAAAGCCGGAAGAAGGCGCCATCAGGCTGGTCGCCGCCGAAGAGGCTGGGGCCCTGGTCGTCGAAGTCCATGATGACGGCGCCGGCGCCGCCATGGCCGACCTGCCCGATCTTGCCGAACTGCGCGGCCTCAGCATCATCCAGGCGCGCCTTGCGACAGTCGGCGGCCAGCTGGCCATCAATGCCGAGCCGGGCAGGGGGACGACGGTCCGGCTCACCGTGCCGCTGCCTGCCAGGGCGGCGCCGGCACCGTCCCGCCTGGCCGCCGTGGCATGACGCGTCCCGACAGGAACCCGGCTGCCGAACTCGGCGGCAAGGCCCGCTCGCGCCCGGTCACCGATCCGTTGCGGGTCATGGTGATCGACCCGGCGACGGCGGCGCGCGTCGCGCTCTGCCGGGCCATCGACATGGAGACCGACCTTGCGGTCCTGTGCGCGGCCGGCGATCCGCGCCATGCCGCCGCCGATATCGCCCGCTGCGCGATCGACGTCGTCGTGCTGGCGCTCAATCCCGACGATCCACGCGCCGAAGCGCTGTGCTCGGCCCTTCTGCCGGGCGGGCATGCGCCGGCCCTTCTCGTAACCGGGGCGTCAGCTCCCAGCGGCGCGCCGGCGTCGCCCGCCTACCATCGCCAGGTCATCGCGGCGATCCGGGCGCGCGGCCGCGGCGCAGGGGCCGGCGGCCCGATACCCGAGGTCGTGGCGATCACCGCGGCGGAAGCCCGCCCGGCGCGGCTGCACTGACGACCGCATTCGGTAGCTATTGCCCCAAAATGAAAACGCCCGGCACTGACCGGGCGTTTTTCTATTCAGCGAAGGTATCGCTCAGGCGGTGGCGCGCAGCTCGGTATCGTCCGGCTCGCGCAGCACATAGCCGCGGCCCCAGACCGTCTCGATGTAATTGGTGCCGCCGGTCGCCGCTGCAAGCTTCTTGCGCAGCTTGCAGATGAAGACGTCGATGATCTTCAGCTCCGGCTCGTCCATGCCGCCATAGAGATGGTTGAGGAACATCTCCTTGGTGAGGGTGGTGCCCTTGCGCAGCGAGAGGAGCTCCAGCATCTGGTACTCCTTGCCGGTCAGGTGCACGCGCTGCTTGTTCACCTCGACGGTCTTGGTATCGAGGTTGACGGTCAGGTCGCCGGTATTGATCACCGACTGGGCATGGCCCTTCGACCGCCGCACGATGGCGTGGATGCGGGCGATCAGCTCGTCCTTGTGGAAGGGCTTGGTCATGTAATCGTCGGCGCCGAAGCCGAGGCCGCGGACCTTGTCCTCGATGCTGGCCAGCCCGGACAGGATCAGGATCGGCGTCTTGACCTTGGAAACGCGCAGCGCCCGCAGGACGTCATGGCCGGACATGTCCGGCAGATTGAGGTCCAGCATGATGATGTCGTAGTCGTAGAGCTTGCCGAGGTCGACGCCTTCCTCTCCGAGATCCGTCGTATAGACGTTGAAATTCTCGGACTTGAGCATCAGCTCGATGCTCTGTGCCGTGGCGCTGTCGTCTTCAATCAGCAGAACTCGCATACCCAATCCCTCGGTCCGGGCCGTGGCGCCCTCGTTCGACGCGGCGCGGGAGTAAACGGTTAACCTCGATTCGATACGCTACCGACCGCTGGTTAACAAATTCTGATTCGCGAGGGAAACACTTTTAATGCGCTCTCTCCGCGAGTTGGGCCATGCGCTTGAAAAACCGTCGAAATCAGCTGCCGTGACCCTTAACGTGGCACGTTAGGATTCATTGACAAATGATTCAGATGACTCGCCCCTTTGGTGCGCGAGTCTTAAGTCCGGTTTACCCCGCCTTAAACCCTCGTCGTCATGATTAACGCGAGACGTAAACGATCCGTTACCGCCAGGTGGCCGCAGAGGCTGCCTGCCCGGTCGCGGGCGGAGGGTCGGCGACGGTTTCGCGGCGCCTCGGACGCAGCGGAACGCGTGAAGAACAAGCGGCCGCGAGGCCGTACTCAGGGAAGCGACAACATCGCGCATGCGATGCCAGGCCCTGCACCTGCAGGGGCGGCGTTGAGGAGCGGCAAATAAAATGAAAACTCGGGACAGCGTCATTCGTTTGAGGCGCTTTCAGGTAGAGGAAAAGCGGCGTCAGGTCTCCCAGATCGAAAAGATGATTGCGGAGTTTGTCCGCATGGCGGGCGATCTCGACGACCAGATCGCGGTCGAGCAGGATCGGACCGGCATTCATGACGTCGGGCATTTCGCGTATCCGACCTTCGCCCGCGCCGCGATGCAGCGCAGGGACAACCTTCTGGCCTCCGCGGACGAGCTCAAGGCCCAGCTCGACAGTGCCCGGCAGGAGCTGGAGGCGGCGGAAGAAGATCTCACCAAGGTCGAGCTGATGGCGGAGCGGGATCGCGCCGCCGAGGAAGAAGACGACCTGACGCTTGGGGGCCGCCGGCGCGGCCCGACCGCGCTGGCTGGATAGCGCCTCTCCGGATTCAGTCTCTCGGAAGTTGCGGCGAGGCGGGATCGGTCTCGCCGCCGCGACGTCTGCGCATAGCCGCACCCTGACCGATCCCTGCGAGCTGTTGCTGCCTTGGGCCAGCCCGGCGGCGCGAAACCGTGGGCGGTTGTGCAATCTTAAATTGTATGTTAGCCATCATACAATCGCCCAATCCGGCCAAGCGGGCGATGCGGAGGCTTCGGCCGCCGCCTATGCCGGACAGGGCGGGCGAGATGACAGTCTCGCCAGATGCCATTTGTATTTTAATTCATAAGTATATTCTTTTGCATCACATCGATGTGCGTCTGCACAACTATGTATCCTTGCGTACACTCAATTCCACTATAAGATGTAGTCGGGGCCGCATCATGGTGATTGCGGTGACTGACTGGACGCCTTCGTTCGAAAGGGGGCCGGCGGCGTTCAGAACGAGGGAGTAAGTCTGATGAAGAGGCAACTTGTCCGTCTTCTGTCCGGCACGGCACTGGCGGCCGGGCTGGCGCTGTCGGCAGCGCCCATGGCCCACGCGATCGATATCAACCTTGGCCCGGTTGACATCAGCGTGCTTGGCCCCAACGGCAATGTCGCGGATGTCAACGTGAACGCGCCCGGCCTGGCGGATGTGAACGCCAACGTCAATGCCGGCGGTAACGGCGTCAGCGCCAATGTCGCCGTCTCCACGCCGGCGCTGGGCGATACCACCACGGCGACCGTCACGGCCAACGCCCTTGGCTCGGATGGCCTTGCCAATGTCGGCGCCAATGTCAGCACGCCCGCTCTCGGCGGCGTCGGCGCCAATGCCAACCTTGCCGTCGGAGGACCGAACGGCCTGGTCGACCTGAATGCAAACGTGAATATCGGCGCCCTCAATCCGAACGGACCGAACGGGCCGGGTGGCCCCAACGGGCCTGGCGGTCCAGGCGGCCCTGGTGGCCCCGGCAATGGGCCTAACGGACCGAACGGCCCCAATGGTCCCAATGGCCCCGGCGGTCCTGGTGTCGTCACGCCCAGTGCCGTGGCCGAGGCCATCAGCGGCATGGATCGGCAGGAGCGCCTCGCCATGCGGCGTCAGTGCCGGCAGATCCTTGCCAATCCCGGCGCTTTCGAGAATGGCCTCGTGGCGCTCTGCAACACGCTTGCGCGCCTCTGACGCACCCCCTGCGCAGGGTTGCTAATCCGCTATAGTGGCGCCCGGCCGATGCTTCGGCCGGGCGTTTCCGTTTCCGCCGCGTGCTCATGCCTGCAACTGCGGGATGCAGGGCGCGGCCCGGATCGGTAACGACCGGCTCGCCGCATCGGTCGGAATTGCCGGTGGCTGACGCTTCCCGGCTCGGTCAGCAGCGGAAAAGCGGCACGCATGCCCAAGACAGTCGTCCCCAAGACGGTCCTCGTGGTCGAAGACAATGAGCTCAACATGAAGCTCTTCCGCGACCTCCTCGAGGCCAACGGATACGCCACCATCCAAACACGCAATGGTCTGGAGGCCATCGACCTGGCGCGCCTTCATCGGCCGGACCTGATCCTGATGGACATCCAGCTGCCGGAAGTGTCCGGCTTGGAGGTGACCAAATGGATCAAGGAGGACGATGAGCTGCGGGTGATTCCGATCATTGCGGTGACGGCCTTCGCGATGAAAGGCGACGAGGAGCGTATCCGGCAGGGCGGCTGCGAGGCCTATCTGTCCAAGCCCATTTCGGTGGCGAAGTTCGTGGAGACGGTGAAGACCTATCTCGGCGACGGCTGAGCCGGCTGCGGCGTGGAGGGGGAGTGCCGGTTTGGCGTAGCGGCGCTGATCGCGCTGCCCGGCCGCGACCTGCTGTCGCGTCCGGCGACGGATCACGCGGACTTTAACGTTAATGCTTCACTAATGTTTACCGTTGTGCTCCACCTCGGGTTGATTTCAGCGGGTGGAACGATAAAGTCGTAGACATCTTTTCGGGCGGCTGAGGGCGAAAAGCCCGTCCCGCCGCCCACCGACCGATACCCTACGGAGTGCTCAGGTCCGCCGCATTCCTGGGTCCGTGGGGTCGGCTGGCCCAGAACGGATTGAGTGGCCTCCTCGTATAAACCCGTTCTGGGCCGGCCTCCTTTCAGGCCGACCGGCCGAAACAAAAAAGGCGCCGCAGATGCGGCGCCTTTTTGTTTTCCGAGCTCCGGCCTTGCGGCCGGCGGCTACTTGATCTTGGTCTCGCGGAACTCGACGTGCTTGCGCGCCACGGGGTCGTACTTCTTCAGCACCATCTTCTCCGTCTTGGTCCGGGAGTTCTTGCTGGTGACGTAGAAGAAGCCGGTGTCGGCCGAGCTCAGCAGCTTGATCTTGATGGTGGCGGCTTTGGCCATCGGGGTGCCTTCTCATGTCGGGTGGTGCCGAGACGGCCCACAGCGTTGCGCCGGACCCTACGGATCATCGGCCAAAAGTCAAGAAAAGCTCGGGCTGGACGGATGCGTCAGCCCGTCGATCGCACCGGCCGGGTGACAGGCGCTTCGAGAGCAGCGGCCGGCGCCGGCATCGGCCACTCGCCCACGTCCTCGATATCGCCCGAACGGTCGAAGCCGTGCATGCGCAGCGCCCATTGCAGGCCAACCACCATGCCCTTGATCGGCTGCAGTAAGGCCAGCGTCAGCACCAGCGTCAAGGGCAGCCAGATCAGCAGGTGCTGCAGGTTGGAGAGGTGCCACCGCGTCTCCACGAACAGCACCGCCGGCACGATGATGTGACCGACGACGACGATCGTGAAATAGGGCGGCGCATCGTCGGCGCGATGATGGCTGAGATCCTCGCCGCAGACGCTGCACACCGGCGCCACCTTGAGGTAGCGGGTGAACATGCGGCCCTGGCCGCAATTGGGGCAGCGGCAGGCAAAGCCGCGCCGCAGCGAGCGCCACCGGGGTCGGCGATGTTCGGTCTCATCGCATGCGACGGCGGCCAGGCCGCCATTCGTCGGTTCGATCGTAGCCATAGGCCCTCGTTACGAACACCCTTGCCAGCGCAAGGGTCACACCATCTCCCCAGCAACGGACTTAGGCGCGTCGCCCCCCGCGACGCAAGGCGCATCGCCTGCGGCCGAGCGACGCTCGCTGATTTCAGATATTTTCCAATCAGCTACGCCGTTTGCGGCCCGGTTTGTGGGCGGCGCCCTTGCGCTGCGTGTCGGCGCGTCCGGGCGGGCCGCGGCGGTCCCGCTCGCGCGGCGACCGCGCCCTGCCGCGGCGGCTTTCCCCGCCGCTGCCGGGGGTGAGCATCTCGAAACGGAGAGCGCCGGCAACCGGTGCCACCTCGACCAGCCGCACCTCGACCGGGTCGCCGAGACGATAGGTCTCGCCGGTCTGCCGGCCGGTCAGGGAGTGGCGAATCTCGTCATGGACGAAATAGTCGTTGCCGAGCGTCGAGATCGGCACGAACCCGTCGGCGCCGGTTTCATCCAGCTTCACGAAGAGCCCCGCACCGGTGACCCCGGCGATCCGGCCGCGGAAGGTCGCGCCGATCCGGTCGGCAAGCCAATGCGCCACAAGGCGGTCGATCGTCTCGCGCTCGGCCGCCATCGCCCGTCGCTCAGCCGCCGAAATCTCGGCCGAGATGACCGCCAGCTCCGCCTCGCTGTCGGCGGGAAGGCCGCCCTGGCCCAGCCCGAGCGCGGCGATCAGGGCCCGGTGGACGATGAGGTCGGCATAGCGGCGGATCGGCGACGTGAAATGCGCGTAGCGCCGCAGATTCAGCCCGAAATGCCCGATATTGGCGGGATTGTACTCCGCCTGGCTCTGCGTCCGGAGCACGACCTCGTGGATGATCTGGCCGTGTTCGGTCTCCTTCAGCCGGTCGAGGATCTGGTTGAAATGGCTGGGACGCAGATTGCCGGATTTCGGCAGGTTGACGTCGATCGAGGCGAGGAACTGCCGCAGCGCGTCGAGCTTGGCGAGCGAGGGCGCGTCGTGAATGCGATAGACGAGCGGCGACTTCAGTTTCTCCAGCGTCTCCGCCGCCGCGACATTGGCCTGGATCATGAACTCCTCGATCAGGCGGTGCGCCTCGAGGCGTTCGGGAATGAGAATGCGGTCGATATGGCCGTCCGGGCCGACGATCACCTTGCGCTCGGGGATGTCGAGGTCGAGCGGGTGGCGCGCCTCGCGGGCGACCTTCATCGCCCGATAGGCCTGCCATAGCGGCGCCAGGATATCCGGCGTGAGGTCCCGCACCCGGTCGCTGCCGCGGCCGTCGAAGCCGTCCTGCGCTTCGGCATAGGAAAGCTTCGCCGCCGACCGCATCATGATGCGGTGGAACCGGTGCGACAGCTTGCGCCCGTCGGGCGAGAAGATCATGCGGACGGCCATCGCCGGCCGGTCCTCGCCTTCGCGCAGCGAGCAGAGGTCGTTGGAGATGCGCTCCGGCAGCATCGGCACGACCCGGTCGGGGAAATAGACCGAATTGCCGCGCAGCCGCGCCTCGCGATCCAGCGCCGAGGCGGGGCGGACATACCAGGCGACATCGGCAATGGCGACCGTCACGATCCAGCCGCCCGGATTGCCCGGGTCGTCGTCGGGCGCGGCGTGGACGGCGTCGTCGTGATCCTTGGCGTCCGGCGGGTCGATCGTGACAAGCGGCAGCTCGCGCCAGTCTTCGTGGCCGGCGAGCGGCGCCCGGCGGGCCTTGTCCGCCTCGGCCAGCACCGCCGCCGGAAATACGTGCGGAATGCCATGGGCGAGGAGGGCGATCTGGCTGACCGCCTTCTCGCTCTTCATGGAGCCGATGATGCCGGTGACGCGTGCCTGCGGCGCGTCGCGGCCGGAAGCGCTGACGCTGACGGTGACGAGGTCGCCATCCTGCGCGTCGCCGATATCGCCCGGTGCCAGGAACATCTCGCGCTGCTTGCGTTCGACGGGCTCCAGGCGCGCGCCCTCCGGCAAGCGCCGGACGACGCCGAGGACCGTCGCCGGGCGGCGCTCCAGCACCTTGATGATGCGCGCCGTATAGCCGGCGCCGGCACCTGGCGGTGCTTCGGTGAGCCGGGCGAGCACGCGGTCGCCCACGCCGGCGGCCGGGGCAGCGCGGACAGGGCCGCGGCTGCGGCTGCGCGGAGCAAGGAGCAGGATGCGCGGCGCCGGCCCATTTTCCTCGTCCCATTCGGACGGTTCGGCGACCAGATCGCCATCGGCAGTGCGGGCGGTCACCGCAAGGACGCTGACTGTCGGCAGGGCGTCGGGCGACCGCAGGCGCTTGCGCTCGGTGGTGACGAGGCCTTCGTCGGCAAGTTCGCGCAGCATCCGTTTCAGGGCGATCTTGCCGCTGCCGGTTATGCCGAATGCTCGTGCGACTTCGCGCTTGCCGGCTTCGCCGGGATGGTCGGCGATGAAGGCGAGGATGTCCTCGCGCGCCGGCAGACCGTCACCGCGCGGTGCGGCCTTGTCTGAACTTTTCTTTCTGGGTTTGGTCTTCTGCAAGTGTGTTTCGATTCAGGGTCATGGCCCGGGCTAGTTGGCCTCCGCGGCGGCCTTTGCCTTGGTCGTCTTCCGACGCGCGGCGGGCTTGGCCGCCTTTGCGGCCGGCTTCGCAGCTGCCTTGGCAGGCTTCGCCTTGGCGGCGCTGCGGGCGGGCGCCTTGCGGCCGGGACGCGCAGGTGCCGCCGCCTTGGCGGCGAGGAGGTCGAGCGCCTCGGGCAGGGTGATTGTTTCGGCGGTCTTGCCGCGCGGCAGCGTGGCGTTGACCTTGCCGTGATTGACATAGGGACCGTAGCGGCCGGAGCGAACGGTCACCGGTTCGCCGTCGGGATGGTTGCCGAGCGTTGCCAGCACCTGCGCTTCGCCGAAGCGGCGGCCGCCGCCGGCCTTCTTCTCCGCCAGCAGGCTGACGGCGCGGTTGAGGCCGACGCTGAAGACTTCCTCCAGCGAGTCGAGATTGGCGAAGGTGCCGTCGTGCTGCACGAAGGGGCCGTAGCGGCCGATGCCGGCGGTGATCGGCTTGCCGGTCTCCGGATGCAGGCCGACCTCGCGCGGCAGCGACAGCAGCGCCAGCGCGAAGTCGAGCTCCAGCGTCGCCGGATCCTGGCCGCGCGGGATGTTGGCGCGCTTCGGCTTCTCGTCGTCCTTGGCCTCGCCGAGCTGGATATAGGGCCCGAAGCGGCCGACGCGGACCGTCACCGGCAGGCCGGTCTCCGGATCGTTGCCGAGGAGGCGCGTGCCGTCGCCGCCCTCGCTGCCTTCTTCGCCTTCGCTGACGGCAAGCTGCCGGGTGTAGCGGCACTCGGGATAGTTCGAGCAGCCGATGAAGGCGCCGAACTTGCCGAGCTTCAGCGACAGGCGGCCGGTATGGCAATTGGGGCAGGTGCGCGGATCGGCGCCATCGGCGCGCGGCGGGAAGATATGCGGGCCGAGAAGGTCGTTGAGCGCCTCCAGGACATCGGCGACGCGCAGTTCCTTGGTCTCGTCGACGCTGGCCGAGAACTGCCGCCAGAACTCGCGCAGGACGTCCTTCCAGGAAAGATCGCCGGCGGAGATCTGGTCGAGCTTCTCCTCCAGGTCGGCCGTGAAGTCGTACTCGACATAGCGCGGGAAGAAACTCTGCAGGAAAGCCGTGACGAGGCGGCCCTTGTCCTCCGGCATCAGGCGCTTCTTCTCGATCCGCACATAGCCGCGGTCGCGCAGCACCGTCATCGTCGCCGCATAGGTCGACGGGCGTCCGATGCCGAGCTCTTCCATGCGCTTGATCAGCGTCGCCTCGGTATAGCGCGGCGGCGGCTCGGTGAAATGCTGGTCGACGGCGAGGCTCTCGCGGGTCAGGCGCTCGCCGGCTGCCATCTGCGGCAGGCGGCGGGTCTCCTCGTCATCGCCGTCGTCGTCGCGGTCCTCGTTGTAGAGGGCGAGGAAGCCGTCAAAGGTGACGACCTGGCCGGAGGCGCGCAGCTCGAGATTGCGGCCGCCGGCAGCGGCGGCGATGTCGACCGTGGTGCGCTCCAGTTCGGCCGATTCCATCTGACTGGCGATGGTGCGGCGCCAGATCAGATCGTAGAGCTTGGCCTGCTCCGGATCGAGATGGGCCGCCATCTCGCGCGGATGCCGGCGCGCGTCGGTCGGGCGGATCGCCTCGTGCGCCTCCTGGGCATTCTTCGCCTTGGCGGTATAGCGACGCGGCGCATTGGGTACATAGCGGTCGCCATAGATCGCGCCGATGGCGGAGCGGACGCCGGCGATCGCCTCCGGCGCCATGTCGACGCCGTCGGTTCGCATATAGGTAATGAGACCCACCGTCTCGCCGCCGATGTCGACGCCTTCATAGAGGCGCTGCGCCACCTGCATGGTGCGGTTGGGCGCGAAGCCGAGCTTGCGGCTCGCCTCCTGCTGCAGCGTCGAGGTGGTGAAGGGCGGATAGGGATGGCGGCGGGCCGGCTTGGCCTCGACACTGCTGACGGTGAAGGCGGAGGCTTCGAGAGACTTGCGGAAGGCCTCGGCTTCCTCGCCGGTGCCGACATCGAGGCGGCCGATCTTGCGGCCGTCGGCGCCGACCAGGCGCGCCTCGAAGCGGTCGCCGCGCGGTGTCGCAAGGGTCGCGACGAGCGACCAGTATTCGCGCGGCCTGAAGCTCTCGATCTCGCTTTCGCGGTCGCAGACGAGGCGCAGCGCCACCGACTGGACGCGGCCGGCCGAGCGGGCGCCCGGCAGCTTGCGCCACAGCACCGGCGACAGGTTGAAGCCGACGAGATAGTCGAGGGCGCGGCGCGCCAGGTAGGCGTCGACCAGGGCGCTGTCGACCTCGCGCGGATGCTTCATCGCGTCGAGCACGGCGTCCCTGGTGACGGCGTTGAAGACGACGCGCTGGACCGGCTTGTCTTTCAGCATGCGGCGGGCGCGCAGCACCTCCAGCACGTGCCAGGAGATCGCCTCGCCCTCGCGATCCGGGTCGGTGGCGAGGATGACGCGGTCGGCATCCTTGGCGGCGCTGGCGATGTCGGAGAGGCGCTTCTGCGCCTTGCCGTCGACCTCCCAGGACATGGCGAAATCTTCGTCCGGACGGACGGAGCCGTCCTTGGCGGGCAGGTCGCGGACATGGCCATAGGAGGCGAGGACTTCATAGTCCCGGCCGAGATATTTGTTGATGGTCTTCGCCTTGGCCGGCGACTCGACGATGACGAGATTCTTCACTGCCGCATCTCTAGGGCGCTGAATGATAGGAAATGTCGCCGGAGAGCCCGGTTGGCCGCGATGGCGCAATCAGGCGCGGCGGCCCGCCCGAAGGCGCTGGACAATCCGGGAAACGCGCGAGGCTGTCAAATGACGGAACTATCCCCGGTTCCGCCTGCCCTTCGCAGGGGACGGGAACGCTGCGGGGAAGGAAGGCCGGACACCTGCCTTGCGCTGTACCGCTGAAATGGGAGCCCGGCCAGTCGGCTGCAAGACCCCGTCAAACAAGACGCGTCAGACAAGCGAGACGCGCTGGCCCGGGTGGCGTTCGAGCCGGCCGGCAAGATCGAGCTCGAGGAGGATGAGCTGCACCGTCGCGGCCGGCAGGCGGGTGTGGCGGATGATGTCGTCGATTTCCACCGGCGAGGGGCCGAGCGCCTCGAGAAGGACACGCCGTTCGCCGTCTTCCGCCTCGGACGCTATCGGGTCGGACCCATCCTCGCGGAAAGGCAGAGGCGCCGGCGGCGGCCGATCGAGCATCGGCGCCAGCACCGAGACGATATCATCGGCATCGGTGACCAGGACGGCGCCGTCCTTGAGAAGGCGGTTGGAGCCCTCGGTGCGCGGATCGAGCGGCGAGCCGGGAACGGCGAAGACGACGCGGCCCTGCTCGCCAGCCAGCCGCGCGGTGATCAGCGAACCGGAGCGCTGCGCCGCTTCGATGATGACGACCCCGAGCGACAGGCCGGAGACGATGCGGTTGCGGCGCGGGAAATCGCGGGCGCGCGGCGTCCAGCCGAGCGGCATCTCGGTGACGATGGCGCTGCCCGGCGTCGAGGCGATGCGGTCGGCAAGCCCGACATGCTCGGGCGGATAGACGATGTTGGTGCCGCCGGCCATGGCGGCGATCGTGCCGGTGGCGAGCGCCGCTTCATGGGCCGCGCCGTCGATGCCGCGGGCGAGGCCGGAGGCGACGGCGAAGCCGCTCTCGCCCAGCCGGCGCGCCAGCATGCCGGCAAACTTGCGGCCGTTCACCGAGGCATTGCGGGCGCCGACAATGGCAACTGTCGGACCGGCGAGGGCGCCCGCATCGCCGCGGACGGTGATGACCGGCGGGGCGCCGTCGATATGACGGAGGGGCGCGGGATAGGCCGGATCGGCGGTGGTGAGCAGCGTACCGCCCATGGCGGCGACGGCGTCCATCTCGCGCCGGCAATCGGCGACGGAAGCAATGCGGACACGCCGCCCCGCCCGTTCCGCCAATGCCGGCAGGCCGTCGAGCGCCGCCTCGGCCGAACCGAAACGCGCCAGCAGCTGCGCGAAGGTGATCGGCCCGACATTGTCGCTGCGGATGAGGCGCAGCCAGGCGAGGCGCTCGGCGTCGGACAAAGGCAGCGCCGTGGCGGCTACGGCGCTCAACCGCGCTGGCCGATCCGGCTTTCCTCGCCGGACAGGAGGCGCCGGATATTGGGGCGGTGCTTCCACCACAGGAGGACCGTCATCAGTGCCATCATCAGCGCCGCCTGCGGCAGGCCGAAGATCAGCAGCGACAGCGGCGTCGCGATGCTGGCGACGAGCGCCGACAGGGAGGAGAAGCGCGTCAGGAAGGCGGTGCCGAGCCAGGCGATGGCGAAGACGAGGGCCGCGGGCCACCAGATGCCGAGCGCCACGCCGAGAAACGTCGCCACGCCCTTGCCGCCGCGGAAGCCGAGCCAGACCGGGAAGAGATGGCCGAGGAAGGCGCCGAAGCCAGCCAGCAGGGCGGCTTCCGGGCTGTAGAGTCCGCCGAGCAGGACGGCGAAGGTGCCCTTCAGCGCGTCGAACAGCAGCGTTGCGGCGGCAAGGTCGCGCCGACCGGTGCGCAGGACGTTGGTGGCGCCGATATTGCCGGAGCCGATGGCGCGCACGTCGCCGAGACCGGCGATGCGCGTCAGCAGCAGCCCGAACGGCACCGAGCCGAGCAGATAGCCGAGGACGAGGGCAACGAGATCGGCCGCGATGGTCATGGCTGCGGGATGGTCATGGCTGCGGACGATATTCGTAGACCGTCCGGCCGGCAACCAGCGTGCGCAGCACGCGTCCCTGCAGACGCGCGCCGTCGAAGGGGGAGTTCTTCGACCGCGAGTGCAGCCGGTCGGCGTCGAGAACCCACGGTTCGTCCGGGTCGAGGAGGACGAGGTCGGCGGGCGCGCCTGGGGCGAGACGGCCGACCGGCAGGCCGAGGAGCTCGGCCGGGCGCGTCGACAGGGCCCGGAAAAGCGTCACGAGGTCGATGTCGCCGCCGTGCACCAGCCGCAGGGCGGCCGCCAGGATCGTCTCCAGGCCGACGGCGCCGTCGGCCGCTTCGGCGAAGGGATGCCGCTTCGTGTCGACGTCCTGGGGATCGTGGCTGGAGACGATGGCGTCGATCGTGCCGTCCGCCAGTCCGGCGATCATCGCCTGCCTGTCGTCCTCGCCGCGCAGCGGCGGCGACAGCTTGAAGAAGGTCCGGTATGGGCCGATGTCGTTCTCGTTGAGCGTCAGGTGATTGACCGAGACGGCGCAGCTGACCGGCAGGCCTTCGGCCTTGGCGCGGCGGATCACGTCGAGGGAGGCGGCGCAGGAGATCTGGGCGGCGTGCCAGCGGCCGCCGGTCAGGCGCACCAGCCGGATGTCGCGCTCCACGACGATCGTCTCGGCCTCGCGCGGAATGCCCGGCAGCCCGAGGCGCGTTGCCGTCTCGCCCTCGTTCATGACGCCGGCCCCGGTGAGGTGCGGATCGGCGGCATGCTGCATGATCAGGGCGCCGAAATCGCGCCCATAGGTAAGGGCGCGGCGCATCACCAGCGCATTGGCGACGCTGCTGCGCCCATCGGAGAAGGCGACCGCACCGGCTTCGCGCAGGAGGCCGAACTCGCTGATTTCCTGGCCGGCCAGGCCCTTGGTGATCGCCGCTGCCGGATGGATGCGCACCAGCGCCGTGTCGCGCGCCCGGCGGATGACGAAGTCGACCAGGGCGGCATCGTCGATGACCGGATCGGTGTCCGGCATGCTGACCAGCGTGGTGACGCCGCCGGCCGCCGCGGCCTGGCTGGCCGAGTCGATCGTCTCGCGATGCTCGGCACCCGGCTCGCCGATGAAGACGCGCATGTCGACAAGGCCGGGGCCGACGACGGCACCGCGGCAGTCGATGGTCTCGGCGCCGTCAGGAACGCCGTTCTGCAGGGCGTCCGGGCCGGCCGCGACGATCGCGCCGCCGGCGACGAGGACGGCGCCCGCGGCATCGAGGCGCCGCGCCGGATCGACGACCCGGGCGTTGGCGAGGACAAGCGGGCGCGGTGCTGCGTCAGCCATTGGGAAGATGCGCCGCCAGCGCCTCCAGCACGGCCATGCGGACCGCGACGCCCATCTCGACCTGCTCGCGGATCAGGCTCTGGGCGCCGTCGGCGACGTCCGAGCCGATCTCGACGCCGCGATTCATCGGGCCGGGATGCATGACGAGGGCGTCCGGCTTCGCCCAGGACAGCTTCTCCGCATCGAGTCCGAAGAAACGGAAATATTCGCGCACCGACGGGACGAAGGAGCCGTCCATGCGCTCGCGCTGCAGGCGCAGCATCATCACGATATCCGCGTCGGCAAGACCGCTGCGCATGTCGGTATGCACCGCCACGCCGAGGCGGCCGATGCTGGACGGCAGCAGCGTGGAGGGACCGACCACGCGCACCTGCGCGCCGAGGGCGCTGAGCAGGATGATGTTGGAGCGGGCGACGCGGCTGTGCAGGATGTCGCCGCAGATGGCGACGGTGAGTCCGGCGATGCGGCCCTTGTGACGGCGCATCGTCAGCGCGTCGAGGAGGGCCTGCGTCGGATGCTCATGGGCGCCGTCGCCGGCATTGATCACCGAGCAGCCGACCTTCTGCGCCAGCAGCTCGGCGGCGCCGGCGGCATGGTGCCGGACGACGAGAAGATCCGGCCGCATGGCATTGAGGGTCATCGCCGTGTCGATGAGCGTTTCGCCCTTCTTCACCGACGAATTGCCGACCGCCATATTCATCACATCGGCGCCGAGGCGCTTGCCGGCGATCTCGAAGGACGACTGCGTGCGGGTCGAGGCCTCGAAGAAGACATTGATCAGCGTGCGGCCGCGCAGCACCGTCTTCTTCTTCTCGACCTGGCGGCTGACCGCCACGGCCTCTTCGGCAAGGTCGAGCAGGCTGGTGATCTCGAGCGGCGACAGGCCCTCTATGCCGAGCAGATGGCGCTGCGAGAAGGCAAGCGCAGGCGGCGGAGGGGCTGAGGTCATCGGGGCATCCCTATAGGAGGAGTCGAGGGGTGCGACAAGCTTCGGCATGGCGCCATCTTCAGCGTGACCCCATGAAGCATTAACCATATCGCTCTAGCATGCAGGCCGGCGGCGCATGAGAACGGGCCGGAGGCAACCGCCGGAGCGGGTGGATGAGTAGCGCGTTCAAGACCCACGACGTCACCAACCAGGCGCCACCGCTGTCCGGCATCAATCTGCTCGGCTCCGATCCGGTCCTCGCGGCGATGCTGGAGGCGATTCCCGATCCTATCCTGGAGCAGCTGTCGTCGCTCGGCGCATTCTTCGGGTCCGCCGAAGCGATGGAGCTCGGGCGCCTCGCCGACCAGTCGCCGCCGATCCTGCGCAGCCATGACGCCGCCGGCCATCGCATCGACATGGTCGAATACCATCCCGCCTATCATGCGCTGGTGCGCCGGAGCGTTTCGCTCGGCCTGCACTGCTCGGTCTGGGATGCGACGGGGGCCGAGGCATCGGTCCGCACCGCGACGCGGGCGGCGCGCCTTTACATGGCGGCGCAGGTCGATACCGGGCATCTCGGCGCCATCACAGCCACCAATGCGTCCATCGCCGCGCTGGCGCATGGGCCGCGTGTCGCCGAAGACTGGCTGCCGATGGCGCGGTCGCGCAAATACGATCAGGCCGTGAAGCCGGCGCCGCAGAAATCCGGCGTCCTCATCGGGCTTGCCTTCACCGAGAAGCAGGCGGGCAGCGATCTGGCGTCGACGGCAACCCGCGCCGAGCGCGACGGCGTCGACGCCAATTACCGGCTGATCGGCCACAAATGGTTCGTTTCGGCGCCGATGGCCGACGGGCTCGTCACCCTGGCGCAGACCCGGGAAGGGCTGTCCTGCTTCCTGGTGCCGCGGTTCCTCAAGGACGGCTCGCGCAATGCCATCCGCCTGGTGAGGCTGAAGGACAAGCTCGGCGGCCGCTCGGGAGCGGCTGCCGAAATCGAGCTGGAGGCGGCGACCGGCTTCCTGCTCGGCCCTGTCGGGCAGGGGCTGCAGACGATCCAGGAAGTGACGACGCTGGCGCGCCTCGACGATGCCGTCATCGCCGCGGCGGCCATGCGCGCCGCCCTGGCCGAGGCGGTACACCATGTCCGCCTGCGCGGCGTTGCCGGCCACGCGCTGATGGAACAGCCGCTGATGGCGCGGGTTCTCGCCGACGTCGCCCTCGATGTCGTCGCGGCGACGGCGCTCGCCCTCCGGGTTGCGGAAGCCTATGACCGGGCCGGCGACGATCCGCGCGAGGCCGCCTTTGCGCGGCTGATGACGCCGATCGCCAAATATTGGATCGCCAAGCTGGCGCCTGCCGTCATCGCCGAATGCATCGAATGCATCGGCGGCAATGCCACCGTGGAGACGAGCCGCCTGCCGCGTCTCTATCGCGATGCACCCGGCACCGCCATTGCCGACGGCGCCGGCAACCAGCTCTGCCTCGACGTCATGCGCGTCCTGAAGCGTTCGTCCGATCCGCTGGAGGCCGTCCTGTCGATCAGCGAAAACGCTCTCGGCGGCACCGGCAAGGCGACGCTCAACATCCTTCGTGCCGCGACGGCGGTCGCCCTTGCCGACGAGGGATCGGCGCGGGTCCTGACCGAGCAGCTTGCCATGACCGTGGCGGCGGCGACCTTGAGCCAGCGCTTCCCGGCCGAGATCGCCGACGCCTTCCTCGATTCCCGCCTCGGCAAGGGCTGGCGGACCACCTACGGCATGATCGACTCGCGCTTCGACACGCGCAGCTTCCTGAACTTCGTCTGCCCGCCGCAGACCTGACCGCTACCTGAGCGGGATGCAGATGTCCGTCAGGAGCTCTGTCGGGGCGGCGTTCATCGGCGTGTTGAGATATTCCTCGATGGCCGGCGCATCGGCAGGTTCGCGTCCCGATTTCGGCAGCCACTGACCGTAGAGCCAGTCATAGGCCGGCTTCATGTCGGCATAGGCCCCCTTGTGGCGAAGAACGGCATAGTCGCCGCCCGGCACGTCGATGATGGAGACCGGCGCTTCCGCCGTGATGTCGCCGGCGAGGACAAAGCCGGCGCGTGCGTGGAGCTGGTCGGCGGGGGTGACCGACGGGTCGTCGTAGTAGAGGGCGATCATCCCGCTCACCTTGGGGAACAGGCCGCGTGTGCCCAGCCAGCCGGAGAGGCGGTCGAAAGCCCTGCTGATTTCCATGTAGGGGCCGACATGCTCAAGCGTGACGGCGCGGCGCGGCGGGAACGTGCGGATGCTGACGTCGTACATGGTGGCGTTCTCCTCGGTTGGCGGAACGGCGAACACGGTATGGCTGCCGCGCCGGCGGTAGGTCGCCGGCGGCATGCCATAGGCGCTGCGGAAGATGCGGGAGAAGGACTGGAGGTTCGCATAGCCGGAGCGGCGGCGATCTCGGCGACGGGGAGGGGTGTCTGCGCCAGCAGGGCAGCCGCCCGGCTCAGCCGCAGGCGCCGCACCGTGGCGGTGATCGTCTCGCCCCGCATCGCCTGGTAGATGCGGTGCCAGTGACAGGGCGACAGGCATGCGACCTCGGCAAGGACGTTGAGGTCGAGCTCGTCGTCGAGATGATCGAAGACGTAGGACACCACCCGGCCGATACGGTCCTCGTAATCCCTCCGGCTGTGCTGGCCGTCCATGGTGGCGTCTCCGTGCTCGACTGCGGCCAGGGATAGCAGAGGCGCTTTTGACGAATCTTGCGGAGTTGCAACTCAGGCGTTGCGCAGCCGGTCGAGCGCTCCCTGGAGGATGTAGGCGGCGGCCATCTTGTCGACCAGCTCGGCCCGCCGCGCCCGGCTCCGGTCGGCCTCGATCAGCGTCCTGGTGACGGCGGCGGTCGACAGCCGTTCGTCCCAGAAGGCGATGGGCAGCGGCGTCCGCTGCGTGAGATTGCGGGCGAAGGCGCGGGTTGCCTGGGCGCGCGGACCTTCCGATCCGTCCATGTTGAGCGGCAGGCCGAGGACGATCCCGGAGATTTCGTGCTCGGCGGCAATGGCGAGGAGGCTCGCCGCGTCGGCCGTGAACTTGCTGCGGCGGATCACCTTGAGCGGCGAGGCGATGCGGCGCCCTGCATCCGACACGGCGACGCCGATCGTCCGCGTCCCGAGATCGAGGCCGAGCAGGGCGCCGGTCGCCGGCAGGGCGGCAAGGTCGTCCATCACAAGGGCTTGCCAGTCGTGCCGGCGGTCTGCCTCAATCGGGAATCCTCAGCATGGCGAGAGCGGCACCGCCGCTCTGGCAAAAGGGAATAGACGCATGCGACTCACCTGGTTCGGCCATTCCGCCTACCGCATCGAGATCGGCGGATCGATCATCATGATCGATCCGTTTCTGCAGAATCCGACCTTCACCGGCGATATCAAGGCCGCCTATGCCGGCGCCACCCATGTGTTCTTGACGCACGGGCATGAGGATCATCTCGGCAGCACGGCCGAGATCTGCGCCGCAACGGGTGCCTTGCTGGTCGCCAATCATGAGATCTGCGGCTACCTCGCCGGCCAGGGAATCACCAATTCCCGTGGCGGCAATCACGGCGGCGAGATCGATCTCGGCGATTTCAGCGTTGCCTTCGTCCCGGCGCTGCACAGCTCTTCCGTGACCATCGACGGCAAGCCGATCTATCTGGGCAATCCGCTCGGGCTCGTCCTGCGGGCGCCCGGCGAGAAGACATTGCTGCACATGGGCGATACCGGCATCTCCGCCGAGATGGCGCTGACCCAGGAGCTCTACGAGCCCCGCATCGGCATCGTGCCGATCGGCGACATGTTCACCATGGGGCCGAACCAGGCGGCGCTTGCCTGCCGGCGCTTCTTCCGCTTCGAGACGGTCCTGCCCTGCCACTTCGGCACATTTCCCGGCCTGGAGCCGAATGCCGACCGTTTCGTCGCGGCGTTGGAAGGGTCCGGCACGAGAGTGCTGGTTCCGGAGCCGGGAATGCCCGTCGCCCTCTAGGCGGCAGGAGCCGGACATTGTCGAGGTTCAATGCAGCTTGGACGCGGCCGTAACTGCCGCGGTGCCACAGCCTGGCCCGGTCCCTTCGTATTGTTGCAGCAAAACCATAGGTAACGCCGCATGCGACGATCGGTTCCACGCCGCCCGTTGTGAGCGGTGAAGGCCGTGATATCGTCGCAGCTCAGCCGAGTCCTTTCGTCATCTTGGGGGGAATGAGCGACTATGAAGTTTGTCTGGCTGTTGCTGCTTCTGCCGGCGCATCCGAGCGAGAAGGTGTCGGTTTTTCCTGGCTCCTTCCCGACCAAGGAGGCCTGCATGACGATGGGCACGGTTCTCATCACGCAGCGGGCGTTCCGCTGTGCCGCGTCGGAGCAGCCGACCGGTTTTGCCGAGCTGGCGATCGACCCGAAGAGCCTGCAGGTGGCGGCGCTCGGCGACTGACCGGCTCAGACAGCCGCGGCGAGGCGGGTTTCGCCCGGCGGCGGAACGGCGATGCCGGCGCCGGAATACTGGTTGAGCTTGTTGCGCAGGGTCCGGATCGAGATGCCGAGGATGTTCGCCGCATGCGTGCGGTTGCCGAGGCAGTGATCGAGCGTATGCAGGATGAGATCGCGCTCGACCTCGGCGACGCTGCGGCCGACCAGGTTGCGGGCCGCACCGGAGAGGTCATGACCGGGTGATGCCGGCCCGCTCGTCGGCTGCACCAGCGTCTCCGCGTCGAGCTCTCCGCCCCCGGACATCAGGACGGCGCGGTGGATGGCGTGTTCCAGTTCGCGCACATTGCCGGGCCATGGCGACCGGATCAGCGCGTCCAGCGCCGCATCCGAAAGAGCCGGCTCGGCGACGCCGTTGAGCTCGGCAAAGCGGCGGATGAAATGGGCCGCGAGCTCCGCAATGTCGCCCGGCCGCTTGCGCAGCGGCGGAATGTGCAGGTTCACGACATTGAGGCGATAGAGCAGGTCCTCGCGGAAGGTGCCCTTGCCGGCTTCGGCGGTGAGATCGCGGCTCGATGTCGCAAGGATGCGGATATCGACCGGCACCGGGCGTTCGCCGCCGACACGCCCGACGGCCCGCTCCTGGATCGCCTGCAGCAGTCTGTCCTGCAGGCCGATGTCGAGTTCGCCCACCTCGCGCAGCAGCAGCGTGGCGCCGTTCGCCTCCTCGATGGCGCCGATACGCCGCGCCACGGCGCCGGCGAAGGCGTCCTTCTCGTGCCCGAACAGGACCGACTCGAGGACCGGGGCGAGTGCGGCGGCGCAGTCGACCGACACCAGCGGCCGGTCGGAGCGGCCCGACCGGCGGTGGATATGGCGCGCCAGGACGGTCTTGCCGGTGCCGCCTTCGCCGGTGATGAGAATGGGCGCGTCGGAGCGGGCGATCTGGTCGGCGAACTTGACGATGCGGGCGATCGGCGGATCGCGATAGACGAGGCTGGTGGTCTCTTCTGCCACCGCTTCGAGGACGGCGGCGATCAGCGATGGGTCGGGCGGCAGCGGAATGTAGTCCCGCACATCGGCGCGGATCGACGCCACGGCCGCGGCGGTGTCGGCAGCGATGCCGCAGGCCACGACGGGGACCGTGATGCGCTCGGCGGCCAGTGCCGCCATCAGCCCGGCCATGTCGAGCGCTGCATCGGCCATGGCGAGATCGGCGCCGCCGGCACGCAGGCAGCTCAGCGCCTCGGCGACCGTATCGACGTGCCGGACGCGCACGCCGCGGGCAAGAGCCACCCGGGTCGCCGCTGCAAGTTCGCTTCCCAGCGGGCCGACCGTCAGCAATCTCATGTTCCGTCTCCGGGCGGGCGTGACGGGCAAACAGGCACGACGCCGAATGACACGTCCCGCTAGGCAAGATTTGCTCGGTGCATGGTAAACAGGGCGTTAACCAGCCGCCCACACACAGCCGTGACAAGCCGCCGCTTCGCGTGGCGCACAGCCGTGGCATGGTGGAAGCTCCCGCCGCCCACCATCACCGGACTTTCCATGAGCAAGCTTTTCACGCCCCTGTCGCTGCGCGGCATCACCCTCGCCAACCGCATCGTCACCTCGCCCATGTGCCAGTACTCGGCCGACAATGGATCGGCGACCGACTGGCACATGATCCATCTCGGCAGCCTGGCGCTGTCGGGCGCCGGGATGCTGTGCCTTGAGGCGACGGCGGTGGAGCCCGACGGGCGGATCTCGCCGGACGATCTTGGCCTCTGGGACGATGAGCGGGAGCAGGCGCTGGCGCCTGTCCTGGCAGCGATCCGGCGCCATTCCGGCATTGCCATCACCGTGCAGCTGGCGCATGCCGGACGGAAGGCCTCCGTCGCGTCGCCCTGGCACGGCAGTGGACAGGTGGGTCCCTCGGAGGGCGGCTGGATCCCCTGGGCGCCGTCGCCGGCACCGTTCGCCGAGACCGATGTCACGCCGCGTGTTCTCGACGAGGCGGGGCTGGCCCGCGTCCGCGATGCCTTCGCCGCAGCGGCGGCGCGCGCCGCCCGGCTCGGCCTCGACGGCATCGAGTTGCACGCCGCCCACGGCTATCTCCTGCACCAGTTCCTGTCGCCGCTCGCCAATCTCCGCAGCGATCGCTACGGCGGATCGCTGGAGAACCGGATGCGCTTTCCGCTGGAAGTCTTCGACGCGGTGCGGGCGGCGTTTCCCGCCGACCACCCGGTGGGCGTACGGGTGTCGGCGACCGACTGGGTCGCGGGTGGCTGGGACATCGAGCAGACGGTGGCCTTCGCCAGGGAGCTCAGCCATCGCGGCGTCGACTGGATCGACGTCTCGTCCGGCGGGCTGTCGCGGCATCAGAAGATTTCGGCGGCGCCCGGATACCAGGTGCCGTTTGCCCAGCGCGTGAAACAGGAGACCGGCGCCACCGTCATGGCGGTCGGCCTGATCACCGACGCCGCGCAGGCGGAGGCGATCCTTCAGGAAGGCAGGGCCGATCTTGTCGCGCTCGGGCGCGCCATGCTCTACGAGCCGCACTGGCCCTGGCATGCTGCCGTGCAGTTGGAAGCTGCCGTGGACGCGCCGCCGCAATACTGGCGCGCCGCGCCGCAGCACCGTGGCCTGTTCCGGATGCCCGGTCGCTAGTGGCGATGGGGAAGGGAAAGACCGGGATCAGGCCCGGTAGTGCTGAATACGCGTCGTGCGCAGCCCCGCCAGCCCGTGGCGGTCGATCGACTGCTGCCAGGAAAGGAATTCCTCGACGGTGAGCGTATAGCGGCTGCAAGCTTCTTCGAGGCTCAGGAGACCGCCACGCACCGCCGCCACGACTTCCGCCTTGCGACGGATCACCCAGCGCTTCGTGTCGCGGGGCGGAAGGTCCGCGATCGTCAGCGGACTCCCGTCCGGACCGATCACGTACTTCACACGTGGGCGCATTTGCTCGGTCATTCCACTCTCACACATCAACCGGCAGATCGTGCGAGAGATTAAGGTTGCGCCTTTAAAAAAAGGCTAAGCTGCACACAGCAAAACCGGTTACATTTGCTTAAGATTTCCAAGGCGTTCTGCCATTGCATTGCTGCGGAAGAACTGCGCCGTGGCGCGCTGCCCCGGCGGGCGCTGGCCGGCATCGGCACCGTGGAAAAATCCCTTCCACCCTTTTGCTGCGCCCCGTCCTTGCTGTTCCGCGGATTGGCGTGATAGTTCAGAAATCGTTGCCTAAATCGGCGCCGCCCTTGGCGCGGCCGCAATTGGCGGCCATATGAGGCGGGTCAGTCGGACCTTCGCACATGCGCAATTCCCTTGATCTGCCCCGTTCTCCCCAGGACACCCGCGTCGTCGTCGCCATGTCGGGCGGTGTCGACTCGTCCGTCGTGGCGGGTCTGCTGGCGCGGCAGGGATACGATGTCGTCGGCGTGACGCTGCAGCTCTATGACCATGGCGAAGCGGTTCACCGCAAAGGGGCCTGCTGCGCCGGGCAGGATATCCAGGATGCCCGCCGCGTTGCCGAGCGCCTGGCCATTCCGCATTACGTCCTCGACTACGAGGAGCGCTTCCGCCACGCGGTGATCGAGAGTTTCGCCGACAGCTATATCGCCGGCGAGACGCCGGTGCCCTGCGTCGCCTGTAACCAGACGGTCAAGTTCTCCGATCTTCTGCGCACAGCGCGGGAGCTGGGGGCGGACGCGCTGGCGACCGGCCATTATGTGGCGAGCCGCGAGGTCGACGGCCAGCGGGCGCTTTTCCGCCCGGTCGATGTGGAGCGCGACCAGAGCTATTTCCTGTTCGGCACGACGGCGGAGCAGCTTGCCTTCCTGCGCTTTCCGCTGGGGGAGATGACCAAGCCGCAGGTCCGCCAGATCGCCCGCGAGCTCGGCCTCAGCGTCGCCGACAAGAGCGACAGCCAGGATATCTGCTTCGTGCCGACCGGCCGCTATGCCGAGGTGATCGAGCGCCTTCGTCCCGGCGCCGCCGAGCCCGGGGACATCGTCCATCTCGACGGCCGGGTTCTCGGCCGGCATGAAGGCGTCATCCATTTCACGGTCGGCCAGCGCCGCGGCATCGGCGTCGCCGCTGGCGAGCCGCTTTACGTCGTGCATCTCGATCCGGCCGGACACCGCGTGATCGTCGGGCCGCGTACGGCGCTAACGACAAGAATCGTGACGCTTCGCGATCTCAACTGGCTTGGCGCGCCGCTGCCGGAGCGTGTTCCGGACGAGGGTATCGAGGTCTTTGCCCGCGTCCGCTCGACGCGTCCGCCGCAGCCGGCGCGTCTGCGGCGCAGCGAGGGACAGGTGACTGTGGAATTGCTGGACGGAGAGACCGGGGTCGCGCCCGGGCAGGCATGCGTTCTCTACGATACGCAGGCCGCCGGCGCGCGTGTGCTCGGCGGCGGCTGGATAGAGCGCACATCGCGCGAGGCTGATGCGGCGTTACGGCGAGTGGTCGGCGGCCGGGCGGAACCGGCGGTCGCATGACGGAAAACGAGCGCCAGTCCCGCAGCCAGGCGATCGCCCGTGTTGCCACGGAGACAATGCCGTCGGCGGTACCGGCCCCCGACATGGACGATGCGGCGGTCATCGCCGCCTATTCGCGCTGGGCACCGGTCTATGACTTCGTCTTTGGCCTGACGACGCTGGGCGGACGGCGGACCATCGCCCGCTTCGTCAATCACCTGCCGCCGGCCCATATCCTCGAGGCCGGCGTCGGCACCGGCCTGGCACTGCCGCGCTATGGCCGCATGCACCGGGTGTTCGGCATCGATCTCTCCACGGCGATGCTGCAGCGGGCGCGGCGGCGCGTCGCCCGCCGCCATCTCGATCATGTCGAGGCGCTGGAGGAGATGGACGCCGGCCATCTGGCGCTGCCGGATGCCAGCTTCGACGTCATCATCGCCTCCTATCTGATGACGGTGGTGCCAGAGCCGCAGCGCGTGATGAGCGAATTCGTGCGCGTCGCCAAGCCCGGCGCGCAGGTGCTCTTCATCAATCATTTCGCGTCGCGCAACTGGTACCGGTTCGTCGAGCAATGGCTGTCGCGCTTCGCCTCGCGCATCGGCTGGCACCCGGACGTTCCCATGGAGCGCTTCACCAACCATCCCAATCTCAAGCTGGTCGAAACGCGCACGGTCGGCCCGTTCCGCCTGTTCACGCTGCTCGTTTTCGAACGCGTCTGACCGGCGCGATTGCTTGACAGGCTTTTAGGCCCCTCCTTATATGCCGGCACTCACGGCGGCGGAGTAGCTCAGCGGTAGAGCAGGGGAATCATAATCCCTTGGTCGGGGGTTCAAATCCCTCTTCCGCCACCACTAACCCCACGGGTTGTGCCCAACGGATGTAGCGGGCCTACCATCAGTCCTGAATCGCCTGCGATGGCGGATCAGAACTGCCAGGGCGAGATCAATTCAAGATTGGCTGTCCGAAAATCGGCCAGATTGCGCGTGGCAAGGCGCCCGCCATTGATCCTTGTGATGGCTGCGATCATTCCGTCGGGCGCGGACATGGCGAGCCCCTGCCGTGATGCCTCTCCCATGATCTCGCCATAGGCCAGAGCGGCTTCCTCAGTCAGTCCGAAGATCCTGTCCGCGAATCGGCGACGCCAGTCGGCAAGTCCTCGTTCCAGCCGCGCTGCGCGCCGGTCCGGCCGGATCTTCTCGATGCCGAAGGTGATCTCGGCAATGGTCACGGTCGGCAGGGCAAGCTCCGCATCATGCCGCACGAGCCAGGCGACAACCGCTTCGTTCGGCGTCTTCCGCAACGTCTCCGATACGACGTTCGTATCGAGGAAGATCAAAGCTCCGGACCCGTATGGGGACGTCTGGACTGGCGGATGATCGCCTCAAGATCGATGTCGGTCCCGTAGCTTGTCGACAGCCGGGCATAGAAGGCAGAAGCTGGCTCGCGACCGGCTTCGCGCATCTCATAGGCTTCGAGCGCCCGCTCCACGACATCGGCAATCGAGCGGTTCTCCCGTCGCGCAAGGCGATGGGCAAGGTCACGCGCCTTGGCGCTACGAACGGAAAGTTGCGGCTCGGCCATCGGTGCCTCCCTTTTGACCCGAGGAAAGGTAAGGCCTGGATCGTTAGCCATCAAGATGGCAATTGGTATCATGACGGCAGCGGGCGTGAAGAAAAAGCCCGCCCCCAGTGTCCGGGGACGGGCTCTCCGTTGTTCCTGGTGCGGTGCTCCTAGAGGCGCGCCAGGGCGGCGCACAGCGCCACGAGGCCTTCCTCATAGCCGCCGGGATTAGCGTTGATGGTGCTGCACTGGCGCCGGGCTGCCATCCGCTCGCCGGGCGACATGCCGTCGATGGCATTGGCGACATCGTCGGGGTCAAGGCCCGGACCGTTGCTGCCGCCGGAACCGCCGTTACCGCCACCGCCGGCACCGCCACCACCAGCACCACCGCCGGCATTGTTGCCGAGCGTAATGCCGAGATTGACGCGGGCCGCTTCGTCAGGCGTCAGGGCGCGCACGGAGGCGTTGGCGTCGGCGCCGCCGAGGAGGCCGGTATTGATGTTAGCATCGGCATTGGCGACGCCGCGGCTGCCGAGGGCGTTGACGTTGACGTCGGCCGTGGTCGGCTGGCCGAGAAGGCCGGTATTGGCGTTGACATTGGCGTCGAGGCCATTGTTGCCGAGATTGACGTCGGCAGTGGCGTTGGTGTTGCCGAGATTGACCTCGGCATCAACCACGTTGCCGCCGGGTTCGGCTATGCCGACATTGCCGACGCCGAGATTGATGTCGATCGCCTGTGCTGCGGTCCAGGAAAAAGTGAGAAAGGCTGCTCCGCACAGGAGCCGCGTGACGTTCCTGCTCATGGGACGCTCCGAAAAATGTTGTTGCCATTACGGGTCAAATGCACCTGTAGCAGCACAACACAACGAGAGCGGGCTTTGTTCCAAATATGCAATTTTTACGAGAAATGACGGGAATGACTGCGCCGCCCGCGGCCGATGGCGAGCGCCGTTCAGCCGCTGAAGCGGGTCAGCCCTTGTAGTTCTCGACGACCGTCGGCGGACGGAGCTCGGCTTCCTCGGGATCGCGGCCATATTCGCGCAGCGCCCGGCGCTGGCGCAGCAGGTCCCAGCATTGGTCGAGCCGGACATTGATCGACCGCAGGCGCGCCAGATCTTCCTCGTTCGGGTTCTGCCGCTCGTAGAGAGCATGCTCTTCGGCAACAAGCTTTTCGATCGTCGCCAGAACGGCATCGTCGCCTTTTGCTTCGGCCATGCTGCACCTCCCTGGATTGGCGGCCACCCACCCCGCAAAGTTGCGGGGGCATCCTCGCCGGCTATAGTCCCGTAAGCTTATCACCATTCGACGGAGCGATCCGAGACAATGATCCGACGAATCGCCGCCGCCCTCCTGCTCAGTCTTGTCCTGCCGATCGGGGCGGCCGCGGCGCAATCCTGGGATCATCCGACGGTCTTCGATCTGAAGCTCGGCGCTGCTGCCAGCCAGATCCCCAGCGACGGTTACGTCGACTTCGCCTGCGGCACCAATGGCGGCCCGCCGTCGCGGCCGATTGCCGGCTTCACGGATTTTGCCCTGTGCAAGGCGGAGCCGTCGGGCCTCCATGAAGTGGCGTTCCGCTACGACGACGAACTGGAATATGTCGCCCGCGCCCACGACAAGGATTACCAGATCGCGCTTTTCGAGGGCACGACGGCCTACAGCCATCCCGTCATCGTCTCGGCCCTGTTCGACGACGCGGGAATCCTGCAGGGGACACGCATCGTCACCGATCCGCGCGTTTCTGTCGAGCAGCGGATGCAGGCCGCCGAGCTGAGCAATTTCCTCGGCGCGCGATACGATGTCAGCCGCGATGACTGCACCGACGATGCGCCGGCGGCGGGGGAGCAGCCGATCGCCGGCAGCTTGATCAAGCGAACCTGCGTGAAGGCGCTGCCGGACGGAAGCGTCGCGACCCTGCGGGTCGAGCACCTGCGCCGTCCCGGCCAGTCGGGCTTCATGCGCAACTCCAACAAGCCGACGGAAGGCGAGTTCTGGAGTCTCACGCGCCTCGACATCCGTCGCACGCCCGACCCGCAGGAGGACACGCGGACCGCTGCCGCCGCCCGTGCGGCACCGCCGGCCGCGGCCGCCGACCTGGCGCGGCTGCACGATTGCGAGGGCTGCAGCCTTGCCGGATCGGAGCTGAAGCGGGCCGATCTTGCCGGTGCCCGCCTGCCGCGGGCGAATCTCTCCGGCGCCAATCTGCACGCGGCGATCCTGCGCGGCGCCGATCTTCGCGATGCCGACCTCTCCGGCGCCAATCTCAATCGCGCCGACCTGCGCCAGGCCGACCTGCGCGGCGCCACGCTGAAGGGCGCCATGCTCTACGGCGCACGCCTCGAAGGCGCCGTCCTCGACCGGGCCGACCTGTCGGAGGCCATGCTGCAGACCGCCCAGCTGACGCGCGCCAGCCTCAAGGAGGCGACGATCACCCTGGCCGATGCGCGCCAGGCGCGCTTTGCCGATGCCGACCTGTCGGCGGCCGATCTCTCCGGCTCGCGGTTCGACGGCGTTCAGGGACCGCGGTTGATCCTCAAGGGCGCCAAGGCACCCAACGCCGTTTTTGCCGGCGCCATGCTGCGCGGTGCGCACCTCAATGACAGCACCTTCACCGGCACCGATTTCTACGGCGCCGATCTCGGCGAGGCCGATCTCAGCGGCGCCGATTTCGCCCGTGCCTCGCTGCATACCGCCATCCTTCTCAATGCGGTGCAGGACGGCACAGGGTTCGCGGGCGCGACGATGCCAGACGGCTCGACACGCCAGCCCTGAAGCGGTCGGCAGGCTTCCTCCCCAGATGATCTCAGCCTTGGGTTGTTCCGGGCAAAGTCCGTGTGTTAGCCTTACGGGCGCATCTGTTCTGATCGAGAGTCAGCTCAGATGCGCTACTAAATAATTAATAGAAAGCAAAAGGACACGAGGATGGAACGGACAAGAGTTTATCATGAGCGAACGGGGCATTCGCGCCTGCTTCTTACTTCCGTATGCAGTGCGGCGGCCGGTGTTTTTCTGATCGCCACCGGTGCCAGCGCCGCCGATGTAACACCGGAGCGGCTGATCGAGCAGGAGCCGCAGAACTGGCTGCAGCCGAACCGGGACTATTCGGCGACGCGGTATTCGCCTCTCGACGCCATCAACCGCGACAACGTCAAGGATCTGCGCCCGGCCTTTATCGTCGGCCTGCGCTCGCACAACAATGTCGCTTCCGATGTCCAGGGTACGCCGCTCGTCGATGACGGCATGATGTATCTCTCGGACGGCTGGGGGCGCGTCTACAAGATCGACGTCACGGCCGGTAATCAGGGCAAGACCCAGTGGGTGAACGACCCGGCCGTGCTGGAGGAGGGCCTCAACCCGCGCAACCGCGGCGTTGCCATGATCGGCAATCTCGTCGTCAGCGCCTTGCTCGACGGCCGCGTCGTGGCGATCGACCGCGATTCCGGCGAGACCATCTGGGACAAGCAGGTGGGCGGCGATTCCATCGCCGGCGTCAAGGAGAGCTTCACCGTCTCGCCGATCGCCGCCGACAAGTATCTCATCGTGGCGCAGAGCCGCGGCGATTCCGGAACGCGCGGCTGGCTGGCCGCCCTGACGCCGGAAACCGGCGACGAGACCTGGCGCTGGTATTCCATTCCGGAGCCGGGCCAGCCCGGCAGCGAGACCTGGAAGGATGACCATAATGCCTGGCGGACCGGCGGCGGCTCATTCTGGGCGGCCGGTTCCTACGATCCGGAGCAGCGGGTGACGATCTGGGGCTCGGGCAATCCGGTGCCGATGTTCGATCCGGAATACCGCCCCGGCGACAACCTCTTCACCAACAGCGCCGTCGCCGTCGATGTCGATAATGGCGACCTCAAGTGGTACTTCCAGTATACGCCGAACGATTCCTGGGACTTCGACGAGATCGGCATCAACCTGCTCTACGATGCCGAGGTCGGCGGCCAGGCGCGCAAGGTGCTCGGCCATTTCGGCCGCAACGGCTTCTTCTATCAGCTTGACCGGACGTCGGGCGCCTTCATCGCCGGTGCGCAGTATACCGACAAGGTGAACTGGACGGCCGGGCTCGATCCGAAGACCGGCAAGCCGGTGGAATACGATCCCAATCTCGACATCCAGCGCTATGTCACCGAGGCGCGCGCCTTCAACGGCGAGACCAAGCAGGTCTGCCCGACCCACCATGGCGGGCTGCGCTGGCAGCCGCCGGCCTATAACCCCGTGAAGTTCATCGCCTATGCGGCCGGTGCGGAAGGGTGCTCGGAGATCACCGTGAAGACGCCCAAGATCGACCTGGCGGCGGGTGAAGGTCCGGGCGCCGGCGGCACCCGCACCATCCCCGAGAAATACGGGTCGCTGAAGGCGTTCGACGTGCGCACCACCACCCAGCTCGCCGAGCACGCCTTCCCGTTCGAGGTGAAGTCCGGCGTCCTGGCGACCGGCGGCGGCCTCGTCTTCACGGCGCCGATGAACGGCTGGATCGGCGCCTATAATGACGAGACGCTGGAGGAACTGTGGACCTTCAATCTCGGCACGACGCTGAAGGCCCCGCCGATGAGCTACGCGATCGGCGACAAGCAGTATATCGCCATCCTGACCGGCGGCTCGCCTGACACGGACATTCCGCAGGGCGAGTATCAGAAGCTCGAGCACACGCCGATGCTCGTCGTCTTCGCCCTCAACTAGGGCGCTTCGGAAGGCGGACCGTCCGGCCCGCCTTCCTTTTCCGGCTTAGTGTTCTGCCTCGGGGGCCGCGCCCTCGTCCTTCCCGACGAACGTTGCCACGATGTATTCGACGATCGCGTTGACCTCGCGGTCAGAGAGCGGCGGCGTGCCGGGCGGCGGCTGCTGGTCGCCAAGATCCGCGGCCGTCATGCCGTAGCAGCGATCATCGGTATAGGCGTTGCGGTCGAAGGAGGGCATGCCCGTCCCGGGCCGGCCGCACCGGATCACCTCGGCAAGCTGTTCCCGCGTCAGCGGCGTCGTATGCAGGTTGGCGCCCTCCGGCTCCTGCGGCACATCCGGCACGCCGTTGCCGGTGCTGCCATGGCAATCGCGGCAGGGGGCCTTTGATCCCCACAGCTGCTTGCCGAGCGCCAGGACCTGCGCATCCTGCGCCGGGGCGGGGGTTGCGAGCACGGCAAGGCCGAATGCGAATATCGTGCTGGCCAGAAGCCCCGTACCGTGTCGCGCCCATCCGGTCGTTCCCGTCATCTCCACTCCTCTTCTTTTCTGTCGATGGATCAATTGCGATGGCCGCCATACGGTAGCCGGGATCGGCATCGGAGCAAACGTCCGTGCGGCAGCGGCTTGACAGGCGTTCGCATTCCGTTCGAATCGGCCGGAGGGGGGTCGCCGATGAGCTTGGGGGCATCGCGCATATGAGATCTTTGCCGAAGGCGGTGGGGCGCGGCCGGAGGAGCCTGTCGGCTGCCTGTGCGGGCCTGGCGGTTGCGCTCGGCATCGGCATCGGAAGCTGGCTGGCGGCGGCCGGGCCTGCCGCGGCCGGTGACAAGCAGGCGGCTTCCGACATTCCCGACTTCGAGATCCGCATCATGCGTGGCGGACGGGAGATCGAGCTCAGCGGCGGGATCGGCCCGGGCATCAACGACGCCCTGATCGCCGCCCTGGAGAAGGCACCGCGGGCGCAGGTGATCCATCTCGACAGCTCCGGCGGACTCCTCGACGAAGGCCGGATGCTCTATCGCACGATCCGCCGGCACGGGCTGACGACCTACGTCTACAATGCCTGCGCCTCCGCCTGCGTCATGGCCTTCATGGCCGGGCGGCCGCGCCTCATCGCCGCCGATGCCAAGATTGGGTTTCATCAGGCGAGCAGCACCGGCGGGCCGCAGGACGCCAAGCTGGCGACGATGCTCTACATCGAATTCCTGGCTGGCGCCGGTATCGGCCGCCCGCTGCTGGATCATGCCAGCACGGTCGACAACAAGAGCATGTGGTACCCGTCGGAGGAGGAGCTGCGCGCGGCGAACGTCATCACCGACGTCGTGCCGGACGACAGATTTGCCGCCTCCGGCCTCGGAACCGATATCGATACGGCGAAGGTCGAGACGACCGTCGACGAGGCCTTCCCGGTCCTCGGCGTCCTGCGCCGCCGGGATAATTCCGCCTACATGCAGATCGTCGAGCAGTTCCTCCGGCAATACCGCGCCGGCGCCACCTGGGAGGATATCCGCAGCAAGCTCTACGGCGTCGTAGATGGCTATGTGGCGCGTGACATCGCCCTTGCCGATGACGATGTCCTGCATGCCGTCGGGCAGTTTCTTGTCGACGAACTGCGCGTGCTCGCCGTCGTCCAGCCGGACGCCTGCCACAGCTATCCGATCGGCATTGGCGGCGAGATCATCGGGTTTCTGCCGGAGTCCCTTCAGGACCTGTCGCTGCAGCTCGGCTCGCGCATCGTGTCGACGGCGACGGTCCGCCAGCGGCTCCCGGCCGACGCGGCCGACCGGTTGTGGACCCGGGTGTTTGCCGCCATGGAGGAGCGCGCTACGGCCGGGCAGATGGCCCTGCTGGCTGCCGAGCCCGCCCGCCTGCAGCCCTCACAGTCGGCCGACTATTGCGCGATGGCAGCCAGTCTCTACGAGAGCATTCTGGAGTTGCCGTCGGCCGATGCGGCGGCGCTTCTGCGCACGACCTTCGAGACGCCGGTGGCGGCCGTGGCCGGCGCACGCTGACGGACAAACGACGAAGGCCGCGCTGTCGGCGCGGCCTTCGATCGAATGTCGGACGTCTGGCGATCAGTAGCGATAGTCAGGCGGGCAGCGCACAACGATGCGCTCGCCGTAGCGGTCGCGCGTGTAGCAATAGCCGGGCTGACCCGCCACGGCACCGAGGATGGCACCCGTTCCGGCGCCGATCGCTGCACCTGCAAGGGCGCCGCCGGGCGTCCCGCTCGCCAGTCCACCGATCAGGGCGCCCGCGCCCGCACCAACCACTGCGCCGCCTGCGGCGGACTGCTGCTGGGTGGTGCAGCCGGCAAGGGCGGCGGCGGAAATCATCAGTGCCAGAACGGTCGTTTTCATCGGGACGCGTCTCCTGTTTTCGCCTTTCGGGACCCGGACCAACGCAAGCTTCACGCTTTTGTTCCGGGCTTCGGCCTGTCCCGCACAACTGGGTAACCAGGCCGTTACCATCTCAGGCAACAGCCCTGAGCGGATTCTGCTCGAAGAAGAGCACCTGGCTGATCATCGCCTTGACGACGGCCGGGTCGAACGGCTTGGCGATCAGGAAGACCGGCTCGATCCGTTCTCCGGTCAGCAGGCGTTCCGGATAGGCGGTCACGAAAATGACCGGCGCATTCACCTGGGTGAGGATCTCGTTGACGGCCTCGATGCCGGAGCTGCCGTCGGCCAGCTGCACGTCGGCCAGGACGAGACCCGGCCGCTCCTGCCGCGCCAGCTCCACCGCTTCCGATGCGGTGCGGGCGATGCCGGTGACATGATGGCCGAGATTGCGGACCAGATCCTCCAGATCCATGGCGGTGATCGGTTCGTCCTCGATCACCAGCACATCCGTGGCGATCTGCGAGGCGATTTCGGCACTTGCCTGTTCAATGAGAGAATTGGCTTCCTCGGACGACACGTCCAGGATGCTGGCAACCTCGTCCGCGGTGAAGCCTTCCAGCACCTGGAGCAGAAGGGCCTGCCGCGGCCGCGGCGTGATGGCGCGCAGCCGGTTGCCGGCATTGTGCTCCCAGGCCGGCATGGCCGGGTCGGCCGAGGCGTTGATATCCACCGCCTCCCAGATCCGGCACAGAAGGCGGAACAGCGGCACCGGCATCCGGTCGTCAGCGACCGTGGCGGGATCCTGGGCTATTGTCTCCAGCACTGCTGCCACATAGGCGTCGCCGCCTTTCTGACTTCCGCTCAATGCCCGCGCGAACCGGCGCAGCCGCGGAATCTGCGGCGCAATCTCTTGAGCAAGACCCATGGATTCCCTCCTCTTGCACGCGGCAACAAGCGCGTCGGTCAATATAACGGCGAGGGTGCCGGCCCGGTTCCAGCTTTCCGGAACAAATTTCAGAGACCGGCGTTTAATGCCGGGAGCCCTTCCTGGGTTGGATCGGCTGCTGGTGACGCTGATTGTATCCCGGGCGGCTCAGGTTCGGGCAGCAACACCGTTTACGAAGGCGTTCAAGGCTATTAAGTGGCTCCCATCATGGTGAGAAAGAGGCAAATCCCTGCTGCCGCTACCGCGGACGGTGCTGACGACCGAAGCAGGGACCCGGATGTGATCGCCGCCATCGGGCGGCGCTTGCAGGGAATGTACTCACGCGTGCTCAACGAACCTATCCCGGATGATCTCATGCGGCTGGTGGAGCAGCTGGAGCAGGGGGAGCCTGAGGGCAAAGACGCCCCCGAGGACTGATCGGCCCGCCAAGAGTTAAAGCCAAGAGTTAGGCTTGGGCCGATGGAAAGAGTTGAATGGCTGGCGCTGCGCCGATTCCTTTTCAAGCCTTCGTCCGGGACTGGGTCCCGCGCCCCGTGGCCGGGCTGCGGCTAATTCGTGGCGAGCGCTTGTGGCCGGACGCAAGGGGGCGCGGAAGCTGCTCTGCGGCGGCGCGTCTGAGCCAGCCGGAGCAGCCGTGACCCGATCCGCCGATCCTTCCCTCGACGAGATGGCGCTGCGCCGCAGCGAGGAGCGCCTGCGGCTGGCAAGCGAGGCGCTGCCCGGCGGCGTGTACGACTGGGATGTCGCCACCGATCGCGTGGAATGGTCGCCTGCCGTGGTCGCCATCCTCGGCTACGCCCCCGATGAGGCGCCGCCCGACTGGGCCTGGTGGATGTCGGAAGTCCATCCCAATGATCGCGGCCGGGTCGAGAGGGCGCTGGGCAAGGTCTTTGCCGGCATCGAACCGCGTTTTGCGATCAGCTGCCGGCTGCGCCATCGCACGGGACACTGGGTCTGGGTCCAGAATCGCGGCCGCATCGTCCGCGACGAGGCCGGACGGACGGTCCGCGTTGTCGGCTTCGTCACCAATATCGACAAACGCAAGCGCGCCGACGAGGCGCTGCGGCAGAGCGAGGCGGCCCTGGCGCGCCGCGAGCAGGAGCTGAAGACCCTTGCCGAGCATACGCCGGACATCGTCTGGCGCATCGCGCCGGACATGCGGCTGACCTACGCCAATCCGGCCGCCGGCCGCTTCCTCGGCATTGCGCCGGATCTGGCGAGCGGCCGGCCGCCGGGATCGTTCAATCTCGCCCCGGATCTCATCACGGCGCTGGAGAAGGCCGGCGCGGCGGCGTTCGCGACCGGCGTGACCCAGCACATCGACTTCAGCCGGCCGGCGCCGCCCGGCACGCGGCATTACACGACGCGCCTGGTGCCGGAGCGCAATGCCGCCGGAGCGGTCATGACGGTGCTGGCCGTCACCCACGACATCACCCAGCGCCGCCTGGCCGAGGAAGCGCTGGCACGCGAGAAGGCGACCCTGCAGACCATTATCGACGCCATCCCGGTGATGCTGGTGATGTTCGACCAGGCGTTCGGCGTACTGCGCGTCAACCGGACATTCGAGGTGCTGACCGGCTGGAGCGTCGACGCCGGCGCCGATGCGCCGCTGCTGGAGCTGATGTTTCCGGAGGCGGAGGACCTTGAACGCATCCGCCATTTCATCGATGGCGGCGAGACGGGCTGGCTCGATATCCCGCTGCGCACGCGCCAGGGCGAGGAAATCGCCTCGTCCTGCGCCTGCATTCACCTATCCGACGAGACGCTTGTCTGGCTGGGGATCGACGTCAGCGAACGCAAGGTTGCCGAGGAGCGGCTGCAGCTCCTGACGCGCGAGCTGGCGCACCGCGTGAAGAATCAGCTCGCCGTCATGCAGTCGATCGTCGGCCGGACGCTGACGCCGGAGCGGCCGGTCGCCGATTCACGGGCCATCCTGCTCGGGCGGCTGCGCACCCTCGCCCATGCCCAGGAGATCCTGACCAGCACCGAGGGGCGCGGCGTGCCGCTGCAGCGCATCGTCATCGAAGGGCTTGCCCCGGTCCGCGACCGGGTCACCTTCTCGGGGCCCGATTTCATGCTCAATGCCAGCGCGGCGCAGAACTTCGCGATGATCATGCATGAGCTCGTCGCCAATGCGCAGAACTACGGCGCCTTCGTGACCCCCGAAGGCACCGCCGAGATTTCATGGGTGGTGGAGACCGAGCAGCCGAACCCGGTGCTGCGCTTCCGCTGGCAGGAGAAGGGCGGCCCGCCGATCGAGAGCCAGCCGGAGCGCTACGGCTTCGGCCTCAGCCTTCTCAACGCCATGAGCCGCAATGCCAGCCGGCTCGCCTTCCTGACCGAGGGCTTCGTCTATGAGGCGGAGATCCCGCTGGCGATGATCGCCCATCGCGGCGAGCATCAGGACATCATCGAGACGCCGGGGGCGCGCGAGCCACGCGCGGCGAAGGCGGCGCAGGGAGCGTCGCCTTCGCGGAGTGGCTGACCGGTCGTTGCTAGACCGCCGGCGGACTGCGGCGGGCGAAGCCGGCGATGAGGGCGATCACCAGCAGCACCAGTGCGACCCAGAAGACGATCTTGGCTGCGGCAAACGACATCGTGGCGATACCGCCAAAGCCGAGCACGCCGGCAACGATGGCGATGATCAGGAAGAAAATGGCCCAACCAAACATCAGGCAACCCTTTCATGTTGCTGAACACGAACGGCAAACGCCGGATGGGGAACAGGGTTCCGCGGAACCAAAGGCGCCGCTGCCGCGTTTGATGAATCCCGATTTGTGAGTTCAGCGTGAGCTATATGCGTCTAAAGAGCGGGCCGGAGCCGGCTGACCAGCATCCCCCTGCCAATGAGCTGCCGGAGACCGATCCGGCCATCGTCAACGCAATTTCGAGGCAGCTGCGCGGCTATTATGCCCGCATGATCGGCGAACCCGTGCCCGATCATCTTCTCGATCTGGTGGCAAAACTGGAACGCAGCGTCGGAGCGGAAGAATGACTGTGTCGGCAGCCCTGCGCCAGCAGCTGATATCGACCATCCCGGTCCTGCGCGCTTTCGGCGTCTCGCTCTGCGGCAACGCCGAGACGGCGGACGACCTCGTCCAGGAGACGCTGACCAAGGCCTGGGCCAACCTGAAGAGCTTTCAGGAAGGCACCAACCTGACGGCCTGGCTCTTCACCATCCTCCGCAACGAATTCTATTCGCACCTGCGCAAGCGCAAGCGCGAGGTGGAGGATGCCGACGATACCTATTCAGCCCGCCTGGCCATTCCCGCCAGCCAGGAAAGCCACATGGACTACACCGACTTCCAGGCCGCGCTGCAGTCGCTTCCCGACGACCAGCGCGAGGCGCTCATCCTCATCGGCGCCTCCGGCTTCTCCTACAAGGAAGCGGCGGAGATCTGCGGCTGCGCCGTCGGCACCATCAAGAGCCGCGTCAGCCGGGCGCGAAGCACGCTGGCCGGTCTTCTCGATCTCGACGAAGGCGACCTGACGCCGGCCGCTCTGGAAAGCGCCGCCGCCGACTGAGGCCGGCGGCCATACCTACCGGCGCAGCGCGGCGATCATCGCCGCCTGCAGGCTTTCGATCTGGAACGGCTTCTGCGCCACCGGCCGGTTGGCCCATTCGGGCGGCAGACCGCCGCTGCCATATCCGGTTGCGAAGAGGAAGGGCACGCCGGCCGCGGCCAGGGCGCTGGCCACCGGCAGCGACGGTTCGCCGCCCAGGTTGAGGTCGATGATCGCCAGGTCGGGGCGCGTCGTCTCCAGGCGCCCGAGAGCTTCGCCGACGCTGCTCGCCGTTCCGACCAGCGCACAGCCGAGCTCCGTCAGCATGTCCTCGACGAGAAAGGAGATGATGGCCTCGTCCTCGACGAGAAACACCTTCAGGTCGTTCGGCAAAACTTCCCTGCCGGTGCCGTCTGCTTCCCGTTCGCCGTGGCTCATTCATCCCTGCCTGTTCCGAAGTCCTGCCTGTTCCGAAGTGCTGTCTGCAGCAACGGGTGGGCGCATGCTCCGGTTCCTCGTCCGGCAGGCGGAACATATCGCCGAGGACGGGCATTCGGTCCCACAGGCTGGGGTCAGCCCAGGAGCGAGCAATGGCTCAGAACGACACCACGCGCAACAATCCCGGCAACTTCGCCAATGACCGCCAGCGCGCGGCCGAGGCTGGCCGCAAGGGCGGCGAGCACAGCCATGGCGGCCAGCAGCAGCACGGCAGTGGTGGCCAGGACAATCGGCAGGGCGACACCAGCCGCAATCGCCAGGATCATATGGACGATCGCAGCCACCGGTCTGGCCACTAGCCGGTCCGCAGCAGGAACAGGCAAAGGCCGGCGGAAGCCGGCCTTCTTTTATGCGTTGGCGGAGCTCCAGCGCCCCAGGCGGATGGTCGCTCCGTCGTTCCGCGTGAGGATGGCGCGCATGTCGGGAAAGGCCGCCAGGATGGTCATGGCGCGCGCCTCGCCAGCGACGATCAGCGCGGTCGAAAGGCCGTCGGCGGTCATGGCCCGCGGGCCGATGACGGTGGCGCCGAGCAGGCGATGGGCGCTCCGTCCTGTCGCCGGGTCGAAGATATGGTGGTTGCGGCCAGCCGCATCGAAGGTCGTGCCATAGCCGCCTGAGACCGATACGGCCTCGTCGGCGATGGCGATGCCGGCATCGACGGCATGAGGCGGCCGCGCCGAGACGAGCCCGAGCTGCCAGGGACGGCCGTCCGGATGGCTGCCGAGGGCGCGAACCTCGCCCAGCTCGACGAAGACATTGTCGAAGCCCTCGTTGCGCAGGATCTCCGCCACGCGATCGGTGATGTAGCCCTGCGCGATGCCGTTGAGCGTCACCTTCATGCCGGCGGCGCCGAACCGCACGCGGCGCGGCGACATCTCGATCCTGCGATAGTCGACAAGAGCGCGGGCCGCCGTCACGGCATCGTCGGCCGGGCCATCCGAGGCGTCGGGATGTTGCTGGAAATGCGCGGCGTAGAGATCCCAGAGCGGCTGGACTGTCGGGTCGAAGGCGCCGTCGCTGGCTTCGGCAATGCGGCGGCTTTCATCGAGAACGGCCAGCAGCTCCGCCGATGGCGCGTCGAGGACGCCGGCGGCGTTGAGCCGCGACAGCTCGCTGTCGGCCCGGAAGAGGCTGAAAATGCCCTCGAGCCGCCGGACTTCTGCGAGCATGCGGTCGATCGTCGATCGCGCCTCGCGCTCATTGGCGGTCCATAGGGTGAGGCTCGCCGTGGCGCCGAGCGCTTCGCCCTCCCAGCTGTGAAAGCGCGGCTGCGGCGCGGCGACGCGCATGGCGGCAACGGCGATCGGCAGGCCCGCCGCCACGGCGGCGATGCGGATCGCCTGACGGCGGGTGAGCGGGCGGCTCATGCCGGCTTGCCGACTGCGCGCACGGTCACCGGCACGCGCACCGGTGCGGCGGCAGCGGCGATGGCGCGCTCACGCTGCTTGCGCTGCTTGGCGAGCGGCGGGCAGCGATGATCGTCCTGATATTCGACCTGGCAGTCGAGGCACTGGAAGCACTCGGCCATCTGGATCTTGCCGGAGCGCTCGATGGCGCGGACGGGGCACGAGCTCTCGCACAGATGGCATGGATGGCCGCATTCCGGCCGCCGCTTCAGCAGGGTGAGAAGATGCAGGCGGTCGAGCAGCGCCAGCACGCCGCCGAGCGGGCAAAGGAAGCGGCAATAGGCGCGCTCGGTGAAGAGGCCGGCCGTCAGCAGCAGCACGGCATAGACAACGAACGGCCAGGGCCGCGTGAACATCGAGGTGATGGCGGTCTTGAAGGGCTCGACCTCGGCCGCCGTCGATTCCATCTCCGGCCAGGTGAAGGCGACGAAGACGACGACCGTGGCGGCGATGTATTTGCCCAGCCAGGCATTGCGCTGCAGGCGCTCGGACGGGTTCCATTGCGGCAGCTTCAGGAAGCGGGCGACCTGCGCCAGCAGTTCCTGCAAAGCCCCGAACGGGCACAGCCAGCCGCAGAATACGCCGCGGCCGATCAGCAGCACGGCGCCCAGCGTATAGAAGGCGAGGACGAGGATCAGCGGCTCGGCGAGATAGAAGGCGAGATCGTAGTGGCGGAACGGCGCCAGCGCGTAGTTCAGTACATGGATCGTCGACAGCTGCGCGCTCGCCGTCCAGCCGAGCCAGATCAGCGTGAACAGCAGGAAGCCGTTGCGGATGTAGCGATGCAGGCGGCGGTGGCGCGTCAGCCGTCCCTGGAAGGTCATGATCAGCGTCAGCACCACCAGCATGGCGCCGAGGATCGCCAGATTGACGCGGGCATCCAGCCAGGCCTCCAGCCACACCGGCGGCGGCTCCGGCTCGGGCAGCAGGATCGTCGCCGCCGGCTGCTCATAGGCGAGCGGGATCACCGTCGAGGCAGGGCCGCCGTCGGCCTTGGTGCCGTTGATGAGCAGCTCGACGCGCCAGGGCTTCAGCGGGTCGAAGCCGGACTGCTCCGGCAGCGTCAGCAGGCCGGCATGAGTGAGGTTGGGGATCGGGATGCCGGAGGCGGTGAGGCGGGTGAAGTCGGCCTTGGTAAAGGTGACGGTCTTGTCGCCCTGCACCAGCCGGATGCGGTCCATGAAATAGCCCGTGGACTTGCGCAGGTAGCTGATGCCGAGGAAGTCGTAAGGGCCGCTGGTGGCGACGAAGACGGCAAGCGGCGGCGGCTTGCTGTCGAAATGTGTCTGGTAGCGGTTCGCTCCAAGGAGGTTGCGGCCGACAAGGGCCGGCGTCGCCAGGGCGGTATAGAAACGGACATAGTCCTTCTGCGGGTCGGCCGGCAGCTTGGTGTCCGGCGTCGTGATGCCGGCATCGGCGAGATGCTGCGCCGCCTCCGCGGTCGTGACGTCCACGCCGGTGACGTAGCCGTCCGCCAGCAGGCGCGGGCCGTCCAGCGGCTGAAACCCTTCCACGTCGAGCGTCGGCTCGGTGACGATCGGCCGGCCGCCATGCGCCCTCAGGACAAGCCGCGCCGCATCGTAGACGGCGGCGCGCATCGCCCGCGCCGAGACCGTGGCGCCGGCGACGAAGTCGGGCCGCAGCACCTTGGTGCCGCTGTCATTGCGGGTCGTGCCGGCGAGCCGCGCCAGGAACTCGGCGATCAGGACCTGCCGCTCCGGGTCGCGCTCGATATAGGCTTCGTGGTGATAGATGACCTTGGCGCCGGTGATGACGCCGTTGAGGTCGACGCCGGCGATGACGTCGAACGGCGTTCCCGAATAGCCGGGCGCCGCAACCACATCCAGCGTCGAGAAGATGTAGGCGACGACGTCGTCGCCCTTGTAGACCGGCACCGCCGCGGGCGATCCGGTCGGCTCGCCGAGGCGCTCGGCGCCCTCCGGATAGACGACGGCCATGACGTCGGGCGTCAGCCGTTCCATCAGCGGCGGCGCGACATGGCCGGCAGCCTGAGCCTGCGCCGTCAGCAGAACGAACCCAAGCAGGAAGGCAAGGGCACGCGCGAAGGTCCATTCGCGATCGCGCATGTCTGGCAATTAGTTTCCTCGGGCAGGATTGAGCGGTGCAGGCTTTTCTTTTTTTGTGACAATGGTCCGGCCGCGGCGCTTCCGCAAGGGCCCCTGCGGAACGCCGCGACAGCCCACCGAGGACCGTGTCAGGTCGCGGTGCCGCCCACCGTCAGGCCGTCGATGCGCAGCGTTGGCTGACCGACGCCGACCGGAATCAGTTGCCCGTATTTGCCGCAATTGCCGATGCCCGGATCGAGGCGCATGTCGTTGCCGATCATCCTGATGCGGGTGAGGGCATCCGGCCCGTTGCCGATGAGGACAGCGCCTTTGACCGGCGCGCCGAGGCGGCCGTTCTCGATCCGGTAGGCCTCAGTGCAGGTGAAGACGAACTTGCCCGAGGTGATGTCGACCTGCCCGCCGCCGAACGACACGGCATAGAGGCCGTTGCGGACGGAGGCGATGATGTCGGATGGGCTCGCCGTGCCGCCCAGCATGAAGGTGTTGGTCATCCGCGGCATCGGCACATGGGCATAGGACTGCCGGCGGCCATTGCCGGTCGGCTGCATGCCCATCAGGCGGCCGTTCTTGCGATCCTGCATGTAGCCGACAAGGATGCCGTCCTCGATGAGGACGGTCCGGTCGCCGGGCGTTCCCTCGTCGTCGACGGTGACCGAGCCGCGCTGCCCGGGGACTGTGCCGTCGTCGACGACGGTCACGCCGGGCGCGGCGATGCGCTGGCCCATCAGCGTGCCGAATGCCCCGATGCCCTTGCGGTTGATGTCGCCCTCGAGGCCGTGGCCGACCGCTTCATGCAGGAGGATGCCCGGCCAGCCAGCGCCCAGCACGACGTCCATTTCGCCGGCCGGCGCCGGCCCGGCGTCGAGGGCAACCAGCGCCAGGCGGACAGCCTCGTCGGCGGCATGCTGCCACGCCGCTTCGTCCACCACGGCATCGAAGCCGTTGCGACCGCCAAAGCCGAACGAGCCCATCTCGCGCCGCTCGCCCTCTGCCGCCACGACGGCGACATTCATCCGCACCAGCGGCCGCACGTCACGCACCCGGCGCCCATCCGGGCGCAGGATCTCCACCACCTGGTGGATGCTGTCGAGCGTGACCGTCACCTCGGCGATCCGGCCGTCCCGGCCGCGGGCATAGGCGTCGACGGCGCCGAGGAGGCCGACCTTGTGCGGAAAGCCGGCGGCCAGCGGATCGTCCTCTCCATAGGCGCGGCGGTTGGTGCCGGGCGGCGGTTCTTTTGCCTCACCGCCATACCCGCGCCGGGCGGCAGCCGCGGTCTCGGCGGCCCGGCGGAGGGAGGCCTCTGAGAGATCGCCCGAGCTGGCATAGCCGGTCGATTCGCCATCGACGACGCGGAGGCCGAAGCCGCGATCCTCGACATAGGAGCCCGATTTGAGACGCTGCGCCTCGTAGACGAGCGTCTCCGTCCGGCGGGCTTCGACGAACAGTTCGCCGTCCTCGGCACCCTGCGTCGCGTCGGCCAGGGTGGCGCGGACCCTTTCCGGAGGCGCGTCGAAAGCGTCGAGCAGAGAATCGGTTACCGGGTCCATCCTCACATTCCGATTCAACGCGGCCGGCTCCGGCTTCATGTTCTGCTTAAAGATCGCCGTCGCCCTTTGCGTCAAGCGCGCGCTGCGACCTCGGCCAGCCCCGCGATAAGCGCCGGCGTCACGCCGGGCTCGCTCATGGCGTGGCCGGCGCCTTCGACATAATGCACGCGGCTGCCCGGCCATCGCGCCGCGAGCGCTTCGGCCGCCGCCGGCGGACAGAGGAGATCGTAGCGCCCCTGGACGATGACGCCTGGAATGCCCGCCAGCTGTGCGGCGCCGCGCGGCAGCGCGTCCGGCTCGAGGAAGCAGTCGTTGCGGAAGTAATGGGCTTCGACGAAGGGCGTCGCCGGCATGGGTGCGGCCGGATCGTCGATCGCTGCCCTGTCGAGGCGCGGCGACGGCGGCGCCACCTGCGACAGGATCCGCTCGGTATCGTGCCAGGCGCGCGCCGGACGGCGATGGATGGCCGGGTCGGCGTCGAGGATGCGGCGCCAGTAGGCCGGCAGCGGGTCGTCCCGTTCGGCCGCCGGAAGGATGCTCAGGAAGTCGGCAGCAAGATCCGGCCGCAGGCGGCGCGGCCCCTCGACGAAGGCCCAGTCCAGCTCGGCGCGGCTACCGAGGAAGGTGGCGCGCAGGACGAGTCCGATGACGTGCTGCGGATGGGCCTCGGCATAGGCAAGGGCGAGCGTCGCGCCCCACGAGCCGCCAACGACGATCCAGCGGTCGATGCCGAGGGCGGCGCGGATGCGCTGGATATCGGCGACGAGATGCCAGGTGGTGTTCGCCACGAGACTGCCGCGCGGCCGGCTGCGGCCGGCGCCGCGCTGGTCGAACAGGACGGTGCGGTAGACCTGCGGATCGAAGAGCGTGCGATGGCTCGGCTGGCAGCCGCTGCCCGGCCCGCCATGCAGGAAGACGACCGGAATGCCGTCCGGGCGGCCGACTTCCTCGACATGGAGTTCATGGCCGTCGCCGACCGGCAGCATCCGCTGCGACAGCAGGGCGCCGGAAGCAGCCGCGCTGCCCGGCGCCGGCTGGGTGACGAACACCGTCACCCGCCGTATTCGCCGCCGACCTCCGGCGTCCCGCCGGCGAAGTTGCGGTAGATGAAGCGGCGGGCGTCGGCGGCCGATTCCTTCTCCGCCAGGTCGAAGATGCGCTTGTGCAGCGGCGACAGCGAGCAGGCCGGGTCGGTATTGCCGGCGCTGCCGGTCAGCGCCGCCGCCTGGCAGCGGCAGCCGCCCCAGTCGACCTCGCGGAATTCGCAGCTCTTGCACGGCTCGGGCATCCAGCCGGTGCCGCGATATTTGTTGAAGGCGTCGGAGTTCTGCCAGATCCACTCGATCGAGTGATTGCCGCGCACCGACTCGAAATTGAGGTCGGTGATGCTTTCGGCGGCGTGGCAGGGCAGGACCTTGCCGGAAGGCGAGATATTAAAGAACTGCCGGCCCCAGCCGCCCATGCACTTCTTCGGCCGCTCGGCATAGTAGTCCGGAATGACGTAGTCGATGACCAGCGTGCCATGCAGGCGGTCGCGCGCCTCCTCGACGATGCGCGTCGTCTCGTCGAGCTGCTCGACGGTCGGCATCAGGGCGGCGCGGTTCTTCAGCGCCCAGCCGTAATACTGGACATTGGCAACCTCCAGGCGGCTGGCGCCGATCTCGACCGACATGTCGATGATGTCGCGCAGCATGTGCAGGTTCTGGCGATGCATGACGGCATTGACCGTCAGCGGCAGGCCGATCTCCCGCACCCACTTGGCCGCTTCGAGCTTCTTGGCATGGGCGTTCTTGAAGCCGGCGACGCGGTTGGCGACGACCGGGTCGGTACCCTGGAAGCTGATCTGCACATGGCAGAGGCCGGCATCGGCGAGCTGCTGGACCTTGTCGCGGGTCAGCAGGACGGCGGAGGTGATGAGGTTGGTGTAGAGGCCGACATCGGTGGCGTGCTGCACCAGCTCGACGAGATCCTTGCGCACCGTCGGCTCGCCGCCGGAAAGATGGAACTGCAGGACGCCGAGCTCGGCGAGCTCGGTCATGACCTTCTTCCATTCCTCGGTCGACAGCTCGGCGTTGGAGCGCTCCAGCTCGATCGGATTGGAGCAGTAGGGGCACTGCAGCGGGCAGCGATGCGTCATCTCCGCCAGCACGGCGAGCGGGATGCCGAACTTCTCCGCCTTGGACAGGACTTCCGGACCTTCGAGAATGGCAAGGCTGTCATTCGGGTCGCTGCGAACAAGATCGTCCATCACGTTCCCTCTTTTATCTCTGCCAGGAAGTCCTTGTCGGCCAGGTCTTGCAGCATGGCGACGACGTCCTGGCTGATGACCGATCGCTCGGCCACGTATTTTTCCGCCAATACGTCGACGACTTCGCCGACGGTTCGCGTCCCGTCACACAGCTGGATCACCTCGACGGCGGTTTCGTCGGGGACCAGGACGCGCTCCGGAACCAGGATGACCCAGCGCTTGCGGGTCTCGTCGTAGCGGAGCTTCACATGCCGGGGCAGGGCGATGCGGCATTCTTCGGTTATCGTCAGGCGACGCCCGGCCGGAACATTCATTGCATGTCGTTCGGAACGAACGCCCCTGGCGGAATGTTGCCCTCGACATAGGCGTGGTAGAGGGCGTCGAGCTGGACCCACAGGACATTCGTCTTGAAGATCAATGCGTTGACGACCGCCTCGCGCTGCTCGGGCGTGTGCGCATGCGCCTTGGAATATTCCAGCGCAAAGTTGGCGTCGCGCGGCGCCTGCACCAGGCGCTTGCGGAAATAGGCCATCACATCGTCGGTGATGAAGTCGTAGTGCTCCAGCATGCCGGAGATGCGCTCCTCGTGGATGCCGGACGCGAACAGTTCGGTCAGCGACGACGCGATGGCTTCCAGAGGCGTGCGGTCGCGCACGAAATTGACATAGGCGTCGACCGCGAAACGGGTCGCCGGCAGGATGCCCTCGGTCGACTCGACATAGGCACGGTCGAGGCCGAGGCCGTCGGTCAGCTTAAGCCAGCGGTCGATGCCGCCTTCGCCGCCGATCTCGCCGTCATGATCCTCGATGCGGTGGCGCCATTCGAGGCGCGTGGCGCGGTCGCGGAAGCGCGACAGGACGACGGCGTCCTTGATCGGAATGGAGCTCTGATAATAGAAGCGGTTGAGCGCCCAGGCCTGAACCTGCCCCTTGTTCAGCTTGCCGCCATGCAGCAGCTTATGGAACGGATGGAGATTGTGGTAGCGCGTGGCGCCGATATAGCGCAGCCGCGCCTCCAGCTCCTCCGGCGTGTTGAGAATAATGGGCGCATCGCCCTTGATGGGCGCATTCACGGTCATAGGACGATCTCCAACCCGTCTGCCGGGATCTGCCATCCCGCACGCTCCAACGCCGCGCGCTCCGCCGAATGAGGCATCAGGGCAGGGTTGGAATTGTTGATGTGCATGAACATTTTGCGGCCGATGCCGAGCTTCTCGAGAGCGGCGATCGAGCCTTCCTCGCCGGACATGCTCATGTGGCCCATCCGCTGGCCGGTCTTGCGGCCGAGGCCGCTGCGGATCATCTCGTCGTCGCGCCACAGCGTCCCGTCGAAGAAGACGAGCGGGGCGCCCTCGATGCGGGCCGCCAGCTCCGGCGTCATGCGCGCGCAGGCGGCGAGATAGAAGAAATGGGCGCCGTTGCGGCGGTTGCGGATATGGAGGCCCAGCGTATCCCCGGCCTCGGTGCCGAAGCCGTCGTCGGAAGCCTTGGCGGCATCTTCCAGATACCAGGCGACCTTGCCCGGCACCGGAAAGGCGACGATCTCGATGCCGGACGACGTGCCGTCGGGCAGGGCGAGCTCGAACGGTGTTTCCAGCTCGACCGCCTGGCGCTTCACGACTGCCGGATCGAGGACGTTGAAGATGCTGTTGTCGCGCAGCACCGCCAGGATACGGTCATGACCGTAGACGGTGAACGGCGAGCCTTCGCGAAGATTGAGAAGACCGGCGACCGCGTCGACGTCGCCATTGGTCAGCACCACGCCGGCGATCGGGCTGTGCCGAAGGCCGTTCTTCGGATGCAGCTGCGAATTGCCGATGATCTGCTGGCGCAGGTCGGGCGAGGCGTTGATGAGGAACCAGTTGTCGCCGTCGGCGCTGATGGCGGCCGAAGCCTGCGTCGATCTCAGGGCCGGGTGTTCAGCCCGCGCCGCCCGGCAATTATCGCAATTGCAGTTCCATTGAGGTAGGCCGCCACCCGCTGCAGCTCCCAAGACAAGCACATGGAGCATTTGCCTCTATCCGGGAACGTGCAGCGGGATAAGCCAAAAAGCGGCTTACTTGCGCTCAGCGCAAGCGTACATGTTGATTTCCATGCCGACGGACACTTCGGCAACCTTCGGGGTCTTCCAGGACATGTGATCCTCCACTTTTGAGGTCGCGGCGTGATTGCCGGGACAGGTCTGAAATATAGGCCGGGCCTCAAAGGTGAGTATCTATCCATGGTATCGGAAACGCCTATGGCGGGCCGTATGCTTATGCCGGCGATCGGCTTTTCTTATGCCATAGACTTTTCTCTATGCACGGCATCGGCGCTCCCTATGACCCGTCGGATTTTCATTGGACTTTTTCCGATGCAGGCGGCGCGGACGCCTGTGCAGCGGTGCAGGCTACGCAGGAGCCCGCCTTCCAATCCCTGTCATAGGAAGCGCTTATAAGTCGGCGCGCCGGCTCGTTCGGCAGATTGCGGCCGGCCCCGCCGCTCCGGGCAGATGAAATGAGGAGAAAGGCGCCTCAGACGCCGCCGTTATTGGCGTCGTCCGATTCGATCGAGGCGCGGTGCAGGAAGGGCGGTGTCTCGTGCACCGTCGGCATCTGCATCCGGGCTCCGACATCCTGCAGCGTCTGGACGAAGCTGCGATAAGGCTCGACCCGCTGATATTGCGACGGCATCAGGGCGACGAGGCGGCGCGTGCCCTCGGTGGTCTGGTAGAGCGTGACACCCTCCAGCTGCGCGTTGCCGGTGAAGGCGGTGAGCGCCGGCACCAGGCAGACGCCGAGGCGGGCCTGCACCATGCCGAGGGCAACCTCGAAGCTGCGGCACTGGGCGATCAGGCGATGGCGCGGCAGGACTTGGCTGTACCACTGCGCCACGCGGCGCGTGTGCTGCGTGCCGAAGGTGAACTGGATGCAGCTGTTGATGATCTTCTGGTCCGCCGGCGACAGATCGCCGTCCGGGTCGGTGACGCTGCTGAGGTCGATCCCTTCCGGCACGGCGAAGACATAGGGGTCTTCGGCGAAGGAGACCTGGTGGAAGCCGATGCTGGCGCGGGCGAGCGAGGCGGAGGCTACCAGGGCGATGTTGACCCGGCGGCCGTAGAGAAGCTCCAGCGCGTCGGCTGGCGCCGTCTCGTGGACGTCGAGCTCAATGTCGGGAAAGGTCTGCGTCAGCTGCTTGACGGCGGGCGGCAGGACGACACGCAGCACCGAGCTGATGCCGGCGACGCGGATATTGGCGCGCACGCCTTCGGTGAAGCCGCGCAGGCCTTCTTCCGCCTCGTCGATATTGGAGAGGATGAACTCTGCCTTGCGCAGCAGGAAGCGGCCGGCGTCGGTCAGCGCCATCTGGTTGGGCGTACGGTCGAACAGCCGCGCCCCGACGGTCGTCTCCAGCTTCGACAGCTGCTGCGACAGCGACGGCTGCGTCAGGCCGAGCTGCTTGCTCGCCTTGGTGAGCGTCTCGGCATGCGCCACCGCCCAGAAGATGCGCAGCTGATGCAGCGTCATCTCGCCCCGGCCCTTGACCGGCGGCGGCGGACGGCTGCGCAGGATGCCGACGGCTTCGTCGTAGCCGAAATCGTCCGCCGGCCCGAGCCGCCCCTTTTCGACGTTGGCCATTGATCGTCCGCCCTCTCCCCCGGCCCTCGGGCCGGGCTTATCACGGAAAGGCGGCGTTACAAAAGCCGCCGGTCTGGCCGGGCGGAAGCGTCAGCTGCGCGGCGTCAGCTCGCCGCCCTGGGTGAAGACGCGGCTCTGCAGAATGTCCTCCGCCTCGAGCGTCGACAGCTCGTCCTGACGGACCGGCTTGCCGCTCTCGAACAGCCTGTTGGCCTGGCGAAGGCGCGCCCGGTCCAGCGCATTGCGGATGGAGCGGGCATTGGCGAAATGCGGCTGCAGGCGGCGCAGCGAGATGTAGTCGTGCAGGGCGGCGCGCGCCTCGTCCGACAGCCGGTAGTTCTGATGCTCCAGCATCTTCTCGGCGATCTGTAGCAGCTCGTCGTCGGTGTAGTCGGGGAAGTCGATGTGGTGGGCGATGCGCGAGCGGAAGCCGGGATTGCTGGTGAAGAACTTCTCCATGCGGTCGCCATAGCCGGCGACGATGACGACGAGGTCGTCGCGCTGGTTCTCCATCACCTGCAGCAGGATCTCGATCGACTCCTGGCCGTAGTCGCGCTCGTTCTCGGGACGGAAGAGGTAATAGGCTTCGTCGATGAAGAGGACGCCGCCCATCGCCTTCTTCAGGATCTCCTTGGTCTTGGGCGCGGTGTGGCCGATATACTGGCCGACGAGATCGTCGCGCGTCACCGTCACCAGATGCCCCTTGCGGATATAGCCGAGGCGGTGGAGGAGGTCGGCCATGCGCAGCGCAACGGTCGTCTTGCCGGTGCCGGGATTGCCGGTGAAGCTCATGTGCAGCGTCGGCGTCTCCTGCATCAGCCCCAGCTCGCGGCGCGCCTTGTCGACCAGCAGCAGGGCCGCGGTCTCGCGGATGCGCTTCTTGACAGGGGCGAGGCCGATCAGGTCGCGATCAAGCTCGCGCAGGACGTCGGCGGTACCGGACTGCTCGAATTCGCGCGCCAGGTCGATCGGCTGGTTGGCGACGTCCGGCGCGATGGGGGTTTCGGTCAGCGACACGGGAGTAGGTCCTTCCAGGAATGAAAGAGGCGGCGTGCCGGATGCACGCCGCCCTGATCAGTGAGGTCAGGCGTAGCGCTGACCGGCAGGCTTGTCGCTGGAATAGGGATGGAGCGCGTAGCGCTGCACGCGGCCAGGTCCCTCCGTGCGGTCGAGACGGAAGCCGGGCTCCTCCGCCGGGCGGTTGACGATGAAGGAGATGCGGATCGTCTCCCAGCTGTGCCGCGAGTCGAAGCCGGAGATGCGGATATAGAGGTTGCCGTAAGCCTTACGGCAGGCCTCCAGCTCCAGCATGATGGCGCCGGCATCCTGGACGTCGAACATCGGCAGGCCCCACATCTCCCAGTAGGTATTGCGGGGATGCGGGTTGTCGGTGAACTCGATGTTCACGGCCCAGCCATTGTCGATGCAGTACTGCACCTGCTGCCGGATCTGGTCGTCGGTGAGGTCCGGCAGGAACGAGAATGTACCCTGAGTAATGCGCATGTTTTCTGTTCCTTAGGCAGCGACGGTCGGGGTCGGGACGAAGTCGGGCGCGTCGGTCGACGTGTAGTCGAAGGTGACATCGCCCCAAGTGTCGAGGGCCTGCTTCAGCGGCAGGCAGTGACGGGCCGCCTCCTGCAGGATCTGCGGACCCTCGGCCAGGTAGTCGCGGCCGGAGTTGCGGGCGAAGATCATCGCCTCGAGGGCGACGCGGTTGGCGATGGCGCCAGCCTGGATGCCCATCGGATGGCCGATCGTGCCGCCGCCGAACTGCAGGACGTTGTCCTCGCCCAGGTAGTGGATGAGCTGGTGCATCTGGCCGGCATGAATGCCGCCCGAGGCCACCGGCATCATCTTGTTGAGGCTCGCCCAGTTCTGGTCGAAGAAGATGCCGTGCTCGAGGCGCATCGGATTGAAGTCCTCGCGGCAGATGTCGTAGTAGCCGCGCGTCGTGTTCGGGTCGCCTTCCAGCTTGCCGACGACCGTGCCGGCATGGATGTGGTCGACACCGGCCAGGCGCATCCACTTGGCGATGACGCGGAACGACACGCCGTGGCTCTTCTGGCGCGTATAGGTGCCATGGCCCGCACGGTGCAGGTGCAGGATCATGTCGTTCTTGCGGGCCCACTTGGCCATCGACTGGATGGCGGTGTAGCCGATGACGAGGTCGATCATGACGATGCAGGACCCGAGCTCCTTGGCGAACTCGGCGCGCTCATACATGTCCTCCATCGTCGCCGCGGTGACGTTGAGGTAGGTGCCCTTGACCTCACCGGTCTCGGCCTCGGCGCGGCTGACGGCCTCCATGCAGTAGAGGAAGCGGTCGCGCCAGTGCATGAAGGGCTGCGAGTTGATGTTCTCGTCGTCCTTGGTGAAGTCGAGACCACCCTTCAGCGCCTCGTAGACGACGCGGCCGTAGTTGCGGCCGGACAGGCCGAGCTTCGGCTTGACGGTTGCGCCGAGCAGCGGCCGGCCGAACTTGTCGAGGCGCTCGCGCTCCACGACGATGCCGGTGGCCGGGCCCTGGAAGGTCTTCACATAGGCGACCGGGAAGCGCATGTCCTCCAGGCGGAGGGCCTTCAGCGGCTTGAAGCCGAAGACGTTGCCGATGATCGACGCCGACAGGTTGGCGATCGAGCCCGGCTCGAACAGGTCGAGGTCGTAGGCGATATAGGCAAAATACTGGTTGTCGGCGTTCGGAACCGGGTCGACACGATAGGCCTTGGCGCGGTACTTTTCCGTCGCGGTCAGGCGATCGGTCCACACCACCGTCCAGGTGGCCGTCGACGATTCGCCGGCAACTGCCGCCGCAGCTTCGACCGGGTCGACGCCGTCCTGCGGCGTGATGCGGAAGACAGCGATGACGTCGGTGTCCTTCGGCTGGTAGTCGGGCTCCCAGTAGCCCATCCGCCGATATTCCATGACGCCCGAGCGGTAGCGGTCCTTGCCCTTCACAGTCTTGGCTGCGGTATCCATCTTTTTCTTTCCTGTGTTAGCGGAAGCGTAAGGCCGCGCCGTTGCCGGCGCGGCCGGCGAGGTCAGGCGGCACGGGCCGGCATGATCTTCGGATCCAGCGCGCCGCTACGGTATTGCTTGGCCATTTCGGCGAGAGGGATGACCTTGATCTTGGAGGCCTGACCGGCAGCGCCGAATTCCTGTAGACGCTGCTTGCAAAGCTCGCGCATGGCATCCATGGCGGGCTTTAAGAACTTGCGCGGGTCGAACTCGCTTTTGTTGGCCAAGGCGATCTTGCGGAACTGACCGGTCATCGCCAGCCGGCAATCCGTGTCGATATTGACCTTGCGGACGCCGTGCTTGATGCCGCGGACGATCTCTTCCACCGGCACACCCCATGTCTGGGGCATCTCGCCGCCGGCGGCGTTGAATATGTCCTGCAGTTCCTGCGGCACTGAGGAGGAGCCGTGCATCACCAGATGCGTGTTGGGCAGCTTCCGGTGAATCTCTTCGATGACGTGCATGGCCAGGACGTCGCTGTCCGGCTTGCGCGTGAACTTGTAGGCGCCGTGGGACGTGCCCATGGCGATGGCGAGCGCGTCGACCTTGGTGCGGGCGACGAAATCGACCGCCTGGTCCGGATCGGTCAGCAGCTGGTCATGCGACAGCTCGCCTTCGGCGCCGTGGCCGTCCTCGGCCTCGCCCTTGCCCGATTCCAGCGAGCCGAGAACGCCGAGCTCGCCTTCCACCGAGGCGCCGACCCAGTGGGCCATTTCGGCGACGCGCTGGGTGATGCCGAGATTGTATTCGTAGGACGCCGGCGTCTTGGCGTCGGCCTCGAGCGAGCCGTCCATCATCACCGACGTGAAGCCGTGCTGGATGGCGGTCAGGCAGGTGGCTTCGTTATTGCCGTGGTCCTGATGCATGCAGAGCGGGATCGACGGATAGATTTCCGTCAGGGCCTCGATCATCTTCGACAGCATGATGTCGTTGGCGTAGGCGCGGGCGCCGCGGCTGGCCTGGATGATCACCGGCGCGTCCACCGCGGCGGCGGCCTCCATGATGGCCAGGCCCTGCTCCATGTTGTTGATGTTGAAGGCCGGAACGCCGTAGCTGTTCTCCGCGGCATGATCGAGAAGCTGCCGGAGGGTAATGCGGGCCAATGTCGTTCTCCTTGATCGAGTCTTCGGCTTGGTCTCAGGTTTCTGGGGCAGCGATCGCCCCCCGCGGATAACTAGCGCACCAGGGCCTTGGCTGCAGCGACCACCGCTGCCGATGTGATGCCGAAATGCTCGTAGAGCTTCTCGGCCGGCGCCGAGGCTCCGAAGCCCTCCATGCCGATGAAGACATCGTCCTCGCGCAGGAAACGGTCCCAGCTGTCGCGGATCGCCGCCTCGATGGCGATGCGCGGTGCCTCGCCGAGAACTTCCTTGCGGTAGGCAAGCGGCTGCCGCTTGAAGAGCTCGAAGGACGGCAGCGACACGACCACCGCCTTGATGCCCTCGGCGGCCAGCTGCTCGGCGGCCTCCACCGCGAGGTGCACCTCCGAGCCGGTCGACATGATCGTCACCTGGCGGTCGCCGGCATTGCCGCGCAGGATGTAGCCGCCGCGCGCCGTCAGGTTCTCCGCCGACGGTTCGACGCGAAGGGCCGGGATGCCCTGGCGGGTGAGCGACATGACGGACGGACCGTCGGCATGCTGCAGCGCCGTCAGCCAGCTCTCGGCCGTCTCGATCGCGTCGGCCGGCCGGAACACCAGGAGGTTGGGAATGGCCCGCAGCGCCGACATGTGCTCCACCGGCTGATGCGTCGGGCCGTCCTCGCCGAGGCCGATGGAATCGTGCGTCATGATGTGGATGACGCGGACGCCCATCAGGGCGCCGAGGCGGATGGCGCCGCGCGAATAGTCGGCAAAGGCGAGGAAGGTGCCGCCGTAGGGAATGAAGCCGCCATGCAGGGCGATGCCGTTCATCGCTGCGGCCATGCCGAATTCGCGCACGCCGTAGTGAATATAGGTCCCGCCATAGTTGGTGGCGGAGACGGAGGTGTGGCTCTTGATCCGGGTGCCGACCGACCCGGTGAGGTCGGCCGAGCCGCCGAGGAGGCCCGGCAGCGTCGGGATGAGAACCTCCAGGGTCGCCTGCGAGGACTGGCGCGTCGCAAGCTTCGGCTTCTCGGCGACCCACTTCTCCTTCAGCGCGGCGATGGCCTGCTCGGCTTCGGCACCGACCTTGCCGGCCTGCATCGTCTCGAACAGCGTCCGCTTGTCGGCCGGTGCGGCCGCGAGGCGCGCTTCCCAGGCCTGGCGATCCTTGCTGCCGCGGCCGCCGACATCCCGCCAGGCGGCAGCGACGGCATTGGGCAGCTCGAACGGCCCGGCGGTCCAGCCGAGCTTCTGGCGGGCGCCCGCGATCTCCTCGGCGCCGAGCGGCGAGCCGTGCACGTCATGCGAGCCGGCCTTGGTCGGCGCACCCCAGCCGATGACGGTGCGGCAGGCGATCAGCGACGGCCGGTCGGTCTGGCGCTCTTCCTCGATCGCCTGGGCGACGGCCTCCGCATCGTGGCCGTCGACGCGGCGAACCGACCAGCCGGCGGCGGCGAAACGGGCGACCTGGTCGGTCGAGGTCGACAGCGAGGTGGCGCCGTCGATCGAGATCTGGTTGTCGTCGAAGAGAACGATAAGCCGGGAAAGCTTCAGGTGGCCGGCAAGGTCGATCGCCTCGTGGCTGACACCCTCCATCAGGCAGCCGTCGCCGGCGATGACATAGGTGTAGTGATCAACCAGGTCGTCGCCGAAGCGGGCGTTGAGCAAGCGCTCGGCAAGCGCCATGCCGACCGAGGTGGCGAGCCCCTGGCCAAGCGGCCCGGTGGTCATCTCGATGCCGGTGGCATGGCCGTATTCGGGATGGCCGGCGGTGCGCGAGCCGAGCTGGCGGAAATTGCGCAGCTCGTCGATCGTCATGTCGGCATAGCCGGTCAGATGCAGCAGCGAATAGAGCAGCATCGAGCCGTGGCCGGCCGACAGGACGAAGCGGTCGCGATCCGGCCACAGCGGCGCGGTCGGATCGAACTTCAGGAAGCGGCTGAAGAGAACCGTGGCGACATCCGCCATGCCCATGGGCATGCCGGGATGGCCGGACTTGGCGGCCTGCACCGCGTCCATCGACAGGAAGCGGATGGCGTTGGCCATCGTGCGGCTGTCGACAGCGGCGGGCGCGTCAGTGACGGTGGCGTCGGTCATGGCGACAGGGTTCCCTTTCACTCGGCGGTGCGTCTGCGATCCATCATCTTGAGGATCAGCGGGGTGAGGATGAGCTGCATGGCGAGTTCCATGCTGCCGCCCGGCACGACGATGGAGTTGGCACGGGACATGAAGCTGTCGTGGATCATCGACAGCAGGTAGGGGAAGTCGATGCCGCGCGGATTGGCGAAGCGGATGACGACGATCGATTCATTCGGCGTCGGGATCCATCGCGCCGTGAAAGGGTTCGACGTATCGACCGTCGGGGCGCGCTGGAAGTTGATGTCGGTCTGCGAGAACTGCGGAACGATATATTCGACATAGTCGGGCATGCGCCGCAGGATGGTGTCGGTCACCGCCTGCGTGGAGTAGCCGCGCGCTTCCCGGTCCCGGTGGATCTTCTGGATCCACTCGAGATTGATGACCGGCACGACACCGATCTTGAGGTCGGCATGCTTGGCGAGGTTGACCTGGCCGGTCACCACGGCGCCGTGCAGGCCCTCGTAGAAGAGCAGGTCGGTGTTCGGTTCGAACTCTTCCCAGGCGGTGAAGGTGCCGGGCGGTGAGCCGTACTGGTCGGCCTCGCCCTGGTCGTGGACGTAGCGCCGGGTCTTGCCGCCGCCGGTCTCGCTGTATTCGCGGAAGGTCCGCTCCAGCTCTTCCAGGAGGTTCGCCTCCGGGCCGAAATGGCTGAAGCGATGATTGCCCTTCTTCTCTTCCTCGGCCATGACGGCGCGCATCTCGGCGCGGTCATAGCGGTGGAAGGCATCGCCCTCGATATAGGCGGCGTTGATGCCTTCGCGCCGGAAGATGTTGACGAAGGTCTTCTTGACCGAGCTCGTCCCGGCGCCCGAGGAGCCGGTGATGGAAATGATGGGATGACGTCGCGACACGCGGGCGGCCCTCTCAGACGCGCAGGAGCCCGCGCGTGCCGAAGAGCGGCGCGCGGTTGGCGGCGGGGTTGATGTCGTTGTAGTAGCGGCCGATCTGCTCGACATGGTCGGTCGAGCCGAAGACCAGCGGCGTGCGCTGGTGGATGTCCTGCGGCACGATGTCGAGGATGCGCTTGCGCCCGGTGGTGGCGGCGCCGCCGGCCTGCTCGGTCACGAAGGCCACCGGATTGGCCTCGTAGACGAGGCGGAGCCGGCCCTTCTCGTAGGTCTTGCGCGAGTCGCCGGGATAGAGGAAGACGCCGCCGCGCTGGAAGATGCGGAACGCTTCCGCCACCAGCGAGGCGCCCCAGCGCATGTTGTAGTCGAGGGCGAGGGGACCGTCGGCCCCGGCGATACAGTCGTCGATATAGGCCCGGACGTGCTCGTCCCAGTGCCGGTAGTTCGAGGAATTGATCGCGTATTCGCGCTTGCCGCGCGGCACCGACACCGCGGCGATGGTCTCGTGGAAGGTCCGGGTCGCCGGGTCGAGCGCGTAGATCGACGTGCCTTCGCCCCAGCTCGCCACCATGGCGGTGCGCGGCCCATAGATCACGAAGCCGGCGGCAAGCTGGCTGTGGCCGGGCTGGTAGAGCGAGGCGGCGGGATCGCCGTCGACGACCGGGATGAGGGAGAAGATCGTGCCGATCGACATGTTGGTGTCGATATTGGAGGAGCCGTCGAGCGGGTCGATCGCCACCAGCAGCGGCGCATCCGCCTTGAGCGGCACCACAGCCTCCTGCTCCTCCGACGCGTAGCCCGCGACCGGGGCACCCCGCAGGGCGTCGAGGAAGATGGCGTCGGACTGGGCGTCGAGGCCCTTCTGGACGTCGCCGCTGGCATTGACGAAGCCGGGCTGCTGCTCCGTCGGTTTGTCGGAATAGGCACCGGCGGCAATGATGGCCGACAGTTCCGCGCTCGCCCTGGCGATTGTCGTCAGGGTTTGCGCCACAGCCTGCTGTGTCGGGCCACGTGCCGCGAATTCGCTCAGTGCATCTTCAAGAGACCGCAAGGTCCATTTCCTCCCTGGGGATGCGCTCGGCCTCTCCCGGGCCGGTCGCAGTGATTGCCGCTCTTACCATCTGGGGGCTGGTCATCGGGGCAATGCCCGTTCCGGTCCGGGCAGCGGCACCATACCCATCCCACGCCCAAAGCAAAATGAAATAATCTTGGCTATCCGATAAATCCAATTTATCGTCGCGTCATGAAGAACATCACGCTCAAGCAGCTGCGGTCCGTCGCCGCCATCACCCGCTCCGGCAGAATCGCCAACGCCGCCAAGGAATTGAACCTTACGACTCCGGCCATCACCAGCCAGCTCAAGCTGCTGGAGGCGGAACTGGGCGTTCCGCTGTTCGATCGCACCCAGCAGGGTATGCGACCCACAGCCGCGGGATGGGAAGTCTTCCGGACGGCCTCGCGCATCGCCGACCTGCTGACCGAATGCGAGGAAAGGATCGCCGACCTGAAGGGACTCAAGGCCGGCGTGGTGACGGTCGGCATCGCCTCGACGGGGAAATATTTCGCGCCGCGTCTCATGGCTGCCTTCATGAAGGCCAATCCGCATATCGAGATCAAGCTCAATATAGGCAATCGCGAGGCGATGGTGGACGCGCTGCGCGACTATGCCGTCGACCTCGCCATCATGGGCCGGCCGCCGCACGATTTCGCCGTCGACGCGGTGTCGCTCGGCGAGCATCCGCTGATCGTCATCGCCTCGCCGGACCATCCGCTCGCCCGGGCGCGCAACATCGCCAAGCAGCAGCTGGCCGGGGAGCGCTTCCTGATGCGCGAGGAGGGGTCGGGGACGCGGGCGTCGTTTGATGTCTTCTTCTTCGACATCGGCGGCGGCGACGGCGCAGCGGGCGTCGAGATGGGCAGCAACGAGACGATCAAGCAGGCGGTGATGGCCGGCCTGGGCATCGCCCTCATCTCGGGCCACACCGTCGCCGCCGAGCTCGCCGATGGGCGGCTCATCGCCCTCGACATCGAGGGCCTGCCGATCCGGCGGGAGTGGTTCACCGTCCATCGCGCCGACCGGACGATGTCGACGGCCGCCAGCGCCTTTCTCGACTTCACCCGGACCAGAGGCGCCGATTTCCTGCCGCCGGCCGATCTCTTCCACAGCGGCCGCAATGGGCGCGGCGCGGCGAACGCCTGAGGCGTTCGCCGCTGCCGATCAGCGCGGCGGCATCCCAGGCATCGGCATGCCCGGCAGGGCCGGCATCTGCTGTCCGCCAGGCATGCCCGGAAGCCCCGGTGTCTGGATCGGGTTGATGCCGCCCGGGCCGACGCCGGCCGGCGGCGCGGGCGGCGGAGGCGGCGCCTGGACGAGGTCGGTGACCTCGCGCTGCAGCGCCGCGACGCGGTAGCTCGGCAGCAGGAACGCCCAGTTCTTGGTGCGGTCGTTGATCGCCTTCGCCTTGTCGGCACCGGCGCTGCCCTCCGGAGCGCTCGCCGAATAGGCGACCCAGGTCTGGCCATCGGCCGTGCCGAGCCGGACGTCGAGCTGCATGTCGTCGGCCGTCTTGAAGCGAATGGTGCGCGCATCCGGCGGGAAGGTCACCGTGTCGAGGGCGCGGGCATTGTCGAAGGTCGTCGAGACGATGCCCTGCGACAGGTTCTTGATGTTGTTGCTGTTGGCGACGAGATCGGCGCCGCCATATTTCGGGTCCAGCGACAGCACCTCGTATTCGCCGGTTTGGACGTTGCTCTTGGTGCTGTCGAAGACGACCTTGTCGCCCTCGAGAATTGTGATGCTGCGCACGTCCGGGCCGGGGACGTGGACGATCTGGTCGAACCAGTTCTGCAGGAAGTCGGGCACGAAGACAGTGCCCTCGGCGAGCCAGGCCTGCGCCTTGCCCGGCTCGCGGATGAAGGTGCCGCCGCGCGGGTTGGCGCCGATGCTGCGGCTGCGGCGGCCGATCAGCACGTCGGCGAGCGTGTTGCCATTGGCGGCGACGGTGGTGACATGCACGGCGGCCGAGCCCGGCCCGACATCGCCGACGTCGATCTCCTTGTACCAGTCCGGATTGTCGGTCTTCGGCTCATAGGCCTTGAGGCCGGCAATGGAGGCGACGAGCTGCTGCACCGGTTCGCGCTTCGCCGGATAATCGCCGAGCTCGATCGCCACCCAGTCATTGCCGCGCTTCTCCAGCACCAGCTTGTAGCTGCGGTTCTGGATCTCGACCCGGCTGACGTCGTTGGGATGGTCGGCAAGGGCGGCGAAGACCGGCGCCTGCGACGGGCGCGCCGGATTGGAAGCCAGCTGCTCGCTGACCAGCGCCCAGCCGGCGCCGATGACCGCGACGACGGTGACGATGGCGAGCGTGAGGAATGCCCTTGGCGTCATGACTGGACCTCTGCGCTCACCGGTGGGCGGCCGCTTCGCGGCGGCGGCCGAGGTAGCGGGCGAGGCGAACGCGCCGCCACACTGCCGCGAGAATGCCGATCACGATGACGATGCCCGGGATCAGGAGGATGTTGAAGAGTTGCAGCTTCGTCTGCAGCGCGTCGATGTCCTGGCGCAGGGCGGCGCGCACGTCGCGCTGCTGCTGGCGCAGCGACAGCATGCGCTGGTTGGCCTCGGCAATCGCCTTCTCCTGGTCGGCGGTCAGCGCCGCGATGTTCTCGGCCGCACCGGCATTGTTGGCCGGACCCGGCTGCTGCAGGCGGGCCAGCTGCTCCTGAATCTGCTGCAGCTCGTTGGTGAGGCGCTGGTCGGTGTCGCGATACTTCTCCTGCGCCGCCGCCTCCATCTCGTTGATGAGGGTGAAGGGACGGTTGGAGAGGCCGCGGCCGCGCAGGCCGAGAAGGGCGTTGCCGTTCGTCAGGTTCTCCATGACGTTGATGACGAAGTCGGCATTGCCGCTGTCCGGCGCGCCGCCGCCGGAGGCGACGAAGCGGTTCACCAGCATGTCGACGTCGGCAACGACGACCACGTTGATCGGCCCCTGCGATTCCGTCAGCGGCTCGGCCGGCGGCGTCGGCGGCTGCGGGTTCTGGTCCGGCGGGGCGTTGGGATCGGGCGGCGGCGGACCGTTCGGGAACGCTGTCTTGACCGGCCCGGTGACGCGCGCCGCGAGCGTGTAGACCTGGCCCGACGCCTTGAACTGGTCGAGGAGGTCGTTGAAGAAGGGCTGCGTCACGATCAGCTTCTCGTCGAACAGCATGCTGTTCGGCGAGGTATGGATCAGCGGCGTCATCGTCGTGGTGGCACCCGGCATGGAGTGGAGCTCGCCGGCGCTGATCATGCGGATGAGGTCGAGCGGACCGGTGACCGGGTCCTCCAGGTTGAGGCTGCCGGCCGCCTTCGATGCCACCAGCCAGGGCAGGTAGTCGCCGCTGACGCGGCGGCCATCGGGCGTCTGCGCGACGACCGGCTGCGCCATGACGCGATCGCCGACGACCTTTTCCGGCGTCATCTCGATGCCCCAGGCATCGGTCAGCGGCTTCAGGTCCGAGGCCGGGTTCTGCGGCACGGCCGGGTTGCTGAAGCTCGGCTGCGAATATTGCGCCAGCGGGTCGATGAAGATCGCCGCCGGCTTGCCGGACAGCACGAACTGGTCGATCGCGTAGCGCGCCTGATCCTTCAGGATGTAGGGGTGCACGACCATGATCGCATCGATGTCGGCAGGCACCGCCTTCATGTCGACCGGCAGCGACCGCAGCTCGAAATTCTCGCTCAGCGCCTCGATCAGCGCCGACGGCTGGCGCCCCTGCTGGCGGTCGCCGAAAAGGCCGAGGCCGTCGACGATGCCGAGCTTCGGCTCCGAGGCGCGCGACAGGCGGAACACCACGCGCGTCAGGTCATATTCGAGGAACGCCTCGCGGCCGGGATTGAGCAGCTTGATCGTCTCGAGCTGGTCGACCGAATTGGTGCCGACGAGGCCGAAATAGCCGAGCTCGCCCTGGCGGTTGAGATTGGCGCCCTGCAGGCCGTAGCTGATGGCCCTGTCCTCCTCGGGAGAGAAGGGCAGCGGGTTGACGTGATCGAGGGTGATCTTGCCATGCGACAGCTGCTGATAGGTGCGCAGCAGCTCGTTGACGCGGTCGGCATAGACACGCAGCTGCGGCACGTTGTCGACCAGCGCCGTCGACTCGTAGAAGTGCAGCGTGATCGGCTCGGGGATGGCGTCGAGCACGGCGATCGTCGCCGGCGTCACAGTGAAGAGATGCTGTTCGGTGAGGTCGAGGCGCTGCGAGCGCAGCGTCAGCGACGCGATCAGGTTGATGGCGAAGAAGAGGACGATGGCGAGGACAATCGCCAGGACCGCAATGGTCGTCCGGTTGGCTCTCTGAAGACCGAACATGCCGTTACGCCTTCTTCAGCTCGACGAGCTGCCGATTGATGAACAGGAACAGGATGATCAGCGACAGGAAGAAGATCACCGTGCGGAGGTCGAGGACGCCCTCGGTGATCGTCTCGAAATGGGTGAGGAAGGAGAACGAGGCGATCAGGTCGACGAGATAGTCCGGCGCCCAGCCCTGGAAGAGGCCGGTGACGATCGACAGGCCGCTGACCAGCAGCAGGAAGCCGCCGACGACGCTGAGCACGAAGGCGATCACCTGGCTCTTGGTCATCGCCGAGACGCAGGATGTCAGCGCCAGGAAAGCGCCGGCCATCAGGAACGAGCCGACATAGGAGGCGATGATGACGCCATTGTCGGGGTCGCCGAGGTAATTGACGGTCCACCAGATCGGGAAGGTCAGCGCCAGCGCGATGCCGGTGAAGATCCAGGCGGCGACGAACTTGCCGAGCACCGCCTGCCACACCGTGACCGGCAGCGTCATCAACAGCTCCATCGAACCGGTGCGGCGCTCTTCCGCCCAGAGGCGCATGCCGACCGCCGGGATCAGCACCAGGAACAGCCAGGTGTGGAAGGCGAAGAAGGAGGTCAGGTCGGCCTGCCGACGCTCCATGAAGCCGCCGAAGAAGAACGGGATCGCCCCCGCGGCGGCCAGGAACACGACCATGAAAACATAGGCGAGCGGCGTGGAGAAATAGGCCCCCAGCTCACGTCGCACGATTGTCAGAAAAGCGCGCATGCGCCTACGCTCCCCAGCGGTCTGCTTGCTTACGCGTTGGTCGTGGTGACGGCGCGGAAGACGTCGTCGAGCTTGCCCAGCTCGGAGTGGATTTCGGCGGCCTCGATGCCGGTCTGGCGCAGCTTGCCGCCGACCACGTCGGCGACGAAGCGGCCGCTCTTGGCGATGGCGAGCAGCGTGACATAGCCGTCGGCCGTGGCGCGGCGCTCGACGGCCGAGACCTCGGGCAGCGCCTTGAGCAGGTCGATGGTGCGCTGCGCATCGGCCTCGCGCACCCGCACCGACACCGCATTGTGCTCGCGGGCGCGGCTGTGCAGCTGCTCCGGCGTGCCGTCGCTGACGATGCTGCCATGGTCGATGATGATCGCCCGATCGCAGACGGCGTCCACTTCCTCCAGGATGTGGGTCGAGATGATGATCGCCTTGCTGTCGCCCATGGAGCGGATCAGCTCGCGCACGTCGTGCTTCTGGTTCGGGTCGAGGCCGTCGGTCGGCTCGTCGAGGATGAGGACGTCCGGGTCGTGCAGAATGGCCTGGGCCAGACCGACGCGGCGCCGGAAGCCTTTCGACAGCGTCTCGATGCGGCGGTTCAGGACCTCCTCGAGGCCCATGCGCTCGATGACGTCGGCGATGCGCTGCCGGCGGCGGCTGCCGGTGATGCCGCGGACCGAGGCGATGAAGCCGAGAAAGCCCTCCGGCGTCATGTCGCCGTAGAGCGGGGCGCCTTCCGGCAGGTAGCCGAGGCGGCTTTTCGCCTCCACCGGGCGGGTGCGGATATCCTCGCCGCAGACGATGGCGGTACCGGCCGTTGCCGGCAGGTAACCCGTGATGATTTTCATGGAGGTCGACTTGCCGGCACCGTTGGGACCGAGAAAGCCGAGGACTTCACCGCGATCAACGGTGAAGCTGATGTCGTTCACCGCAAGCACCGAGCCGAAGCGCTTCCGCAGCGACTGGACTTCAATCAAAGGCGCCATGGACGTTTCCGGAATTCCATTATGTCCCGCCTGACGGGTCGAGCCGTAAGGGCGGCCATCCGTAGGGGGATTGCCGCCGGATGACAAGTGAAATGCTTGTTAGGAAATCGGGGACGGCGGGATAGACAGCCGGAAAACCCCGTCGAAAAGCCGGCTGCCGTCTCGATTGCAGCGCCGGTCAGCGCTGCAATCCGATGGCGTTCTCGAACTTGGCGCCCTGGCGCTGTTCGACCGGCAGGAGGGCCTGCGTCAAGCGTGTGCCGCTGAAATCGGCACCGGTCAGCGTGGCGCCGCGAAGGTCGGCGCCGATCAGGTCGGAGCCAACGAGATTGGCGTTGGTCAGGTTGGCGTCGCTGAAATTTGCCTTGGCAAGCAGCGCCTGGATCATCGTCACGTCGGAGAGGTCGGCGCGGCGCAGCAGCGCCTCCTGCAGCCAGGTGCCGCCGAGATTGGCGCCCTTCATGCTGGCGCTGGAAAGCCTGACCCGGCTCATGTCCACGGCCACGACGCGGGCGCCTTCCAGGTTGACCCGCGTCATTTCCGCTTCCTGCATGCGGCTGTGGCTGAGATCGGCGCTGCTGAGATTGGCGGCATCGAGAACGGCGCCGTAGAAGAGCGCCTTGGTGGCGTTGACGCCGGTCAGGTTGGCCTGGCGCAGGTTGGCGCGGTTGAGGTTGGCGCCCGACAGGTTGGCGCCCGACAGATCCGCCTTGATGAGAATGGCGCCGTGCAGGTTCGCCCCTGACAGATTGGCGCCGGCAAGATTGGCGCCGGTCAGGTCCTGGCGCTTCAGGTCGATGCCGGAAAGGTCGCAGCCGGGGCAGTCCAGCGCCTTCTGCCGGCGCTGCTCCATCTCCGTCTGCGGCGTGTCGGCGGTCTGCAGCGCGGCAAGGCGTTCGGCCCGGTCGGCAATCGGCTGGACCAGGGTCTGCTCGAAGCGCGTGTCGCTGCGGAAAAGACCCTGCACCGCCTCATTGGTGCGCGGGTCGATGCCATACTGGCCGGCCTTGCGGTAGTGATGCGCCTCCAGCATCACCTGCTCGCGGCCGTCGTCGATCAGCTTGGTGCAGCGCTCCTTGAGATAGCGATTGGCGATCGGCGTCTCGCCTTCCACCTTGGGCAGCAATTCGCAGGTCCAGCCGTCCGGATCAAAGCGGCCCATAAGGAAATTGCGCAGCGCCACGGCGCGCATGCGCTCCTCGGTCGACACGCGCGGATCGGTTACGGCGCGGATGCCGACGAGAAAGCCATCATCGTCGAAGAGGGCCGAGGTGATGACCGGGATGATGTAGAGCTTGGTGCCGGCATTGGCCTCGATCATGGTGGTCTGATTGTAGGCGCGGGCCCAGTATTCCAGCTCGTCGTCGTAGCGGAACTCGACCTCGTGCAGGCCGGTGCCCGGCTCCTTCGGGCAATCCGCGAAGGCGGTCCAGCCGGCGATGAGCCTGGCCGGCGGCCCGCCATTGGTGCCGCAGGCGTATTCGATGAACGCCGCCGGATCGAGCTCGCGCGCATTGGTGCCGAGTTTCAGGCTCCAGAAATCGGCCGGCTTGGGCTCGCTCGCCGAAGCCGTCTGCGCCGCCGGGGCCGGCTCCTGGGCCGCCGCCTGGGCCATTGCGACGCCGGCAAAGCCGAGGGCGAGCGCCGCAAGCACGGCAAGGCGGGAGCGACCAAATGCGGATGGACGATGCATCCTGCGACCCTATCTGGAGAGATCCGAAAAGTTATGGCGAAGCCATTGTCTTTCAAGAGCGCAGGAGCCGCAACCTGAGCTTGGCCGAGATTGAGAGGCGGGTGAGGCGATGGTAGCTTCCGGGCGCTCTGCGGCGACAGCGGACAAAGGAGAGGGAAACTACCTATGAAATCAGGCTTCAATCGCACCGCGAACTTGAGCGGCCGGAAAGCCGGCGTGCTCGGTCTGGCGGTCTCGCTCGGCCTATTGACCCTGGCCGGAGGTCCAGCCGTGCTGACGTCGCAGCTGGCCGTGGCACAGGACAATGCGCCGGCCGCGGCCGCACCGGATGCGGCGCAGTTCGACGAGAAGGTCGTCGCGCAGGGCTTCCGCATCTGGAAGACCAAGGTTGCCTGCAACGAATGCCATGGCTGGTCCGGCAACGGCATCCCGGACAATCCGCGCCAGCCGGTCGGCGCCAATCTGCGCGAGACGCAGCTCGACCACGCCCAGCTCGTCGAGGTGATCAAATGCGGGCGGCCCGGGACCGGCATGCCGCATTTCGACCAGCGCGCCTACAAGGACGACCGCTGCTACGGCGTGACCGAAGCCGACCTCGGCGATCAGACGCCGCCCGGCTGGGGCACCTCGCTGATCCCGCGCGAGATCGAGGCTGTGGCAACCTATGTCGAGGCGAAGATGAAGGGCAGAGGCCCCTTCACCGATGCCGAGTGCCAGGAATATTACGGCGAGGGCGCCGAGATCTGCGCCAAGTTCCAGCTGAACCGCGGCGCTGCGCCGCCCCTCAACCATGCCCCTCCGGGCGGAGCGCCGCACTGATCGGCAGCTTCGGCCAATAGCCGGAAAATCGAAGGGGAGCGGCCTCGCGGCCGCTCCCCTCTTTTGTCGGCCTTCTTCGCCCGTCAGAGCGTGAAGACGTAGAGCATGGCGCCTTCGCGCATGTAGTCGAGGTTCGGCTTGGCGTCGGTCGGAGCCGCCGTGCCGCCGGCAACGATGGCGATATACTGCTTGTCGCCGATGGCGAAGGAGATCGGCGGCGCCTTCAGCGAGATGCCGGTGTTGAACGCCCACAGCTCGTCGAGCGTCTCGTCGTTATAGGCGGCAATGTTGCCGTCGAGATTGCCGGTGAAGATCAGGCCACCGCCGGTCGCCAGCACACCCGAGAGGTTGTGATAGGGCAGGGGATGGAAGACCTTCTGCTGGCCGGTCGACACGTCGAAGGACGCGATCATGCCCGACGGCGCCGTGAAGGGCGACGTTCCGCCGAGGAAGTTCTGGTTGACGCCCTTCGGGTTGCCGCCTTCCGCCGACATCGGCTCTTCCGGCTGCACGTGGATGTCGAGGCAGCCATTGCCGCCGGCGATGTAGGCAGTCTTGGTGTCCGGGTTGTAGGCCGGAGGCTGCCAGCGGACGCCGCCGACCGTGGTCGGGCAAACTTCGACATCGGTATTGGCGCGGCTCGGGCGGACGGCCGCGTTGTAGGTCTGGACCTCGAGGTTGGGATCGTACTCGACCGGCTTGCCGGTCTTCGGATCGATGCCGGCGGTCCAGGTGACTTCCGAGACGAACGGCGCGGCGCTGATGAACGAGCCGTTGGTCCGGTCGAGCTGGTAGTAGAAGCCGTTGCGCGCGAAATGGGTGACCATCTTGCGCGTCTCGCCGTTGAAGTCGGCGTCGATCAGCATGTGCACGCCGATCTCGTCGTAGTCGTAGGCGTCGTTCGGCGTGTACTGGAAGTACCACTTCATCTTGCCATCGTTGATGTCGAAGGCGATGGCGGAATTGGTGAAGAGGTTGTCGCCGGGCCGGAACTCGGGGTCGAACATCGGCACCGGGTTGGCGGTGCCCCAGATGGTGACCTTCTGCTCCGGATCATAGGCGCCGGTCTGCCAGAGCGAACCGCCGCCGGTGTGCCAGGCATTGTGGTCGTCCTTCCAGGTCTCCGAGCCGGGCTCTCCGGGAGCCGGAACAGTATAGGTGCGCCACAGCTGCGAGCCGTCCTCGGCATTGAGGGCGGCGAGGTAGCCGCGGGTGCCCCAGTCGCCCTTCGACTGGCCGACGAGAATCTTGCCGTCGACCGCCAGCGGCGCGGCGGTGAAGCCTTCCGCAGCGTCGAACTCCCAATTCTCCTCGGTGCCGCCGACCTGCTGGTCCCAGACGATCTCGCCGGTATCGGCGTCGACGGCAATGACACGGCCATCGATGAGGTTGGCGAAGACGCGGTTGCCGAAGGCGGCAATGCCGCGGGTGTAGAAGGCGGAGGCGCCTTCCTTTTCGACGGCCGGGTCGGCGACCCACTGGATCTTCGGCGTCTTGCCGTCGGTGATGTCGACCTTGTAGACGGTCCCCCAAGCGTCGTTGACATACATCATGCCGTCGATCACCAGCGGCGGGTTCTCAAGGCCCGCCGAGGTGGCGCCCCGGAGCGCCGTCGGGATCGGCATGGTGAAGGCGACATGCAGGCCGCCGATATTGTCCCGGGTGATCTCCTTCAGGCTGGAATAGCGGTGATTGGAGAAGTCACCGAGCGGTGTCAGCCAGTTCTGCGGCTCGGCGCTGGCGTTCTCCAGCCTCTGCTGGGTGACCTCGGCCGACATGGCCGGCAAGGCGCAGACCGAAACGAGGAGCGCGCCGGCCAGGGTGGCCGTGCTCCGGACGTAGTTCCTTCCATCCATTGTTATTTCTCCTGACTCCTCCCCCCTCTCCAGGGGTGAGTGTGGGGCAGCTGATCGACAGCAGAGCTGATCGTCAGCACGGCGATAATAGTCGCCGGCGGCCGGTTGCAAAACCTCAGTCAGGCGGATGGAAAAGAAAAAGGGAGCGGCCGGATGGCCGCTCCCCAAGGAGCAGTCCCGTTTCTCGCGTCTAGAGCGAGAAGACGTAGAGCATGGCGCCTTCCTTCATGGAGTCGAGGGCAGGCTTGCCGTCGGCCGGCGCGGACTCGCCCCCGGCGAGGATGGCGATGAACTGCCTGTCGCCGATGGCGTAGGAGATGGGCGGCGCCTTGAAGGAGATGCCGCCGTTGAAGTCCCAGACCTCTTCCAGGGTCTCGTCATTATAGGCGACCACCCGGCCGTCGAGCTCGCCGGTGAAGATCAGGCCGCCGGCCGTGGCGAGGACGCCAGACAGGTTGTGATAGGTCGTCTCGACCTTCTTGACGATCTGGCCGTTGGTCACGTCGACTGCGGCGATCATGCCGCGCATGGGCGGGGTCTGATAGGAGCCGCCGAGGAAGTTCTGGTTGACGCCCTTCGGATTGCCGCCTTCCGGAGAGACCGGCTCGGAAACCTCGATGGTCACCGTCGTGCAGCCGTCGCCGCCGGCGCCGAAGGCGATGTGCCGCTCGGGGTTGTAGGCAGGCGGCTGCCAGCGAACGCCACCGAGCATGGTCGGGCAGAAGTTGACCTGCGGATTGTCGGCGCGGCGCTGGCGCGTTGCCGGGATGTAGGTCTGGACATCGAGGCTGGGGTCGTACTCGACCGGCTTGCCGGTCTTCGGGTCGATGCCGGCGGTCCAGGTCACCTGTTCGACCCACTGCGTGGCGCCGATGAAGGCACCGTTGGTGCGATCGAGCTGGTAATAGTAACCGTTGCGGCCGAAATGGGTCACCATCTTGCGCGGTTCGCCATTGACTGTCGCGTCGATCAGCATGTGCACGCCGATCTCGTCATAGTCCCAGGACTCGTTGGCCGTGTACTGGAAGTACCACTTGATGGCGCCGGTATTGATGTCGAAGGCCAGGGCGGAGTTGGTGTAGAGATTGTCGCCAGGGCGGAACTCGGGGTCGAACATCGGCACCGGGTTGGCAGTGCCCCATATCGTCACCTTCTGCTCCGGATCATAGGAGCCGGTCTGCCACAGCGAGCCGCCGCCGGTCCGCCAGGCATTGTGGTTGTCCTTCCACGTCTCGTGGCCCGGCTCGCCCGGCCCCGGGATCGTGTAGGTGCGCCATTCCTCGGCGCCGGTCTCGGCATTGATGGCGGCAAGCCAACCGCGCGTGCCCCAGTCGCCCTTCGACTGGCCGACGAGGATCTTGTTCTCGGTCGCCAGCGGCGCGGCGGTGAAGCCTTCCGCGGCGTCGAACTCCCAGTTCTCTTCCGTGCCGGCGATCTGCTCGTCCCAGACGATCTCGCCGGTGTCCATGTCGACGGCGATGACGCGGCCGTCGGTGAGGTTGGCGAAAATGCGGTTGCCATAGGCGGCGATGCCGCGCGTGACGATGAAGTGGCCGGCTTCCTTGTCGACCGCCGGATCGGCGACCCAGACGATCTTGGCGGTCTTGCCGTCGCTGACATCGACCTTGTAGATCGTGCCCCAGCCGTCGTTGAGATACATCATCCCGTCGATGACGAGCGGCGGATTCTCCAGATTGGCGACGTTGGTGCCCTTGAGAGCCGTCGGGATCGGCATGGCGAAGGCCATGCGCAGATCGCCCACCGTGTCGCGATTGATCTGGTTCAGGCTGGAATAGCGGTGCGACGAAAAGTCACCGAGCGGCGTGAGCCAGTTCTGCGGCTCGGCGGCGGCATTCTCGAGCCGCTGCTGCGTCACTTCGGCGGCGAGGCCCGGCACGGCAAAGGCCGAGGCCATCAGCAGGCCAGCCAGGCCGAGGCTGCCCTTCCGCGCAAGCTCCAAGTTTCTCATCCCATACTCCCCTTGTGAACGGCACCGTTTATGGTTGCCTGCAGTCAATCTGCTGCTGGGAAAGGGGAAGTCAAGAAGATGAGTCAGAACATCATGGTATTTATAAGCCTACATTAGAGTTTGTTTGCCGAACTAAACCTATCTATTCTTGCGCTGCCGAGGCGGCGAGAAGCAGCCAGCCGGCAATCAGCAGGATGCCGCCGGTCGGCGCGGCTCCCGGAAAGAGGCGCATCTCGGCAAAGGCGCGCAGGACGAGGTCGCCGCAGAACAGCACCAGCGCGACAAGCAGGACGATGACGCCGAGCCGCCGCAGCAGCCGCCAGGGCGATGCCATCTGGGCGAGGGCGAGAAGCGCCGCGGCGTGGACGAGGAGCATCGTCGACGCCGTCGTCAGATTGCCGCCCGGGGCGAGATGGGCGCCGGCCGCCGCCAGCGCCACGCCGCAGGCGCCGAGGATGCCGGCGGCGATCGTCGTGAGCCGTTGCATGGCTCAGGCGGAGCCGTCGGCCTGGAGGACGTGCATCACCTCGAAGGCTCCGTCGTAGATCATGCGCAGCGCGACGAAGGCGATCAGCGCCAGGCCGACATAGGAAATCCAGTAATAGCGATGGAGCAGGCGGGCGATGAAGGTGGCGGCGATGCCCATCAGCGCCACCGAGAGCGCCAGGCCGATGATCAGGACTTCCCAGTGATGACGCGCCGTCCCGGCGACGGCGAGGACGTTGTCGAGGGACATCGAGACGTCGGCGACGACGATCTGCACGATCGCCTGGCGCAGCGTCTTGGTCGGGCCGGGGTCCGCGGCTGCGTCATGAGAGTCGGAAAGAGCGAGATCGAGCCGGCGCCGCTCGCGGCCCTGCGCCTGGATTTCCCGCCACAGCTTCCATGACACCCAGACGAGCAGAATGCCGCCGGCCAGCAGCAATCCCGTGATGGTCAGCAGCACCGTCGCGAAGAGGGCGAAGACGATGCGCAGCACCGTCGCGGCGCCGATGCCGACGAGCACTGCCCTGCGCCGCTGATGCGCCGGCAGCCCGGCTGCGGCCATTCCGACGACGACGGCATTATCACCGGCGAGAACGAGATCGATGACCACGACCGTGGCCAGCGCGGCCAGTTCCGCCGAAAGGAAATCCATGAACCGCTCCGCCGGTTAGCCGAGATCCGAAGATGGCCAGCCGGGCATCCGCCCGCCTTCGCCCCGGCGCCCGCCGTCGCTGCGCCCGTCCCGTCCGCTCCGGCCGGGACGGCTAGCTTCTTCCAGACTTGCGGCGGCATGTCGACCCACGACGGCGTGCCGTTTTCACAAGCCCGACAGATAGTCGAGGAGACGTTGGCGGTCGGCTTCGGCCAGCGCGTCGAATCGTACCCGCGCCGTCTCCGCCTCGCCGCCATGGAAGGCGATCGCCGCGGCAATGGTGGCGGCGCGGCCGTCATGCAGATAGCGGCGGCGGCCATCGCGTGGCGCGAGATCGATGAGCGGGGCGGTGCGCCATTCGCCGGACGAGACGCCCGGTTCTCCGACGCCGTCGTCGAGATCGGCGCCCATGTCGTGCAGCAGAAGGTCGGTGAAGCTGCGCACCGGCTGGCCGGCGTCGTCAGGCAGCGCCGGAACGTGACAGGCGGCGCAGCCGGTGGAGACGAACAGCGGCTCGGGCTGGTCGACCGGCAGCACCGGAAGGCTGGTTACGAAGGCGACGACCTGGCGGAACGATTCGGCCGATATCTCCGGGGCGCCGGCGCCGTTCTTGCCGGCCGGGGCCTCGCGGCAGCGGACCTGCAGCTCCGTGCAGTCGCCCGCCGCGTCCGTGACGAGCGGCGTCGACATGCCCATGTCCGTGGCAAAGGCGGCGGCGACCTGCTCGGGGATGCCGCGCGTGGCGGCCTTCCAGCCGAACCGGCCGATCGTCGTTCCCTCGCCAGCCGGCATGAGATGGGGGCGGCCGGAGATGCCGTCGCCGTCGCGGTCGTCGGGATCGGCCAGCGCCAGGATGGCGGCTGCGGAAATGCGCGCCAGCCCGGCACGGCCGGCAAGCGACGGCGCGAGCCGGTAGGAAATGTGCGTCCCCTCGGCGAGCCCTTCATCATGCAGCGTCGCCGAGAAACGCAGCCCGCCGCTCTCGTCGAGCGCGGCCATCACGACGCCTTCGCCGCGATGGCCGGTGACGGCCAGCGGCTGCAGCTGGCGACCGTAGAGTGGATCGCCGGAACCGTCGCCGCGTCCCAGACGCGCCACGATGCCGCGAACGGCGACGATATCGTCGCCGAGCGTCGTCACCTGGGCAGGGCCGGTGCCGTCGTGGCAGGAGGCGCAGGTCTGTTCGTTGAAGAGCGGACCCAGTCCGTCGCCGCGCCCGCCCGCCTCGGCTTCGCTCCAATAGCGGTCGAAGAGCTTCCGGCCTTCGGCGACATCATTGTCGCCGGCTGCCAGAACGGGCCAGGCCAGCCAGACTGCGGCCAGCAGGAGAGACGCCGGTCTCACCGTGAACCCGGCGCATTGGCTGGAGGGAAGAGGCGGACCGATGTCCACATGGCTCCCGTTCTAGCGAGGAGCAGCGGTGGCGGTAAAGGGCCGCGCGGGCACAAAAACGGGAGGCTGCCGAAGCAGCCTCCCGGAATACGCTGACTTGTCTCAGTAGGCCGGCGGGCCGGCGGTCGCGGCACCGATGGCAGCGCCGGCGGCACCGCCAATGGCGGCGCCGACCAATGCACCCGGCAGGCTGCCGGTTGCGACGGCGCCAACAGCGGCACCGGTGGCGCCGCCAATGAGGGCGCCCGCGGTGGCACGCTGGGTCTGTTCGGCGGTGCAGCCGGCCAGCGCGAGGCTGCCCAGCAGCGCCACAGCTGCAATTGTCCTCATTATCCCAACTCCTTCTAGCAAAAGGCGCGAATCCCTTAGCATGGCCGGAGCTGTTCGGTCGACGGATCGCGTCCCCAATATGGCGGCGTGGTGACCAAATTCTGGGAAGTGTGGCCGATCGGCGGCGCCGGACGCGGGGGCCGGCGTCCGTTCAGCCCCTATTCGCTCTCGTCCTGGCCTTCCGCAAGGCTCAGCCAGCGGGTCGGGTGCACGTCGAGGACGTTGTCCTGCCAGCCGAGGAGCTTTGGCGACACCAGGTTGAGCGAGGTGTACTGCAGCAGCGGCAGGACGGCGACGTCGCCCATGGCGAGACGGTCGGCCTTGAAAAGCAGGGCCGAGCGGACCGCCGCGTCCTGCGTCGCCGCCGCCTCGTCGAGAAGGGCGCCGAACGCGGCATTGCCGTAGCGGGCGAGGTTCGGCCCGTCCTCCCGGTGGCGCAGCAGCTCCAGGAAGTTGCCGGCATCGTTGAAGTCGCCGATCCAGGCGACGCTGGCGACCTCGATAGGCCCGCCGGCCTCGAGGTCGCGGTAATGGGCGTCGGCGTCGGCCTCCGCGATCGTGGCCTTGACGCCGACAGCCGCCCAGTCGGCGACGATGGCCGCCGCCGTCATCCGGTTCAGCGGCGAGGCGGCAACCGCGATCGTCAGGCTGAGCGGCTTGTCCTCGCCATAGCCTGCCTCGGCGAGCAGCGCCTTCGCCGCCGCGACGCGCTCCGCCGGGTCGGTCGATCCGGCCTCGACCGCGGCGGCCTCGCCGTAAGGGGCGATGCCGGCCGGCACGAGCTGAAGCGACGGCAGCATGGCGTCGCCCCAGACGAGGGTCGCCAGGCGGTCGCGATCGACGGCCAGCGACAGCGCCTGCCGTACCCGCAGATCAGAAAGGGGCCCGGCGGCGGCGTTGAACATGTAGAAATAGCTGCCGAGATAAGGTGCCGCGCGCAGGCTGTCGCCGAGCTCTTCCTTCAGTTCGGCGATGCGGAAGGGTGGGACGCTGTTGTTGGACTGCAGCGATCCGAGCTGGAAGAGCCGCACCGCCACGTCGGGTGCCAGCGGCCTGTAGATGACGCTGTCGATCGCCACGTTGTCGGCGTCGTGGAAGAAGGGATTGCGGCTGAGCCGCAGCTGCTCGCCGGCGGTGAAATCGGCAATCTGGTAGGGGCCGTTGACGACGACATCGCGGGCCGGTGCCGCCGCTGGCGTGCCGCCGTGGGTCGGCATGGCGGAGGGGCGCGCCAGCAGCTCCAGGAGATAGGGCACCGGCCGGTCGAGTTCTATCCGCAGCGTCGCCGGATCGCTGGCCTTGACCCCGAGGCTGTAGGCCGAGACCGTGCCGCTGGCGACGGTCGCGGCGTTGGTGACGGCGGAAAAGAGTGCCGCGTCCGGCGCCGCCGTGTCGCGCGTCATGAGGTGGCGGAAGGCGCGGACGAAATCCTCGGCGGTCACCAGATCGCCGTTCGACCATTGCGCCGGCCGCAGCTTGAAGGTCCAGGTCAGGCCGTCGGCGCTGACGGTCCAGCTCTCGGCGGCGCCGGGGATCGTCTTGCCGGCCGCGTCGTAGACGACCAGCCCCTCGTAGAGATCGCGCAGGATGTTTGCCTCCGCCGGCGTCGTCGCCTTCTGCGGATCGAGCGTGGCGGGATCGGCGGTGTTGCCTCGCTCATAGACGCTGGCGCCGTGGGCGGCGCCGGCGAAGCCGAGGGCAAGGGCGCAGAAGGCGGAAAGGAGCAGCCGGTTCATGCGGACCGATCTTCCGATTCGAGAGGGGGAGCGGGCGAGGGCGGAGATTAGGCGCGGCCCGTTGCGGACGGCAACAGCGCCGCGCCGGGCTTACTTCACGTCTATGACATGAGCCGCGACGGCATCGCGGAGAGCCGCCGGGTCGGTGCGAAAAAGGGCATGCGGCGTGCCGGCGGCGGCCCAGACGGCAGGATGGGCCAGGAGGTCGCGATCGAGGAAGGTCGGCAGTGTCGCGGCGTGGCCGAAGGGCGGAATGCCGCCGATCGCAAAGCCGGTGACGGTCCTGACGAAGGCGGCGTCGGGGCGATCGAGCGGCTCGCCGATCTGCGAGGCGACGGCGTCCTCGTTGACGCGATTGGCGCCGGAGACGAGGAGAAGATAGGGCGAGCCGCTGTCGCGGCCGCGGAACACCAGCGACTTGACGATCTCGCCGACCGAACAGCCGACCGCAGCGGCGGCCTCGGCGGCGGTTCGCGTGCTGTCGGGCATGTCGCGGATCTCGACGGGGATGCCGAGAGCGGCCGCAGCCTGCGAGACTTTCAGGACTGCGGCAGGAAGAACCTTCTTATCCACTGACGTTAACCATGGCGATTCGGGCGCAGGTGCCGGAGAGCCTGAAATTTGCTACGAAAAGCTTAATCATCGCTTCACCACGACCAATGCGGCGTGAAAGGGGAGTTTTGCGCTTGACCAATGCGAGCGACAGCACCGGCCGCAGCAATGTCCGCAGCCTGACCGACGCCATCCGGCGGGTCCGGCTGGCGGAGGCCGACCGCACCGATGTCGTGGTGGAACTGCGCGAGGCGGAAAGGGCGCGGCTCGACATGCTGGCCGACGCCCTTCGCGACGTCTTCGCGGAAGTCCCGGAGAACGACGAACAGTTCATATTCGCTGTCGTGCCCGGGAACCAGCCGCGCCTGTGGATAGACATGACGTCGTTCGTGATGCTCGGCCGCGACCGGCGCACCTACCGCTTCCTGAAGGACACGCGCCTCGGCCGGACGGTGATCCTCGAATCGGCGAATATCGACGATGTCGCCGACACGGTGACGAACTACATCGCCGAGCGGATCATCGAGCGCGACCAGGCACTGGAGGGTGACTGGCTGCTGAAGCGGGTGATGCGCGACGAGCCGAAGCGGGCGGCCGGCGCGCCCGGTGCCGCCGCTGCATCGGTGCAGCGGCCATCCCGCCGCCCGCTCCTGGAGAGCGCTGGCCTCGGCTGGATCGTGGCGGCTTTTGCCGGCGGCATGCTGATCGGCATTGTCGGCCTCTTCGCCTATGCCTGGTTCAAGGTGCCGGTCTAGGCGCCGATCAGCGTATTTCTCACCCGGCCAGCTGGCGATCGGCGATCAGGCTCGCCGGCGCATTGAGCTCGGTGAAGCCGACCGACGTCATGTGGCAGGTGAAGCTGCCCGGCTCGCCGCCGATCCGGTAGAGGTTGAACGCCGCCGCCGGGTGCATGCGGCCGGGCGGGTTGGAGGCCGACGGCACGCCGACCACCGGCACCTCGCCATGCGGGCCCTTCAGGTAGCTGACGCGGCCGGAATGAAGATGGCCGTGCAGGATCAACTCGGCGCCGGCACGGGCGATGACATCGCAGAACGCCTCGGCCTCGACGAGCCGCTGGTTCCAGTAGCGGATGTCGGTCGCCGGCGGATGATGCAGCATGACGATGCGGAA
>CAZAAW010000011.1:0-74240 GCA_964483325.1 uncultured Hyphomicrobiales bacterium
CTATAATGTCTGTGTTTATTCAATAAGATAGTGTGGACAGATGGCGGAGGGAGGGGGATTCGAACCCCCGATACGGTTGCCCGTATACACACTTTCCAGGCGTGCGCCTTCAACCACTCGGCCACCCCTCCGCATGGACGCCCTGCGGCGCCGCTGCCGGTCTTGCGGCCCTCAGAGGGCCCCGACAGGCGCGGCACTATAGCCATGGCGCCTGCCGCCGCAAGGCGGTCGATCGCGCCTCCGGGCGCCGGGCCTGCGGCGGAAACCGCCACTGGCGCGTCTTACTCTGTAATTGTTCCAGTCTTTACTTTGGAATTCCCCCGAAACATAGCGCTTGACGCTGTTTCGGACTTTCTCTTTCCTGTCGCCGCAGATCGCTCGACAGGGCGACCGTTCATTTCTGCAAGGAGAAACCGGGGCTGCGTCGCCGGTTGCGCATCGCTCCCGCCCGCTGGCGGGCCGCCCTGCTGGCCGTGCGCCTGCTCCGCATCCGACGATCCGATGGAGACCCCGACATGTCCCTGCGCATGGTCCTGACCGGCGCGTTCGCCGGTGCCGTTTTCGGCGGCGGCGCGGCGCTCGCGGCGACGCCGACGCCCGAAGCCGTCCTTGCCAATTACGCCGATATCGCCGCGGCCGGTTATGGCGATGCGCTGGCCACCGCCAAGACGCTGGCGACGGCGATCGACGCCCTCATCGCCACGCCGAGCGAGGCGACGCTGAAGGCGGCGCGCGACGCCTGGCTGGCGGCGCGGCCGTCCTACCAGCAGACCGAGGCTTTCCGCTTCGGCAATACGATCGTCGACGAATGGGAAGGCAAGGTGAACGCCTGGCCGCTCGACGAAGGGCTGATCGACTATGTCGACCAGAGCTACGGCACGGAGTCGGACGAGAACCAGTTCTATACGCTCGACGTCATCGCCAACCCGAAATTCACCGCCGGCGAGGAAGCGGTCGACGCCACGACCATCACGCCGGAGCTGTTGGCCGGCACGCTGCAGGAGATCGGCGGCTCGGAGGCCAATGTCGCCACCGGCTACCACGCCATCGAGTTCCTGCTGTGGGGGCAGGATCTCAACGGCACGGGTCCCGGCGCCGGCAACCGGCCGTGGACCGACTATGCCTCCGGCAGCGACTGCACCAACGGCAATTGCGACCGCCGCGCCGCCTACCTGAAGGCAGCGTCCGACCTGCTCGTCTCCGACCTCACCGAGATGGCCGGCGACTGGGCCGCCGACGGCGCGGCGCGCAAGGCCGTGCTGGCCGATCCGCAGGCGGGCCTGCGCTCCATCTTCACCGGCCTCGGCTCGCTCTCCTATGGCGAGCTGGCCGGCGAGCGCATGAAGCTCGGCCTCCTCCTGCACGATCCGGAGGAGGAGCATGACTGCTTCTCCGACAATACCTACAATTCGCACTATTACGACGCGCTCGGCATCCAGAACGTCTATCTCGGCCGCTATCAGCGGGTCGACGGCAGCGTCGTCGAGGGGCCGAGCCCGGCCGACCTGGTGGCCGCCGGCGATGCCGGCGTCGACACCGAGCTGCGCGGCAAGCTCGACGCCACGATGGCGGCGATGACGACGCTGAAGACCCGCGGCGAGACCGTCGAGGCCTATGACCAGATGATCGGCGAGGGCAATGCCGAGGGCAATGCCACCGTCCAGGCGGCGATCGACGCCCTTGTCGACCAGACCCGCTCGATCGAACGCGCCATCGCCGCGCTTGACATCGGCGACGTCGAGATCGAGGGCTCGGACAGCCTCGACAATCCCGACGCCGTCTTCCAGTAGGAGTCGCCGGCCGGCCTTTCGGGCCGGCCGCCAGAATGCCCGTGACGACTTTCCGTTCAGCGCTCGCCTTTGCCGCCCTTGCGGCGGCGACGGCGGGCATCGCCGTTTATGCCGCCGCCGGCGCGGCGCCGCTGCGCCCCGACCTCACCGCCAAGGACCGGGCGCGCATCGCCGGCATCGTGCGGCCGGCGACGGATTTCTCCGCTCCGGAGCGCTTCGAGACCAACCAGGGCGGCGCCACGACGACCCGCCGCTTCGACCGCGACGCCTTTTCGCAGCCGGCCGCCAATCTCGAATTCGCCGACCGCGCCCGCTTCTCGGTCGGCAACGGCATCTTCCGCAAGCTGTGGGTCTCGGCGCCGTCCTCGACCACCGGCTCGGACGGGCTGGGGCCGCTGTTCAACGCCCGCGGCTGCCAGGAATGCCACCTCAAGGACGGCCGCGGCCATCCGCCGGCGCCGGGCGATCCGGTGTCCTTCGTCTATTTCCTCAGCGCTCCCGCCACCGATGGGCCGGAACCTGCCTATGGCGGCCAGATCCAGGATTTCGCCGCCCCCGGTCTGGTGGCGGAGGGGCATCCGGCCGTCACCTACGAGGAGCGCCCGGTGAAGCTCAATGGCGGCACCGCCTCGCTGCGCGTGCCGCATTACCGCGTCGACGACCTGGCGCATGGGCCGCTGCCGGAAGGCACCCTCACCTCGCCGCGCGTCGCGCCGCCGATGATCGGCCTCGGCCTCCTCGAAGCCATCCATCCCGACGATCTCGCCGCCCTCGCCGATCCGGACGATGCCGATGGCGACGGCATTTCCGGCCGCCTCGGCCGCAGCACCGACGGCGGCATCGGCCGCTTCGGCTGGAAGGCGACCGAGCCGTCGCTGGCGACGCAGTCGGCACGCGCCTTCTTCGCCGACATGGGTCTGTCGACGCCGGCCTTCCCCGACGGCCATGGCGAATGCACTCCTGCCGAGACGCGCTGCCTTGCCGCGCCGGTCGGCGCCGAGCCCGGCGGGTTCGAGGTGCCGCAGGAACTGTTCGACGAGGTGGTGTTCTACAGCCAGCATCTTGCCGTGCCGGCGCGCCGCGATGTCGGCGACGCGCAGGTGCTGCAGGGCAAGGCGCTGTTCTACGGCGCCGGCTGCACCGGCTGCCACACGCCGAAATTCGTCACCTCCAACGATCCGTCGGTGCTGCCGTCGCTGCGCCGCCAGCTCATCTGGCCCTACACCGACCTCCTCCTGCACGACATGGGGCCGGAGCTTGCCGACGGCCGGCCGCAGGGGGTCGCCGACGGCCAGGAATGGCGCACGACGCCGCTGTGGGGCATCGGCCTTGCCGGCACCGTCGACAAGCGCGCCGGCTACCTGCATGACGGCCGCGCCCGCACCCTCCTGGAGGCGATCCTGTGGCATGGTGGCGAAGGCGCCGCGTCGCGCGACCGCGTCGTCGACATGACGCCGGACGAGCGCGACGCGCTGGTCCGCTTCCTCCAGTCGCTGTGACGCCGCCATGCTGCGCTTCGCCCCGCTCCGCCCCGTCCTTCTCGCCTGCGCTGCCGTCCTCGCCGCGGCGCTGCCGGGGCGGGCGGCGGACGAGGCGGCGATGGACGGCTTCGTCGGCCGGGCGCTGACGGCCTTCATCCGCCCGGCCTTTGCCGATCTCGCCCGCGATACCGCCACCCTCGGCGCCAGCACCGAGGCCCTCTGCGCCGCCCCCGGCGAGGATGCGCTGAAGGCGGCGCAGGGCGCCTTTGCCGTCGTGGTGCGCGACTGGGGGCGCGTCTCCTGGCTCAATCTCAGCCCGATGGTCGAGGACAGCCGGCAGGAGCGCTTCTTCTTCTGGCCCGACCCGCGCGGCATCGCGCTGCGCCAGGTGCAGGCGGCGCTGGCCGGCGCCGATCCGGCGCTCACCGACCCGGCGGCGCTGCCCGGCAAGAGCGTCGCGCTACAGGGGCTGGGAGCGCTGGAGTTCCTGCTCTACGGCACCGGCGCCGAGACCCTTGCCGGCCCGGACGGCGCCTATCGCTGCGGCTTCGCCGCCGCCATCGGCAAGAACCTGGAGACGCTGGCCGGCGCCATGGCCGCCGGTTTCGCCGAGGACAGCGCCTTCGTCGCCAATCTGCGCCAGCCCGGCCCGGACAATCCGCTGTTCCGCACCCATGCCGAAGCGGCCGGCAAGCTCTTCGTCGGCGCCGCGGCCGGCGTCGAGATCGTCAGCGACCGCATCCTCGGCACCGGGCTCGGCGACCGGCCGCAGGACGCCAAGCCGCGCTCGGCACCGCTATGGCGCAGCGATGCGACGCTCGCCTATGCCGCCGCCATGCTCGCCGGCATCGACGCCCTGCTCGCCGGCGGCAGGATGAGCGAGACGCTGCCGTCCGACCAGAGCTGGATGGAAGCCTCGCTGCATTACGAGCTCGGCGGCGCCATCAGCGGCCTCGCGGCAATCGGCATGCCCTTCACCGAGGCGAGCGCCGACACCGCCGGCCGCAGCCGCCTCATCGCCGTCTCGACCCGCATCGGCAACGTCAAGGCGCTGTTCGACGCCTATACGCAGGGCGCCCTCGGATTAGGACTCGGATTCAATGGCCTCGATGGAGATTGAGCGCCGCGCCTTCCTGCGCGGCTCCGCCGCCCTGGCGCTGACCCTTTTCGGACCGCTGCGGGCGATGGCCGGCAGCGACGGCACGCCGGTCTATCTCAGCGCCTGCCAGCTCGCCGACGGCCGCTTCGCCATCGCCAGCTTCGACCCAGAGGGCGCCGTTCTGCGCACCGTGCCGCTGCCGGACCGCGGCCATGCCGTGACGCTGTCGCCCGACCGGCGCATCGCCATCGCCTTCGCCCGCCATCCGCGCGATTTCGCCGTCGCCTTCGATGTCGCCGGCGCGCGCGAGCCGGTGCTCTTCCGCGCCGCCGAAGGCCGGCATTTCTACGGCCACGGCGCCTTCTCGGCCGACGGCCGCATCGTCTACGCCACCGAGAACGACTACGACAATGCGCGCGGCGTCATCGGCGTCTATGACGCTGCCGACGGCTATCGCCGCCTCGGCGAGTTCGACAGCGGCGGCGTCGGGCCGCACGAGCTGCTGCTGATGCCGGACGGGGTGACGCTGGCGGTCGCCAATGGCGGCATCGAGACCCATCCCGACACCGGCGACGCCAAGCTCAACCTGCCGACAATGGCGCCGTCGCTCGCCTTCATCGGCACCCGCCATGGCGACATCGCCGCCCAGCACGGCCTCACCGACGACCTGCATCAGCTCTCCATCCGCCACATGGCGACGGATGCCTCGGGCGCCATCTGGTTCGGCTGCCAGTACGAGGGGCCGGCGGAGGACCGGCCGCCGCTGATCGGCCGCGCCGGCGCCGGCGCCGGGCTGGAGCTGATGGCCGACCCGGCGCCGCTGCGCCGCTCGCTCGACAATTATGTCGGCTCGGTCGCCGCCAGCCGCGACGGCAGCATCATCGCCGCCTCCTCGCCGCGCGGCGGCCGCATCGTCTTCTGGGGCAGCGACGGCAAGCTGCTCGGCGTCCAGGACCTCGCCGACGGCTGCGGCCTCGCCGCGATGCCCGCCGACGGCCGCTTCATCGCCACCTCCGGCCATGGCGACATCGTCGGCATGACGGCGACCGCCGAGACCCCGGTCGCGAAGCGCGACGTCTCGTGGGACAACCACGTCGCGGCGATCCTGCCGGCGGCGTGAGGCCGGTGCGATGCGGGTGCGAAGCGCCCGGCGGCGCTCCCCACCCGTCGCGGCTTCGCCGCGCCACCCTCCCCGCAAGCGGTGAGGGATGGGCGCCTCTTCTTGTCAGGGCACCACATCGGGAAGCGCGCAACTCATCCCTCACCGGCACGGGGAGGGTGGCGCGCGCCGGGAGGCGCGTGACGGGTGGGAACCCACGCCGGGCGCTTCGCACCCCACCGAGACCCACCGCCCCGGTCAGGCCGGCGGTGTCGGCGCCGTGCGGTTGGTGGCGATGACCTTGTCGATGCGGCGGCCGTCGAGGTCGACGACCTCGAAATGCCAGTCGCGCCATTCGAACGCCTCGCCCGCTTCCGGGATATGGCCGAGCTGGTTGAGCACGAAGCCGGCGAGCGTGTTGTAGTCCTCGTTCTCGTTCATGCCGGTCTCGTTGAACAGCCGCTCCACCTCGTCGATGGCGATGCGGCCGCTGAGCAGCCACGAGCCGTCGGCGCGCTGCACGGCGTCCGGGTCCTCCAGATCGCCCTCGTTCTGCGGCAGGTCGCCGGCGATGGCGATGAGGATGTCGGTGGGCGTGACGATGCCCTCGAAGGAGCCGTGCTCGTCGAGGACGATCGCCATGTGCACCGGCGAATTGCGGAAGCGCTCCAGGAGGCGGATGATCGGCATGTGCTCGTCGACGAAGAGCGGCTCCTTGACCGCCGTGGAGAAATCCACCTTGCCGGTGCGGCTGAGCTGGTCGAAGGCGTCCTTGGCGTGCATGACGCCGACAACCTCGTCGACCTCGCCGCGGCTGACCGGGAAGCGCGAATGGCCGGATTCGCGCATCTCCTGCATGATCGTCGCCGGCTCGTCCTCGATGTCGAGCCAGACGACGTCCGGCCGCGGCACCAGGATGGAGCGCACCGTCCGGTCGGCGATGCGGATGACGCCTTCCAGCATGGTGCGCTCTTCCGGATGGAAGACGCCGCTTTCGGCGCCTTCGGCGATCATCGTCTTGACCTCCTCCTCGGTGACTGTCTGCTCGACGACGCGCGGCACGCGCAGCAGCGTCAGCACCGCATCGGTCGAGACGCGCAGGAACCAGACGATCGGCGCGCCGATGCGCGACAGGATCAGCATCGGCGTCGCGGCGAAGGCGGCGATGCCCTCGGCATTGTTGAGGGCGATGCGCTTCGGCACCAACTCGCCGATGATCAGCGACAGGTAGGTGACGACGATGACGACGATGGCGATGGCAAGGCCGTTGGCATAGGCGGCGAGCGCCGGGATGCCGGCCAGCGCCTTTGCCAGCGGCGCCGACAGCGTGGCGCCGGAATAGGCACCGTTGAAGATGCCGACCAGCGTGATGCCGACCTGCACCGTCGACAGGAAGCCGGTCGGGTCCTCGGCGAGGCGCATCGCCCGCTCGGCGCCGCGGCTGCCCTTCTGCACCATCTGCTGCAGGCGCGCCCGGCGGGCCGAAACGATGGCGAGCTCGGACATGGCGAAGAAGCCGTTGACCAGGATGAGCAGTCCGACGACGGCGATTTCCCAATATTGCATGGTCGGGTTTGCCGGGGCTTGGAGGCCGCGCCGGCCGGAATCCTATCGCTGGCGGGTGGATGACATCGGGCGGCAGTTTCCCACGGAGCGGCGCCAGCCGGAAGCCCTGCCGGCACCACCATCCCCGCCATTTCCCTGAGCGGCAGGGCTTCGCGCGACAGAGGCTTCGGCTTTTGCCGCACCTTGGCTATGATCGTCCGGCGCGTGGGAACCGGGCGGGCGGCACCCCGGCGCCGGCCCGCCGCATGGCCGCGGCGGCGATGCATGTGGAGGATCGCTTGAAGCGCTCGCTTTTCTCGTTGCCCGCCGGCGCGGCTCTCGCCCCGGCCGCCCTGTTCACGGCTCTGGTCTTTGCCGCCCCGGCCGCGGCCGCCGATCAGGATTTTCCCTTTTCCTACATTCCCGACGCCAAGCTCGCCGCGGCGGCGCAGGAGAGCGGCGTCCGCTTCCGCGTCCTCGGCGGCGAAGTGGCGGCCGATCATGCCTGGCCGTGGCAGGTGGCGCTGGTGCGCGCCAACGATGCCAATGTCTACGAGGGCCAGTATTGCGGCGGCAGCCTGATCACCCGGCAATGGGTGCTGACGGCGGCGCATTGCGTCTACCAGAAGGCCGAGGACGGCACGCAGGTGCTGGTGGCACCGGAGACCATAAGGGTCCTCGCCGGCACCAATATCCTGCAGGTCGGCACCGGCGAACTCCTCGGCGTGGCGCATGTCTATGCCCATCCCGACTATGACGCCGCCGCCATCGACAACGACATCGCGCTGATCGAGCTGGCGCGGCCGCCGGAAATCCCGTCCGTCGCCACCGTCAAGCTCCCGACCGCCGACATCGAGGCGCAGCTGGCGGCGGCCGGCACCGGCGCCATTGTCACCGGCTGGGGTCGCATGCAGGACGGGAAGTTCCCGGTCGACCTGCGCCAGGTGGCGATCTCCATCCTGCCGCGCGACGACTGCAACGCCGCGGTGGTCGAGGCGCGCACCACCGAAGCCCGCGAGACCTTCGCCCGCATCAAGGACACGCTCGGCGTCAGCGACGACAAGGCCGACGAGGCCTGGCAGCTGATGCTGCAGTCGATCCACGGCCCGCTGACCGACAACATGGTCTGCTCCGGCAGCTATGCCGGCGGCGAGGGCTCCTGCAACGGCGACAGCGGCGGACCGCTGGTGGTGGCGCTGCCGGACAACAGCTATGTGCAGGTCGGCATCGTCAGCTGGGGCTTCACCTCCGACACCGATGCGGAGAGCTGCAGCGTCGACGCCCGCTTCTCCGCCTATACGCGGGTCGCCCGATACGAGGACTGGATCCGCGCCACGATCACCGGCGCCACGCGCTGAGCGCCGGCTGGCTGGCGCGCCGTCCGGCTGCTACAAGCCGGCATCGCCCGCGCCGGCCCTGCCGCGCCGGGCGCGACACACCTGCGTTCCGGGCCAGCCATGACCGATCCATCCTCCGCCGCCGTCGCCGCCGCGGTGGCCGAATTCGCCACCCTTCGCGACTTCCTGCGCTGGGGCGTCAGCCGCTTCAACGCCGCCGGCATTGCCTATGGCCAGGGGGCCGGCAACGCCCTCGACGAGGCGGCGTTCCTGATCCTGGAAACGCTGAACCTGCCGATCGACGACATCAATCCCTTCCTCGACGCCCGGCTGACCACCGATGAGCGGCGGCGGCTCGCCGAGATCATCGAGGCCCGCGCCGTCCGCCGCGTGCCGGCCGCCTATCTCACCGGCCACGCCTATATCCAGGACATCCGCTTCAACGTCGACGAGCGGGTGCTGGTGCCGCGCTCCTTCATCGGCGAGCTGCTGGCCGGCGATATGGACCCGCTGGCCGGCGTGCCGCCCTTCGACGATCCCGACACGGTCGGGGCGGTGCTCGACCTGTGCACCGGCTCCGGGTGCCTGGCGGTGCTGGCGGCGCTGCGCTTCCCGCAGGCGGCGGTCGACGCCACCGACCTTTCCGCCGACGCCCTGCAGGTGGCGCAGAGCAATGTCGCCGCCGCCGGGCTCGGCGACCGCATCGAATTGCATGAAGGCGACCTCTTCGCGCCGCTCGCCGGGCGGCGCTACGACATCGTCATCGCCAACCCGCCCTATGTCGATGCCGAGGCGATGGCGGCGCTGCCGCAGGAGTTCCGCCACGAGCCGGCGCTGGCGCTCGACGGCGGCACCGACGGGCTCGACATCGTCCGCCGCATCCTGGCGGCGGCGCCGGCGCATCTCAATCCGGGCGGCGGCCTCCTGTGCGAGATCGGCACCGGCCGCGAGCGCCTCGAGGCGGACTATCCCGAGGCGCCGTTCCTGTGGCTCGAGACGGAGGAGAGCTCCGGCGAGGTGTTCTGGCTGGCGGCGGAAGATTTCACGGCCCTGGCGCCGGCCGGCCGGCGCTGACTCCAAATGAAAACGCCGGCCCGAAGGCCGGCGATCTCGCTGCAAACAGATCCCTGACGCGGCTCAATAGGTGTCGACGTTGGGGTCGAATTGCGGATCGCTCTGCGTCAGGTCGAAGATGCGCGCCATGGCCGCCGGGCCGCAGCTCGGATCGCCATGAGCGATCTCGCGCAGCGTCGGCGCTGTAGATCGACTTGATGAAATCGCAGTCCAGCCTCTGAACCTGAGCGCTGGAGGGCGTGGCAGACACCACCGAGCCGAAGGCAAGGACGCTCAGGGTGGAAAGCAGTTTCTCGCGGGGTGACATCGAAGGGGCCTCCTAAGCGTGTCCGTGACTGTGTGCCACGGAATCCGGGCCCGGCAAAGCCAAAAAGCGTTTCCGGCCTGCAACACTGCTGCAACAATACGTTGCAGCGGCAAGCTTAGCGTCGGCTTAGCGCGTTGATTTCATGGCCGATCCGAGGTCGTTCCGGTGCCCCGCCGGGATGAAACGCCGGCGCAACACTTATCAACTTGTCGCGTCCGGCTGCAGCAGGGTGGCGACGACTTCTTCCATGCGTTGCTGCCAGGGCCAGGCGCCGAAACCGAAGGTGGCAACGAACCGGGCGCTCGACAGGCGCGAATTGGCCGGCCGCCGCGCCGGCGTCGGATAATCGGCCGTGGCGATGGCGTCGACCGGCGGCTGCCGGCCGGTATGGCGGGCCTGCGCCGCGACGATGGCGGTGGCGAAGCCGTGCCAGGAGGTGCTGCCTTCGCCGGCAAAATGGTAGAGCCCGAAGGGCGCATCGGCGGCGAGGAGGCGCGGCGCGATACGGACGATGGCGCCAGCGATGTCGGCGCTGCCGGTCGGGCAGCCGACCTGGTCGGCGACGACGCGCAGTCGGTCGCGCTCGGCGGCAAGCCGCAGCATCGTCTTGAGGAAATTGCTGCCATGGATGCCGTAGACCCAGGCGGTGCGCAGGATAACGTGGCGCGGCGCCTGGCGCACGGCAAGCTCGCCGGCGAGCTTGGAGGCGCCGTAGACGCCGAGCGGCGCCGTCGGGTCGTCCTCGTCATAGGCTTCCGCCTTGCTGCCGTCGAAGACATAGTCGGTCGAGATATGCACCAGCGGCAGGCGGCGCGCGTCGCACAGCTCGGCCAGCACCGCCGGCCCTTCGGCATTGGCGCGATAGGCAGCCTCCGGCTCGCTCTCGGCCTGGTCGACGCGGGTATAGGCGGCGGCATTGACCACCACCTGCGGCGCGGTCTGGTCGAGACAGGCGGCGACCGCGGCGGCATCGGCGATGTCGAGCTCGGCATGGCCGCGGCCGACGGCATCGGCGCCGGCCAGCCTGCAGAGATCGCGCCCGACCTGACCGCCGGCGCCGAGGACGAGGAGCCGGGTCACGCGGTGAAGCGGCTGTCGAAGTCGCGCAGCAGCGGCAGCCGGCCGTCCTTCTCCGACAGCGTCGCCTCGCCGGGGTCGACCGGCCAGTCGATGCCGATCTCCGGGTCGTTCCACAGGATCCCCGCCTCCGCCGAGGGCACATAGTCGCCGTCGACCTTGTAGGAGACGATGGTGTCGGGGACGAGCGTGCAGAAGCCGTGGGCGAAGCCGCGCGGCACGAAATACTGCTCGCCGCCGTCGGCCGTCAGCGTCGCGCCGCACCAGCGGCCATAGGTCGGCGAGCCACGCCGGACATCGACCGCCACGTCGAAGACGGCGCCGGCCAGCACGCGCACCAGCTTGGCCTGCGGCGCCGGCGGGTTCTGCAGATGCAGGCCGCGGATGGTGCCGCGCTTCAGCGACAGCGACTGGTTGTCCTGGACGAAATCGCAGGCGATGCCGGCAGCGCCGTAGACGCTGCGATTGTAGGTCTCACCCATATAGCCGCGATGGTCGGGAAAGCGTCTCGTGCCGATGAGGACGACGCCGTCCAGCGGTTGCGGGGTGAAGGTGAAATTCAACGGATACCCCTGCTGCTTCTGTTTTCTCGGCCGGACATCGCCAGAAGCCGGCGCTCCGTCAAGCCCGGCCTTTGCCCATTGCGCCGCTTTTCCCACGGCGATAGAGGCTTTAGCGGGGGCCTGAAGACGATGATGCGGGGAAATCGTGGCACAAGCACCGGCCTTGGCCGGCGCCGGCCCGTGGCAGCGGGACGGCGCCTTCGATGTGCTGCTGATGGCCGACATGGCGCGCGACGGCGACATAGGCCTCAGGATCGCCGGCGAGATCCGCGCCCTGGCGGAGCTCGGCTACCGCACCGGGTTGATCCATCTGCCGCAGCCGGGCGGCGGCCGCATCGCCCCTGAAATACAGCGCCAGGTGCGGGCCGGGCTGGCGACGCCGGTCGACCCGGCCGAAGCCGGCGCGGCGCGGCTCCTGGTGGTGCATTCGGCCTGGACGGTCACCGAGCTGCCGCGGCCGCTGCGCGAGCTTGCCGCCGAACGCATCGTCCTCGTCCTCGACCAGCCGGCCGATTTCGACCTGCGCGCCCGCGAGCGGCTGTTCGCGCCGCTGTCCTCCTCCATCAGCTGGGCGCCGACAAACCGCTGGGTGCGCGATTCCATCCGGCTGCGCCATCCCGGCCTGTCGCTGGAGCCCGACGACTGGCTGCCGGTCACCTTCGGCGGCGAGATCGGGCCGCATGCCGGCGTGCGCCAGCGCCCGGCGATCGGCCGCATCAGCACCGGCGCCTCGGCACAATGGCCGCCGAGCCGCAGCGAGCTGGAGCAGTCGCTGCCCAATGACGGCAGCTGGGAGGTGCGCAGCATCGGCGCGCCGCCGCCGGAGCTCCTGCCCGACCAGAGTCTCTTCCCCTGGGCGATCTTCGATGCCGGCGCGCTATCGCCGGAGCGCTTCATCCGCGAGCTCGGCGCCTTCGTCTATTTTCCCGGCAATGCCGTCGGCGAGCTGCCGGAAGCGGCGATCGCCACGGCGCTCGCCGCCGGCCGGCCGGTGCTGCTGCCGCCGCGCCTGCGCATCCGCTTCGGCGCCGGCCCGGTCTATTGCGATCCGCCCGACGTTGCCGACGAGCTGCGCCGCCTCTTCGCCGATGCCGCCGCACAGGAGGCGCTTGCCGCCGCCGGCCGGCGCGCCGCGGCCGCCTTCGCCCTGCCGGTCTTTGCCGAGCGCCTCGCCCGCCTTGCCGGCGCGCCGGGCGAGAACGCCGTGCCGGCGGTCGTGCCGCCGCCACGCACGCCGCCGCGCGCCCTCTTCCTCACCGCCAACGGCACCGGCCTCGGCCATGTAGCGCGGCTTCTCGCCATCGCCCGCCGCGCTGCCGGCCGCTTCGAGCCGGTCTTCGCCACCATGGCGCATGCCGCGCCCTTCATCGAGCAGTTCGGCTTTGCCGCCGAATATGTGCCGTCGGCCGCCTATGCCGGCGCCGACCAGGAGGCATGGGACCGCTGGTTCCGCGTCGAGCTGGAGGAGATGATCGACGCGCATGGCGCCCGCCTCGTCGTGTTCGACGGCAACAATCCGACCCCCGGCATCGTCGCGGCGGTGGCCTCGCGCGGCGACTGCCGCTTCGCCTGGGTACGGCGCGGCATGTACGGCACCGCTGCCGCGCCGCATATCGGCAATGCCGCCTATTTCGACCTCATCCTCGAGCCGGGCGAGATCGCCGGCGAGCGCGACGGCGGCGTTACGGCGCGGCGGCGCGACGAGGCGAGGCTGATCGACCCGATCCGTATCCTCGACGAGGACGAGATGCTGCCGGCCGCCGAGGCGAAGGCGGCACTGGGGCTGAGCGGCGAGCGGCCGGCGGTGCTGATCCAGCTCGGCGCCGGCGCCAATCGCGACATTCTCGGCCTCACCGACAAGCTGATCGGCGAGCTCAACCGGCATCTGTCGGTGGACATCGTTCTCGCCGAATGGGGCAACGCCACCACCGGCCTGTCGCTGTGGCCGGGCGTGCGGACGCTGAGCGGCTTTCCCGTGGCGCAGTATTTCAACGCCTTCGCGCTGTCGATCGCCGCCGCCGGCTACAACACCTATCACGAGGTCATCGCCGCCGGCCTGCCGACGATCTTCATCCCCAACACTGCGCCGGGCATGGACGACCAGGCCGGCCGTGCCCAGTTCGCCCAGGAGGCCGGCGCCGCCTTCGAGCTGCCGGAGGACCGCTGGTTCGAGGTGGCGGCGCTGGTCGAAGTGCTGCTCAACGAGCGCGCCGGCGACTATGTCCGCGACCGCTGCCGCCTCCTCGCCCGGCCGAACGGCGCCGTCGCGGCGGCCGACGCACTGGCGGCGCTGCTCGGCCCGGGAGCTGCCGCATGAACCGCCCCGAAAACATGCCCGATCTCGCCGCCCGCGAGGCGCTCGCCCTGCGCCAGCGCATCGCGCTGCAGCACCGCGCTTTCGCGGCGCTGCGCAAGGCGCTCGACACGGCGACCGGCGACCGGCCGGTCATCGCCATCGCCCCGCGCCTTGCCGATCGCCCGGCGCCGGTCGCCCAGCCGCAGCCGGTCGCCCCGTCGCCCGCCTGGTGGCCGGCCTTGCCGCGGCCGGGAACGCCGCTGGCGCCCAATCCCGGCTGGGGCGCCGCGCCGCTTGCCGGCCGCAATGCCCGCGTCGTCGCCGTGGCGCTGTTCGGCCTGTCCGGCGCGGCGCTGGAACGGATGGTCAACCAGGTCGCCGACCAGCAGGCGGCCATGGGTGATTTCGTGCCGGTCTTCCTCACCGACGCGCCGGAGACGCGCGTCTTCCGCGAGCACGGCTTCGTCTTCGAATATTTCCCGCCGGCCCTCTACGAGACGCAGGAAGGCCCGGTGAGCACGCCGCGCGCCGAGCAGCGTCTGCAGCTCATCGAGCAGAAATGGGGCATCGCAGCGCTTGTCGACCTGTCGGCCCCGGATGCCGACGCGGCGGTCCTGGCGGCGGGCGGGAGCCCGGACGGCGGCTGACGATGCGCGCCGCGCTCGTCCTCCATCTCCACTATCCCGACATCGCCGTCGCGCTGGTCCGCCGTGTCGCCGCTGCGGCGCCGGACATCGACGTCTTCATCACCGGCCCGCAGCCGCTGCCGCCGGGCGTCGCCGATGCCGTCGCCGGCCTGCGCGGCCGCGTAGAGCTCGTGCCGGCCGATGCCGCCGGCCGCGATGTCGGTCCGTTCCTGGCGGCGCTGCCGCGGCTGGTGGCCGGCGGCTACGATCTCGTCGGCAAGCTCCACACCAAGCGCGGCACCTCCGGCTACGGCCGGCACTGGCGCGAGGCGCTTGTCGATGCGGTCATCGGCACGCCGGCCAGCGTCGAGGCCATGCTTGCCGCCTTCGCCGCCGATCCCGGCCTGGCGATGGCCGGCCCGGCCGACCTCTACCTCTCCGCCGACCGCTACATGCTCGGCAACCGCGACCGCCTGCTGGCGCTGGCGCGGATCTGCTTTCCCGGCAAAATGCTGCCGCCGGACTGGGGCTTCTTCGCTGGCACGATGTTCTGGGCGCGGGTCGCCACGCTGCGACCGCTGCTCGCCCTCGGCGATATCGCCTGGACGGACGACGGCGCCCGCGACGGCACCGCCGCCCATGCCGTCGAGCGCCTGTTCGGCCTGCTGCCGGTGATGGCCGGCAGCCGCATCGGCCTCGTCGATGCCGCCGGCGGGCTCATGGTCACGGCAGCGCCCGGTGAGACCGGCAGCGAGACGCTGGAACGGCGGCTGCTGGCGCTGAAGGAGCGGGCCCGGCCGCCACCGGCCGACGACGCCACGCTCACCGCCGTGGCGGCGCGCGACAATCCGCTGCTGCACTATCTGCGCCGCGGCGCTGACGACGATTTCGACCCCAACCCGTTCTTCCACTCCGCCTGGTATGTCGAGAAGAACCCCGACGTCGCCGCCCGCGGCGTCAACCCGCTCGCCCATTATCTCGGCGAGGGCGCCCGCCAGGGCCGGGCGCCGAGCCCGCTGTTCAGCACGCGCCATTATCGCCAGACGCATCCGCGCCTCCTCGGCAACCCGCTCGCCGACTACCTGACGCGCGGCCGCGCCGCCGGCGAGGCCGCCCTGCCGCAGCGCCGCGCCGCGGCGCCGCCGTCCGGCTGGCTCGCCGGCCGCGGCCCGCAGCCGGATTTCGACGCCGATGCCGAACGCGCCTTCCGCCGCCGCATCGCGGCGCTGCCGGCACGGCTGTGGCGCAGCGCCGTGGCGACGGCCGTCAGCGTCGTCCTGCCGGCAAGCGAAGCCGGACCGGCCCTCGATGCAGCGATCGCCGCGGTGCTGGCGCAGGACCACGCGGCGCTGGAGCTGCTGGTGATCGGCGCCCCGGACGGCAGCGTGAGGGCGCGCGACCGCCGTCTCCGCCTGCTGCCGGCGCCGCCGGGCGGCGTTGCGGCCTGGCGTCAGGCAGGGCTCGCCGCCGCCACCGGCGCCCTCGTCGCCCATATCGCGCCGGGCGACCGCTGGCGGCCGGATTTCCTGTCGCTGATGACCGCCTGGCTGGCGGCCGACGAGCTCGACTGCGGCTGCTGCGCCGTCGCCCTGACGCGCGCCGGTGCCGTTGCCGGCTACCTTGCCGACCAGGTCGATCCGGCGGCGCCGGAGATGCCGCTCGCCGCCATCGTCCACCGCCGTGCCGTCGCCACCGGACTGGGGCCGCTGCGCGACAGCGCCTTCCTGCGCCATGTGCTCGGCGCCGACCGCACCGGCTTTGCCTGCTTCGTCGGGGTCGAGACGCCGGCGCCGCAGGACCTGGCGGCCGCCGCGCCGCAAAGCGCCCAGCCCGCCTGACCGTCCGGCCGCCGGTCATTTGCGGTCGCCGCGATACCTGCCTTAAGCTTTCGCCACCGGCTCACGGAGAGCCGCGCATTTCCCTCTCTCTGCACAGGAGCACGGCTATGCGTCTGGTTCCCCTGGGTTCCCTTCTCGCCGCCCTCGTGGCGACGCTCGGTCCCGTTGCCGTCACGGCGCCCGCCGCGGCGCAGGTGGTCTACAACCGCGGCAACGACGCCGATCCCGAGACGCTCGACCAGCACAAGACCTCGACCATCGCCGAGGCGCATATCCTGCGCGATCTCTATGAGGGGCTGGTGGTCTACGACGCGGCCGGCGAGATCGTCCCCGGCGTCGCCACCGAATGGCAGGTGTCGCAGGACGGCCTCACCTACACCTTCCGGCTGCGGCCGGACGCGAAATGGTCGAACGGCGATCCGGTCGTCGCCGACGATTTCGTCTTCTCCTATCGCCGCATCATGGACCCGGCGACCGCCGCCAAATACGCCAACGTCCTCTTCCCGATCAAGAATGCGGAGAAGGTCAACAAGGGCGAGGTGCCGGTCGACCAGCTCGGCGTGCGCGCCGTCGACGCCCATACGCTGGAGATCACGCTGGAGAACCCGACCGCCTATTTCCTCCAGCTCCTCACCCACACCACCAGCCTGCCGGTGCATCCGGCGACCGTGCAGGCGCTCGGCGACGGGTTCGTCAGGCCCGGCAGCATGGTCTCCAACGGCGCCTATACGCTCCAGTCCTTCACGCCCAACGACAAGATCGTCCTCACCAGGAACGCCAATTTCCACGACGCTGCCAATGTCGCCATCGACAGCGTCGTCTATTTCCCCATGCAGGACCGCTCGGCCTGCCTGCGCCGCTTCGAGGCCGGCGAGATCCTCTCCTGCTCCGACGTGCCGGCCGAGCAGATGGATTACGTCAAGGAGAAGCTGGGCGACGCCTTCCACAACGCGCCCTATCTCGGCACCTATTATTACGCCGTCGACACCCGCAAGGCGCCCTTCAGCGACGTGCGCGTCCGCCAGGCGCTGTCGATGGCGATCGACCGCGACTATCTCGCCAACGACATCTGGGCCGGCACCATGGTGGCGGCGACCTCCTTCGTGCCGCCCGGCATCGGCAATTACGGCGAGCCGGCGCAGTTCGATTTCGCCCAGACGCCGATGCTCGACCGCGAGGACCGCGCCAGGGCGCTGCTCGCCGAGGCGGGCTTTGGCGACGGCAATCCGCTGAAGGTCGAGATCCGCTTCAACATCAGCGAGAACCACCGCAACACCGCGACGGCCATCGCCGACATGTGGAAGGAGATCGGCGTCGAGACGACGCTGCTCGCCCAGGAGAGCGCCAGCTTCTATCCCTATCTGCAGCAGGGCGGTGAATTCCAGCTCGCCCGCGCCGGCTGGATTGCCGACTATTCCGACCCGCAGAACTTCCTGTTCATGCTGGAGAGCAACAATCCCAGCTTCAACTACGCCCATTACAGCAACCCGGACTATGACGCGCTGATGCAGCAGGCGGCGACCGAGACCGACCTCGACAAGCGTGCCGAAATCCTGAAGCAGGCCGAGACCTTCGTCGTCACCGACGCGCCGTTCATCCCGCTGATGTATTACGGCTCGCTCAGCCTCGTTTCGCCGCGCCTGCACGGCTGGGCCGACAACCTGCCGAACGTCCACGCGACACGCTGGATGAGCATCGGCGACTGATCCGCCGGCACAGGCGGGGCCGATCAGGGGGCGGCGATCATGGGGCGCTACGTGCTGCGCCGACTGCTGGTCGCCGTCCCGACGCTTTTCGCCATCGTCACGATCGCCTTCTTCGCCATCCGCGTCGCGCCGGGCGGACCGTTCAACCTAGAGCGGCCGCTCGACCCGGCGGTGATGGCCAATCTCAACCGAATCTTCCATCTCGACGAGCCGCTGTGGCGGCAATATCTCTTCTATCTCGGCAACCTGCTGCGCGGCGATCTCGGGCCCAGCTTCGTCTTCCGCGATTTCACCGTCGCCGATCTCTTCGCCTCCGGCCTGCCGGCCTCGGTGCAGCTCGGCACGGCAGCGCTGCTCCTGGCGACGGTCTTCGGCGTCGCCCTTGGCGCCGTCGCGGCGCTCCACCAGAACCGCGGCGCCGACCATGCCGTCGTCGGCCTCGCCACCTTCGGCATCACCATCCCGCCCTTCGTCGTGGCGCCGGTGCTGTCGCTGCTGTTCGGCGTCTGGCTCGGCTGGCTGCCGGCCGGCGGCTGGGGCGACGGGGCGCTCGCCAACAAGATCCTGCCGGTGGTGACGCTGGCGCTGCCGCAGATCGCCGTCATCACCCGCCTCACCCGCGGCGCCATGATCGAGGCGCTGCGCTCCAACCATGTGCGCACGGCGCGCGCCAACGGCCTGCCGGTGTGGAACGTCGTCTTCCTGCACGCCCTGCGCAGCGCCGTCCTGCCGGTCGTCTCCTATCTCGGGCCGATCGCCGCCGCCCTCCTCACTGGCTCGATCATCGTCGAGACGATCTTCGGCATTCCCGGCGTCGGCCGCTATTTCGTCCAGGCGGCGCTCGCCCGCGACTACACGCTGGTGATGGGGACGGTGATCGTCATCGCCGTCTTCATCCTCGTCTTCAACCTGCTGGTCGACATCGTCTATGCGCTTGTCGACCCGCGCATCCGCTACGACTGATGAGCGCCGGCACCGGCATCGACGCCAGCCTGCCGGCGCCGGCCGCCGGCCGGTCGCTGTGGAGCGATGCCTGGCGGCGGCTGCGCGTCAACCGCGCTGCCATGGCCGGCGCCATCTTCCTGGTGGCGATGGCGCTCGCCTGCTTCGCCGGGCCGCTGCTGCTGCCGCACGACTACAACACCGCCTTCCGCGACTACACCAGGGTGCCGGCGTCGCTGGCGCCCTATCCGCAGGCCGAGCAGGTGGAGCCGGCGGCGCGCCAGGCGCTGCGCCGGGCCCGCGTTGCGGTGGACTCCCTCACGCTGGCGGACGGCACGGTCAGCATCGCCGTCAGCAGCACGCGGGCGATCGATCCGCGCATCGGCGTCTATCTCGACCGCACCGGCCTCTTCGCCAATGGCCGCGTCGCCGCGCTGGCGCCGGACGGGCTGTCGGCCACCGTGGCCGCCGACATCCGGCAGGAGCATTTCTTCTTCGGCACCGACGCCAATGGCCGCGACCTTCTCGCCCGCACGCTTGTCGCCGGGCGCGTGTCGCTGACGATCGGCCTCCTGGCGACCTTCGTCGCCCTCGTCGTCGGCGTCGCCTATGGCGCGATCTCCGGCTATCTCGGCGGCCGCGCCGATCTCCTGATGATGCGCATCGTTGATGTGCTCTATTCGCTGCCCTTCATCTTCTTCGTCATCCTGCTTGTCGTGTTCTTCGGCCAGGGCATCGTGCTGATGTTCCTTGCCGTCGGGGCCATCGAGTGGCTCGACATGGCGCGCATCGTCCGCGGCCAGGCGCTGTCGCTGAAGCGCCACGAATATGTCCAGGCGGCCGAGGCGATGGGGGTCGGCGGCGCCGGTATCCTGCGCCGCCACATCATTCCCAACCTGCTCGGCCCGGTGATCGTCTATGTGACGCTGCTGGTGCCGAAGGTGATCCTGTTGGAGAGCTTCCTGTCCTTCCTCGGACTCGGCGTGCAGGAGCCGCTGACCAGCTGGGGCGTCCTCATCGCCGACGGCGCCCGCACCATGCAGGGCGCCTGGTGGATGCTCACCTTCCCGGCGCTCTTCCTGACCGGCACGCTGTTCGCGCTGAACTTCCTCGGCGACGGGTTGCGCGATGCGCTCGACCCGAAGGAACGGCGGGCATGATGGCGGCGGGCATGCCAGCGGCCGACACCGTCCTCGCCCTCGACGATCTCGCCGTGCGCTTCGATACGCCGGACGGCCCGGTGGCGGCGGTGCGCGGCATCTCCCTTGCCGTGCGCCGCGGCGAGACGGTGGCGATCGTCGGCGAATCCGGCTCCGGCAAGACGCAGGCGATGATGGCCGTCATGGGCCTCCTGCCCGACAATGGCCATGCCTCCGGCTCGGCGCGCTACCGCGGCACCGAGCTTCTCGGCCTGCCGCCGCGCGCCCTCAACCGCATCCGCGGCGCCCGCATGGCGATGATCTTCCAGGAGCCGATGACGTCGCTCGATCCGCTCTATAGCGTCGGCTGGCAGATCGCCGAGACGCTGCGCCGCCATTCCCGGCTTGGCCGCGCCGCGGCGCGGGAGCGGGCACTGGCGCTGCTGCGGCGGGTCGGCATCCCTCAGCCGGAGCGGCGCATCCGCGCCTATCCGCACGAGCTGTCGGGCGGCCAGCGCCAGCGCGTGATGATCGCCATGGCGCTCGCCAACCGGCCGGAGGTGCTGATCGCCGACGAGCCGACCACCGCCCTCGATGTGACGGTGCAGGCGCAGATCCTCGACCTCCTGGCGGAGCTGCGCGCCGAGCTCGGCATGGCGATCGTCTTCATCACCCACGATCTCGGCCTGGTGCGCCGCTTCGCCGACACCGTGCATGTGATGCGCGACGGGGCGGTAGTGGAAAGCGGCCCGGCCGCCGGGCTCTTCGCCGCGCCGCGCCATGCCTATACGCAGGCGCTTGTCGCCGCCACGCCGTCCGGCGGCAAGGCGCCGGTGGCGCCCGACGCGCCGCTGGTGCTGGCGGCGCGGCGGGTGACGGTGGAGTTCGTGCTGCGGCGCGTCCGCGGCGGCGGCCGGCTCGCCATCCGCGCCTGCGACAATGTCGATCTCGACCTCCGCCAGGGCCAGACGATCGGCATCGTCGGCGAGTCGGGCTCCGGCAAGTCGACGCTCGGCCGGGCGCTGCTGCGCCTCCTGCCGAGCAGCGGCGCCATCCGCTTCCTCGGGCGGCCGCTGCCGGACGAGCGCGAGGCGCTGCGGCCGCTGCGCCGCCAGATGCAGCTGGTCTTCCAGGACCCCTACGGCTCGCTGTCGCCGCGCCTCACCGTCGGCGAGATCGTCGGCGAGGGTCTGCGCGTCCACGAGCCCGACCTGTCGGCGGCCGAACGCGACCGGCGCGTCGGCTCGGCGCTGGAGGACGTGCAGATCGATCCCGCCTGGCGGCGGCGCTATCCGCACGAATTTTCCGGCGGCCAGCGACAGCGCATCGCCATCGCCCGCGCCGTCGTGCTGCGGCCGCGCCTCCTGGTGCTGGACGAGCCGACCTCGGCGCTCGACCGCACGGTGCAGAAGCAGATCATCGAGCTCTTGCGGCGGCTGCAGGGCGAGCACGACCTCAGCTACATCTTCATCAGCCACGACCTCGCCGTGGTGCGGGCGCTCGCCGACACGATCCTCGTCATGAAGGACGGCCGCGTCGTCGAACGCGGCCTGACCGAGGCGGTCTTCGCCGATCCGCAGGACGCCTATACCCGCGCCCTGATGGCGGCGGCCTTTGCCGCGACGCCTTTCGGCGCCGCCGTGCCGGCCGCCGTTGCCGGCTGACGCCCAGCCATAAAAGAAGGGCGCGCCGACCGGCGGCGCGCCCTGTGGAGGCAGTGCGGAGAGGCTGGATTACTTGCTGGATTACTTGGTCGTGCCGTCGGCGTTGAAGGTGCCGAGATAGGCCAGCAGATCGTTGAGCTGCTTCTCGTTCTTGAGGCCCGGGAAGGCCATCTTGGTGCCCGGCACCTTGGCCTTCGGGTCGGTCAGGAACTCATGCAGCGAGGCCTCGTCCCAGGTGATGCCCGAGCCCTTCATGGCGTCGGAATAGGCGAAGCCCTCGACCGAACCGGCGGCGCGGCCGATGATGCCGTTCAGCTCCGGACCGACGGCGTTCGCCGCGCCCTCGCCGACCTTGTGGCACGACAGGCAGCGGGCGAAGACGCGCTTGCCGGCGTCGGCGTCCTGGGCGTGGGCGAAGCCCATGCCGGCGACGCCGGCAATGAACAGGCCAAGGATGATTTGCTTCATGATCACTTCCCGAAACCCGGGATCCTCCTGTTTCAGCCAAACGTAAGTCGACCGAACCGACCGGTCGCCAACCAATGCGCCTGCGGCCCGAAAAGCTCCCCGGCCGCAGCGGCGCAAACACCCCCGCACGGCCCGCAGAGCGGCGCCGCCGGCGGCGATGACACTTTCAATAATATCTCTAAAGTGGCTTTCTGGAACCGTCCCAGATCGCCGATGCGACCGAACGCCGCTGCGCCCCGCTCACGATCCCGCGAGCCGGTGCCGGCCGCGCATCACGCAAGGATGCACGGCGCGGCGACAGTTCCCCGCATTGACCGCGGCGCGCGCCGGTGGTCAGGCGCGATTGCGAGTTGACGGGGCGCAAACAGTCGCGGCAATGTTGCCATTGTGTCAAAGCTCGCGCCCAGTCGCGCGTTCTTGCCGCGCGCACGCTGCCCGACTAAATAGGCAGCACAATAATATCCATCGGGCTGTCAAGGGCCCGTAAAGGGCGGAGACAATCAACGATGAAAACCTTGGTGGGCAAATAAATGGCCTTCGTTTCAGCACTGTTCGGCAGCAATTCCGAGTCGCGCGACTTTGCTCCGCTGCTCAAGTGGATCCTCATCAACTGCCTCGCCGTATTCGGCCTGCTTGTCCTGTGGTATTTCGGACTGATCCAGGCGATGCTGGAGACCGACCGGACGCGCATTTCGCTGGTCATTCTCGGCGTTTTCTTCCTGACGATCCTACATTGTCTGTACCAGACGATCATCGTGTCGCGGGAACTGGTGGTGGCGCGGCGCGTGCGCGATGCCGTCATCTCCAGCGGCGGCCGCGGCCTGCAGGTGGTCAATGACCTCGTCGTGACGCCGGACGGGCGCGAGCTCGAGCCGGGCATCATGACCCAGCACATCGCCAACCTGTTCGCCAAGGCCCGCGCCCTCGGCGGCAAGACCCTGGACCAGACGCTGCTGCTGCGCTCACTCGCCGACCAGCTGCGGTCGCGCGAAAAGCTCGGCCTGTTCGTCGCCGAAGCGCTGCTGCGCCTCGCCCTTCTGGGCACCGCCGTCGGCTTCATCCTGATGCTGATCCCGATCTCGGGCCTCAGCTCGTTCGATGTCGAGACGCTGCGCGGCACGCTGACCGGCATGACGGCCGGCATGGCCATCGCGCTGAACGTCACGGTGACGGGCCTGGCGACCGCCCTGCTCCTCAAGTTCGAGTACTACCTGCTCGACGAGGCCGTCGCCGACCTGTTCCACATGATCACGGAAGTGACCGAGGTCCACGTGGTTCCGGCTCTGGAGCGCGCTGGCGATGCTGGACGAAGCTAACGGGCTCTTCGACGGCAGCGACGACGGCACTTTCGTTCCCTTCACCGACATTCTCTTCAATGTCGTGATGGGCTTCTCCTTCATGATCTTCATCGCCTTCGCGCTGATCAAACCCGAGGCGCGGACGGCGGTGGAGCTCAAGGCGGACATGGTGGTCACCATGTCCTGGCCGGACAACAGCCCGGACGACATCGACACCTATGTCGAGGACCCGGCCGGCAATGTCGTCTGGTACCACTCGAAGGAGGCCGGCTTCCTGCATCTCGACCGCGACGACCGCGGCATGTTTCGCGATACGATGGTGGTCAACGGGCAGCGCGTCGAGAACCCGCTGAACCAGGAATCGGTGACGGTGCGCGGGCTGATCCCCGGCGAATACGTGGTCAATGTCTACCACTACATCGCCAACAGCACCGAGCCGGTGCCGGTCAGCGTGCGCGTCGAGAAGCTGAACCCGAAGCTGCAGGTCGTCTATTACGGCACGGTGTATCTCGATCACCGCGGCCAGGAGCTGACCGTCGTGCGCTTCACCGTCGATGCCGACGGCAACGTCTCCAACGTCAACGACCGGCCGAAGAAGCTGTCGCGCTCGACGCGCAAAGCACCGACGCGGTAGAAACAGGAAGCACCATGCCGACGTCAGCCATCGTCGCGACGGTCGCCGTCTATATTTTCACTGTCCTGCTCGTCGCCAGCCTGATCTTCACCTCGCGCTGGCGCTGGTGGATCAAGGCCGGGGCGGCGGTGATCGCCCTCGGCCTGTTCGTCGGTACCTATTTCGGCATCCAGGCGATGCTGGGCTGGGCGACGACCAGCGAGCCGCCGCAGCGCTACGCCCTGCTGTGGAGCAAGGTCGTCGAGCCGGACAAGTTCACCGGCGCGCCGGGCCGCGTCTATCTCTGGACGCAGGCCGTCGACAAGGACAATGTCCGCGAGACCACGCCCCGCGCCTACCAGGTCGGGTTCTCGCAGGCGCTGGTGCACCAGCTCGACAGCCTGCAGTCGCAGCGCAACAAGGGCGAGGACGTCACCGTCGACGCCACGCAGCTCGCCGAGCTGATGGCCGCCGATCCGACCGGCGGTGGCATCATCATCGGCAATGACGGCGCCGCCGCCACGCCGGCACCGCCGGCGCCCGGCTCGCCGGCGGCGGAAATGCCGGCCGCCAGCGGGCCGGCGACATCGCCCTACCGGCTCAGCAGCGCCACGCTCAGCGTACCGGTGCTGATCGTCACCGTCTCCGCCTATGTGCTGATCTCGATCCTCCTGGTCAGCCTCAACCTCACCAGCCGCTGGCGGTGGTGGATCAAGGGTGCCGGCATCGTCGTCGCCACGGCCACCTTCATCGGTGCCTATTTCGCCCTCGATTCCATGCTCGGCTGGCCGAGCGAGCAGCCGATGCCGGCGCGCTACGCCATCCTGTGGACGGAGGTGAACAAGCCCGATCCGGAAAAGGGCACCGCCGGGGCGGTCTACATGTGGGTCGAGGAACTGGACGACGAGAACTTCCCCAGCGGCACGCCGCGCTCCTACGCGCTCGCCTATACCGAGCCGCTGGAGGAGGACGCCGAGAACGCCCAGGAGCAGATCCAGGCCGGCGAGGAGATCATGGGGCAGTCGCCCGACATGACCGAGGAGGAGCGCCTGGCCCAGGAGAACAAGGACAAGCAGATGGGTCCGCCGAACCAGAACGCCGAGCTGAAGGCAGCCGCCGACACCGTGCCGTTCATGGACCAGGGCCGGCTCAACGTGCAGGCCCTGCAGCCGGCGATCCAGCCGGACAAGGACGGCGCCCTCTAGCCGCCCAGCCGCACGCTTCCGGATGAAGGCCTCGCCCCCCTGGGCGGGGCCTTTTCCTGTCCGGACGCCTCTCCGCCGCTGTCGCCGGCCGAGCTGTCCTGTGCCGGCACATCCCCTCGCACGACTGGACGAGCGTCGATCACGCCTCAGCTGCGTCATGCCCGGGCTTGATCCGGCCATGAAGCCGGTGAAGTGAGAACGAGGGGGCGAACAGCCTGGCGGCGCTGCCGGCGCGTAGCCAATGCGCCTCTGCCTTCTCTTTGCCCAATTGCGGGCCATCGTCGGCGCACCGGATTCGCAAGGAGGAATCATGCGCGCTGCCACCCTGCCGGCCATCGGCCTGGCGCTGCTCGCCCTGGCAGGCTGCCAGACCGACGATGCGGCGACGCCTGCCGCCGCCACCGCCTCGTCGTCGACGCCATCAATGGCGGCCCAGCCCATGGCCGGCGAGTCCATGGCGGCCGAGCCGGAGGGCCGTCCCGCAGGGAACGCGCCGGTGACGACCATCGGCAGCTCCGACGTGGCGCAGAAATGCACGGCCGAGCTGGCGCGCATGTCGGGCGCCGCGCCCGCCGATATCCGCGCCACGGGCATCAGGCTCGGCCAGGGCGGCACGACGATGGTGGAGCTGGAGCTCGGCGAGGATCCCTATCTCTGCCGCACCGACACGGCCGGCAATGTCCGCCGCGTCGACAAGCAGGCGCGCGGCTGAGACAGGCTGCGCGGCTGAGACGGGCTGCGCGGCCCTGGGCCGCGCGTCAGGCCGGGATATCTGCGGCGCTCAGGCCGCCTCGACCGAGGGCGTGCTCTGCTGATCGGCGCCGGTCATCTTGAGGAAGGCATCCGACAGGGTCTCCGTCCCCTCGCGGCGGATGAAGTCTTCCTTGTCGCCGTCGAACAGGACGCGGCCGCGATGCAGCACGATCACGCGGTCGGCGGCCGCGACCTCGTCGACCAGATGGGTGGTCCACAGGACGCCCATGCCGCGTTCGGTCCTGAGGCGCAGGATGTCCTCCAGGATGTCGCGCCGGCTCGCCGGGTCGAGGCCGACCGTCGCCTCGTCCATCAGCAGCACCTTGGGCTCGTGCAGCAGGGCGCGCGCCAGCTCGACGCGGCGGCGGTTGCCGCCGCTGAGCGTGCGGGTGCGGTCGCGCGCCCGCTCCACCAGGCCGAAGCGCTCCAGCGCAGCGGCGATGCGGCGCTTGGCGGTCGGCCGGTCGAGGCCGTGCAGGTCGGCATGGAAGAGCAGGTTGGCGCGGACGCTGAGCTCCAGGTCGAGGGTCGGCTGCTGGAAAACGACGCCGATATAGCGCAGCGCCTCAATGGCGCTGGCCCGCAGGTCATAGCCGAGCACGTTGATCTCGCCGGCATCGGGGGAGAACAGGCCGGTCAGGAGCTGCAGCAGCGTCGACTTGCCGGCGCCGTTGGGACCGAGCAGGGCGACGAATTCGCCCTCGCGCACGGTGATGTCGACCCCGGCCAGGGCCTTCACCTTGCCGTAGGATTTCTCCAGCCTGGTGACGGTGAGGACGGGGGCGCTCGAGGCCTGGCTCATCAGCATTTCTCCAGTCTGCGGCCGCCCGGTCAGCCATGCCGGCCTGCGACGCGTGCGGCGCCATTTGTGCCCGCCGGCGCGGCGCCGTCAACTTGCCGGGGCCTACACGGCGCAGGAAACCGTCAGCGTCTCAAATTAAGTTGACGCCCTCCAGAGTGGGTTCCAAATTATGAATTCTGCTAACATCTTTTCTCGGGGCAGGCGTGTTTGTGTTTATTCAGAGCCCCACGTTTGGAAAGCCCCGTCGTTCCGTTGCCGTTGACGCGCCGCTGTGATGGAATGACCGTAGGGAGGGAAACAACCATGAAGCGTATTCTCGCCGCCGTGGCGGCCTTTGCGTTTGCCCTTGCGCCCGGATTCGCCTCCGCCGCCGGCAACCTTGCCTCGCAGCCGACGCACCTGGAGCTGAAGATCGACGGCGCCAAGCTGGAGTTCTCGCAGACCGAATACCAGCTCGAGACGGGCAAATACTACAAGTGGTCGATCACCAGCGACGGCGTCGAGGAGATCATGGTGCAGGCACCGGATCTGTTCCGCAATTCCTGGATCAACCAGATCGTCGTCGATGACCTGGAAGTCCACACCTCCGGCGCTATCTACGGCGTCGAATTCGACGACGAGGGGACGCTCGATATCTTCTTCGTGCCGCTGCGCCCGGGCAATTACGACTTCTTCGCCCCGGGCTTCCAGGATCGCGGCCTGAAAGGAACGTTCGTCGTGCGCTGATTGCCGCCGGCAACAACCTTCGGACTGCAACAGGGAACCCACTTCATGATCAGGCAGCTCACCCTGCGGACGGGCGGACTGGCGGGCCTCCTCCTGGCCGCCTTGCTGGCGTTGGCCGCGCCGGCCTTCGCCCAGGGACACACGCCGACCGGCTATATCTTCGTATCGAACGAGAAAACCAACAATATTATCGTTCTCGATCCGAAGGATTACTCTGTGGTGAAGGACATCAAGACGTCGCGGCGCCCCCGCGACATGCACTTCACCAAGGACAAGTCGCTGCTCTACGTCGCCTGCGGCGACGACGACGTGATCGACGTGATCGACGTGGCGACGCTGGAGGTGACGGATCACATCCCCACCGGCCGCAGCCCGGAAATGTTCGTCCTCAGCGGCGACGAGAAGCTCATCTACGTCTCCAACGAGGAGAACTCGACGGTCCAGGTGATCGACATCGCCGACAAGATCATCGTCCACGAAGTGCCGACCGGCGCCGAGCCGGAAGGCGTCATGCTGAACGAGGACGGCACGGTGCTCTACGCCACCTCGGAGGTGGCCGACATGGTGCATGTCATCGATACGGAGAGCGGCGTCGTCACCGACAACATCATCGTCGGCACGCGGCCGCGCCGCTTCGCCATGCCCGCCGGCACCAACGAGCTGTGGGTGACGGACGAGCTGTCGGGCGAGGTGTCGATCATCGACCGCGACACCAAGGAAGTGACGCAGACCCTCGAGTTCCTGCCGCCCGGCTTCCGCAAGGTGGACGTGACGCCGGTCGGCATCACGGTGCTCGACGACGGCTCGAAGGTCTTCGTGACGCTCGGCCGCGCCAACCACGTCGCCGTGGTCAACACGGCCACCAAGGAGATCGAGGGCTACGTGCTGGTCGGCAGCCGCGCCTGGGGCGTCGATCTCAGCCGGGACCAGAAGACGCTCTACGTGTCCAACGGTCTCAGCGACGACATCTCGATCGTCGACATCGCCAGCCTGAAGAACGTCCGCTCCATCCCGGTCGGACGTGTCCCGCACTCGATCCTCGTCGATGACTAGTCTCGCTCTCAAGCTTTCGGGAATCGCGGCCGCGCTGGCGGCCGCGATTCTCGCCGCCACGCCCGCCTTCGCCACCGGCGAGCAGTCGAGCCACCCGCACAAGCCGCCGCCGGTGATCGCGCCGCCGCCGGTGAATGCCGACCAGGACGGCAAGCCCTATCCGAATTTCACCATCGGCTACGTCTCGCTGACCGACGATCCGCGGTATGACGAGGACTACGCCTACAACCAAATTCCCGTCCGGCCGCTCGGCCGGCCGCTGGCCGGGGCCCAGGTTGGCCTGCTCGATGCGGCGCCGATCGGCAAGGCCCTCAAGCTGAACTTCGTCCTGCAGCAGGCCGAGGCCAAGGACGGCACGGAGATCGACAAGCTGGTCCAGGCGGTGACCGGCTGGGTCGGCCAGGGCACCCATTTCGTCATTGCCGACCTGCCGGCGCCGCAGCTGCTCGACCTCGCCACCAAGCTCGCCGACCAGCCGGTGATCATCCTCAACGCCGCCGCGGCAGACGACAATCTGCGCGGTGCCGACTGCCGCGCCAATGTCGTCCACATCATCCCGTCGATGATGATGGAGACGGACGCGCTGGTGCAGTATCTCGTCAGCAAGAAATGGCGCAACATCCTCGTCCTGCAGGGACCGCTGCCGGCCGACAAGATGATCGTCGATGCCCTGCAGCGCTCGGCTTCGCATTTCGGCGCCCGCATCACCGAGGTGAAGCCGTTCGTCCTGTCGAACGATCCGCGCAACCGCGACCGCAGCAATGTCGCACTGATCACCGCTGGTGGCCGCTACGACGTGCTCTATGTCGCCGACAGCGACGGCGAGTTCGCCCGCTATGTGCCTTACGAGACCAACGATCCGCGGCCCGTCGTCGGCTCGACCGGGCTGACGGCGCTCGCCTGGCACTGGGCCTGGGAGCGGCAGGGCGCGCCGCAGGTCAATGCCCGCTTCGAGGCGGCCGCCGACCGGCGCATGGCGGGGGTCGACTGGGCTGCCTTCGTCGCGGTAAAAGCTGTTGTGCAGTCCGTCTTACGATCGAAGTCGACCGAGTTCGAACCCGTCCGCGACTATCTGCTGGGCGACAAGATGAACCTCGACGGGACCAAGGGTAACCCGATGAGCGTCCGCGCCTGGGACCACCAGCTGCGGCAGCCCCTGCTCCTGGCCACCGGCAATGCAGTGCTCGAGCGCGCCCCGATCGAAGGCTTCCTGCACCAAACCAACGAACTCGACACGCTGGGAGTCGACGCTCCGGAGACAGCGTGCAAATTCTAGGAAACGCCTGTTGGACACCAAGATCAAGGGGAGCCTCGCCGCCAGCCAGCTGAGGGCCGCGCCAGCGACGGATACCAGAAGAAGTGGCGGCGGGCTCGCGCATGCGGCCCGCGCCATGCGCGCCATCGTGTGGCGCGAGCTGTTCAAGTTCGGCCACCAGTATGGCCGTCTGTTCTCGGCGCTGATCCGGCCGGCGCTGTGGCTCGTCGTCTTCGCGGCGGGCTTCCAGCAGATTTTCGGCATCCCGCCGGAGCCGCCTTACGTCACCTACATCACCTATCAGGAATACATTGTCCCCGGCCTGATCGGCATCGTGCTGCTGTTCAACGGCATGCAGTCGTCGCTGTCGCTTGTCTACGACAAGGAGGTCGGCATCATGCGCCTCCTGCTGACGGCGCCGCTGCCGCGCTGGTACCTGCTGCTGTGCAAGCTGATCGGCGGCACCATCCTGTCGGTCATCCAGGCCTATGCCTTCCTCATCGTCGCCTACATCTTCGGGGTGCAGATCCCGTGGATGGGCTGGCTCTACATCCTGCCGGCGATGCTGGCCGGTGGCTTCCTGCTCGGCTCGGTCGGCCTCCTGCTGTCGGTCTATATCCGCCAGCTGGAGAACTTCGCCGGGACGATGAATTTCGTCATCTTCCCGATGTTCTTCCTGTCCTCGGCGCTCTATCCGCTGTGGCAGCTGCGCGAGAGCGGCGCGGAATATCTCTACTGGATCTCGCTGCTCAACCCGTTCACCCATGCCGTCGACCTGGTGCGCTACGCCGCCTATGGCCAGCTCAACACCGTGTCGCTCGCCGTCGTCATCGGCGCCGCCATCGTCTGCTTCCTGCTGGCGGTGATCGGCTACGATCCGCAGCGCGGCCTCATCCGCCGCCGCCAGCAGCAATCGACCTGAACGGCCCGGTTCCGCTTCGTAAAAGGGCGCCCTCGTGGCGCCCTTTTTTTCACGCGCCGGACCACACCCGGATGAGGGGTGCCCACGGCCAGGCCTCTGCTAGATTGGCGCCGGGGCAGCTGGGGACCGTCATGCGGATCATTCTCGCATCGCTTCTTCTTGCGCTCGGCTCGGCCGGCGCCCATGCCGCCTGCCTGGCGACCGCCGCGGCCGGCATTCCCGAGGTCGCCGCCGGGACGTCGGTCACCGTCCCCGAGGGCGGGACGCTGGAAGCCTCGGCGCCTTTCACCATCGGCTGGCAGCGGCCGTCCTTCCGCGACCGCTTCCCGGTCTACATCATGGTCGCCTTCGACCAGCCGGTGCGCTTCAGCGGCGAAGGCTATTACGGGCTGCTGCCGGGCGCCGAAGCGCCGTTCCAGATATCCGCCTTCGCCGGACAGACCCGCGCCGTCATCCCGCTTTATGGCCGCGGCGTGCCGTCGGAAGGCGCCTTCGCCGTGCGGCCGCTGCGCGCCGGCCGGCTGACGGTGAGCTGGCGCGTCGTCGGCTCCGACACCTGCAACGAGATCGCCACAGAGGCCGGCGGCGGCAGCCGCAGCTTCGACGTTGAGGCCGTCGGCACGCCCCGCATCGTCGTCGCCGATACCTTCTCGCTGCAGCAGCCCGGCGAACGCGTTGTCTCGCCTGATGGGGCGACGCTGATGGAGATCTATGACGGCCGCTATCGCCTGCTCGAGGCCAGCGGCGGCGGCCAAATCGCCGAGGGCGCCGGGCAGCACCCGCGCTATTCGCCGACCGGCCGCTTCCTGGCGGTGCTCAGCGACGACGGGATGGACGTCATCGACACGGTGGACGGCGCCGTCGCCGCCCGGACGCGCGCTGGCGATACGGCCTGGGACAACCGCGACAGCTTCATCGTCATCGGCAGCGACGGCAACGGCTACCTCAATGTCGTGCCGTCGGCGGTGGAGGGCGCGACGCCGTTCCTCTATCTCGGCGCCTGCCGCATCTGCGCCGCCTCGGCGGTGACGGCAGTGCGGATCGACCTTGAGAACAACTTCATCGTCGCCGGCGCGGAAGGCAATTTCACCGCCATAAGCCTCACCCTGCCGGACATAGCGCTTACCGGCCCGGCGGCCGTCATCCCGCCCTTCGTGAAGCGCCAGTCGGGCGTGACCGACTTCGCCCTGCCGACGGTCTGGCAGATGCGCGGCGGGCTCGTCTTCACCCACATCCTGGCGATGCGCTCCATTCCCGGCATGATCGAGCGGCCGATCGGCGACGACCCGCTCAGCCCCTTCCTGACCAGGCCGCAGCGCCTCGACGCGGCGGAAGCGGCGACGCGCCATACCGTCGCCGACACCTCCGCATGGCGCGGCCTGGCGCGCCTGGCGGATGCCGGCAATGCCCGGATCGGGCGGCGGCTTGCCGATTTCGGGCTCGCCCTCGCCGAACCGGCGACGCCCGACCGGGCCATCGTCAACGCGCCGGAGAGCGACAGCCGGGCGGCCGACGCGGCCGTCGCCCGCGACATCCAGAACGACATCCCGGCCGCCCGCGGCGCCTTCGACGAGGGCGAGAACTGGGGCTGCTTCCCGTCCGGCGACTACAAGCTTCTGGCCCGCTTCAGCAAGGCCTGGCGGTTCACCGTGGCGGGCGAGATCTACTGGCTGACCCATCTCGAATGCGCCGAGGGCTCGGCCCGGTTCTTCTACCCGACCCTCGCCCTCCTCAACGGCGCGCTCGACGGCGGTGTCGCGATGCCCTTCCGCCTGGAGGACCCGAGCACGGATGTCGGCACCGAGTGCTTCGCCGGTATCGATTTCTGCAGCCTCGAGGCGGCCGTCTATGGCGAGCGCTATCTCGTGCTGTGGTCGGCGCAGAGCCGCGGCGCGGCGGTCTTCGATCTCGGCACGCAGACGCAGGTCTTCAAGCGCTTCAACCTGCCGCGCGGCGATCTTCTCGAGCGCGTCGCGCTGACCGAGGATCTCGCCACCGTGGTCCAGATCAACCGCGACGGCAGCTTCTCCACCTATCGGCTGGCCGACGGCGCGCCGGGCGTCGAGGGTCTCTATGTCGACGACGAAATCGTCGTGTGGACGCCCGATGGGCGCTTCGACGCGACGCCGGAAGGGGCGCATTTCGTCAGCCTGCAGCTGCCCGGGCGCCCGACGCCCTATACGTTCGAGCAGTTCGACGCGCAGCTGCGCACCCCCGGCCTGCTGCAGCAGGCGGAGGCCGGCGCGGCGCCGCCGCGCCTCCATGCGCCGCCGTCGCTGACCGCCGACCTGCAGCCGGGGGGCGGCCACATCGCCGGCACCGCCCGTGCGGAGGGCAGTGCGCCGCTCGCTGCGCTCTTCGTCTTCCAGGACGGGCTGCTGACCGACCGGCTGCCGGCCGCCGGCGGCGACTGGACCATCGACGTCCCGCTGCTGCCCGGCGCCCGCTGGGTGTCGCTGGTGGCGACCGACACCGACGGCCTCGCCAGCCAGCCGATGGGGCTCGACATCGGCGCTGCCGCGGCGCCGCGCCGGGTGCATGTCGTCGCCCTCGGCGTCGACAATTACGACGATGCCGGCATCGCCGATCTCGGCTTCGGCGTCTCCGATGCACGGCGCTTCGCCGAGGCGCTGGGAAGCGAGGCGGCCGGTCTCGACATCGCCTCGCTTCACATGCTGCCGGAGAGCGCGACACCGGCCGAGATGCGCCAGGCGCTGGCCGGCGCCACGGCGGCGGTGCAGCCGGGCGACACGACAGTGCTCTTCTTCGCCGGGCACGGCTTCCGCGACGAGGCCGGGCGCTACTATCTCGTCACCGCCGGCACCAGGCTCGACGACATAGCCGGCACGGCCCTTGCCTGGGACGAGGTCGCCGATATCCTGCGCCAGGCAAAGGGCCGCGTCGCGGTGTTTCTCGACACCTGCCATTCCGGCGCCTCGGAGAGCATCCTCGCCAGCAATGACAGCCCGGCAGCGAGCCTCCTGGAGCGCCTGCCCTCCGGCATGGTGATCGTCTCGGCCTCCAAGGGGCGCGAGCTTTCGGAGGAGAGCAGTGACGCCGGCGGCGGCCTGTTCACCTCGGCGCTGGTGCAGGTGATCGCCGGCGAGCGTGCCGCCGCCGACCGCAACGGCAATGGCGCCATCGAGATCAGCGAGCTCTATCGCGGCGTGAAGGCCCGCGTCGTGGAGGGCACGGCCGGCCGGCAGACGCCCTGGTTCATGCGCAATCAGCTCGTCGGCGACTTCGCCCTGTTCTAGGGCTGGCGCTCACGCTGGAATAATTTTCCCGCACCACCGCCGCCGATCACGATTCTTTTTCCCGCCTGCGGCATTCGCGCCCCTGTTCGCCATAGGACAAGGCGCTAGATTGCCAATCGCACGGCAGCCTTACTTTCAGGCTGTCAAAATTATACGTGGAGGGAAACACATGCCGTATTCCAGCATCCGCACGGGTGGTCTCGCCCTTGCGGGCGTGCTCCTGGCCAGCGCCGCCATCGCGCCGGCCATGGCTGCCGACGTCACGCCTGAACGCCTGCTCGGCGCGACCAATGCCGAGCCGGGGAACTGGTTGATGATCAACAAGGACTATACCAGCAACCGGTTCTCCAACCTCGACATCATCAATCGCGACAACGTCAAGAACCTGCATGTGGCGTTCCTGACGTCGATCGGCGGCATGGTCGGCTCGACGACGCAGCCATCGCATGAATCGACCCCGCTGGCCGAGGACGGCTACCTCTATGTCGTCAACGGCTGGGGCGCCGTCTACAAGATCGACGCCACCAAGGGCACGACGGGCCATATCGACTGGATCATGGATCCGGGCGTGGCGCCGGCCGACATCTGGATCGCGGCCAATCGCGGCGTCACCCTCGCCGGCAACTTCGTCATCTCCGTCACCGGCGACGGCAAGGTCGTCTGGACCAACAAGGACACCGGCGAACTGGTGAACTCGGTCCAGGTCGACGATCCCGCCAACGGCTATTCGCTGACGACGCCGCCGCTCGCCATCGGCGACAAGCTGATCGTCGGCGGCACCGGCGGCGACCGCGGCGCCCGCGCCCATATCGACGCGATCAGTCTCGCCGACGGCAAGCCGATCTGGCGCACCTATACGGTTCCGGCCCCGGGCGAGCCCGGCTCCGAGACCTGGAAGGACAACAACAATGCCTGGGAGCATGGCGGCGGGTCGTACTGGATGACCGGCGCCTATGATCCGGAGCAGAACGTCACGATCTGGGGCACGGGCCAGCCGGTGCCGATGTTCGACCCGGAATACCGCCCGGGCGATAACCTCTTCACCAACAGCTCCATCGCCTTCGACGTCGATAGCGGTGCCATGAAGTGGTACTTCCAGTACACGCCTGGCGACTTCATGGACTATGACGAGATCGGCTCGCAGCAGCTCGTTGATGCCGATGTCAATGGCGAGGCACGCAAGCTCGTCTCGCATTTCGGCCGCAACGGCTTCTTCTACACGCTCGACCGGACCAACGGCCAGTTCCTGACGGCAACGCAGTATGTCGGCAAGCTTAACTGGACGGCGGGCATCGATCCGAAGACCGGCAAGCCGGTCGAGTACGATCCGTCGAAGGACATCCAGACCTATGCCATCGGCGCCGACTCGCGCCGCCAGCAGGGCCAGATCGAGGGCTGCCCGCAGATCCAGGGCGGCGTCAACTACTTCCCGACCTCCTACAGCCGCAGCACCAAGCTGGTCTACGGCGCCGGGATCGAGGGCTGCTCCAACGTCTCGGCCGACGAGGCCAAGGCTGCGGCGCCGGCCTGGAACGGCGGCGACGCCGGCAATTCCGACCGCCAGACGGGCTCCATCACGGCGATGAACCCGGCCAATGGCGAGAAGGCCGCCCAGCACATGTTCGACTACACATCCTATTCCGGCGTCACCACGACGGCCGGCGGTCTCGTCTTCACCGATACGGTGGACGGCACCATCTGGGCGCTCGACGACAAGACGCTGGAGCCGCTGTGGTCGTTCAACACCGGCACGGTGATGGCCGCCCCGCCCATGGTCTACGGCGTCGACGGCAAGGAATATGTCGCCGTCCTGGCCGGTGGTGGCTCGATCGCTGCCGGCATGATGAACAAGTCGCCGGAAATGGCCGACCTGCAGAACGGCTCGATGCTGGTGGTGTTCGGCCTCTGAGGCCGGCGCGACCGACACGGCAACAGGCGGGCGCCTTCGGGCGCCCGCTTTTTATGACGGCGAGGCGAAGGCGGAGAAGTCCAGCGATGCCACGGCGCGGCCGACGACGCGCTGGAGCTGCACCTGGCTGCCGGTCTCGGTCTTGGCGAAGATGCCCTTGAGGTGGAAGCGGACCGTCTCGCGGCTGACGCCGAACTCGGCGGCGATCGCGTCGATGCCGAGGCCGGCCAGCAGCCGCGCCGTGGTGCGGATTTCCATCGGCGTCAGGCCGTAAAGCTCCTCCAGGCATGTCTCGACCCGGCGCGGCATGAAGCCGTGGTCGAGGAGAAACACCGCCGCCGCCGCATCGGCTGCGGCCGAGCCGCCCTGCGTCATCGGTACGGCGAACAGCGTCAGCTGGTCGCCGCCATCGGCAAGCCGCAGGGCGCCCGCCCGGCGATCGCTGCCGGCCGCGCCGCGCAGCATCTGCTCCAGCCGTCCGGCGCGTCCGGCAAGGCGCGTCACGATGCGCTCGCCCTTCAGCTGCACCGGGCCCGCCGCCAGCATCGTGCCGGCGAGGCGGTTGGCGAGGATGACGCGGCCGGCGCCGTCGAGCAGGACGACGCCGACGGTCATCATGTCGAGCACGCGCTGCAGCGAGCGCTGGCGCGCCTCCAGACCGCGGATATGCATGCCGATCGCCTGCGCCCGGCGCATATGGTCGAGGACGAGGCCGAGCCGCTGCATGTCGTCCTGGTCGAACGGCTGCTGCCAGGCATGGCGCAGCACGCTGACCGCGACGCGCCGTCCGTCGTCTCCCGGCAGCACCGCCTGGATGGTCTCGGTCGGGAAGCGGACCATGAAGTCGTTGTAGAATTCCGTCCGCATCAGGTCTTCGTCACTGATGAGATCGCGGCGCCGGTAGACGGCGCCCGGCGGCATCAGCATGAGACGTTCGATGACGCAGTCGAGGCCGCGGTAATAGCTCTGGTATTCGTCCAGGACGGCGGCATCGATGCCGGTGCCGGTGGCCGTCACATACTTGCCGTCGCCGTCATAGACGGCGAGCGCGACGACCGGCGCATCGAACAACTCGCCCATGGTGCGGAAGATGGCCGGTATCTCGTCAGGGCTGAGGATCGCCTGGTAGATCGCGCTGACGACCGACGAAAGTCCATCATGCCCCTGCATGGCGCACAAGCCTTCGGCATTTATCCGTCAGGCTATCAATAAACCAGGCAGACTTCTGCGGCCAGCCCGCTGCGCCGCCTATTGCGCCAATGTCGCGGGCGAAGGGCGACGATTAGACAAGAAATAGCCTTCAGAAGCTTTCTATCATCATCTGTATTATGTCCTTATCATAAGGTATTATTACATAATATCCCGTTGGACCAGCCTGCTTTTTCCTGTCGACCTACCTTATCGGGTAGGGACAAGCGGCGAGCACGATGCTTAGCCTCGCCAGCCCGGCGGCCCTGAGCAAACGATTGCTCCCGCCGCGTTCGGCATGGCGAAGACCGTGCCGTCTCTCGGAGAAAAACATGAGGGTTGGAATCATGACCGGCACTACACGGTCCCTGCTTGCCTCGGCGCTGCTGGCTTCGGTCTGCGCCATGCCGGCGATGGCGGCGGAAGTCACCGACGAACGTCTCGTCAATGCCGATTCGGAGCCGCAGAACTGGCTGCTGCCGTTCAAGAACTACAGCGCCCACCGCTTCTCGCCGCTCGACGAGATCACGCTCGACAACGTGAAGAACCTGCGCGTCGCCTTCACGCTGCCGATCACGACGGCCCTCAACGGCCGCACCGTGGTGAACCTGCAGGCGCCGGTGCTGGTCGACGAAGGCATCATGTATTTCGACGATGGCGGCGGCGTCATCTACAAGGTCGACGTCACGGCCGGCAACACGGCCAGCACGGTGTGGACGGCCGATGCCGTCGTCGCCAAGGACACGCCGTCGATGACGCGCGGTCTCTCCCTCTACGGCAACAATGTCTATGCCGCGCTGCGCGACGGCCGTGTCGTCGCGGTCGATCGCGAGACCGGCGAATTCATCTGGGATCTCAAGGTCGCCAAGGTGCCGCATGAAGGCGACTCGGGCCCGGAGGGCATCGGCCTTGCCGGCGAAGCCTTCACCACGGCGCCGCTCGCCGCCGGCGGCCACATCTTGGTGTCGCAGTCGGTCGGCGACGCCGGCACGCGCGGCTGGCTGCAGGCGCTGAACCCCGAGGACGGCTCGGACGTCTGGCGTACCTATGTCATCCCGGCCCCCGGCGAACCCGGCTCGGAGACCTGGAAGGACGACAACAACGCCTGGAAGACGGGCGGCGGCGGCATGTGGACCACCGGCTCCTACGATCCGGAACAGCGGATCACCATCTGGGGCACGGCCAACCCGGTGCCGATGTTCGACCCCGAGTTCCGCCCCGGCGACAACCTCTTCACCAACTCCGCCATCGCTTTCAACGTCGATGACGGCTCGATGAAGTGGTACTTCCAGTACACGCCGAACGACTCGTGGGATTATGACGAGAACGGCGTCCACATGCTCTACGACGCCGAGATCAACGGCGAGACCCGCAAGGTCGTCGGCCACTACGGCCGCAACGGCTTCTACTACCAGCTCGACCGCACCAGCGGCGCCTTCATCGCCGCCACCCAGTATGCCGACAAGGTGACCTGGACGGCCGGCGTCGACCCGAAGACCGGCAAGCCGGTGGAATACGATCCCGCCCTCGACATCCAGACCTACGTGCCGGGCGTGCGCGCCATGCGCGGCGAGACCGTCGACCAGATCGAGTTCACCTGCCCGCAGCTGACGGGTGGCGTGCGCTGGCAGCCGCCGGCCTATGACGCCCGCACGCACCGCGCCTACTCGGCCGGCCTCGACGGCTGCTACAAGCTGCCCGTCACCGACACCGTCTCTGCCGGTCCGAACGGCGGCATCGACGCCTCGCAGCGTGGCGGCCTCTACGGCGCCAACTTCGCCGACACGGTCCATGAGAGCTACTACGGCGTCCTGACCTCGGTCGACGTCGTGTCCAACAAGATCGTCGCCCGCCACCAGGCGCCGTACGAGTATCTGTCGGGCATCCTGCTGACCGCCGGCGAGGTCGCTTTCACGGCAACACCGGACGGCTTCGTCACGGCGCATAACCAGGACACGCTGGACGAGGTCTGGCGCTTCAGCATCGGCATCGCCATCAAGGCCCCGCCGATCGCCTATTCGGTCAACGGCAAGGAGTATATCGCCATTCTCGCCGGCGCTCCGCCGGCCACCAATGGCGGCGCCACCGGCCCGCATCCCGAGCTCGGGAACATGCAGGTCGGCGCCATGCTCTACGTCTTCTCGCTGTAAGACGCTTGTCATGCGGGGACGGGCCGATGCGGTCCGTCCCCGTTCCTTTTTTCCGGACGAAATGCTGCCGATGCGTGCCGCCGCAACTCTGACCGCGCTGCTGGTCTCAGCCGTCGCTGCTGCGGCGCTCGACTTCTCCGCCCCGCCCCCTTCGGTCTGGGAGCTGACCCTCGGCCATCCGGCGCGCGCCCTGCCGCGCGACAGCTTCGCCAATTTCGCCTGCGGCACCGGCGGCGGACCGCCATCGCGCGCCATCGGCACCTGGACCGATTTCGCGCTCTGCCCGGCGGACGCCGCGACCGGACTCCACGACGTCTATTTCGAATTCGACGACGAGCTGCGCTACCGCGCCCTTGCCCTGCGCATGGACCGCGAGGCGGCCCGTTTCGCCTATACATCCGTCTACGACATACCGGTCATCGCCTCCGGCCTCTTCAACGCCGACGGCGCGCTGATGGGCCTGCGCTTCGTCTCCGATCCGCGCGTCCCCGACGCGGTGCGCGAGAACGGCTACAGCCTCGGCACCTTCATCCTGTCCCGCTTCAGCGGCGGCTGGAGCTGCACCGACACGCCGCAGGCGGAAGGCGAATCGGCCTACATGGACCGCTACCTCAACCGCCGCTGCGACAAGACCGACGCGGAGGCCGGGCAGCGCTACAGCGTCGAGCAGCGCTTCCTGCGCCGGCGCGGCCAGCATGCCATCGACCCGGTCACCAACATGCCGACCGAGGGCCAGTTCGAGAGCACGGCCCGCGTCGAGATCATGCTGCTGGCGGCGCCGGACAAGGCGGCGCTGGACGCCGTTCCGGCGGCGGCACCGCCGCTCGACGACGCGCTGGTGGCGCGGGTGCGCGACTGCGCCGGCTGCGACCTCGCCGGCGCGGAGCTGAAGCGGGCCGACCTCAAGGGCGCCAACCTCGCCGGCGCCGACCTTTCCGGCGCCAATCTCCACGGCGCCGACCTGTCGGGCGCCGACCTTTCCGGGGCGCGCCTGATCGGCGCCAATCTCGATCGCGCCCTCCTGCGCCGCGCCAATCTCGATCGCGCCGAGCTGACCGGCGCCATGGCCTATGAGGCGCAATTGCAGGGCGCCTCGCTGCGCGGCGCCCTGATGCGCTCCTTCCATGCCGGCCATGTCCAGCTCGTCGGCGCCGATCTCAGCGATGCCGTCGTCTCCGATTCCGATCTCGTCGGAGCGCGGATCAGCAACGCCACCCTCACCGGCGCCGATTTCACCCGTTCCGGCCTCGGCGGGGCACAGCTCGGCCGCTCGCGCATGGCCGGCGCCCGCTTCAACAATGCCTCGCTGGCGGAGGCCGGCCTTGCCGGCGCCGATCTCGCCGGCGCCGACCTTTCCGGCGCCGATCTCATCCGCGCCGACCTCACCGGCGCCGACCTCAGCGCGGCACGGTTCGCCGGCGCGCGCCTGACATCGGCCCGGCTCGGCGAAACCAAACGCGAAGGGGCGTCCTTCGACGGGGCGATCCTGCCGCGCGATTTCCGGCATAACTAGGTGCGACGGCGGCGAACGCCGCGCACCCGTATTCGCAAGGGAGACTGGAAATGAACATGACGATGCGGTTCGGGCGCGGCCTCGCTCTGGCCCTGCCGATGGCGGCGGCGCTGATCTTCTGGGCGGCGCCCGGCGAGGCGCAGGAACCCGATCCGGAGCTGGTGAGCATCGGCGAGCAGGTGTGGAAGACGAAGGCGTCATGCCGCGAATGCCATGGCGGCCTCGGCACCGGCGTCCCGGACAACCACCAGGCGCCCAAGGGCTCCAGCTTCCGCACCACGATGCTGTCGGAAGCCGAGCTCGCCGAAGTCATCAAATGCGGCCGCATAGCGACGCCGATGCCGTCTTTCGACCGGCGCGCCTATGAGGACAAGCGCTGCTACGATTCCACCGCCGCCGATCTCGGATCGGACGTGCCGCCGAAGGGCGTGCCGAACCTCAACCAGCGCGAGATCAATGCGCTGGCGGCGTTCATCACCGCCAAGTTCAAGGACAAGGGCGAGCCGACGGTCGCGGAATGCGAGGCCTTCTGGGGCGCCGGCGCCTCCTCGTGCCAGGAATTCGCCGGCCACTGACGGCCGGCATCGCTGGAGACAGAAAAGGCGGGCGCCTCCCCGGCGCCCGCCTTTTCGCTGTTCGGGCCGCGATGCGGCGCAGACCCTAGCCGCCGGCCGGCTTGTCTTCGGCCGGCGCCGCCTGGGCGGCGTCCTTGGTCGGATAGCGGCTGCAAAGGTCGCTCGGACCGCCGAAATAGGCGACGCATTCTTCCTGCGTGACCGGACCGGCGCCGACGATCTTCTGCGAGATGTAGTCGGCGATGGCGTCGATCTGCATCGGCTGCAGCGTCACCGAGGCGCGGTTCGGTACCTGGTCGCCGAGATCCTCGGCGGTCGAATCGTAGCAGCGCTTGTCGGTATAGGCGAAGCGGTCGAAATGCGGCATGCCGGTGCCCGGCCGGCCGCACTGGATGACCTCGCGGATCTGGTCGCGATCCAGGGCGAGGTTGCGCAGCGACGGCGCACCGCCGTCCGAATGCGGATCGCCGTTACCGTCGGCGGCCCAGCCATGGCAGAACGGGCAGCCGGCCTTGTTGGCCCACAACTGGGCGCCCTGGGCCACCGTGTCGGCGGCCGAAGCGGTCGTCGCGGCCGCCAGCATCAATCCGAATGCCGCCAGCCCGGCGCGCACCAGCGCACGCGGCGACGCCGTGAAAACCCGAGTATTCATCGTCTTTGCTAACCCTCCGTCGATTGCGGATCCCCGGGCTCGGCGCTGTCCCTCGCTGCTGCCTGGTCTCCGCGCCGGCGTTTGTTCGCCTTGTGTTATCGCGGAAGGCAGTCCCCGGAGCCGGGTTTCGCATCGGAGTAAAGTGATGATACCCTATGCAAAGTCAACAGTTGCAGCAGGGCGGCAGCCGGTGCCGGCCACCCGTCGCGCCGGCCGTGAGGCTGCATGAACCCTGGCGATCACGTGATTTGCCATCCGGCTCGTGCAGCTGCGACAAATGTGACGTAAGACTTACGGATTGCCGCAGCGCCGGACCGGCGCCCCGGGGGAGAACGCCGGGAGCCGCCAAGACAGGCGTACCGGCCGGAGGGGAACTGCCGTGACGAAGACGAAGATCACCATCTATCGCCTGCTGGCGCTCGCCGTACTCATCGGATTGTGGTGGCTGGCCGCCAATGTCGCCGGCCGCAACCTCCTGCCGACGCCGCTGGCGACGGCCGAGGCGGCCATCAAGCTGGCGCAGGAAGGCCGGCTCTGGAAGGCGATCTACGAAAGCCTGTTGGTCTATCTCACGGGGTTCGGCCTGGCGACGCTGGTCGGCGTGCCGATCGGCCTGTTCCTCGGCGCCTTCCGCACCCTCGGCCGGACGATGGAAGTCTACGTCAACGCGCTGATGGCGACGCCGCGCGTCGCCTTCATCCCGCTGATCATCGTGTTCCTCGGCCTCGGCCCGCAGGCGAAGATCTTCATCATCTTCCTCGGCGCGGTGATGCCGATCCTGGTCAATACCTATGCCGGCGTCCTCAACAGCGACGGCGAGCTGACGGAGATGGCGCGTTCGGCCGGCGCCAGCCGCCTGCAGATCTTCGTGCGCATCCTGCTGCCCGGCGCCCTGCCCTTCATCATCGTCGGGCTGCGGCTCGGCGCCACGGTCGGCCTGATCAACACCGTCGTCGCCGAGCTCTATACGGCGGTCACCGGTCTCGGCGGCCTGCTGTCGCGCTACGGCAATACCTTCAACATGGCGCCCTATTTCGTCGTGGTGCTTTGCCTGTCGGTGATCGGCGTCCTCGTCACGCAGGGATTGCGGCTTCTGGAAAATCGCATGGACCGCTGGCGCTATAACGGCGGCTGACGGACAGAAACAGGTGCGGCACTAGCCAGCCGATGGCCGGCTTTACTATAAGCGGTAAGGAAAAGAGGCGGCTGCGGCCGCCTGCACATGGAGCGAGCGTCCACTGCCGGGTCGGCGCTGCCGACCCGAGCCCAAAGAAAACCAGAGGGATCTGAACTATGAGTCTCCATAGGATGGTGCGCGCCATCGCCGGCCTCGGCGTGATTGGCGCCGCCCTGGCGTGCGCGCCCGCCAATGCCGCTCCGTTCCGCATCATCAGCACCGACATCGAGACGGCGCTGGTGCCCAATTCCGTCATCGACCTCGCCCTGACGGGCGGCTATTTCGAGCGCGAAGGCGTCGAAGTCGAGCTGGTGCGCGTCCAGCAGACGCCATCGGCCGTCGCCGCGCTGCAGGCCGGCGAGGGCGAGATGGCCAACATCTCGGTCGAGGCGGCGCTGCAGATCGTCGCCCGCGGCCAGATGGACATCCGGGCCGTCACCTCGCCGAACAAGTTCCTGCCCTTCCTGATCGCCGGCAAGAACGAGATCGCCGACGTCAAGGGCCTCAGCGGCCATTCCTTCGGCGTCGGCCGCGTCGGCAGCCTCGACTACACGCTGAGCACGATGGCCATGCGCTCGTCCGACGTCGATCCGGAGAGCGTCAACTTCGTGCCGATCGGCCAGCCGCCGGCCCGCGCCCAGGCGCTCGCCGCCGGCGCCATCGACGCCACCACGGTGTCGATCGGCGTCTGGCTGGGCATCCCGGACAAGAGCGCCCTGCATGTCATCATGCCGGCCGCGCAGTTCGGCGACGCCGCCCCGGTCGTCAACAAGGTCAATGTCGTCTCCGCCGACGTGCTGGCCAACCGCCGCCAGGAAGTGCAGGCGGTGGTCGCCGCCCTCATCAAGGCGTCGCGCGACTTCAGCAACGATCCGTCGAAGTGGGTCGACGCGATGGTCGTGGCGCGCCCCGACGTCTCGCGGGAGGACCTGGAGCAGTTGGCCGACGCCTTCAAGGGCAGCTGGAGCGTCAATGGCGGCCTGTCGGCCAAGGAGCTCACCTTCTCGGTCGACGAGACCTACAAGAGCGAAGACTTCGCCGGATTGCCGAAGCTGGAGCTCGCCCAGTGGGTCGACTTTTCCGTCATCGACGACATCCTGAAGGATATCGGCGTCGACAGCGGCTCGGACGAGCCCACGCGCTAGGACTGTGGCCCGAGCAGCAGCAGAGAGCGGCGGGATGACAACCCCAGCGGCAGCGGCGGATTCCGCTGCCGCGAAGATCTCCATCCGCAACGTCCAGAAGATCTTCCATCGGCGCGGTGCCTCCGCGCCGGTGGAGGCCCTGCGCGACGTCAATCTCGACATCGCCGACCAGACCTTCGTCACCCTGGTGGGCCCCTCCGGCTGCGGCAAGACGACGCTGCTGCGCATGATCAACGGGCTGATCACGCCCGATGCCGGCGAGGTCCTGGTCTCGGGCAAGAAGCCCGTGCCCGGTCCGTCGATGAGCTTCGTCTTCCAGTCCTTCCGGCTGATCCCGTGGGCGACGGTGGAGTCCAACGTCGCCTTCGTGCTGGAAGTCAACGGCATGCCGAAGCGCGAGAGCCGGCCGATCGCCCAGCGCTACCTGTCGCTTGTCGGCCTGTCGCGCTTCGCCAACTCGTATCCCAACGAGCTGTCGGGCGGCATGAAGCAGCGCGTCGCCCTGGCGCGGGCGCTGGCGACGGAACCGGAAATCATGCTGATGGACGAACCGTTCGCCAGCATCGATGCCCAGACGCGCGAGCTGATGCAGGCGGAGCTGATGCGCCTGTGGATGCGCAGCAAGAGCGTCGTGGTGTTCGTCACCCACAGCGTCGACGAGGCGATCCTCCTCGCCGACAAGGTCGTCCTCATGGGGCCGCGGCCGGGGCGGATCGTCGAGGTCATCGACGTCAACCTGCCGCGTCCGCGGTGGGACTATAATGTCCGCGCCCGGTCCGACTTCATCGAGCTGCGGACCTATCTCTTCGACCGCATCCGGGCGATGGTCATCAGCGACCCGGCGTCCGAGTTCTTCGGCCGCGCCGACTGATACCGGGCTGCCGCCGCCACTGGGGAGTGCGCGGCGGCAAGCCGGTCCTGCGACGGAGACGATGCTGATGCATGCTATCGCCGCTCCCCGGCGCATCGCTGCAGCCGCGATGCTTGTCGCCCTGTTCACCGCCGGCTGCCAGAGGCAGGAGACGGCCGGAGCCGCCTCCGGCGCCAGCTGGAGCACGGCGGCGCCGCTGCCGGTACCGCGCACCGAGATCACCGCCGCCAGCGACGGCAAGGTCATCTATATCGTCGGCGGCATGTCGCCCGACCCGGCCGCAGATCTCCTCACCATCTATCGCTATGACCCGCAGGACGACAGCTGGTCGGCCGCCGGCCGCCTCGACAGCGCCGTCAATCACACCGCCGCGGTGGTGCTGGACGGCAAGCTCTACATCGCCGGCGGCTACAGCGGCCCGGCCAACGGCCCGATCGACCGGCTGCGCGTCCTCGACCTCGCCACCGGCACGCTGAGCGATGGGGCGCCGATGCCGACGCCGCGCGGCGCCCTCACCGCCACCGTCCTCGACGGCCGCATCCACACGCTCGGCGGCACCACCGACCGCACCGTCGCCACGCACGAGGTCTACGATCCGGCCACCGACAGCTGGCGGAGCGCCGCGCCGATGCCGACGCCGCGCAACCACCATGCCGCCGCCGCCAGCGGCGGCCGCCTCTATGCCTTCGGCGGCCGCGACGAGACGACCTTCCTGCTCACCGCCGCGGAAGCCTACGATCCGGCCACCGACAGCTGGACGGCCGCCCTGCCGCTGCCGACCGGCCGCAGCGGCATCGCCGCCGCCGTCGCCGGCGGGCGCATCATCGTCTTCGGCGGAGAAGTGATGGGTGGCTTCACGCACACCTTCGACGCGGCCGAGGCCTACGATCCGGAAGAGGACAGCTGGATCGCCCTGCCGCCGATGCCGACGGCCCGCCACGGGCTTGGCGTCGCGGCGATCGGCGACCGTGTCTTCACGGTCTCCGGCGGGCCGCAGCCAGGGCTCACGGTCAGCACCGTCAACGAGGTGCTGCAGCTGCCGGCGCCTTAAAAAGCGGGGGCAGGCCCCGCCCGGGCGCGGCGAGGGTGCAGGACGGGGCGCGAGGCGCCCCGCCGCTCCGGTCTCAGGGCCGGTCGACGAAGACGCCGTTTGCCATGCGCCAGTCATGCGGGCGCTGGAACTTGCCGGCCCACAGGCCGACCTTGGCCTTCTGCGCCGCCTTCTCAAGCGCCACGTAGTCCGGCTTCTCCTTTTCGACGGCGACCGCCCAGCCGTCGCCGATGAACTTGCCGCCGACATCCTCGCCGGCGATCGAGCAGGTCGCCAGGACGCGGCCATAGGGGTCGGGCTGGCCGACCTGCTCGCAGGTCACGTCGCCGCCGTCGACGATCGTCTGCAGGGCGCGGACCGCCGCCGCCCAGCATTCCCACGGCTCGCGGTTCATTTCGCATTTCTGCCGCGGCTCGATCGAATCGACGCCGTAGAGCATGATGCGCTGGCCGTCGATCTCCAGCACATCGGACTCGATTACATTGGCCCTCCCGGTGAACGTGGCGGCGTTGGCCGCCGACGCGAAAAGAACCAGGACTGCCAGGCCTGCAAGAAACCTCATCGGTGAATCCTTCCCTAGGATGCCGTGGGTGGGCCCACGGCCGCTTGTCGCCGGCCCGATCAAACCTTTGGCGGTCGCCAGGCGCAAGGGCTAGTGTGGGAACGGGGCGGCGGCTGGGCAGGCCGACCACAAATGCGTGTGCGCGCTTTCCCGTCGCCGGCGCGGCGCTCTATATCTGCCGCCAGAGACAGGGGACCTGCGATGATCATACATATCCGGCAAAACCGCCTTCTTTCCGGCAGCCTGCTGGCCGCGCTGCTGCTCGGCGCCGCCACCCTGCCGGCCGCAGCGCAGCAGCCGGCCGCCGAGGCGGCCCCTGCCGCCGCGCCGGTCGAGGCCGATGCGGCGCCGCCGCCGGTGACGCTGGAGACCGCCACCGATCCCAAGGTGCGGGCCTTCCTGTCGGGCGAGACCAAGGACTGCCCCGGCTGCGACCTGCACGGGGCGCAGCTGAAGCGGCGCGATCTCTCCGGCGCCAACCTCGCCGGCGCCAATCTCAGCGAGGCGACGCTGCACCGGGCGATCCTGGCCGGCGCCAATCTCGACGGCGCCAATCTGGAAAACGCCAATCTCAACAAGACCGACATGAAGCGCGCCTCGCTTGTCGACGCCAACCTGACGGGCGCCCTCTTCTACGAGGCCGATCTCGGCGCGGCGAAGCTCGGCGGTGCCACGATGAAATGGACGCGCCTGCAGCATGCCCGCCTCACCCAGGCGAAGATGGCCGGCGTCAATTTCACCGAGTCGGTGGTCCGTTCGGCCAATTTCGCCGGCGCCGACCTTGCCGGCGCCGACGTCCAGCGCACCAATTTCGAATCCGCCGATTTCCAGCGCGCCAATCTGGAGGGGGCGAAGCTCGACGGCGCCGGCTTCGTGCGCGCCAATCTGGTGCGCGCCAATCTCAGCGGCGTCACGGCGGCGCAGACCGATTTCCTCGCCGCCGACATGACCGGCGCCAACCTCACCAATGCGGACCTGCGCGCCTCGCGGCTGGAGCGCGTCAACATGACCGACGCGACGCGCGACGGGCTGCAGACCAAGGGCGCCATCCTTCCCGACGGGCGCATGGACCAGTAGCCGCCGCCGAGGCGGATTTCCGTGAACTGAAAGGGCGCCACGTAGGCGCCCTTTTGCTTATGCGCTCTGGCCGGCGGGTGGCGATGCGGAACCGGCCCGGCTTTTCGCACGCACGATCATGCGCCGCCTCATCCTGCACCGGCGCACGCCATAGGTCGGCGGGCCGCACAGCAGCGCAGCCCGTGGTGAGCCCCGCCCCTTAGCGGGCCGGCGGTTCGCCCGGCATCGGCGGGGCGCCGTTCGGCGGCGTCGCCGGCTGCTGCGACGCGCGCGGCGTGCCGTGCGTCACCGGCGCGGCCGGCTCGCCCGGCGACACGCGGCCCTGCGCCACCTGGAGCTGCACGTCGTCGCTGTACATCTCGAAGCGCGTCCAGCTGTCGAAGGCGTTGGGTTCGATCTGGCCGTTGGCCGGATTGATGAAGGTCTGCCCCTTCTTCTGCAGATATTGCTGCTCGACGATGAGATGCAGGCCCTTGTCGATCTTCTCGCAGTGATTCTTGATGAAATAGCTGCCGACCGGATTCTCGCCCTCGGCCGCCGGCAGGTCCTTGCAGTCCCAGCCGTCGCTGCCGAAGCGCTGCTTGAGGAAATTGCCCATCGTCCAGAATTCATTGCGGTCGCGGATCGCCGTATCGCGCGGATCGGTGACGATGCGCATGCCCTTGTCGATGCCCTGGTCGTTGAACAGCAGCGAGGCGATGATCGGATAGTCATAGGCCTGCGTGCCGCGGTAGATCTGGATTTCCTTCTCCTGCTCCAGCGCCCGGGCGACATATTCCAGCTCGTCGTCGTAGCGGAAATAGACCTCGTGCAGGCCGTTGGCGTCGGCCGGGCATCTGGCGAATTCGGTGAAATCCTTGATCGGCCGCGACGGCGGCCCGCCATTGGTGCCGCAAGCGAATTCGATGAAGGCATCGTTGGGAAGCTCGGCGGCCGGCGTGTTGAGGGGGATGTCCCAGACGCCGAGGCGTTTCGGGCGCCCCTGGCCATAGGCGGCGGTCGCGGCGACTGCGCAAACGACGCAAAGGCCGAGGACGTACTGCGCTGCGCGCAACATGAAGCATTCTCCTGGGAGGTTGTTTCCCGCTGTTCCGGCCTGTTGCCGGTGCGCCGCTTTTTGTGGCGTTCTGTCGTTATCTCTAGGTCGGGCGGCCCATAGCCGCAACCCGCCGCATGGAGCTACAACGCTCCGGCCGCGTTTAACGTCCCGTCACCCTTTCGTGACTTCCGGGTGGCTGCGTTCTACGCTCGGCACAAGCACAGGAGACCTGCCTTGGCAGACCTCATCCTCGCCATCGCCCACCATCTGCTGATCTTCCTCCTCGCCGCCGTCCTGACGGCTGAGATCGTCGTCGTGCGGCCGGCGATCAGCAGCGGGGCGATCGAACTGGTGGCGCGCGTCGACGGCGCCTATGGCGCCATTGCCGGGCTCATCCTCGTCGTCGGCATCGGCCGCGTCTTCCTGTCGCCGAAAGGCGCCGGCTACTACCTGACCAATGTCTGGTTCTGGCTGAAGATGGCGGCCTTCCTGATCACCGGGCTGCTGTCGATCGGCCCGACGCGGCAGCTGATCCTGTGGCGGCGGCGTGCCGCCGCCGACCCCGGCTTCACGCCACCGGCCAGCGAGGTCATCGCGGCGCGCCGCTTCATGTGGAGTGAGGTCGTCGCCTTCGCCTTCATTCCCGCCTTCGCCGCCGTCATGGCCCGCTACGGCTAGTCCTCACCGGTATGGGGCTTGCTTGGCAAGCCGTGGCCGAAGCAGCGAGACGAATCCCCCGCATGATGCAACGCATGGACGACGGCGCCCCCTATCCGCTCGGCGCCCATTTCGACGGCCGCGGCGTCAATTTCGCGCTGTTCTCCGAGCATGCCAGCAAGGTCGAACTGTGCCTGTTCGACCCGGCCGGGCGGCGCGAGGTCGAACGCCTCACCCTGCCGCGCCGCAGCGAGAATGTCTGGCACGGCTATGTCCGCGGCATGCTGCCCGGGCAGCTCTACGGCTATCGCGTTTCGGGACCTTACGAGCCGCAGAACGGCCACCGCTTCAATCCCAACAAGCTGCTGATCGACCCCTATGCACGGCAGCTGCAGGGCCGCATCCGCTGGCATGACGCGGTCTTCGGCTACCGCGTCGACGCCCATCGCGGCGACCTGACGCTCGACCGCCGCGACAGCGCGCCGATGATGCCGAAATGCGTCGTGGAATCGCCTGTCGCCGAATGGGGCGACGACCGGCCGCCGAACCGCGCGATGGCCGAGACCTTCATCTACGAGGCGCACGTCAAGGGCCTGACGGCGCTGCGTCAGGACCTGCCGGCGCCGGTGCGCGGCTCCTACGCAGCGCTCGGCCATCCGGCGGTGATCGACCATCTCGTCAGGCTCGGCGTCACCGCCGTCGAGCTGATGCCGATCCATGCCTTCGTCGACGACCTGTTCCTGGTGCGTCAGGGCCTCAGCAATTACTGGGGCTACTCGACGCTCGCCTATTTCGCGCCCGAGCCGCGCTATTTCGGCGAAGGCGGGGCGCTCGGCCTGCGTGCCGCCATCCGCTCGCTGCACGAGGCCGGCATCGAGGTCATCCTCGACGTCGTCTACAACCACACCGCCGAGGGCAACCATCTCGGGCCGACCCTCTCCTTCCGCGGCATCGACAACGCCGTCTACTACAAGCATCCGCCCGACGATCCGCGCGGCGACTGGGACGCCACCGGCACCGGCAACACGCTCAATGTCGCCCATCCGCGCGTCCTGCAGCTCGTCATGGATTCGCTGCGGCATTGGGTCGAGGCCTATCATGTCGACGGCTTCCGCTTCGACCTCGCCCCGGCGCTGGCGCGCCAGCCCTACGATTTCACGCCCGATTCCGGCTTCCTGCTGGCGGTGGCGCAAGACCCGGTGCTGCGGCGCGTCAAGATGATCGCCGAGCCCTGGGATGTCGGGCCGGACGGCTGGCGCACCGGAGGCTTCCCGACCGGCTGGAGCGAATGGAACGACCGCGCCCGCGACACGCTGCGCGCCTTCTGGCGCGGCGATGCCGGCCAGCTGCCCGGCCTCGCCCAGACGCTCACCGGCTCGCGCGAGATCTTCGGCCCGTCGGGCCGGCCGCCGACCGCCTCGATCAACTACATCTGCTCGCATGACGGCTTCACGCTCGCCGACCTCGTCTCCTACAACGAGCGCCGCAACTGGGAGAACGGCGAGGACAATCGCGACGGCCACAGCAACAATCTGTCGTGGAACTGCGGCGCCGAAGGCCCGACCGACGACGAGGCAGTGCTCGCCCTGCGCGCCCGCCAGAAGCGCAACATGCTGGCGACGCTGTTCCTGTCGATGGGCGTGCCGATGCTGCAGATGGGCGACGAGCTGTCGCGCAGCCAGGGCGGCAACAACAATGCCTATTGCCAGGACAACGAGACGACCTGGCTGAACTGGCGCGAGGCAGACAATCCCGACCCGCAGCTCTTCGCCTTCGTCGCCGCGCTGGCGGCGCTGCGCCGGCAGCACCCCGTCTTCCGCCGCCGCGACTTCCTGCAGGCCGGCGACCGCGACGGCGACGGACTGCGCGACGTCTACTGGCTGGCGCCGGACGGCCGCGAGATGAACGAGGGCGACTGGAACGATGCCGAGCGCCGGGTCCTCGGCATGCAGGTCGGTGAACAGGAAGGCGAGCGCTTCCTGCTCCTCCTCAATGCCGGCGACCTGCCGGCCGAATTCGCCCTCGCCGAAGACTTTCCGGCCGAGGGCTGGCGGCGCCTCCTCGACACGACCGAGCCGGGCGGCTTCGTCGACGGCCATGCCGTCGTGCTGCGTCCCGGCGGCGCGCTGACCCTGGCCGGCCGCTCGCTGGTGCTGCTGGCGCACGTCGCGGAGGCGGCATGAGCGCCGGCACCGCGCCCGACGGCGCCGGCCGCGTCGTCATCGAAACCGTCTGGCCGGAGATCGACGGCGGCCGCACGCCGGTGAAGCGCATCGTCGGCGACAGCATCGAGGTCTGGGCCGACATCTTCAGCGACGGCCATGACCGGCTCGGCGCCGCCATTCTCTACCGCGCCGCCGACGAGGCCGACTGGTGGCGGGCGCCGATGGCGCTGTTCGACAATGACCGCTGGAGCGGCCGCTTCACCGTCGACCGCAATACGCGCTACCTCTTCACCATCGAAGCCTGGCGCGACAGCTATGCCTCCTGGCGCGACGAGATCGCCAAGAAGCATGCGGCCGGCCAGGACATCCGCACCGAGCTCGACGAGGGCATGGCGCTGGCGCTGGAAGCGCGCGACCGCGCCGCCGGCGCCGATGCGGCGCAGCTCGCCGAGTTCGTCGCCCGCCTGCAGGAGCTCGCCGACATCGACGCCAGGCTGGCGCTCCTCTCCGCCGCGCCGGCGGCGCATCTCGTCGGCGCCCATGCGCATCGCGAGAACCTGTCGCGCTACGACCGCACGCTGGAGATCATCGTCGACCGGCCAGCGGCGCGCTTCAGCGCCTGGTACGAGCTCTTCCCGCGCTCGGCCGCCAACGACCCCGGTCGCCACGGCACCTTCAAAGACGTCATCGCCCGCCTGCCCTATGTGCAGGAAATGGGCTTCGACGTGCTCTACTTTCCGCCCATCCATCCCATCGGCACCGTCAATCGCAAGGGCCGCAACAATGCCCTCGAGGCGGCGCCGGACGATCCCGGCAGCCCTTATGCGATCGGCTCGGCGGCAGGCGGCCACGACGCCGTGCATCCGCAGCTCGGCACGCTGGCCGATTTCCGCCGGCTGGTCGCCGCGGCGCGGCGGCACGGGCTGGAGCTGGCGCTCGACTTCGCCGTCCATTGCGCCCCCGACCATCCCTGGGTGCGGCAGCATCCGGAATGGTTCCGCTGGCGGCCGGACGGCACCATCAGGTTCGCCGAGAATCCGCCGAAGAAGTACGAGGACATCGTCAATGTCGAGTTCTACGGCGCCGCGCTGCCGGACCTCTGGTACGCGCTGCGCGACGTCGTGCTGTTCTGGGTCGAGAACGGCGTCGACATCTTCCGCGTCGACAACCCGCACACAAAGCCGATCCCGTTCTGGCAGTGGCTGATCCGCGAGGTCAACGCGCGCCACCCGCAGGTGATCTTCCTCGCCGAGGCCTTCACGCGGCCGAAAATGATGCGCAAGCTGGCCAAGGTCGGCTACCAGCAGTCCTATACCTACTTCACCTGGCGCAACACCAAGGCCGAGCTGATCGACTACGTCACGGAGCTGGCCGGCGCGATGGGCGAGTATTACCGGCCGAATTTCTTCACCAATACGCCGGACATCAATCCCTACTACCTGCAGACGAGCGGCCGCGCCGGCTTCGTCGTGCGGGCGGCGCTGGCCGCGACGCTGTCCTCGGCCTGGGGCATCTATGGCGGCTTCGAGTTGTGCGAGGCCGAGCCGCTGCCCGGCCGCGAGGAATATGCCGATTCGGAGAAATACGAGCTGCGCCGGCGCGATTTCGACCAGCCCGGCAACATCCGCGCCTTCATCGCGGCTCTCAACCGCATCCGCCGCGACAACCCGGCGCTGCACGATTTCCGCAACACGCTGTTCCTGGAGGCCGGCGACGACAGCATCCTCGCCTACTGGCGCGCCACGCCGGCCGGGGACAACTGCCTGCTCATCCTCGTCAATGTCGATCCGCACCACCGCCACGAATGCGACTTCGAGGTGCCGCTTTGGCAGTTCGGTCTCGGCGACGACGAGACGGTGGCGGTGGAGGATCTCCTCGCCGGCCACCGCTTCACGCTGACCGGCAAATGGCAGCATATCGCCCTCGATCCGCAGGACCGCTCCGTCGTCATCTGGCGGGTCGGCCGGCCGGCGGCGTGAATTTGGGAGAGGGGAGAACAGGAATGCGACCCGTAGCCGAAGGCGGAGCGCCACATGCTGGCGATTGATACGAATGAGGGCTCGCCCTTCCAAGCTGCCCGCGGCGTCATGGCCGGACTTGTTCCGGCCATCCACGCGAACACGGGTCGCACCGGACGAGGCGGTGCCGGTGCAGCCTCTTCCGGCACGTACATCGGGACCTCGGGCAGGAGATGGGACGCCGGCAGAGCCTTGTTCTGTGCCAGCGGTGTTCGCGTGGATGCCCGGAACAAGTCCGGGCATGACGCTCGAAGGGATGCGCTCATTCTGCGATGTCCCGGCACGTCCGGCCACCTCGGTCGGCGATCTGCGGGCCGGAGGCCTCGCTCCTGAACAGGACCGACAGACCTTAGCCTCCCAACACCTTTCATCCCTGCCAGCCATAGGGCGCCGCATGATCGACCGCAGCAAGACCGACTGGTATCGCGACGCCATCATCTACCAGGTGCACGTCAAGTCGTTCTTCGATTCCAACAATAACGGCATCGGCGACTTTGCCGGCCTGACCCAAAAGCTCGACTATATCCGCGACCTCGGCGCCACGGCGATCTGGCTGATGCCGTTCTATCCCTCGCCGCTGCGCGACGACGGCTACGACATCGCCGACTACCGCAACATCAACCCGTCCTACGGGACGATGCCGGACTTCCGCGCCTTCATCCGCGCCGCCCACGAGCGCGACATCCGCGTCATCACCGAGCTCGTCATCAACCACACCTCCGACCAGCATCCCTGGTTCCAGAAGGCGCGGGCGGCCAAGCCCGGCTCGGCAGCGCGCAATTTCTACGTCTGGTCCGACACCGACCAGAAATATCTCGGCACGCGCATCATCTTCCTCGATACCGAGCCGTCGAACTGGTCGTGGGACCCGGTCGCCAAGGCCTATTACTGGCACCGCTTCTACAGCCACCAGCCGGACCTCAATTTCGACAATCCCGCCGTGCTGCAGGCGGTGCTCAGCGTCATGCGCTTCTGGCTCGACATGGGCGTCGACGGCCTCAGGCTCGACGCCATCCCCTACCTGATCGAGCGCGAGGGCACCAATTGCGAGAACCTGCCGGAGACGCATGCGGTGCTGAAGCGCATCCGCGCCGCCATGCAGGAGCGCTACCCGGACCGCATGCTGCTGGCCGAGGCCAACCAGTGGCCGGAGGAGACGGCGCAGTATTTCGGCAATGGCGACGAATGCCACATGGCGTTCCATTTCCCGCTGATGCCGCGCATGTACATGGCGCTGGCGCAGGAGGACCGCCACCCGGTCACCGACATCATGCGCCAGACGCCGGAGATCCCCGACGGCACGCAATGGGCGATCTTCCTGCGCAATCATGACGAGCTGACGCTGGAAATGGTCACCGACACGGAGCGCGACTATCTCTGGGCCTTCTACGCCTCCGACAAGCGCGCCCGCATCAATCTCGGCATCCGCCGGCGGCTGGCGCCGCTGCTGGAGAACGACCGGCGCAAGATCGAGCTGCTGAACTCGCTGCTCCTGTCGATGCCGGGCACGCCGGTGCTCTATTACGGCGACGAGATCGGCATGGGTGACAACATCTATCTCGGCGACCGCGACGGCGTGCGCACGCCGATGCAATGGTCGCCGGACCGCAATGGCGGCTTCAGCCTCGCCGATCCGGCGCAGCTCTTCCTGCCCGCCATCCAGGACCCGATCTACGGCTACCAGGCGGTCAATGTCGAAGCACAGCTGCGCAGCCCCGGCAGCCTCCTCAACTGGACGCGGCGCATGCTGTCGATCCGGCGCGGCAGCGCCGCCTTCGGCCGCGGCACGCTGCGCTTCCTCTATCCCGCCAACCGCAAGGTTCTGGCCTATCTGCGCGAATCCGGCGACGAGCGCATCCTGTGCGTCGCCAATGTGTCGCGCTCGCCGCAGGCGGTCGAGCTCGACCTGTCGGAGCTGAAGGGAATGAGCCCGGTGGAGATGACCGGCGGCGAAACCTTCCCGCCGATCGGCGAGCTGCCCTACCTGCTCACCCTGCCGGCCTATGGCTTCCTGTGGTTCCAGCTGCATGCGCCGGCCGAGGGCGCGCCGCGCCCGACCTGGGCGGCGCCGCCGGAGCTCTTCACCCTCGTCATCACCGGTAAGCCGGATTCGCTTCTCGTCGGCCGCGAGCGCCTTGCCTTCGAGCGTCGGGCGGCGCCGCGCTTCCTCGCCGCGCAGCGCTGGTTTGCCGGCAAACAGCGCCGCATCGAGGCGGTGCAGACGCTCGATTTCGGCACCCTGCCCGGCAGCGCCGCCACCTATATCCTGCCGACCGTCGCCGTGATGCTGCGCGGCGGCGAACGGCAGGACTATTTCCTGCCGCTCGCCGTCGACGAGGCGCACGAGGACGAGGCCGTGGTGCCGGAGGCGCTGGCGCGCGTGCGCCGCGGTCCGCGCACCGGCCTCCTCTACGACGCCGCCGGGGCGCCGGATTTCGCCGTGACGATGGTGGAGGCGATGCGCAGCGGCCTGACGCTGGCGACGGCGGAAGGCGGCAGCCTGCGCTTCTCGGCGACCGCCGCCTTCCCTGCCGAGACCGGCTTCACCGCCGCCGACGTCCAGCGTTTCGGCGGCGAGCAGAGCAACAGCTCGCTCAATCTCGGCTTCCGCATGACGCTGAAGCTCTACCGGCTGGTCCATCCCGGCATCCATCCGGAGATCGAGGTCGGCCGCTTCCTCACCGAGGTCGCCCGCTACCCCAATACGCCGCCGCTCTACGGCGCCGTGGAAAGCCTCGACGCCGCCGGCACGCCGACCGCCCTCGCCGTCCTGCAGGGCTTCGTCGCCAACCAGGGCGATGCCGCCACGGTCGGCATAGACGGCCTGACGCGCGAGCTGGAGACACGCTTCCTCACCGCCCAGCCAGCCGACGCGCCGCTGTCGGAATCGGCGGCGCAGTTCCTGCAATATGCCGCCATCATCGGCCGCCGCACCGGCGAGCTGCATGTCGCCTTCGCCACGGCCGGGGGCGACGATCCGGCCTTCGCCGCGGAGCCGCTCGACGACGCCCATATGCGGCAGGCCGCCGCCGATACTGGCGCCGTCGCCGGGCGCGCCTTCGCGGCGCTGGCGGAGATTGCCGGCAACGATCCCGCCCGCGCCGCGGCGGAGGCGCTTCTTGCCCGCCGCGACGAATGTCTGGCGCTGATCGACCGGCTGGCTGCGGCGCCGAAGGCGGCCATCCGCACCCGCGTCCATGGCGATTTCCACCTGGCGCAGGTGCTGATCGCCCGCGACGACGTCATGCTTGTCGATTTCGAGGGCGAGCCGGGGCGGCCGAACGACCAGCGCCGCGGCAAGGATTCGCCGCTGCGCGATGTCGCCGGCATGCTGCGCTCCTTCGCCTATGCCGCCGAGACCGCCGTGCGCACTCTGACGCAGCGCTTCGCCGAGGCGGAGCCGGTCGCCACCGGCGCCGCGCAGGAATGGCGCCGGCTGTGCGACGAGGCCTTCCTCACCGCCTATCAGGAGGCGGCCGAGGGCAGCCCGGCCTGGGTGGCGGACGCGACCGAGCGGAGCCGGCTGCTGCGCTTCCACCTGCTGGCGCGCGCCCTTTACGAGATCGTCTACGAGGCCGGCAACCGTCCGGACTGGATCGAAACGCCGATCCGCGGCGTTATCCAGCTCCTGGACATGGAGGCCGGCGGCTGACCCTCAAGCCGCCCTCGCGGCGGCTCCGTGCCCGACCGGCACGCCCCTGCCACAGGCGGAGACCGACATGCACGCAATGCCTTCCCACAGCCTCGCCGCCAGCCTCAATGCCGATGCCATCGCCGCCATCGTCGCGGCCGACCATGGCGATCCGTTCGCGGTGCTGGGGCCGCATGCTGTCGGCGACGGCCTGTGGGAAGTCCGCGCCATGCTGCCCCAGGCGAGCGCCGCGGCCCTGCTGGCGCCGGACGGCACCGAGCTGGCCGCGATGGAGCGCTGCCATCCGGCCGGCTTCTATGTCGGCCGCATCGCCGCGCCGGCCAGGCCGGACTATCGCCTGCGCGTCGAGACGCCGGCCGGCGCGCTGGTGCAGGGCGACGCCTATGCCTTCGGGCCGCTGCTCTCCGACAGTGAGCTCGCCGGCCTGACCCAGGTCGGATCGGATGCGCCCTACCGCGTCCTCGGCGCCCACCGGCTGATGCTGGAAGGGCAGGACGGCTTCCGCTTTGCGGTCTGGGCGCCCGATGCCCGCCATGTCGCCGTGGTCGGCGATTTCAACGGCTGGGACGGCCGCCACCATCCGATGCGGCTCCGGCATCAGGCCGGCGTCTGGGAGCTGTTCATCCCCGGCCTCGAACCCGGCGGCCGCTACAAATACGAGATCAAGGGCCCGGACGGCAGCCTGCTGCCGCTGAAGGCCGACCCGCTCGCCTTCCGGGCCGAGCACCCGCCTGCCACGGCATCGCTGCTGCACGGCCTGCCGGGCGGCGCCGGCCGTTTCGCCGCCGGGCTGCCGCCGGAGACGCCGCCGCACAAGGCGCCGATCTCGATCTATGAATGCCATCTCGGCTCATGGGCCCGCGTGCCCGAAGAGGGCGACCGCTACCTCACCTATGGCGAGCTGGCCGACAGGCTGATCCCCTATGTGAAGGATCTTGGCTTCACCCATATCGAGCTTCTGCCGATCACCGAATATCCGTTCGACGGCTCGTGGGGCTACCAACCGATCTCGCTGTTCGCGCCGACCAGCCGCTTCGGCACGCCGGAGGACTTTGCCGCCTTCGTCGACGCGGCGCACGAGGCAGGCCTCGGCGTGCTGCTCGACTGGGTGCCGGGGCATTTCCCGCGCGATCCGCACGGCCTGGCGGAGTTCGACGGCACGCATCTCTACGAGCATGCCGATCCGCGCCAGGGCCTGCACCAGGACTGGGACACGGCGATCTACAATTTCGGCCGCGCCGAGGTGTCGGCCTTCCTCGTCGCCAGCGCCCGGCTGTGGCTGGAGCGCTACCGGCTCGACGGGCTGCGCGTCGATGCCGTCGCCTCGATGCTCTATCTCGACTATTCCCGCCAGCCCGGCGACTGGGTGCCGAACCGCCATGGCGGGCGCGAGAACCTCGAAGCCATCGCCTTCCTGCAGCGCCTCAACGAGACAGTCTACGGCGCCCGTCCCGACATCTTGACCGTGGCGGAGGAATCCACCGCCTGGGCCGGCGTCTCGCATCCGGTCAGCGCCGGCGGCCTCGGCTTCGGCTTCAAATGGAACATGGGCTGGATGCACGACACGCTGCGCTACATGGCGCACGACCCGATCCACCGCCGCTTCCATCACGACGACCTGACCTTCGGCCTCCTCTACGCCTTCTCGGAGAATTTCATCCTGCCGCTGTCGCATGACGAGGTCGTGCACGGCAAAGGCTCGCTGATCGGCAGGATGCCCGGCGATGCCTGGCAGCGCTTCGCCAACCTCAGGGCCTATTACGGCTTCATGTGGGGCCATCCCGGCAAGAAGCTGCTGTTCATGGGCGGCGAGTTCGCGCAGGAGCGCGAGTGGAACCACGACGCCAGCCTCGACTGGCACCTCCTCGGCGAGCCGGCGCATGCCGGCATCCGCGACCTCGTCGCCGACCTCAACCGCGCCTATCGCACCCTGCCGGCGCTCCACCAGCGCGACTGCCAGGCGGACGGCTTCGAATGGCTTGTCGGCGACGACCGCGACAACAGCATCCTCGCCTTCGCCCGCCGCGGCGACGCGCCCGGCGCGCTGGCGGTGGTGGTGTCGAATTTCACGCCGGTGCCACGCCCCGGCTACCGCATCGGCGTGCCGGCGCCGGGACGCTACCGCGAGGCGATCAACACCGACGCGGCGCGCTATGGCGGCAGCAACATGGGCAATCTCGGCGGCGTCGACGCCGAGAGGATGCCGAGCCACGGCCGCGACTGGTCGATCACGGTAACGGTGCCGCCGCTGGCAACGCTGATCTTCGCACTGGAGGGGTGACAGGCGCCGCGCGAAAAGGCCCGGCGGCGCTCCCCACCCGACCCCGCCTGCGGCGGGGCCACCCTCCCCCTGCGGGTGAGGGATGGCGCCTCTTTCTTCGGGAACCGCATTCACATCGGGAAGCGCGCACCCATCCCTCACCGGAACGGGGAGGGTGGCGCGCGCCGTAGGCGCGTGACGGGTGGGGAGCGCCGCTTGGCCTTTCGCGCGCCGCCGCGCTTACCCCGCCGGGAACAGCCGCCAGCGATTGGGGCGCACCTGCACCTCGCCGCCGACGAGGCGGCCGGAGCCGGCCGGCACGTTGACCTCGAAGCGGTGGCAGCCGGCGACCGATTCCACCTCCAGGCGGCGCTGCGGCCCGTTGCGGCGTTCGGCGACGACACGCGCCCGGATGGCGCCCGGCTCGTCGGCCAGCACCGCCTCATGCGGGCGGAACACCAGCGTCGCCGGCCCGTCCGCCGCCGCGGCGGGTGCGAGCGGCAGGGCGCTGCCCTCGAACAGCACCGTGCCGGCGCGCACCGTCACCGGCAGGAGGTTCGATTCGCCGATGAAGCTCGCCACGAAGGGCGTCGCCGGCTCGTCATAGATCTCGTCCGGTGAGCCGACCTGCTGGATATGGCCCTCGTTCATCACCACGACGCGGTCGGAGAGCTCCAGCGCCTCCTCCTGGTCATGCGTGACGAAGACGGTGGTGTGGCCGGTACGGTCGTGGATCTCGCGCAGCCAGCGGCGCAGGTCCTTGCGCACCTTGGCGTCGAGTGCCCCGAACGGCTCGTCGAGGAGCAGCACACGCGGCTCCACCGCGAGGGCGCGGGCCAGCGCAACGCGCTGGCGCTGGCCGCCGGACAGCTGGTTGGGATAGCGGCCGCCGAGGCCTTCGAGCTGCACCAGCGCCAGCAGGTCCTCGACGCGCTGACGGATGACGCGGCGGTCCGGCCGCCGCGACGCCGGCCGCACGCGCAGGCCGAAGCTGATGTTCTCCGTCACCGTCATGTGCCGGAAGAGCGCATAGGACTGGAAGACGAAGCCGATATGGCGCTTCTGCACCGGCAGGCCGAGGGCGTCCTCGCCGTCGAACAGCACCCGCCCCTCCGACGGCACTTCCAGGCCGGCAAGGATACGCAGCAGCGTCGTCTTGCCCGAGCCGGACGGTCCGAGCAGGGCGATCAGCTCGCCCGGCTGGATATCGAGCGACACGCCATGCAGCGCCGCGGTGACGCCGAAGCTCTTGGCGACGTTCTCGATATTGACGCTGACCGGCGCCCCCCAGGCGCGGCGGCCGATGGATTCGGAGACCGGGGCGTCGGTCGGGATGGCGTCGGGTCGGGTCACGGCGTCCATTGTAGCCTCATCAGTGGCGCCGCGTCGCGGCTATCGAGTCGGCAAAGCGCCACTCAAGCAATGTCTTCGCACCCAGCGTCACCAGCGCCAGCAGGGCGAGCAGCGAGGCGACGGCAAAGGCCGCCGCGGCGTTGTAGTCGCCGTAAAGGGCCTCGACCTGCAGCGGCATCGTGTTGGTCTGGCCGCGGATCTTGCCCGACAGTACGGCGACGGCGCCGAATTCGCCCATGGCGCGGGCGTTGCAGAGGAGGACGCCGTAGAGCAGCGCCCATTTGATGTTGGGCAGGGTGATCAGCCAGAAGGTCTTCCAGCCGCTGGCGCCGAGCGACAGCGCCGCCTCCTCGTCGCCGGTGCCCTGTTCCTGCATCAGCGGCACCAATTCGCGGGCGATGAAGGGGAAGGTGACGAAGATCGTCGCCAGGACGATGCCGGGGACGGCGAAGACGATCTGGATGTGCCAGCTCTGCAGCAGCGGCCCGAAATAGCCCTGCGCCCCGAACAGCAGCACATAGATGAGGCCGGCGATGACCGGCGACACCGAGAACGGCAGGTCGATCAGCGTGTTGAGGAAGCTCTTGCCCCAGAACTCGTATTTGGCGATCGCCCAGGAGGCGGCGAGGCCGAACACCAGATTGGCGGCGACGGCGATGACCGCGACGAGCAGCGTCAGCCGGATCGCCGCCAGGGATTCGCGCGTCCCGAGGGCGGCGAAATAGGCCTCGATGCCGGCCCGGAAGGCCTCGACGAACACCGTCACCAGCGGCAGCAGCAGGAAGATCGCCAGGAAGGCCAGCGTGACGCCGATGAGGAGCCGCCGCACCCAGCGCGGCTCGGTGATGACCTCGGCGGCGGTCGCCGTGCCGGCGGCGGGGGAGGCTAGCGTGATGTCAGACATGACCGAGCCTCCGGCGGCTCCACGCCTGCAGTAGGTTGACGATGAGCAGGAGGACGAAGGACAGCGCCAGCATGATCGAGCCGACCGCCGTCGCGCCGGCATAATTGTATTCCTGCAGGCGGATGATGATCAGCTGCGGCGCGATCTCCGAGAAATAGGGGATGTTGCCGGCGATGAAGATCACCGAGCCGTATTCGCCGACGGCGCGGGCGAAGGCGAGCGCGAAGCCGGTGAGCAGCGCCGGCAGCAGCGTCGGCAGCAGGACGCGGAAGACGGTCTGGCGGCGCGTCGCCCCGAGCGTCGCCGAGGCCTCCTCGACCTCGCGGTCGAACTCCTCCATCACCGGCTGCAGGGTGCGCACCACGAAGGGCAGGCCGATGAAGATGAGGGCGATGACGACGCCGGCCGGCGTGTAGGCGATGCGGATGCCCAGCCAGGAGAAGAGCTGGCCGATCGACCCGTTGGGCGCATAAATCGTGCTGAGGGCGATGCCGGCGACGGCCGTCGGCAGGGCGAAGGGCAGGTCGATGAAGGCATCGAGCAGGCGCCGGCCGAAGAAGCGGTAGCGCACCAGCACCCAGGCGATGATCAGCCCGAAGACGGAATTGACCACCGCCGCGAACAGTGCCGCGCCAAAGCTCAGGCGCAGCGCCGTGACGGTGCGCCAGTCGAACGCGATGCGCCAGTATTCGCTCCAGCCGAGTTCGGTCGAGCGCAGGACCAGCGCCGCCAGCGGAATGAGGACGATCAGGCTGAGATAGGTCAGCGTGAAGCCGAGCGTCAGCCCGAAACCCGGGAGGACGCTCGGCCTACGGAACCTGAAGCCTTGAGTTGCGGCCGCTGCCATTCCGGCCTAGTGCGGCTTGTAGAGCTGGTCGAACAGCCCGCCTTCGGCGAAATGCTTGGGGGTCACCTGCGCCCAGCCGCCGAACAGCGGATCGTCGATGGTGATCAGCTTGGTCTCGCCGAAGCGCGCCAGCAAAGCCGGATCGACAACCGACGGATTGCTCGGCCGGTAATAGTGCTTGGCGATGATGTTCTGCGCTTCGTCGCTGTACAGGTACTCCAGATAGGCCTGCGCCACCTCGCGCGTCCCCTTGGCCTCGGCGTTGCCCTCGACGAGGGCGACCGGCGGCTCGGCGCGGATCGAGCTCGGTGGCACGACGATGTCGAACTGGTCGGGACCAAGCTCGTTCACCGCCAGGAACGCTTCGTTCTCCCAGGCCAGCAGCACGTCGCCGATGCCGCGCTGGGCGAAGGTCGTGGTGGCGCCGCGGGCGCCGGTGTCGAGCACCGGAACGTGGCTGTAGAGATCGGCGATGAAGGCCTTCACCTTCTCCTCGTCACCGCCATAGGTGGCGCTCGCCCAGGCCCAGGCGGCCAGGTAGTTCCACTGCGCGCCGCCGGAGGTCTTCGGGTTCGGCGTAATGACCTGGACGCCGTCCTTCACCAGGTCGCCCCAGTCCTCGATGCCCTTGGGGTTTCCCTTGCGCACGAGGAAGACGATCGTCGAGGTGTAGGGCGTGCTGTTGTTGGGCAGCCGGCCGCGCCAGTCGGCCGGGATCTTGCCCGTCTTCTCGGCGATGGCGTTGATGTCGCCTTCGAGGGCCAGCGTCACGACGTCGGCCGGCAGGCCGTCGATGACAGCGCGGGCCTGGGCGCCCGAGCCGCTGTGCGACTGCTCGATATTGACCGTCTCGCCGGTCTTCTCCTTCCAGTAGGCGGCGAAGGCCTGGTCGTATTCCTTGTAGAGCTCGCGGGTCGGATCGTAGGAGACGTTGAGGATTGTCTGGTCGCCCAGTGCCGGCCCGGCGGCAAGCGCCGTGGACAGGGCGATGGCTGCTGCTACGGAGCGTATCTGCTGTGCAAGGCGCATGGAGAAGCTCTCCCTCCTGGTCTATTGCCAACTAACTCTATCAAGCTAGTAGGGTATTATCAGACCGGGCCTTTTGCGTTTCATCAGCGACCGGCGAAAAAACGTTCCGCCGGGCATGGCGCGGCAGCATCGGCATGTCGCGGCAGCATGGCATGGCGCGTGCGGCGGCTAGGCGGCGCCGCGCGAAGCGAGGTGCCCGCGTCCATACGGATCGGCTTTTCACGGTTCCGCCTCCCTCGCGATCATCCCGCGCGGCGAGTATTCAGGCGGCCCGGCCCGCTGTCGAGCCCCGCCGGCTAGAGGATCTTGATGGCGTGGGCGCGGATGACCACCTCGTCCTGACGAAAGCGCGCCTCGAGCCGGCGGCGGTAGCCATGCCACCAGGTACGGTCCAGCACCGCCGCCATGACCTCGAAGATGACGATGTCGTCGCGCGCCGTGCGCGCCTCGCCGGTCCATGACCCTTCGGCCGGCGCCCTTGTATGGGCCGTGAAGCCGCCGAACTGTTCCTGCAATTCGACGCGCACCTCCTGGAACAGGTCGGCGGCCAGATGCCGGCCGTCATTGTCGTAGAGGGGCAGCAGGATCTCGACCAGGAACATTGTTCAAACCATCGTTCAGGCCGGCTTCGGCGCGCTGCGGCGCAGCCATTGCCGGGCGCGCTGGCGGCACGGCTCCTCAACGAAATTGAAGACGAGAAAGGCCAGCGCCAGCGTCACCGCCAGGCAGGCGGCGAAGCCGGCATAGTCGGGCGGGCCTGCCGCCGCGCCGAAATGGGTGCGGTAGAGAGCGTAGACCGTCGCATGCAGCAGATAGACCGAGTAGCTGATCTGGCCGAGGCCGACCATCGGCCGGCTGGCGAGCCAGCGGGACAGCCAGCCGCGGCCGAAGGCGAAGAGGATCGTCACGAAGGGAAAGAGGACGACCCCGCCGGCATGCGACAGCCATTCGCGGCCGGCGGCCGGCAGCAGCGGCGCCAGTTGCGGCACCGGCGCCAGGGTGACCAGCGACGCCGCCACGAGGCCGACCAGCGACGCCTCCATCAGCGTGAAACCCGCCGTGCCGAGCCGGCCGGCCAGCGGGCGAAGCCGCGTGAAGGCGCCATAGGCGATCATGCCGGTGACAAATTCGAACAGCCGGGCCAGCGGATTGACGTAGAGGAGGCCGTGCATCGTCGGCTCGAAACCCGGCGCCACCGGCGGCAGGCAAAGCGCCGTCGCCAGCAGCACCAGCGCCACGACGAGGAGCGCCGCCGCAGCCCATTTCCACCACCACGACCGCGCCCAGCCGAGGATCAGCAGCGGGAAGACGAGGTAGAAGAAATATTCCGTCGAGACGCTCCAGGACGGGCCGTTATAGCCGAAATACCACGGCATCATCGGCACCCAGGCCTGCACCATCAGGAGATTGGCCGGAAAGGTGGTGTTGATCGGCTGGCCGAGCGCCACGATGGCGAAGACGAGCGCCACAAGATAGGCTGGCCAGATGCGCGCCACGCGGGCGACAAGGAAGGCGCGGATATCGTCGCGGCCGGCAAGGCGCGGATAGACATGCGCCAGCACGAAGCCCGACAGGACGAAGAAGAACGAGACGCCGCGATCGAGCGCCCAGCCCGGCACCGGGATGCCGATGCCGCGGGCATGATGCAGGAGGATCATCGCCGCTGCGACGAAGCGGAGACCGGTCAGCGCAGCGAAGGTCTCGGCAGCGGCGGTGGCGCGGGCCATGCGGCGATTTGAAAGGCGGCGCCGGCGGCGGTCAATGCCGCCGGCGCCGCCGGATGCGCGGCGTCAGCCGATGCGGGCGAAATTGGCGTGCGCGACGATCAGCCAGGCGTCGCCTTCCTTGCGGAAAGCCGACAGGCGCGGCGCCTTGGCCTGGACCGGCTGGTCGTTGATCGTCTGCTCGATCTCGGCGGCATAGCGCACGACCATCGTCGTTGCCGTGCCGGTCGCCGTCACGCCGCTGAGGACGGCAACGCTCGTCTGCTTCGGCAGATTGGCGAGATAGCCCTCCTTGTCGAAGCCGCTGCCGTCGGAGCGGGCGATCTGGAATTCCGGCGCCAGGACCTTCGTCACCACTGCCGGATCGCCGCTGCGCAGCGCCTCCAGCCACGCCGCCACCACCGCCGTGGCCTCCGCCTCCGGCAGCGGCTGCGCCTCGGCGCGGCCGCGCGCCAAGGCCAGAGCCACCGCACCCGTCATCAGTCCAAGAGCCGTCTCGCGCCGTGTCGGCATCGTCCCCACTCCCTCCGATTGAGGCAGCGAGTGTAGCGCGGCAATTCTCGCCGCGACATCTCTATGGCCTGCCCGGCCGCGCTATGCTTGCAGGGACAGGCGGCCGGCTGTGCCGCACGGAACAAATGCCTACCGGAATGCGCTTGCCGGGCGGGCGAAGTGGAGAAGACATGCATGTCGGTCAGTTCAGCGGGACTTGTGAGATCGGCGGGATTTGCCGTTGTGCTCGGAACGGCGCTGGCGCTCGCCGCCGGCAACGCCGTCGCGCAGCCGAAGCCGTCGCCGACCATCCCCAGCGCCGACATGCGGCGCGTCCTCGACAAGCTCGCGGCGCTCGGCGTGCAGCCGGTCCATGTGCTCGACGTCGCGGCAGCGCGCAGCCAGCCGACACCCGCCGATGCGGTCCGGGCGATCATCGCGGAGGACAGCATCCCGCCCGGCCCCGAGGCGCAGGTCGCCACAAAGGACATCACCTATCCCGCTGCGGCGGGCGACCTGCCGGCGCGCATCTACACCCCGCCGGGCAGCGGGCCGTTTCCGGTCATCGGCTATTTCCACGGCGGCGGCTGGGTGCTGGCCGACATCGACACCTATGACGCCTCGGCCCGCGCCATCGCCGCGGCGACGCCGGCGATCGTCGTGTCGTTCGAATACCGCCATGCCCCGGAGAACAGGTTCCCGGCGGCGCACGAGGATGCCCTCGCCGCCTGGCAATGGCTCGCCGCCAATGCCGGCAATCTCGGCGGCGATCCGCAGAAGCTGGCGGTGGCCGGCGAGAGCGCCGGCGCCAACCTCGCCTTCAACGTGGCGCTGGCAGCCCGCGACAATGGCTGGCCGCAGCCCCGACACGAGCTGCTGATCTATCCGGTGGCCGGCCACGACATGGACAACAAGTCCTATGTCCAGAATGCCGCGGCAGTGCCGCTCGGCAAGGAGGACATGGCGTGGTTCCTGCAGCGCGAGCTGGCGGACCCGGCGCAGGCCGACGACCCGCGGCTGAATCTCGTCGCCCGCACGGGCCTCGAAGGCATGCCGGCAACGACGGTGATCGCGGCGCAGATCGACCCGCTGCGCACCGAGGACACGATCCTCGCGGCGGCGCTCAGCTCCGCGGGCGTCTCGACCAAGCTCTTCCTCTATCCGGGCGTCACGCACGAGTTCTTCGGCATGAACGCCGTCCTCGCCATGGCCAGGGATGCCGTGACGCGGTCGGCCAAGCGCGTCCGCGCTTCGTTCGCCGACTGACATCGGCCATGTCGAAGGCGCCGGCCATGTCGAAGGCGCCGGGCAAGACGGCGTGCGCCCTGCCCGGCGATCCTGCTATTGCGCGAACAGCGCCGCGTTGGCGGCGATGAACGCGTCGCTGAAGCGCACCGTCATGAAGCCGTTGTCCATGGCGTTGAACCAGATCTCGCGGCCGCCGTCGCGGAAGCGCGGCACGACGACCGAATCGGCCGTATTGATCGGGAACTGGCCGTTGACGAGATGCGGCGAGGCCGGCTTCGGGTCGGTGCGGGTCGCCGCCGGCTTGAAATAGCCGATCTCCTTCGCGGCGCCGAAGTCGCGGATGTCGAAGACGCGCAGCCCTGCCTCCATGTAGCCGCAGGCCATCATCTTCGGGTCGACCATGCTGTCGAGATCGCAGAAGGCGGCGCTGTAGCCGCCCTGCAGCACCGGATCATAGGCGATGTCGGCGCAGTTCTGCGGCATCTGCACCTCGAGCGGCAGGCGCAGCACCGTCTGCGGGTTCTGCTCGTCAGTGACGTCGATGACCCTGGCATAGCCCCAGCTGACGACGCCCTCGATGCAGGTCGAGGGGCTGCCGACGCCGCCCGGGAAGCCCTGCGAGCCGGTCATGTCGGTATGCAGGACATAGGTGCGGCCGTCCTTGGTGAAGTTCAGGTTGTATTCGCCGAAGCCGGTGTCGTCCCACAGCATGTCGTTCACGACCTTGAACTGCGCGTCGGGGGCGCGCGCCTCGATGTCGCTGACGTCGAGGATGACGATGCCATTAGCCTGGGCGGTGCGGAAGCCGGCATTCTCGATCAGCGACAGGTAGATGCGCTTGCCGTCCGGGCTGAGCGACAACCAGTGCGTCGACCAGTTGGCGTCGTCGGGGATCCACCGCGTGATCTCCTTCGGATTGGCCGGGTCGGAGACATCGATGGCGTAGAGTGCCGACGGCGGCCCGTCCCAGCCCTTGTACGGGCCACAGCAGCTGGCGCCATAATAGATCGTGCCGTCGGGCGAGAAGGCGCCGCCATGGACGCGCAGCGACGGCAGCACGACGCTGCTGAGAAGCTTCGGATTGGTGCAGTCGGAAATGTCGTAGAGCTCGATCGGGTGCTCGGTTTCCTGGTTGAACGGATAGGCATTGCCGAACAGCAGCCGGCCGTCGCGCGACGGCTCCAGCGATTCGTTGACGTTCTGCATGGCCGGGCTGGTGAGCATCGTCACCAGGCGCGGATTGGCCGAATCGGAGACGTCGAGCACCGCCGTGCCGGGGTTCTGCAGCAGCGGACTGCGCCGGTCGTCACGATAGGTGCTGAGATAGACGCAGTTGCCGACGGCGTTCATGCCCCAGCCGGCGCCCTCGCCGGGGAAGTGGCCCTTGAGCACCAGATTGCAGTTGAAGGCCTGGGCCTCTCCGGGCGCGAACCGCTCGGCCAGCGTCGTACGGCCCTGCATGGTCTCGGTGCGGTCGTCGGCGCCGCATTCCGCCGCCGGCACCGCCCGCAGTTCGTCCGCCTGCGCCAAGGCCGGCGTCGATACCGGCGCCGCCATCATGGCCGCCAGGCCGGCCGCAAGCAGGCCGATGCTTCGCATGCGCCGCCGCGGCGCCCTTTCCTCGATCACGAGCACGATCTCCTCCGTGTGTCTTTTTGGAGGACCGGTCCTGCCGGCCCCGGGGCCGTATGGACCAGCATCGCGCCCGCAGCATCCCCCAGATGGGTGACGCGCGGCCGGCCGGATACCCGTCCGCAGGTTGCGCCGGACAATGATCGCGGGTCCCGGCAATGCTACCGTGCCGCAGCCGGTCAACCCGCCAGGGTTGCACCTTGCATATACCTTCCGTGGTAACACCTTCCGCGTTACCACTTTAGTACGCCGAGCTTATCGGCGGGACTTTGAGACCATCAATGAGGATGCGGTAGTCGATGGCGCGTGAGGAGGCACCGTTGTGGATCAGCCAGCAACTAATAAGACTCGATCAGGATCTGTCCGCGGTGGCCCGGGCTGCGACACGCCCGGTTGAATTCGAAAGACTGTCCGCCGACCTGCAAAGGCGGATTGCCATCATCGAAGATCGTGTGGCGCAGGTGGAAAGCCATGCCGCCGAGCCGCTCAGCCGGCAGCGCTGGCGCTGGTTCGTGACGCTGGCCATCGCGGCGCTGGCGGTCGCCGAGATCGCCAATGTCGCCCTGATGTAGGACTGCGCCGGGACGGGCGGCCGTCCCGGCGCGTCCCGCTGCATCAGCGGTCAGCGCTGCGCCGTCGCCACGACGATGCACAGGTCCGCCGCCGCCGGCAGCAGCGCCACGTCCCAGCCATTGGGCAGGGTCATGTTGACGAGGTCGCCGAGCGGCGGATGGACCTCGGCGCCTTCCGGCCGCTGCGCCAGGAAGGTCTCGCATGTCGTCGGCATCGGCAGGACGCGGACGAACATGCCCTGGCATTTCTCGGCGCCGGCGACGGCGAACAGGATGCCCGCCGCCGAAAGGCTGGTGGCGGCGGCTTCGTTGCTGAAGGTCAGCTCCGCCAGGGCGCGGATGCGGCGCAGGTCGCGATCATCGGTCCAGGCCGACCGGGCGACATAGGCGGCGCCCTGGGTCATGTCATCGCCGAGACCGCCGAAGCTGTCGCGGCACACCGTCATGCCGGCCTGCTTCAGATGCTCGTCGAACAAAGTAAGCGGCCGGCCGATGTCGCCGGCATAAGGGTCGGCGGGCGGCTCCTGCCGCATTATGTACATCGTCGTCAGCACGGCGCCCGCCACGCAGACCAACAGAACGACGGCAAAGACACCCCAGCGGACCATCGACCGAAGCCAATCTCAATCGAGGGCCGCGAGAGCCTGGGACAGGCCCTTCAGCGGCGCCCTGAAGGCGATGTCGCCGAACCCGGCGACGGTGAAGCTGATGCCGACATCGAGGCCCTCCTCGATGTGGCGGCGCATCTGCGGGCCGACCGGTACAAGGCCGTTGCAGCCGTCGGCATTGCACGCCGCAATCTCGGCGAGGAACGTGGTGCCGCCGTCGAACTCCAGGCGGACCTTGTTGCCGACGCCGACCTTGGCCGGGACTGTCAGCAGCATCATCGGCCTCCCCTCTTCGGTGGCGGAGAGCGCCCAGGAGAAGACGATGCCGGCGCCCGGCGCGGCGATCTCCTGGCGGATGTTGCAGACACGCTGCCTGCGGCCGAGATCCTCGTCGCAGACGAGGGTCCAGTTCTCGAACGGCTGGATGATCCGGCGGAACTTGCCGAGCTCGACGCCGGGCGGCGGCGAGACGGCAGGCGGCTGCACGGCAAAATCCGGCGGCGCGGCAGGCTCTTGGGCGGCAGGGTCCTGGGCGGCATCATCCTGGGCGATAGGGTCCTGGGCATGAGCGGCATTGCCGCCCAGACCCAGGACGATGCTCAGCAGGACGATACCCAGCAGGAGAACGCCGCGCCGGAGCGCGGGCGCCACCTCAGTTCAACGTGAAGCTGACCCCGGCGCTGGCGCCCCACTTGTCACCCGTCGTGGCGCCGGTGACGTTGGCCCGGATCCGCTGATCGATGCTGGTATAGCCGGTGCCGAGCGCCATGGCGCCCTGACCGTCCCAGACGCCGCCGCCGAGGGCGACGCTCAGCTTGCCGGCCCGGTCGTCGAAGCGCAGCGCAGCTGCCGCGAGGCCGACCGCGCCGGCCTTGCCGGCTTCCACCGAGATCTGCGAGCTCAGGTTGCTCAGCCCGGCATCGAGGGCGCTGATGGCCGAGCCGACGTCGTTATGGGTGGCACCCTGCACGACATAGGACGGCGCCGTGACGGTCCCGTCCGCCGCAACCCCGGCGCCGCCGCCGAGAGCCCCGGCGACGCTGGTGGAGACGGCGTGGATCTGCGCGCCGTTGACCGCGTCATAGGAGGTGGCGGAGATCTCGCCGGCATCAACATTGTGGATCACCACCGGATTGGCGCCGATGGCGCCCTGACCGAGAGTGATCGACGTATAGTCGGGAACGCCCGGCGCCGACTCGTCGTATTTCACGGCGAAGCTGTCGACGGCCCGCAGCTGCTGGACGTTGACGGCATCGTGGTCCTCGTAGCCGGCGGCAACGCCGGTGATGGTGCGGTTGCCGCCGTTCTTGGTGCCGATGCCAACTTCGCCAACGCTGTCCTGCGGCGCAGCAAGGCCGAAGGCCGTATAGCCGGCCTCGCCGCCGCGCTGCGTCTTGGATTCGCCGCCGAGGGCCACCGAATTGGCGTGGGCGGTCTCGGCATAGTCGCCGATGGCCATGCCGCGGCTGGTGTTGGCCGAGACCGTGGCGCCATGGCCGACGGCGATCGAGCCGAACGAGCCGTCCCCGATATTGGCGCCCTGGCCGATGGCCGTGGACTCCTGCGAGCCGGCGCCGATCCTGGCGGTGTCGCCAAGCGCGGTGGAACTGAACGACCCCGCACCGATGTCGGAGCGCGTGCCGACGGCCGTGCTGTTCGGCGCATTGGCGTGAACCTTGGCATCGAAGCCAAGCGTCGTGCCGCCCGAGGAGTTGGCCTGAACTTCGGCGCCGTAACCGATCGCCGTGGCCCATTCGCTTGTCGGGTCGATATTTGTGTAGCCGTCGCCGATCGCGGTGTTGGTTGGGTGGCCGCCGTCATTGGCGCCCGCACCGGCCTCGAAGGCCGAGACATGGGCCGACCACCCCAGCGCCGCGACGAGCGCGGCCATGGATACAAGTGTACGCTTCACGATTTCCCCCTGCCGATCGGCCAAGGAACCCCCTTCCTTGACTCCGGATCGTCCTCAGGATGCGCGCCGTTTCGGTTTTTCAACTGCTGCGATTGTTTCTTCACGCCGCCCGCAACGCGCGTGCAACCTTGCCGAGCAAGGCGCCGGCCCTAGAGCAAGGCCGCTTTTCGACCAGGCCAATTGGGCTCAAGAAGGCCCGTTGCCCATCTGCAACAGCCGATGCTTTTTCAAATTCCAGGCAGACGGTGATGGCTCGGATATCAGGGCGCCCGCAGAATCCTGTCCATCGCCTTGCCGCGCGCCAGCTCGTCGATGAGCTTGTCCAGGATGCGGATCTCCCGCATGAGCGGCTCGGTGATTTCCTCGACGCGGACTCCGCAGACGACGCCCTTGACCAGGGCGCGCGAGGGATTGAGCGCCGGCGCCTCACCAAAGAATGCTTCGAGGTCGGTCCGCCTTTCCAGCTGGGCCTCCAGTTCCTTGCCGCTGTAGCCGGTCAGCCAGGCGATGATCCGATCGACCTCGGCTTTGGTGCGCCCCTTCTTCTCGGCCTTGGCCACGTAGAGGGGATAAATGCTGGCGAAGCTGGTTCTGTAGATCCTGTGTTCTGCCATGGCTCCTCCTCACGCTCCGGGCAATCGCCAGCCGAAAACATGACTCCAAAAGGGAACTTAGGCTGCCCAAGGTCATTGGCGGAGGGTAGCTCGATATCCAGGAGGCATGACAATGAACGCTCGATCGCTGTGCGCTTCGGCGCTTCTCTTGACACTCGCCTTCGCTTCGGCCGCCTTCGCTCCAGCCGCCTTGGCCCAGGGCCAGCCCGCTCCGGAGGAATGGGCCAAGGAGACCGTCCCCGCCGACAAGCCGTTCGGGGATATTCCGGTCGACACGGCGATGTCGGCCAATGACGTCTCGGTATTCCTCAAGACGCTGAATGCCGAACAGGTCGGCGAGCTTCGCGGCCGCTGCGGGTTCATCGGCGAGAACGCATCCGACTACGACACGCAGGTCGTGGCCTGGTGCAAGTCGTTCGAGGAATCCGAATCGGCGGGACCGCCCGCCCAGTAGCACCTGCCTTTCGCCATTTTCTGAGCACTCCGCCGGCGAACCGGCGGAGTGCTTTGGCTTGGCTCGCATTGCATTGATGGAGCGGGCTGAACATGCGGCGCCCCTCGTTCGGGACGAGGAGCCCCTGCCGAGGCCGAAATCTCTGTCGGCGACGCGCTCCGTTTCACGAAAACGAGACCCGCGGGAACGCCCCTTCGGCTGAGGGGTTGGGCTCACAGATACAGGCAGACAATAAGGATTGACGATGAAACCCATGACAGCTGCGATCGGCGTCGCCATCGCCCTGGCCACCGCCATCCCGCCCGCCGCACCCGCCTTCGCGCAGGACAATTCCCGCTACCGGGTGCAGCGCGACCGCCATGACGGCCCGCGCTTCGAGCGCCAAGGCCGCTACGCCTATTACAACCATCACCGCGGCTATCGCGACCGCCGCGCCGGCTACCGCTTCTACAACGGCTACTGGTTCCCGCCGGCGGCCTTCGCCCTCGGCGCCATCATCGGCGGCGCCGCCGCGGCCGCCGGCGCCCGCAATGTCGGCAGCAGCCACGAGGCATGGTGCTATGAGCACTACCGCTCCTATGACGCGGCGAGCGACACGTTCCAGCCCTATAACGGGCCGCGCCAGCGCTGCATCTCGCCGTACTAGGCAAGGGCGGTCATAGAACCGGGACAGGAAAGGCTCCGCCGCAAGGCGGGGCCTTTTCCATGCTGGCGCCTGCCGTCAGTCGTGACGGTTGAGGATACCGAGGCTGAGCATGCAGATCTCCATCACGTCCTCGCCGAAACCGGACGGCGCCGCCATGATGGCCTCGCAGCGCTGCTTGAGGTCGGCCTTCTGCTCCGCCGACAGTTCCTCGACGAACTGGGTCCGCGCCACGTCCCGCTGCGTGCCGCTGAGATATTCGGCATTGCGCCACTTGTTGAGATCGAGCGTGCCGAAGGGCTGCGCCGGATCGACGGAGGCGGCCACGGCAATGCCGCCCGACACGGCAAGAGCGACGGCAAAAAGGACAGAGCGCATCGAGAGACTCCCTATGATTTCCTTATCGTTGCAGCCCAATCGGTAGAACAGCGCCGGCCGGCCCGTCAACGCGAGCCACGGCGGGCCCACCTATCCGTCGCGGACGGGCGCTACACCGGCGGAGGAGCCGGCATCGGAATTGGTGTTTCCCGGGAGGCCAACGACTCCGCAGCAAAGTCATTGGATAAATGGTCGGAGTGGCAGGATTTGAACCTGCGGCCCCCTCGTCCCGAA
>CAZAAW010000012.1:0-72474 GCA_964483325.1 uncultured Hyphomicrobiales bacterium
TGTTACCCATCAGCCCGGATAGAACTGTTACCCATCAGCCCGATTGCACAACGCGACAGCGTTTCCGGGTGAGGGACACTGCCGGCGACACGCGGCTGCGGCGCCGGGGCAGGATTCCCGAGGGCCGAACCCCTCACCCGTCCGCCTAGGTTCGCTCCGCTCACCAAGGCTCCCGACCTCTCCCTATGGGAGAGGCAAGAGGCACCGGTCGGCGCCTTCTCCTTGTGCCATCCGTGTTCGCGTGGATGGCCGGATCAAGTCCGGCCATGACGCCTAGTGGGGTTGGAGAGGTGGAGGCACCTGTCGGCTGCGCCGCCCTCCGCGTTGCCCTCAGAAGAAGCTGCGGCGCTGCCACCAGCCGCCGCGCTTCGGACGCGGCGGCAGGTCTTCCGCCGGCTCGGGTGCGGCGACCGGTTCGGCGGCGCCGTTGACCGGCTCGTGCTCCGCCTCGTCCTCGACGGGCGGTTCATCGGCGGTGGCTTCCGCCGGCTCGGCCGGTTCCAGCGCCGGGGCGGCTATCTCGTCCGGAAGGGCCTCGCCGGCTTCGGTGATGGCCTCGGCGATCTCCCGCGAGCGCGACAGGGTCTCGTCGTCGCCGGCCTCGTCGGCCTGGGCCTCGGCGGTGTCCTCGCCCTGGCCGCGGCGCGAACGGCGGCCGCCGCGACGGCCGCGGCGACGGCGCCGCGGACCCTCGTCGCCATCGCCCTCGGCCGATTCGCCTTCGTCCCCGACCGCAGCGGCGACCGGCTCTTCTTCGGCCTCGTCGCCGGCGGCCGGAGCCTGAGGCTCCTCCGCCTCGTCCTCGCCGGCAAAAGCCTCCGCCTCGCCCTCGGCGTGCCCGGCATGGTCGCCATTGCCGCGCCGGCGGCGCCGGCGGCGGCGCTTGCGGCGCTCGCCGTCGCCGTTCTCGGCGGCGGCGGCCTCGGCCGGCTCCTCGGCCTCGATCTCCTCGACCTCCGGCTCCTCCTCCTCGATCAGTTCGTCGAGTTGCACCGAGGTCGGGCGGATGGAGGTCGGCAGCACCGGCCGCAGGCCGACCGGCTCGCCGCGCTCCAGCACGAAATGGGCGCCGGAATTGACCGTCTCGTCGGCGGTGATGTTGATGGAGAGGCCGAAGCGCTGCTCAAGCTCGGAGAGATGGGCGCGCTTCTGGTTGAGGATGTAGAGCGCGACGGCCGTCCTGGTGTGGACGATCAGGTCGTGCGTGACGCCCTTCAGCAGATTGTCCTCGATGGAGCGCAGCACATGCAGCGCCACCGAGGAGGGCGAGCGGACATGGCCGGTGCCCTGGCAGTGCGGGCAGAGCTCGGTTGTCGATTCCAGGACGCCGGTGCGGATGCGCTGGCGCGACATTTCCAGCAGGCCGAAATGCGAGATGCGGCCGACCTGGATGCGCGCCCGGTCGTTCTTCAGCGCCTCCTTGAGGCGGCGCTCCACCGACCGGTTGTTGCGCTTCTCCTCCATGTCGATGAAGTCGATGACGATGAGCCCGGCAAGGTCGCGCAGGCGCATCTGGCGCGCCACCTCGTCAGCCGCTTCGAGGTTGGTCTGGTAGGCGGTGTCCTCGATATTGTGTTCGCGCGTCGAGCGTCCGGAATTGACGTCGATCGCCACCAGCGCCTCGGTCTGGTTGATCACGATGTAGCCGCCGGACTTCAGCGTCACCTGCGGCGAGAACATCGCGTCGAGCTGGTGCTCGATGCCGTTGCGGGCGAACAGCGGCTGGTTCTCGCGATACGGCTGGACGTTCTTGGCATGGCTCGGCATGAGCATGCGCATGAAGTCCTTGGCCTCGCGGTAGCCCTCGTCGCCGGCGACGAGAACCTCGTCGATGTCCTTGTTGTAGAGGTCGCGGATGGAGCGCTTGATGAGGCTGCCTTCCTCGTAAACGAGACTCGGTGCCGACGAGCGCAGCGTCAGCTCGCGCACATTCTCCCACAGGCGCAGCAGATATTCGAAGTCGCGCTTCACCTCTGCCTTGGTGCGCGAGGCGCCGGCGGTGCGCAGGATGACGCCCATGCCCTCCGGCACTTCCAGGTCGGCGGCGACGTCCTTGAGGCGCTTGCGGTCGGCGGCGTTGGTGATCTTGCGCGAGATGCCGCCGCCGCGCGCCGTGTTCGGCATCAGCACCGAGTAGCGGCCGGCGAGCGACAGATAGGTGGTGAGGGCGGCGCCCTTGTTGCCGCGCTCCTCCTTGACGACCTGCACCAGCAGAACCTGGCGCCGGCGGATCACTTCCTGGATCTTGTACTGCTTGGCGCGGGTCTTGCGCCGCTCCGGCAGCTCCTCGAGGGCGTCGCCGGCGCCGACCGATTCGACGACATCCTCGGCGGCATCGCGCGGCGCGGTCTGGACATGCGAGCCCTCGCCGTCGTCGCCGTCCGCCGTCTCGTGGCTTTCCGCTGCGGCGGCCGACGTTTCGCCATCGGCCTCGGTCTCCGCGTCCTCCGATGCCTCGGCCTCGACGGCGGCGGCTTCCTCGGCGTGCGCCTCGCGCTCCTCCGCCTCGATCAGCGCCTGCCGGTCGGCGACCGGGATCTGGTAGTAGTCGGGATGGATTTCGGAGAAGGCGAGGAAGCCGTGCCGGTTGCCGCCATACTCGACGAAGGCGGCCTGCAGCGACGGTTCGACCCGCGTGACCTTGGCCAGATAGATATTGCCGCGCAGCTGTCGCCGGTTGGCGGATTCGAAATCGAACTCCTCAACCCGGCTGCCGCGGACCACCACGACCCGGGTCTCCTCCGGGTGGGCGGCATCGATGAGCATCTTGTTCGCCATTGGAACCTTCCACAGCCGGTCGGGCAGGGCGACGAGCGGTCTGCGCTCGCGCGGCGCCTGCGCAAAGGCGGCTGACTTGTGTGTGATGGATGAAAAGGGACGGGACTGCGCCACGGAAACGGTCGTCCGCGGCCGCAGATGCGAGCCCGGACCCATATGTGTGCAGTGACTGGTTCATTCCGCTTGCGCTGAACCCTGGGGTAGACGCGCCAACGCGACATGGGTCTGGCGGGCGCGGTCCCGGCCGCGCGGGCGCCGGCATGGCGCCACCATCGGCCGGAAAAAAGCTTGAGCCGATCGATCCGTGGCCAACGGACGGAACCCGTTTCTCTCCGACCCTTGACGCTGTACCGTGTCCGGCGCAGGCACTGGCCGAACCAAGCCCTGACGCAGCGATATCGCATGGCGCGATTCGGCATTGAGGGCGGGGACGATTCCGCGCAGGTCTTTTAAGCTGCCGAAAAAGGCTTGGCAAGCTTGGGGAAACGCGCTCCGTCAAAGGCATGGTCAACAACCGGTTAACCAATCGGCGGCCATCCTCCCGCGCCGGAAGCACGGACAGAAGACGCATACGGAACTCGACATTGGCCTTTCCTTGCCGCCTCCGCCGCCTCGTCCTGCTGTCGGCGATCCTGCTGGCGCCGGCTTCCCTGACCCTGCCGGCCGCCGCCCAGGATCCTGCTGTTCAGGACCCGGCCGGGATGAATATCGTCACCGAGACGCGCATTGCCGGCGATGCGACGCGGACGCGTTTCATCGCCGATCTGACGGATGGCGTCGAAACGTCGGTCTTCGCGCTTGCCGATCCCTACCGGATCGTCATCGACCTGCCGGAGGTCCATTTCCGCCTGGCGCCGGAGGCCGGCAAGACGGGGCGCGGCCTTGTCTCGGCCTATCGCTACGGCCTCATTTCGCGCGGCAAGTCGCGTATCGTCCTTGATGTGGCGTCGCCCGCGGCGGTGGACAAGACCTTCGTCGTCCCTGCGGCGAACGGGCAGCCGGCGCGCCTCGTCGTCGACCTGGTGGCGACGACGCGCGAGGCCTTCCTGGCCGAGGTGAGGGCCGGCGCGGCGGCCGAGCCGCCGGCCGCGGCGGAGCCGGCGATTGCCGACAACGACGCCGACGGGCGCCTGCGCGTGGTCATCGACCCCGGCCATGGCGGCATCGATGCCGGCGCCATCGGCGTCGGCGGCACGCGCGAGAAGGATCTCGTCCTCGCCTTCGCCCAGACGCTGGCCGCCCAGCTGCAGGCATCGGGCCGCTACGACGTGGCGATGACCCGCACCGACGACACCTTCGTGCCGCTGGGGGCGCGGGTGCGCTTCGCCCGCAGCCGCCAGGCCGACCTCTTCATCTCCATCCATGCCAATTCCTTCTTCGGCGGCTCGGTGCGCGGCGCCACCGTCTATACGCTCTCCGACAAGGCCAGCGACCGCATGGCCGCCGATGTCGCGGCGGTGGAGAATCAGTCGGACGTGCTGGCCGGCGTCGTCGGCGACGAGGCGGAGGTCGACGACGTGCGCGACATCCTGCTCGACCTGACGCGGCGCGAGACCAAGAATTTCGGCGTCGTCTTCGCCCGCAACCTGATCGAGCAGCTCGGCCAGGGCGTGCGCATGTTCAAGATCCCGCACCAGCAGGCCGGCTTCCGGGTGCTGGAAGCCCCGGACGTGCCGTCGGCGCTGATCGAGCTCGGCTATCTCTCCAATGCCGAGGACGAGAAGCTGATGAACACGCCATCCTGGCGCGACCATGCCGCCGGCCTGATCGTCAAGGCGATCGATTCCTATTTCGCCACCCGCGTCGCCCAGCGCGGCCAGTGAACCGCGTCATCCCGATCATGCGATGTTGCCGCCAGAACACGCATCGCCCGGCAAACGCCTGCCGCCCCGCCGGTGCCGCAGTTTCTCCACAAAGCGCCGGGATCAACGCCCTGGCGGCCGCAGCGCCGGAACGATGCTGCCGTCGGCGGTAAGCGGACCGTGATCGGCCGATGAACTGCCGCGTCTTTGCAGGCGGACAATCCCGCCGGTACTATGGAGTGCGCGTCCCGCCGCCCGCTGGGACGATGCTGGCAGCCGCTCACCGGAACAGGGTGACGGTGCGAACGGGCGGATCGGGAAAACGGGCGACATGCTGCTGCGACTGTTCGGCTACCTGTTCGGGATTGGTACATTGTTCTTTCTGATCGTCGCCGCCGCCGCGGCCTGGTACGTCTCAAGCCTCACCGGCGACCTGCCGAACTACGAGGTGCTGAACCGCTACGAGCCGCCGGTGATGACGCGCGTCCACGCCTCCGACGGCGAGCTCATCGCCGAATTCGCACGCGAGCGCCGCCTCTATCTGCCGATCCAGGCGATCCCGGCGCGCGTCAAGGCGGCTTTCATCTCCGCCGAGGACAAGAACTTCTATTCCCATTCCGGCCTCGACTATTTCGGCATCGGCCGCGCCATCCTGCAGAATGTCGAGAGCGTCGTCGGCGGCGGCAACAACCGCCTCGTCGGCGCCTCGACGATCACCCAGCAGGTCGCCAAGAACTTCCTGCTGACGGCCGACCAGACGATCGATCGCAAGATCAAGGAAGCGATCCTGGCGCTGCGCATCGAGAGCACCTATTCCAAGGACAAGATCCTCGAGCTCTATCTCAACGAGATCTTCCTCGGCCTCGGCTCCTACGGCGTCGCCGCCGCCTCGCTGACCTATTTCGACAAGTCCGTACACGAGCTGACCCTGGCCGAGGCCGCCTTCCTGGCGGCGCTGCCGAAGGGGCCGAACAACTACAATCCCTTCACCCATGGTGACCGCGCCATCGAACGGCGCAACTGGGTCATCGACCGCATGGTCGAGAACGGCTACGCGACGGCCGAGGAGGGCAGGGCGGCCAAGGCCGAGCCGCTCAATGTCGTGCCGCGCGGCGAGCGCGCGCCGGTCTTCTCCGCCGACGCCTTCGAGGGCTCGTTCAAGAGCTTCCTGCAGAACGAATATGCCGGCATCATCCGGGCCAATGGCGGCCTGCCGATCGACGCCGCCAACTATTTCACCGAGGAGGTGCGGCGCCAGCTCTCGGCCATGTATGGCGAGGAGCAGCTCTATGGCGGCGGCCTGTCGGTGCGCACCTCGCTGGTGCCCGAGTACCAGCTCGTCGCCCGCAAGGCGCTGATGGATGGCCTCATCGCCTTCGACCGCCGCCGCGGCTGGCGCGGACCGGTGAAGAATATCGAGCTCGGCGACGACTGGGGCACCGATCTCGGCAAGGTGCCGGCGCTGTCGGACGTCTTCGAATGGCGGCAGGCGGTGGTCCTGTCGTTGACCGACGAGGCGGCGACGGTCGGCCTCCGGCCAAGCATCGGCGCCGCCGGCGGCCTCGGCAAGGATCGCGATACCGGCACCATCGCCTTCGCCGACATGAAATGGGCCAAGCCGACGGCGGGCGACCGGCGCGGCCGCGAGCCGCGCAAGCCGTCCGACACGCTGTCGGTGGGCGACGTCATCTACGTCAAGGCGACGGGGCCGGGCACCTATTCCCTGCAGCAGGTGCCGGAGATCGAGGGCGCCCTGGTGGCGATGAACCCGCAGACTGGCCGCGTCCTCGCCATGGTCGGCGGCTTCTCCTATTCGGAGAGCCAGTTCAACCGTGCCACCCAGGCGATGCGCCAGCCCGGCTCGTCGTTCAAGCCCTTCGTCTATGCCGCGGCGCTCGACAACGGCTATACGCCGTCCTCCGTGGTGATGGACGCGCCGATCGAGATCAGCACCGGCGCCGGCGGCGAGATCTGGCGGCCGGAGAACTACTCCAACAAGTTCTACGGCCCGTCGACGCTGCGCACCGGCATCGAGCAGTCGCGCAACGTCATGACCGTGCGCCTGGCGCAGGACATGGGCATGCCGCTGGTCGCCGAATATGCCCGGCGCTTCGGCGTCTACGACAACCTGCCGCCGCTGCTCGCCATGTCGCTCGGCTCGGGCGAGACGACGGTGCTGCGCATGGTGTCGGCCTATTCGGTGCTGGCCAATGGCGGCCGCAAGGTGACGCCGACGCTGATCGACCGCATCCAGGACCGCTACGGCAAGACAATCTTCCAGCACGAGGACCGCGTCTGCGAGGCCTGCGCCGCCCGGGACTGGAACGGCCAGGACGAGCCGCAGATCGTCGACAACCGCGAGCAGGTGCTCGACCCGATGACCGCCTACCAGATCACCTCGATGCTGGAGGGCGTCGTGCAGCGCGGCACCGCCACCACCGTCAAGGAGGTCGGCCGGCCGATCGCCGGCAAGACGGGCACCACCAACGACTATCGCGACGCCTGGTTCGTCGGCTATTCGCCCGACCTCGTCGTCGGCGTCTATCTCGGCTACGACCGGCCGCGCTCGCTGGGCTCGGGCAATACCGGCGGCGTCATGGCGGCGCCGGTCTTCACCGAGTTCATGAAGATCGCCCTGGCCGATGCCCCAGCGATGCCGTTCCGCGTGCCGCCGGGCCTGTCGCTGATCCCGATCGACCGGCGCACCGGCCTGCGCGCCCAGGCGGGCGCCGACGGCACCATCCTGGAGGCCTTCAAGCCGGGCACGGCGCCGCCGGATAGCTATTCGATCATCGGCTACACCGATGCCGAGGGCCGGCCGCTGACGGTCTCGCCGGAAGCCGACCGGGCGGTGATTTCCGGCATCGGCGGCCTTTACTGACAGGCGTCCGGCGGGAGCCGGGCTTCGCCGCTCCGCGGTTGACTCACCCCGGCCGCCGCCTATGGTGCCGGGCCCCTCGCCGCCGCATCGTCGCGCGGCGGCACGCACCCACACAGGTGAAACGGCATGCGTACGGAAATTCAGGCGATTGCCGACGAGTTCCAGCAGGCGATGGCCCTGCTAAGGAGGCATCTTTGACTGGGATCGCGCCAAGGCGCGGCTGAGCGAGCTCAACGCTGCCGCGGAGGATCCCGATCTCTGGTCAGACCCGCAGCGCGCCCAGAAGGTGATGCGCGAGCGCCAGCAGCTCGACGAGCAGCTGGCGGCGATCGAGCGCCTCGATCGCGAGATGGCCGACAACCTGTCGCTGATCGAGCTCGGCGAGGCTGAGGGCGACGACAGCATCGTCGCCGAGGCAGAGGCTGCCCTGCCGGCGCTCCTCAAGGAAGCCGAGCGCCGCCAGGTCGAGACGATGCTGTCGGGCGAGGCCGACGCCAACGACACCTATCTGGAAGTGCATGCCGGCGCCGGCGGCACGGAAAGCCAGGACTGGGCGCTGATGCTGCTGCGCATGTATACGCGCTGGGCCGAGAAGAACCGCTACAAGGTCGAGGTCCTGGAGGAGCATGACGGCGAGGAGGCGGGCATCAAGACCGCGACGATCCGCGTCTCGGGACCGAACGCCTATGGCTGGCTGAAGACGGAGTCGGGCGTCCACCGCCTGGTGCGCATCTCGCCCTTCGACAGCGCCGCCCGCCGCCACACCTCCTTCGCCAGCGTCGGCGTCTATCCGGTTGTCGACGATTCGATCGAGGTCGAGATCAACGAGGCCGACGTCCGCACCGACACCTTCCGCTCTTCGGGTGCCGGCGGCCAGCACGTCAACACGACCGATTCAGCCATCCGCCTGACGCATATGCCGACCGGCATCGTCGTGCAGTGCCAGAACGACAGGTCGCAGCACAAGAACCGCGCCGAGGCGTGGAAGATGCTGCGCGCCCGGATCTACGAGCTGGAGCTGGAGAAGCGCGAGGCGGCAGCGATGGCCGAGGCGGCGTCGAAGACGACGGTCGGCTGGGGCCACCAGATCCGCTCCTATGTCCTCCAGCCCTATCAGCTGGTGAAGGACCTGCGCACCGGCGTCGAAAGCACAAGCCCGACGGAAGTGCTCAACGGCGCCCTCGACCCCTTCATGGAAGCAGCCCTCGCCCAGCGCGTCGCCGGCACCGCCATGGCACCGATCGCCGACCTCGACTGAGAGGCGCCAACCCTCGCCGAAAGAGGCGCCCATCCCTCACCGGAACGGGGAGAGCCTGCCCCCGGACTTGATCCGGGGGTGGCCCCGCCGCAGGCGGGGTCGGGTGGGGAGCGCCATAGGAAGGTCCGCACCGGCGTCCCCAACTCACGGCATCAAGGCACGCCGCAGCTGCGGCAGGGCGGGCGTCGCTCGCCGAAGTCGCGCCGGCCCTTGTGCCGTCCGCGGGCGGATCAGCCGCCTCTCGCTGTCCACAATCCAAGATGGTATCGCCGGACTTTACTTGAATCGATGGCTATCGGCGGCCCGTCCGTTCGCTCAGTACTCCGGCGTGGCGGGCGCTGTCATGGAACTGCCATGGCGTCTACGGTGAAAGAGCAACACGAAGCCCGCAAAATGACGGTGATGCCTTTTTTGGCTGGCGGGGCATGTGCGCGATGCTATTCTGAAATGAGATTCGGACACGCGTCGGCAATGAGTTTTCGCCGGTGAGCAAGGGGCGCGATGCTATGGGGCCAAAGCTCTCGCCGCAGATTCCTGCGATCGAGGAATTTACGGACGAGGCGCCTGTAGACCTCATCGAGATGTCCGGGACCATCAAGTGGTTCGACGCCTCGAAGGGCTACGGCTTCGTCGTGCCGGACAACGGCATGCCCGACGTCCTGCTGCATGTCTCGTGCCTGCGCCGCGACGGCTTCCAGACCGCCTATGAGGGCGCCCGCATCATCTGCGAGGTGCTGGACCGGCCGCGCGGCCTGCAGGCCTTCCGTGTCCTGTCGATGGATGAATCGACGGCCGTCCATCCGGCCCAGGCGGCACCGGCGCGCACCCACAACCAGGTGACGCCGACCAGCGGCCTGGAGCGGGTCGTCGTCAAGTGGTTCAATCGCGTGCGCGGCTACGGCTTCGTCACCCGCGGCGAGGGGACGGAGGACATCTTCGTCCATATGGAGACGCTGCGCCGCTTCGGCCTGACGGAGCTGCGCCCCGGCCAGACCGTCCTCGTCCGCTTCGGCGACGGGCCGAAGGGCCTCATGGCTGCCGAGATTCGGCCCGACGGTGGCGGCGCCCCGTCGTCCCACTGAACCCGGAACAGCCCCGATGCCGTTGGCTCTTGCCGTGAAGCCGCCCCGCGCGGCGCGCCTTTTCGTCGCCATGGTCTTCGCCGCGCTGCTGGCGCTGCCCGGCGCCGCGGCGGCCGAGGAGGTGCGCTCCGCCACCGTGGCGATCCAGACATCGAGCGGGCTGCACACCTTCACCGTGGAATGGGCGGTGACGCCGGAAGAGCGGGCCAAGGGCCTGATGTTCCGCGAGTCCATGGCCGAGGACCACGGCATGGTGTTCGACTTCGGCACCGAGCTGCCGGTCACCTTCTGGATGAAGAACACGCCGCTGTCGCTCGACATGATCTTCATCCGCGCCGACGGCAAGGTCGACAGCATCGCCCGCGACACGACGCCGTTCTCCGAGGCGACGGTGCCGAGCGCCGGCCGCGTCCAGTACGTGCTGGAGGTCCTGGCCGGCACCGCCGACCGCATCGGCCTGGAGCCGGGCGACACCGTCATCCTTCGCTGACGCCGCCGGAAACGGAACTGGCGGCGCGCATCGCGGGATGCGCCGTCAAGACAACCGCAAGATTGCTGCGGGAGATCGGCCTGAAGGGCTGGTGCCGGCTGCAGGATTTGAACCCGCGACCAACGGTTTACAAAACCGCTGCTCTACCAGCTGAGCTAAGCCGGCGGCTTGCGAGGGCTAGACGACGCGCTTGCCTGCGGTCAAGTGCCATTTCCGGCCGGCGGCGCCGCGTCGAGGCTGCGGCGCGCCAGGTAGAGGGCGAGGACGGCGGCGTTGGAGACGTTGAGGCTGCGCAGCGGGCCGCCCATCACCAGTCGCGCCACGACATCGCAGGTGTCGCGTGTCAGCCGCCGCAGGCCCTTGCCCTCGGCGCCCAGCACCAGCGCGATGCGGTCGCTGGCGAGGGCTTCCTCGATCGGCAGCGTGCCGTCGGAATCGAGACCGACGCGGGTGAAGCCCAGCGTGCCGAGCTGGCCCAGGGCGCGGGCGAGATTGGCGACCTCGACCAGCGGCACCAGATCGAGGGCGCCGGACGCCGCCTTGGCGAGAACGCCGCCTTCATGCGGCGCGTGCCGGCCGGTGGTCACCACAGCATCGGCGCCGATGGCGGCGGCGGAGCGCAGGATGGCGCCGACATTGTGCGGGTCGGTGACCTGGTCGAGCACCACCAGCAGCCTTGCGTCGCCGAGATCGGCAAGATCGAGCGGCGGCAGCGGCTCGACCTCGGCCGCGACGCCCTGGTGCACGGCATCGGCGCCGACCAGCCGGTCGAGCTCGCGCGGCTCGGCGTCCTCCACCGCGCCCGGCACCGGCGCGCCCTGCTCGGCGAGGCGGGCGAGCGCGTTACGGGTGGCGACGAGGCGGAGGACACGGCGCCGCGGATTGCCGAGCGCCGCGGCGACGGCATGGACGCCATAGATCCACAGGCGGTCCGGGCGGCCGCCGCGCGCGCCGCGCTGCGCCTCCGGGGCGCCGCGCCCCGCTCCTCGTCCTCCCCGCCAAGTCCTGCGCTGCTGCATGCCCTGCCGCCTCCCGATGACAGGCCTTGGTGGCGCAAATCGCCCCCGGCCACAAGCGGCCTGCAAGGGCAGCAAAGGACGCAGCGGCAAAGCCGGATCAGCCGTTGACAGCGCTGGACATGGTGGCGATAAACGCGCGCCGACAGCGACACCCGTGTCGCCTGTAGAAATGACTTGTCTCTTGCCCGTCGGGGCCGAGAGGGGGAGTGTCCCGAGCGGCAAAGGGGGCGGACTGTAAATCCGCTGGCGTACGCCTTCGTAGGTTCGAGTCCTACCTCCCCCACCAAGTCGTCCGGCCGTCCCGCCATTCCGTTCTGCAACCACGCCGGCCGGACCGTTGACGAAGGGAACGGCGCTGCCTATTCGGGAGCGCGCGCGGGTGTAGCTCAATGGTAGAGCAACAGCCTTCCAAGCTGATGACGAGGGTTCGATTCCCTTCACCCGCTCCACTCATAAGACACTGACGAAATTTAGTTTTTAGACGCTGATCTGGTGGAGGCCATGGCTGGAGTTCACCCGGTCGCCACCGAGTCGCCACCACAATTCGACCGCGGCGAAGCGCTTCAGAAGGTCAGCCATAGCGATCAGACATCATTGTCGGCGGGGACTTTCGCTGCGAGCTGGGGGCCGCAACAGCGCCAGGATCGGGACTCGCGGCAGTGAGAGGACCGGCATCGGCCCGGGGCTCGTCATCGCCGCTCCCGGTTCCTCCCCAGCGGGACGACGTGCGGGGTGCCGACGACGGGGTCGGGCACGACCAGGCAGCGTAGGCCGAAGACCTCTTCCACCAGCTCGGCCGTGACGATCTCCGATGGCGCTCCCTCCGCGACGACGGCGCCGTCCTTCATGGCGATCAGATGGGTGCCGAAACGGGCGGCGTGGTTGAGGTCGTGCAGCACAGCGACAAGGGTATGCCCGACGTGGTTGAGGTCGGTGAACAGCTCCAACAGCTCGATCTGGTGCGTGATGTCGAGGAAGGTCGTGGGCTCGTCGAGCAGCAGGATGTCGGTGTGCTGCGCGAGCGCCATCGCAACCCACACCCGCTGCCGCTGCCCGCCCGACAGCTCGTCGACCAGCCGGCCCGACAGCTCCGTGACGGCGGCGGCAGCCATGGCCTTCAGGACGGCCTGTTCGTCGTCCTCGGTCCACAGCCGGATGAACCCCTGATGCGGATACCTGCCTCGCGCCACCAGATCGGCGACCGTGATCCCATCGGGGGCGATCGAGGTTTGCGGCAGCAATCCGATCCGCCGCGCCACTTCCCTGGTCCTGTAGGACTGGATGTCCGCACCGTCGAGGACGACCCGCCCCGCAGAGGGCCTGAGGAGCCGCGACAGCCCGCGCAGCAGTGTCGACTTGCCACACGCGTTCGGACCGACGATCACCGTGAACGACCTGTCGGGAATGGACACCGACAGGCCCTCGCTGATGATGCGCTTGTCGTATCCGATGGATGCGTCCTCGACGTGGAGCCGGGAGCTGACGGCATGTGGAGCGTCGGGCATGGCGGATCGGTCTTTCAGAGTCGCAAGACGGATGAGAGGGGCGGAGGCGTTCACAAGCGTCGCCTCGCTTCGATAAACAGTAGCCAGCCGAGGTAGCCGCCGCCGATCATTACGGTGATCAGACCGACCGGCAGCGGGGTCGGGGGGATGTGTTGGGCGACGAAGTCGGCCGCTCCCAGCAGCAGAGCGCCGACGAGGGCGGCGGGCGCCAGGGTGATCCCGGCGGTACGGGCGAGCCTGCGGGCGATCTGCGGCGCCGCCAGAGCGATGAAGGCGATCGGCCCGGACGCCGCGGTGACCGTCGCCATCAACGCCACGCCCACGACGATCAGGCCCAGCCGGGCGGCTGCGACACGCACCCCTTGAGAAGCGGCGGTATCGTCCCCCAGTTCCATCTGCCGCATCGGTCGGCTCAGCATTCCCCCGAGCACCAGCAGCGCGGCGATGAACGCGCCGCCGATGGTGACCTGATCCCAGGACACGCCGTTGAGGGACCCGGCGCCCCACGCCGCGGCGGACATCGCCACTTCCAGGTCGGCCCTGAGCATCATCCAGGTGTTCAGCGAGGCCAGCATCGCGGAGATGCCGATGCCGACGATGATGAGTCTGAAGCCCTGCACGCCGCGCCGCCAGGCGAATATGTACACCAGCATCGCGGTTGCGATGCCGCCCAGCAGAGCGCCGCCCGCGACCTGCAGGTAGCTGCCGTCGATCAGGATGATGACGATGAGCGCACCGGTATAGGAGCCGGAAGAGAAGCCGATCACGTCGGGCGACGCCAAAGGGTTGCGGGTCAGCGACTGGAACATCGCCCCGCTGACGCCCAGGGCGGCGCCGAACACCACCGTCGCCGTCACCCGGGGCAGCCGCCATTCGACTACGATTTCGTGAACGAGTCCGGTCTCGCCGCCGGTGAGGGCGGAGGCCACCTGGCCGACGCTGAGCTGATAGGAGCCTGTCGCCAGAGCCACCAGCGCGAGCCCGATCACCGCGGCGGCAAGTGCGGCGCAGACGACGATGCTGCGCAGATCGATCCTCAGTCCGAGCCGACTCCTGCGCACCACGAGCGTCCGCCGCCCGAAATCCACTCGGTTCTCCCTCGAGCGGGCGAAGCGAGGCGAAACGCCGCTCACAGCCCGCTCGCTTTCCTCCGCCGTACCAGCGCGATCAGCACGGGAGCGCCGACGAACGCCGTCACGATCCCGACGGGGATCTCACTGGGCGCCATGACGACCCGACCGACGATGTCGGAGGCAAGCAGCAGGCTAGGAGCCAGCAGCAGGCTGTAGGCAAAGATCCAGCGCTGATCCGGACCCACGATCCAGCGGGCGACATGGGGGACCATAAGCCCGACGAAGCCGATCGGCCCGGCGATCGCCGTCGCGCCGCCGGCCAGCAGGGTGATCGCGACCACGGTAAGCACCCGAGTCCGCATCAGCCTCACGCCTTGCGCCGCCGCCAGCTCATCGCCGAGAGCCATCGCGTTGAGCGTTCTGGATGTGATCAGCGCCAGCACAAGCGCGCCCGCCAGGAGCGGCAGCACCGGCCACACGATCTCCAGCGGGCGTCCCAGGATCGAGCCGGCACGCCAGCCGCGCATCTGATCGAAGGCGTCGGGATTGGTCATGGTCAGCGCAGACGTGGCGCCGCCGAGAACCGCGCCGACGCATACTCCCGCGAGCACCATCACGACCGGCGACTGGCCGCGTCGGGTCGATCCGAGAGCGAGCACCATGATCGTGACGACCAGCGCTCCGGCATAGGCGAACCACATGTAGCCGCGGATGTCGCGGACCCCGAGCAGTCCCACGGCGACCGTCACCGCGAAGGACGCACCCGCATTCACGCCGAGGATGCCTGGATCGGCCAGAGGGTTGCGGGTCAGCGCCTGGATCAAAGCGCCGGCGATCCCAAGCGCTGCGCCCACTGCCAGCCCGACGAGCGTGCGTGGCAGCCGGAAGTCGCGGATTGCGAACTGATCGATGTCGTTCGACGGATCGAACAGGGCATCCCACACCACCGACGGCGCGATCGCCTTCGACCCTATCATCACGCTCAGCACCGTCACGACGGTCAACGCGACCAGAGCAACAGCCAGCCCGGCGAAGCGGCGCCGCCGGTACGCGATGGGCGCCGCCAGCGGCTCCTTGTCGGTGACAGTCGTCGCGCCCGGGAGAGTTCGCCGAGCGATGCCGTCACTCACTCTTCGGCAGCGCGGCCAGGCCGCGGTCGAGCGATTCCATGTACCGCGAGTTGCCCGGGTAAGACCTGTCCTGCGGACAGTAGACGCCGACAGTGCGACCGGACATCACGGCGGGAAGCGCCTGCCACGCGCTGGTCTCCGTCATGGGGCGGAATGCTTCCGTCACGTTGCCTTCGTGATCGACGGGATACAGGATCACGTCATAGTCGGCTAACTCGCCGATCTGCTCGTATGACCGGCGTTCGCCTCCCTCGCCCAGATCCGCGATGTCGAGACCGACATCCGCCCGCACGACTTCGGTGCAGAGCGAGCCGTTGAGGATGAACACAGCCGGCTCGGAATACGTCCCGCGGCTGACTTCGACGAACCTGTCACTCGCGATGATCGCAGCGTACTTTGCCCTGATGGCGGCGACGTGTTCGTCATAATCCGCCTTCTGCTTGTCGAGCACGTCCACCTTGTTGACAGCCTTGGCGAGCAGCTCGACGCGTTCCTTCCAATCGGTATGGAAGCCCAGGAGGATCGTTGGCGCGATCGCTTCCAGTTTCCCCTTCAACTGCTCGAAGTCGGAGTTGGGGGCCGAGATGAAGATGAGATCGGGCTTGAGGCTCGCCAGCTTCTCGAGGTCGGCCTCGCTGGCGTTCGTCCCGATATTCGTCGCTGCGTCATATGCGGCGCGCTGATCCTCGAGCAAGGCATCGAGATCGCCTGTTCTGAGTACCGTGACGGCGATCGGCTTGCCGCCGAGCGCCAGGAACGACCCGGTCGCCCTGCCGAGAGTGGCGATCCGCTGCGGGTTTGCGGGAATCTCGATCGGTCCGTTGTCGGCTTCGACAGTGCGTGTCGCACCGGCAGCCGCGCCGGAGTCATCGCCGCTGGCGCCGAAAGCGGGAAACAGAAGCGCGGCGCTCAACAGGGCGGCCCGGGTCAGAGCAGCCAAGGTCGTTATGCGCCGTTTCCGGGCGGTCATCATCATGGCTGTGTTCTCGCCTTCTCTTCATCGTGGGGTGAGTGTCGGCGGGGCGCCGGCAGCATCGGGTCGTGGACGATGGCGCCCCAACCGACGGCGTGCGCCGCACTGGGGATCAGCGCGGCGCCGGAGAAGTGGAGAGGCGGCCGTCGAGCGTCTAGCCAGTTCGCCCGCAAGGTGACGTTTGAGAAAGTCACTGCCGTCAGAACTGAAATGAGGTCGATAGACGGAATGTGCGCGGCGCACCGAGCTGGATATACCGCGTGTTCGTGCCCGACCAATAGTCCTGATCGAAAACGTTATCGACATTGAAGCGGACCGTGATCGGCTTGTCGTTCCACGGCGAGTTGAAGACATAGCGGGCGCCGAGATCGACGACCGTCCATGACGGTATCTTCAAGTCGTCTCTGGTGCTGCTGGCCAACTGATCGCCGGTATAGGTGACGCGGCCGGTCAGCGTCAGGCCTTGCACGAACGGCGTATCCCATTCGGCGCCGACAACGGTCCGCACGATCGGCGAGCCGTCCGCCCTGTTGCCGTCATGCAGACCGCCCTCGGTCTTCGTCAGGCGGGCGTCGAGCAGGGTGATGCCGCCCATCAGGCGAAAGCCGGGCATGAGCTCGCCATAGGCGTTCAGTTCGATACCGCGATTGCGCTGTTCGCCGTCAAGGGCCAGGGTCTGAGGGTTGTTGACGGGGTCGATGGGGTCGTCAACGGCGATCGTGTTGGGCTGGGCGATCTGGAACGCCGCCAGCGTCGTCGTCACAGTACCCCAATCGACCTTGACGCCCGCTTCGTACTGCTTGCTGACATAGGGTGGAAATACTTCGCCGGCATTGGCGTACCCGCTGCCGACGATGGTTCCCCGCTGCAGATTTTCTATATAGCTGGCGTAGAGGGAGACGTTCTCCCATGGCTTGACGACCAACCCTAGCGCCGGCGTCCAGGCTCTGCCCTCATAGCTGGAGGTTGTGGCGCCGGTCGTCGTGTCGAAATTGCTGGATTCCACTTCCTGGTAGCGGATGCCTGCGGTGAATTGAAGCCGTTCGTCGAAGATCGACAAGGTGTCGGCGATACCGATGCTCGAAACGCGGGTTTCGCTTGTTTTCCTCGGATCGCCAGGATCAGCGAGGAACGGAGCGGGGCCGAATATCGGATTATAGATGTTCGTGGTCCAGGTATAAGGTCGGACCTGCGTTTCCGCCGATCCATTCTCCATCCAGGACTGCGCAAGGTTGAGGCTGAGGGCATGGTCCACCGGCCCGGTCGTCGCCCTCGCCCTCAAGCCGCCCTGCATGGACAGCACGTCATAGGCAAGGTTCGAGTACTCGGCGCTGTTCCACCCGAAAGTTCCGTCGATATCGCGCAGCGTCGGCTGGCTCGGACCTATCAGCGTGAGATCGAGGCTCTGCCTGCCGATGGCGGCATAGGCCGTGACATTGTCGGTAAGGTCGGCCTCGCCGCGTATCATCGCCCCGATCAATCTGCTGTGCTGTTCGCTCCATGTGGGATGGAGGCTGGTTCCGGCGTCGGGAGCTTCCGGAATGAAGGCGACGCCGCCGCGGGCACCGCTGGCGCTGAGCTGCTGCAATATTTGCGGGCTCGCTTCATCCCACTGATGAAAGATATCGGCCGATACGCGGACGCGCTCGCCGCGATAATCCAGATTGAGCGCCCCCGATCCCACTTCTGCGGAGATCGGGTCCACCGGCGTATCGCCCTGGCGGAATGCGCTGTTGAAGCGAATGCCGAACTGCTTGTCGGCGCCGAAGCGGCGGCCGAAATCCACATGCGCGCCCAGCTGCGAGCGCGACGTGTAGCCGGCGGTGAATTCGGTCAGCGGTTCGTCGCCGGCCTGCTTGGTGACGAGGTTGTACGAGCCGCCGACACCGCCCGCCCCGGATGCCGCCATGCCGTTCAGCAGAGCGCTCGGCCCCCTGAGCACCTCGACGCGCTCGATGTAGTCCATGTCCGGCGAACGCAACGGAGATATGCCGGCCAACCCATTCAGACCACCGAAACCGGATGACAGGCCGGTCGAGAAGCCCCGAATGGTAAGTGAGGAATCTTCATCGTTGGCGCTGTTCTGCTTCGTCAGTATGGACGGATCGTTCGACAGAATATCCTGAATGGTCTGCGCCTGCCGATCTTGAATCGTCTTGTTCGTGTAGTTGGTCTGCGAGAACGGCGTGTCCATCACGTTCCGGTTGCCGAGCATCCCGAGCTGCCCGCCGACGGCCACTTGGCCACCCGCATAGGGCTCCATCGGCACCATCGTCGAGTTAGGATTGGCGTTCCGGCCTTCGACCGTGATCGTCTCAAGCACCACCGAACCATCGGCACTGATGCTTCCTGCTGCGGCTGATCCGGTCGCGGCGAGGATGGTTACGGTGTTGGCGTTGGTGAAACTGTAGCGAAGAGCGGTGCCGGAGAGGAGTTGCGCCAGCGCCTGCTCGGTCGACATGGTGCCGGTGACTGCCGGAGCCGTGGTGCCGGCTGCGATCGAGGATTGATAAGCGATCTGAACGCCGGCCTGGTTGGCGAGGGAGCGCAGGGCGCTGCTCAGCGGCTGGCTCGGAATGTTGAAGCTATGTGTGCGGGCCGCCTGTGCGGCCGCTTGAGGGAGGGGCAGGACAGCCGGGAATGCGCCGAGGCAAAGCGCCGTGCTCATCATCAGCGTCGTCAACGGCCGGCGGTGTGCCCGCCGGGAAATGTTGGGTGCAGCACTATCGTTCATCGAAACCCTGCCCTCTCTGGGAAACGGCCGTACGAGCCACCAATCGAAGGGCGTGGGTAGTGCTTTGCCTGGCCCCTTCACTACATTGACGCGTGAGAGGGCGTTCTGCCTAAAGACGGAATCGCAACTTTCTTGAAAAAATCGTCGGCCGTCAGGTGATGAAGATCATCAGGCCGGGAATCCGGCGCACCACAAGGCCCTGCGTCTTCGCCAGTGCCCGCACGGCGTCGAACGCCTCTCTGGTCGAGAAGATCGCGCTGACCGGCACATTGGGCCTTATGCCCGGCCCGAGGACGATGCGCTCGGGCAGATAGCGGCCCAGTTCGGCGATTGCGGCCGAGAACGGCCGCCTCTCGAAAATCACCCGGCCGTTGCGCCACGCCATCGCGATTTCGGTGTCGACGGCCGAAGCCGGCGATGGCCGCTCGCCAGCGACATAGCTCGTCTGTTCGCTGTCGACGAGCTCGACCCTGCCGGCCGCCGCCTCGTCGAGATCGGTCGGCGCGACCGGCCCCGCCACGCGTACATGGCCTTCCTGCACCGTGATCGTCGCCACGCCTTCAATCGCCCGGACCGAGAACGTGGTGCCGAGCGCATCGCTGTTGCCGCGCAGCGCGGCGACCCGGAACAGAGAGGACAGATCGGGGTGAACCTTGAACTCAGCCTCCCCCTTCAGCAAGGTGACGAGGCGAAGCTGAGGCGTGAAGTCCACGGCGATCGCCGTGTCGGTGTTGAGCGTGGCGACCGAACCGTCGGGAAGTGCGATCTCGGCCTGCTCGCCCACGGCGGTCATAAAATCGGCATTCCACAGCAATTGCAGGCGCGGCAGGGCGACCACGGCGGCCGCGGCAGCGGCGGCCGCGCCACCGCCGATCAGAAAGTTGCGCCGGCTCATAAGACCGTGCTGCGGGTGACGCCGGGGCGGACGAAAGGGCGGCATGCCGTCCGACCTGCCGTCGAAGACCTGCAGTTGTTGCCAGAACACCCTCTCGTGCTCGAAAGCCTGCTTGTGCTCCGGCGAGCGGTCACGCCACGCCTTGAAGCGCTGGAGATCCACGTCGCTGACATTGCCGGAGGTCAGCCGCACGATCCAGTCACGCGCATCGAGGGCGATCCGGCGATCTACGTCAGGGCGTTTATCGGGCTCGTCCATGCACTCGGCGCAATACGGGTTCGATCGGCAGACGCACTCAAAACTCAAGTGCTTCTACCTTATAGACGCGTGAGAGCGCCCTTTGCCTAAAGAGATCTCTGAAAAAATCAGTCGGCCAGCTGGTCGCGAAGGTCGGCCAGCCGCTCCAGTGCGCGACGGATATGGTAATAGACTGCCTCATCGCTGATGCCGAGCGTTTCGGCGATCCGGCGATGCGGAATCTGCTCGACGCGGTTCATCAGGAAGATGCGTTGCGTCTTCGGCGGCAGCTCATTGAGCGCCGCGCACACGGAGCGCAGGTTTTCGCGGCCGATCAGCACCCGCTCGGGCGATGTTTCGTCAACGTCGTCCCACAGCAGCTCACACACTTCCGCGTCGATCTCGGCGCGACGGCGCTCCTTGCGCAGATGCCCCGCGACCGTTGTGTTCGCGACCTGGGTGATGAAGCCGCCGGGATTCTCGACCTCGCCGTCGAACTGTGTCCTTTCCAGCTTCAGCCACGCGTCCTGGATCAGATCTTCTGCCGTCGCCCGGCAACCGGTGCGCGCCTGCGCCACCGCTTCGAGACGCGGCCGCACCTTGACGAAAGCACCGATCAGTTTGCGGAGTTTCAGCCTGTCCACGCGAACCACAGCAGCAGAAACGACAACGCGCCCCCGACAAGAGGCGGACAAAAGTGCCCTAATGGATTGGGAAATCCCTCGCAATGGCAATGATTTAGACAATTTCCATCCTGCAATGCCGGATGTTGTGGTCTCTTCTTAGGTTAGTGTTTGATTTCATTGGCCGCCCGAGCGTTGGCGTACTTTCGGCGAAAACGGCCGATGTTTGTGCGCCGCAATACTTTTCCCACAGGAGCGTTGCGCATCTGCAACGATGATTGCGAGGAGAAGGGCCGCGCGAGCAAGCCGGACCGGTGCGGTGCGCCTCGCAGCTTCGGCAATCGGGCGTGATTGCCGGTCAGCCTCCCGGCCTTGGCAGCTCACCGGGGGCGGAATCGCTGAGGCGGTAGCCGACGCCGGTTTCGGTCAGGATCAGCGCCGGCCGCTCCGGCTCGCGCTCCAGCTTCTGCCGCAGCTGGCGCACATAGATGCGCAGGTATTGCACGTCGCCGGCGGCGCCCCATACCGCGTTCATCAGGAAGCGGTGCGTCAGAACCTTGCCGGCATGGATCACCAGCAGCCGCAGGATGTCGTATTCCTTCGGCGACAGCTTCACCTCGGCGTCACCCAGCATGACCTTGCGGCGCGTCAGGTCGACGGTCAGCGGGCCGTTGCTGAACACCGGCTCGGCGCCCTGCTCGTGGAAGCGGTGGCGGAGGGCGGTGCGCATGCGCGCCACCAGCTCGCCGATGCCGAACGGCTTGGTGACGTAGTCGTCGGCCCCTTCTTCCAGCGCCTGCACCTTGCCGGTCTCGTCGTCGCGGCTCGACAGGACGATGATCGGCACACGGTCCTGCGCGGCGCGCAGCTTGCGGATCACCTCCAGCCCGTCCATGTCCGGCAGGCCGAGGTCGAGCACCACGAGGTCCGGCCTGTCGCGCCGCACGGCGGCAAGGCCCTCGGCGCCGGTCGCCACCTCGCTCACAGCGAAGCCCTGTGCCGACAGGCTGGTACGCAGCAGCCGACGGATCGCCGCCTCGTCGTCGACCACCAGGATCGGCACGCCGTCGTTGCTCATCCGAAAGCCTCCGGCGGAACGGCGGCGGCAAAGACGGCGGCCGGAAAGGCGATGGTGAAGACGGTGCCCGGGCCGGCATCGCGGTTGGCGGCGGTGATGGTGCCGCCCATCGCCGCGACGAAGCCGCGGCAGATGGAGAGGCCGAGCCCGGTGCCGGCCGGTCGGCCGTCATGACCCCCGTCTTGGCCGCCGGCGCGGTAGAATTTCTCGAAGACATGCGGCAGGTCGGCGGCCGGGATGCCCGGACCCTCGTCCGCCACCGTCACGATCAGCGCGTCGCCGCTCTGGCGGGCGGCGATCGTCACAGTGGTACCGCGCGGCGCATATCTCGCCGCGTTGTCGAGGAGGTTCACCAGCACCTGCTCGAACAGCACGGCATCGAGCCGCAGCAGCGGCAGGCCGGACGCAATGTCGATGGCGACCTTGTGCCCGGCGAGCTGGCGCTCGCTGCGGCCGACGGCGGTACCGACGATCTCGCCGATATCGGCGGCTTCGAGGTGCAGGGCGATCGGTCCCGATTCGAGGCGCGTCATGTCGAGGAGATTGGCGACGAAGCGGTTGAGCCGCTCCGCCTCGCTCTCGATTGTGCCGGCCAGCTCGGCCCGCGTCGCCGGATCGTAGGTGCCGTCGCGCCGCAGTTCCCCGGCGGCGCCGATGATCGAGGCGAGCGGCGTCTTGAGGTCGTGCGACAGCGAGGTGAGGAGGGCTGAGCGAAGGCGTTCGCTCTCGGCCTCCAGGCGCGTCCTGTCCATCTCGGCGGCAAGGCTGATACGGGTGATGGCGACGGCGGTCTGGTCCATCAGCGCATCGATCAGCCGCTTCTCGTCCGGCGTCAGGCGGAAGCTGCCGGGCCGGCGGCTGATGCCGACGACGCCGACCGGGCCGCTGCCGGTGCGCAGCGGCAGGAACAGGCGTTTGGCGCCGGTCAGCGTCGCCGAGCCATGGCCGGCCGGCTGGTTGGTCTCGAAGGCCCATTTGGCGGCGCCGATATCGCCATCGTCGATCTCGTCCTCCGGCGGATAGCCGACCCGCACCGTCAGCCGCCCGTCGTCGGGCAGGAGGAGGACGACGTCGACCCGGATGGCGGCGGCGATCTGGTAGGCGGCGGCCCACAGGAGGTCGTCGAGCGTGACGATCGCCGCCAGCTTACGGCTGAAGGCGTAGAGCGCCTCGGTGGTGCGCGCCCGGCTGCGCGCCGTGGTGATCTGGATGCGCATGCGCGCCGCGAGGTTGGAGACGATGACGGCGACGATCAGGAAGAAGGCCAGCGCCGACAGGTTGATCGGGTCCGTCACCGTGAAGGTGTAGAGCGGCGGCAGGAAGAAATAGTCGTAGCCGACCGAGGCGAGTACGCTGGCGGCCAGCGAGGCGACAAGCCCGAGCGTGCTGGCGACGCCGACGATGGCGAGCAGGAAGATGAGGTCAACCGACTCGATGCCGATGAAGGGATAGGCGAAATAGGAGATCGCCAGCGCCGCCGCGACGGCGCCGGCGGCGATCAGCGCGGACCTCGCATCGAACCGGCGCAGCGCCGAGGCGAGGTCGACCGGCGGCGGCTGCGGCGCCGCCTCGGCCTCGCGCCCGGCCATGACGTGGATGCTGATGGCGCCGGCGCCACGGATCAGCTCGTGCACCACCGAACCATTGACGAGCTCGAACCAGCGCGGCCGGTTCGACTTGCCGATGACGATCTGCGTGACATTGTTGGCGCGCGCATGGGCGAGCAGATCGTCGGCGATGCGGCCGCTGCCGGGAATTGTCAGCGCTTCGCCGCCAAGCTGCTCGGCGAGCCGCAGCGCCTCGGCGACGCGGTCGCGCTCGGCTTCGCTGAGGCGATGGCTGCGGGCGCTCTCGACATGGACCGCTGTCCATGGCGCGTGCAGGCGGTCGGCTAGGCGCTTGGCGTAACGCAGCAGCGCCGGCGACCGCGGGTCCTCGCTGATGCAGGCGAGAATGCGCTCGCCGGCCGGCCACGGCCCGGCGATGGCATGCGCCCGCATATGCGCCAGGAGCTGTTCGTCGACCCGGTCGGCGGCGCGGCGAAGGGCAAGCTCGCGCAGCGCCGTCAGGTTGCCGGGCGAGAAATAATGCTTCAGCGCCCGCTCGGCCTGGTGCGGGACATAGACCTTGCCCTCGTTGAGCCGCTGGATGAGGTCGGCCGGCGACAGGTCGATGACCTCGATGTCGTCGGCGCGGTCGAGGATGGAATCCGGCACCGTCTCGCGGACGCGGATGCGGGTGATCTGCGCAACGACGTCGTTGAGGCTCTCGACATGCTGGACGTTGAGCGTCGTAAAGACATCGATGCCGGCGTCGAGGATTTCCGCGACGTCGAGATGACGCTTCGGATGACGGCTGCCGGGGGCGTTGGTATGGGCCAGCTCGTCGACCAGCACGAGCTGCGGGTGGCGCGCCAGGATGGCGTCGAGGTCCATCTCGTCGAGGGTGCGGCCATTGTAGTCGATGACCCGGCGCGGGATCATCTCGAGGCCTTCCAGCAGCGCCGCGGTCTCGGTCCGGCCATGCGTCTCGACGATGCCGACCACGACATCGACGCCGTCGCGCCTGCGGGCGCGGGCGGCGGTCAGCATCTCGTAGGTCTTGCCGACGCCCGGCGCGGCGCCGAGAAAGATCTTCAACCGGCCGCGGCCGGATTCCTGCGCCGCCAGCAGCGCTTCCGGCGACGGCCGCCCGGGTTCGGTGTCGACGCTCATGCGCTCATTCTAGGCCGATCGCGCCCTTGTAGGGTGGGCAAGCGCCGCAGGCGTTTGCCCACGCGGTCAAAGACCCACCGTCGCATGACCACTTCCACCGGCGTCATGGCCGGGGCTTGCCATCCACGCGAACATGGTTTGTGCCGGAAAGAACGCCGCCGGCGAGGCATTCTGTCCTGCATCATCGGTGTTCGCGTGGATGCCCGGGTCAAGCCCGGGCATGACGCAGCTGGAGCGATGGCGCGAGGAGCCCGTACGGCATGCGCCGTAGGCGCTGCCCACGCGGACGATACCCACCGCCGCACGACCGCGTGGGCAACGCGCTGCGTTGCCCACCCTACGGCGCGTCCAACGACAGGTTGAGCTTCAGCACGTTGACGCGCGGCTCGCCGAGGATGCCCAGCGTGCGGCCTTGCGTGGCGGCGGCGACCAGCGCCCGCACGCGGTCTTCTGCCACACCGCGTTCGCGTGCCACCCGCGCCACCTGCACCGCCGCGGCGTCCGGCGAGATATGCGGGTCGAGGCCGCTGCCGGAGGTGGTGACGAGGTCGGCCGGGATGGCGCCCTGCGGCACGTCGCCGGCGCGCAGCGCCGCGATGTCGGTGGTGACGCGCTCGGCCAGCGCCGGGTTGGCCGGGCCGAGGTTGGAGCCGCTGGAGGCGCTGGCGTCGTAGCCCTTGCCGGCCGCCGAGGGGCGGCCGTGGAAGTAGCCGGCGCCGGCGAAGGCCTGGCCGATCAGCTCGGAGCCGACCACGACGCCGTTCCGTTCGACCAGCGATCCGTCGGCCTGGTGCGGGAAGACGGCCTGGGCGATGCCGGTGATGGCATAGGGGTAGGCGAGTCCGGTGAGGACGGTGAGGAAGACGAAGAGAACGAGGGCGGCGCGTATCTGGGCGAGCATGGCGGTGTCCTAGGCGAGGCCGATGGCGGAGACGAGGAGGTCGATCAGCTTGATGCCGGCGAAGGGCACGATGATGCCGCCGAGGCCGTAGACGAGGAGGTTGCGGCGCAGCAGCGGCGCCGCGCCGATTGCCCGATAGCCGACGCCGCGGAGCGCCAGCGGGATCAGCGCCACGATGACGAGGGCGTTGAAGATGATCGCCGACAGGATGGCGCTCTGCGGGCTGGCCAGGCCCATGACGTTGAGCGCCCCGAGCTGCGGGTAGAGCGCGAAGAACATTGCCGGGATGATGGCGAAATACTTCGCCACGTCGTTGGCGATCGAGAAGGTGGTGAGGGCGCCGCGGGTCATCAGCAGCTGCTTGCCGATGGCGACGATCTCGATGAGCTTGGTCGGGTCGCTGTCGAGGTCGACCATGTTGCCGGCCTCGCGCGCCGCGACCGTGCCGGTATTCATGGCGACGCCGACGTCGGCCTGGGCGAGGGCAGGGGCGTCGTTGGTGCCGTCGCCGCACATGGCGACCAGCTTGCCCTTCGCCTGCTCGTCGCGGATCAGCTTCAGCTTGGCTTCCGGCGTCGCCTGGGCGAGGAAATCGTCGACGCCGGCCTCGGCGGCGATGGCGGCGGCGGTGAGGGCGTTGTCGCCGGTGATCATGACGGTGCGGATGCCCATCGAGCGAAGCTCGGCGAAGCGCTCGCGGATGCCGCCCTTCACCACGTCCTTGAGATGGACGATGCCGAGCAGCCGGTCGTCACAGGCGACGGCCAGCGGCGTGCCGCCGCTTTTCGCCACCGTCTCGGTGGCGAGCTCCAGTTCGCGCGGCGCCTTGAGGCCCGGGTTGCCGGAAAGCTGGCGGACATGCGCCAGCACGGCGTCGACGGCGCCCTTGCGGATGCGGTGGCCGTCGACGTCGACGCCGCTCATGCGCGTCTGCGCGGTGAACGGCACGAAGCTCGCCTTCAGCGCATTCATGTCGCGGCCGCGAATGTCGTGCTTCTCCTTGGCGAGGACGACGATCGAGCGGCCCTCCGGCGTCTCGTCGGGCAGCGAGGCGAGCTGCGCCGCCTCGGCAAGCTCGCGCTCGCTGACGCCCGGCACCGGCAGGAACGCGGTGGCGAGGCGGTTGCCGAGCGTGATCGTGCCGGTCTTGTCGAGGAGCAGCGTGTCGACGTCGCCGGCCGCCTCGACGGCGCGGCCGGACATCGCCAGCACGTTGAAGCGCACCAGGCGGTCCATGCCGGCGATGCCGATGGCCGAGAGGAGGGCGCCGATGGTGGTCGGGATCAGCGTCACGAACAGGGCGACCAGCACCAGCACCGGGATCGCGCCGCCGGCATAGGCGGCGAAGCTGGGGATCGAGGCGACGGCGAAGACGAAGATCAGCGTCATGCCGGCAAGGAGGATGTTGAGGGCGATCTCGTTCGGCGTCTTCTGCCGCGACGCGCCTTCGACGAGGCCGATCATGCGGTCGAGGAAGGTCGAGCCCTGCGCGGCGGTGATGCGCACCTTGATCCAGTCGGAGATGACCTGCGTGCCGCCGGTGACGGCCGAGCGGTCGCCGCCGGACTCGCGGATCACCGGGGCGGACTCGCCGGTGATCGCCGCCTCGTTGACCGAGGCGATGCCCTCGACGACCTCGCCGTCCGACGGGATGAGGTCGCCGGCCTCGACGAGCACGACCTGGCCCACCTCAAGCTCGGTGGCAGGCGTCGGCACGGTCAGCTCCGTCTTCGGATCGACGATAAGCTTCGCCATGGTATCGGTCCGGACGCGCCGCAGCGCCGCCGCCTGCGCCTTGCCGCGGCCTTCCGCCACCGCCTCGGCGAAATTGGCGAAGAGCACGGTGAACCACAGCCAGACGATGAGCTGCAGCGAGAAGCCGATATCGGTGCCGCCGGTGACGACATCGCGGAGGAAGAGGACGGTGACGAGCGCCGCCACCACCTCGACGACGAACATCACCGGGTTGCGCACCATGCTGCGCGGGTGGAGCTTGCGGAAGGCGCCGCCGATGGCTGGCACCATGATACCGGCGTCGAACATCGCGCTGCGGGAGCGGGTGCTGGTCATGACGATGTCCGATCAGTGAGGAGCGGCGACGGTCGCGAAGTGCTCGGCGACCGGGCCGAGGGCGATCGCCGGAAGGAAGGTGAGGCCGCCGACGATCAGCACGACGCCGACGAGGAGGCCGACGAACAGGCCGCCATCGGTGGGGAAGGTGCCCGGCGAGCGCGGCGCGCTGCGCTTGCCGACCAGCGAGCCGGCGACGGCGAGCATCGGCACGATGAGCAGGAAGCGGCCGGCGAACATCGCGATGCCGAGGGCGGTGTTGTAGAAGGGCGTGTTGCCGGTGAGGCCGCCGAAGGCCGAACCGTTATTGGCGACGCCCGAGGTGAAGGCGTAGAGCACCTCGGAGAAGCCGTGCGGGCCGGGATTGAGCATGCTCGCCGTGCCGGTCGGCAGCACCACCGCCAGAGCCGTCAGCGCCAGCATGAAGAGCGGCAGCACCAGGAGGGCGAGCATCGTCATCTTGACGTCGCGCGCCTCGATCTTCTTGCCGAGATATTCCGGCGTGCGGCCGACCATCAGGCCGGCGACGAAGACCGCGACGATGGCGAAGAGCAGCATGCCGTAGAGGCCGGCGCCGACGCCGCCGACGATCACCTCGCCGAGCTCCATGTTGATCAGCGGGATCATGCCGCCGAGCGCCGTGAAGCTGTCATGCATGGCATTGACGGCACCGCATGAGGCGGCGGTGGTGACGACCGCGAACAGCGCCGAGGCGACGGTGCCGAAGCGGACTTCCTTGCCCTCCATGTTGCCGAAGGAGGGATCGACGCCGAGCGCCGTCAGGACGGGATTGCCGGCGGCCTCGGCCCAGTAGCAGGCGAGCGTGCCGGCGAGGAACAGGATGCCCATGGCGGCGAAGATCGCCCAGCCCTGGCGCTGGTTGCCGACCATGCGGCCGAAGACATTGGTGAAGGCGGCGCCGATGGCGAAGATCGCCCACATCTCGATCATGTTGGAGAGTGGCGTCGGGTTCTCGAACGGGTGCGCCGAGTTGGCGTTGAAGAAGCCGCCGCCATTGGTGCCGAGCATCTTGATCGCCTCCTGCGAGGCGACCGGCCCGACGGCGATGACCTGCTGCGCCCCTTCCAGCGTCGTGGCGGTGACCGACGGGCCGAGCGTCTGCGGCACGCCCCGCCAGACCAGCACCAGCGCGACGATGATCGCCAGCGGCAGCAGCACGTAGAGCGTGGCGCGCGTCACGTCGGTCCAGAAATTGCCGACCGACTGCGCCGAGCGGCGGGCGAAGCCGCGCACCAATGCCATCGCCAGCGCCATGCCGGTGGCGGCGGAAACGAAGTTCTGCACCGCCAGGCCGAGCATCTGCGTCAGATGGCTCATGGTGGTCTCGCCACCATAGTTCTGCCAGTTGGTGTTGGTGACGAAGCTGACGGCGGTGTTGAAGGCGAGGAACGGCTCGACGCCGCCGAACCCCTGCGGGTTGAGCGGCAGGCCGCCCTGGAGGCGCTGCAGCAGGTAGAGGAAGAGGAAGCCGACGAAGTTGAAGAGCAGCATCGACAGGGCGTAGCCGGTCCAGTGCTGCTCGCTGTCGGGGCGCACGCCGGCGAGGCGGTAGAAGCCGCGCTCCAGCCAGCCGAACGCCGGCGACAGGAAGGTCGCCTCGCCGGCGAAGACCCGCGTCATGAAGGCGCCGAGCGGGCGGACGGTGAGGAGGACGAGGACGCAGAAGAGAAGGATCTGCGCCCAGCCGAGGATGGTCATCCGGGATCTCCTAGAAGCGCTCCGGGCGCACCAGCGCGTAGGCGAGATAGGCGAGCAGGAAGGCGGTGACGATGCCGCCGAGCACGTAGTCGAGTGTCATCGCCATCTCCTCAGAAGCGCTCGGCGGCGATGACGTAGACGGCAGCGACGGCGAAGAGCCCGATCGCCAGGATCAGCAGCAGACTGTCGACCATGAACGCTCAACCGGCCGCCGGGACGGGGCCGCTTTCGGCACGGAAAATGATGCGGAAGCGCGTTGCCGGGCGAGGGGGACCGGCGGCGCCCGGCATAGGAATTCCGTAGGGGAAGGCGGCCCTGGCGTGGGCGCCTGGCTTAGCGGCGCTCGCCGTGCGTCGTCAGATGCACGATGGCCGGCGAGAGATTGCGGAAGGGCGTCGGCAGGCGGCAGAGCCACATGAGGGCGCGGCCCGGGCCGCGGGCGAAGCCGTAGGGCTGCGTCGTCACCGAAGCGATGCGCGGGGTCCAGCTGCGCAGCAGCGGCGCGATCTCGCTGCGGCCGATGCCCCAGGGCATCGGGGGCGTCTTGTAGTGGCGGGTTCTGCTGTAGCCTTTCACAGTCTTTCTTGAGAACCAGCGCGGAATTGTGTCGAACATCATCTCCACGCCGGGAAAGCGCTCGGCGAGAGCCACGACAAGCCGGCGGACATCCTCCTGCGTGAAATACATCAGGAGGCCCTGCGCCGTTACGAACACGCCGCGCGCCGGGTCGACCTGGTCGAACCAGGCGAAGTCCAGCGCGCTGCTCTCGATGTAGCGGCAGCGCTGCGACGGCGGCAGGAAGCGCTGGCGCACGGCGATACCCTCGGGCAGGTCGGCGCAGAGCCAGTGCACGCGGCCGTCGTCGCAGCGCTGGAACTGCGTCTCCAGGCCGGCGGCGAGTTCGACGACGACGCCGCCGGGATGGGCCGCCATCCATGGCCGCACTGCATCGTCGAAGATGCGGGACCGCATCGGGTGTGAGGTGTCCGGCTTGCCGAAACTGCGCGTGAAGTCATAGGCGATAGAATCGTAGATGCGCACGCAATCGGGATCGGGAAGGAACGTATCCTTGCGCCGCGCTTCGCAGGCGCGGTTGTGCAGCGTGAAGAGCATCGTCTCCGGAACGCCGGTGAGATCGACGGCTGCCGCAGCCCCGCTCCGGTCAGTTTGGACGTTGTCGCTCATGATCCACCATCGAGCCCCTGGCATGGTCTCCTCGAGCTGATGGTAGAGGAAGTGAGATTGCGACGCAATCGCAACTTATGTATTCATGCTGCCTGTAGCCTGAACTGGATCGTTTGGCGTAAGTTGAATTAGTCTCATTCGTAGCGGAATATGCGCTCGGGAAAGTATTGCCGGCCGTCCTGCGCGGTTCAGAAGACGCGGCCCTCGTCGAAATCGGCGCGGGCGCCGTTGAGGAGATAATCGCCGACGACCCGGCGTTTCAGCGCCAGCGGGTTGTGGTTGAGGATGGTGCGGATGTTGCGCCAGTGGCGGTCGAGGGCGAGCTTGCGGGAGGTCGCCGAGCCGCCGCCGGTGTCGAAGAGCTGTTCCGCCGCGGCGATGGCGAGGCGCCCGACCACGACCTGCGTCTTGGCATTGGCGAGCGCCGCGCGCATCAGCCTGTCGTCGTTGTCGGCCGCGCCGCCGACGAGGCCGTCGGCCGTATGGTCGAGGAGCCGGGCGGTGTCGGCGATCGCCGCGTCGATGACATGCGTGGCGGCGGCGATGTCGCCCACCACCGCCTGGACGAAATGGTCGCCGCGGGCCGTCTCCGAGGCGCTGTGCTTGGCCGAGCGCGCCTGCCTCGTCGTGTAGCTTATCGCGTCGGCAAGGACGGTGCGGGCGATGCCGGCGACGCAGGCGGCGAGGTGAAGCTGCGCCCGCGTCGCGTTGTGACGGCGCCGGAACGCATCGCCGCCACCGCGCGATATTTCCTCTGGGAAGATCTCGACCGCGTCGAGGTCGACGCTGCCGCTGGCCGTCATGCGCTGGCCGATGCCGTCCCAGTCGTCGGGGATATGGACGCCCTTGCGGCCAACCGGGATCAGGACGCTGACCGGCTGATCCTCTTCGTCGACGCCGATGAAATTGGCGTAGTCGGCGAAGATGGAGCCGGTGGCGTAATATTTCTGCCCGGTCATGACGTAGCGGTCGCCGTTCCGGACGAGGCGGGTGCGGATCATGTTCGGCCGCGGCGTGCCGATCTCCATAAAGGCGCCGCCGAACAGCTTGCCGCGCAGCACCTCCGGCGCCCATTTGCGGCTCGTCTCCGCGTCCGGATCGATGGCGAGACCCTCGACGAAGCCGAAATGCGTGCGCAGCGCATGCGCCACGTTGGAGTCGGCCGCCGCCAGCGCCATCGTCACCTCGATCTGGTCGGACAGGCTGCCGCCCGGACCGCCGAGCGACTTCGGCACGCGCAGCCAGGTGAGGCCGGTCGTCTTCAGCATGCGGAAGATGTCGTAGGGCATCTCGCGCGCCAGCTCGCGCTTCACGGCATCCCTGGCGATCTCGGCGGCGATGGCGGGCAGCCCGGCGAGGATCTCCTCGCGCGTCAGCTTCACGGCGCCGCCCGCCGCCGCTGCGGCCGCATCCCGCGCCACGCGAACCGCCGATGCCTGTGTGGACATGTCTTCGCCTCCGTCTGCCTCACGCAATTGCCTGTTGATAATCGATATAGTCTATCGATACAATCAACTATAGAACGGGAGCCGGACAGGGCGTCCGGAAGGCGACAGGCGCCGCCGCCCGGTGACGGGAGCATCGCAATGACAATCCGCAATCCGGCCGCCTTCGATCGGACCGGCGTCCGTTGGGTCACCCTGGCCGGCCTAAGCCGCCGCGGCCTGCTGATGTCGGGCGCGGCCTTCGCCGCCGCCGCGGCGCTGCCGCGTTTCGCCTTCGCCCAGGAACAGGCAAGAGAATCGGCAGAAGAGCCGGTGAAGGGCGGCACCGTCACCATCAATATCGGCAACGAGCCGCCGGTGCTGGTGCTGATCGCCCATACGTCCGGGCAGGCGGTCTATGTCAGCGGCAAGATGACGGAAGGCCTGCTCACCTACGATCTCGACTTCAACCCGCAGCCGCAGCTCGCCACCGAATGGACCGTCGCGCCGGACGGGCTCAGCTACCGCTTCAAGCTGCGCGAGGGAGTGAAGTGGCATGACGGCCAGCCCTTCACGGCGGACGACGTCGCCTACTCGATCCTCGCCCTCAAGGAATTCCATCCGCGCGGCAAGGCGACCTTCTCCTCGGTGGAGGAGGCGAAGGTGCTCGGCCCGCACGAGGTCGAGCTGGTGCTGAGCAAGCCGGCGCCGTTCCTGATCTCGGCGCTGGCGGCATCGGAATCGCCGATCGTGCCGAAGCACCTCTACGAGGGCAGCAATCCGGCCGAGAACCCGCATACCGCGGCGCCGGTCGGCACAGGCCCGTTCGTCTTCCAGGAATGGGTGCGCGGCAGCCACATCATCGTCAGCCGCAATCCCGACTACTGGGACCAGCCGAAGCCCTATCTCGACAAGATCATCTTCCGCTTTATCGGCGATGCCTCGGCCGCCGTCGCGGCGCTGGAGACCGGCGAGGTGCAGATCTCGACCGCCGTGGTGCCGCTGACGGAGATCGCCCGCCTGCAGCAGGATCCGCGCTTCGGCTTCGAGACGCGCGGCTTCGGCTACCAGAACGGCGTCAGCCGGGCCGAGTTCAACCTCGACAATCCGTACCTGAGCAACCTCAAGGTGCGGCAGGCGATCGCCCATGCCATCGACCGCAACGTCATCGCCGAGACCGTCTATAGCGGCTACGCCAAGCCGCTCTACGGCCCCATCAGCCCCAACCTGACGCGCTTCTTCGAGCCGAACCTGCCCACCTATGCCTTCGACACCAAGCAGGCGGAGGCGCTGCTCGACGAGGCCGGCTATCCGCGCGGCGCCGACGGCAAGCGCTTCAAGCTGATCGTCGACCTGCAGTCGCCGGCGCTGCCGACGCGGCAGACCGGCGAGTACATCGTGCAGCAGCTGCAGCGCATCGGCATCGACGCGACGCTGCGGTCGCAGGACTATGCCGCGGCGGTGAAGCGGGTCTACACCGACCGCGACTTCGACCTCGCCATCGAGGGCATGAGCAACCTGTTCGATCCGACCGTCGGCGTGCAGCGCCTCTACTGGTCGAAGAACTTCAAGATCGGCCTGCCGTTCTCCAACGGCGCCCATTACGACAGTCCGGAGGCCGACAGCCTGCTCGAGGCTGCCGCCGTCGAGGTCGATCCGGAGAAGCGCAAGGCGCTCTTCACCGATTTCCAGAAGCAGGTCATCGCCGATCTGCCGGCCATCGATCTCGTCGCCCCGGACAGCTTCGTCATCTACGACAAGCGCGTCCTCGACCACACGATCGGCGCCGACGGCATCGGCAGCAACGGCGCCACGATCCACCTCGTCCCGGCGTAACGCCCCTCGATCCTCCGACCCGGCGCGCGTCGCAGCCTCGGCGGCTGGTCGCGGCCGCCCTCGCATCCCGCAAAAGGCCAGAAGCCCCATGAGCGATCCGATCGATATCGTCGACATCCATGCCCACCTCTGGCCTAAGGACTGGGGGCCCGGCAAAAGACCGGGGCTCGGCCTCGGGCCGGAGATCGAGCGCCGCATCCTCGATCCGCAGGCGCTGCTCGCCGATCTCGACGAAGGCGGCGTGGCGCTGGCGGTGCTGAGCACCACCACGGAGGGGCTGTTCGGCGCCGTCGGAGATGTCGACGGTGCCATCGTCGACCGCACCAATGACTGGCTCGCCGGCCTCGTGGCGGCGCATCCCGGCCGCATCGCCGCGTTCGGCACCGTCGATCCGTTCTCCGGCGACGAAGGTGCTCGCCAGGCCGAGCGGGCGCTCGGCGAGCTGAACCTCTCGGGGCTGGTGATCGACTCGTCGCGCCAGGGCCTCTTCCTCGCCGACCCGCGCGTCCGGCCGACGCTGGAAGTGGCGGCGCGCTACAAGGCGCCGATCTTCGTCCACCCGGTGGCGGCGCCCAATGCCGACATCCTCGTCGCCGGCGCCGGCCGCCTCGGCAATTCGCACGGCCGCGGCCTAATGAACGGCGTCGCCTTCCTCTCGGTGCTGGAGTCGGACATCCTCGACGCCTTTCCGGATCTCAATTTCATCTTCGCCACGCTCGGCTTCGGCGCCGTGGTGCAGGCGGCGCGCGGCGGCCGCTACGGCCGCGAGGCGCGCCAGGCCGGCCGCCGTCCCAACATCTATTTCGACACGATGGGCGACGATCCCGCCATCGTGCGGCTGCTCGTCGATTTCTTCGGCGCAGAGCGCATCGTCGCCGGCACCGACTGGCCGATCATGCACAGGCTCACCGGCGAGGGGCTGCGCGAGGCGGCGTCGCAGGACGGTCTCGGCGACGCAGAGCTTCGCCTCATCGCCGGCGGCAATGCCCGCCGCATCCTCCGCGCCTGACAGGAAGGCCACGCCGATGACAGTCAACGTGCCGCCGCCGATTCCCTATGCCGGTGTCGACGACCGCGAATTCGCCCGCTGGCAGGCCATCGCCGGCGATGTCTCGGCCGAGCTCCTCGCCACGGCGCCGGAACGCGACCGCGCCAACCAGCCGGCCTTCGCCGAGGTGGAGCTGCTGCGCCGCTCCGGCCTGCTGCGCTTCGCCGTGCCGGTGGAATTCGGCGGCGCCGGCGGCAGCCTGGCGCAGGCGCTGGTGCTCAACCGCATCGTGGCGCGCGGCGACGCCTCGATCGCCCAGCTCCTGTCCTTCCACTATTCCAACGGCGTCTGGACCTACATCCTGGCGACCCGCGAGGAATGGCTGAAGGTCGTCCGCGGCGTCGGCGAGGAAGGCTGGCTGCTCGGCCGCGCCACAAGCCTGCAGGACCCTTTCACCTTCGTCCGCGACGGCAAGGGCTGGCGGGTCAGCGGCCACCGCCGCTTCACCACCGGCGCCCGCGACTGCGACTGGCTGACGATCATCCATTACGAGGGCGAGCGGATGATCCTCGCCCAGTTCCCCAACAACCGCGCCGGCATCATCTATCACGACGACTGGGACAATCTCGGCCAGCGCCTTTCCGCCAGCGGCAGCGTCACCTTCGACAATGTCCGGGTCGGCGACGACGAGGTCCTGACCGGCCTCGACAGCTTCGGCGGCGACGCCGAGTACTGGGACGGGCTGCGCGCCACGTTCAGCCAGCTGATGTTCGCGCAGGTCATCCTCGGCACCGCCGAGGGCGCCCTGACGGCGGCGGCGGAGTATATCCGCCAGAACGGCCGCATCGGCCATGACGGGCGCGGCGGCAGCGCCACCGACGATCCGCACCGGCTGCGGCTGTTCGGGCATCTGTCGTCACGCATCGCCGCCGGCGTCGCCCTCGCAGACAAGGCCTGCGAGGCGTTCGACCGCGTCCTGGCGCAGCGCGAGGCGCTGTCGATCCCCGACTGGGAGCAGGCGACGATCCTTGCCTTCCAGGCGAAGTCGGTGGCGACCGAAGCAGCGCTCGACACGACGAGCGACATCTACGAGGCGACCGGCGCGCGCTCCACCGCGAACCGCTTCGGCCTCGACATCTACTGGCGCAACGTCCGCACCTACACCGTGCACGACTCGCTGCCCTACCGGCAGGTCGCCGTCGGCCGCTGGGTCCTGGCCGGCAAGCCGCCGGCGCCGCTCCGCTTCGTCGACATCGCGCAGGCAGCCGCCCGCGAGGCGAAGGGATAAGGCAGGGGGCAGCCAACAATGCCTGCCGCCCATCTCTCGCCGGGGCCGCGCATCACGTCCGCCGGCGGCGGCCCTCCCTTTCAGCCGGCGCCCGCAGCGCATCGACGATGATCTTGAACGCCGGAAGATTCTGGCGGCGGCTGGGGTAGTACAGGAAATAGCCGTCGAAGAAGGGCGACCAGTCGTCGAGCGCCTGGACCAGCGAGCCGGCTGCCACGTGCCGCTCCACGATGTCTTCCGGGACATAGGCGATCCCGTAGCCCTGCAGCGCTGCGTCGATCTGGGCGTAGGAATTGTTGAAGGTGAGCTGGCCGTTGACGCGCACGCGCAGTTCCTGGCCGTCCTTCTCGAATTCCCAGGCATAGAGGCCGCCCGCCGTCTCGTGGCGCATGTTGATGCAGACGTGCCGGACCAGGTCCTGCGGGTGCCGGGGCACGCCATTGGCGGCGAAATAGGCGGGTGAGGCGACGGCGACGAGGCGCCAGTCCGGGCCGATGCGGACCGCGATCATGTCCTTTTCGACGCTCTCTCCCAGCCGCACGCCGGCGTCGAAGCCCTCCTCGACGATGTTGCGGAAGCTGCTGTCGAGGGAAAACTCCACGCTGATATCCGGATAGGCGCCGAGGACCGGCTTCAGCTTCGGCCACACGACGCTTTCCAGCGCGTGGTCGGAAAGGGTCAGGCGGACGGAGCCCGAGGGCTTCTCGCGCAGGGCCGTCAGCGCCGCGATCTCGTCCTCGATCTCGGCCATGCGGGGCGCGAGGGTGCGCAGCAGACGTTCGCCCGCCGCGGTCATGGCAACATTGCGCGTCGTCCGCGTCAGGAGACGCAGGCCCATGCGGGCCTCGAGCTGCCCGATGGCATGGCTGAGCGTCGACTGCGCCACGCCGAGCCGCGCCGCCGCCCGGGTGAAGCTGCGCTCCTCGGCAACGGCCTGAAACCATGTCAGCTGGTTGAAGTCCGTCCTGGCCATGAGGCTCCTCGAGCTGCTGCCGCGCCAGATTAATCGACCACGTCGATAAGCCCATTCCAATTTACCAGGCTAATCGCATGGCGACTGCGCGCCTACCTTCAGGCCTGAAAATGACGCGCAGGGAAAAGCCTGGCCGGGCTGGCGCCCGCGCTGATCGGCAACGCGGCGACTGCTGAAGCCGGCATAGCCGCTGATCGGCCCCGCCCCCAGCTCGAGCGAGATCCGCAATGACGAACGCTTCCACCCTCATTTCACGTCGCGCGCTGCTGGCAGGGGCAGCCGCCGGCCTTGCCGTTCATTCAATCGCCCGCGCGGAGGCCGATGCGGCCTCGGATCGGAAGGGAACCGCCATGCGCCTCAGATTTGCCTTCGCCGACCAGGACTTCACCGCGACGCTGGAGGACAACCCCACGGCGCGCGATCTCATCTCCATGCTGCCGCTCGACCTGACGATCAGCGACTATTCGACCAACGAGAAGATCGCCTATCTGCCGCGCAAGCTGACCGAGGACGGCAGCGGCCGCTTCGGCGACGAGGCGGTCGGCGACCTTTGTTACTACGCCCCCTGGGGCAACCTGGCGATGTTTTACGGGCCGTATCGCTGGTCGCGCGGCCTGATCCGGCTTGGCCGGCTCGACAACGGTCCGGCGCCGCTTTCGCGGCGCGGCGAATATCCGCTGCGCGTCGAAGCGCTCTGATCCAAGTCTATCGCTCTGGTCAACTCCAGCAGGTCAGGAGGCCTGTCAGCGCCGCCAAATATGGCGTCTGACCGCCAATTAAATCGACAATTTCCAGGGAACTTCCATGATCAAGGACAAGGTCACAATCATCACCGGCGCATCGTCGGGCATCGGCGAGGCGACCGCGAAGTTGCTGGCGAGCAAGGGTGCCAAGGTCGTTCTCGGCGCACGGCGCACTGACAAGCTGAAGCGGATCGCCGACCAGATCGCCGAGAGCGGCGGCAAGGCCGTCTACCAGGACCTGGACGTCACCAGGCAGGCCGACAACGATGCCATCGTCAGACTGGCTAAGGATACGTTCGGGCGCATCGACGTCATCTTCCTGAATGCGGGCCTCATGCCGAATTCCCCGCTATCGGCGCTGAAGACCGATGACTGGCACCAGATGGTCGACGTGAACGTCAAAGGTGTCCTCAACGGCATCGCGGCCGTGCTGCCCACGTTCACGGCGCAGAAGTCCGGACACGTGATCACCACCTCGTCAGTTGCCGGGCTCAAGGCTTATCCGGGTGGGGCGGTCTACGGCGGCACAAAATGGTTTGTCCGCGACTTCATGGAGGTCCTGCGCATGGAGTCCGCCATGGAAGGGACGAACATCCGCACGGCGACGATCTACCCGGCGGCGATCAACACGGAGCTGCTGGACACCATCAGCGACAAGGGCACGGCCGAATCCATGCAAGGCATCTATGCCAAATACGGCATCTCGCCGGACCGGATCGCTGAAGTGGTCGCCTTTGCCATCGATGCACCGGCAGATACCACGATCAACGAGTTCACAGTGGGGCCTGCAAACCAGCCCTGGTGATCTGCCGCATCGTCGCGATCTTTCATCGGCCGTGGCGAACGCGCGCAGTCAAGGCGCTGTTGCGGCGTGTGAGCCAAACGCGCGGCTAGAACTTAGGAGAAATCCAGTGGACTACGCACATCTGGGCCGAACCGGCCTCAGGGTCAGCCGCATCGCGCTCGGCACGATGAATTTCGGCGAACTGACGGACGAGGCGGGAAGCTTCGCCATCATGGACGAGGCCATCGAGGCGGGGATCAATTTCTTCGACACCGCCGACGTCTATGGCGGCCCGCAATCGCCGGACATGGCGAAGGGATTCGGCACCTCCGAGGAAATCATCGGCCGCTGGCTGGCGCAGGGCGGGCGGCGCGACAGGGTCGTGCTGGCGACCAAGGTCTATCAGCCGATGGGGACGGGTCCGAACGACAAGTACCTGTCAGCCTACCATATCCGGCGTGCCTGCGAGGCCAGTCTGAAGCGGCTGAACACCGACCACATCGACCTCTACCAGATGCATCACATCGACCGGGCAACGCCCTGGGAGGAAATCTGGCAGGCGATGGAGCAGCTGATCCGTGAAGGCAAGATCACCTATGTCGGCTCCAGCAATTTCGCCGGCTGGGACATCGCCACCGCGCAACTGACGGCTGCTGCGCGCAATCTTCTGGGGCTCGCCTCCGAACAGAGCCTTTACAATCTCACGCAGCGTACGATCGAGCTGGAAGTCATCCCGGCGCTGCGTCACTTCGGCATCGGCCTCATTCCGTGGAGCCCTATAGGCATGGGCCTGCTCGGCGGCGTGCTGCGCAAGGTGGCAGGGGGGCGCCGTGCGACGCCGCAACTGCAGCAGCAGATCGACAGGTTCCGGCCGCAGCTGGAAGCCTACGAAGCGCTGTGCGACGCATTGGGTGAGGCGCCGCCTGACGTGGCGCTCGCCTGGCTTCTCCACAACCCGGTTGTGACGGCCGTCATCAGCGGCCCCCGGACGGTCGAGCAGCTTCGCCAGAACCTGAAGGCACCCTCGCTCACGCTCCCGCCCGAGACACTGGCGAAGCTTGACGAGATCTGGCCGGGTCCGGGCGGAGAGGCGCCCATGGCATACGCCTGGTAGCGAAAGCACGCGTTGACGGCTCGGCTGCCGTCAGCGGCGCCGGAACGGCACTGTGATCGTGTCGCCGGGGCGGACGGGGTCGGCGGGCCGGAGCGACAGGGTCGTCAGGTCGCCGGCGGCCGGGCGGGCAACCCTGACGATGGCGGGCATCGTGTCGCCGGCCGGGCCGCCGGCGAGGGCGACCGCCTGGATGACGGTGAGGCCGGGGAGATAGGGGTAGGGGCCGGGCGCCACCACGGCGCCGGTGATGAAGACGGGGCGGTAGCGGCTGATCTCGACCGAGACGTCCGGGTCGCGGATGAAGCCGCTACGCAGCCGCGCCGCCACCGCTGACGCAAGGTCGGCCGGCGTCCTGCCGCGCGCCTCCAGCGTGCCGATCAGCGGCATGGTGATCGTGCCGGCGTCGTCGATGCCGTAGGTGGTGGAGAGGTCGGCCTGGCCGAAGACGAGGATGCGCACCTCGTCGCCGGCGCCCAGCTTATAGGGCCCGGGGTCGCGCGGCGGTGCCGGCCGCGGCGGCGGCACTGCGCGTGGCGGCGGCGCCTGGCGCGGTGGCGGGGCCTGGCGCAAGGTCGCAGTGCGCATGACCGGCGCGGCTTCCAGCCTGGTCGCTGCTTCCGGCGCCGGCCGCGACGCCGCGCTGGCGCCGAGCGGCGCCATGATGGCCAACGCCGTCAGGGTGTTGCGAAGCAGCGTCATGCCGGACCGGGCGAGGGGGTACAGGTCCGGTGCACCCTGGGCCGCTATGGTTAACGCGGCGTAAAGGGTCTGCGGCGCAGGATGGCGTGTCCGCGAGGTGGAGACGTCCATGCCGTTCCGCCCTGCGATTCGCTGACGGCTGCATGTCCGGCCCCGCGCCGGGCGATGCAGGCGCATCGCCGCTGTCGCTTCGGGATCGCCGAATGAGTTCGCCGCTGCAGCCCGACGAGGGTGTCGTGGAAGGCCCGCCGGTCCGCCGCACGCTGCTGCGCGCCGTGCCGGTCGTTGCCGCGATGGCTCTCATCGCCGCCGGCGCCGCCTTCCTGCTGCTCTACCAGGCCGAGCCGCGCTACAGCGCCGAGGCGCGCCTCCTGCTCGAGCCGGCCCCTGCCGGCGCCGGGCCGGAGGCGGGACTGCTGCTCGATCGCGACGGCATCGGCAGCCAGGTGCAGCTGATCCGCTCGCCCGATGTGGCGCAGGCGGTCATCGACGCGCTGCGGCTGGGCGAGACGGGCGCCCTTCGCCCGGCGGGCTCGTGGCTGGACAATGCCCTGGCCGCGCTCGGCCTGTCCGGCCGGCCGGCGTTGCCGGCGCGGCAGGCGATCCTGGAGACCTTTCTCGGCAATCTTTCCGTGCGCGCCGTCAACGGCAGCCGCGCCGTCGCCATCGCCTTCCGCAGCGCCGATCCGGACCAGGCCGCCGATGTCGCCAATGCCGTGGCGGCGCAATATATCGCCCTGCTCCAGTCGGCCCGCAAGGAGGCACCGGCCGACGCGACGCAATGGCTGCAGGCCGAGATCGCCGCCCTCGGCACGCGGCTGCGCGAGGCCGAGGAGAAGGCGGAAGCCTTCCGCGCCGCCAATCGCGGCCTGCTCGGCGCCGGCGAGGCGATGCCGGCGGCGCTGGCGAGCCAGCTCACCGCCCTCAATGCCGAACGCCTGCGTCTCGAGGCCGATCATGCCGAGGCCGCGGCGCGGTCGGCGCAGCTGCGCGAGGCGCTGGCCGGCGGCACGGCACCGGAGCTTTCCGACGCGCCGCTGATCGAGACGCTGCGGGCCCACCAGCTCACCCTGCAGGCGGAGATCGGCAAGCTCTCCGCGACCCTCCTGCCGGAGCATCCGCGCCTCAGGGAATTGCAGGCGCAGGCGGCGGAGCTCGACCGGCAGCTGCGCGCCGAAACGGCCCGGCTCGCCAGCGCGGCGGAGGCCGAGGTGCAGCGCCTGGAGGCGCGGCAGGCTGAGGTGAAGCAGCAGCTTGCCGCGCTGGAAGAGCGCGCCGCCGCGAGCGAGGGCGCCATCCTGCAGCTGCAGGCGCTGGAGCGCGAGGCGGCAGCGCAGCGGGATGCGCTGCAGCTTTATCTGCAGCGCTACCGCGAACCGGCGCCGCGCGCCGGGCTGCCGGCGCCGGTCGAGGCGCGGGTGATCATGCGAGCACGGCCGCCGGCCAGCGCCTATTTCCCGCGCACCGGGCCGGTGACCGCCGCGGTCTTCCTCGCCGTGCTGCTGCTCGGCCTCGCGGTGGCGCGGTTGCGGCGCGGCCGCGCGCCAACGCCGGCGGCTGTCGCTCCGCCACTGCCGCTCGTCCCCGATGCGGTGCCGGTGGACGGGCGGCTGCGCTGGCCCGAACAGGCGGACGTGCGGCGGATGATGCCGCATGACCAGCCGGCCTCGGCGCTGGCCGATCAGGTCGAGCGCTCACTCGCCGCCATCGCGGTGCAGATCGGCGCCAGCGGCGCGCGCCGCATCCTGACGATCATGGCGGAAGAGAATGACCGCGGCGCGCGTCCGCCGGCGGCCCTGGCGCTCGCCCGCACGCTGGCGCGCGGCGGCGAGAGGGTCGTCGCGGTCGACCTGCACCGGCCGCCGGCAGGGACGGCCGAGATGGCGGGCTTCCCCGGCTTCAGCGACCTCTTTGCCGGCGACGCCTCTTTCTCGCAGGTGATCTTCCGCGACCGGCGCTCGCCGGCCCATATCATTCCCGCCGGACGGCAGCCTCTGCAGGCGGCGCTGGCGGGAAGCCGCCTGGCGACGCTGCTCGACGCGCTCGACCACACCTACGACCATGCCGTCTACGACATCGACAATGCCGCCCTGCCGGCGCTCGGCGCCGTCGCCGATGCGGTCGTGCTGGTCACCGGCGCCGGTCCTGCCGACCCGCGCACCGTCCGTGCCTATGAGGCGATCAAGGCGGTATCGCCGGCCGAGGTGATGATTCTCCTCGCCGAGGGTGCCGGGACGGCGGACGCCGACGCGGCCTGAACCCGGCTCTCGCCGCGGCAGGTTGCCGAGAGCGGCGGCTGCCGCCTATCAAGGACGGCCGCAAACGCCTTGGCGGCGCGATCGCAGGAGATGGCCATGTCGCTGGCGACACTGGGGCTCAAGACCCTCTTCAACGGCTTGCAGGTGAGCGGCCTTGCCGCCGCGCTGGCACCGCTCACCGCCGGGCAGGGCGCCATCTTCATGCTGCACCGCGTCCGCCCGGCACGGCAGCGCGCCTTCGCGCCGCTCGCCGATACCGAGATAACGCCGGAATTTCTCGGCCGGCTGGTCGACCGGGTGCGCGAGCGCGGCTACGACGTCGTCACGCTCGACGAGGCCCTGCGGCGCCTGCGCCAGAGCGACAAGCGCCGCTTCGTGGTGCTGACCTTCGACGACGGCTATCGCGACACGCTCGACACCGCGCTGCCGGTGCTGCGCCGGCGCGAGGCGCCGTTCACCGTCTTCGTCGCCAGCGGCATGATCGACCGCGCCATGGTGCCATGGTGGCTGATGCTGGAGCGGCTGGTGGCGCAGGAGCCGGAAATCTGCATTCGCGGCCCGGAGGAGATCGAGCTCTTCTCGCGCTCGCCGCGGCAGAAATACGACACCTTCTCGCGCATGACGGCCTGGATGATCGCCATCGACGAGGACCGACAGCGGCGCGAGATCAGCGAGATCGGCGAGCGCTACGGCGTCGATCCGGTGTCGATCCTGGAAGAGGAGATGCTGGACTGGGATGGCCTCCGCCAGCTCGCCGCCGACCCGCTGGTGACGATCGGCAGCCACACGATCGGGCACTACGCCCTCGCCAAGCTGCCGGCCGAGCGCGTCCGCCAGGAGGTGCTGGGCGACATCGACAGGCTGGAGGCCGAGCTCGGCGAGCGGCCGCGCCACTTCGCCTACCCCTATGGCTATGAGGCGGCGGCCGATGCACGCGAGTTCGCCATCCTGCGCGAGCTGGGCGTCGCCAGCGCCGTCCATGCCCAGCCGGGGACGCTCGACGCCGACAATGCCGCTGCGCCGACGGCGCTGCCGCGCATCGCCCTCAACGGCCACCTGCAGGAGACCCGCTATGTCGACGTGCTCCTGTCCGGTGCGCCCTATGCCTGGCACGCGCTTTCGGAGCGGCTGCGCGGCGGCTCGGGCGGCGGCGGCCTCAGCGCTTATGCATCCAGTTGATGATGGCGCCGGCCGGCGGCACCCAGGCGAGGCCGGCGATGGCGTAGAAGGCGAGGGCCACGGCCCAGCCGAGCTGCGCCAGGCGTGAGCTCGCCAGCGCCACGACGATCAGCGCATAGGTGAGCACGAAGACGACCAGGGCGATCGTGCCGAGCAGCTTGCGGATGCGCAGGGTCGTGGAGATGGGGAGAGTCATGAGCCTTTTCCTTCACGCCTCCGTGTAGAGAGGCGCGGCGCCGATGGCAAAGGCGCCAGAACTGCGCAAGTCGCGACGCAATAACGCGGTCCCGCGGGGAAGGTGTCGCAGGCGATGCGGTTGCCCCCCGCAGGGGGCCGGCGTAAGCCGTCGCGCCAAAAGGATGCCGTCATGACCTCCACGACTGTCGACACTATTGCCCCTCCGGCGGCCCGCGACCGCAATCGCGATCGCCGGCTGATCCGCATCTGGCTTTATGCCATCGCCATTCTCGTTCTTGCCATGGTGATGGTCGGCGGCGCCACCCGTCTGACCCATTCCGGCCTGTCGATCACCGAGTGGAAGCCGATTCACGGCGTCATCCCGCCGCTCAACGACGCCGAGTGGCAGGAGGAATTCCTCAAGTACCAGCAGATCCCCGAATACCAGGCCGTCAACCGCGGCATGACGCTGTCGGAGTTCAAGGGCATCTTCTGGTGGGAGTGGAGCCACCGCCTGCTCGGCCGCGTCATCGGCATCGCCTTCTTCCTGCCGCTGCTCTTCTTCTGGGCGACCGGGCGCATCGAACGCAATCTGCGGCCGCAGCTCGTCGCCATCTTCATTCTCGGCGGGCTCCAGGGCGCCGTCGGATGGTGGATGGTGGCAAGCGGTCTGGTGGAACGGACCGACGTCAGCCAGTACCGCCTGGCGGCGCATCTGATGCTGGCCTGCCTGATCCTTGCCTATACGGTGTGGGTGGCGCGCGGCCTCGTGCCGGCGCGGCCGCATGCGACCTATCCGGCGTCGGGAACGAAGCTCTTCGCCGCAGTCATCCTGGGACTCGTGCTGCTGCAGATCTATCTCGGCGCCTTCGTCGCCGGCCTCGATGCCGGCCTCGTCAACAATGACTGGCCGCTGATGGCCGGCGCCCTGATCCCGGAAGGCCTTGCCTCGCAGGAGCCCTTCATCCGCAATTTCTTCGAGAACGTCGTGACGGTGCAGTTCAACCACCGCATTGTCGCCTATGTCCTCTTCGCCGCGGTGCTGGTGCATACCATCCAGCTCGCCCGCAGCGCCCCGGGCACCCGCGCCGCCTGGTCGTCCTACCGGCTGATGGCCCTCGTCCTGGTGCAGGTGGCGCTCGGCATCGCGACGCTGGTGCTGGTGGTGCCGCTGGAATTCGGCCTGGCGCACCAGTTCGTCGCCATGCTGGTGCTGGTCGGCGCCGTGGCGCACCGGCGGGCGATGAGCCCGCCGATCCCGATCGTCTCTTAGGGGCGCCGCTTACGGGAAGAGGGCCAGCTGCAGCAGGCCCTCCGTCTCCTCCAGCCCGAACATCAGGTTGAAGTTCTGGATCGCCTGGCCGGCCGATCCCTTCACCAGATTGTCGATCGTCGAGATGACGATGGCCCGTCCCGGGATGCGGTCGGCGAAGACGCCGATCTGCACATAGTTCGAGCCGCGCACGTTCTGCGTCTGCGGCACGGTGCCGGGCGCCGCGACGCGCACGAAGGGCTCGTCGCGATAGGCGTCGGCGAGGATCTGCCTCGCGTCGTCGGCGCTGGTGCCGGGCGCGAGGCGGACATAGGCGGTGCACAGCTCGCCGCGGCTCATCGGGATGAGGTGCGGAGTGAAATTGACCACCACCTCGCGGCCGGCCGCCTTGCCGATCTCCTGCTCGATCTCCGGCGCATGGCGGTGCCGCGCCACCGAATAGGGCGACAGGCCTTCGCCGGCTTCGGCGAAGAGGAGGTTCTGCTTGAGGCCACGGCCGGCGCCGGTGGTGCCCGACTTGGCGTCGATGACGATGTCGCCGACATCGATCGCCGCTTCCAGCGCCAGCGGGATCAGCGCCAGCAGCGAGGCGGTCGGGTAGCAGCCGGGGCAGGCGACGAGGCGCGCGTCGCGGATCGCCGTCCGGTAATGCTCCGTCAGCCCGTAGACCGCCTCGTCCTGCAGGTCGAGCGCCTGATGCGCATGGCCGTACCACTGCCGGTAGGTCTCCGGATCGCGCAGCCGGAAGTCGGCCGACATGTCGATGACCTTGATGCGCGGATGCTCGGCGAGGATGCGGCTGATGATCTCCTGCGTCGTGCCGTGCGGCAGGCCACAGAACACGGCATCGACGCTCGACCAGTCGGCGGCCTCGACCGTCACCAGGTCGGGCAGGCCGTCGGCGAAGGTGAAATGCGGGAACACCTCGCTCATCGGCTTGCCGGCATGGGTATTGGCGGTGAGCAGCGTGAACGCCATCGCCGGATGACGGAGGCCGAGGCGCACCAGGTCGGCGCCCGTATAGCCGGACGCGCCGAGCACGCCGATTCTGATCTTGTCCGTCATGGCAGGGGTCCCTGAGAGGCGACGTTCGCTACGGTAGGAATGGCTTCAGCTTCGCCGCTTCGCGGCCAGCATGGCAAGGAAGGTCATCGCCACGGTGGCGCCGGCGATGGCGGTGATATCGGCATGGTCATAGGGCGGCGCCACCTCGACGACGTCGCCGCCGACGAAGCGCAGCGGCGCCAGGGCGCGCAGGATCGCCAGCGCCTCGCGGCTCGACCAGCCGCCGGCGACCGGCGTGCCGGTGCCCGGCGCGAAGGCAGGATCGAGGCAGTCGATGTCGAAGGTCAGATAGGCCGGCGCGTCGCCGACCCGCTCCAGCACGCGCGCCGCCACTGCCGCCGCACCGCCGTTGTCGATCTCGTGGCCGTAGACGATGGCGATGCCGCAATCCTCCGGCGCATGCGTGCGCACGCCGAGCTGGATCGACCGCGCCGGATCGATAAGCCCTTCGCGCACCGCCCGCAGCACGAAGCTGCCATGGTCGACGCGCTCGCCGTCGTCGAACCAGGTGTCCTGGTGGGCGTCGAACTGCACCAGCGCCAGAGGCCCGTGGCGGGCGACATGGGCGCGCAGCAGCGCATAGGTGATGGAATGGTCGCCGCCGAGCGTGAACAGCGCCGGGCCGGCGGCGAGAATGGCGGCCGCCTGTTCCTCGATCCAGCGCGGCGCCTCCTGCGGCCGGCCGTAATCATAGGCGCAGTCGCCGTAGTCGATCACCGTCATCTCGGCATAGGGATCGAAGCCGAAGGGATATTGCGGGTCGCCGTCGAAGATCGCCGAGGCGCGCCGGATCGCCTGCGGCCCGAAGCGCGCCCCCGGCCGGTTGGACACCGCCGCATCGAACGGAATCCCCCAGACGACGGCGTCGACGCCGGCGAGGTCGCGGCTGTAGGGCCGGCGCATGAAGGAGAGCGCGCCGCCATAGGTCGCTTCGTGGCTGCCGACGCGCGGGGCGCCTAGGAAGGCGTTGTCGGTCGGACGGGGAAGGGAGGGGCGGCTCATCGGCTGGACATACCCGACAGGCGTGACGGTTTCTCAAAACAAAAGGGCGGACCCGTGGCCCGCCCTTTCAAGCTCCGATCCGAAGCGCCGGAGATTAGCGCTTGGAGAACTGGAAGCTGCGGCGTGCCTTGGCCTTGCCGTACTTCTTTCGCTCGACGACGCGCGAGTCGCGGGTCAGGAAGCCGCCCTTCTTGAGGATGCTGCGCAACTCCGGCTCGTAATGGGTGAGCGCCTTGGAGATGCCGTGGCGCAGCGCGCCGGCCTGGCCCGACAGGCCGCCGCCGGTGACGGTGGCGCGGATGTCGTACTGGCCGGTCCGGTTGGTCGTGACGATCGGCTGCTGCACGATCATGCGCAGCACCGGGCGGGCGAAATAGGTCTGGAACTCGCGGTCGTTGACCAGGATGCGGCCGGTGCCGCGCGTCACCCAGACGCGGGCGATGGCGTTCTTGCGCTTGCCGGTGGCATAGGCGCGGCCCTTGGCGTCGAGCTTCTGCTCATAGACGGGCGCCGCGGCTTCCGCCGGCACGAGATCCTGCAGGGACTGAAGATCGGCCATTATCAGGCTTGCCTTGCGTTCTTGGCGTTCATGGCGGCGACGTCCAGCAGTTCGGGCTGCTGGGCGGCGTGGGGGTGCTCGGCGCCGGCATAGACGCGCAGGTTGCGCAGCTGGCGCCGGGCCAGCGGACCGTCAGGCAGCATGCGCTCGACAGCCTTCTCGATCACCCGCTCCGGGAAGCGGCCGTCGAGGATCTGCTCGGCGCGGCGCTCCTTGATGCCGCCGATATGGCCGGTGTGCCAGTAATAGACCTTGTCCTGGCGCTTGCGGCCGGTCAGGACCACCTTCGACGCGTTGATGATCACGACATTGTCGCCGTCGTCGACATGGGGCGTGAAGCCGGGCAGGTGCTTGCCGCGCAGGCGCATGGCCACGAGGGCAGCGAGGCGGCCGACGACGAGACCCTCGGCGTCGATCAGCACCCACTTCTTCACGATCTCCGCCGGCTTGGCGGAATAGGTTTTCATGAACCTGTCTCGCTCGATCGAGGGGAATGGCAGGGCAGGGCGCATGCCCCACCGCAATGGCGCAGTTCTCTATCCTGCCGCCGAGCCATCGTCAAGGGCATCGCCCTGAGAATATGTAATATATTTCAGTGTGTTACGAATGAGGTATGATAATACCGCAAGGATTTGCGAGACACGGCCGTCCTTTCGCCGGCTATGCCGGCCTTGGCCTGGCCTATGGCAGCCATTCGTTGCGCGCCGGGCCGGGATCGTGGCTTCCTGCCGTGCAGTCACAGCAAGAGGAGGAACAGATGGCGACACGACGGCAGGTGGTGGCGGGGATCGGCGCGGGCATGGCGGCGGCCTCCATCCTCAGAGGTTTTCCGGCGATCGCCCAGAGCGGGCCGCTCAAGGTCGGCGTGCTGGTGTCGGAGACCGATCATGACGGCCAGGACCAGATGATCCAGCCCTACGACACGCAGATGCGCCTCGGCGTCGATCTCGCCGTCAGCGAGATCAATGCCGCCGGCGGCGTGCTGGGGCGGCAGATCGAGGTCGTCTACCGCAATGACGGCGGCAGCCCGGCGCCGGGCGCCGAGGCGGCGCTCGGCCTCATCCAGGAGGACGGCTGCGAGGCGCTGGTCAGCGGCTTCATCATCGCCATCCGGTCGTTCCTGACCCGCTCGCTGGCGCAGGCCGGCGTCCAGGTGCCGGTCTTCCACGCCTTCGGCACCGAGGGCACCTTCTGCGGCCCGGCCATCGATCATCTCGGCCCGACGACGGCGCAGTCGCTGCAGCCGCTCGTCAAGGTGCTGGGCGACAAGGCCGCCGACAAGGTGTTCACCGTCTCCGACTGGACGCCGTCGCAGCGCATCGTCTCCAGCCAGCTGCAGAGCACGATCAAGCCGCCGCTCATCGCCCTTACCGGGGCAGGGCTGGTGACGACGCCGGTCGAGGGCTACATGCCGGGCGAGTATCACGACCTCGTCCGCTGGGCGAAAAGCGTCGGCACCCGCACGATGTATGTGACGATCCCGCGCCCCTATGCCGTCAATGTGGTGAAGCAGGCGGCGGAGATCGGCGCTGCCGAGGGCATCACCTTCGCCTATCTCGACTTCAGCGAGTGGCAGGCCTCGCAGCTTCCGGACGGGGTCGAGGTGATGACCTGCCTGCCCTTCGTCGCCAGCGATCCCGACCCGAAGGTGCAGGACTTCGTGGCGCGGGCCCGGCGCCTCTCCGGCGGAGACCTCGTCACCCATGTCGCGCTGACGCATTACAACGCCATCCTGGCGCTCAAGGCGGCGGCCGAGAAGGCCGGCGAGCCGACCGGCGCGGCGGCGCTCGGCGCCATGGGCGGGCTGAGCTTCGACACCGTGACCGGCAATGTCGCGATCGACGCCGGCCACTATGCCACGATGCCGATGTATGTGGCGCGCGGAACCTCCGCCGGCCTCGAGGTCGTTGAAAAGGTGGCGGCGGTCGAGTCCGGCGCCAAGGCGTGCTAGGGCCGCGGCGCGGCTGAAGAACTGGAGTTGTGCAGAAAATGGCAGGCGTCGACACCAGCGACGAAACCCTTCGCGCCATCCTGTCGGAGACGCGCACCATCGCGCTGGTGGGCGCCAGCCCCAATCCGGCGCGGCCGAGCAATGGCGTCATGCGCTTCCTGCTCGGCCGCGGCTACCACGTCATTCCTGTCAATCCCGGCCATGCCGGCGGCGAGATCGCCGGCCAGCGGGTCTATGCGACGCTGTCGGACATTCCCGAGCCGATCGACATGGTCGACATCTTCCGCCGCGCCGAGGCGGTCGGGCCGGTGGTCGACGAGGCCCTGACGCTCGATCCGCTGCCGAAGACGATCTGGATGCAGCTCGGCATCGTCAACGAGGCGGCGGCGGAGCGCGCCGCCGGGGCCGGTCTCCGGGTCGTCATGGACCGCTGCCCGGCCATCGAATATCCGCGCCTCATGGGCACAGCGGCGCTGTAGAGCGCCGCCAAGACTGGAAGGCCGGCGCCACGGCACCTGCCCCTCGGTTCGGGGAGCGGCGACAGGGCGGCTTGCGACAGCGCGCAGGGCGGCTACCTTCGGCTCTGCCGCGTCGTGCGGCCAGCTGGAGGATAACCATGACAGAAGACCGCGTGCCTGGCTTCGACACGCTCGCCATCCACGCCGGCGCCAAGCCGGACCCGACGACCAATGCGCGCGTGACGCCGATCTACCAGACGACGTCCTTCACCTTCGACGATGCCGAGCACGCGGCGGCGCTTTTCGGCCTGCAGGCCTTCGGCAATATCTATACCCGCATCATGAACCCGACGACGGCGGTGCTGGAGGAGCGCATCGCTGCCCTCGAGGGCGGCACGGCGGCCCTGGCGGTCGCCTCGGGCCATGCGGCGCAGTTCCTGGTGTTTCACACCCTGCTTGAACCGGGAGATGAATTCGTAGCTGCCAGACAGCTTTACGGCGGTTCGATCAACCAGTTTGGCCACTCGTTCAAGAGCTTCGGCTGGAACGTTGCCTGGGCCGACAATGACGACCTGTCATCCTTCGAGCGGGCCATCACGCCGCGCACCAAGGCGATCTTCGTCGAGTCGATCGCCAATCCCGGCGGCATCGTCACCGACATTGCCGGCATCGCGGCGATCGCCAAGCGCGCCGGGGTGCCGCTGATCGTCGACAACACCCTCGCCACGCCCTATCTCTGCCGCCCCTTCGACCACGGCGCCGACATCATCGTGCACTCGGCGACCAAGTTCATCGGCGGCCACGGCAATTCCATGGGCGGGCTGATCGTCGACGGCGGCCGCTTCAACTGGATGCAGGGCGGCCGCTATCCGAAGCTGTCGGAGCCGCGGCCGGAATATCACGGCATGGTGCTCGGCGAGGCCTTCGGCAATTTCGCCTTCGCCATTGCCTGCCGCGTCCTCGGCCTGCGCGATCTCGGGCCGGCGATCTCGCCCTTCAACTCCTTCATGCTGCTGACCGGCGTCGAGACGCTGCCGCTGCGCATGCAGCGCCATTCGGAGAACGCGCTGGCGGTGGCGGAGTGGCTGTCCAACCACGACAAGGTCACCTGGATCAGCTATGCCGGCCTCCCCGGCGACCGCTACTACACGCTGGCCCGGAAATACGTGCCGAAGGGCGCCGGCGCGGTGCTGACCTTCGGCGTCGCCGGCGGCTATGACGCCGGCGTCAAGCTGGTGTCGGGGGTGCAGCTCTTCTCGCATCTCGCCAATCTCGGCGACACGCGCAGCCTGATCATCCACCCGGCCTCGACGACCCACAGCCAGCTCAACGAGGAGCAGCGCAAGGCCGCCGGCGCCGCCAGCGACACGGTGCGCCTGTCGGTCGGTCTGGAGGACAAGGCGGACATCATCGCCGACCTCGAACAGGCGCTGGCCGCGGTCTGAACTGCGTAGGGTGGGCATGGCGAAGCCTTGCCCACGCGGTCAGATGACAGTATGGGCAAGCGCCTACCGGCGCCTGCCCACCCTACAGCGCAGAACGAGACGTCCATCCCTCACCGGCACGGGGAGGGTGGCGCGCGCCGCAGGCGTGTGACGGGTGGGGAGCGCCATCGGGCATGACGCACCCGGCCTTCGCTCCACCACCATCGCCGGGCATCAACGCAGCCCGCCTCCACCCCACCGGCGTCATGGCCGGACTTGATCCGGCCACCCACGCGAACACGGATGGCGCAGGAAAGGGCGCCGTCGGTGAGGCGCCTTTTGCCTCTCCTGTAGGGAGAGGCCGGGAGCCTTGGTTCGCGTTAGCGAACCTTAGGCGAACGGGTGAGGGGTTCGGCCCGCGGGAATCCTGCCCCGGCGCCGCAGCCGCGCGTCACCGGCAGTGTCCCTCACCCGGAAACGCTTCGCGTTTCCGACCTCTCCCACAGGGAGAGGTAAGGCGCTGCCCCGACGCTGCACCATCTCCGTACCGGCGGCCACGCTCCGGCTGCGCCTCAGGACTTCACCTTGACGTAGCTGCCGGGCGCGTCCTCGAGCGGGCGGTAGCGCCGGCGCCGCGGGCTGATCCGTCGTGCCGGCACCGTCGCCCCGTCGAGGCCGGCGACCCAGGCGTGCCAGTGCGGCCACCATGAGCCGGGGTGCTCCCGGGCGGTGGCGAGCCAGCCGTCGAGGTCGGGCGCCGCGGCGTCGCCGTCGGTCCAGTGCTGGTATTTCTGCCGCGCCGGCGGGTTGACGACGCCGGCGATATGGCCCGATCCCGCCACCACCATCGTCACCGGACCGCCGAGGAGGCGCGCCCCGGCATAGACCGACCGCGCCGGGGCGATATGGTCCTCGCGCGTCGCCAGCTCGTAGACCGGGATCGTCACCTTGCCGAGGTCGAGCCGGATGCCGCCGAGTTCCATGCGGCCGAGCGCCAGCCGGTTTTCCAGGTAGCAGGCACGCAGATAGAAGGTGTGGTTGGCGGCCGGCATGCGGGTCGAGTCCGAATTCCAGTAGAGGAGGTCGAAAGCCGCCGGCGGCTCGCCCATCAGGTAGTTGCCGACGACATAGGGCCAGATCAGGTCGTTGGGCCGCAGCATGTTGAAGGCCGAGGCCATCTGCTCGCCTTCCAGGTAGCCGCGCTCCTCCATCCGCCGCTCCAGCGCGGCGATCTGCACCTCGTCGGCGAAGAAGCGCAGGTCCCCCGCCTGGGTGAAATCGACCTGCGCCGTGAAGAAAGTGGCCGAAGCGATGCGCGCGTCGCCGGTCTCGGCCATGTAGGCCAGCGTCGCGGCCAGCAGCGTGCCGCCGACGCAATAGCCGATGGCGTTGACGCTCTTCTCGCCGGTGACTGCCCCGACGACGTCGAGCGCTTCGAGGATGCCCTCGCGCATGTAGTCGTCGAAGCTCTTGCCGGCCTGGCGCTCGTCGGGATTGACCCAGGAGATGACGAACACCGTGTGGCCCTGGTCCACCGCCCAGCGGATGAAGGATTTCTCCGGGCTGAGGTCGAGGATGTAGAACTTGTTGATCCAGGGCGGGACGATGAGGAGCGGCCGGCGCAGCACCTCGGCCGTCGCCGGCTCGTACTGCAGGATCTGGCAGACGGTGTTCTGGTGGATCACCTTGCCGGGCGTCACGGCGAGGTTGCGGCCGACCTCGAAGCTGGCGCTGTCGGTCTGGCGCACCCGCAGCGTGCCGTTGCCGGCGGCGATGTCCTCGGCGAGCATGCGCATGCCGCGCACCAGGTTCTCGCCATTGCTCTCCAGCGTCCGGCGCAGCAGCTCCGGATTGGTCAGGACGAAATTCGACGGGGCGAGGGCCGCCAGGATCTGGCGCAGGTAGAACTCGGCCTTGGCGCGCGTGTCGCCGTCGACATCGTCGGCGCCGTCGACCAGCGCTTCCGCCCAGCGGCTGGAGATCAGGTAGGCCTGCTTGATGAAGTCGAAGACCGGGCTCGACGACCATTCCGCGTCGAGGAAGCGCTTGTCGCGCCGCTCCGGCTCGGCGACCGGCGCGACGGTCTCGCCGGCGAAGCGCCGCACGGTGTTGGCCCACAGGGTCGTCAGCCCGCCGGCCAGCCGGCGCTGGGCATCCGCCAGCCGGTCGGGCCGGCCGAGCCAGGCGGCGCCGATGCGGGTGAGGGCGCGCAGCGCCTCGCCGGCATCCGGCGGCAGCTCGAAGGCGCCGCCATTGCGCTCGCGCGGCCGCATCCAGGCTGCGGCGACCTTGCCGCTCTCCTCGACCAGCCGGGCGAGATTGGCTGCCAGGCGATGCGGATCGTACCCGGCCTGCGCGGTGCCGCTGTCCTCACCCGTGTCGTTCTGGTGCGTCATGGCTTCTGCTGCGTCTGGCGATGCGGCTTCTTTCCGCTTCCTGCTGGCTTTCCGACATAATCCAAATGTATGAATTCCTTCTGCAAGTGCGTAATGCAAGAGCGTATACCGCCTGTGTTAACCCTGTGGTGACGTTAACCCTGTGGTGACCATGGCGGGGGAGTGTGCTGCAATGTCGTTCCTTCGATCCGTGAAGCGCAGCGTCCGGCCCGGGCTGGCGATGGCCGCCGCCGGCGTCCTGTCGCTTGCCGGCTGTGCTGGCGGGATCGGCGAGACCTTCAGCGCCGTCAATGGCGGCACGCCCGAGCCGGTCCTGCAGACCTCGAGCCTGCCGGCCGCCGAGGCGGTGCCGGTGGAGCCGCTGGCCATTGCCGAGCCGGAGCCGGCTCTGCCGCGGCGCGCCGCCTATCCCAATCTCAACGTCATTCCGCAGGAGCCGGAAGGTCAACTGCTGACCCCCGACGAGCAGAAGACGATCGGCGCCGAGCTGCGCGAACGGGCGGAGCGCATGCGCAGCGGCGACGGGCCGCTATTGCAGCATATGCGCCGGCAGAGCGAGGCGCTGCGCGCCCGCGTCGGCGCCCTGACGCGCAACAATGACGAGGCGGACCCGGCCTGCGGCGACGTCGAGGGAACGGATTGCCCGCGCTGACGGTGGCAGCGGGCCGGGATTCTGATATGAGACGCGCCCTTCTGGCGTATCGACCAATGGTGGTGTCATGAGCGAGTTTCATCGCGTGCGGCGTCTGCCGCCTTACGTCTTCGAGCAGGTCAACCGGCTGAAGGCGGGCGCGCGAGCTGCCGGCGCCGATATCGTCGATCTCGGCATGGGCAATCCCGACCAGCCGACGCCGCCTCATATCGTCGAGAAGCTGGTCGAGACGGCGCGCCGGCCCGACACCCACGGCTATTCCGCCTCGCGCGGCATCAAGGGCCTGCGCAAGGCCCAGGCGGCCTATTACGACCGCCGCTTCGGCGTGAAGCTCGACCCGGAGACGCAGATCGTTGCCACGCTGGGCTCCAAGGAAGGCTTCGCCAACATGGCGCAGGCCATCACCGCCCCGGGCGACGTCGTCCTCTGCCCCAATCCGAGCTACCCGATCCACGCCTTCGGCTTCCTCATGGCGGGTGGCGCCATAAGATCGCTGCCGGCCGAGCCCAACGAGGACTATTTCCGCGCCCTGGAACGGGCGGTGATGCACTCCATCCCGAAGCCGATCGCCGTGGTGGTCTGCTATCCGTCGAACCCGACGGCGCATGTCGCCGACCTCGACTTCTACCGCGACCTCGTCACCTTCGCGCGGCGCAACGAGCTGATCGTCCTTTCCGACCTCGCCTATGCCGAGCTCTATTTCAACGACCAGCCGCCGCCCTCGGTGCTGCAGGTGCCGGGCGCCTTCGACGTCGCCGTCGAATTCACCTCGATGTCGAAGACCTTCTCCATGGCCGGCTGGCGCATGGGCTTCGCCGTCGGCAACGAGCGGCTGATCGCCGCCCTCGGCCGGGTGAAATCCTACCTCGACTACGGCGCCTTCACGCCGATCCAGGTCGCCGCCACGGCGGCCCTGAACGGCCCGCAGGATTGCATCGAGCAGATGCGCGCCATCTACCGGGGCCGCCGCGACACGCTGGTCGACAGCTTCGGCCGCGCCGGCTGGGAGATCCCCGTGCCGCAGGCCAGCATGTTCGCCTGGGCGCCGATCCCGGAGCCGTTCCGCCGGCTCGGTTCGATCGAATTCGCCAAGCTGCTGATCGAGAAGGCCGACGTCGCCGTGGCGCCGGGCATCGGCTTCGGCGAGCATGGCGACGACTATGTCCGCATCGCCCTGGTCGAGAACGAGCAGCGCATCCGCCAGGCGGCGCGCGGAATCCGCCGTTTCCTTGAAAGCGCGGACAAAACGTTGCACAACGTCGTCCCCATGGCCAGCGCCCGGCGCTAGGCCACCCACCAGGACGATCGAAAGCAACGAGAATGCCGGAAGTGCTGCGACTGGGCGTTGCCGGCCTCGGCACCGTCGGTTCGTCCCTGCTGCGGCTGATCGAGCGCCACGGCAATGATTTCGCCCTGCGCGCCGGCCGGCCGGTGGCGGTGACGGGCGTCGCGGCGCGCGACCGCAACAAGCGGCGCGACATCGACATTTCCGCCCATCGCTGGTTCGACGATCCGGTGGCGCTGGCGCGCGATCCGGGCAACGACATATTCGTCGAGCTGATCGGCGGCGCCGGCGGCATGGCGGAAGCGGCGGTGCGCGCCGCCATCGACGCCGGCAAGCCGGTCGTCACCGCCAACAAGGCGATGCTCGCCGATGCCGGCCAGTCGCTCGCCGAGGCGGCGGAGAAGCGCGGCGTCAGCCTCAATTTCGAGGCGGCGGTGGCCGGCGGCATCCCGATCGTCAAAACGCTGCGCGAAGGGCTCGCCGGCAACGGCATCAACCGCATCTACGGCATCCTCAACGGCACGTCGAACTACATCCTGACGCGCATGGGCGACGAGAAGCTCGACTTCGCCACCTGCCTCCGCGAAGCGCAGCGGCTCGGCTATGCCGAGGCCGATCCGACCTTCGACGTCGAGGGCTACGACACGGCGCACAAGCTGGCGCTGCTGGCCTCGATCGCCTTCGGCACGGTGGTCGATGCCGACGCGATCTATGTCGAGGGCATCAGCTCCATCACGCCCGCCGACCTGGAGGCGGCCGACGAGCTCGGCTACCGCATCAAGCTGCTGGGTGTCGCCAGCCGTTCCGAGACCGGTATCGAGCAGCGCGTCCATCCGGCCATGGTGCCGAAGCACTCGGCGATCGCCCGCATCGATGGCGTCACCAATGCGGTGGCGGTGGAGGCGGATTTCGCCGGCCAGATCATCCTTGCCGGCCCCGGTGCCGGCGGCGACGCCACCGCCTCGGCGGTGATGGGCGACATCGCCGACATCGCCCGCGGCAATGTCGTCGGCACCTTCGGCCGGCCGGCCGCCACGCTCGAGCCCTATCGCCGCGCCGCCATGCGCGCCCATGCCGGCGGCTATTACGTGCGCCTGGCGGTGTTCGACCGGCCCGGCGCCTTCGCCGCCATCGCCCGGCGCATGGCCGAGCATCACATCTCGCTGGAATCGATCGTGCAGCGCCGCCGCGTCCCCCATGCTGGGGCGCCGGAGCACCTGCAGCCGACGGCGCCGCAGCCCGTCATCCTCATCACCTACGAGACGACCGAAGCGGACATCAAGGAAGCGCTCGACGAGATCTTCCGCGACGGCCACATCGCCGCCCAGCCGCAGATGATCCGCATCGAGCCGCTGAGCTGACGTCGGGCCGGCAGGGCAGGGCCACGCGCTGGCCCGCCCTGCCGGTCACCTCCCGCCCCCTACCGGACGAGGTGCTCGTAGGAGAAGACGAAGTCGGTGTCGGTCAGCGGCGCATGACAGGCGCGGCAGGCATTGAGGTCGCGGTCGAGCCGTTCGCCGGCCGGCGAGAAGATGGCGAAGTCCCAGTCGCCGTTGCGCAGCTCCTCCGGAATGTCGGCGCCCCAGCCCTCGCGCTTTTCCATCACCGCGATGGCGGCGAGATTGCCGCGCAGGCGCTGGCCGAGGCTGCTTTCGATGACATTGCCGTCGGCATCCTTGCGCGCCGCATAGATCTCGCCGACGAGGATCGAGCCGTCGGCGAACGCCCCGTCGTCGCCCGGGCCGGCCTGCGCCGCCTCATTGGCGTAGAGATGGATGATCTGGTCGGGGTTCTGCGTCCGGCCGAGATTCAGATAGTTGGAGAACTCCGTGCGGTAGTTTTCCGGGAAGGCGATGCGCTCTTCCTCGCCGAAGGACGGCGCCGCTCCGGCAACGACAAAAGCTGCGACGGCCATCGCCCCCACGATCCCACGTCTCATTCTTATTCCTCCCTGATGGCGCCCGGTTTCCCGATGCTGTGCAATTGACGGGGAGATCATTCATCGCAGATGAATTATTCGGCAAGTGTATGAACGGCACCGGTGCGGGAGACGGAGGACGTCGATGCGGTTGACCCAGGCCAGCGACTTCGCGCTGCGGCTGATGATCCTCCTTGCCAAGCGCGATGCGCCGCTGTCGATCGGCAGCCTGTCGGCGCAGATCCGGGTGCCGCAGTCGCATCTGATGAAGATCGTCGCCAGGCTCGCCGCCGCCGGCTTCGTGGCGACGCAGCGCGGGCCGGGCGGCGGCGTCCAGCTCAGCGGCGACGCCGGCGCGGTGCGCATCGGCAGCGTCGTCCGCGCCGTCGAGGGGACGCCGGCGGTTGTCGCCTGCCTGGGCGAGGGGCCCTGCGGCTGCGTGTTCCTGCCGCGCTGCTCGCTGAAGGCAGCGATGGCCTCCGCCACCGAGGCGTTCTTCGAGCGGCTCGACGCCTTCACCCTTGCCGAGATCGCCGCCGGCACCCAGATGCCGCGCCTGCGCTAGCATTCCGGCTGGAAGCATCCGGCTGGACTTGCCGCAGAACGGCAATATTCATCTGCCCTGAAGAACGCCGACGCGATCCGGAGGAGACCATGGCAGCCATCGCCGTCGATCCCGCCAAGGTGCGTGAATTTCCCGATGCCGACAGCTTCTATCGCTGGCTGGCTGGGCATCACGACAGCGCTGACGAGCTGTGGATCAAGATCCACAAGGTGAATTCCGGCAGGCCGTCGATCACGCCCAAGGAGGCGATCGACGTCGTGCTCTGCTGGGGCTGGATCGACGGCGTGCGCAAGGCCTTCGACGCCGACAGCTACCTGCAGCGCGGCCCGCGCAGCATCTGGAGCAAGATCAATGTCGACAATGTCGCGCGGCTGATCGCCGAGGGCCGCATGACCGAACACGGTCTGCGCGAGGTGGAGGCGGCCAAGGCCGACGGCCGCTGGGACCGCGCCTATGGCAGCGGCAGGAACATGAAGCTTCCGGACGACCTTCAGGCCGCCATCGACGCCGAGCCGGCGGCGAGGGCAATGCTGGAAAAGCTCAGCGAACAAAACCGCTTCGCGCTCGCCTTCCGCGTCCACCACATGAAGACCGAAGCCGGCCGGCAGAAGAAGATCGCCACCTTCGTCGACATGCTGAAGCGCGGCGAGACGATCTACCCGCAGAAGCGGAAGTAGCGGGGCGGCAGCCAGCTTGGCGGCGCCTCGTCCAGCACCGGCACGAGGCGGTTCGCACCCACACCCCACGCCCACCGGCGCGCCGGCCCCGCCTCTTGCCTCTCCTATAGGGAGAGGCCGGGAGCCTGCCTCGCGGAGCGAGGCTTAGGCGGACGGGTGAGGAGTTCGGCCCGCGGGACTCCTGCCCCGGCGCCGCAACCGCGTGTCGCCGCCGGTGACCCTCACCCGGAACGCTGACGCGTTCCGACCTCTCCCGTGGGGCTACCGCATGCACACATCTGATTTGCGCTAACGACTCGCGTGAGTGGACGGGGCGAAAATCGCAGGATTTTCAACGATACACGCTGCCTTCCATCCCCAATGGCGCGCACCTAAGCCCCCAAGCTAACGTGTTGATTTCGCTAGATGGAATCAGATGTGTGCATGCCCTAGCCCGTGGGGAGAGGTAAGGCACTGCCCCGACGCCGCGGCAACTCCGCAGCGGCGTCGGGCGGTACGCACCGCCTCCGGCGCCCGTCACGCCCCCTTGCCGCAAAAGTGCAGTAACCTCGAAACCCGATTCGGGCCGATGCCCGTCATTTCGCATGAGCCTCGTTCTCGCATGAGCCTTGCCTTCGACAGCCCTGCAGCGGCGCGCGCCTTTCTTGGCGTCGAGCGGTCGGCGTCGGGGCGGCGCTGGGTCGACCGGCTCGATATGCGGGGCAATGCCATCGCCACCGACATGGCGCAGCGGCACGGACTGCCGGAGCTGCTGGCGCGCATCCTTGCCGGCCGCGACGTGGCGGTCGATGCGGCGGCCGAGTTCCTCGATCCGACGCTGCGCCGGCTGATGCCGGATCCCTCGTCGCTGGTCGACATGGATGCCGGCGCGGCGCGCCTCGCCGAGGCGGTCCAGCGGCGCCAGCGGGTGGCGATCTTCGGCGACTACGATGTCGACGGCGCCACCTCGTCGGCGCTGATGGCGCGCTACCTCCGCGCTCTCGGCCTCGATCCCGTCATCTACATCCCCGACCGGCTCTTCGAGGGCTACGGGCCGAACCGCGAGGCGATCGACCAGCTGGCGGGCGAGGGCGCCCAGCTCATCGTCGCCGTCGATTGCGGCACCACGAGCTTCGACGCGTTGGAGCAGGCGAAGGCGCGCGGCGTCGATGTTGTCGTCATCGACCACCATCTCGCCGGCACCGCGCTGCCGCCGGCGCTCGCCATCGTCAATCCCAACCGCCAGGACGACCTGTCCGGCCTGGGGCATCTGGCGGCGGTCGGCCTCGTCTTCATGGCGATCGTCGCCACCAATCGCGCGCTGCGCCGCCGCGGCGCCTTCGCGAACGGCCTGGCCGAGCCGGATCTCCTGCAATGGCTCGACCTGGTGGCGCTCGGCACTGTCTGCGACGTGGTCGGCCTGCGCGGCCTCAACCGCGCCTTCGTGACCAAGGGGCTGGCGGCGCTGCGCCGCCAGGAGAACTCCGGCCTCGCGGCGCTGATCCGCTCGGCGCGGCTCGACGGTCCCGTCGCCGCCCATCACCTCGGCTTCCTGCTCGGGCCGCGCATCAATGCCGGCGGCCGCATCGGCGACGCGGCGCTCGGCGCCCGCCTGCTGACCACCGACGATCCGGTCGAGGCGGAGCGCATCGCCGGCGAACTGGAGCGGCTGAACGGCGAGCGCCAAGCCATCGAGGCGGCCATGCTGGCGGAAGCGCTGGCCGCGGCCGAGCCGCTGTTCGGCCGCGATGCCGCCGCGGCGCCGCCGGTCATCGTCACCCACAGCCCGGACTGGCATCCGGGCATCGTCGGCCTCATCGCGGCGCGGCTGAAGGAGCGCTTCGGCCGGCCGGCCTTCGCCGTCGCCGTCACGCCGGGTGGCGGTCTTGGCGGCGGCCTTGGCGGCGGCCTTGGCGTCGGCTCGGCGCGGTCGATCGCCGGCGTCGATCTCGGCCGCGCCGTGCGCCAGGCGGTCGAGGCGGGCCTTCTGGTGAAGGGCGGCGGCCATGCCATGGCGGCGGGCATCACCATCGACCTGGCGCGGCTGCCGGAATTCGAGGCCTTCATCGCCGAAGCATTGCAGGATCAGGTGCGGCACGCCGAGGCGGAGGAGCGCTGCCTGGTCGTCGATGCGACGCTGACCGCCCGCGGCGCGACGCTCGACCTTGTCGGCCTGCTGGAGCGCGCCGGGCCGTTCGGCGCCGGTCATGCCGAGCCGGTGATGGCCTTCCCGAGCCATGTCGCCTCCTATGCCGAAGTCATCGGCAACGGCCATGTCCGCGTCGCCGTCACTTCGGGTGAGGGGCCGCCGCTCAAGGGCATGGCGTTCCGCGCCGCCGGCACGCCGCTCGGCGACCTGCTGCTCAGCCGCGACCGGCGCACGCTGCACATCGCCGGCACGCTGTCGGCCGATCATTGGCGCGGCACCAGCCGGCCGAGCCTGCGCATTCTCGACGCCGCCGAGCCGCGCGACTGATCCGGTAGAGGCGCCCCCCGAAACGTCAGCGGCCGGGAAGATCCCGGCCGCCGCGTGTTTCCGTCATGGATGGGGGGCGATCAGCCCCATTTGAGGTCCTGCAGGCGATAGGGCTGCTCGCGGATGCGGCGGCCGATCGCCTTGGAGATGGCATTGGCGATGGCCGGGCCGACCGGTCCCATCGGCGATTCGCCGATCTCGCCGAAGCGCTCGTTGCCCGACATGCCGTCCAGCGTGATGTTGACCACCCGCGGCGCGTCGCCAATCCGCAGCATCGGATAGACGTCGTAATTGTTGGTGCTCATGACGCCGTCGGTGATCTCCATCTGCTCGTTCACCGACATGTTGCTGCCCATGATCAGGCCGCCCTGCAGGTTGTAGAGGAGGGCGTCGGCGTTCATGTAGCGGCCGGTATCGACCGCCGCATCGAGCCGGTGCAGCGTCAGATGGCCGTCCTTGCTGACCTCGACCGTGGCGACCACGGCGACGGTCGTGCCGGCCTCGGCGCGGCCGCCCATGCCCCAGTTGCCGATGGCGATGCCTTGGCCCCAGCCTTCCGGCAGCTCTTTGCCCCACTCGGCCTGCTTGGCCGCCTCGGTGAGGGTCATCGTCCAGCCCTTGTCCGGATAGTTGGCGAACAGCTTCAGGCGGTATTCCAGCGGATCGACGCCGGCCTTCTCGGCCAGCTCGTCCATGAACACCTCGAAGAAGAAGCAGAACGAGTTGTAGCCCGGGCCGCGATAGGGGCCGGTGAGGATGTGCAGCGGCGGCGCGACCGTCTCGATCTGGACGTTCGGGATGATGCCGTTGACATAGGCGGTGTCGACGAGGCCGAGCAGGAAGATGCCCTTGCCGGCGACATTCGCCTGGAAGGCGTCCGGCAGGCCGTCATCGCCGAGATGGGCCCTGAAGCGGGCGGCGACCGCCGGGCGGTAGCGGCCCTGGCGCATGGCCTCCTCGCGGTTCCAGATCACCTTGACCGGCCGGCCCGGGAACTTGCGCGCCACCGCGACGACCATGCGGGTGTCGTCGTTGAAGACGCGGCGCCCGAAGCCGGTGCCGACATAGGTCTGGTGCACGAATACCTTCGACGGGTCGAGGCTGGTTTCCTCGGCGGCGACGAACTGCGCCTGCTGCGTGTGCTGCGTCGGCATCCACAGCTCGACCCGGTCGTCGGTGACGAGGCAGGTGCCGTTGAGCGGCTCCATGTTCACGTGGTCGGTATAGGGATTGTAGTAGGTGCCCTCGACCACGCGGTCGGCACTGGCGAGCAGCGTTGCGGCGTCGCCGACGCTCATCTCGACCTTCTCGGCCGGAGCGGCGGTGGCGTCGACAAGCGCCTGGCGGACCTGCTCGGTGGTCTTCCACTGCGCGCCGTCGCCGTCGTCCCATTCGACCGGCAGGGCGTCGAGCGCCGTGCGGGCCTGCCAGTAATGCTCGGCGATGACCGCCACGGCAGCCTGCGGCAGGCTGGCGCCGAGCGGGAAGGGCGGCTGCGCCTCGACCACCAGCTTGCGCGGCTCGCTCGGGTCGACGACCACCACGGCGAGCACGCCGGGCATGTCCTTCACCGCGTCGGCGTCGTAGCTCTTCAGCTTGCCGCCCATCACCGGCGCCTGCTTCAGCGCCGCATAGACCATGTCCGGCACCTGGACGTCGATGCCGTAGACGGCCGAGCCGTTGACGATCAGCGGGTTGTTGATCTTGCCGTAGCTGACCTTGCCGAGCGTCGTCCATTCGGTCGACGGCTTCGGCGTCGGCTCCGTGTCGAGCGTGATCTGCGCCGCCGCGGCGGCGACGTCGCCATAGCCGAGCGTGCGTCCCGACGGCGTGTGGGTGATGACGCTGTCCTTGGCCGTCACCTCGCCGACCGGCACGCCCCACTGGTTCGCCGCCGCCATCTTCAGGCGCTCGCGCGCCGAGGCGCCGACCTGCAGCAGCAGCTTGGTGCGGTCCGGGCCGGTGGAGCGGCCGGAGAAATAGGCAAGGGCCGCGCCGGCCGTGGAGTAGACGTTGTTCTCCAGGTAGTTGCGGTTGGTCGAGGCGAACTCGGCGCGGATCTTCGACCAGTCGGCGTTGAGCTCCTCGTTGATTGTCATGGCGCCCTGGGTGAGGACGCCGTTGCCGATCTCCGGCGGCGCGTTGCGGATCGTCACCGTGCCGTCCGGATCGATGGCGATCCACGGCGTCAGCTCGGCGGCCGACGGAGCGTCGGCGCTCCACGGCGCGGTGTTGGTGTAGGCGGCAAGCGCCCGGCCCGGCGCCGACAGGGCGATCGCCATGCCGCCGCCGACGACGGCGGTGCGGACGATGAACTCACGGCGGTTCACGTTCTTGACCTGCTGTTCCATCGCTCGCCTCCTCAAGCCCGCATCATCGCGGCGGCTTTGTGGATCGCCTCGCGGACGCGCACATAGGTGCCGCAGCGGCAGATATTGTCGACGGCCGCGTCGATCTCCTCGTCGGTCGGATTGTTGTTCTCGCTGAGCAGCGACGAGGCGGCCATCAGCATGCCGGCCTGGCAGTAGCCGCATTGCGGCACGTTCATCTCCACCCAGACCTTCTGCAGCGGATGGCTGGAATCGGGCGACAGGCCCTCGATGGTGGTGATCTCGGAGCCGACCGCCGCTTCCACCGGGAACTGGCAGGAGCGCACGGCGGCGCCGTCGATATGGACGGTGCAGGCGCCGCACTGGGCGATGCCGCAGCCGAACTTGGTGCCGGTCATCGCCAGGTGGTCGCGCAGGACCCAGAGGAGAGGGGTCTGCGGATCGACATCGACCGTACGCTCCTCGCCGTTGATCTTGAGGGACAAAGCCATTGCCGGAAATCTCCTCCTGATTCTGCCGCGGCCGCCCCGGTGCCTCCCCTCGAGGACGAAATTTGCGGAACCGCGCCCCCGCCAGCATGCGGGATCTGAGCCGAACACTAGGATTAGAAAAACTATCATGCAAGGGAAGATTATAGCGGCTCGAAACTTGGTTCGTTATGTATATATGGATATAACGAGCCTATAGAAGCCGCGATTTTCGGCTGAACTTCCGCCGGATTGCGTTGTATCCATGTGGATACAACGAAGCACGGCCTTCACAACATCGTAAGGCTGCACCGTCACCGGGAGAGATCGCTTCCTCTCCGGCAGATGCGGTCCTAAGCTGGCATTGGAATGACTCCAGCCGGAGGAGGCGGGACATGCGTACGGGACTGGCGATGATGGCGATGGCGCTGCTGGGCGGCAGCGCGCTGGCGCAGGAAAGCCCGCCGGAGGGCGCCGCCGCCCCGTCCGACATCCTCGCCGTCGCCTGCGATGCCTGCCACGGCCTCGACGGCAGGAGCACCACCGCCATCCCGCCGATCGCCGGGCTGGGTGAGGAGGCGCTGCGCACCGCCATGACGCAGTACCGTTCCGGCGAACGCACCGGCACGGTGATGAACCGCATCGCCCGCGGCTATGACGATGCGCAGATCGCCGCCATCGCCGCCTATTTCAGCCGGAGGTGAGGGCATGCCCGGACTGACCCGCCGCACCTTCCTCGCCACCGCCTCGGCCGGCGTCGCCGCCGGGCTCCTCGCCCGCCCGGCGCTGGCGCAGGGCGCGCCGCGCGTCGTCATCATCGGCGGCGGCTTCGGCGGCGCCACGCTGGCGCGCTCGCTGCGCCGGATCGATCCGGGCATCGAGGTGACGCTGGTGGAGCGCGACGCGCGCTTCACCACCTGTCCGTTCAGCAACCACGTGCTTGCCGGCCTGCGCCCGCTCGACAGCATCAGCTTCGGCTACGAGGCGGTCGCCGCGGCCGGCGTCACGGTGGTCAATGACAGCGCCGCCTCCGTCGATCCGGAGGCGCGCATCGTCCGGCTCGCCGGCGGCCAGACCCTTTCCTATGATCGGCTGGTCATGGCGCCCGGCATCCAGCTCGCCTGGGGCGGCATCGAGGCCTACGATCAGGCCGCCGCCGAGCGGATGCCGCATGCCTGGCTCGCCGGTGCCCAGACGATGCTGCTGCGCCGCCAGCTGGAGGCGATGGAGGATGGCGGGCTGGTGGTCATCGCCGTCCCCGACAATCCCTATCGCTGCCCGCCCGGCCCCTATGAGCGCGCCTCGCTGGTCGCCTGGTATCTCAAGCAGAACAAGCCGAAATCGAAGCTGCTGATCCTCGACGCCAAGGACCGCTTCTCCAAGCAGCCGCTGTTCACCGAAGCCTGGGAGGCGCTCTATCCCGGCCTTATCGAATGGGTGCCGGGCTCGCAGTCGGGCAAAGTCATCGCCGTCGATCCGGCGCGCATGGCGGTGATGACCGACTTCGAGGAATTCGCCCCCGCCGTCGCCAACATCATCCCGCCGCAGAAGGCCGGCGAGATCGCCCTGTCGCTGCAGCTCGACGCCGGCAAGGGGTTCTGCCCGGTCGATCCGCACAGCTTCGAATCGACGGTCCAGCCCGGCATCCATCTCGTCGGCGACGCCATCATCCCCGGCGCCATGCCGAAATCCGGCTTCGCCGCCAACAGCCAGGCCAAGGTGGCGGCACGCGCCATCGCCGGGCTGCTGCGCGATCGCGCCGTCGAGGACGCCATCCTTCTCAATACCTGCTACAGCACCGCGGCGCCGGATTACGGCTTCTCCGTCGCCAATGTCTTCCGCCAGACCGACGAAGGTCTCGTCGAGGTGGAGGAGAGCGGCGGCACCAGCCCGCTCGACGCACCGGCCGAGACGCGCAAGGCCGAAGCCCGATATGCCGAGTCATGGTACGCCAACATCACCAGCGAAATCTTCGCCTGACCGCCGCCGGCGCCGGGCTGGCCCTGACGGCCCTTGCCGCCGGCGGCGCCGCGCTGGTGCCCTTCTCGGTCGGCGAAAGCGGCATCGAGGCGCCGCTGATCGACACGCCCGGCGACGTGCGTCGCGGCATGGCGGTGGCGGTGAATTCCGACGAGGGCAACTGCATCATCTGCCACGCCATGCCCATCCCCGGCGTGCCGGAGGGCGCCTTCGGCGATCTCGGGCCGCCGCTCGCCGGGGTCGGCGACCGGCTGACGGAGGCGCAGCTGCGGCTGCGCATCGTCGATCCGAAGATCGAGAACCCCGATACGATGATGCCTGCCTATTACCGCGTCGACGGCCTGCGTCAGGTCGACAAGGCCCATGCCGGCAAGCCGATCCTCACCGCCCAGCAGGTGGAGGACGTCGTCGCGTTTCTGAAGACGCTGAAGGAAGGACAGTGACAGTGACGGCAGCCCCAATCCATCCATCTTCACCGGCCGCCGGCGGGATTTCGCGGCCATGACGCCTGTCCTTCTCGACCGGCGGCGTTTTCTCGCCAGCCTCGGTGCCGGCATGGCGCTCGTCGTCCTGAAGCCCGGCTTCGCCGCCGCCGACATCGCCCAGACGCAGGAGGAGATCGCCGCCGCCGTCGGCGACGCCAGCCGGGCGCAGACCGGACGGATCGGCATCGACATGCCGCCGCTCGCCGAGAGCGGCAATTCCGTGCCGATGACAATCCGCGTCGACAGCCCGATGACCGAGGCCGATCACTGCCGGCGAGTCTGGGTGTTCGCCGAGGGCAACCCGCGGCCGCGGGTCTGCGCCGTGACCTTCACGCCGCGCGCCGGCAAGGCGGAGTTCAGCACCAAGATCCGCATGGCAAGGACGCAGAACATCATCGCCTTCGCCGAGATGAGCGACGGCTCCCTGTGGACCCAGACCCTCAACGTCATGGTGACGGTGGGAGCCTGCGAAACCCTTATCTTCCGGCCCTGAGGCCCATCATGGCAAACAATCCCAACCGCCGCATGAGCGTGCCGAAAGAGGCCGCCAAGGGCGAGATCATCGAGATCAAGTCGCTGATCATGCACCCGATGGAGAACGGCTTCCGCACCGACACCGCCGGCACTGTCTATCCGGTGCACATCATCGACACCTTCACCTGCCTCTACAACGGCGAGGAGGTGTTCCGCGCCGAATGGGGCACCGGCATCGCCGCCAACCCGTTCTTCTCCTTCTTCACCGTCGCGACGGAGTCGGGCAAGATCGAGCTTGTCTGGCACGACGACGACGGCAGCGTCTATTCCGAGGCGTCGGAGATCGAGGTCGCATGAAACGCTCCGTCGCCGCCGGGGCGGGGGCGGTGTTTCTCGTCATCGCCGGTGCCGGCGCCGTCCTGCCGCAGCCCTCCGACGATCTCTCGGTCTATGTCTCCGGGGACCGGCGCTCCGGCTACACCTACCTGACGCCGGAAACCCGCGCCCTGCAGAACGACGAGTTCTCCAATCCCGGCCAGCTCTGGGTGGAGCAGGGCGAGGCGCTGTGGACTTCCACCGCCGACGGGCCGTCATGCCAGAGCTGCCACGGCGACGCCGCCACCGCCATGAAGGGCGTCGGCGCCCGCTATCCGGCCTGGGATGAGGCCAGCGGCCGCGTCATCAATATCGAGCAGCGCATCAACACCTGCCGCGCCGAACATCAGAAGGCGGCGCCCTTCGCCTATGAATCGCAGGAGCTCCTGTCGCTGACCGCCTTCGTCAACCGCCAGTCGCTCGGCATGCCGGTCGAGGTGACGGTGGACGGGCCGGCGGCGGCGAGCTTCGCCCATGGCAGGGAGATGTTCTACAGCCGCATCGGCCAGCTCGATCTCTCCTGCGCCAGCTGCCACGAGGATCGTGCCGGAGACCATCTGCGCGGCGAGACGATCAGCCAGGGGCAGATCAACGGCTTTCCCATCTACCGCCAGCTCTGGCAGACGATGGGCTCGACGCACCGCATGTTCGCCTGGTGCAACGAGGCGGTGCGGGCCGAGCCGCATGCCGCCGGCTCTCAGGACTATGTCGATCTCGAGCTCTACGAGCGCTGGCGCGGCCGCGGCCTGCCGGTGGAGACGCCGGCCGTCCGCCGCTAGGCCGAAAGGCGCATTGCACCGGGTTGTGCTCGGCGCGCCGGCGGCTATCGTACCGGCGGGCAGCTGAGTCAGGGCAGGGCATGGGCAACGACGGCACCGCGGGACCGGGTGCAGCAGGCGGGGGAGGGCGGCGTTCATGACGCCGCTTGCGGCCGCCGCTGTCTACCTTGCCATGGTGGCGGCTTGGCTGCTGCTGCGCAGCCCGTACTGGTTCGTCGCCTGGCGCAAGCCCGTGGCGCGCAGCGGCCGCGGCGCCCAGGAGACGCTGCTGCGCGGCATCGCCTTTGTCGGGCTCTTCGCCATTCCCTTCGTCGAGGCGATGTCGCTCATTCCGATCGGCGGCGCCTTCGTCCTGCCGATCTGCCGCTGGCTGGCCGGCTGGATCGCCTTTGCCGACCGCGGCCTCGGGCCGCTCGACGGCTGGATCGGCCTTCTTCTGGCGCTCGCCTCGCTGGCGCTCTTCCATGTGGCGCATCGCGCCCTCGGCGCCGGCTGGTCGCCGACGCTGGAGACGCGCACCGACCACGTCCTGGTGCATAGCGGCATCTACGCCTCGATCCGCCACCCGATCTATTCGGCCTTCTTCCTCTGGGCGCTCGCCCAGGCCTTCCTCATTGCCAACTGGGTCGCCGGGCTGTCGGGCCTGGTCGGCTTCGCCATCCTGTTCCTGGTCCGCGTGCCGCGCGAGGAACAGATGATGCTCGACACCTTCGGCGACGAGTACCGCGCCTATATGCGCCGCACCAAGCGCCTCGTTCCCGGTCTCTTCTGATCCCTCCGCCACCACGGTTCGCCATGCACAAAGCCAAGTTCGTCCGCGCCTTCCGCCGCCTTGCCGCCGCCTGCGGCCTTGGCCTTTTCCTGCTGCTTGCCGCCGGCCCGCAATGGCTGCCGACCGGCGCGCCGGTCGCCGAGGCCGCCGCGTCGCGCGACAGCCGCATCATCCTCCTGCGCGGCTTCATGAGCGTCTTCTCGCTGGGCATGGACGATCTCGGCAAGGAGCTGCGCGGCATGGGCTATAGCGCCGAGTCGCATGGTCATCTCGCCTGGCCGGAGTTGGCGCGCGACATCGACCGCCAGTACCACGCCACCGGCCGCTATCCGCGCCTCGTCATCATCGGCCATTCGCTGGGCGCCAATGATGCGGTGCGCATGGCGAACTGGCTGGGCAGGCAGTCGATCCCCGTCGCCCTGGTGATCACCTACGATCCGACGGAGCGCCTCACCGTCGGCCCGACCGTGCGGCGGACGATCAACTATTACCTGCCGCGCGGCATCGGCAAGCCGCTGAACCAGGCGGACGGGGCGCGCGGCCGGCTGGTGAACCGCGACATCGACGACATGCCGCGCACCGGCCATCTCAACATGGATTACAACGGCCAGCTCTGGCGCGACACAGTCGGCGAGATCCGCCGCGCCCTGCGCTAGCCGGCGCCGAACAGCGTGCCGACCGCGGCGGTGAGCGCCATCGCCGCCGCGCCCCAGAAGGCGACGCGCGCCGCCCCGCGCAGCGCATTGGCGCCGCCGACCCGGGCGCCGGTCGCCCCGAGCGCCGCGAGAAGCACGAGCGAGGCCAGCGCCGTCATCCAGATGATGGCGGAGGGCGGTGCCAGCAGCGCCGCGGCGAGCGGCAGCGCGGCGCCGGTGGCGAAGCTGGCCGCCGAGGCGGCCGCCGCCTGCAGCGGCCGCGCCGCCAGCGCTTCGCTGAGCCCCAGCTCGTCGCGGGCATGGGCGCCGAGCGCATCGGCGGCGGTCAGCTGCCGGGCGACCTCGCGCGCCAGTTCCGGCGCGAGGCCGCGGGCGACATAGATCTCCGCCAGCTCCTCGACCTCTCCCGCCGGATCGTCGCTGAGTTCCTGGCGCTCGCGCTCCAGATCGGCCTTCTCGGTATCGGCCTGCGAGCTGACGGAAACGAACTCGCCCGCCGCCATCGACATCGCCCCGGCGACCAGCCCGGCGAGCCCGGTCAGGGCGATCACAGGCCGGTCGGCCGCCGACGCAGCGACGCCGACGATGAGGCTGGCGGTGGAGACGATCCCGTCATTGGCCCCCAGCACGGCCGCCCGCAGCCAGCCGACCCGCCCGACAAAATGCGGCTCCCGCTGTCCCCGCTGCGTCGCCCCACCACTCACCACACGCCTCCCCATCCGCCTCCGCGCCAGCCAAGCCTATGCCGCAAGAGCGGGCCGTCGGCCGAGGAGGGGAACGCCGGATGCGGGGCTGAACGCATTTCTGCGCGCCCGAGCGGCGGGTTTCAATGGGGCCGAGCTTGGAGGCTTCGGATACGCGGGATCGCCGCGGGCGCATGGCGGCACCAAGACGCTCCTTCAATGAGGCCGAAGCTTAGAGGCTTCGGATACGGCGGACGCCCGGGCTCAGGAGGGGCCGGTGCATCGCCCTTCAATGAGGCCGAAGCTTAGAGGCTTCGGATACGTCCGCCCCATCGCGGCCTAGGCGCCGCATCAACCGGAGCCTTCAATGAGGCCGAAGCTTAGAGGCTTCGGATACCCACAGTCGCGAGGATCGCCTCAGCGCGCTTCCGCGAGCCTTCAATGAGGCCGAAGCTTAGAGGCTTCGGATACGATATGCCTGAGGCCCTAGCCGCCAGCAGCGTCTACACGCCTTCAATGAGGCCGAAGCTTAGAGGCTTCGGATACAGGCTGTCGCCCGCAAGGTCGACGCGGACGCTCCCCCTTCAATGAGGCCGAAGCTTAGAGGCTTCGGATACCCAGCATGATCGGGCTGGCCTCGCTTCCCACTGCCGCGCCTTCAATGAGGCCGAAGCTTAGAGGCTTCGGATACCAGGTGTTAGTGTGATTGACGAACCACCACCATTAATCCTTCAATGAGGCCGAAGCTTAGAGGCTTCGGATACCCAACACGAAGATCAAGCTGCTCGCTGGCTACGACGTCCTTCAATGAGGCCGAAGCTTAGAGGCTTCGGATACCCGCCTCGATCAGGCCGGCCTCCTCGATGCGACGGACCTTCAATGAGGCCGAAGCTTAGAGGCTTCGGATACCTCGGTCGACGCGGTCGCCTACAATGGCGCGCTGCTGTCCTTCAATGAGGCCGAAGCTTAGAGGCTTCGGATACCTGGGAGGTGGTGAAGGACGCGACGAAGACGGTCGGCCTTCAATGAGGCCGAAGCTTAGAGGCTTCGGATACTCATCAGCTCGGCTGACCACAGCGCCAGGTCGCGCCCACCTTCAATGAGGCCGAAGCTTAGAGGCTTCGGATACAGCGGGGGACGATGGACCCGAACGCGAAACTGAACGACCTTCAATGAGGCCGAAGCTTAGAGGCTTCGGATACAATGCCAAGGCTTTGCGAACGAGTCCGCGACGCAGACCCTTCAATGAGGCCGAAGCTTAGAGGCTTCGGATACCTGGCGCTCGCGGACCGACATGGACGACGAGGGGCCGCCTTCAATGAGGCCGAAGCTTAGAGGCTTCGGATACACAAGGGACCGAGGCGTGGCATGCGCTGCGCCTCGGTCCTTCAATGAGGCCGAAGCTTAGAGGCTTCGGATACCAGGAAATCCGCGACCTGCTGGACGCGACGGGCTCCCCTTCAATGAGGCCGAAGCTTAGAGGCTTCGGATACCCGGATCAAGCTGGTGCTGATACTCGCCGTAGAGCCGCTGCCTTCAATGAGGCCGAAGCTTAGAGGCTTCGGATACGGGCGGGTTGGTGACGATGGCGCGGGCCAGCGGATGGTGCCTTCAATGAGGCCGAAGCTTAGAGGCTTCGGATACCCCGGCGAGCAGTGGGAATGGTCCGTGGCAGAGCATTCCCTTCAATGAGGCCGAAGCTTAGAGGCTTCGGATACCATGGCCGAACGTCTCGTTCACGCCGCCCGCGCCGCCCCTTCAATGAGGCCGAAGCTTAGAGGCTTCGGATACGGGCGCCCCATCCCTCGCTGCCGATGCCCATGAACGGCCTTCAATGAGGCCGAAGCTTAGAGGCTTCGGATACGGCGCGCAACGTCATGCTGCGCGGCGGCTCGCGTTCGGGCCTTCAATGAGGCCGAAGCTTAGAGGCTTCGGATACGGCCACCACGATGCGCTGCATCTGCGGCGCCTCGGCAACCCCCTTCAATGAGGCCGAAGCTTAGAGGCTTCGGATACGTCCAGGCGAACAACTGAGTGTTTCTCCATCGCCTCGCCTTCAATGAGGCCGAAGCTTAGAGGCTTCGGATACCGGGAAAGAAGTCCCTCTTAGGGGAAAGAAGTTTGGGCACCTTCAATGAGGCCGAAGCTTAGAGGCTTCGGATACGGCTCACGCTACAAGTGGT
>CAZAAW010000013.1:0-65937 GCA_964483325.1 uncultured Hyphomicrobiales bacterium
CGGATCAAACTGCAACCCATCTAACCGGATCGAACAGCGTTTCCGACCTCTCCCACAGGGAGAGGTGAGCGGTGCCTCATCCTGAACCGGCGCTCCGGGCAGATCGCATCGCCATCCCCGCTTCCGGAGCGTCGCTGGCGCTTCCCCTCCCCCACCAGCATCCATCGCCGTCCTGCGCGCCTCCGCCGCGCGGTAGGCGGCTGGACGGCGGGCCTGGGCTCGGCGATAAAAGCGCCGTCATGAAGACCTTCCTGCTGCAATTCTTCACGTGGTGGAACGGGCAGACGCTCGGCACGCGCTTCTATACGTGGCGCAAGGGCAAGCTCGTCGGCACCGACACGCTCGGCAACCGCTACTACCGCGATCCGAAGACGGACCGCCGCTGGGTCATCTATCCAGGCTATGCCGAGGCGTCGGCCGTTCCGCCGGGCTGGCAGGCGTGGCTGCATCACACGGCCGATGCGGCGCCGAGCGACGAGACCTATGTCGCGCATTCGTGGGAACTGCCGCCGCAGGAGAACCTCACCGGCACGCCGGCCGCCTACCGGCCACCCGGCTCGATCCTGTCGGCGCAGCAGCGGCCACAGGTCACCGGCGACTACGAGCCCTGGCAGCCCTGACCCTGACAGGCCCCGCAACCGGGGGTCGGCGCCGCCATGCCGCAGCGCCGTCCCCACAATCCCCAGCGTCTGCCGGCCGCCGGCTGACAAGATGTGGGCAGCGGGGATGCGGGGCGCTGGGCGGTTGACGCTCCGGCGGGACTCGCTCTAGCGTCCGACCTGTCACATGCCCCTGGCGCTCCCGCGCGGCGAAACCCTTTGAAAATCGTCAGGAACCGACAGGCCGACGGTCCCGTTCGGCCTGTGTGGCAACGCGTCGCGGCATGCAGAATATTGTAGCGTTAACGCGTCATACACACTATATCTGGTAGCTCCGACTCTCTTCGGTGGATTGTTGCTCCGCCGGTCGGACCTTTTCGTCGGCAAGCGCCCCTGGCGCCTGCCTGGCTTGGCATCTGGGGCACGAAGCGCATGCGGATCGAACGGCGATACACTGAGAAGGGCGTCTCTCCTTACGAGGCGATTCCCTTCCGCACCACCAAGAGCGAGATCCGCAATCCGGACGGCTCGGTCGTCTTCCGCCAGGACGGCATCGCCGTGCCGGAAGCGTGGAGCCAGGTGGCCTCGGACATCATCGCCCAGAAATATTTCCGCAAGGCCGGCATCCCGGCGAAGCGCGTCAAGGTCGAGGAAAACGCCGTCCCGTCCTGGCTGTGGCGGTCGCGCCCCGATGAGGAGGCGCTGGCGGCACTGCCGGAGGGCGAGCGCCTGGTCGGCGAGACCGATGCCCGCCAGGTCTTCGACCGCCTGGCCGGCACCTGGACCTACTGGGGCTGGAAGGGCGGCTATTTCACCACCGAGGAGGACGCCGCGGCGTTCTTCGACGAGCTGCGCTACATGCTGGCGACGCAGAAGGCGGCGCCCAACAGCCCGCAATGGTTCAACACCGGCCTCTACTGGGCCTACGGCATCGACGGGCCGAGCCAGGGCCACTACTACGTCGACCACCAGACCGGCGAGGTGCATGCCTCGGCCTCGGCGTACGAGCATCCGCAGCCGCACGCCTGCTTCATCCAGTCGGTCGCCGACGACCTGGTGAACGACGGCGGCATCATGGACCTATGGGTCCGCGAGGCGCGCCTCTTCAAATACGGCTCCGGCACCGGCTCGAATTTCTCGCGCCTGCGCGGCGAAGGCGAGCGGCTGTCGGGCGGCGGCCGCTCCTCCGGCCTGATGAGCTTCCTCAAGATCGGCGACCGCGCCGCCGGCGCCATCAAGTCGGGCGGCACGACGCGCCGCGCCGCCAAGATGGTGGTGGTCGACGTCGACCATCCCGACATCGAGGCCTACATCAACTGGAAGGTGAAGGAGGAGCAGAAGGTCGCGGCGCTGGTCACCGGCTCCAGGACCATCGCCCAGCACCTCAAGGCGATCCTCAAGGCCTGCGCCAATTGCGAGGCCGACGGCGATGCCTGCTTCGATCCGGCCAAGAACCCGGCGTTGAAGCGCGAGGTGCGCGCCGCCAAGAAGGCGCAGGTGCCGGAGAACTATATCGGCCGCGTCATCCAGTTCGCCCGCCAGGGCTACACCGACATGGATTTCCCGGTCTACGACACCGACTGGGATTCGGAAGCCTATCTCACCGTTTCCGGCCAGAACTCCAACAACTCCGTCCGCGTCACCGACGACTTCCTGCGCGCCGTGGAGAAGGACGAGGACTGGAACCTGACGGCCCGCATCACCGGTAAGGTCACCAGCACCCTCAAGGCGCGCGAGCTGTGGGAGCAGATCGGCTATGCCGCCTGGGCCTCGGCCGATCCCGGCATCCAGTACCACACAACGATCAACGACTGGCACACCTGCCCGGAATCGGGGCCGATCATCGCCTCCAATCCGTGCTCGGAATACATGTTCCTCGACGACACGGCGTGCAATCTCGCCTCGCTGAACCTGATGGCCTTCCGCAAGGACGGCGGCTTCGACATCGCCTCCTTCGAGCATGCCTGCCGGCTGTGGACGATCGTCCTGGAGCTGTCGGTGGTGATGGCGCAGTTCCCGGCGAAGAAGATCGCCGAGCTGTCCTACCGCTACCGCACGCTCGGCATCGGCTACGCCAATATCGGCGGCCTGCTGATGTCGTCGGGCATTCCCTACGATTCGCCGGAGGGCCGGGCGCTGTGCGGCGCCATCACCGCCGTCATGACCGGCATCGCCTATGCCACCTCGGCGGAGATGGCGAAGGAGCTCGGGCCGTTCCCCGGCTTCGCGCCGAACCGCGACGCCATGCTGCGCGTCATGCGCAACCATCGCCGCGCCGCCCATGGCGAGGCCGGCGGCTACGAGGCGCTGGCGATCGCCCCGGTGCCGCTCGACCATGCCGCCTGCCCGGACAAGGATCTCGTCGCCCATGCCGCGGCGGCCTGGGACCGCGCCGTCGAGCTCGGCAGCGCGCACGGCTACCGCAACGCGCAGGCGAGCGTCATCGCGCCGACCGGCACGATCGGCCTCGTCATGGATTGCGACACCACCGGCATCGAGCCGGATTTCGCCCTGGTGAAGTTCAAGAAGCTGGCCGGCGGCGGCTACTTCAAGATCATCAACCGCGCCGTGCCGGAGGCGCTCGCCGCCCTCGGCTACAGCGAGGCGGACGCCAGGCGCATCGTCGACTATGCAGTCGGCCACGGCACGCTGAAGGGCGCCCCCGGCATCTCGCATGAGAGCCTCACGGCGCGCGGCTTCACCGACGAGAAGATCGCCGCCGTCGAGGCGGGCCTCGCCTCGGCCTTCGACATCAAGTTCGCCTTCAACAAATGGACGCTCGGCGAGGATTTCTGCCGCAACGTCCTCGGCCTCACCGAGCAGCAGCTCGCCGATCCCAATCTCGACATGCTGGCGGCGCTCGGCTTCCCCAGGATGGCAGTGGAGGCGGCCAATATCTTCTGCTGCGGCGCCATGACCCTGGAGGGCGCCCCCGGCCTCAAGCCGGAGCACCTGCCGGTGTTCGACTGCGCCTCGCCCTGCGGCCGGCTCGGCCGGCGCTTCCTGTCGGTGGACAGCCATATCCGCATGATGGCGGCGGCGCAGCCCTTCATCTCCGGCGCCATCTCCAAGACGATCAACATGCCCAACGAGGCGACCGTCGCGGAAGCCAAGGAAGCCTACATGCTGTCCTGGCGGCTGGGGCTGAAAGCCAACGCGCTCTATCGCGACGGCTCGAAGCTGTCGCAGCCGCTCAACGCGCAGCTTCTCTCCGACGATGACGACGAGGCGGAAGAGATCGCCGCCGAGCTGGTCGCCAGCAAGCCGGCCGCCCAGCGCGCCGAGGTGCTGGCGGAACGGATCGTCGAGCGCATCGTCGAGAAGGTGAACCGCGAGCGCGAGCGCCTGCCCGACCGGCGCACCGGCTACACCCAGAAGGCCATCGTCGGCGGCCACAAGGTGTATCTGCGCACCGGCGAGTACAAGGACGGCCGCATCGGCGAGATCTTCATCGACATGCACAAGGAAGGCGCCGCCTTCCGCTCGCTGATGAACAATTTCGCCATCGCCATCTCGCTCGGCCTGCAATACGGCGTGCCGCTGGAGGAGTATGTCGACGCCTTCACCTTCACCCGCTTCGAGCCGGCCGGCCTGGTGCAGGGCAACGAGGCGATCAAGAACGCGACGTCGATCCTCGACTATGTCTTCCGCGAGCTGGCGATCTCCTATCTCGGCCGCCACGACCTGGCGCATGTCAACCCGGACGATATCGGCTCCATGACCATCGGCTCCGGCGAAGGCGACAACCGCCCGCGGCCGGAGGCGATCGTCTCGCACGGCCTGCTGCGCGGCCGCACGCCCCGCCTCGTCGTCGAGGCGCGGACGCCGCCGGCGCCGCCGCGCGGCAGCACCGTGACCGCCTTCTCGACGGCGCAGCGCGGCCTCGCCGGCGCCAGCCGCGCCGCGACGGCGCGCCTCGTCGAGCCCGAGCCGGCGGAGGCGCTGGAGACCGCCGCCGAGGTGATGCCGGAGGAGACCGCGGAGGTCGCCGCCCGCCCGGCCGCCAAGACCGCCCCGGCGCCGGCGGCCGCCCCGGCGCCGACGGACGACTCGCGCCGCGCCATGGCGCGCATGCAGGGCTATGTCGGCGAAGCCTGCTCCGAATGCGGCAACTTCACCCTGGTGCGCAACGGCACCTGCCTCAAATGCGACACCTGCGGCAGCACCACGGGCTGCAGCTGAGACGCATGCAAGAAGGGCGCGCCGCCGCGCCCCTCTCCTGCACCACCGGTGTTCGCGTGGATGCCCGGATCAAGTCCGGGCATGACGCAGGCGGGTTGACCAGCACGCGCCGGGCGCTGCGGCGTTGCGATTGGCAGTGCGAACGGCCCAGCGTGGGTCCCCACCCGTCACGCGCCTGCGGCGCGCGCCACCCTCCCCGTGCCGGTGAGGGATAGGTGCGGGCTTCCCGATGGCGTGTCCGTGACGAGGGGCGCTGTCCTCTCAGCAACAGGCGCCTATCCCTCACCGGCACGGGGAGGGTGGCCCCGGCGATAAGCCGGGGTCGGGTAGGGAGCGCCGGCGCCGGAGGAGGCGCCCGCTACCCGAGCCTCCCTTCGCCGGTGACCGCGAGCAGGGTCCTGCCCCTGCCTTACTCCACCACCAGCACGTCGAAATAAGTATCGTCCGGCTCGGTGAAGCCGCGCAGGTCGGCGCCGATGATGACGAGGCCGCAGCCGCTGGCGAAGGCGAGGCCGATGCGGTTGCCGAAATTGTCGTTGCCGCTGTTGGCGGGCTTGGCAGCATCGTAGCGGCGCTCGTCCTGCTCCGGCAGATAGGTCCGGCCGACGGCGATGCTGGCGCCGCTGCCCAGCGGCTCGAGGCGGGCAAAATAGCCGTCGCCGGTGATCTTGGTGACGGTGATCCCCTCCCCGTCCCGGTCGATCCGGCATCTGTGCCGACCGACGCGGCTGCCGCCCTGGTCGAGGAAGCCGTACCAGTAGACGGTGCAGGCGTGCTCGCCGGGAGCGATGCCGGAGGCCGCCGCCATCGGACGCTCCGCCAGCGCATCGAGGACCTCCTTGGCCGGCTGGTCCCAGGTCAGCTCCGGCGCGGTCCAGATCGCCGACACCGTCCGGGCGACGCGGTCCGGCAGGCCCATCAGCGCCGCCGCGTCCTCCGGCGCCAGGCCGGACAGGATACGCGTGCAGGCCGCCTCGCAGCGCCCCAGCACATTCACCCAGGCGAGCGGCAGGGCGTCACCGCGGCGACGGCGCCGCGGCAAGATCGAGCTCGCCGCCGACTTCGGCCGTCTTCGTCTTCTTGTCGTAAACGCAGAGCGCGGCGATCTCCGTCCCGGCGCCGCGCGCCGCACCGCGCAGCAGCGCCATGCCGTAGCTCTCGGAGCCGAACGGATCGACGGTCGCCGTGGCGCTGGCGAACAGCCCCTCAGCGGCGGCAAGGCATTTCGCCGAAACGTCGGTACGGAACGCCGCCCATTCCTCCTCCGACGCAGCCTGCGCCGCACCGGCCGCCAGAACCGCGGCCGCAAATGCCAAGAGCCACCGACGCATCATCGTCCTCCCGTTCTTCGCCTCATGCTGTGGCAACGACAGATGTCCGGAGAAAGGCAGAGCCGCGAAGACAGTCCTGGCCGATAGTTCGGGTCGGACAAGCGCTGAGCCAGGCCGATCTTGAAGCCGCGGCGGGCGCTTGTGAAGACCCCTTGTCCGGAACCGAAGCATGGCGGCGGGCTTATCTTCACGAGGCGACATCGGAAGGAGCGTGATGCAGACGACACCCAGCAACGACAGCAGCAAGAAGAAGAAACGCGCCGCCAAGCCGGCCGAGGGCGAGGCCGTGCCGACGCCGGTGCGGCCGGCGGGGCCGGAGGCCATGCGCGACCCGCCGCGCCAGTGGGATCCGGTCGACGAGGCGTCGGACGAATCCTTCCCGGCCAGCGATCCGCCGGCGTCGTATCAGAAGCGACGCTGAGCGGCCCGGCGATGGCGGCACCGGCGCATCGCCAAGCACCCTCCAGAGCATCGACAATCATAAGCCCCCGGCAGCGGCGCCTTGGTGCTGTCGATGACGGTCTTTACTAGTCTTTAACAGGCGAAATCTGGCCCTTGCCAGTTGTCGCCGCTGGCGCGATGCAAAGAACTGTGTCAATGCGTCTATTGCAGTTCCTGCATGATTCGCGCTTTCGCGGTCATACCAAGACATCGCCAGTTGGAGAGAACCATGGCTGCTGCAAAGAAAGCGACCCCTGCGAAGCCGGCTTCCGGCACGAAGGCCGCTGCCGCGCCCACAAAGTCCAAGGCCGCCGCTCCCGCCAAATCTGACAAGACCACGTCCAAGCCGAAGACGAAGGCCGCGGCGGCCAAGCCGGCAGCGACGAAGAGCGCCAAGCCCGCTGCAAAGCCGGCAGCGTCGAAGGCCGCGAAGGCAGCCGCCAAGCCGGCCGCGAAGACCGCTGCCAAGCCGGCTGCAACGAAGGCGGCTGCGAAGCCCGCCGCCAAGTCGGCAGCCAAGCCGGCGGCAAAGACCGCTGCCAAGCCCGCGGCGAAGTCGGCAGCCAAGCCCGCTGCGAAGCCTGCCTCCAAGCCTGCAGCCGCCAAGCCGGCCGCCGCCAAGTCGGCCAAGCCCGCTGCGCCCAAGCCCGCTGCACCCAAGGCTGCCAAGCCGGCCGCCAAGACTTCGGCGAAGCCCGCCAGCAAGGCTGCGGCGAAGCCCGCCGCCAAGACCGCCAAGGCTCCCAAGAAGTAGAGCGGCGACGGGATGAGCGCCCGGCGCTCATCCCCGCCGTTCGCGGTCCTCGGCAGGCTCGGTCTGCTTTGAGTGTTCGGCGCGAGCGTCAGCCGTGCCGAGGTGGCGATGTTTTTCTGCGCGATCCTGCCGTTGCCGCAAAGGCGCTTCCCCGGAAGCGCCTTTTCTATTTTCGCCCCTGCCTGGCCACAGGCATGTCGCCAGCGCTTTTCATCTCCTGCATCGGCAATCGCCGGCGGCGCTGCACAGCCCCTGAATGGCGGCTTGGTTTGATTTCCGATCCTTGCTAGGTGACGCGAGTCCCGCCAAGATGCCGGCGTGCGCGCCTAGGGGGCACGCGCCGGTTTTCAACGCGCGCTTCTCCAGGAGGATTTCCATGGGCGTTCCGACACTACGTCTAGTCGCCGCCGCACTGATGCTCGGCTCCGGCCTGTCCCTTGCGAACGTCGCCGCTGCCGCGGACGCCCGCAAGATCGCCGACAGTCTCGTTGCCCTCATCAATGCCGGCGGTGAAGCCACCGCGTCCTATACCGATGCCAGCGCATCGGGCAACGACGTCGCCATCACCGGCTTTGCCGTCAAGGATGATGACTCGTCCGGCGAGATCAGCCAGATCCTGATCACCAATCCGGTCGAGCGCACGCCGGGCGGCTTCACCGCCGACCGCATCACCTTCGGCAACGGCAAGATCGTCACCGATGACAGCACCGTCGGCTGGGCCACCGCCGAGATCGACGGCGCCACCGTTCCGGACCGTTCCGAGGTCAGCAGCTCGCCGGACTTCCTGCCGTTCAGCCGCATCGCCTTCGACGGCGTCACGGTCTCCGGCAACGAGATGCCGCAGCCGGTGCATATCGGCAAGTTCGAGATGACGCTCACCGCCGATGCCGGCAACCAGCCGTCGGCCGGCACCGTGTCGCTGACCGGCCTGGAAATCCCGCTGAGCCTCATCGACGAGGAACAGCGGCCGCTCATCCAGTCGCTCGGCTACGACAACGGCTTCAAGATCAATTTCGTGGCGGCCGGCGGCTACGCCCATGCCAGCGACACGCTCAACATGAGCAGCATCTCCCTCGACGTGGAGAATGTCGGCAAGGTCGAATTCGCCGGCGTCCTCAGCGGCGTGCCGCTGGGCAAGCTGCAGAGCGAGAGCGGCATGCAGGAAGTCCTCGCCACCGCCAAGGTCGAGAGCATCCGCATCCGTCTTGCCAATGCCGGCATCGTCGAGAAGCTGCTCGACATGCAGGCCGGGCAGATGGGCACGACGCGCGACGACCTCGTCACGCAGCTGACCGCGGCGATGCCGATGATGCTCAACGTCATCGGCAATCCGGGCTTCCAGGAGAAGGTCGCCTCGGCCGTGTCGACCTTCCTCAAGGACCCGAAGTCGATCACCATCTCGGCGTCCCCGGCCGAGCCGGTACCGGTCATGCAGATCATCGGCGTCGGCCAGAGCGAGCCGCAGACCCTGCCCGACGTCCTGTCCATCGGCATCACCGCCAACGACTAGTCGGCTCGATCGCATCGACAACAGGGGCGCCGGCATCGTGCAGACGATGTCCGGCGCCTTCGATTCAAGGCCGGCAGATGCCGGCCGACGGATCTCGTGATCAGGACCCAACGGAGGCCCGCCATGCATTTCAGGCTCCCCCTTGCGACCGCTGCCCTGGTGGTTGCCGGCTCTCTCCTGCCCGCCGCGCCGTCGCTGGCGGCAGAACCCGTCGAGGATGCGCTCAAGGCCTGGGTCGCCGCCATCGACGCCTCGCCGCAATTCGCCGCCAGCTACGGGACGCTCACCGTCGTCGGCGGCACAGCCGTCATGAGCGACCTGCGGATCACGGCGGAAGGCGGCCCGCCGATCCCGATCGAGGTCACCGCCGACACGCTGACGGTGGCCGGCTTCCGGCCGGGCCAGCCCGGCGGCTTCAGCGCCGACGATGTCGCCGTCGGCGTCATCCGCGCCACGCTCGGCCAGAGCACCACCACCTTCACCACCTTCCGCCTGCGCGGGCTGACGGTGCCCGATTTCGCCAGCGTCAGCTTCGACCCGAACCAGCCTTTCACCTCGATCATGCGGTTCTACAAGCTGTTCCTGACGGCCAGCCTGGCGGAGGGCAGCATCGCCGACGTGACGACCGTCCAGACGATGGGGTCGGAGCAGAGCAGCGTCACCTATCGCAACCTCGCCCTTGCCGGGTTCAGCGGCGGCAAGATCGCCTCGATGACCGCCGGCCCGCTGTCGATGTCGGCGCCGTCGCGCGACGGGCTGATCCGCTTCGTCATCGACAAGCTGGAGAGCTACGACACCGATCTCGGCGTCTTCGTCCATGTCTACGATCCGGACGCCTATGCCGGCGGCCGCGGCGACATGCAGTGGCGCACGGCGATGCGCCTCGCCGCCTACCGTAACATGTCGATCGAGGCGCCGGGCGCCCGCATCACGCTGCACGACCTGGAGCTCAGCGACCTGCGCATGCGCCAGCCGCCGGCGCCGGTGATGCCCTATCTCGATTCCATCATGACCAATCCGGTCATGAGCCAGCGCCAGCAGGAGGAGCTGGCGGAGCGCTATGCGCTCGATCTTGTGGCCTCGATGGGGATCGGCCGGTTCTCGCTGCGCGGCCTCGACGTCACGTCGAACGATTTCAACCGCTTCCATATCGGCGAGTTCGTCCTCGCCGACGCCTCGCTCGACGGACTGGGCGAGATCGCTATCAACGATTTCGACCTGGCTGCCAATGGCGACGGGCCGATGCAGGGCCAGCGGGCAGCCATCGGCGACATCGTGTTCCCGCCGCTGGAGGCCATCCGCAGCGCCATGACGGCCGAAAGGGAAGGCCGCCAGGTCGACGCGATGGCGCTGATCCCGAAGCTGGGCTTCCTGGAAATCAACGGCTTGCATCTGATCCGGCTGGACGAGGGACCGGCCGATATCGGCCGCCTGCTGCTGACCGGCAAGGGCCATGTCGGCCCCATCCCGACCGACGTCGAGATGCAGATGCGCGGCTTCGAGGTGCCGGTGGCGCTGGCCGGCACCCGGCAAGGGTCAAGCCTTTCGGATCTCGGCTACACCACCATCAGGTTCGATTTCGGCTACCGGGTCGTCTGGAACGAGGCCGACAGCACGGTGCGGCTCGAGAACTTCAGCCTCGACCTCGCCGATATCGGATCGCTGCAGGGCGACCTGACGATCGGCGGCCTGACGCGCGCCATGCTGGAGCATCCGGAGACGCTGGCCGAGACGTCGCAGAACCTGCAATTCGTCGACGCCCGCTTCACGGTGAAGGACCAGTCGCTGCTCAGCCGGATCATCGGCGTCCAGGCGGCGCGCGCCGGCCAGACGCCGGAGGCGTTCCGCAAGCAGATCACCGACGCCCTGCCCTTCTTCCTCATGGCGCTGCAGAATGCCGGCTTCCAGGCGAAGGTGGCGCCGGCGCTGCAATCCTTCCTGACGACGCCCGACTCGCTGACGATCGTCGCCAAGCCGCGGGAGCCGGTGTCGTTCTCCAGCCTCGTATCGACGATGGAGAGCGCCCCGCAGCGCCTGCCGGACCTGCTTTCCATCGAGGTGTCGGTGCCCTAGGGCCCCGGCACCTCGCCGCAACGGCGGCGGGACGACGCGGCGCGCGTTCCGCCGTTGTTCCGCCGCAGGCGGCGTGCTAGGTCGCGCGGCATCCCACGCTGCGGAGTGACCATGACCCGCCCGATCCTCATCGCCCCCTCCATCCTGTCCGCCGATTTCGCCAAGCTCGGCGATGAAGTGCGCGCCGTGCTGGCGGCCGGCGCCGACTGGATCCATGCCGACGTCATGGACGGCCATTACGTGCCGAACATCACCTTCGGCCCGCCGGTCGTGAAGGCGATCCGGCCGCACACCTCGGCCGTGCTCGACGTGCATCTGATGATCGCACCGGTCGATCCCTATATCGCCGCCTTCGCCGATGCCGGCGCCGACTACATCACCGTCCATGTCGAGGCCGGGCCGCATCTCCACCGCACGCTGCAAGCGATCAAGAAGCTCGGCGTCAAGGCCGGCGTGACGATGAACCCGAGCACGCCGGAAAGCGCCATCGCCTATGTCACCGACCTCGTCGACCTGGTGCTGGTGATGAGCGTCAATCCCGGCTTCGGCGGCCAGGCCTTCATCCCGTCGGCCGTCGACAAGGTGGCGCGCATCCGCGACATGGTGCCGGCCGACGTCCTTATCGAGGTCGACGGCGGCGTCACGCCGGAGACGGCCCCCGCCCTGGTGCGGGCCGGCGCCGACGTCCTCGTCGCCGGCTCGGCCGTCTTCAAGGGCGGCACCGAGGACGCCTACCGGCAGAACATCGCCGCCATCCGCGAGGCGGTCACCACCATCGCCGTCTGACCGCGGCTGCCGGCCGGCGCCGGCGCCGGCCGCCTTCCGTCCGCCGAGAGTTCGCCCGAGAGTTCGCCGATGATCCCGCGCTATTCCCGCCCCGAGATGACCGCCATCTGGTCGCCGGAGGCGCGCTTCCGCATCTGGTTCGAGATCGAGGCGCATGCGCTCGATGCGATGGTCGGGCTCGGCGTCGTCCCGGCCGAGGCGGCCCGCACGGTGTGGGAGAAGGGCCGCAACGCCACGTTCGACGTCGACCGCATCGACGCCATAGAGCGCGAGGTGAAGCATGACGTCATCGCCTTCCTCACCCATCTGGCGGAGATCGTCGGACCGGAGGCGCGGTTCGTCCATCAGGGCCTGACCTCGTCGGACATCCTCGACACCGCCTTCAGCATCCAGCTGGTGCGTGCCGCCGATCTCCTGCTGGCCGATCTCGACCAGCTGCTGGCGGCGCTGAAGCGTCGCGCCTTCGAGCACCGGAATACGGTCACCATCGGCCGCAGCCACGGCATCCATGCCGAGCCGACGACCTTCGGCCTCAAGCTGGCGCAGGCCTATGCCGAGTTCGGCCGGGCGCGGACGCGCCTCGTGGCGGCCCGCGAGGAGGTGCGCGTCTGCGCGCTCTCCGGCGCCGTCGGGACCTTCGCCAATGTCGATCCCGCCGTCGAGGCGCATGTCGCCGAGGCGCTCGGCCTCCGCCAGGAGCCGATCTCGACGCAGGTCATCCCGCGCGACCGCCACGCCATGTATTTCGCCACGCTGGCGGTAGTCGCCTCGTCGGTCGAGCGGCTGGCGACCGAGATCCGCCACCTGCAGCGCACCGAGGTCTTGGAGGCGGAGGAGTATTTCTCGCCCGGCCAGAAGGGCTCCTCGGCCATGCCGCACAAGCGCAACCCGGTGCTGAGCGAGAACCTCACCGGCCTGGCGCGGCTCGTCCGCGGCATGGCGATCCCGGCACTGGAGGATGTCGCGCTGTGGCACGAGCGCGACATCTCGCATTCCTCGGTCGAACGCATGATCGGCCCCGACGCCACGGTGACGCTCGACTTCGCCCTCGTCCGGCTCACCGGCGTCATCGACCGGCTGGTGGTCTATCCGGAGAACATGCGCCGCAATCTCGACCGGCTCGGCGGCCTGGTGCACTCACAGCGGGTGCTGCTGGCCCTCACCCAGGCCGGCCTGTCGCGCGAGGAGGCCTATTCCGTCGTCCAGCGCAACGCCATGCGGGTGTGGAACGGCGAGGGCGACTTCCTGACCTTCCTCAAGGCCGACCCCGATGTCGCCGGGCGGGTTCCCGCCGCCGAACTCGCGGCGCTGTTCGATCTCGGCTACCACCTCAAGCATGTCGACACGCTCTTCGCCCGCGTCTTCGATGCCGCAGTTTGACGCATAAGGAACAATTCCGCCTCCAGGTCATTGCTTAGGCGTAACATTGCTGACGAAAGATCGGCTTCACGTCAGGCATAAAGCCGCCGGCTTGCGGCGGCCATCTGGAGGAAACCCCATGCGTACGCTGCCTCTTCTTGCCGCAATGATCTTTACCGCCGGCTCGGCCTGGTCCGGGCTCGCCCTCGCCCAGGATGCCGCCGGTGCCCAGACGCCCGACATGGCGACGCTCGACCCGGACAATGACGGTTCGGTCGATCTCGACGAGGCCCACAACGCCGCCAATGCGCTGTGGCTGAAGCTCAATCCGGACGGCGACGAGACGCTGGAGGGCGACGAGCTGACCGGCCGCCTCGATCCGGCCGACGCGCAGGTCAATCCGGACGGCGACCAGACAATCGAGATGGACGAGTGGATGGCGGTCGTCGACGCCCGCTTCAAGGCCGCCGACGCCAATGGCGACGATGTCGTCGATACGGCCGAGTTCGGCAGCGAGGCCGGCCAGTCGCTGCTGAAGCTTCTGCAGTAGGCTTGCGCCGCCTTCTAACGCGGGTTCCGGTCCGGAGCCCGCGTTACGGCGCCTCGAGCGCCACCAGCGAGATCTTGCCGTAGCCGGCGTCGCGGACGAGGTTCATGATCCGCATGACCTCGCCATATTCCACGGTCTTGTCGGCCAGCAGGAAGATCGGCCGGTCCTTGTTGCCGTCCGTCTCCTGATCGAGCGCGGCGGGGATCTGGCCGCTGACGAAGGACTTGCCGCCCAGCGCCAGCGACAGGTCGCGGCGCAGCGTCAGAATTGTCGGCTTGTCCGGCCGCGGCTGCGCCTGGGCATTGGCCTGCGGCAGGTTGACCGGGACGTCGACCGTCGCCAGCGGCGCCGCCACCATGAAGATGATCAGCAGCACCAGCATCACGTCGATCATCGGCGTGACGTTGATGTCGTGCGATTCGGCGAGATCGTCGTCTTCGCCGCCGCCATTGCCGCCGAGCTTGACCGCCATCGCCGCCTCCTACTGCGCCGCTTCGGCGAAGTGGTGGCCGCGCCGGTCGAGGTCGCGGCCGACGATGCGCAGCACCTCCGCGGCGGTATCGCCGAGCTCGGCCCGGTAGCCGGAGATCCAGCGGGTGAAGACGTTGTAGATCACCACCGCCGGGATGGCGGCGACGAGGCCGATGCCGGTTGCCAGCAGCGCCTCGGCGATGCCCGGGGCGACGATGGCGAGATTGGTCGTCTGCGCCTGCGAAATGCCGATGAAGCTGTTCATGATGCCCCAGACGGTGCCGAACAGGCCGACGAAGGGCGCCACCGAGCCGATGGTGGCGACGATGCCGATGCTGCTCGCCATGGACCGCCCGGAGCGGGCAAGCACCCGCTCCAGCCGCGAGCCGACGCGCTCCTTGATGCCGTCGGCCGGCATGCCTGCCGACAGGTTCATCTCCGTCGCCGCCTCGCTGATCAGCGACGCCGCGGCGCCGCGCGCCTTGACGTAGCGCTGCGCCTCGTCCAGCGACCGCGCCGCCCGCAGGCTCTCGCGCGCCTTGCGCACCGAGGCGCGCGCCCCGGCGACCTGCAGCCCCTTGGCGACGAAGATCGTCCAGGTCAGCACCGAGGCGAGCAGCAGCCCGAGCATCACCGTCTTCACGATGATGTCGGCATTGTTGAACATGCCCAGGACCGTGAAGTCGCGCGGCAGGGTGGTCGGATCGATGACCGAGACGTCCTCGCCCGCCTCGCCGGCGTCCAGCGCCGGCGGCGTCCCGTCGGGGGCAGGCTCTTCTGCCGCAGGTTCTTCCGCAGCAGGTTCTTCGGCTGCGGGCTGTTCTCCCGCCGGCGCCTGCGCGGCTGGGGCTTGCGCGGCTGGTGCTGGCGCGGCGGGCTCCTGCGACGGTTCCGCCTCTATGGCCGGGGCAGCATTGCCGGGCTCGGCGCCGATCGCCGGGCTTTCCTCGCTGGCAGGCGGCGGGGCCGGCTGTGCCTGGACGACGGGTGCTGCCGTCGATGCCAGCAGGAGGCCCGCCATGGCGATGCCGAGGAGCCGGCGCGCCAGGCGGCCGATGCCCCCTTCCCGTCTGCCCGCTGGCCGAGCGGCCGGACACGGCATGGGAGCCGCGGACCGGACGCGGGGGCGATCAACCGTCATAAACTGCTCTCCTTGGTCATCATTTACCGCACATCGCTGGCATTGCCCATTGCTACCGGCGTCTCAGCTGGATCGGCACGCTGAAGGTCATCGACTGTCCGGACGGCGTCGGCCCGAACGAGCCGGCGCTGCGCACGCTGTTGACCGCCACGTCGTCGATGATGCCGTTGCCCGAGCTCGACGTCAGGCGGACGCTTGTGACATTGCCGGCGGCATTGACGGTGAAGGTCACCGTCGCCCGGCCTGACACCCGGCTGGCGGCGCTGCGGCCGAGGCGCTGCGCCGCCGACACCACGCGCCGGCGGACGCTGTTCGTGTAGCCGGCATCGGACTGCCCGCGGGCGCGCGCCGCGGCCTGCGCCTGCGCTGCCGATTGCCGCTGCGGGTTGGCGCCTTCGCGCTGGGCACCCTGGGCGGCCGGACGCTCGCGACGCGGCGCCGGACGCTCGCGCCGCGGCGCGGCGCGCTCCTGCCGCTCGGCCGTCTCCTGCCGCGGGCGGCGCGGCCGCTCGGGCTCCTGCCGTTCCGGCTGGCGCTCGGCGCGCTGGCGCGGCTGGTTGTCCTCCGGACGCGGCGGCCGCGGCTCCGGGATCGGCACCGCCTCCACATCCGGCTCGGCCTCCAGCTCCTGCGGCTCAGCGACCGGCGGCACCGGCTCCACCGCCGTCTCGGGACGCACCTCCACCGGTTCCGTCGGCTCGATGGCGGCGATCTGCGTCTGCGGTTCGGCGGGCTCGACGGGCGTGGCCTCCGGCTCGACCGGCTCCACCGGCGCAACCTCCGGCTCGACGGTCTCCGGCGGCGGCGTCTCCTCGACCTCGGCCGGCGGCGGCGGGGTCGCCGCCACCGTCACCTCCGGCGTCGCCGGGGCGGCGGGCGGCGGTTCCTCCGCAATGACATCGGGCGGCGGCGGCGCGGCCTGCAGCTCCGGCGGCGGCGTTGCCTCGACGGCCTCAGGCGTCTGTGGCGGCTGCACGGGCTCCGCCAGCTCCGGCCGGACTTCCTGCGGCGGCGTCTCCTCCGGCACGGTCTCCGGCGGTGGCGGCGGCGCCTCGTCCGGCGGCGGCGGCTGCACCACCTCGACCGGCGGCGGCTCGGCAGCGGCGACCTGCTGCTGCGGCTGCACCTCCTGCGGCGGCGGCTGCTGGGCCTCCGGCGGCGTTGGCTCCTGCGCCTCGGGCGGAGGCGGCGGCGGCTCAGTCTCCGGCGGCGGCGGTTCCTGCGCCTCGGGCGGAGGCGGCGGTTCCTGCGCGTCCGGCGGCGGCGGGGGCTCGGCCTCGTCAGGCGGCAGCGCCGCCAGCTCCTGCGGCGGCGGTGGTTCGGCCTCGTCGGGCGGCGGCGGCTCCGCCTCGTCCGGGGGCGGCGGTTCTGTCTCTTCCGGCGGCACCTCCTGCGCCTCGTCGGGCGGCGGCGGTTCGTCCGCTTCCGGCGGCGTCTCAGGCGTCAGCTCGGCGACCTGCTGCGGCGGCACCGGCTCGGTCCGCACCGGCTCCAGCGCCTGCGCGTCGCTCTCCGCTTCGATCGTCTCGGTGGCGCTGGCGTCGATATCGGGAAGCTGGATGACGGTGCCGGCGACCGCCTCGACGCTCTCGACATTCTCGCCGCTGTCGCCGGGCGGCGGCGGTTCCGGCTGCTTGTACAGGATCAGCGCCACCACGCTGCCGTGGAGGATCAGGGACAGAATGAACGCGATGCCCCAGAGCCTGGCTTTACGCATTTACGATCCTGGTCGTCGGGCGCGCCCGGCGAGCGTTTCATGAGGCCAGCGAGCCCGGCCTGACGGCCGAGCTCGAAACGATCCCCCCGATGATGAACTGCGGCTCCGGCGCACCGCCGGAGCATTGTGCCTAGAGGTCGAGGGCGATGGCCGCCTTGCTCGACACCTTGAGCGCGTCCAGGCACGCCGGAGCGGTAAGCCCCTGCCCGGTGCACTCGGTCACGTCATTGACGAGCACCGACGACACATCGTCGCAAGCGACATTGGGCAGGAGAAACTGGCGGACGCGGCTCTTGTCGTCGGTCAGGCGCCCGGTCTTCAGCGCCAGGATGCTCATGAAATGGGCATCCTTGTCGAAGAGGACAACCTCAATCGCCAGCTCGGAAATCTCGACGCCCATCTGGTTGTGGGCCAGGAAGGTGAACCGGCAGGCCGTGTCGACCTGCGAGACGGCGTTCAGCTCCAGGCTCAGGCTACGCTCGCCATTGTCCTGGGCCGCCGCCGGCAAGGCGACCGATGCCGCCGCCGCAAGGCCGGCGACAAGACTTAGAATTGGACGCATGTAAGATTTCCTTCCCGAAAAAGCGTTAGGGGAAGCACGGCGACATGCTTCCCCTACTCTTCTTGTATCACTGGCGGCGGCGTTACCTCAATGCGGCGACGCTGTCCAGTATCATAAGCGGTGCATCAGAACTTGACCTTGACGCCGCCATAGATCGCGAACGGCGCTCCCAAGCTCAAGGCGCGCGGGTTCTCGGCCCCGGGCACCTGGACGAGCGGCACCTCCTCGGTCTCGGAGAACGTGCCGAAGGTCTCGTACTTGGTGTTGAACAGGTTCTCGATAGCGCCGAAGACCTGGAAGTTTTCCGTGACCTTGTAGCTCGTGTCGAGGCCGAACACGACATAGGGGTTGGTCTTCGGGTTCTGGTTCGACTCGTCGCCGAACAGGTACTGGCCCGAGGCCGCCTTGCCGTTGAAGCCGATGTGCCAGCGATCGGTCACATCATAGCCAAGGCCGAACGACACCGAGTGGGCGGCGACGCCCGGCAGGTGGTCGCCCGGCTGCACCTGGATCTCTTCGTCACCGTCGGCGAAGGGATTGCGCGAGCTGGTGATCGACAGCGGCGTCAGGAAGGTGGCGTCGGTGAAGGCATAGTCGACGAAGGCATCCCACGGACCCTTCTCGACCCTCACGCCGGCCTCGAAGCCCTGGCGACGGGTCGAGCCGATGTTCTGGAAGTAGCCGCGGCCGATGACCGGGCTGGCGATGTAGATGATGTCGTCCTGGCTGGTGGTGCGGAAGGCACCGACGCGCCACTTGACGTCGGCCCCGTTGGCGCCGGTAAAGTTGCCGCGCAGGCCGGCCTCGAAGGTGCGCGCCACGACCTGCTTCAGCGGCGGGTCGCCGACGAAGAAGTTGGTGAGCGAGCACGGCGCGGCCGGATCGGCGCAGGACAGTTCGGCCGGCGTCGGAGCGCGATTCGACTCCGAGTAGCCACCATAGAGCGTCACGGCATCGGTCAGCGCGTAGCTGGCGCCGACGCCCGGGTTGAAGCGGACGAAGCGATGGTCGCCGTTCAGCTCGGTGCCGATCTGGTCCTCCATCGTCACATGGGCGATGTTGAGGCGGCCGGACAGGGACACCGTCAGGCGGCTCGTGACGTCGAGCGCGTCGGTGAAGAACACGCCGGTATAGAGCGTGTTGGCCAGCACATCGACCGGGATGATGTCGTCGCTGCTGACGATCGGGCTTTCCGGATAGGGAACATAGCCGCGGTCGAGGCCGAGGCCGCCGAGCTCGGTGTTGGCGGTGAAGTGCGTCCGCGACCCGTCGAGGCTGCCGCCGAAGACGAAATGGTTCGGCATGCCGGCGAGATCGGCGGTGCTGGTCATCTGCAGCGACAGGCCGTAGCCGGTCGAGCGGGTGCTGCTGCGGTTGAGCACCGCGTAAGGCCCGCCTTCCTCGTAGTCCTCGGCGAAGTCCGGCAGCGAGGCATAGGGGCTGTCGGTGATGAAGTTCGGGATCGGGTTGCCGTTGATGTCGGTCAGCGGATCATCCTCGTCCTCGGCGCAGACGAAATCGTCATCGTCCTCGCAGGGCTCGATCTCCGCGGCGTCGCCGTTGAAGGTCCGCTGGTTGAGGTGGCCGACATACATGCCGCCCTGGATCGACAGCGTCTCGTTGATCTGGTGCGTGCCGGTCAGGTTGACGCGCAGATACTGGTTGATCGTGGTGTCCGGATAGGTGAACACCGCGGCCGGATCGACGGCCAGCAGCTCGATCGGCGTCGTGCCGTTGCCGGTCAGGTTGTTGCTGGCGCCCATGATGTCGAGGTGCAGCTCGGTGCCGTCACGCCGCCAGCCGAGATCGGCGAAGCCCTGGACGAGCTTGGACGGCGAATGATCGCGCCAGCCGTTCTCGCGCAGCACGTTGCCGGCGGCATAGATCGAGTAATCGCCCCAGTTCTGGCCGTATTGCGCATTGACGCCGATGCGGCCGAAGGAGCCGCCATAGAGGCTCGCTTCCACACCCTGATAGGTGAAGCCGTCCTTCATCCGCACGGCGAGCGAGCCGCCGAGGGCGTTGAGGCCGAACACCGGGTTGGCGCCTTCCAGGTTGATCTCCTGCACGGCAACGTCGGGAAGCAGGTCCCACTGCATCGTGTCGCCGAAGGCGGAGTTGAAGCGGGCGCCGTTGACGTAGATGGCAAGGCCCTGCTGGTTGCCGGCCAGAGGCGAGGCCTCGAAGCCGCGATACATCACGTTGGGCTGGAAGGGGTTGTTCTGCGCGTCGCGGATGGTGACGCCGCCGATCGTCCCGGTGAGCGCCTTGGCGACGCTCGGAACGCCGTTCCACAGGATGTCATTCGCGCCGACGATGTTGACCGCCGCCGGGACCTTCTCCGCGTCGATGCCGGCCCCCAGCAGCGGCGTGGCGCCGACGATGCTGATAAGCCCGAGATCGACGACGCCGTCCTGGGCCGCCGCCATGCCCGGCAACGCCGCGGCGCAGGGGACGATGGCCGCGGACAACAGCCAGCTCTGCAGCCGGCCGCTCACGAGTTTCCTTGCTTTCGACGTATTCACGCAGTCGCCCCCTTCTCTATCGCGGCCCCTAACCGCGTTCTCTTTGGACTGCTTCGACGATTGCGCCCCCGCGCCCGGCTTGCAATCCCGGAAGTCATATACTGACTCTAAAAATCACCAATTGTGACGTCAAAGCCACAATCCGGACGCCTTATCGACAAGGCTCGCCCATTTTCCAGACGGGACCGCGGCCTGTCATACGGCCGACATCGTCCGTCCCCCTGTCCGCGATGCGAATCACGGGGGCCGGCCAAAAGAAAAAGGGCCGCCCAGAGGCGGCCCTTCGATTCCGTCTTGTGGAAGGCTGGTTCAGATGCCGGTGCCGCGGCGCAGCGTGTTCCAGGTCGTCTGGAAGGTGAGCGAGGCGACGAAATAGGCCTGGCCGAAATCGGTGTCGTGGTAGCGCAGGTCGAGGGTGAACGGATCGAAGGCGAAGGACACGCCGGCGTTCCAGGTCCAGTAATCGGCGCCGGTCTGGTAGCCGACGGCGCCCGACAGCGTCGTCGCCACCGGCAGCGTGCCGGCCGGGATCGTGAAGGCGGCATTGCCTTCGGCGTAGACCGTCCACGGACCCGGATCGGCCCAGACCTGGGCGCCGATCGAGAACTGGTCGTTCAGCGCCACGGTCGCCTGGGCGTAGAGGTCATCCGCGTCCGGGCCCTTGGTGTAGAGGTAGTAGACATAGCCGAAGTCGAAGCTGACCGGCCCGATGACCGGGCGGATACCAGCGGAGAAGTCGACTTCCCATTCGCCGAAATTCGGCGCGCCGAAATCGACATTGGAGGCCCAGATGCCGGCATAGACCATTCCGTAGGTGGCTTCGATGAACGGCTGGATCGCCGGGGCGAACTGGTCGTTGGTGCCGGCATTGGTCTGCGAGATGCCGCGCGCCACGTAGTTGGTCGTCGCCGTCACGCCGAAGGCGATATCGAACAGCGACGGCTCGGCAACCGGCGGCACCGGGGCGACCGGCTCGTAGAGGTCGGCGGCGGCCGCGTAGCCGGCGCCGGCGAGGAGGAACAATCCGGAGAGGGCGAACTTCTTTGCCGAGAGCATGTCTTTGACCTGTTTATCTGTGTGGCCTCTTGCTGACACGAAGCTGCACAGTTCGATGCAGGCACACAAGCTCAACAATTGGTCAGGCGTTGCTTAGACGCCCTCAAAAAAGCCGGAATTCCGCCATTTCCGCGTGGCGAACAAGCAGGCTCCCGTAAATTCAGTGCCGTCTGTTGCGCGAATGTCGCAATGATGGCGGCGGCACCGCGCCTTTTTCAACAAAGGCGGCGATCATCCGGACCCTGCGGAGGAATCAGCTCTCGGCGCGGATCTGCGCGATGGCCGTTTCCATCAGCTCTTCCATCTGGCGGCGGATCTGGTGATCCGACTGCTCCACGCCGGCGGCGTCGAAATCGGCGCGGACGCGGCGGAAGACGTCCTCGTCGCCGGCTTCCTCGAAATCGGCCTGGACGATCTCGCGCGCATAGGCGTCGGCCTCGGCGCCCGTCTTGCCCAGGAGGCCGGCGGCCCACTGGCCGAGGAGGCGGTTGCGACGCGCCTCGGCCTTGAAGCGGACCTCCGCGTCAAGGGCGAACTTGGCTTCGGCAGCGTCCTTGCGTTTGTCGAAAGTCGTCATCTCAAGCCCTTGCGCTGACATGGATTTTCGCCGGCAACGGCGCCGCTCTGGCGCGGCCCCGGCGCTCTGCCATTGCATATAGCCCGCACAACACCAAATCAATGTGCGGCAACGGGTCTGCCCGCTGCCGCGGCCCCGAATCGTTGTGGACCGGGGACCGATCGGATAGGGTTGGACTGCGCTGTCCAATCCGGGCGCGCGAGTCGCCGCAGAGGCTGCTGTCACCGCGCCTCCACCCAGACAGGCGGACTATGGATTTTCTCAAACCTCGGTATGTGCCCATGAATCGTCGGCGGCGCATCTATGAAGGCAAGGCAAAGATCCTCTTCGAGGGTCCGGAGCCCGGCACGCTCGTCCAGTTCTTCAAGGACGATGCGACCGCCTTCAACAAGAAGAAGCATGAGATCGTTGACGGCAAGGGCGTTCTCAACAACCGCATTTCCGAACACATCTTCACCCATCTGAACCGCATGGGCATTCCGACGCATTTCATCCGTCGGCTCAACATGCGCGAGCAGCTGATCCGCGAAGTCGAGATCATTCCGCTCGAGGTCGTGGTGCGCAACATCGCCGCGGGCTCGCTCGCCAAGCGCCTCGGCATCGAGGAAGGCACCGTGCTGCCGCGGTCGATCATCGAGTTCTATTACAAGAAGGACGAGCTCGACGATCCGATGGTGTCGGAGGAGCACATCACCGCCTTCGGCTGGGCGACGCCGCAGGAAATCGACGACATCATGGCGCTCGCCATCCGCGTCAACGACTTCCTGTCCGGGCTGTTCCTCGGCGTCGGCATCCAGCTCGTCGACTTCAAGATCGAGTGCGGGCGCCTGTGGGAAGGCGACATGATGCGCATCGTCGTCGCCGACGAGATCTCGCCCGATTCCTGCCGGCTGTGGGATATCCAGACCCAGGACAAGCTCGACAAGGACCGCTTCCGCCGCGATCTCGGCGGGCTCGTCGAAGCCTACCAGGAGGTGGCGCGCCGGCTCGGCATCCTGATCGAGCAGGAGCGCCCCAAGGGCGGCGGCCCGGTCCTGGTTCAGTAGCGAAGGACCGGACGAATTCTTCCGCGGCGCGGGCCAGGGTCCGCGCCGCTTCGCATTGTCAGCACTGCTGGAGACAGACATGAAGGCGCGCGTCACCGTCACCCTGAAGCCCGGCGTCCTCGATCCGCAGGGCAAGGCCATCGAAGGCGCCCTCGCCTCGCTCGGCTTCGGCGGCGTTAACGGCGTCCGGCAGGGCAAGGTCTTCGAGATCGACCTCGCCGATGCCGACCCGGCCGCCGCAGAGGCGCAGCTGCGCGAGATGGCGAGCCGGCTTCTCGCCAACACGGTCATCGAAAACTACAAAGTTGACTTGATCTGACGCCACCTTGTCCCGGACGATCGCGAGGCGAATCGATCCGGAACGAGGAGGCGCCGATGACCCTGCCGAGGCCCCAGCCGTCCCAGCGGGCGAAGACCGGCGGACGCGCCGCCGCGCTCTTCCTTGCCCTCGGCGCCACGCTCGCCCTCACCACCGCCTCGGCCATGGCCGGGACGCTCGACATTGTGCGCGAGCGCGGCCGCCTCGTCTGCGGCGTCAGCGAGGGCCTGCGCGGCTTCTCCGAGAAGGCCGGCGACGGCTGGCAGGGCTTCGACGTCGATTTCTGCCGCGCCGTCGCCGCCGCGGCGCTCGGCGATCCCGACAAGGTCGACTACGTGCCGCTCTCCGCCGAGGCGCGCTTTCCGGCAGTAAGGGAGGGCCGCGTCGATCTCCTGTCGCGCAACAGCACCTGGACCATGTCGCGCGACCTCGGCCTGCATCTCGACTTCGCCGCCATCAGCTATTTCGACGGCCAGGGCTTCCTGGTGCGCACGCTCTACGGCGTCGGTAGCCCGCTGGAGCTACAGGGCGCGCGCATCTGCGTCGTCAGCGGGACGACGACGCAGGACAATGCCGCCGCCTATTTCGCCAAGGCCGGGCTCACCGTCTCCTTCGTGCCCTTCGAGGAGCGCGGCGCGGCGCGCGCCGCCTATGCGGCGGAGGAGTGCGACGCCTATACCGCCGATCGCTCGGCCCTTGCCGGCGAGCGCACGCTGCTGCCGAATCCCGACGAGCACACGATCCTGCGCGACGTCATTTCCAAGGAACCACTCGGCCCGGTGACGCGCGAGGACGACCCGGCCTGGACCGGCCTCGTACGCTGGGTGCTGTTCGGCCTCATCGACGCCGAGGAAGCCGGGCTCGATGCCGCCGGCGCCGCGGGCGAGCGCCGCGCCGAGGCGGAAGCGCTCGGCAAGCCGGCCGCCGAAGCGCTCGGCCTGGCGCCCGACTGGCTCGCCGTGACCATCGCCGCCACCGGCAATTACGGCGAGATCTTCGACCGCAATCTCGGCGAGGAGACGCCGCTCGGGCTGACCCGCGGCCTCAACGCCCTGTGGACGCAGGGCGGCCTTCTCTACGCGCCGCCGATGCAGTGAGGGGGAACGCCATGGCCCGCCGCCGTCCCATTCTCGTCGCCCTCCTCCTCGCCCTGGCGCTGCCGGCGCTCCCGGCAAATGCGCAGGATGGCGCGCAGGACGGCGCGCGGGCGCGCCAGCTGGCGGAAGTCCGGCTGCACGCCATCGACCTCCTCGCCAACGAGCCGACCCTGCCGCTGCCCATCCGCCAGCGCCGTGACGCGCTGCGCGCCTATTACGCCGACGAGGGCGGCGCGCTGCTGTGGATCGGCACCGACCGCGCCGAGCAGCTGACGGCGCGGCTTGCGGATGCCGAGGCCGACGGCCTGCAGGACGCCGACTATCCCGGCGACCGGCTGGCGACGCTGGCGCAGGCGATCGACGAAACCGACGCGCGCAGCCAGGCGGTCATCGAGCTGCATTTCTCGGCGGCGTTCCTGGAATATGCCTCCGACCTCAGCGTCGGGCGCTTCCTGCCGCACAAGGTCGATCCGAACTTCTTCCTGACGCCGCGCAGCCTCGACCAGCTGGATGCCCTGAAGCGCCTTGGCGCCGGCAGCGTCGACACCGCGCTGGCGGCGCTGCAGCCGCAGGCGCCCGACTATGCGGCGCTGCGCGACCTCCTCGCCCGCTACCGCGCCCTTGCCGTCCTCGGCGGCTGGTCGCCGGTGCCGCTCGGCGACACGCTGAAGCCGGGGATGAGCGACGGCCGCGTGCCGGCGCTGCGCGAGCGGCTGGCGCTCACCGACGCGGCGGACCCCGAACCAGCCGCCGGAGGCGACGAGCTGTTCGACGACGGGCTGGTCGAGGCGGTGAAGCGCTTCCAGGGGCGGCACGGACTCGACGCCGACGGCGTCGTCGGCCCGGCGACGATCGTGGCGCTCAACGTGCCGGTGGAGGCGCGCATCGAGAACATCGTCCTCGCCATGGAGCGCTGGCGCTGGATGCCGGCCGAGCTCGGCGACCGGCACGTCATCGTCAACATCGCCGGCTTCGAGCTGAAGCTGGTGGAGGGCGGTGCCGCCCTCGACCGGATGAATGTCGTGGTCGGCAAGCCCTACAGCCGCACGCCGGTGTTCAGCGACGCCATCCGCTATCTGGAGTTCAACCCCTACTGGAACGTTCCGACGGGGCTGGCGATCAAGGAGGAGCTGCCGCGCCTGCGCGCCAATCCTGCCGCCCGCGCCGCCGCCGGCTTCGAGGCGGTGCGCGGCAACGAGGTCTACAGCCTCACCTCGATCGACTGGAACCAGGTCGGCCCGGGCAATTTCCCCTTCATGCTGCGCCAGCGGCCGGGCGCCAACAATGCGCTCGGGCGGGTGAAATTCATGTTCCCCAACAGCCACGACGTCTATCTGCACGATACGCCGTCGCGCGAGCTGTTCTCGCGCAGCGCCCGCGCCTTCAGCCATGGCTGCATCCGGCTGCAGCGGCCGCTCGACCTCGCCGTCGAGGTGCTGCAGGCCGGCGGCGTCGACGGCTGGACGCGCCAGCGCATCGACCGCGTCGTCGCCTCGCAGGAGCGCACCGTCGTCAATCTCGCCGAGCCGCTGCCTGTCCACCTCACCTACCTGACGGCCTGGGTCGATGGCGGCGCGCCCAATTTCCGCGCCGACGTCTACGAGCACGACGCCAAGCTGCAGGCGGCGCTGGACGGAAGGGCGCTGGCGTGGTGAAGGCGGCGGCGCTCGCCGCGGCGGCGCTGCTCTCCTCCGCGCTGCCCGGCGCGGCGCAGGAGAAGACCGCCGCCATGCTGCGCCAAGATATCGGCCGGCCGATCACCGGCCCAATCGCGCGTGACGGCGAGCCGCAGAGCGTCGGCCGGATCAGCCCGCTGCTGCTGGCCTACACCTTCGTGCGCCGCGCCAACCGGCCGCCGCCGATCCGCCGGCCGGCCAGCCGCGACCCGCACGAGGTGCCGCTGATCGGACCGCGGCCGCTGCCGCAGACCTGCCGCTACACGCTGATCGTCGCGGCGTCGGACAGCATCCCGCTCAGCGACCGCCTCGTCGTCGACTACTGGCCGCCGACGGAGGCGTGCGAGTAGTCAGGGCGCCCGGGACCGTGGGTGAAGTGGCCATGCGGTGCGAACCGCCCGGCGGCGCTCCCCACGCGACCCCGCCTACGGCGGGGCCACCCCCCGGATCAAGTCCGGGGGCAGGCTCTTCCCGTGCCGGTGAGGGATGGGCGTCTCTTTCGGTGAGGGCGCCACATCGGGAAGCGCATGACGGGTGGGGACCAACGCCGGGCGCCTCGCGCCCCAACCTCTCCAGTGGGAGAGGTCGGAAACGCGCAGCGTTTCCGGGTGAGGGACACTGCCGGTGACACGTGGCTGCAGCGTCGGGGCAGGATTCCCGGCGGCAGAGCCCCTCACCCGTCCGCCTAAGGTTCGCTAACGCGAACCAAGGCTCCCGACCTCTCCCACGAGGAGAGGTTATGAAGCTGCAGCGACGGCGTTTCTCCGGAGGCGCCCCATGTGCTTGCTACGAGATGTTCCTGATCTCGAAGTCGCGGCCGGTCTTCTTCTCTACCGGGGCGTTCTTGAGCTGGACATAGACCGGCAGGCCCTTCCTGTAGGCCGGGTAGTCCTCGCCCTCGATCAGCGGCGCCAGGTATTCGCGGCATTTGTCGGTGATGCCGAAGCCGTCGCGGGTGATGAAGCTCTTCGGCATCATCTTTTCCTTGTTGGCGACCTTGGCCAGCGCCACCTTGCCGACCTTCCAGCGATACGGCTTGCTGGAGATGCGCTCGACGGTCGGCATGACGGCGTTCTCGCCGGCCAGCGCCAGCTCCACCGCCGCCCTGCCCATCGCATAGGCCTGCTCGACATCGGTCTTCGAGGCGATGTGGCGGGCCGCGCGCTGCAGGTAGTCGGCGACCGCCCAGTGATACTTGGCGCCGAGCCCGTCGCGGACGATCGAGGCGATCACCGGCGCGACGCCGCCGAGCTGGGCGTGGCCGAAGGCGTCCTTCAGCCCCTGGTCGGCCAGGAACCTGCCGTCGGGGCCCTTGATGCCTTCCGAAGCGACAACCGAGCAGTAGCCGTAGCGCTTGATCATGGCGTCGACGCGGGCGAGGAACTTCTCGCGGTCGAAGGTCACCTCGGGGAACAGGATGACCACCGGCAGGTCGGTGTCGGCGTCGGTGGCGAGGCCGCCGGCGGCGGCGATCCAGCCTGCATGGCGCCCCATCACCTCCAGGATGAAGACCTTGGTCGAGGTCCGGCACATGCTGGCGACGTCGAAGCTCGCCTCGCGGGTCGAGACGGCGATGTATTTCGCCACCGATCCGAAGCCGGGGCACACGTCGGTGACCGGCAGGTCGTTGTCGACGGTCTTGGGAACGTGGATCGCCTGGATCGGATAGCCGAGGCGCTGCGAGATCTGCGACACCTTCAGGCAGGTGTCGGCGGAATCGCCGCCGCCATTGTAGAAGAAGTAGCCGATGTCATGCGCCGCGAAAACCTCGATCAGGCGCTCGTATTCGGCGCGGTTCTCGTCGAGGCCCTTGAGCTTGTAGCGGCAGGAGCCGAAGGCGCCGGACGGCGTGGTGCGCAGGCCGGCGATGGCCCTGGCCGATTCCTGGCTGGTGTCGATGAGGTCCTCGGCAAGGGCGCCGACGATGCCGTTGCGGCCGGCATAGACCTTGCCGATCTGGCGGCGATTGGCGCGCGCCGTCTCGATGACGCCGCAGGCGCTGGCATTGATCACCGCAGTGACGCCGCCCGACTGGGCATAGAACGCGTTCTTCCTGGCCATGGCTCTCCTCCCCGGGGCAGACAGTCCTGAGGCTCTAGCCACGCCGGCCCTGGCTGGCAAGGGCAGCCGGGGTCCGGCAACCTTGGGGCCGGGCCGGTTTCGGGGTTGTGGCGCGAGGCGACCCTGGGCTAACCCTGCCCACGCGGAGGCATCGGCAGGGAGAGAGCATGATCACGCCGCGCAGCCTGGGCCGGCCGGCCCGCACCTACGCCCTGCCGCTTTCTGCCGCCCTGCTGGCCGCCATGCTGCTTGCCCCGGCCTCCGCCGACGAGGCGCCGCGGCTCGGCGACCTCGCCTTCCCGCACGATCCGGGACGCTGGCGGATCACCGTCGAGGCGGAGACAGTGCAGGCGGAATGCCTCGGGGAGGCGTGCAACGACTTCGCCGTGACGATGACGCGGCAGGTGCCGGGCGAGCCGTGCGATCCGGCGGCGCAGGGCGCCATCGACTACGGCGTCGAACGCGAGGCGCGCATGCCGCTGGCGACCGCCAGCCCGGAGCTCGGCTTCGACCTCGCCTTCGTCGATCCCGGCTGCGTGCGCTACGGCACCATCCTCTTCGCCTGTACCCGGTTCGGCGGCGCCACCTACAGCGCCACGGCCGCCAAGAGCACCTGCGGCGACGTCTTCCCCAATGCCGAAGCGATGCAGGACTTCATCGGCCGCATCAGGCTGGCGGAATGAGACAGGCGTATCCCATATCCTGCGGCGATGCGAGCGTGCGGCAAGCGCGCCGGAATCGTTTATAGGATCGCCAGCGGCGCCGGCTTCGGCCGCCGCGAGTTCGAGAGCCTGCCGGACGCGCCGCCCACCGGCAGCGGAGACGCATAAGTGAAAGCCGCCATCATCCAGTTCCCCGGCTCCAACCGCGACCACGACATGGCGGTCGCGCTGGAGAAGATCACCGGCCGCCGGCCGTTCATGGTCTGGCATGCCGAGACCGCCCTGCCCGCCGGGCTCGACCTCATCGTCCTGCCGGGCGGCTTCTCCTATGGCGACTACCTGCGCACCGGCGCCATCGCCGCGCATGCGCCGGTGATGCGCGCCGTCGCCGACCGGGCCGCCGCCGGGGCGGCGATCATGGGCGTCTGCAACGGCTTCCAGATCCTCTGCGAGGCGGGGCTGCTGCCGGGCGTCCTGATGCGCAATGCCGACCTCCGCTTCGCCTGCCACGACGTGCATCTGCGCATCGAGACGAGCAATTCCGTCTTCACCGGCCGCTACAATGCCGGCGACGTGGTGCGCTGCCCGATCGCCCATGGCGAGGGCAATTATTTCGCCGACGACGAGACGCTGAAGCGCCTCACCGGCGAGGACCGCATCGCCTTCCGCTATGTCGACGCCGGCGGCGCGGCGGTGCCGGAGGCCAATCCCAACGGCTCGCGCGACGCCATCGCCGGCATCCTCAGCGAGCGCCGCAACATCCTCGGCCTGATGCCGCACCCGGAAAACATGATCGAGCCGCTGCACGGCAGCAGCGACTGCCGCCGCCTGTTCGAGGGCCTCTCCGAGCTGATCGCGGCATGACCATCGCCATTACGCCCGCCCTCGTCGCCGAGCATGGCCTGAAGCCGGACGAGTATCAGCGCATCCTCGATCTCATCGGCCGCGAGCCGACGCTGACCGAGCTCGGCATCTTCTCGGCGATGTGGAACGAGCACTGTTCCTACAAGTCGTCGAAGCGCTGGCTGCGCACCATGCCGACCACCGGGCCGCGCGTCGTCATCGGGCCGGGCGAGAATGCCGGCGTCGTCGATATCGGCGACGGCCAGGTGGTTGTCTTCAAGATGGAGAGCCACAACCACCCGTCCTTCATCGAGCCCTATCAGGGCGCCGCGACCGGCGTCGGCGGCATCCTGCGTGACGTCTTCACCATGGGGGCGCGGCCGATCGCGGCGCTCAACGCGCTGCGCTTCGGCGACCCGTCGCATCCGAAGACGCGCCACCTGGTGGCCGGCGTCGTCGCCGGCATCGGCGGCTACGGCAATTCCTTCGGCGTGCCGACGATCGGCGGCGAGGTCGGCTTCCACCGCGGCTATAACGGCAACATCCTCGTCAACGCCTTCGCCGCCGGCCTTGCCGATGCCGATGCCATCTTCACCTCGCAGGCCGAGGGTGTCGGCCGGCCCGTCGTCTATCTCGGCTCCAAGACCGGCCGCGACGGCATCCACGGCGCGACGATGGCCTCGGCCGCCTTCGAGTCCGATGCCGAGGAGAAGCGGCCGACGGTCCAGGTCGGCGACCCGTTCTCGGAGAAGCTGCTGCTGGAGGCCTGCCTGGAGCTGATGGCCTCCGGCGCCGTGGTGGCGATCCAGGACATGGGCGCCGCCGGCCTCACCTCCTCGGCGGTGGAGATGGGCGCCAAGGGCGACCTCGGCATCGCCCTCGACCTCGACAAGGTGCCCTGCCGCGAGGAGGGCATGAGCGCCTACGAGATGATGCTGTCGGAGAGCCAGGAGCGCATGCTCATGGTGCTGCGGCCGGAGAAGGAGGCCGAGGCCGAGGCGATCTTCCGCAAGTGGGGGCTCGATTTCGCGATCATCGGCGAGACCACCGACGACCTGCGCTTCCGCGTCAGCCACAAGGGCAAGGTCGAGGCGGACCTGCCGATCAAGGAGCTCGGCGACCAGGCGCCGCAATATGACCGGCCGTGGGTGGAGCGGCCGCAGCCGCCGGCGCTCGATCCGCAGGCGATCCCGTCCTCGACCTCCTGCCGCGACGACCTTGTCCGCCTCGTCGGCTCGCCCGACCTCTGCTCGCGGCGCTGGATCTGGGAGCAGTACGACCACCTGATCCGCGGCGACACCGCCCAGCGGCCCGGCGGCGATGCCGGCGTGGTGCGGGTCAATGACAGCGGCAAGGGTCTTGCCTTCTCGCTCGACGTGACGCCGCGCTACTGCGCCGCCGATCCGTTCGAGGGCGGCAAGCAGGCGGTTGCCGAATGCTGGCGCAATCTCACCGCCGTCGGCGCCGAACCGCTGGCCGTCACCGACAATCTCAATTTCGGCAATCCCGAGCGCCCGGAGAACATGGGCGAGCTGGTGCGCGCCATCGCCGGCATCAGCGAGGCCTGCCGCGCCCTCGCCTTCCCCATCGTGTCGGGCAATGTCTCGCTCTACAACGAGACAAGCGGCGCCGGCATTCCGCCGACCCCGACCATCGGCGGCGTCGGCCTGCTGCCGGATGTCGCCGGCCAGGCGACGCTCGCCTTCAAGGCGCCGGGCGAGACGATCATCCTCATCGGCACGACCGCCGGCTGGCTCGGCCAGTCGCTGTGGCTGCGCGACATCGCCGGCCGCGAGGACGGCGCGCCGCCGCCGGTCGACCTTGCCGCCGAGCAGCGCCACGGCGATTTCGTCCGCCGCCTCATCCGCGACGGCAGCGCGACCGCCGTCCACGACTGCTCCGACGGCGGCCTTGCCGTGGCGGTCGCCGAGATGGCGATGGCAGGCGGCATCGGTGCCGGCCTCGAGCCCGGCCCGGCCGGCCTGCCGCCGCATGCCTATCTCTTCGGCGAGGACCAGGGCCGCTATGTCGTGACGGTCCCGGCCGGCGCGGCGGGAGAGGTCCTCGCCGCAGCCGGGGCGGCCGGCGTTCCGGCGGCGGCCATCGGCACCACCGGCGGCGATGCGTTGACCCTGCCCGGCGAAGCGCCCATATCCTTGGCTGAGCTCAAGGCCCGGCACGAGGCCTGGCTGCCGGACTACATGGCCGGCTCCATGGCCGGCGGCGCCGCTGCCGCCAATGCATGATCCCGACAGGCGGGACCCGGTTTCGGGCAAGATTCGGAGGCGCTCATGCCCATGGACGCACGCGACATCGAGGCGCTGATCAAGGCCGGCATTCCGGACGCCACGGTGGCGATCCGCGACCTTGCCGGCGACGGCGACCATTTCGCCGCAGAGGTGATCTCCGAGTCCTTCCGCGGCAAGAGCCGCGTCCAGCAGCACCAGATGGTCTTCCAGGCCCTGCGCGGCCATATGGGCGATGCGCTGCACGCCCTGGCGCTGCAGACCAGCGTGCCCGACCGCCAGGCCGGGTCTTGAATCGCTCGAAGAAACGGCGCACATCCAGACAAGACGAGCCAGGCCCGCCGGGGCCGGCAGCATCAAGTGCAGGACATTTTCGAGATGAGCGACATCAAGGCCTGGATCGACAATGAAGTGAAGTCGAACGACATGATCCTGTTCATGAAGGGCACGCCGGCGGCGCCGATGTGCGGCTTCTCGGGTCAGGTCGTGCAGATCCTCGACTATCTCGGCGCCAGCTACAAAGGCGTCGACGTGCTGGAGAATTCCGACGTCCGCCAGGGCATCAAGGACTATTCCAACTGGCCGACGATCCCGCAGCTCTACGTCAAGGGTGAGTTCGTCGGCGGCTGCGACATCATCCGCGAGATGTTCCAGGCCGGCGAGTTGCAGGCGCTCCTGAAGGAGAAGGGCCTGCCGGTGGCGGAACGCACCACCCCCTGAACCGCCGCAAGATCTTTCACTGATCCTCCAAGGCCCGTGCCCCGCACGGGCCTTTTTCTTTTGTGCCGGCCATTCCGCCATCCACGGCCGCATCTGCTGCAGCGCCCGTCGCTATCTCGTCCGATTGGTCGTCGCGAACCGGAATCCTACTCAAACTTGCATCGTATTGACGGCGCCCGCCGGAGGTTTAAGGTCGTTTCTGCCTGAGATCAGGCCAATGACACATACACTTACTGGGTAGGAGACGAACATGACCAGATCTGGAAATTCATTCAAGCAACCTGTTCTTTGGGGGACAGTTTCGGCCGCAGCGCTGCTGGGAGCGATGGCGGTTGCGACGCCGAGTTACGCCGGTCCGGTGACCTTCGACCGTCTGGTCCATGCCGATGCGGAGGCACAGAACTGGCTGACCAACCACAAGGACTATGCCAGCACGCGTCATTCGACGCTGAACCAGATCAACAAGGACAATGTCGGCCAGCTGCACATGGCCTTTGCGCTGGCGCTGGGCAGCATGGAGCCGGGGGGCAACTACCGCAACGCCTCGCTGCAGGCGACGCCGCTCGTCGATGACGGCATCATGTATGTCTCCGACGGCTGGAGCTCGGTCTACCGGGTCGACGTTTCCAACGGCAAGCGCGCCGTGATCTCGTGGAAGATGGACCCCGGCACCGACCGCTCCTATGCCGCCGGCATCCCCAACAATCGCGGCGTGGCGCTGCTGGGCGACGCCGTCTATTCGCTCACCGTCGACGGCCGGCTGGTGAAGACCGACGCCAGCACCGGCGAGATCCTGTGGGACCAGGAAGTCGCCACCGAGGACCGCGAATATCTCACCGTCGCCCCGCTGGCGGTGAAGGACAAGATCGTCTTCGGCGTCTCCGGCGCCGACAGCGGCATCCGCGGCTGGATCCAGGCCAACAATGCCGAAGACGGCGAGCGGGCCTGGCGCTGGTACATCGTCCCCGCCCCGGGCGAGCCGGGCTCGGAGACCTGGCAGGACGACTGGAACGCCTGGCAGACCGGCGGCGGCTCGGCCTGGGTGACCGGCTCCTATGACGTGGCCCAGGACCTCATCATCTGGGGCACCGGCAACCCGGCGCCGGACTTCGACAATTCGGCCCGCCCCGGCGACAATCTCTACACCAACAGCGTCGTGGCGCTGGAAACCGATACCGGCAAGATGCGCTGGTTCTTCCAGTTCACGCCCAACGATTCATGGGACTTCGACGAAGTCGGCGCACATATCCTGGTCGACACCGAGATCAACGGCCAGAAGCGCCAGGTGGTCACCCATGCCGGCCGCAACGGCCTCTTCTACACGCTCGACCGCACCACCGGTGCCTTCGTCAATGGCGGCCAGTATGTCCAGCAGCTGACCTGGACGGCCGGCCTCGATCCGAAGACCGGCAAGCCGGTCGAGTATGACCCGAACCTGCAGGTGCAGACCTACAAGGCCGAGGCGATGCCGACGCATGCCGAGCCGGTGAAGGACGTCTGCCCGACGATCGGCGGCGGCAACAACTACTACCCGCCGGCCTACAGCCCCGATACCGGCCTCTTCTACGTCACCGGCATCGAGCAGTGCTCGAACATCGAGCAGATCCCCTTCGCCGCCGGCGAGTTCAAGCTCGGCGACGATGTCGGCTTCGGCAAGATCCGCCCGGTCCATCCGGTGACCCACAGCACGCTGTCGGCCATCGACCCGAAGACCGGCAAGGTCGAGAAGCAGATCCTGCTCGAATATGCCAACTACAGCGGCATGCTCTCCACCGCCGGCGGCCTGGTCTTCACCGGCCATCTCGACGGCACCTTCGCCGCCTACGACAACAAGACGCTGGAGGAGCTGTGGTCGGTCAATATCGGCTCGCCGATCAACGCCCCGCCGATGACCTATGAGGTCGACGGCAAGCAGTATATCGCGCTGCTGGTCGGCGTCAGCGCCATCGCCCGCGGCAACCTCTACGGCCACGAGGAGCTGGAGAACCTCAACGCCACGTCGACGATGTACGTCTTCGGGCTCTGAGCGGAGCTGTGGAATGAAGGGGGCAGGCTTCGCGCCTGCCCCTTTTTGGCGCCGGCGGGTTTGGCGGCGTGGTGCGAGGCGCCCGGCGTGGGTCCCCACCCGTCACGCGCCTGCGGCGCGCGCCACCCTCCCCGTTCCGGTGAGGGATGGGTGCGCGCTTCCCCATGTGGGGCGCCGTCCCAGGCGGACCTGAAGGCAGCTGTTCCTGACGAAAGGGGCGCCTATCCCTCACCGGAACGGGGAGGGTGGCCCCGGCGATAGCCGGGGTCGGGTGGGGAGCGCCGGTGCAGGATGAGGCGCAGCGCTGCCGAGCGACCCGCGTGGGCAAGGCCCTGCCTTGCCCACCCTACATGCCGCCTCAGTTGTACTGCTGGCAGCTCTGGGCGCCGGGCTCGAAGAATTCCTCGCATTCGGCGCGGGTGATCGGGCCGCGGCCAACGACCTTGGCGAGGAGGTATTCGACAACCGCTTCGATCTCGGCCTTCTGCAGCGTCTGCTGCGCCCGGTCCGGCATCTGGTCGCCGAGGTCGTCGGCCGTCATGCCGTAGCAGCGCGTGTCGGTATAGGCCTTGCCGTCGTGATAGGGCATGCCGGTGCCGGGGCGGCCGCAGGAGACCGTCTCGATCAGCTGCTCGCGCGTCAGCGCCGTCTCGCGCAGCGACAGGCCCGGCCGCGCCGAGCGCTCGTCGCCCTGCCCGTCGCCGGACCAGCCATGGCAGAAGGCGCAATTGGCCCGCACCTGGAAAATGCTCTTGCCGCGGTTCAGCGTCCGCTGGCTCACCTGCTGCGCGCTGGCCTCCTGCATCAGGCCCGTGCCGAGAAGAACGCCCCCGGCGATCACCCCGACGGCAGCAAACAAGGCTGCCGCCTTCGCCCAACCCAGTTTCATTTCCATCCCCCTAGTTGAACGTTGTTCTCTCTGCTTATTATAACTGCCACGGGGGCAGGGCAACGTTTGCCGGTGCCCTGCCGGGACGGGGGGAAGCCGTTGCGCGGCGTGGATTTGCTGCGGGTGATCGGGCTGCTTCTGTGCGTGGCGGCCATGATGGCGGCCGCGCAGCAGGCGGTGGCCGGGGCGCCGCAGCACCGGCCTGAAGTGTGGGACATCCGCCTCGGCGCCGCCGTCGCCGAGCTCGATGGCGCCGCCTATCAGGGCTATGCCTGCGGCACCAATGGCGGGCCGCCGAGCCTGGCGCTCACCGACTGGACGGAGTTCCAGCGCTGCCCGGCCGACGGCAGCGGTCTCCGCGAAGTGACCTTCATCTACGACGACGAGCTGGAGTACCGGGCGCGGGCGCTCGAGCTGGAAAGCTGGATCGAGCGCTACGAGGGGACGCGGGTCTTCGGCCATCACGTCATTCCCTCGGTGCTGATCGACGAGGGCGGGCATGTGCGCGCCATCCGCATCGTCACCGACAACCGGGTGCCGGTGCGCGAGCGCACCGCCGCCTATCAGCTGCGCTACAATTTCAAGGCGCGCTTCGGCCTCGACGGCTGGACCTGCGTCAATGGCGAGCCGGACGACCGCCGCCAGCCGGTCGGCCGCGACTTCGTCGACGAGCGCTGCCGGCGCGATGTCGGCGACGATATCGTCGCCATCAGCGAGGCGCGCTTCTACCGCAAGGCCGGACAGGAGGCTTTCGATCCGGCGACGCGCCGGCTGACGCCGGGGCAGTTCGAGAGCTCGGCGCGGCTGGAGCTCTACCAGCGCGCCTTCGCGCCGCCGGAAAGCTAGGCCCAAACGAAAAAGCCCGCGACTGGCGCGGGCTTTCGGCATTCCGATAAGACGCCGGATCAGCGCGAGTAGTACTCGACGACCAGGTTCGGCTCCATGCGCACCGGGTAGGGCACATCCGTCAGTGCCGGGACCCGGGCGAAGGTGGCGGTCATCTTGTTGTGGTCGGCGTCGATATAGTCCGGCACGTCGCGCTCGGCCATCTGCGTGGCTTCCAGCACCAGCGCCAGCTGCTTCGACTTCTCGGTCACCTCGACGAGGTCGCCGGCCTTGCAGCGATAGCTGCCGATATTGACGCGGCGGCCGTTGACCTTGACATGGCCGTGATTGACGAACTGGCGCGCCGCAAAGATCGTCGGGACGAACTTGGCCCGGTAGACGATGGCGTCGAGCCGGCTCTCCAGGAGGCCGATCAGGTTCTCGGAGGTGTCGCCCTTGCGGCGGGACGCCTCCTCGTAAATCTTGTGGAACTGCTTCTCCGGGATAGTGCCGTAATAGCCCTTCAGCTTCTGCTTGGCGCGCAGCTGGACGCCGAAATCGGAGAGCTTGCTCTTGCGGCGCTGGCCGTGCTGGCCCGGGCCGTATTCACGCTTGTTGACGGGGCTCTTGCCGCGGCCCCAGATGTTCTCGCCGAGACGGCGGTCGAGCTTGTACTTGGCCTGAATGCGCTTGGTCATCGCATATCCCTTGTGCTGTTGAGGGACACGCGCCCTCCTCTGCCCCGCCAGGGACCGACAGGAAGCCGTCGGAAGCGTATCCGCGGCTGCCACGGGAGCGTGAATGCCGAACGGGGCCCTTCCGGACCCCGTCTGACGGCTGGCAGATACGCGGCGGCGCCGCCAAAGTCAATGAAAAGCCCACCTGGAAAAGCCCGGCTGGAAAAGCCCGCATGATGGCGGCGAGCGCAAGCTGTGGCATAATGCAGTCAGGGTGGGCGCCGGCAGAGACGGCGGCGAACGCGCCTGTGGCGTGGCCGCTGGTGGAGGCCGCAATGTCCAAAGCGCATTTCGCCGTGCGGGGCATCCGTCATGCCGCCGCAGCCATCGGCGTGCTGATCCTTTCGACCCTGGCCGGGCTGCACACCGCCGCCGCCCAGCACAATAACGGCCCGGTCTTCGACATAAACCCGATCCTGCGCGATCTGCAGCGGCAGAACACGCCGCCGCCGCGCGACCGCGGCCGCCTCGACGATTGTCCGCGCGGCATGATCTACAACCCGCGCGCCGGGCGCTGTGTCGAGCCGCCGCCGCGCGTCGACAGCGACGATTGCCCGCGCGGCATGGTCTACAGCAACCGCCAGCGGCGCTGCGTCGACCGCCCGCAGCGGGTGGTCTGCGAATTCCCCACCGAGCGGCGCGGCAACCGCTGCGTCTGCGTCGACGGCTACCACCTGCGCAACGGCATCTGCCGGCGCGATGTCGTCGACGAGCTGCCGCCGCGGCGCGATCCGCCGCCGCCCCGCCGCGACACGCCGGCCGACCCGGGCGTCGACGTGGCGCGCGTCCAGGCATGCCTCAACACGCTCGGCTACGATGCCGGGCCGGTCGACGGCGCTTCCGGCCGGCGGACGCTCAACGCCTACCGCGCCTTCCAGACCGACAACGATCTCGCGGCGCGGCCGAACCGCCTCGCCGACCGGCAGACACTGGACAGGCTGTTCGACCTGTGCAGCCGGCCGGCCGACGTGGCGGCGCCGGACGAGCCGCCGGCCATCTCGCCGGTGGCGGACAATCGCTGCCTGGCGCCGGACCTCTACGACATGCTGAAGGGGGCCTATGGCGAGCGGCCGGCGCTGCGGCCCTGCGCCAATGCCTGCCTGCCGAAGCCGGCCTTCCTCACCGAGGCGCAGCTTGCCGATTACAGCGCCCGCGAGGGCGTCGACTGGTGCGAGACCTGCATCCAGCTCGGCGCCTGGCTGCCGCTGACGGCGGTGCTGGAGATCGAGCGCGCCGCCAATGTGACGCTGTGCGCGGCGCCGCCGCTCGCCTGCTTCCTCCCCGGCGGCACGACGGTGCGGACGCAGCGCGAGGTGCGGACCATCTTCCAGGCGCTGCCGATCAGCGTCGGCAACGAGGGCGACATCGCCGTCATCGTCGGCAACGAGGACTATGGCAGCAATCTGCCGCTCAACCCGAACGGCCACAGCGACGCCGACGCGGTGGCGGAGCTGCTGACCGGCAAGCTCGGCTACCGGCCGGAAAACATCATCGACCTGCGCGACGCGACGCTGGCCGACCTTCGCCGCGTCTTCGGCAGCGACGGCCAGCCGGGCGAGCTAGCGTCGCGCCTGTCGAAGCCGGAGGACAGCGACATCTTCATCTATGTCGCCAGCCACGGCCTCGTCTCCGGCCCCGACGCCAGGGGCTATCTGCTGCCGGTCGACGCGCGCACTGACGATGTCGCCGGCACCGCCCTGCCGCTGCAGGACCTCTACACCGCGCTCGGCACCATCGGCGCCCGCACGACAATGCTGGTGCTGGAGGCCTCCTTCGCCAGAAGCCTCGTCGACATCGCCAATCCGCCCAACCTGCCGCAGGGCGAGGTCGTCGCCATGCCGGAAAACCCGGTCCCCGGCCTCGTCGTCTTCAAGGCGTCGGACCGCGACCAGCAGACGCTGCAGGACCCGGAATACGGCATCGGGCTCTTCACCCGCTACCTGATCGCCGGCCTCGCCGGCGAGGCGGACGCGGCGCCGATCGGCAATGGCGACAAGCGCATCGATACGGTGGAGCTCTTCGTCTACACCGCCGACATGGTGCGCATGGCGGCGCGCAAATCCTTCGGCATGGAGCAGAAGCCGCTGCTGTCGCGCATCGACAATCTCACCATCGGCCAGCTGGCGGCACGGTAGCCGCGAACACGGAAGGCGCAGAACGGAACGCGGCGGCCGCCGCCTCTCGCCTCTCCCATAGGGAGAGGTGGAGGCGCCTTGTCCTGAACCGGTGCTCTCTACCCGGGCAGTTCGCACTCCCTCCCCACCCCACAGGCGTGGAAGGCGCAGAACGAAATGCGACGGCCGCCGCCTCTTGCCTCTCCCATAGGGAGAGGTCGGGAGCCTTGGTGAGCGCAGCGAACCTAGGCGGACGGGTGAGGGGTTCGGCCCGGGGGAATCCTGCCCCGGCGCCGCAGCCGCGTGTCGCCGGCGGTGTCCCTCACCCGGAACGCTGACGCGTTCCGACCTCTCCCATTAGGAGAGGTGAGTGGCGCCTTATCCTGAACCGGCGCTCCCCACCCGGGCGGTTTGCACCCCTTTCCCCACCCCACCAGCGTCGTGGCCGGACTCGATCCGGCCATCCACGCGAACACGGAAGCTGCAGAACGGAATGCGACGGCCGCCGCCTCTTGCCTCTCCCATAGGGAGAGGTCGGGAGCCTTGCCTCGCGCAGCGAGGCTTAGGCGGACGGGTGAGGGGTTCGGCCGCCGGGACTCCTGCCCCGGCGCCGCAACCGCGTGTCACCGGCGGTGACCCTCACCCGGAACGCTGACGCGTTCCGACCCCCGGATCAAGTCCGGGGGCAGGCTCTCTCCCATTGGGAGAGGTGAGTGGCGCCATGTCCTGAACCGGCGCTCCCTACCCGGGCAGTTCGCACCCCCTTCCCACCCCACAGGCGTCATGGCCGGACTTGATCCGGCCATCCACGCGAACACGGATGGCGCAGAAGAAACACTGCCCACGAGGCGCCTTTTCCTGCACGCGCGGTGTTCGCGTGGATGCCCGGGTCTTCGCCCGGGCATGACGCAGCGGAGGCGTTGGCGGACGCTTTCTTCGGCTCCGGCACAGGCACGGATGCCGGGACCCGGTTGCGGCGCCAAGGGCCGCCCCCTACTCCAGCGGGCGGGCGATCCTTATGCCGGCTATGTTGAGGCGGGAGGCGCGCGGGTAGCTGGTGCGGGCGGCCGAGCGCAGGTATTCCGGCTCGTAGTACCAGGCGCCGCCCTTGAGCACCCGGCGGGCGCAGTCGCCGCCGCGCACCGTGCCGTCGGCCGGGGCGCCGGCATGGCTCGGGTTCCAGCAGTCCTCGACCCATTCGGCGACATTGCCGGCCATGTCGTAGAGGCCGAACGGATTGGGCGGGAAGCTGCCGACCTCGACGGTGCGGCCCTCATAGGTGCCGCGGCCGCGCAGCGCCGCGACATTGCTGGCGTCGAAATTCGCCTGCGCCGTGGTGATGGTGTCGCCGGTGATATAGGGCGAGGTGGTGCCGCCGCGGGCGGCATATTCCCACTCGGCCTCGGAGAGCAGCCGGTAGGGCTTGCCGGTCTTGCGCCGCAGCCAGTCGACATAGGCCTTGGCGTCGTCCCAGGAGACATTGGTCACCGGGTGGCGGCCCTGGCCCCAGCCGCTGTCGTCCGGCCGGTAATTGCCGCAGCCGCCCTCCAGGTTGCAGGCCTCCCAGTCGTCGAAGGTGATCTCGTATTTCGACACCGCGAGCGGCGTGACGATCGCCACCTCATGCAGCGGCCCTTCCGCCTGGCTGGCGGCCGGATCATCGGGACCGGCGCCCATGCGGAAGGCGCCGCCCGGCAGGGCGACCATCTCCGGGCAGTTCTCGCAATCGCGGAAGCTCTCGCCCGGCGCATGCTCGGACTGGCGCGGCGGGACGGCGATCTCGGCGCCGCCCTGCTGGCCGGAGGGCAGCGCCGCCATCTGGCTGGCGGTGGCGCGCAGCACCGCCACCAGCGTCGCCGTCACCCGCCCGTCGGCAGGCAGGCCGGCGCTTGCCTGGAAGCGGCGGATGGCCTCCGCCAGCGCCGCATCCTCAGCCCCGCCGCGGCCCTGCGTGACATAGCCGAGGCGGCCGAGCAGCGTTGCCACCTCGGCCGCCGCCTCCGGCGTCTCGGCATCGTCGAGGCCGCCGATGCCGGCGGCGCCGCAGTTGTCGGGGTCGAGGCAGAAGCGCGGCGCGCCGCCCTGGGTGGTGATCTCCGGGATCTGGGCGCCGCGCGTCGACAGCCGGACGTCGCGCGCCGCCTGGTCGAGCAGGTCGCGCAGATAGCTGTCGGCATCGGAATCGAAGCGCGCCAGCAGCGCCTTGGCGAAAGGCGAATGGCCGCCCTGCTCGCCGTCGGCGGCAAGCTGGCCGGACAGCGTCGCATTGGCGATGACCAGCGAGCGATCCTCCTCGCGCACCAGCTGGAAGCCGCGGAAGCCGGAGCCCGACTGGGTGGAGCGCGTCGGGCATTGCGGGAACGGATCGTTGCGGCAGGCGTCGAGCAGCACGACCTGCTGCGGCGCATTGCCGAGGGCGGAGAACAGGCTGCCGACATCGACGGCGCGGCGCGCTTCGCGCGGCTCGCAATTGATCTCCATGTCGACCGGCGCCAGGACGTTCTTGCCGTCGATCTCCATGCCGTGGCCGGCATAATAGACAAGCGCCACGTCGGCCGTGTCGGCCTCGCGCTTGAAGGTCTCCAGCGCGTCGAGGAAATCGGCCCGGCCGAGATCGTAATAGTCGAAGACCTCGAAGCCGTGACCGCGCAGGGCGCCGGCGATGGCCGCCGCATCGGTGGACGGGTTCACCAGCGCCGACAGCGATTCATACTTGCTGTTGCCGATCACCAGCGCGACGCGCCGTTCGGCGGCGGCGGCCGCCGAAACCGCCAGCATGGCCAGGATGGCCAGAGTCCATGCGAACGCCCGTCTCATGTGCGCTCTCCCGCGGCCGGGCTCGAGGACCCGGCAGGCTGCGACTTTACCATGGGCGGCGCCGGCCCGGCATGGTCAGCCGGCCCGTCCGCGGCGCGAAGACTAGCCGCCGGCGGATGAACCCAGCTTGAACCGGGCCTGCGCCGGGCCGGGCTCCAGGCCGAGCGAGCGCAGCAGCGGCAGCAGCGGCGCCGGCCAGTCGCGTCCGGAGGTCAGGAAAGCCCGCCCTCCCCCGGCCTGCTCCCCTTCGTCGGGACCGACAAGTGCCGCGACGCGGCGGGCGATCGCCGGCGCGGCATCGATCCAGGCGACCGGCCACGGCGCCAGTTTCTCCAGGAGCGGCAGCAGGAAGGGGTAATGCGTGCAGGCAAGGACGATGGTGTCGGTCCGCCCGCCCTCCTCCGCCACGAAGGCCGGGGCGATCTCGGCCGCCACCGCATCCTCGTCGATCGCCTCGCCGCGCATGAAGCGCTCGGCAAGGCCGGCGAGCTTCGGCGCGGCGACGAGATCGACGCTGCGGTGGCCGGCGAAGCGGTCGACGAGCGTGTGCGTATAGTCGCGGGCAATGGTGCCGGGCGTCGCCAGGACGCTGAAGCGGCCGCTCTGCGTCCGCTCCGCCGCCGGCTTGATGGCCGGCACCGTGCCGACGAAGGGCAGCGCGTGGCGGGCGCGCAGCGGCGGCAGGACCAGCGTCGAGGCGGTGTTGCAGGCGATCACCACCAGGTCGGGACCGACCTTGGCGATCCATTCGCCGACCGTTTCCACGACATGCCGGGCGAGCGCCTCCTCGGCCCAGTCACCATAGGGAAAGGCGGCGTCGTCCGCGACATAGGCGATGTCGGCGCCGGGCAGCGTGCGGCGGATCGCGGCCAGCACCGACAGGCCGCCGATGCCGGAATCGAACACCAGGAGGCGCGTCATGATTGCCGATCGCCGCGCCGCTGCGTCACGGCGGTTCCCTGCGGCCCCGAGCGCGGCCGCGTCGGCCGGTCCTCCAGCGCCGCGATGACGCCGCGCAGCGTGCGCACGTCCTGGTCGGTCAGCAGGGCACGGTGCAGCATGGCGCGCAGCGCCCGCACCATGTGGCCGCGCCGCTCCGGCGGGCGGAAATAGTGCGCCGCGTCGAGCGCCCCTTCCAGATGCGCGAAGAGCCCGAGCAGCACCTCCTTGGCCGCCGGCGGCTCCCTCTCTTGGCCGAAAGGCAGGCCCGAGGTGCCGGCCAGGCTGGCGCGGCGCCATTCATAGGCGATGACCAGCACCGCCTGGGCCACATTGAGCGAGGCGAAGCGGGGATCGACCGGCAGCGTGACGATCTCGTCGGCCAGGGCGACCTCGTCATTGGTGAGGCCGATGCGCTCGCGCCCGAAGAGATAGCCCGCTTTGGCGCCCGTCGCCGCTAGGCGGACGACCGCTTCGCCGGCCTCGCCGGGTCCGCAGACCGGCTTGGCGATCTCGCGCGAGCGGGCAGTCGTGGCATAGACGAAGCGGAGGTCGGCGATCGCCTCGGCGACGCTGCCGTAGATGCGCACCCGCTCCAGCACATGGTTGGCGCCGCTGGCGGCGCGCCGCGCGCCCTCGCTCGGCCAGCCGTCGCGCGGATTGACGACGCGCAGGTCCGACAGGCCGAAATTCGCCATGGCGCGGGCCGCCGTGCCGATATTCTCGCCAAGCTGCGGCTCGACCAGGATGATCGCCGGGCCGGCCGGCTCCGGGCCGCTGCCGGCTGATTCGTCCCCGTCCCGGCTTTCCGCCACCTCGCTCACTTGCCGCTCCGTCGCCGGACCCATCATCGCTGCGGCGCTTCTAGCGGATTTCGGCCGTCGCCGTCATTTTATCGTCGGCCGCGGCAGAGCCCCGGAAGGCAAAAGCTCTGGAAGGCAGATCGATTCGCGCTAAGCTCAATCAGGTTTTGCGGAAGAGGTCGAAACCATGAGCAACACCACCACGATGAATGCCACCCCGCCGCGGCGGGACGTGCTGCCGATTCTGCGCCGCGGCTGGGGCTGGGTCCTCGGCGCCGGCATCCTCTATCTCGTCGGCGGCATCGCCGCGCTGGTGGCGCCGGTCATCGCCAGCATCGCCGTGGCGCTGGTCGTCGGCGTGGCGCTGGCGGTCGGCGGCGTCTTCGCCGTCATCCACGCCTTCGGCATCCGCTCCTGGGGCGGCTTCTTCTGGCAGCTGCTGATCGGCATCATCACCTTCATCGGCGGCGCGGTGATGTTCGCCTACCCGTTGATCGGGGCGCTGACGCTGACCTGGCTGCTCGCCGTCGTCTTCGTCGGCAAGGGCATCTTCGAGGTGATCATGGGCATCCAGATGCGGCCCGCCGCCGGCTGGGCGTGGATGCTGGTGGCCGGCATCGTCGCCATCCTCGCCGGCATCTTCATCTTCCTCGGCTGGCCGATCACCGGCCTCTATGCGCCCGGAACGCTGGCCGGCATCTCGCTGCTGATGACCGGCATCACCTATATCAGCGTCGCCATGGCGCTGCGGCGGGTCACCTGACCTGCCGGAAAACACATGTGATCTGCCGGAAACACATGGCTTTTCCCCCTCCGCGACTTTGATCGCGGCGGCACCGATGCTATAGCCGCGGGGCCGTGGCTGTCGCCCCGACGGCCCCGCCTGGAAGGGGTACGCATGCCGAAGATCAAGGTCGCCAATCCGGTCGTCGAGCTCGATGGCGACGAGATGACCCGGATCATCTGGCAGATGATCAAGGACAAGCTGATCCTTCCGCATCTCGACATCGACCTGCTCTATTTCGACCTCGGCATCGAGAACCGCGACCGCACCAACGACCAGGTCACCATCGAGGGCGCGCGGGCGATCAAGGAAGTCGGCGTCGGCGTGAAATGCGCCACCATCACCCCGGACGAGGCGCGGGTCGCCGAGTTCGGCCTCAAGTCGATGTGGAAGTCGCCCAACGGCACAATCCGCAACATTCTCGGCGGCGTCATCTTCCGCGAGCCGATCATCTGCCGCAACGTGCCGCGCATGGTGCCGGGCTGGTCGGAGCCGATCGTCATCGGCCGCCACGCCTATGGCGACCAGTACAGCGCCACCGATATCCGCATCCCCGGCAAGGGCCGCCTGACCGTCCGCTTCGAGGGCGAGGACGGGACGGTGATCGAGCGCGAGGTGTTCCAGTTCCCCGGCGCCGGCGTGTCGCTGGCGATGTACAACCTCGACGATTCGATCCGCGACTTCGCGCGCGCCTCGATGAATTACGGCCTCAGCCGCAATTTCCCGGTCTACCTGTCGACCAAGAACACAATCCTCAAGGCCTATGACGGACGCTTCAAGGATATCTTCCAGGAGGTCTACGACAACGAGTTCGCCGACCGCTTCAAGGCGGCCGGGCTCACCTACGAGCACCGGCTGATCGACGACATGGTGGCGTCGTCGCTGAAATGGTCGGGCGGCTATGTCTGGGCCTGCAAGAACTATGACGGCGACGTCCAGTCCGACCAGGTGGCGCAGGGTTTCGGCTCGCTCGGCCTGATGACCTCGGTCCTGCTGACGCCGGACGGCATGGTGATGGAATCGGAGGCGGCGCACGGCACCGTCACCCGCCACTATCGCCAGCACCAGCGCGGCGCCAGCACCTCGACCAATTCGATCGCCTCGATCTTCGCCTGGACGCGCGGCCTGGCGCACCGGGCCAAGCTCGACGGCAATGCCGAGCTCGCCGAGTTCGCCGCGACGCTGGAGCGCGTCTGCGTCCAGACCGTCGAGGCGGGTTTCATGACCAAGGACCTGGCGCTGCTCGTCGGCCCCGACCAGAGCTGGCTGACGACGACCGGCTTCCTCGACAAGGTCGCCGAGCGCCTGCAGCAGTCGCTCGGCCTGCCGGTCCCGGCCTGAACGAAAAAGGGGCAGGCCGCCGCCCGCCCCTTCTCTCGCTGTCGGCGCGGCAGGCGCCGTTACATCGCGCCTTCCTTGTAGGCGACGACCTCGCCGGCCGGCGTCATCGGAATGACGACCAGCCCGTCGGCCGGGACATATTCGAGGTCCGCGGCGCCGGGGCCGGGCGTCGCCAGCACCGTCTGCTTGCCGTCCTGGCCGACCAGCACGAGGCGGCCGCCGCCATTGTCGGTGACCAGCCAGCCGTCGCCCATCGGCTCGATGCCGTCCAGCCCGCCGACCGGGTCGGTCGAGCCGTAATCGGTGATCGCCTTGGTCTCCAGGTTCACCACCTTGATGTTGGTCGGCTTCAGGTTGGCGAAGCCGCCGCTGATGTCGCCGAGCGGCGCCACCATCAGGTTGCCGCCGCTGACATAGAGGCCGTTGGCGCCGGCGAGCTGCGGGTCCTTCAGCCATTCGGTGAGCTGGCCGTCGGCGAGGACGTAGATCGCCCCGGTCATCGTCTCGGAGACGAAGACGCGGCCATCGGGCGCCACGGCGACGTCGTTGAGGAAGCCGGCGCCCGGCGCCGGATAGCGGTTGAGGATCTGGCCGGCGGCAATGTCGACCTCGACCAGCTCCTCGATGCCGGCGACGTAGAGATGGCCGTCGGCGATGTCGATGCCCTTCGGCGATTCCAGCGTCTCGACGAACTTCTCCTTGATCACCGAGCCGTCGGTGCCGATCTGCGACACGTAGCCCTGGCCGTTCTTGGAGCCGAAGTCGGGATTGTTGATGTTGGAGACGAACAGCGTCTTCGTCCCGGGGTCATAGGCGACCGATTCCGGGCTGGAGAAGCCGGTGGCGCGCCAGGCTTCGGTGAGTTCCTGCGCCTCGGCCGGCGCCATCGCCGCGGCCAGGGCCAGCAGCGACGCGCCGACGACAATACCCATCCTTGGTTTCATTTCCGCTTTCTCCTGAAAAGATTGCCGCGGCCTGCGGCGGGCCTCCGCGGCAAGGCTGCCCCGCGCCGGCGCAATGCACGGCATTTCCGCCGGTCCTCTTGCGAAGCTGGTCGAAACGGGCTCGGGGTCAGATTGCCGCTGATGGTGCAGACGGGGCCGCATGGGACCGCCTGCCGGCTCCATTAGGGAACGGCGGGACGCCCCCGTCAAGCGCCGGCCAGGCTGACCGCCGCCGCTCAAGCCGGCCGCCGCCGGCCTTGCCATGCTTCGGGCGGGTTCGCCCGGCAGAGGAGGCTTCCCCTGCCGCCGGAGCCAGCTCCTTGAGACGCATCCTTTTCCGCTATGTCGTACCGGCCGTCCTCGTGTTCGCGGCGGCCGTCTTTCTCCTCAACACCAGTCTCCTGGCGCCGGCGCGCCACGGCACGCCGATGCTGATCGCCCATCGCGGCCTCGGCCAGCCCTTCTCGCGCGACGGCCTCACCGGCGCGACCTGCACGGCGGCGCAATCGCTGCCGGCCGGCCACCGCTTCATCGAGAATACGCTGCCGTCGATCGAGGCGGCCTTCGCCGCCGGCGCCGATGCGGTCGAGTTCGACGTGCAGCCGACGACCGACGGGCATTTCGTCATCTTCCACGACTGGACGCTCGACTGCCGCACGGAGGGCACGGGCCAGACGCGCGCGCACAGCCTCGCCGCGCTGAAGGCGCTCGACGTCGGCTACGGCTATACCAGCGACGGCGGCCGCACCTTCCCGCTGCGCGGCACGGGCGTCGGCCTGATGCCGACGCTGGACGAGGTGCTGGACGCCTTCCCGGGCAAGCGCTTCCTGGTCAACATCAAGAGCAACGATCCGGCCGAGGGCACGGCGCTGGCCGGAGCGCTCGCCGGCCGCGCCGCCGATGATCTCGGCCGTCTGACGATCTACGGCGCGGCGCCGCCCCTCACCGCCTTCCACGCCACCCTGCCCGCGGTGCGCACGCTGAACGGCAACGGCCTGATCCGCTGCCTGCTGCGCTACGCGGCGCTCGGCTGGACCAGCTATGTCCCGGCCGACTGCCGCAATACGCTGGTGCTGGTGCCGATCGACTACGCGCCATGGCTGTGGGGCTATCCGGCGCGGCTCCTCGGCCGCCTGGAGGCAGCCGGCTCGATGCTGGTCCTGCTCGGCGCCTATGACGGCTCCGGCTTCTCCAGCGGCCTCGACGACCCGGCGGAACTGGCCGACATCCCGGCGGGCTTCGATGGCGCCATCTGGACCAACCGCATCGACCTGATCGGCCCGGCGCTCACGGAGCGGATGCGCGCGTCGCAATGACAGCGGGCGGCAGGCGCGGCGGCGCCGTGCGAAGCACCCGGCGTGGGTCCCCACCCGTCACGCGCCTGCGGCGCGCGCCACCCTCCCCGTTCCGGTGAGGGATGGGTGCGTGCTTCCCGATGACGGCTGTCCCTGAAGGATGCTGTTCACACAAGAAGAGGTGCCTATCCCTCACCGGAACGGGGAGGGTGGCCCCGGCGTTAGCCGGGGTCGGGTGGGGAGCGCCGGTGCAGAACAGGGCGGCGGAGCACGATCGTGCGTGCATCACGCCCGGCGTGGGCCCCCCACCCGTCACGCGCCTGCGGCGCGCGCCACCCTCCCCGTTCCGGTGAGGGATGGGTGCGGGCTTCCCGATGATGGCTCCGTCAGGGCGGCAAAGCCGCGTCAGACGGCCGGGCGCAGGGCCGATTCGATCGCCTGCAGCGCTGCTTCGGCCTGGGCGCCGTCGGGGCCGCCGGCCTGGGCCATGTCGGGGCGGCCGCCGCCGCCCTTGCCGCCCAGCACCTCGGCGCCGACGCGGACGAGCTCGACGGCGCTGTTGGCCGCCGTGCGGTCGGGCGTGACGCCGACGACGAGGCTCGCCTTGTTGTCCTCGCCGAGGGCGACGAAGGCGACGACGCCGGAGCCGATGTTCTTCTTGCCCTCGTCGACCAGCGGCTTCAGGTCCTTGGCGGCGACGTCGCGCAGGACCTTCATCAGCACCGGCACGCCGCTCGCCGAGACGCGGATGCCCTTGTCGCCGTCGGAGCCGCCGCCGCCCAATGCCAGCCGGCGGCGCGCCTCGCTGAGCTCGCGCTCCAGCTGCCGCCGCTCCTCCACCAGCGCCTGGACGCGCGCCTCGATATCCTCCGGCCGCACCTTGAGGCTGGCGGCGACGGCGTGGACGCGCCGGTCCTGCTCCTCCAGGTAGCGGCGCGCCGCATCGCCGGTGAGCGCCTCGACGCGGCGCACGCCGGAGGCGACGCCGCTTTCCCCGACGATGGTGACGAGGCCGATCTCGCCGGTGCGGCCGACATGGGTGCCGCCGCACAGCTCCACCGAATAGGGAGCGCGGCCGCCCTCCCCGTCATCTCTGGTGCCCATCGACACGACGCGCACCTCGTCGCCGTATTTCTCGCCGAACAGCGCCATGGCACCGGATTGCATGGCGGTGTCGCGGTCCATCAGGCGCGTCTCGACCGGCGCGTCCTGGAGGATGACGCGATTGGCGATCGCCTCGATCTGCTCCAGCTCGCCATCCTCGATCGGCTTGGTATGCGAGAAGTCGAAGCGCAGGCGGTCGGGGGCGACGAGCGAGCCCTTCTGCGCCACATGCGTGCCGAGGACGCGGCGCAGCGCGGCGTGCAGGAGATGCGTCGCCGAGTGGTTGGCGCGGATGGTGGCGCGGCGGTCGGCGTCGATGCGCAGGCGCACCGCCTCGCCGCCGGTCACCGTGCCGGACACCACCCGCCCGAAATGCACGAAGAGGCCGTCGGCGCGCTTCACCACGTCGCTGACGGCGATCTCGCCGCCATTGTCGCCGACGATCGTGCCGCTGTCGCCGACCTGGCCGCCGGATTCGGCATAGAACGGCGTCTGGTTGACGATGACGGCGATCTCGGCACCGGCGCTCGCCTCGGGGATCTCGGCACCGCCGGAAACGAGCGCGAGGATACGGCCCTCGGCGGCGTCGGCGGTGTAGCCGAGGAATTCGGTCGGGCCGAAGCGGTCGCGCAGCTGGTACCAGACCGCCTCGGTCTGCGCCTCGCCGGAGCCGGCCCAGTTGGCGCGCGCCTCCGCCTTCTGCCGCTCCATCGCGGCGTTGAAGCCGGCGGTGTCGACGGCGAGGTCGCGCGCCCGCAGCGCGTCTTCCGTCAGGTCGAGCGGAAAGCCGTAGGTGTCGTAGAGCCGGAAGGCGGTCTCGCCGGAGAGCGTTGCGCCCGGCTGCATGCCGGCCGTCGCCTCGTCGAGCAGCGTCAGGCCGCGCGCCAGGGTGCGGCGGAAGCGCGTTTCCTCGAGCTGCAGCGTCTCGGTGATCAGCGGCTGGGCGCGCACCAGCTCCGGATAGGCCTGGCCCATCTCGCGCACCAGCGCCGGCACCAGCCGCCACAGCAGCGGCTCGGCGGCGCCGAGGAGATGGGCGTGGCGCATCGCCCGCCGCATGATGCGGCGCAGCACGTAGCCGCGCCCCTCATTGGCCGGCAGGACGCCGTCGGCGATCAGGAAGCTGGAGGCGCGCAGGTGGTCGGCGATGACCCGGTGGCTGGCGCGCGCCGGCCCCTCGGCCGGGACCCCCGTCGCCTCGACGGAGGCGCGGATCAGCGCCCGGAAGAGGTCGATGTCGTAATTGTCGTGGACGCCCTGCAGCACCGCGGCGATGCGTTCGAGGCCCATGCCGGTGTCAATCGAAGGATGCGGCAGCGGCTGCCGGATCTCGCGCGACACCTGCTCGTACTGCATGAAGACGAGATTCCAGATCTCGATGAAGCGGTCGCCGTCGGCATCGGCGCTGCCGGGCGGGCCGCCCGGGATGTGCTCGCCGTGATCGTAGAAGATCTCCGAGCACGGGCCGCAGGGGCCGGTGTCGCCCATCTGCCAGAAATTGTCGCTGGTGGCGATGCGGATGATGCGCTCTTCCGGCAGGCCGGCGATCTTGCGCCACAGCGTGAAGGCCTCGTCGTCCTCGGAATAGACGGTGACCGTCAGCCGGTCCTTCGCCAGGCCGAATTCGCGCGTGACAAGCGTCCAGGCATGCTCGATCGCCTGCTCCTTGAAGTAGTCTCCGAAGGAGAAATTGCCGAGCATCTCGAAGAAGGTATGGTGCCGGGCGGTATAGCCGACATTGTCGAGGTCGTTGTGCTTGCCGCCGGCGCGAACGCATTTCTGCGCCGTGGCGGCACGCGGCACCGGCGCCTGGGCGCGGCCGGTGAAATAGTCCTTGAACTGGACCATGCCGGCATTGGTGAACATCAGCGTCGGGTCGTTGCGCGGCACCAGCGGTCCCGACGGCATGACCGTGTGGCCATGCCGCTCGAAGAAGGACAGGAACGCGGTACGGATATCGCTGACGCTACTCATCGCAGGCCCGGATGTGGCGGAAAAACTGTCGGGCTCGGCTTGTACAGCCCCAAGCAAGAGCCTGTCTAGGATTCAAGAGCCTGTCTGGGATTCCCGACAGACAGGCCGTTGCCGCGCGACGGCAAACGGCGGCCCACTGGGCCGCCGTCAGGCTTCCGGACGATGGCGGCCCGAAGGCCGGCCGGTCTTTGCCGCGGCGCCGGCTCAGGCGTCGTCGCTGCCGCCGTCCTCCGACATGTTGGTCAGGAACTGGTCGGCGATCATGCCGGCGCTCTGCCGGATGGCGCGCTCGATCGCGTCGGCGATCTCGGGATTGTCGCGCAGGAACATCTTGGCGTTCTCCCGCCCCTGCCCGAGGCGCTGGCTGTCATAGGAGAACCAGGCGCCCGACTTCTCGACGATGCCGGCCTTGACGCCGAGATCGACGAGCTCGCCGGTCTTGGAGACGCCCTCGCCATACATGATGTCGAATTCGATCTGCTTGAACGGCGGCGCCAGCTTGTTCTTCACCACCTTGACGCGAGTCTGGTTGCCGACGACCTCGTCGCGCTCCTTGATGGCGCCGATGCGGCGGATGTCGAGGCGCACCGAGGCGTAGAACTTCAGCGCATTGCCGCCGGTGGTGGTCTCCGGGCTGCCGAACATGACGCCGATCTTCATGCGGATCTGGTTGATGAAGATCACCATGCAGCGCGACTTGGAGATGGAGGCCGTCAGCTTGCGCAGGGCCTGGCTCATCAGCCGCGCCTGCAGGCCGGGCAGCGAATCGCCCATCTCGCCCTCGATCTCGGCGCGCGGCGTCAGCGCCGCCACCGAATCGATGACCAGCACGTCGATGGCGCCGGAGCGCACCAGCGTGTCGGCGATCTCCAGCGCCTGCTCGCCGGTATCGGGCTGGGAGATCAGCAGGTCCTCGAGATTGACGCCGAGCTTGCGCGCATAGGTCGGGTCGAGGGCATGCTCGGCATCGACGAAGGCGCAGATGCCGCCGGTCTTCTGCGCCTCGGCGATGGCGTGCAGGGCGAGCGTCGTCTTGCCCGACGATTCGGGGCCGTAGATCTCGACGATGCGGCCGCGCGGCAGGCCGCCGATGCCCAGCGCGATGTCGAGGCCGAGTGAGCCGGTGGAGATCACCTGCGTCTCGACCACCCGCTCATTGGCGCCGAGCCGCATGATCGAGCCCTTGCCGAAGGCGCGTTCGATCTGCCCCAAGGCCGCGTCCAACGCCTTCGACTTGTCCATGGTGCCCTCGACTAAGCGGAGAGAACTGCTTGGCATTTCCGGGCTCCTCGTTCAACACTGCCGTGCGATGTTCGTGTGGGCAGACATGTACTCGTTTTGTTCCTGTCTGGCAAGTGGGCCCTTCGAAAAGGATCGACAGATGACTGATGCCGGCGACAGCGGGCCCAAAGGCGGCGAGACCAGAGGCAGCGCCAGGGATGACGACCGGCTGCGCGACAGCGAGATCGCCATCGTCGACGCGCTGAAGATGCTGATGGAGATCCTCGTCGCCACCGGCGTCGTCAAGGCCGACGTGTTCCAGCGCATCTTCGCCCACCAGCGCGACGGCTATATCGCCAAGGACATGCCCAACGCCGCCGTCATCATGGAGGTGCTGCGCGGCTTCGCGGTGCCGCCGCCGCAGCCGGAGGCGGACCAGAAGGCCGACGAGGAAGCGCTCCGGCGCGAGCTCGACAAGCCGCCGCAGGGCTCCGCCTGAGGCCGGCCTTGCCTGCAGCGGACGCCATCACCGTCTTCGGCGCCGCGCATCTCGACCGCCTGCTGCGGCTCACGGCGCGCACCATTCCCGGCGCCTCCAATGCCGGCCTGGTCGAGGAGCGCGCCGGCGGCGTCGGCCTCAACGTGGCGCGCACGCTGGCGCTGCTCGGCCTGCCGGTGCTGATGGTGTCGCGGGTGGGCAGCGACGCCGTCGCCGACCGGGTCCTGGCGGCCGCCGCCGAGGCCGGCGTGATGGCCGACGGCATCGTCCGCGCCAGCGGCCCGACCGCCAGCTACCACGCCGTCGTCGCCGCCGACGGCAGCCTGGTGATCGGCATCGCCGATGCCCGCCTCTATGCCGGCGTCACCCCGGAAAGCATCGCCGGTCCTGTCGCCGGCGCCGCCGCATCGCCGCTGTGGATCGTCGACGCCAACCTGCCGCCGGCGACCGTCGATTTCCTCATCCGGGCGCGGGCGGGACGGCCGCTGGTGGTCTGCGCCACGGCGCCGGACAAGGCGCGCGCCCTCGTGCCCCTCCTCTCCCGCATGCCGACGCTGCTGTGCAACCGTCCCGAGGCGGAGGCGATGCTGGAGGCCGAGGCGGCCGGGCTGAGCACGCACGATCTTGCCGCGGCGTTCCTGGCCCGCTCGGTGCGCAGCGGCGTGGTAAGCGACGGCGACGGCGCGCTGGCCGCCTGGAGCGACGGCGCCATCCGCCTCTTCACGCCCTTCGCGGCAACGACGGTCGCCAGCGTCAACGGCGCCGGCGACGCGCTGGCGGCCGGCCTGTCCTTCGGGCTGGCTGAGGGCCGGAGCCTGTTCGAGGCCGTTCCCTTCGCCCTTGCCACGGCGGCCCTCAAGGTCGAGCACGCCGATCCGGTGCGGCCCGACCTCAGCGCCGCGCTGGTGGCGCAGCGCCTTGCCGCCGAAACCGCAAAGGTCCCGTCATGAACGCCTTCCTCGACATGTCGCCGGAGATCGCCGATGCGCTCGCCGCCGGCCGGCCGGTGCTGGCGCTGGAGAGCACGATCATCACGCACGGCATGCCCTTCCCGCAGAACCTGGAGACGGCGCGGGCGGTGGAACGGCTGGTGCGCGAGGCCGGCGCCGTGCCGGCGACGATCGCCGTCCTCGCCGGCCGCATCACCGTCGGCCTCGGCGACGTGCAGCTCGAGCAGCTTGCCGCCTCGGGCGATGTGATGAAGCTGTCGCGCGCCGATCTCGCTTTCGCGCTGGCGACGCGGCGGCACGGCTCGACCACCGTCGCGGCGACGATGATCTGCGCCCGCCTCGCCGGCATCGATGTCTTCGCCACCGGCGGCATCGGCGGCGTGCATCGCGGCGCCGAGACGAGCTTCGACGTCTCGGCCGACCTGCAGGAGCTGGCCCGCACCGACATCCTCGTCGTCTGCGCCGGCGCCAAGGCGCTGCTCGACCTGCCGAAGACGCTGGAGGTGCTGGAGACGCTCGGCGTGCCGGTGGTCGGCTACGGCACCGACGAGCTGCCGGCCTTCTGGTCGCGCGGCAGCGGCCTCGCCGCGCCGCTGCGCCTCGACGACCCGGAAGCCGTCGCCCGCTTCTTCGCGGCGCGCCGGGGGCTCGGCATCGGCGGCGGCATGATGGTCGCCAATCCGGTGCCGGAGGCCGACGAGATCCCGGCCGCCGAGATGAACCCGGCGATCGAGGCGGCGATCGCCGCCGCCGCACGGCACGGCATCAAGGCCAAGGCGGTGACGCCCTATATCCTCGACACGATCCTGACGCTCACTAGGGGCCGCAGCCTCGTCACCAACATGGCGCTGATCCGCAACAATGCCCGCGTCGGCGCCAAGATCGCCGTGGCGGTGGCGGCGCTGCAGCGCGAGGCGGGCCGATGATCCTCGACGAGCGCGAGGTGGCCGGCATCGTCGGCGGCCGCATCGACCGCGTCTTCCGCGTCTGGACGAAGCCGTCGGCCAAGGCCGGATCGCAGCTGCGGAGCCACGGCGCCGTGGTGGCGATCGGCGCCGTGGAGCGGCTGGCGCGCGACGCCCTGTCGCCGGACGACGCCCGCCGCGCCGGCTTGCTGGCCGAGCTGGAGCGCCAGGCGGACGGCTGACGGCGCCGGGCTGGTGCCGGGCGGCTCGCACGCCCCACCCACCTCACCGGCGTCATGGCCGGAGTTGATCCGGCCACCCACGCGAACACGGATGGCGCCGAAAAGAGCGCCGTCGGCGAGGCGCTTTTGCCTCTCCCATAGGGAGAGGCCGGGAGCCTTGCCGAGCGCAGCGAGGCTTAGGCGAACGGGTGAGGGGTTCGGCCCCAGGGAATCCTGTCCCGTCGCCACAGCCGCGTGTCGCCGGCGGTGTCCCTCACCCGGAAACGCTTCGCGTTTCCGACCTCTCCCATTGGGAGAGGTAAGGCGCTGCCCCGGCGCCGCACCAACTTTACACCGCCGCTGGGAGGTTCGCACCGCCGTCCCCGCCTCGCGCGGGCGTGAGCTTACCCCCTCTGCCGCCGACGCAATCGTGAGCGGGCGGTCGCGGCGGTGACACATTCTTGGCGGCGCGATGGGGCGATCCTCGCTGGAGTGCCGCCATGAACCGCCATGCCGTCGCGGGGCCTCTCCTGGCCCTGCTGCTCGCCCTGCCCGGCACCGCGGCGCTGGCCGCGCCGACCGGCGTGACGCTGCTCGACGAGACCGTCCGCCGCATCGAGGAGCGCTTCTACGATCCGGCCGCCCTCGACCGCTTCCGCGAGGCTGCCACGGCGGCGGCCATGACGCTGCCGGACAACCCCGATCCGGACCAGCTCGGCGGCGCCATCGCCGCGGCGCTGTCGAGCCTCGATGCCTCCCATACCGGCCGCTTCACGCCCGACAGCATCGACTATTACGAGCTGTCGGACGTCTTCCGCTACGGCATCCGCGACCGCCTGCGCGCCCTCTATCCGCCGCGCGGCGAGATCCGCTATGCCGGCATCGGGCTGATCGTCTCCGACATCGACGGCAGGCGCTTCGCCGCCAAGGTCTATGACGGCAGTCCGGCCGCCAGGGCCGGCATCCGGGTCGGCGACGAGATCCTGTCGGCCGACGGCGCGCCCTACGAGGAGGTCGCCTCGTTCCGCGGCAAGGAGGGCAAGACGGTCGCCATCGAGCTGCGCCGCCGCGCCGATGCCGCGCCGGTCACCGTCACGGTGCATGTCGAGCGGCTGCAGCCGACCGACACCCTGCTCACCGCCATCCGCGACAGCGCCGCGGTGATCGAGCGGGACGGCAGGCGCATCGGCTATATCCGCCTGTGGACCTATCACGACAACCGCGTCGCCGACGTGCTCGCCGAGGCGCTGTCGACCGGCCGGCTCGCCGATATCGACGGGCTGGTGCTCGACATGCGCAGCCGCTGGGGCGGCGCGCCGGGCGATGCCGGCGAGATGTTCCTCGGCGGCACGCCGTCGATGATGGTCACCGACCGCCGCGGCCGGGACAGCTACGCCACCTTCCGCTGGCACGGGCCGATCGTCGGCATCATCGACGCCGGCACGCGCAGCGGCATGGAGGTGCTGGCCTACGGCCTGCAGCAGAAGGGCGTCCGCCTCGTCGGCGCCAACAGCGCCGGCGCCCTCCTCGCCGGCCAGGCCTTCATGCTCAGCGACGACAGCCTCCTGGAGATCGCCGTGCTCGACGTGCGCCTCGACGGCGTGCGCCTGGAGGGGCGCGGCGTCGCGCCGGACGTGCCGGTCGCCTTCGACATCCGCTATGCCGAGGGCCGCGACCCGCAGCGCGAGGCGGCGATCGAGGAGATGAGCCGCCAGCTCGCCGGCGGCTGAGGATCAATAAAGGCGCGACAGGGCCGGCCATCGCGGTAGACAGTCAGACCTGCCGCAACGAGACGCCGTCCGATGGCTGCCCAGTTCACGACGATCGGCCATTCCAACCGCAGCCTGGAGGAATTCCTCTCCATGCTGGAGGAGGCCGGCGTCGCCCTGCTCGTCGACGTCCGCGCCTTTCCGCGCTCGCGCAGCAACCCGCTGTTCAACATCGACCGCCTGCCGGAAGATCTGGCCCGTCGCGGCATCGGCTATCGCCATGTCGCGGATCTCGGCGGCCGCCGGCCGAAGCAGCCCGGCATCGACGACAGCGTCAATGCGCTGTGGCGCGTCCGGAGCTTCCATAATTATGCCGACTATGCCCTCGGCAGCCGTTTCGCCGCGGCGCTGGCGGAGGTCATCGATCTCGGCCGCACGCAGCGCCTGGCGCTGATGTGCTCGGAGGCGGTGTGGTGGCGCTGCCATCGCCGCATCATCGCCGACTACCTGCTGCTGAGCGGCCACGAGGTGGTCCACCTGATGGCGCCGGGGCACAGCGAAGCGGCGAAGCCGACGCCGGGCGCGGAGCCGACGCCGGAAGGCAAGGTCGTCTACCCGCAGGCCGGCTGAGCGCCCTCCTGCGTCACTCCATCTCACCACACAATTGCAGTTTCTCGATTGCGAAATTTCGCAACCGATGCATGCTTGGCAGTAACCGACGGCGGTCTCACGCCGGGCAGCACGGGGGTGAATTCATGACGCAAAAGCCCGAGGTCACCGGCTTCTACGACCAGCGCACCGGGTCGATCCAGTATGTCGTCGCCGACCCCGGGACGAAGGCCTGCGTCATCATCGATCCGGTGCTCGATTACGACGAGAAGTCGGGCGCCACCGCGACGATCCATGCCGACGCGATCCTCCGCTTCATCGCCGGCAAGGGCTATCATGTGGCGTGGATCCTCGACACCCATCCGCATGCCGACCACTTCACCGCCGCCGCCTATCTCAAGGAGAAGACCGGCGCCCCGACGGCCATCGGCGAGCGGGTGACGGAGGTGCAGAAGCTCTGGAAGGGCTTCTACAACTGGCCCGACTTTCCCGCCGACGGCTCGCAATGGGACAGGCTGTTCGCCGACGGCGAGACCTTCATGGTCGGCAATATCCCTGGGAAGGTGATGCTGTCGCCGGGCCATACGCTGGCCTCGATCACCTATGTCATCGGCGACGCCGCCTTCGTCCACGACACGCTGTTCATGCCCGACAGCGGCACGGCGCGGGCCGACTTTCCGGGCGGCAGCGCCAGGGTGCTGTGGCAGTCGATCCGGGACATCCTCGCCCTCCCCGACGCGACGCGCATCTTCACCGGCCACGACTACCGGCCGGAGGGGCGCCAGCCGCTGTGGGAATCGACCGTCGCCGAACAGAAGGCGACCAACATCCACCGCGCGGCGCTGGCGAACGAGGCGGATTTCGTGGCGCTGCGCGAGGCGCGCGACAGGACGCTGCCGATGCCGCGGCTGATCCTGCACGCCCTGCAGATCAACACCAATGCCGGCCGCCTGCCGGAGCCCGAAGCCAACGGCCGGCGCTATCTCAAGATTCCGCTCAACCTTCTGGAGGGGGCGGCATGGGACTGACGACGACAGGCGGCAGGCTCTCCGCCGAGGCGGCGGCGCTGAAGGAGAAGGTCGGCGAGGCGTCGGCCTTCCTCAAGAAGCTCGCCAATCCCGACCGGCTGCTGATCGCCTGCGCGCTGGCAGGCGGGGAGCGCCCGGTGCGCGATCTGGAAGACACGCTCGGCATCCGCCAGCCGGGCCTGTCGCAGCAGCTGGCGGCGCTGCGCGAGGCCGGCCTCGTCGCCGGCCGCAAGGACGGCAAGCAGGTCTTCTACCGCCTCGCCGATCCGCGGGTGGAGACCTTCATCCACGCCATGCATCGCCTGTTCTGCCGCTAACGAAATCCCTGCGCCCGCGCGGGGCCGCCTGCAAATCCGCGGGAGTGAAAGGAAAGATCGCCATGAAGATCAATGTCGGAACACCGGACCGCCTCATCCGCCTGATCATCGGCCTGCTCCTGATCGCGGCACCCTTCGTCACCGGCTGGGCCCTGTTTGCCAACCCGGTATGGACGTGGGTATTCGTGATCGTCGGGCTGGTGCTCGCCGTGACCGGCCTCGTCCGCTTCTGCCCGGCATACTGGATGCTCAACCTCTCGACGGCGAAGACACGCGACAAATGACGGACTTCACCCCCTGGCTGTCGCTGCTCGGCGGCGGCCTGATCGGCCTGTCGGCGGTGCTGCTCATGGCGTTCCATGGCCGCATCGCCGGCATGACCGGCATTCTTTCCGGGATCGTGCCGCCCTTCTCCCATAATCCGGGCTGGCGCATCGCCTTCCTGGCCGGCGCCATCGCCGCGCCGGCGCTGATCGTCCTCGCCACCGGCCATGCGACGCCCTTCGACAGCCCGGTGCCGACCGCCTGGCTGATCATCGGCGGCCTGGTCGTCGGCATCGGCGCCTATTTCGGCTCCGGCTGCACCTCCGGCCACGGCGTCTGCGGCATCGCCCGGCTGTCGCCGCGCTCGATCGTCGCGACGATCACCTTCATGGCGGCGGCGGCCGCCACCGTCGTCGTCATCCGCCACGTCGCCGGAGGCTTCTGATGGCCCGCCTTCTTTCCGCCTTCGCCATCGGCCTCGTCTTCGGCGCCGGCATCCTCCTGTCCGGCATGGCCAATCCGGCCAAGGTGCTCAATTTCTTCGACTTCGCCGGGACCTGGGACCCGTCGCTGGCCTTCGTCATGGCCGGCGCGCTGGCGGTCACCGCGATCGGCTACCGCCTGGTGCTGAAGCGTCCGGCGCCGGTTTACGACCGGCAGTTCCACCTGCCGACGGCGCGGCGCATCGACCTGCCGCTGATCGCCGGTTCGGCGGGCTTCGGCATCGGCTGGGGCATCGCCGGCTTCTGCCCCGGCGGCGCCATCCCGGCGCTCGGCCTGATGGAGCGCGACGCGCTGCTGTTCGTCGCCGCCATGCTCGCCGGCATCGCCCTCGCCCGCTTCGTTCGCCACACCATGGCGGCGCGCGGCGCGGCGCGGACAACCTGGGACCGGGGGCCGGCCACGCCATGAGTGCTAAACCATGAGCGCCTTCGGTTTGTTCGGCAAGCGAGGGAGGACGCCCGTACGGGCGATCGACGAACGCTTCTCGACGGCCGGCCAGATCCGCCCCGAGGAGGTCGCCGACCTGGCGCAGGAGGGCTTCGCCGCCCTCGTCTGCGCCCGCCCCGACAACGAGGAGCCCGGCCAGCCGGCCTTCGCCGAGATCGCCCGCGCCGCCGAAAGCCACGGCATGAAGGCCGTCCACATCCCCGTCTCCGGCGCCCCGACGCCGGACCAGGTCGAGCGCCTGCGCGCGGCGATGGCAACGATCGACGGCCCGGTGCTCGGCTACTGCCGCTCCGGCGCGCGCTCCGCGACGCTCTACACGCTGTCGCGGCGGTAGGACAGCAGGCAGCGTTTCATTCGGCACCGGCGCTCCCCACCCGTCACGCGCCTATCGGCGCGCGCCACCCTCCCCGTTCCGGTGAGGGATGGGAGCGAGCCTCCCAATGGCGGGCCGTAGGGTGGGCATGCGCCGCAGGCGTTTGCCCACGCGGCCAAAGGCGCGGCGGCTGGTGACCGCGTGGGCAAGGCTCCGCCTTGCCCACCCTACGCTGCCCTTGATGCCGGGCGCCCATCCCTCACCGGAACGGGGAGGGTGGCCCCGGCGATAGCCGGGGTCGGGTGGGGAGCGCCGCCGGGAGGTTCGCACCACCCTTCCAACCCCTTCGGCCTCCTACGGCTCACGCCTTGCGCAGCCTTGCCGCGGCGGGGGATGGCGCCCCCAGCTGGCCGGTGGCGATGAAATATTTCTGCACGACGAGGAGGCCCAGCAGCTGTTCCCGCCTGGCGTCGCGGAACTGGGCGGCGAAGCTGTTGGCGTTGCGGATGATCTCCAGCGCCTCGTCCTCGTGGGCGAGGTAGTGGCGGATGCGCTCTTCCAGGTCGGCGAAATCGTCGCGCAGCTCGACATAGTGGACGCCCGGCTGCAGCGTCCCCTCCATGAACCAGGTCTCGTAGAGCGGCGCCGGCATCAAGCACAGCGCGTTCGAGGCGAGGATCCACTTGAGGTTGGTGGCGACGTCGATGCCCTCCACCGACAGCACGAACTTGTAGCCCATCTGCTGCTGCGGCGTCAGGAACGGCTTCGGCGGCGTCGGCCCGCCGCTGTCGGTCTGGCCGACATCGCACAGCGGATGGTCGTGATAGGCCTTGAGCAGCGCCTGGCGCTTGCGGTTGTGGCTGCCGCCGCGCCAGACCGCCATCGGCTTCTTGTCGGCATAGGGCAGCGGGTCCGGCGGCATGTAGAAATGCCGGAACTTGTCCATCTTCATCAGGACGGAGTTGCGGTTGTCGCCGGCGATCGGCCGGCTCTTCACGAAGCTCGGCGTCTGCGGGACATGGATGACGTCGCCGAAGCAGGTGTCGAGGCGCAGCGACCGCGGGAAATAGCGCGCGTGCTCCTTGAGGTCGTAATAATACATGCTGTGCCCCATCGGCAGGCTGCCGACGGTGGCGCCGTCCGGCGCCAGCCGGGCGGAGGTCAGCTTGTTGTAATACTCGAGACGGCGGCGCAGGGCGTCGCCGTCATAGGTGGCGGCGTCCCGCAGGAGGCCGTCCAGCCGGGCCCGGAACAGGGCCTGCGGCACGGCATCGCGGGCGATATTGCGGATGTAATAGGCGACGCGGGCAACCCGGCGTGACAGAGGCGTCGGCATTTGCCGCCTCTATACGCATCGCCGCGCCGCCCGCCAATATCGTCCGGGCGCCGCTACTGCACCGGCGTCGTCTGCGCCGCCTGGACGAACAGCTTGCACCAGGTCACCGCCTGCTGGTCGTAGTCGCTGGCGTTCTGCTCGATGACGCCGCAGCGGCCGCGCAGCTCGGCCGCCTGCTCGGCGCTGAGGCTCTTGAAGAAGGTCGGGATCTGGCCCTCGCCGGACATGGCGGTGTTGACCTCGATATCGCCGAAGGGCTTGTCCGGCGGCACCTCCGCCTTGGTCCATTCCTTCAGCGGCGCCTCCCCGCTCATGGCGTTCTGGGCATAGGCGCCGGACGTGCCGAGGACCAGCGCCAGCGCGGCTGCTCCGGTGAGAATACGCGCGTTCATGGGTTCCTCCTGGGTTCTTCCCGAGAACAGGCGCCCCCCGCGCTCGCAACGGCCGGCCCCTTGCGAGGTTCCGTTGCCAGGCGCCGCCGACCGGCGTAAATGTGAGTGAGCACTCACACTCACTGGAGCCCGCCATGCACGCCGTGCTGGGGCGCATCCGCGCCAACGCGACCTTCCGTCCGGCGCTGGTGGCGCCGATCCTGATCATGATCGTCTTCTCCTTCTTCAACCTCACCTCGGCGCCGGACCAGGCGCGCGTCCCGGCGGCGATGACGCTGGGCGTCGTCAATCTCGACCAGGGCGTTCCCTTCGTGCCGGTGAAGCTCTCCGACCAGCTGCTGCAGCGCCTCGGCAGCGCCCTCCCCTTCGCCGTCGCCACCTATCCCGACGAGGCGGCGGCGCGGGCGGCGCTCGATGCCGGCGCCGCCACCGCCATCCTGGTGCTGCCGGCCGATTTCAGCCTCAAGGCGATGGGCCGCGATCCGCTGACGGTGAAGGTGCTGAACAGCCAGCACCGCTCGATGGCCGAGACGCAGTTCGGCGGCACGCTGCCGCAGCTATTCCAGGCCAACCTGTCGGCGGCGATCGCCAGCCTGCGCCTTGCCGCGGCGCAGGGCGCCCTGCCGGCGGCGCCGGCGGCGGGCGAGACCCCTGCCCTCACCCTGCCGGTGACGGTGGAGACGGAAACGCTGCACCAGGCGGCCAATGCCGCCGCCCTCCTGGCGCCCTTCGTGATGACCTTCGCCACCTGGATCGCCGGCCTGGTCGGGGCGCTGATGCTGTTCATCGCGACGCGCACCGAGCGCGGCCCGGGCAGCGCCCTGCCGGTCGCCACCATCCGCACGCTGCTGCCGCTACCGGTGACGCTCGCCGCTTCGCTGCTGCTCAGCCTTGTCGTCGCCTGGACCGCCGACGCCTGGCCGCATTTCCTGGCGCTGTGGGGCATCTCCTGGCTCGGCGCGCTGGCGGCGACGCTGCTGGTCACCGGGCTCCTTGCCGTCTTCAGCTTCTGGGCGCTGGTCGTCGTCCTGCCGGCGGTGTTCTACCAGGGCGCCCTCGCCGGGGCGCAGATGCCGCTCGCCGCGGCGCCGGACTGGCTGCAGCGGGTCGGCGAGGTGCTGCCCTTCGCCGACCTTGCCGCCAGCTACCGCGCCATCCTCATCGGCGGCCCGGAGGGGTCGGTGGCGCTGCCGACGCTGGCGCTGGCGGCGGCGCTGGGCATCGTGCTGATCTGGGCCGGCACGCTTCTCTACGGCCTGCTGCGCCGCGCCCCCGTGCCGCGCCATGCCTGAACCCAATGCCCCGACCAATGCCTGAATCAATGCCTGAGCGCCCCGCGGCCGCCGACCTTCAGGCGGCGGCCGCCGCCATCGCCGACGCGATGGAGCGCGAGGAAGGGAAGATGACGGCGCGCAAGCGCCGGATCGCCGAGGCGGCGGTGCTATGCTTCGCCGAGCGCGGCTTCGAGGCGACCGCCACAAGCGAGATCGCCCGCCGCGCCGGCGTCGCCGAGGCGACGATCTTCCGCCATTTCGGCACCAAGAAGGAGCTGCTCGTCCGCCTGGTGCGGCCGCTCGCCGTCCGCGTCCTGCTGCCGGTGGCGGTCGAGGAGATGCGCGACCTGCTGCGCCGCTCCGACGGCCGGCTCGACCTCTTCACCGGCGCCATCATGCAGAGCCGCATCGCCTTCGCCGACCGCTACGGCCCGCTGCTGCGCATTCTGATGCAGGAACTGCCCTTCCATCCGGAACTGCAGGCGCTGCTGCGCGGCGAGGCGGTGCTGCGCGCCGGCACCGAGATCCTTGCCATCATCGACAGCTTCAAGGCCAGCGGCCAACTGCCGCCCGACATGCCGCCCGGCCGGGCGCTGCGCTTCTTCGTGTCGCTGGTCGGCGGCTATCTCTTCGTCCGCATGGCCTTGCCGCAATTCGCCTGGGACGACGACGCCGAACGGCGCGCCACGGTCGACTTCATCCTGCACGGCGTCGGCGCAGGCAAGGGACCGCGCAAGGAGCCGCGACAGCCCTGATCATTGCGCCGGGCGGCGGATTTGCTAGTGTCGGCGGCAACGAGGATCCGTTGAGCCGCGCGCGGCTTTTCGCAGCGCGGCGGAGGAGCCGATCTTGATCACGGGCGAGGGTCCGGCGCTGCCGGGCCGCCAGTCGCCCGCCGCGGATGCCGCCGCGAGCGCCGCCCCCGAGGTGGCGCCGCGCGTCTCCGAACCCGGTGTGGCGGATCAGGGCCGCGACATCGGCCGGCCGGGCAAGGGCAAGACGCGGCGCCGCAGAAAGCGGCGCACGCCGTTCATTGCCGGACAGAAGAAGACCATCCCGTCGCCGGCGGCCGCCGCGCCGGCGGCCGTCGCATCGCATCCGGCAGCCCACGCCGGGCTCTACGCCGCCCTCGACCTCGGCACCAATAATTGCCGCCTGCTCATCGCCACGCCGCGGGAACGCGGCTTCCGCGTCGTCGACGCCTTCTCGCGCATCGTCCGGCTCGGCGAGGGCATCGGCGGCAGCGGCCGGCTGTCCGAAGCGGCCATGGAGCGGGCCATCGAGGCGCTGGCGGTCTGCGCCGCCAAGCTGGTGCAGCGCGACGTGGCGCGCGCCCGGCTGATCGCCACCGAGGCCTGCCGGCTCGCCGACAATGGCGAGGCCTTCGTCGAGCGCGTGGCGCGCGAGACCGGCCTGCGGCTGGAGATCGTCACCCGCGAGACGGAGGCGCGGCTCGCCGTCGCCGGCTGCGCCTCGCTCGTCGATCCCGCCGCTTCCGGCGTCATCCTGTTCGATATCGGCGGCGGCTCGACCGAGCTCGCCTGGATCGACCTGCGGCGCCAGCCCGGCCAGCCGAAGCGGCGCATGTCGGACCGCATCCGCAACTGGGCGTCACTGCCGGTCGGCGTCGTCAACCTGTCGGAGCGGCGTGGCGGCGAGCAGGTCAGCCGGGTGCAATTCGAGGCGATGGTCGACGAGGTGACGTCGATGCTCGCCACCTTCCCCGACGGCGCCCTTCTCGACGAGGCGGTGGCGAGCGGCCAGATCCACCTCCTCGGCACCTCCGGCACGGTGACGACGCTGGCCGGCGTGCATCTCGGGCTCGAGCGCTACGACCGGCGGCAGGTCGACGGCATCTGGATGGACGAGGCCGACGTCACGGCGATGATCGACCGGCTGGTCGGCACCGACTATGCCGGCCGCGTCGCCCATCCCTGCATTGGCCGCGAGCGCGCCGATCTCGTCCTTGCCGGCTGCGCCATCCTGGAGGCGGTGCGCCGGCGCTGGCCGTGCAGGCGCCTGCGCGTCGCCGACCGCGGCCTGCGCGAGGGCATCCTCGTCGAGCTGATGGCGGCCGACGGCGTCTGGCGCCGCGACCGCCGCCGCCCGGCCGAGACCCGCCATCCCGAGCCCGCCCATCATGGCTGACGGCGGCTCGCGTTCCCTGAAGGTCCGGGTCAGGACGGCGAAGCGGCGGACCGCCTCCTCGACCCGCTGGCTGCAGCGCCAGCTCAACGACCCCTACGTGGCGCGCGCCCAGCGCGAGGGCTACCGCGCCCGCTCCGCCTACAAGCTCATCGAGATCGACGACCGCTACCATCTGCTGGCCCCTGGCAGGCGGGTGGTCGATCTCGGCGCGGCGCCCGGCAGCTGGTGCCAGGTGGCGGCGCAGCGGACGCGCTCGTCGGACAGCGCGCCGCATGTCGTCGGCATCGATTATCTGCCGATCGACCCGATCCCCGGCGTCGTCCTGCTGCAGAAGGACTTTCTGGACGACGACGCCCCGGCGGCGCTCATGGCGGCGCTCGGCGGCCAGGCGCCGGATGTCGTCCTCTCCGACATGGCGGCGCCGACAACCGGCCACCGCCAGACCGACCACCTGCGCACCGTGCATCTCTACGAGACCGCCGCCGCCTTCGCCATCGAGGTCCTGGCGCCGGGCGGCCATTTCCTCGCCAAGGTCTTCCAGGGCGGCACCGAAGGCGCCCTCCTCGCCGACCTCAAGCGCAACTTCGCCACCGTCCACCACATCAAGCCGAAGGCCAGCCGCGCCGAATCGGTCGAACTCTACATGCTGGCGCGCAATTTCCGCGGCCGGCCGGCGGAGGACGGGGATAGCGAGGCGCCTCCACCTCTCCCATAGGGAGAGGTCGGGAGCCTTGGTGAGCGCAGCGAACCTAGGCGGACGGGTGAGGGGTTCGGCCCTAGGGAATCCTGCCCCGGCGCTGCAACCCTCGTGTCGACGGCGGTGTCCCTCACCCGGAAACGCTGCCGCGTTTCCGACCTCTCCCATTGGGCTACTGGATTCACACATCGAGTTGTGAGGCGAGGA
>CAZAAW010000014.1:0-61987 GCA_964483325.1 uncultured Hyphomicrobiales bacterium
ATGGCGTGCGCGGCCGGCGCGAGCGCCAGCGCCGCGTCGCCGACATCATCGCCCGCGTCGGCCTGCCGGCCGACACGGCGGCGCGCTATCCGCACGAGTTCTCCGGCGGCCAGCGCCAGCGCATCGGCATCGCCCGGGCGCTGGTGCTGCAGCCCGATCTCGTCGTCTGCGACGAGCCGGTGTCGGCGCTCGACCTGTCGATCCAGGCGCAGATCCTCAACCTGCTCGCCGCCATGAAGGCCGAGTTCGGCCTCTCCTATCTCTTCGTCTCGCACGACCTGTCGGTGGTGCGCTATTTCGCCGACCGCGTGCTGGTCATGTATCTCGGCCGCATCGTCGAGAGCGGCAGCCACAGCAGCATCTGGGACCGGCCGCGCCATCCCTATACCCGCGCCCTGATGGACGCCGTCCCCAATCCGGAACGGCGGCGCCTCGCCGCGCCACTCTCCGGCGACCTGCCGAGCGCCCGCGCCATCCCCTCCGGCTGCCGCTTCCACCCGCGCTGCCCCTTCGCCACCGACCTCTGCCGCACCGCCGACCCGCAGCTGCGCGCCCTGGAGCCGGGGCACGAGGTCGCCTGCCATCACGCCGAAACCATCTTCGCCGCGCCGTCGCCGGCGCTGCACTAGCCTCACGGAGAACGACAATGGACTACCGCTATCTGGGCAGGAGCGCCCTCAAGGTATCGCCGATCACCCTCGGCACGATGATGTTCGGCGGCCCGACCGACGAGGCGACCTCGCACCGCATCATCGACAAGGCCCGCGACCAGGGCATCAACTTCATCGACACCGCCAACGGCTATCAGAACGGCGCTTCCGAGGCGGTCGTCGGTCGCGGCATCAAGGCCCATCGCGACCACTGGGTGCTGGCGACCAAGTTCGTCAATTCGCGCACCCCCGGCCCCAACCGCGGCGGCTATTCGCGCAAGAACGTCATCGAGTCGGTCGAGGGCAGCCTGAAGCGCCTCGGCACCGACACCATCGACATCCTCTACTTCCACCGCGCCGTCACCGACGCGCCGGTCGAGGAGCCGCTGCGCGCCATCGCCGACCTCATCCATGCCGGCAAGCTGCGCTATTTCGGCGTCTCCAATTTCCGCGGCTGGCGCATCGCCGAAATCTCCCAGGCCGCCGACGCGCTCGGCATCGACCGGCCGGTCGCCAGCCAGCCGCTCTACAACATCGTCAACCGCAGCGCCGAGACGGAGGAGCTGCCGGCCGCCGCCCATTACGGCCTCGGCAATGTCTCCTACAGCCCGCTGGCGCGCGGCGTCCTCACCGGCAAGTACCAGCCCGACGCGGCACCCGACGCCGACAGCCGTGCCGGCCGCAACGACCTCCGGCTGCTGCAGGTCGAGTGGCGCCCGGAATCGGTCGGGATCGCCCAGGAGGTGAAGCGCCATGCCGAGAGCCGCGGCGTCTCCGCCACCACCTTCGCCATCGCCTGGGCGCTCAACAACCGGCTGATCAGCTCGCTGATCGCCGGCCCGCGTACCGAGGAGCAGTGGGACAGCTATTTCCCGGCGCTGGATTTCACGCTCAGCGAGGAGGACGAGGCCTTCGTCGACGGCCTCGTGGCGCCCGGCCATCCCTCGACGCCGGGCTTTACCGACCCGGCCTATCCGGTCGAGGGCCGGCAGCCGCGCCATGGCGCGACGCCGCCGCAGGACCCGTTCGCGGCCGCCGCGGCGCCGCGCGTCGTCAAGGCGGCCTGATCGTGCTCCATCCGCATGTCGCCGTCGCCATCATCGGCGGCGGTCCCGGCGGCCTGGCGCTGGCGCAGGGCCTGAAGAAGCACGGCATCGGCGTCGCCGTCTTCGAGAAGGACCGCGCCCGCACCGACTATGTCCAGGGCTTCCGCCTCGGCATCCGCCAGCGCGGCCTCGACGCCCTGCGCCTCTGCCTGCCGGAAGAGCTCTACGAGGCCGTGCTGGCGACCGCCGGCCGGGCGCCGCCGACGACGCTGGTCGTCGACGAGACGCTGGCGCTCGCCGCCGGCCATGGCTGGGGCAGCGCCGCCGACGACCTCCAGGTCGGCCTGTCGGTCAGCCGCATCACGCTGCGCCAGATCCTGCTGCGCGGTCTCGAGGACGAGCTGCAGGTCGGACCGGTCTTCGCCTCCTACGAGGAGAACGCCGACGGCACCGTCACGGCCCGCTTCGAGGACGGCAGCGCCGTCACCTGCAATCTCCTCGTCGGTGCCGACGGCGCCGGCTCGCGGGTGCGCCGCCAGATGCTGCCGGAGGCCGGCGGCTTCGATACCGGCGTCCGCCGCCTCGCCGGCAAGATGACGCTGGAAGCGGCAGCGCATCATCGCATCCCGCCGCTCCTTCTCGACAACACCGTCTTCGTGCGGCCGAAGCGCGGCCACAGCCTGCATGTCACGGCGCACCGCGTCGTGCCGGAGGCCTATCGCCGCTTCGGCCTCATCGGCAGCGATGACGAGACGCATCGCGGCCTCGGCGGCTTCCACTTCAACAACACCACCTCCTATGTCTGGTGGAACACCGCCTACCGGCCGGGCGAACTCGGCGCCGATGCCGAGCTGGCGAAGCTCGACGGCGCCGGCCTGCTGCGCCTCGTCCTCGACCGCATGCCGGGCTGGCATGCGGACCTGCGCCGGCTGGTCGAGCTGTCCGATCCGTCGACGGTCGGGCTGCTGCGCGTGCGCAGCTCCGAGCCGCCGCCGCCCTGGCCGGCCGGCCGCGTCACGCTGCTCGGCGACGCCATCCACGCCATGACCTATTTCCGCGCCCTCGGCGGCAACACGGCGCTCTACGACGCTGGCCTGCTGACGCGGGCGCTGATCGCCGTGGCGCGCGGCGAGACGGCGCTGCTGCCCGCCATCGCCGGCTACGAAGAGGCCATGCGCGCGCATGGCTACGACGCCGTCCGCACCTCCCTCGTCAACATGGAACGCGCCCTCGGCGAACCGGCCCAGGCCGCCGCCTGAAGGCCGTTACGGAGCATCATCCCATGGCAGCGACCCGCCGCCTCAATCTCAATGTCGGCATCAACACCACCGGCTACCTGACACCGGCCTGGCCCTACCGCACCGGCACGCGCCACGACATCAACGACCCGGCCTATTATGTCGGCCTGACCAGGCTCGCCCATGCGGGCGTCTTCGACGCGGTGTTCTTCTCCGACCACCCGGCGCTGATCACCGACCCCAATGCGCGGCCGTTCCACACGCTCGATCCGCTGACGCTGTGCGCCGCGCTGGCGGCGCAGGTGCCCGATATCGGCTTCGTCGTCACTGCCTCCTCGACCTACAACTCGCCCTACAATCTGGCGCGGCGGACACAGACGCTCGACATCATCTCCGGCGGCCGGCTGATCGTTAACATCGTCTCGTCCTTCAGCCCGGCGGTGGCGGCCAATTTCGGCAACGAGCCGCTGCCGCCGCGCAACATCCGCTATGCCCGCGCCACCGAGTTCCTCGACGTCGCCAAGGCGCTGTGGGCGAGCTGGGACCCGCGCCGGGAGGGCGAGGTGCCGCCCGACCGCTTCTGGGACGCCGGCAGCGCCCGGCCGGTCGACCATGACGGCGAGTATTTCCACATCAAGGGGCCGCTCAACGTGCCGCGCGGCCCGCAGGGCCATCCGGTGATCGCCCAGGCCGGCGCCTCCGAAGGCGGCATCGACCTCGCCGCTCGGCACGGCGAGATCATCTATTGCAACATCCTGTCGCGTCCGGCCGGCCAGGCCTTCGGCAAAAAGGTGCGCGACCGCGCCGCCGCAATCGGCCGCGACCCGTCGGAGATCCGCATCGTCCCGGGCCTCGTCACCATCATCGGCGAGACCCGCGAGGAGGCCTTGCGCAAGCACGAGCTCTATAGCGGCGCCGGCTCCGAGGACGGCCTGCTGAAGCGCTTCGTCCGCGACAACGGCATCGACCCGGAAGGCTTCGACCCCGACGCGCCGCTCGACGCGGCGAAGTTCGTCCCCGACCCGAACCGCCAGATGGCGGTCGGCATGGGCCTCGGCCTCTCCGACCTCCTCACCCACGAGACGCTGACCGCCCGCCAGGCGGTACGGCGCAGCGAGGGCGCCCATCGCCTGCTGCTCGGCACCGCCGAGGAGATCGCCGAGGCGATGATCGACTACTGGGAAGACGGTACCGTCGACGGCTACACGCTGCAGCCGCCGCGCGCCCCCGACGACATTACCGAGTTCGTCGACAAGGTGGTGCCGATCCTCCAGGACCGCGGCGTCTATCCGCGCCGCTACGAGGGCGAGACGATCCGCGACCGCTACGGCCTGCCCTACCCGGACTAGGGCGGCGCCGTGCCCAACGCCGCTGGAGCAAAACCGGGCGGTTCGCACCCACCCTCTCCACCCCACCAGCGTCATGGCCGGACTTGATCCGGCCATCCACGCGAACACGGTTGGCGGCGAAGGAGGAAGCCGGGGTCGGGTGGGGAGCGCCGCTGGGAACGACAAATATCCGCTGCCGCGCGATTGGCCTAAGCCGCCGGCTCGAAAAGCAACTGCTTGAGGCTGTCGGCCAGCCATTCGGCATAGGCCGGCCGGCTCAGGCCTTCGACGCGGCGGATGAGCAGGAAGAGATCGGGGCTCGCCAGCCGCCAGATGAGGCCGGCGGCGCCCTTCGCATCCAGCCCGCCCTTCAGCGGCCCGTTGCGCATCAGCGCGGCGGCAAACCATTCCAGGTTCTCGCGCCGCCCGGCATGGAACCGCGCATAGAGCGCGGCCATCGCCGCATCTGCGGCGGCGGCCGTCTGCGCCACGTCCATGAGCGGCGCCACGCGCTCCAGCACCCCGGAAATATCCGCCGCGAAGAGATCGATCTGGCGCCGCTGGTCGGGCTCCGCCGCGATCTGCTGCGGCACCGGCTGGGCGACGAGCGGCGTTTCGGGCGCGGCGCCGCGCACGGCATTGACGATCAGCTCGCGCAGCAGGGCGCTCTTGCTGCCGAACACGGCATAGACCGTCTCGCTGGAGATGCCCGCCTTCCTTGCGATGGCGGCGATCGTCGTCCCGGTCCAGCCCTCCGCCAGGAACAGCGCCTGCGCCGCCGCGAGCGCCTTGCCGCGCGTCTCCCCGGCCTGGGCGGCGCGTCTCGGCGAACGGTAGGAGCGCTTCGGCTTTACATCCGGCATAATTCAATACAGTATCACTGTATCCAATATGGCCGGAACGGCGCAGGATGCGAAGCCCGGCCGGTTGTCGCTGAGGTCTGGAGGTCTCGTCATGGCGGCCCTGGTTCCGGTCTTGCAGTTCCTTGCAGCGCTCATCTTCGCCCTGGTGGCGGGCAGCGTCTTCGGCATCTGGCGCGGCTACGACCCGAGCACCTACGCCGCAACGACCTTCCTGGAGATGCACCAGGGCGCCGTTCGCGGGCTGAACGTGCTCCTGCCGGCGCTCGGCCTTGCCGCGAGCCTCCTTACCGCCGCCCTGCTCTGGTTTGCCAGAGGAAAGGGCCTTGTCTTCTGGCTCTATCTGGCGGCCGTGCTGATGATGATCGGCGCCGGCATCGTCACCCGCTTCCTCAACCAGCCGATCAACGCGCTGGTGATGGGCTGGACGCCGGCGACGCTGCCCGCCGACTGGGAGGCGCTGCGCGCCGCCTGGTGGCAGTGGCACCTCCTCCGCGTCGGCTTGTCGCTGTCCGGCCTCGCCCTCCTCCTCGCCGCCGTCATCCTCGACCGGCCGGCGCTGCCCTGACCCGTCAGCACCCTTCCGGTCGCGCAAGGCCGAAGGCGCCGGCATAGGCTTCCGCTTCGGCGCGCGTCGGGAAGATGCCGCCGATATAGCCGTCGGGGCGTACGGCGTGAAAGTCGCCGTCCCGCTCCAGCACGGCAAAGCCCGGGCCGCGCAGCACGTCGAAGACGCGGCGGCCGTCGGCGAGGCGGCCGTCCGGCATGCGGTCGCCGGGCTGCAGCGCGCCGCGTCCGTGCCCGGCCGAGAGCGGACCGCCGCGATAGGTCAGCGCGAGCTGCCGCTCGTCGTCGCTGCGCTTCAGCGCCTCCGGGTCGCCGGCCAGCCCGGCGCGCAGCAGCTTCTCGCTGAAGCCGAGCACATGCGCGGCGACCGGCAGCCGCTCCGCCTCGTAGCTGGCGAGCAGCGCCGGCGGCCCACCGGCGAGGACGGCGCCGAGCTTCCAGCCGAGATTGTAGGCATCCTGGATGCCGGTATTGAGGCCTTGGCCGCCCGCCGGCGGATGGATATGCGCCGCATCGCCGGCGAGGAAGACGCGGCCGGCGCGGAAATGCTCGGCGAGGCGGATATTGGGACGGTAGAGCGAGATCCAGCTGGCGGAACGCAGCTGCACCGCCCCGCCGGAGCGCTCGTCGAGCAGCGCCTGCAGCACCGCCAGCGTCAGCTCCGGGTTCGCCCCGGCCGGCACCGTCGCCGTCATCTGGAAAGTCGCGCCGCCCGGCAGCGGGCAGAGCGTGGCGAATTCCGTCGGGCCGAGTGCCCAGGCATGCCAGAAGCTGCGGTCGAGGCCGTCCGCCTCGACGTCGGCGACGAGGATGCGCTCCAGCGCCGGCGTCTCGCCGAGGAAGCCGATGCCGGCCAGATGCCGCGTCGCGCTGTGGCCGCCGTCGGCGCCGACGAGATAGCGGGCGGCGATGATCTCGCCGCTGTCCAGCCTCGCCCTGACGCCGTCCGCGTCCTGCTCCAGGCCGGCCAGCGCGCCGCGCTCGATGCGGCCACCGAGCCCGGCGAAGCGCGCCGCCAGGATCGCCTCGGTCCGCCACTGCGGCAGCATCCTTATGTTCGGATAGGGCGTCTCGGCCGTCGCCGGCTGCGGCTCGTGCAGGCGCCGCTCGTCCACGATCTTGCCGCCGACATAGGTGCGGATCGGCGGATAAGGGCCGGATTCGGCAAGGACCGCATCGATGACGCCGAGATCGTCGAAGACCTCGAGCGTGCGCGGCTGCAGCCCCTTGCCCTTCGAGGCGATCACCGGCGCCGGCTGCGCCTCGATGAGGCGCGCGTCGACGCCTCGTCGCCGCAGATCGATGCCGAGCGTCAGTCCGGTCGGGCCGCCGCCGACGACGAGAACATCCGTCATGGCCTACCTCCGTGTATAATGCACGCATACAGATAGGCGCCGCGGCGTTGCCTGTCCAGAAAAAATGTGCATCATGCACGGAGATGAGCAAGCGCGACGACGACTGGGCCGATCAGCTGCACGAGGCCTTCCTGGATCTCGTCGGCCTGTTCAACCGGCCGGAACCGGACGCCGTCATGCTCCGCGAGGCCGGAATCGATCTCGACCGGGCGCTGTTTCCGCTGTTCTCGCGCATCGGCGTCAAGGCGCCGATCAGCGTCGTCGAACTCGGCAAGATCAGCGGCAAGGACCATTCGACGGTCAGCCGCCAGACGGCGAAGCTGGAAGCGCTCGGCCTGGTCGAGCGCCGCCCGTCGCCGACCGACCAGCGCGTCTCCTACCTGGTGCCGAGCCGCAAGGGCGAGGCGCTGCTGGAGACGCTGCGCCAGGCGCGCCGGCGCGCCATCCAGCGCTGGGCGAAGGGCTGGAGCCGCGCCGAGCGGGAACAATTCCTGGCGACGCTGCAGACCATCGTCCGCGGCGGCATGGAAGTCACCGAGCGTGAAGGCGGCTGAGGTCGGACAGCGGCGCCGCTCAAGCGTGCCGGCCTCCTCGGCCGGAGCTTTTCCGCAAAGGGGCCCCGGCCCTGGGCTTTCATGCCAGGCCGGGCCGGATAATTAGTATAGTAATTTGATAGACTATACGGCCGCCCGTGCTACGATCGCCCGGTCATCCGATGCGAGGAGACCACGAGCATGACTGCCAGAACGATCAATGTGAGCATCTTCCATGCTTGGCTGACCGATGGCGCCGAGCTTGCCGTTCTCGACCTGCGGCCGGCGGAGGATTTCGGCCATGGCGAGCCGCTGTTCGCCACCAACCTGCCGGCGAGCCGCGTCGAGGCGGAGATCGGCCGCTACATTCCGCGCCGTGCCGTGCGCACCGTCCTCGCCGATGGCGGCGACGGCACCGCGACGGCCCTGGCGGCACGGCTCGCCGCCGCCGGCTGGGACAATCTCTATGCCCTCGAGGGCGGCATCCCGGCCTGGCTGGCGCAGCGGGCCGAGACCCTGCCGACCTTCGACACGCCAGGCGTGATCTTCTCCGAGGCGGTGCGGGCGCGGGAGAGCACGCCGGTCATGTATGTCGAGCGCCTTGCCGACCTGCGCCGCCGCCGCGCCGACGTCATCGTCCTCGACAGCCGTACCGTGCCCGAATATGCCGCGGGCCATATCCCCGGCGCCGTCAGCCTGCCCGGCGCCGAGCTGCTGTACCGCTTTGCCGATCTGGTGCCGTCGCCCGAGACGGAGGTGGTGGTGTCCTGCGCCGGCCTGCCGCGCGCCATTCTCGGCGCCCAGACGCTGATCGACGCCGGCGTGCCCAACCGCGTCTCCTATCTGCATGACGGAACGGCGGCCTGGCGCCGCGCCGGGCTGGATCTGGAGGCCGGCGCCACCCGGGTCTACCGCACCGCCTCGCGCGCCGCGGTCGCCTTTGCCGAACAGCATCTCGCCAGCCTCCGCGCCGCCCGGACGGTGCCGGAGATCGACCTCGATACGGCGGCCGCCTGGGCAGCCGACCCGCAGCGCACCACCTATGTCCTCGATGTGCGCACGCCGGAGGAATATGCCGACGGCCACCTCGAAGGATCGCTGTCCGCGGAAGGCGGCCAGCTCTTCGGCGTGTCGCATCGCACCATCGCCGTGCGCGGCGCCCGCGTCGTGCTGGTGGACGACAGCAGCGGCATCCGCGCCGCCACCACCGCCCACTGGCTGGCGCGGCGCGGCTTCGAGATCGCCGTCCTGCGCTACGACTTCGCCGGCGCCCAGCTCGGCGCCGTCGCCTGACGCTCTTCGGGAGCGGCGGACCGCTAAGGCAGCAGCGGCTCGGCGGTGACCGGCGGGCGCAGCGTCAGGTCGCCGGGCCGCGAATTCCACGCCCTGAGGTCGGCGAAGGAGGTCTGGTCGAGAATCGCCGCCATGGCGTCGCGCGCCTGCACCATCAGCAGCCGCACCTCGCAGGTGGCGACGTCCCTGCAGTCATGGCAGGGCTGATAAAAGGCGCGGCTGGCGCAGGCGATCGGCGCCAGCGCGCCGTCGAGGATGCGGATCGCCTGCCCGACCATCGTCTGCTCCGCCGGGCGAGCCAGGGCATAGCCGCCGCCCGGCCCCTTCTTGGAACGGACGAGACCGGCCGTCTTGAGGTCGTTGAGAATCGCGTCGAGGAATTTCTTGGGAATGTTGTTGGCGGCGGCAATGTCGCTGCCAAGCGCCACCTCGCCCGGCTGCAGCCGCGCCAGGTGAACGAGGGCCTTGAGGCCGTACTTCCCCTTATTGGTGAGCATCGGTACGAATGTCTGCCAGTCTGCCGGCCGGAAAGCTGCGCGAGGGCCGCGGCCACAGCCCGAACCACCGCGTCGTGCGGCGGCCCTGCAATTGATATAATCGACCTGCTGGGTCAATTATAGGGGCAGAAGCGCCGCGCCGGGCGTGGCGATGCGCCGGGGCGGCCGGCGGTCGGCAGAATGACGGCGCGAGTCGACGCCATCGCCTTGTCTGGCGCGGCGGCATGTGAGTCTGACGGCGCTCTTCGGGCGGAGAACGAATGCGATCGCCCCAGCTGCGTCATGCCCGGGCGAAGACTCGGGCATCCACGCGAACACCGGCAGCGCAGAAAAAAGCGCTGCGCGGGCGGTCTTTCGTTCTGCGCACTCCGTGTTCGCGTGGATGGCCGGATCAAGTCCGGCCATGACGCCGGTGGGTGGCGTGGGGGCTGACCGACCGGACGCTGATCGCTCGCTCTTACCCTGGCGCAACGGAGCCGAGACGGCGGCCCGTTACGCCCAGCCGCGCTCCCCACCCGTCACGCGCCTTCGGCGCGCGCCACCCTCCCCCTGCGGGTGAAGGATGAGTGCGTGCTTCCCCATGAAGGTGCCGTAGGGTGGGCATGCGCCGCAGGCGCTTGCCCACGCGGTCGAGAGGCGTGCGGCTGGTGTCCGCGTGGGCAAGGCTCTGCCTTGCCCACCATACGCACCCTTGATGCCGGGCGCCCATCTCTCACCCGCAGGGGGAGGATGGCCCCGGCGATAGTCGGGGGCGGGTGGGGAGCGCCGGCGGGAGGTTCGCACAGCCCCCCGGGCCTTGCCCTGCGTCATGGGTGGGACGACACTGCCCGCCCCTCGCCACCGCGCTACGGCGCCGCGTTCTGCGCGAAGATTGCGTCGTTGATGTTGTTGCAGAGCGTCGTCGCCTGCTGCGGGAAGGCGCTGGCGGCGGCGCCGCCGCCTCCGGCGTTGACGCGGGCATTGCCTTCGCGGGCTTCGTCGAGGACCTGCCGGCCGATGTCGACGGCGGCGTCATTGCCGTTGGCGCCGGCGCGGTTGGCGGCGTTGGAGCCGGCCGCCATGCCGATATCCTCCATGGCGTTGCCGGCGCCGGCCGGATCGTTGCCGGCGCCGCCCGGACCATGTCCGTCGGCGACATCGGCGGCATTGTTGGCTTCGGGGTCGACCGGCCGGGCATTGGCGGCATCGCTGCCGGAGTCCTTGTCGGCGCGGCCGTAGCGCAGCGCCACCGGGCTGATGACGTTGCAGCGGCTGAGCAGTTCCACCACCTCGCGGCCGCTCAGGCTGTCGAGGAACGTCTTCGCCTGCGAGGCCGTGGTGCCGGCGGCGCTGACGTCGATGTCGCCGAAGGGCTTGTCGGGGAGGACGTTGGCCGTCGTCCAGCGGGTCTGCGCCGCCTCGTCCTGCTGCGCCAAGGCCAGCGTCGGAAGAACGGCGAGGGCAGATGTAAGAGCGGATGCAAGGGCTATGCGCTTTCCGATCATCGGGACCTCCGTCGGAAGCAGCCCCCTGTCAGAAAGGCCGGAGCCGGAACGAGGTTCCCGCCGCGCGCCTGCCCGGCTTCGCCGGCCGGGCGGCGTCATCGCGCCGGACTTCGCACACAAAAAGATTCGGCGCACAAAAAAGGGAGGCGGGCCTAGGCCCGCCTCCCCATAACGAAGGCCTGCCGCTTAGGCGACGAGCTTCTTGGCAGCCTCGACGATCTTCGGAGCGTCCGGAGTCATCCAGGTGATCATGTTGCGCGCACCGGGCGGAGGCGCATCCGGGAACGTCACGCGGCCCAGCTTGGCGCCCGGGACAGCCATCGCCACGCGGGCGATGATCTCGGCCGGGGTACCCAGGGTCTCGTGGCCATGGTCGACGGCCAGAAGCTTGCCGGTCTTGCGGACCGAGGCAAGGATCTGCTCCATCGGCAGCGGCTTGATCGTCCGCAGGTCGATGAACTCCGCCGAGATGCCGGCGTCCTTGAGGCCCGGGAGGGCCTTGGCGATCTCCAGCGTGGCCGGGGCGACGCCGACGATCGTGATGTCGGTGCCTTCCTGGCGGACGGCAGCTTCGCCGATCGGGATGAGCACTTCCCCGTCCGGAACGTCAACCTGAACGTTGTTGATCGCGCCGTAGTGGAAGAAGATCACCGGGTCCGGATAACGCAGAGCGGCCGTCATCAGGCCCTTGGCGTCATACGGATCGGACGGGATGACGACGGTCGTGCCCGGAAGAGCAGCGTACTGCGCCTCCTGGCCGGCGTCGGAGTGCTGGCCGGCGGAGCCGGCGCCACGGCCGGCCGCGTCGATCCACAGCGTGATCGGCATGGAAGCCTGGCCGCCCGTCATGTGACGGAGCTTGCCGATCTGGTTGAACACCAGCTCGAAGGTGCGCAGGGTGGTCATGGACGGCAGGTGGGCGATGGAACGCACACCCGTCATGGCCATGCCCATGCCGCCGCCGACGAACCATTCTTCGTCGAGCGGACCCCAATCCGGGATACGAACCGGGCCGAACTCCTTGAAGAGGTCGATCACCTGGCCGGTCGGCGACACGGCCGTCGGACGCTGGTACTCGTACAGCATCGTCAGGTGAGGATCGTTCCGGAACTCCTGCTGCAGGGCTTCCAGAATGGCGTAATTACCGGGTTTCGGTGCCATTTTCCTAATAGCTCCCTAATTCTTGTGTGATCTGGTTGCTCTGGCTCAGGCGATGAACTGGCTCGCCGCGACCTTGCCCGAAGCGTAGACGTGCTCCAGCGCCGCATCATCGGCCGAGTACGGGCTCTGACGAGCGAACTCGAGCGAGTCGGCGACTTCCTGCTTCACCTCGTTCTCGATCTGCGTCGCCTGCTCTTCCGTCAGGTCGCCATTGGCGATCAGGAAGTTGCGATGACGCGGGATCGGGTCCTTGGCGATCCAGGCGCGGACTTCCGCGTCGGCGCGGTAGGGCAGGCCGAAGGCGCCGAGGACGCCCGGCTTGGCACCGGCGAGACCGGCGTGGTCCATGAAGCGGTAGGTCTTGGCCTCGATCAGGGTCGGGCCTTCACCGGCACGAGCCCGCTCGACGGCGCGCTTCATCACATTGTAGACGGCCAGAACATCCATGCCGTCAACGACTTCACTAGGGATATGCAGACCGACGGCGTAGTCGGCCAGGTCCTTGATCGGCGACACCTTCTCGAAGGGGATCGAGATCTGGTAGCCGTTGTTTTCGATGACGTAGATCATCGGGAGCTTGTAGTTCGCGGCGTTGCGCAGGCCGTTGTAGTACCAGCCCTGGCCGGTCGAACCGTCGCCACCGAAGGCAACCGCGACCTGCTTGGTGCCGCGGACCTTGGCACCGTAGGCAGCGCCCGCGGCGATCAGGTACTGCGGGCCAAGAATGCCGTTCATGCCCAGGATGCCCTTGCTGACATCCGTCAGATGCATCGAGCCGCCGAAGCCCTTGTTGTAGCCCGTCGACTTGAAGAACATCTCGGCCGACATCTTGTTCAGGTCACCGCCCTTGGCGATGAGGTGACCATGACCACGATGGGTCGAGGCGATGTAGTCGTCGTCGTTCAGCGCCGCCATGGCGCCAACGGCAACGGCTTCCTCGCCGATATACATGTGGAACGCGCCGTAGAGGCCGTCATTGCCGGCCAGGAAAGCTTCCTTGATGGCGTCTTCCCACTCACGCGACCGCAGCATCTTGCGGTACATGTCGACCATCAGCGCGCTGTCCGGCGTATCGGTCGTCCAGCCCCAGCCGTTGTTGGCCATGGCCTTGCTGGCCTGGGCAACAGCCACCGCACCGGCAGCGGCGCCGCCAAGACCCTTCAGGAAGGTCCTGCGATTGGCGCCGGTCTTACGGCCTTCCTCGGCCGTAGCGGTTGCGAGCTGTTTTCCTTCACTTAACATTGAGTACCCTCCTCAGTTTGTTGGGGTTCCCTTTATTTCTTCTCCAGCCGGGCCTACGCCGGCCGTCCTCTCCCCGCGGACGGCTGCACTTGCCCTGCCTCCTTTTCACCGCGGCCGCTTGTGGGCGACGACAGCGATGCGCCTTAAAATACGCATGGCGGACTGTACGGCTGCCTAATGGAATTTACAACACCGCTTTTTCCCGGCGACAGCCGCAGGTCGTCCCGCGCCGTGACCTTCCAGCGCCACCGGAATGGCGTCGCACCAGCGGTTCCGCCAATTTCAGACCAGAAAAGCAGGCCGCGCTGGAAAGGGATTCCGAGCCGCTCTCCCGCCGGCCCTCTCCGGAACCGGGCCGCAGGCCTGCCGGCAAAGCCCTGCCAACGGGCGTCGCAAGCCTTATAGTAGCTTATGCAATTTATATTGCTAACTTACATTCAGAGGGCTATAAGATGCGTGCGCCGCGCAGCAGCGGCGGGCGACGTTCTAATTCCTTCGCACGTCGTACGGTGAAGGCCGTAGTTCAGGGCCATCCCTTCCTGAAGCACCCGTCGCTGCTGCGCTGCCCGGCTTCCTTCCCCACCTCGCAGCTAATTCCCGCGCCGCTACAAAAGGCGGCGCCTGCGTGCTAGCCTTGCGGTTCGCCGCCACGCGCACGACATTGCCCGGGATCATGCCAGCGCCTCTCCGTCCTTTCCCGCCCGGATCCGCCGGGACGCATGCCCCGGCCCGGGGCGGGCGTCCGGGAACCGGCTGAGTCGCAGCCGCCCCGCTCCGGGTTTCTCCACCGCAAGCATTGCCAGCGCGCCGCCTGTCGGCGCCGGAGAGGAAACCGTGAGCCGCTCGCCCGGGACATCGTCCCGCCGCCTTCGCCCTTCGACAGTATTGCCGACCACCAGGCCTGGCGCGATCCAGGCCGGCGGCGGCGACAGCCTCTTTCGCCAGGCGACCTTCCCGCTCGTCATCGGAGCCCTCGCCGACAGACGGCCTGGGTTGCCGCGCTCCTGAAAGGCCGCGGCAACCCGGGACTTCGGCCGCGGCGCTTCCATAGCGCCGCCTGACGGTTCTCCTTGCGAAGGTCAGATCATCATGACGTGGTGCGAACTGGCGCGCGTGAAAAACGCCGCCGGCGACGAGATCATCCTGCGGCGCAGGAACGAATTATTCGAAATCCGCTATAACGGCATGGAACTCATGTCGAACCTCCAGTCGCGCTCCGAGGAGATCCTCGCCGAGCGGGCGCTGCGGCTTGCCGGCCAGGCGGCGCCGCGCGTGCTGATCGGCGGGCTCGGCATGGGCTTCACGCTGCGCGCGGCGCTGGACCATGCCGGGCCGGACAGCCGCATCGAGGTCGTCGAGCTGGTGCCGGAAATCGTCGCCTGGAACAGGCAGCATTTCGGCCATCTCGCCGGCCATCCGCTGGACGATGCGAGGGTCGGCGTCGCGATCGGCGACGTCATGGCCGCCGTGCGCGGCCGGCCGCGCGGCTGGGACGTCATCCTCATGGATACCGACAACGGCCCGGAAAACATCGTCCGCCATCTCAACCGGGAGATCTACGACACGGACGGCCTGCGCGCCCTCGACCGGGCGCTGCGGCCGGGCGGCGTCATCGGCTTCTGGTCGGCGACGGTCAGCGCCCCGTTCGAGCGTTGTCTCGACGCCCTCGGCTGGGACTGGCGGCGCGACGACGTCCAGCTGCCGGGCGGCCGCGCCGACGCCTTCCACCATGTCTATTTCACATGGCCGGACGGCCGCGTGGAGCGCGCCTATCGCTTCGCGGCGGCCGGACCTGCCGTGCCGGCTTGAGATGCGCTGCCGCCGGGGCCTCGAGGAAGCCCCGGCGGCGCTTTGATGCCTTACGCCGAAAGGGCGCGGCCGGCTTCCTTGCGCGCCCCGGCGGCCGATCCGCCATGGCCGTGCGAGCGGTCGCCCTCGGCGTCGCGGATGCGCGTCGGCAGGCCCATGCCGTCGAGCAAGGCGAGGAACGGCCGCGGCGGCAGCTCCTCGACATTGACCATGCGCTTCACGTCCCAGCGGCCGGAGGCGACGAGGATCGCCGCCGCGGCGGCCGGAACGCCGGCGGTATAGGAAATCGCCTGGCTGCCGACCTCGGCATAGGCCTCCTGGTGATCGGCGATGTTGTAGATCAGCACCTCGCGCTTGCGGCCGTCGGCGACGCCCTTGGCCAGCACGCCGATGCAGGTCTTGCCGGTATAGTCCGGGGCAAGGCTCGCCGGATCGGGCAGCACCGCCTTGACGACCTTCAGCGGCACCACCTCGAGCCCCTCGGCGGTGCGCACCGGCTGCTCCGACAGGAGGCCGAGATTGTTCAGCACCTCGAACACGGTGATGTAGCGCTCGCCGAAGCCCATCCAGAAGCGGATGTCCGGCACGGCGAGGTTCTTTGCCAGCGAATGAATCTCGTCATGGCCGGTGAGGTAGGTCGTGCGCTTGCCGACAACCGGCAGGTCCCAGCTCTTGCGCACCTCGAACATGCGGTTGGCGGTCCAGGCGCCCTTCTGCCACGACCAGACCTTGCCGGTGAATTCGCGGAAATTGATCTCCGGATCGAAATTGGTGGCGAAATAGCGGCCGTGGTCGCCGGCATTGACGTCGATGATGTCGAGCGAATCGATGCGGTCGAAATAGTCGTCCGCCGCCAGCCGCGCATAGGCATTGACGACGCCCGGATCGAAGCCGGCGCCGAGAATGGCGGTGACGCCGGCGCGCTCGCATTCGGCGCGCCGCTTCCATTCGTAATTGCCGTACCAGGGCGGCGGCTCGCAGACCTTCTGCGGGTCCTCGTGGATCGCCGTGTCGATATAGGCGGCGCCGGTGGCGATGCAGGCCGACAGCACCGACATGTTGAGGAAGGCTGAGCCGACATTGACGACGATGCCCGCCCCGGTCTCGCGGATCAGCGCCGCGGTGCGCTCGACATCCATGGCGTCGAGCGCATGCGCCGTCATCCGGCCGCCGGTCTTCATGCTGCGCTTCGCTTGCACGGAGCGGACGATCGCCTCGGCCTTGGCGAGGGTCCGCGAGGCGATGTGGATGGCGCCCAGCACATCGCTCGCCTCTGCGCATTTATGGGCCACCACATGGCCGACGCCACCGGCGCCGATGATCAGGACGTTCTTCCTCATTTGATCTCAGACCTCCTTGCGTGCGGGGAGCGGGTCGGGAACGAGCTTCACGAGAGGCTCGCGGCGTAATCCTCGAAGGAAAACGCACGCACCAGGCGCTGGCTGCCGTCGAGTTCGCGCACGGCGATCGACGGCATCTGCAGGCCGTTGAACCAGTTCTTCTTCACCATGGTGTAGCCGGCGGCATCGGCGATCGAGATGCGGTCGCCGACCCCGAGCGGCCTGTCGAAGCCGAACTCGCCGAAGACGTCGCCGGCAAGGCACGACTTGCCGCAGACGAGGTAGCGATGCTCGCCGCCGGTGCCGGCCTTGGCGCTCTCGCGGTATATCAGGAGATCGAGCATGTGCGCCTCGGTGGAGCTGTCGACGATCGCCAGCGGCTTGCCGTTGAAGCCGGTGTCGAGCACCGTCACCTCCAGCGTCGTGCTGCCGGTCACCGCCGCCTCGCCGGGCTCCAGATAGACTGTGACGCCGTAGCGCTGCGCGAAGGCCTTGAGGCGGTCGCAGAAGGCATCCAGCGGATAGCCGTCGCCGGTGAAATGGATGCCGCCGCCGAGGCTCACCCAGTCGACCTGCGCGAAGGCCTCGCCGAACTTCGCCTCGATGGCGCCGAGCATGCGGTCGAAGGCGTCGAAATCGTCGTTCTCGCAATTATTGTGGATCATGAAGCCGTCGATGCGGCCGACCACTGCCATGACCTTCTCCGGGTCCCCTTCGCCCAGCCGGCTGAACGGCCGGGCCGGATCGGCGAGGTCGAAATGCGAGACGCTGACCCCCGGATTGAGCCGCAGGCCGCGGCCGAGCGCCGAGGAGCGGTCGGCGAAGCGGTCGAGCTGCCCGATGGAGTTGAAGATGATCTTGTCGGCATTCTCCATCACCGCATCGATCTCGTGGTCGGCGAAGGCGACGCTGTAGGCATGGGTCTCGCCGCCGAACTTCTCGCGCCCGAGCCGCACCTCGTAGAGCGACGACGAGGTCGTGCCGTCCATGTAGTCGCGCATCAGGTCGAACACGGCCCAGGTCGCGAAGCACTTGAGCGCCAGCAGGACGCGCGCCCCGGAGCGCTCGCGCACGGTGCGGATCGTCTCGAGGTTGCGCAGCAGCCGCGTCTTGTCGATGAGGTAATAGGGCGTCTGGATCGCCAAGCTGTGGCTCCTGTTGAAGGCTCGCGGGATAAGGGCTGGCGCGCTTTCCCGGCCGCAGCCGGGGCGCTTTCATTCGCCGGCTAATGATAAGCCGCCGCGTCGGACGCGGGGGCGGCGCGGACCGGTCGTGGCAGTGTTACGATAGGAAAAGGATGCCGGTCGGCCCCGGCGGCCCCATTAGCGCCGCGCCGTCCCTGCCGGTCCATCTCGGCCGGGCATCGGACCGCGGCGCGACCCTATGGGCCGGGCGCCTGACGGAACGGCCGCAGCCGCCGGAAAAAGCATTCATGCGCGCGCTGCCAGCGCAGGCGTGCCAATGTTTTTCTTCCTTTTGGGAGGCATTCAGTAGAACTGAGTCCATCCCCAATTGGAAGAGGGCGTCGTGAGACATACCGTCCTCTCCAACCAGCAGATGAAGCCTACTTCAGGCAACCTCGCCGATATAGCATCGCCAGCAGATTAATCAACCGCGGCCCTCCGCCGCCCCGGCCCCGCCGAGCGCCGGGGAAAAGCTGCCGGAGCATCGGGACGGCGGCGGTTATTCCATCCTGCGCCGCAGGTGTTGCGCCAGTAATCAGGCAATGCGCTGTAGAAATTCTTCGCTGTTTCTTTTCGGGTGCGGCGCTATTCGTTCATTTTGGTCAGGGCCGTTACCGCAAGCGTTTGCCTCTCCGCAAGAAGAGACACGCCGCGGAGGCGGAACGGGCAGTGCGAACCGCCCGGCGTGGGTCCCTACCCGTCACGCGCCCGCGGCGCGCGCCACCCTCCCCGTTCCGGTGAGGGATGAGTGCGTGCTTCCCTATGAGGGGCAGGTGTGACCGCGTGGGCAAGGCCCTGCCTTGCCCACCCTACGCACCGTCCCTAATGCCGAGCGCCCATCCCTCACCGCTTGCGGGGAGGGTGGCCCCGCCGCAGGCGGGGTCGGGTGGGGAGCGCCGGTGCTGGACGAAGCGCCATCACGGCACCGGCGCGAAGGCCGGGTCGTCGATCTCCATGCGGGCGGTGCTTTCGAACTGGCCGGCGATCAGCTCGTGCGTGTGCGGGTCGACCATCTGCTGACCGGGTTTGCGCAGCAGGCGCGCCTCGGTGGTGACGATGCGGCCGTCGGGCAGCGTCTTGCGGCAGTGCTGCTTGATCAGCAGGCCCTGGATCGCCTGCTCGCCCGGCAGCGGCGGGTCGTCACGGCAGGCCCAGCCGTCGTCGCCGAGAAGGCCGCGGACATAGGCGCCCATGCCGTAGGCGATGCGGCGCTGGCGCACCGTGGCGCGGTCGTCGGTGACGGCACGCACGGCGCGCAGGATGCCGCCCTCGTCGAACAGCACCGACAGGACGACCGGATAGACGAAGAGCCGCGTGCCGGCATAGCGGTCGATCATCTGCGGGCTCTCCATCGCCCGCGCCCGGTACTCCATCTCGTCGTCATAGCGGACATAGACCTCGTGGAGGCCGTTCGGCTCTGCCGGGCAGCGCGCGAAATCGGTGAAGCCGGCGAGCGGCAGCGACGGCGGGCCGCCATCGGTGCCGCAGGCATAGTCGGTGAAGTCGAGCGCCGGCAGCGCGGCGGCCGGCGTGCCGAGGCGCAGGTCCCACAGCGTCGTCGGGCGCTCTTCCGCGCCGGCGTCCCCGGCGCCCGCGGCGGCGAGCGCCGCGAGGAGAACGCCGAAGAGGACATGCCGGCGCATCGCCGCTGCCGTCAGTTGCCCGGCTCGTATCGCTTGCAGCGCGGGCTGGTCGGGCTGAAATAGGCCTGACATTCGGCGAGCGTCACCTCGCCCCGGCCCTTGAAATTGGTGACGACATAGGCCGTGACGGCGTCGATCTCCTTGGCCGACAGCGGCACGCCGGGCGTCGGCGCCTGGTCGCCGAGATCGGCCTTGGTGGAGCCGTAGCAGCGCGTGTCCTTGTAGGCCTGGCGGTCGTGATAGGGCATCGCCGTCCCCGGCCGGCCGCACTGCACGACCTCGTGGATCTGGGCGGCGTCGAGCGCGGTGGTGCGCAGCGACGGCCCCTCCGGGCTCGGCCCGGCATTCTCGCCGTCGGCGGCCCAGCCATGGCACGAGGCGCAGCCGGCGCGCTCGCCCCACACGACCTTGCCGCGCTCCAGCTGGGCCGGGTCGGCGGCGGCCCCCTCCTGCTTCGGCGCCTCGATCGACCGCGTCGGGGCACCGGAGGCAAGCGTCAGTCCGGCCGCGATGCCGAGGAGGGCAGCGGCGCGCTTCGTCTGTTCCAGCATTCTGTACATGAGCGGTTTTCTTCTTCGGCGGTTTTTCTTCTTCCGGATGCGGATCGGTGCAGGCGGTGGCGGGAGGAGCAAGGCGCCCCTCCCGCCGCTCGTCCCTAGAGGGCGAAGAAGAACAGCATCGAGCTGCGCTGCATGTTCTCCATCAGCACCGGATCCTTGCCCTTGCCCTGCATGGCGAAGAAGCCGGAATAGACAACGCCGCCGCCCGCCGGGATGGCGACATACTGCTTGCCGTCGATGGCGTAGGTGACCGGCGGCGCCTCGATGCCGGTGCCCATGTTGACGCTCCACAGCGGCTCCATTGTCTTGGCGTCGAGCGCCTCGAGCGTGCCGTCGAGGGCGCCGTTGAACACCAGGCCGCCGGCGGTGGTCAGCGTGCCGCCCACCGCCGCATAGTCGAGATGGCGCTTGACGACGATCTTGCCGGTCGTCGGATCGAGGGCGGTGACGCTGCCGAGCTGCTGCGCGGCGATGGAGATGTCCTTGCCGAAATTGCCGCAGCCCTCGATGGCCGGCGAGTACACGTAGCCGGTCTCGGGGTTGTAGGACTGCGGGAAGATGTTGGTGCCGCCCTGGATCTGCGGGCAGACATCGGTGACCGTCTCGCCGCCGAGGCCGGGTCCGGGGCGCTTGGCGCTGTTATAGACCTGGACGTCGAGATTGGGGTCGTACTCGACCGGCTTGCCGGTCTTCGGATCGATGCCGGCGGTCCAGTTCACCTGGTCGAGCAGCTGCGTGCCGTGCAGGAAATTGCCGCTGGTGCGGTCGAGCACGTAGTAGAAGCCATTGCGCGAGGCATGGCTCAGCAGCTGCCGCGGCTGGCCGTCGACCGTGGCGTCGATCAGCAGATGGCTGCCGACCTCGTCATAGTCGAGCGCGTCGTTGGGCGTGTACTGGAAGTACCACTTGAGATCGCCGGTATCCGGATCGAGGGCGATGGTGCTGTCGGTGTAGAGATTGTCGCCCGGCCGCACCGTCGGATCGAAGTCCGGCGCCGGGTTGCCGACGCCCCAGATGGTGAGGTCCTGCGCCTCGTCATAGGAGCCGACGCCCCAGATCGAGCCGCCGCCGGTCTTCCATGATTCGCCGCCGCCCTTCCAGGTCTCCGAGCCGGGCTCGCCCGGTGCCGGCACGGTGAAGCGGGTCCAGACGATCTCGCCGGTCTCGGCACTGCGCGCCTCGATGAAGTTGCGCGCGCCATTGTCGGCGCCGCCGGAGCCGAAGATGATGTTGCCCTTGAGGGCCAGCGGCGCGCCGGTGTGATACTCGACATCCGGCTGACGCGTCGTCATTTCCTCGAAGATCGTCTCGCCGGTGCCGATATCGGCGGCGATGAGGCGCCCGTCGAGCGACACGACATAGACGCGGTTGCCGGAGATGGCGACGCCGCGATTGCTCGGGATGGCGATGGTGTCCTTCTCGGTCTGCGGATCGAGAATCCAGCGGATGGAGCCGCGCGTGCCGCTGCTGACGTCGATCTTGTAGACGCGCGCCCAGCCGTCGGTGGCATACATCATGCCGTCGACCACCAGCGGCGTGTTGACCAGGCCGCTCGACGGCCAGGTGGCGGTGCCCTCCGGCGGCCGGAGGGCGACCGCGAAGGCGAATTTCAGGTCCTTGACGGTGTCGCGGTTGATCTCGTCGAGCAGCGAGTAGCGCCAGCTGCGGTAGTCATGATGGTGCGTCAGCCAGTTCTGCGGCTCCTGGTCGGCATGCAGGATGCGCTCGAAGGTGACGCCGGCATCCTGCGCCGCCGCCGGCAGGGCGCTGGCCGATACCAGCAGGCCGGCAGTAAAGAGCCGGCGGAATCGGATATACGATGGCAGGCTTAGCATTGTTTCACTCCCGAAGATTATTGTTGCTTTGTAGTGCCGTATGATCGGCTGCCGCCCAGCTTGACCCGCAGCCTGACACTACGCAAGCCGAACATTGCGGCTGCGACGCAGGAAGCCCGCATTGCTTGGCGGAAGCGATGGAATACCCGGGCGGCCGGGCCGGCGAGACCGGCGCCGGCCGCCAGCGGCAACAGCCGGGCACGGATTATCCGGCCGATGAACAACGAATAGGCTTGAACAATTCTCAATCTGCCGGAAATCTTCCGCGCTGGCTGCCAGGTCAGGAGTCCGCACACCAGGGGGTGAGGTGAACGCGAAGCCTGTCCACGGTCCCGGCAGCGCCCGAACCTCCGCCCCGCCGAGGAGAGCCATGCGATCGATCGCCTCGACCAATATCTCGCTGCGGGATCTGCGCGCTTTTCTGCATGTCGCCGAGTATTCCAGCTTCACGCGCGCCTCCGAGCGCCTGCACATGACGCAGGCCGGCCTCAGCGCGCTGATCCGCAATCTGGAGAGCCAGCTCGACTGCCGGCTGTTCGCCCGCACGACGCGGTCGGTGACGCTGACCGCCGCCGGCGAGAAGCTGCGGCCGCTGGCGCTGCGCACCATCGAGGATTTCGCCTCGCTGGCCACCGAAATGAGCAGCGCCTCGGATGCCGCCGACCGGTTGCTGCGCATCGGCGCGACGCCGGTGGTGTGCGCGCAGCTGCTGCCGCAGGTGACCTGGGAATTCCGCCGCCGGCGGCCGGACGTGACGGTGCAGATCGCCGACATCGCCCGCGATCAGATCGCGCCACAGCTGCGCAGCGGCGATATCGACATCGGCCTCACCACCGACCTGGCGGCGGGCGGCGACCTCAAGGCGCAGCGCATCTTCGCGACGCATCTCCTGTGCATCACGCGGGCCCCCGCCGGCGCCCGGTCCTGGTCGGAGGGGCAGGCGGTGGGCCGCCTGCGCTGGGCCGACCTGCCGGACCAGCCGCTCGTCAGCCTGCCGCCCGACGATCCGCTGCAGCGCCGCGTCGACAGCCACCTGCAGGGCGGCGGCGGCAGCCGGCGCATGCAGATCGTCGTCGGCCATATGGAGACGCAGATCGCCATGGCGGCCGGCGGGCTCGGCATGGCGATCATTCCGTCGCTGGCTTTGCCTGCCTGCCAGCGCTACGGCGTCGAGGTGAAGCTGCTTGTCGAGCCGATGGCGACGATGGATTTTTGCTGCCTGCGCAAGGGCGAGCGGCCGCTGACGCCGGTGATGAACGCCTATTACGACACGCTCGTCGACGTCCTGCAGGCGAGCTTCGGCAAGCTCGTCGCCTGAGGCAGCCTATTCGGTGAACACGACCTGCCGCCGCCGCCCGAAGGCCGGCAGCAGGGCGACGAGGATGGCGACGGCCGCCACCAGCAGCAGCCCCAGCGAGATGGGCTCGCGGGCGAAGACCATCCAGTCGCCGCGCGACATCAGCAGGGCCCGCCGCATGTTGTCCTCCAGCAGCGGCCCGAGCACGAAGGACAGCACAAGCGGCGCCGGCTCGAAGCCGAATTTCAGCAGCAGATAGCCGAAGACGCCGAAGATGGCGCTCAGCACGACGTCGAAGGGCTGGTTGCTGATGGAATAGATGCCGATGCAGCAGAAGAGGACGATCGCCGGAAACAGCAGCCGGTAGGGCACGCGCAGCACGCGCACCCAGATGCCGATCAGCGGCAGGTTGATCACCAGCAGCATGATGTTGCCGATCCACATCGACACGATCAGCCCCCAGAACAGGGCCGGCTGCTTGGCGATGATGTCGGGGCCGGGGACGATGTCGTGGATCATCATGGCGCCGACCATCAGCGCCAGGACGGCGTTGGACGGGATGCCGAGCGTCAGCAGCGGAATGAAGGAGGTCTGCGAGGCGGCGTTGTTGGCGCTTTCCGGTCCCGCCACGCCCTCGATGGCCCCGCGGCCGAAACGGGACGGGTCCTTCGCCACCTTCTTTTCCAGCATGTAGGAGGCATAGGCGCCGAGGATCGAGCCGCCGCCCGGCAGGATGCCGAGCAGCGATCCGACGACCGTGCCGCGGCCGATGGCCGGCGCCGCCTGCTTCAGGTCGCGCATCTTCGGCATCAGGCCGTCGATCGGCTTGTCGACGAGGTCGCGGCGCTGCCGGTCCTCCAGATTGCGCATGATCTCGCCGAAACCGAAAATGCCCATCGCCAGGACGACGAAATCGATGCCGTCCGACAGCTCGATGAAGCCGAAGGTGAGGCGCGCCTGGCCGGTCTCCAGATCCGATCCGACGGAGGACAGGAGGAGGCCGAGGCCGATCATCAGGAAGGACTTGGCGAGCGAGCCGCTGCTGAGCACGATGGCGCAGACGAGGCCGAGCACCATCAGCGAGAAATACTCCGCCGGACCGAAGATCCGCACCAGCCCGGTGAGCGGCACCGCCACCAGCGCCAGCAGGAGAACGGCGGCCGTGCCGGCGACGAAGGAGCCGATGGCGGCGATCGCCAGGGCAGTGCCGGCCCGGCCCTGCCGCGCCATCTGGTGGCCGTCCAGCGTCGTCACCACGGAGGAGGCCTCGCCCGGCAGGTTGACGAGGATCGCCGTGGTCGAGCCGCCATACTGGGCGCCGTAATAGATGCCCGCCAGCATGATCAGCGCGCCGGTCGGATCGAGCCCGTAGGTCACCGGCAGCAGCATGGCGATCGTCGCCATCGGGCCGATGCCGGGGAGGACGCCGATCAGCGTGCCGAGAAGGGCGCCGACGAGACAGAGGCCGATATTGACCGGCGAAACGGCGACCGAGAAGCCGAGGGCGAGGTGGCTGAACAGGTCCATCGTCAGAACGGCCAGATGGGGATCTGGAGGCGCAGGCCGAGGCCGAAAACGAGACCGGCGAAGGCGGTCATCGCCGCGGCGAAGAGGACCGCCTCGCGCGGCCTGACATCGGGGCTGGCGAAGGAGGCGATCAGCGTCGCGGCAAAGCTGGCGACAATGAGCCCGAGCGGCCGTGCCGCGAGGGCGAAGGCGATGACCGCCGCCGTGACATAGAACGGCGCCCGCAGGCTCAGCCGCTCCAGCACCGGCCCCTCGATGAGGATGCCGCGGGCGATGACGGCGACCGAGACGGCCGCCAGGAAGACGGCGAAGATCCGCGCCGTCGTGCCGGAGCCGAAATGGAAGCCCTGGATCGCCGTCAGGTGCCGGACCATGATCCAGGCCACCGCCGCCACGGCGAGGATGGCGAGGCCGGACCAGAAATCCTGCGGGCTGCGGATGACGAAGCCGCGGCGGTGGAGCGGAGCCTGGCTCACGCCGCCGCTGCCTTCCGGCAGGCCGTCACCATGATCTCCACCAGATGGCGCGGCGACGTCATGTTCGCCTCGACGCAGGCGCGCGCCGGCGAGCTGTGCGGCGGCAGCCAGGCGGTCCACACGACGTTCATCGCGTCGCGGTCGCGGATGTCCTTGAGCCATATCTGCGCCTGCAGCAGGCAGGAGCGATCGGTGCCGGCAGCGGCGAGCGCCGCATCGATGCGCGCCAGCACCTGCTCGGTCTGGCCGGTCAGGTCGGCCGTCAGGTCCCTGGCCGTCATGCCGGCGATGAAGACGAGATCGCCGAACTGTACGATGGTCGCCGCCACGCCGTTGTCGTCGGTGCGGATGATGCTGCTCACTCCCCGTCCCTCCCCTTGTTCGGCATGCAATCCTCGTGCCCGCCGATGCTCTTACGTACCTGTCCGACGCCTCGTCATTGCAGGAGGTCCGCCGCCGCCCGCATCAGTTCGCCGTCGGCGCTGCGCAGCCGGTTCAGGACCCGGAAATGATCGGCGCCGGCGACCGGCACGAGCGGGCCGGGACAATGCGCCGCCGAGCGCATTTCATGCCAGTTGCGCGACTGGCGCTGCAGGTTCGGCAGCTCGCCGGTCCCATAGGCGACGGCGACGCGTTTCGGCGACGGCGCCAGCCGCATCGGCGACAGCGTCGCGATCTCGTCGTCGGAAAGCTGCAGCGCGGCGTTGAGATATGTATCGCGCAGCGGCGCCAGCTCGAAGAGACCGGAGATGGCAAGGACCGCCGTGACGCTAGGATGATCGGCATTCATCGCCGCGAGATGGCCGCCGGCCGACCAGCCGGAGAGGACGATCGGGCCGGCAATGCCATGCTCCGGCCCATGCGCCGCCAGCCAGTCGAGCGCCGCGCGCACTTCATCGACAATGGCGCCGAGGCGCGCCGCCGGGGCAAGCGTATAGCCCGGCAGCGCCGCCGACCAGCCGCGGGCGACGGCGCCGGCGGCGAAGATCGCATAGTCCTCGCGCCGGCCGTTCTGCCAATAGCCGCCATGAATGAAGACGAGGCAGGGCGCGCCGGGATCGGCGGCGGGGAAGAGGTCGAAGGCGCAGCGCTCGCCGGGCCCGTAGCGGATATCGAGCCCGGCCGGCCGCTGCGCCCGGAAAGCCGCCGAGGCGCTGTTGCGCTCGGCGATGATCTCGGCGCTGTCCGCAACGGACTTGGCATTGGCGAAGGCGGCGTCGCGCCCGGCCTGGTCCGTGCGCTCCCAGCCGGGTGGAAGGGGCTGGAACATCCTCCGCGCCCCGCGGGCCGCCTACTCGATCACCAGCCCGATGCTCTTCACCACCTTGGCATAGGCCTCCTCATAGGCGGCAAGGCTGGCGCCGAACTCTTCCGGCGTGTTGGCGCCGAGCGTCAGGCCCCAGGTATCCTCGATCTGCCGCGCCACCTCGGGCGTCTTCAGCGCCGCGATAAAGGCGGCGCTCAGCGCCGCGACGATCTCCGGCGGCGTTTCCTTGCGCACCACGACGCCGTACCAGACATCGGTCAGCGACACCGGAAAGCCGGCCTCCGCCATCGTCGGCACGTCCGGCAGGCGTGGCGAGCGGGCATCGGCGGCGACCGCGATGGCGGTCATCTCGCCCGACTGGATATGCGGCAGCACGTCGGTCTGGTTGAGGAAGACGAAATCGATGCGGCCGGCCAGGAGATCGGTGATCGCCGCCGGGCTGCTGGCATAGGGCACGTGCACGGCGTTGAAGCCGGCGAGGCTGCGGAACTCCTCCGCCAGGAGATGGTTCGACGTGCCGGCGCCGGGCGTGCCATAGGTGAGGCCGTTATCGCCGGATGCCTTGGCGGCCTCGATGAAGCCGGCCATGTCCTCCGCCAGCCCGGCCTTGGCCACCAGCACATGCGGCACCGAGGCGAGTTCCACCAGCGGCGCGAAGGCCTCCAGCGGCCTGTAGCGCAGGTTCGGCCGCACCGACGAGTTGATGACGAAGGAATTGGCGACGACCAGCAGCGTCTGGCCGTCGGCTGGCGCCTGCAGCACGTTCTCGGTGGCGAGAACCGTGCCGCCGCCCGGCATGTTCTCGGCGATGGTCGTGGCGCCGAGCTTCTCGCCGACCAGCGGGATGGCGAGGCGCACCATGGAATCCAGCGTGCTGCCCGGCCCGAACGGAATCACCACCCGGACCGGCCCGGAGAAAGACGGCTGGGCGCGCAGCGGACCGGCCGCCAGCAGCGCCGCCGCCGAGGCGGTCAGCGCGAGAAATTCACGGCGGGACTGGAATGCTCTGCGGGAAAAGTCGGTCATGGTTCCCCCCTAGGGTTGCTGACACGCGGCTCAGGCAGGCTCTTCCACCAGGCGGCCGTCGCGGGTCACGGCGACGCCGTCGAGCGACACCGAGCAGCCGGCCATCGGGATGTCGACATGGCAGGGCGTGTGGTTGGAGCCGCCGCCCTCCCCGTTGGGACCGGTCGAGAACAGGAAATTGCCGGCGAAGGCGCGCGCATCCATGCCGATCGACTGCGCCTTGTCGCGCATCGCCAGCCCGCCCCAGCGCGCCTTGGGCTGCAGGCCCCAGCCGACATGCGACACGGCATAGGCCTCCGGGTCGTCATAGCTCTCGATATGGCGGCGGAGATAGGCCGCCTCGAAGCCACCCTCGATCGAGCGGATGAAGCCGTCGCGGATTTCCAGCGTCACCGGCGAGGCGACATACATCTTCATCGGGAACAGCATGTCGCCGGCGTCGACGACGACGCGGCCATTGGCGGTGCCGTCGGCCGGCCAGGTCGAGATGAAGCCGCTCGGCCAGTGATCCCAGTGGCCAGGCTCGTCGGCATAGCCGTATTCGGGCAGCGTCGTGTAGGGACCGAGGCCGAGCACGAGATCGGTGCCCGCCTTCGACGTGACATGCATCTGCCGCGCGGCGCGCAGCATCGTGTCGGCCGCCATGACGCGGCGCTTGTCCTCCGGCGCCGGGATGATCTGTGCCAGGATTTCCGGCGGCTCCAGCACCATCAGCATGCGCGTGCCGGCGCGCAGGATCTCCAGCTGCTCGGGCGAATGCAGCAGCCCGACCAGGTCGATGACCATGTCGGCCTGCTTCAGCGTCTCGACCGCCAGCCGGTTCTGGGCCAGCGGCGTGACGCCGGCCTGCGGCAGGCCGCCGCTGCCGCTGCGGCTCGGCGGCGCCGGCGGCAGGTCGAGGCGCATGACGGTGGCGCCGAGGCGGACCGAGGCGCGCATCGCCGCGTCGAGATTGAGGCGGTTGGTCGCCTCGCCCGTGAGAACGATGACGTTCTCCCTGTCCACAACCTTCGACAGCCCCAGCACCTCGTGCCAGATGCCGACGCGGTGATCGTCGCTGACCGGCATGTCTAAGCCTCCACCTTTCCCGGCTGTCGGACGCAGTGCCTCATACTGGCACCTGCGTGACGTCGTAGCCGTAGAGCCATTCGTAATTCTGGGTGACCCGCTCGCGCGTGAACTCGGTCTCGACATAGCGCCGGGCGACCGCGGGGTCGGCGAGCGTCGCATTGTGGTAGCGGGCGGTATTGGCGGCCGAGCGGGTGACCATCAGGTTGGCGCGCTCGCGCCGCGCCGCCTCATAGCGCAGCAGCGCCTCGGCCGGGCTGTCGCCATAGGCTTCCAGCGCCCGCGCCAGCACGAAGCTGTCCTCCAGCGTCATGTTGGCGCCCTGGGCGAGGAAGGGCAGCGTCGGATGGGCCGCATCACCGAGAAGGGTGATCCGGCCCGTCGTCCAGCTCTCCAGCGGCTCGCGCACCAGCAGCGCCCATTTGAACGGCTCGATGACGCCGCGGATGAGGGCGTGGATATCCTCGTGCCAGGTGGCGAAGTCGTTGAGATATTCCTCGTGCGAGCCGCTCTCGGTCCACGATTCGACCTGCCAGTCGTCGCGTTCGATATAGGAGGCGATGTTCATCAGCTCGCCGCCGCGCAGCGGATAGTTGACGATGTGGCCGAACGGCCCGATCCAGTTCAGCGCGTCGGCGGTGCGCATGTGCTCCGGCACGCGCTCCATCGGCAGGACGCCGCGCCAGGCGAGGATGCCCGTGAAGCTCGGCCGGCCGTCGCCGATGAGACTGTCGCGAATGCGCGAATGCACCCCGTCGGCGGCGATCAGCACGGCGCCCTCGGCCGTCGTCCCGTCGGCGAGAGTGAGCGTCACGCCGTCCTCCGACTGTGCCGCCGCGACGACCTCGCTGCCGAGCCGCAGGGCATCGGGATCGGTCTGCCGCAGCCCGTCCAACAGCGCCTGGAACAGATCGGCGCGGTGGATCGTCGAATAGGGATAGCCATACTGCTCGAGGATCTCCGGGCCGTTGAAATACTGCTCGAACATCTCGCCGGTGAGCCCCAGCCCGACGATCTTACGGTCGGTCCGGCAGGCGGTGGCATTGATCGGCGCCTCGAGGCCGAGCTCGTAGAGGACGCGCATGCCGTTGGGGCTGATCTGGATGCCGGCCCCGACCTCGCGGATTTCCGGCGTCTTCTCGAAGATGCGGACATCGAAGCCGCGCCGCGCCAGGGCAAGGCCAGCGGAGATGCCTCCGATGCCGCCACCGGCGATCAGCACGGGTCCCTGCAGGCCTGGCATCGGGCGTCGTCGACCTCGCATGAAAGTGCCTCGCCGGCATCGGCGGCAGGCCATGGAGGAGCATGCTAGGCGGCGCCGTTCGCCGCGGACAAACGCCGAATCCTTGTCGGTTGATAAAGCGCCGTTGTGAATGCCAATGAGCCCATGGCCGCCGGCCGATTGATAGCGGCGGCTTGTGGCTTGATAGGCCTTTTCTAATTGAAGGCGGGGCTGCGGCAGGCATCATGGCCGGCAGGCGGAACGGCGAGGCTTCGGCCGGCCGGTTCCGCGCACACCCGGAACCAGCACGCATGAACGGCTCCAAGCATTCCATCATCGTCGGCGGCGGCATCGGCGGGCTGACGGCGGCGCTCTGCCTGCTCCACAAGGGCATCGATGTCGACGTCTACGAACGCGCCCCGGTCATCACCGAGGTCGGCGCCGGCCTGCATCTCAGCCCCAACGGCACGCGCATCCTCTTCGCGCTCGGCCTCGGGGAAGCGCTGGAGCGCTGCTCCGAGCCGGTGCAGCAGAAGCGGCTCTATCTCTGGAACACCGGCCAGTCGTGGGAAATCCCCGACCAGGGCACCAGCGCCATCGAGCGCTACGGCGCGCCGTTCCTGCTGATCCACCGCGCCGACATGGTGACGATGCTCGCCGAGGCGGTGCGGGCGCTGAAGCCGGACGCCATCCACCTGGAAAGCAACGCCGTTGCGGTGGAACAGGACGAGACCGGCGTCCGGCTGGAGCTTGACGGCGGCGGCACCGCCACCGGCGACATCCTGGTCGGCGCCGACGGCATTCACTCCATCGTGCGGCGGACCCTGTTCGATGCCCCGGCGGCGACCTTCACCGGACAGGTGCGCTGGCGCGGGCTGATTCCGATGGAGCTGGTGCCGCCGGAGCTGCGCACCGTCTTCGGCAGCTGGACAGGCCCCGGCAGCAACATCACTGTCTATCCGGTGCGGCGCGGCCAGCTGATGAACCTGGTGGCGGGCTTTGCCGGCGACTGGCAGTCCGAATCCTGGACGGAGCGCGGCACCCATGCAGATTGCGCCGCCGCCTTTGCCGGCTGGCATCCGACCGCCCTCGACTTCATCCGCAACGTGCCGGTGCCCTACAAATGGGGCATGTTCCTGCATCCGCCGATGGAGCGCTGGAGCCAGGGCCGTATCACCCTCCTCGGCGATGCCTGCCACCCGACGCTGCCGTCGCTCGGCCAGGGCGCCAACATGGCGATCGAGGACGGCTGGATCCTCGCCCGCTGCCTTGCCGACTGGGCCGATCCGGAGACCGCCCTGCAGAAATACGAGACCGCCCGGGCCAGCCGCGCCGCCGCCATCGTCGACCAGTCCTGGCAGCAGGTGAAGCGCCGCGACGCCCCCGCCCTGGCGCAGCCGGAAAACGCCGAGGCCTATGTCCGCACGCTGTGGGACGACGCCAATATCAAGGACTGGTACGACTGGATCTACACCTACGACGCCGACGCGCAGGCGCTCTAGGCGAAACGCAGATCACCTGCGCGCCGGCCGATATTGACGGATGGACCGCTGCCGCCGAGCCTTGCTCCTGATGGAGGACGCGATGGCGGATGTGGCGGATGCAGCGGCCCTGGCGCGGCGGATGTGGGCGGCGCTTGGCGGCGAGGCCGGACTGGCGGAGCGGCTTGCCTTTACCGGCGACGGCGCGCTGCCTTCGGCCTTCGCGGTGACGGATTTTGCCGCCGCCTCGGTCGCCGTCACAGGGCTGGCGGCGGCAGAGCTGGCGGCCGTCGGCGGCGGCAGGATGCCGATGGTGACGGCCGACCGGCGGCTGGCGTCGCTGTGGTTCGGCTTTTCGCTGCGGCCGCGCGGCTGGGCGCCGCCGCCACCCTGGGACCCGGTGGCCGGCGATTACCAGGCCGGCGACGGACGCTGGATCAGGCTGCATACCAACGCGCCGCATCATCGCGCCGCGGCGCTTGCCGTGCTGCAGGCGCCGGCCGAGCGCGAGGCGGTGGCACGGGCGGTCGCCGGCTGGCAGGCCGATGCGCTGGAGACCCGGATCGTGGCGGCCGGCGGCTGCGCCGCCGCCATGCTGACGCCGGCCGAATGGGCGCAGCACCCGCAGGGCCGCGCCGTTGCCGCCGAACCGCTGGCGGCGATGACACTGCGTCCGGCGCCGGCGAAATCCGGCTGGGCGCCTGACCCGGCGCGGCCGCTGGCCGGGCTGCGCGTTCTCGACCTGACGCGCGTCCTCGCCGGGCCGGTGGCGACGCGCGCCCTTGCCGGCTTCGGCGCCGAGGTGCTGCGGATCGATCCGCCGGACTGGGACGAGCCGGGCGTTGTGCCGGAGGTGACGCTGGGCAAACGCTGCGCCCGCCTCGACCTTGCCGATGCCGCCGGCCGCGCCGCTTTCGCGCGCCTCCTGGCGGAGACCGACATTCTCGTCCATGGCTACCGGCCCGGCGCGCTGGACGGGCTCGGCCTCGGCGCGGCATGGCGGCAACAGGTGGCGCCGGCGCTGATCGAGGTGACGCTCGACGCCTATGGCTGGACGGGGCCGTGGGCCGGCCGACGCGGCTTCGACAGCCTGGTGCAGATGAGCGCCGGCATTGCCGCCGCCGGCAGCCTTTGGGCGGGCAGGGAGGCGCCGAAGCCGCTGCCGGTCCAGGCGCTCGACCAGGCGACCGGCTACCTGATGGCCGCCGCGGCGCTGCGCGGCATGACGCTGCGCCAGCAGGGACAGGGCGCCCTGACCGCCCGCCTGTCGCTCGCCCGTACAGCCGCGGCACTGCCCGCTGCGCTGTCCCGGGAGGACGCGACGCTGGCGCCGGCCACCGACGCCGACGAGGCGCCGGACGTCGAGCGCACGAGCTGGGGCGAGGCCCGCCGCCTGCGGCCGCCGCTCATTGTCGACGGCATGCCGATGCGCTGGGACCTGCCGGCGACGGAGCTGGGATCGAGCCCGCCGGAGTGGACGGAACGGTAGCCGCTAGTTCGACTCCACGTCCGCCCTGGCCGGCCAGCGGTTGCAGGAGGAGGCGCTGTCGCCGAAGAAGGCGATGCATTCCTCTTTGGTGGCCGGCCCGCGGCCTTCGAACTGGTAGGCGATGAACTGCGCCAGCGCCTGCATCTGGCGGGCGCTCAGCGTCGCGCCGGCGCTGGGCGGCAGCGTGTCGCTGTCCTCGGTCAGGCCGTAGCAAGCGTTCTCGCCGGAGTAGGGATGGTTGCCGAAGGACGGCATCGCCGTTCCGGGGCGGCCGCAACGGATGACCTCGACGATCTGGTCGACGCCGAGCGTGCTGTCGCGCAGGTTGGAGCCGGGCGGCGCGTGCAGCTCCTCCGGCTCGCCGGTCGCCATGTTGCCGTGGCAGTCCCAGCAGCTGATGCCGGTCCGCCACAGGTCCTTGCCGATGTCGACCAGCGGCCCGGGCTCCCGGTCCTGCGCCGCGGCCTGCAGCGCCGCCGGCGCCATCAGGAGCATGCCGAGAACTCCAATTCCGATCCAGCGCCGAACCACCATCATCACGCCCCCTCTCCTGCCATCCGTTCCATGTCGCCCTGCCTTCCCCGGCGCCTAGTTCGGCGCCACGTCGGCCTTGGCCGGCCAGCGATTGCAGGACGAGGCGCTCTCGCCGAAGAAGGCGACGCACTCTTCCTTGGTGGCCGGGCCGCGGCCGACGAACTGGTAGGCGATGAACTGCGCCAGGGCGTTTATCTGGCGGGCGTTGAGCGTGGCGGCGCCGCGCGGCGGCAGCTGATCGCCGAGGTCGGCCTCGGTCACGCCGTAGCAGGGCTCCTTGCCGGCATAGGGGTGGTTGCCGAAATAGGGCATCGGCGTGCCGGGACGGCCGCAGCGGATGATTTCGGCGATCTGGTCGACGTCGAGCGCGCTTTTCCGCAGGTTCGCCCCGGTCGGCGAGCGCGGATCCTCCTGCTCGCCATTGGCCATGTTGCCGTGGCAGTCCCAGCAGCTGATGCCGGTCTGCCAGAGGTCCTTGCCGATGCCGGCGAGAGGCCCGGGCTCCCTGTCCTGCGCCGCAACCGCCATTGCCGCCGAGGCGACGAGCAGTGCGCCCAGAGCCCCGATCCCGATCAACCGTCCCACCGCTGCTGACATTACTTGCACCAAGTCCCTTTGCACCATGTCCCCTGTCTCGCTCCCTACATCATCCGGCCCTCGGGCCAGCTAGTTGTCCCGCCGTTCCAGCGGCGGCACGAAGCCTGTCGCCGTCTGCAGCTGGGCGCCGTCGAGCCGGGCGCCGGCAAAGACGGCGGATTTCAGCAGCGCTTCGGCGAAATTGGCGCCGGCGCAGTCGCAGCCGCGCAGATTGGCGCCGGAGAGATCGGCGCGGCTGAAATTGGCCCCCGCCAGCGACGCATCGCTCATCACGGCGCTCACCAGGCTGGAGGCGGTGAAATCGGCGCCGGTGAAGTCGGAGCGGCCCATCTGGGCGCTCCACAGCCGCGTGTTGAAGAACGAGGCCCGCGGCGCCGTGACGTTGCTCATCCTCGCCTCGGTGAGATCGACCTCCGCCACCACGGCTTCGGTCAAATCGGCGGAGACCCAGCGCGACCTGCCGGCGCGGGCGTCGGTGAGCTGCGCCCCCTTCAGGCGGGCGCCGTCGAGGCGCGCCTCGTAGAGCATCGCGCTCGTCATGTCGGCGCCGGCGAGGCGGGCGCGGGTCAGGAGCGCCCGGTTGAGATTGGCGCCGCGCAGGTTGGCGCCTTCAAGATTGGCGTCGGTAAGATCGGCAGCGTGGAAATCGGCGCCGCGCAGGTTCGCCCCGGCGAGATTGGCGCCGCGCAGGTTGGCGCGTTTCAGCTCCGCCTCGCTGAGATCGCAGCCGGGACAGTCCATCGCCCTGACGGCCACCGGATCGACCGCCTGCGGCGGCAGGGCGGCGACGGCGGCAAGCCGCGCGGCGCGGTCCTCGATGTCGCCGGTCAGGATCTCCTCGAAGCGCGTCTGGCTTTCGAAATCGCCGCTGGTCGGCAGGTTGCTGACCGGGTTGATGGCGAGTTCGCCCGGCTTGCGGAACAGATGCGTCTCGACGGTATAGGTGACCCGGTTCTCCGCGTCCTCCAGGACGCAGCGGGCCTTGACGAAGACCCCCTGATAGGGCGTCTCGCCCTCCAGCTTCGGGAGATCGGCGCACTCCCAGGCGCCGTCGTAACGGGCCTGCAGGAAGCCGCCCAGCGTATAGGCGATCTCGCGGCTGGCGAGGTCGACGCGCGGATCGGTGACGACGCGCAGGCCGCGCAGGAAGCCGTCGGCGTCGAACAGCGCCGAGGCGATCACCGGCCGGCCGTAGATCGAGGTGTGCGCATAGAGCGCCGCGGCAGCCTCGTCGAGCTGCGCATGAGCGATATATTCCTGCTCGTCGTCATACTCGAAATAGACTTCATGCAGGCCGGTGCCGCGCTCGGCCGGGCAGCGGGCGTAATCGGTCCAGCCGGTGATCCGCAGCGACGGCGGGCCGCCATTGGTGCCGCAGGCCCAGTTGGCGAAGGACGCCGACGGGATCTCGCGGGCATGCGCCCCGAGGTGAAGATCCCAGACCGACGGCTCCACGTCGGCCCTGGCATGGACGAGGCCCTGCATCAGCAGGGCGGCGGCCGTGCTCAGCGCCAGGCGGGACAGGATGCGCGCGAACAACATGGAAAGCGGAGCCCGCAGGGAGGGGAACGACAGGCGTCATCCCCTCCCCGCCTGCTGGTTTAGAGCGTGAAGACGTAGAGCATCGCGCCCGGCAGCATCTTGGCGACTTCCTCGGTCAGGTTGGGACCGCCGCCGGCGCTCGGCTTGCCGCCGACCAGAACGGCAATGTACTCCTTGCCGTTCACCGAATAGGCGATCGGCGTGCCGCGCGATGGGATGCCGGTGGAGAAGCTCCACAGCGTGTCGAGCGTCTGGTCGTCATGCGCCTCGATGATGCCGTCCGGCGTCGAGGTCAGCACCAGACCGCCCTTGGTGACCGTGACGCCCGACAGGTAGGCGTAGTTGCTCTTGGTCTTGGCGATCAGGTTGCCGGTCTTCAGGTCAACCGCCCACATCGCCCCGTAATATTCGGTGGCGGCGGCGTTCCAGTCGTGGTTGAAGCCCTGCAGGCCGCCGCTGGCCGGATCGGTCACGACACCGCCGTCGGGGCCGGCGGGCACCGAGGCGAGGACTTCCATCTTGAAGCAGCCGTCATTGGCGGCCGCATAGGCGATGCCGGTGTCCGGATTGTAGGCCGGATACTGCCAGCGCACGCCGCCGCCGAGATGCGGACAGGCCGCCGCATTGCTGGCCAGCGGCTCGCCGCGCAGCCAGCGCGTGTCCGGGATATAGCTCTGGATCTCCTCGCCCGGCGCATATTCGACCGGCTTGCCGGTCTTGGGATCGATGCCGGCCGTCCAGTTGACGTTGTTGACATACTGGCTGGCGCTCATGAAGGCGCCGGTATTGCGGTCGAACTGGTAGAAATGGCCATTGCGCCCGAAATGGGCCAGGACCTGCCGCTGCTGTCCGTCGACTTCGCGATCGACGATGAAGTGGACGCCGTTCTCGTCATAGTCCCAGGAATCGTTCGGGACATACTGGAAATACCAGGCGAGCTTGCCGTCATCGATGTTCAGCGCCACGACGGAGTCGGTATAGAGATTGTCGCCCGGGCGGAACTCGGGATCGAACAGCGGCACCGGGTTGGCGGTGCCCCAGAAGGTCAGGCGCGACTGCGGGTCGAAGGAGCCCTGCGTCCACAATCCGCCGCCGCCGGTCTTCCAGGCATTGTGGTCGTCCGCCCAGGTCTCGTGGCCCGGCTCGCCGGGAGCGGGGATGGAATACCAGCGCCACACCTCGTCGCCGGTCTCCGGGTTGAGCGCCTCCAGGAAGCCGCGCGTGCCGCCGTCGCCGAAGCCGTTGGAGACCATGACGTAGCCGCCCATGGCGGTCGTCCCGCCCGAGCAGCGCTCGGCGGCGAGGTTGAGGCCGGCGCTGCCGGGATGCTCGATGCCGATGCGCTGCACGTCCCAGACGAATTCGCCCGACTCGCGATCGACCGCGACGGTGCGGCCGTCGCGCAGGCACTGCACGACGAGATTGTTGATGAGCGTGAAGCCGCGCGTGCCGGCGGGAACGTCCTTGGCGACGGCCGCATCGGCGGTCCAGACCAGCTTGGCCGTGTTGCCGGCGCTGACATCCAGCTTGTAGAAGACGCCCGCTCCGTCCTCGAAATACATGATGCCGTCATCGACCAGCGGATTGGTGTCGATGTTGGTGGCGTCGCGGCCCTTCAGCCCGCTGGTGATCGGCTGGGTGAAGGCCACGTGGAGATTGGCGACGTTGTCGCGGTTGATCTCGTCCAGCCGCGAATAGCGGTGGCTGGCATAGTCCTGCAGCGTCGTCAGCCAGTTCTGCGGCTCCGAATCGGCATTGACCAGCCGATCGTTGGTCACCGGCGATTCGGCCAGAACCGGCGCGACGAAGACCGAACTTATCAGCGCCCCCGCCAGAGTAAGCGGCAAGGCCCGTCCGTATGCATGGAATCCCATCAGTTGTTCCCTCCGTCCGACCCATCGTTGGTTGTGGGATCGGCTGGATTCCACGCTATCAGTCGCTTGCCTTACATGACAACATCCATAATTTATGATGTCATTATGATATATTATGAATACGATACTGCGGCCCTGGAGACGGGCACACGCACTCCTTTCCCCGCCGGCAGGGAAGGCCCCGCGCCCCGGCCCGGCTCGGCTACTTCCCGTCGATACTGAAGGCATAGAACTTGTCGTTCTTGGTCGAGCCTTCGACGATGGCGAAGCCGGAGCCCCAGTAGACGGCGCCGTCGACAACCGCCGGGTGGACGCCCACCGAGCCGCCGGCGGCGAAGCGCCAGAGGATGCGGCCCGAGGTGGCGTCGAGGGCGAACATCTGGTCGCCCTGCGGCGCCAGCGAGCCGACATAGACGACGCCGTTGGCGACCACCGGCGCGCCATAGGCAAGGGCGCCGCCCGGCGCCGGCGTCTGCCAGACGATGGCGCCGGTCGCCGGGTCGAGCGCCGTCCAGTAGCCGCCATCGACAAGCTCGCCCGATTGCAGCCGCACCGGCACGCGGTCGGCATTGGTGAGCGTCGCATAGATGCGGGCGCCGTCGAAGGCGGCGCCCCAGGTGATGCCGCCCGGCTCCGAATAAGGACCGACCAGCGTATGCCAGACCACCTCGCCGGTGGCGGCGTCGAGCGCCCAGTAGATGCCGCTCTTCTCGCCGATGCCGACGAGGCTGCGCTCGGCGCCACCGATGCTGGCGGTGAAGAGATGCGGCGAGCCGGTAGCGAAGGACCAGTCGAGCAGGTCGCCCGGCGGCGGGCAGAGGCGCGGCCCCGGCTTGTCGCCGACATAGTTGCGGGCGAGGGCGTTGGAGGGCGACGGGATGCCGCCGCAGGCCATCCTGTAGATATCGGCGCCGGAGCCGAAGAACGACCAGCGCTTCTCGCCGGTGGCAAGGTCGAGGGCGATCACCGAGTTGAACAGGGCGTCCTTGTCGAAGCAGTCATTGCTCCAGTCGCCCGGCGCCGCAGCAAGGCAGGCGGCGACCGCCTCCGGCTGCGTGTACTGGTGGTCGGTGGTGAAATAGATCAGCCCCGCCGCCTCGTCGACCGCCGGGATGGCGAGCGCCGCGCCGCCGCTATAGCCGCCCGGCGCGCCGCCATTGTCGGGCATGGTGTAGGTCTTCCAGACGATGGCGCCGCTATGGAGGTCGAGCGCCACCATGCTGCCGCGGAAGGTGCAGCAGGGATAGGCCGGATCGCGCTCGGCGGCCGCCTGCTCGCTCGACGAAACGGCCATGAAGATGCGGTCGCCGACCACCACCGGCGAGGAGGTCAGCAGCGCCGACGGGTGCTCGTCGATCTGCGTCATCCATCGGCGCGTGCCGGTGGCGGCATCGACGGCAATCAGCCGCGCGCCGCGCGTCGTGGCGATGAACACCATGCCGTCGGCATAGGCCGGGCTGGTGCGCGAGGCGGCCTTGTCGATGCCGGAAAGCTCGGCGACGTCGAGCGACCATTCGACCTTGCCGCTCGCCGCATCGACCTTCCAGAACTTGCCGCCGGCATCGGGGAAATAGACGGCGCCGTCGACGACCGCCGGCGTGGCATTGACGAGGCCGGCGGTGGTGAGCGTCCAGCGCGGCTTCAGCGCCCCGACGGTATCGGGGCCGATGACCGTCTCGGCCGGCTGGGCGTGGTTACCCGACAGGCTGCCATTCGCCATCGGCCAGTCGGCCGCCGCAGCGGCGCCAGAGCCCAGAGCACTAAGGCCCAAGGCACCAAGGCCCAGCATCAGGCCGCAAGCGGCAAGAGCAATCCGATGCATTTCCGTCCCCCCCCAATTGTCATTTTGCGCCGCGCAGACGGCGCGCCACGGTAGGCCGCGCCGCCGGCGCGGGAAAGCTAAAGCGCCGCCTGGCGGATAATGGCGGCGAGGTCGGGCGGGTAGACCGTGTCTTCGGTCGTCTCGATCTCGTCGACGCTCCACCAGCGGTCGGCCACCATGAAGCGCTGCTCGTCGGGCGTCCACAGGTCGCGCGAAATGACTGTCTCCACCGTGCGCAGCACGAAGAAGCGCTCATGCGCCGCCACCGTCTCGCCGGTGACCAGGCGGAGCGGGAACTCGCGCGTCGCAATCGGCGCCGGCAGCGCCGTCACGACGAAGCCGGTCTCCTCGCGCAGCTCGCGGATGCCGGCCTCCTCGAAGCTCTCGCCGGCCTCCAGCCCGCCGCCCGGCAGCGACCAGTAGTCGACGCCTTCCAGGGCACCTGTGGCATAGCGGAAGCGAAAGAGCAGGATGCGGTCCTGCGGGTCGAGCAGGATGATGCGGGCGGAACGGCGTTGGCGCATGGGCTTCCCTGACCGAGCGGCCGAATCCGGGCGGGCCGAATCCGCCGCCCGCGGTCCTTGTCGCACGGACCGCTGCGCATGTCCGGTCTGCAAGCGACGGGCGGCCGGAGCCACCCGTCTATTCTTGCGCGCAGGCTTACTCCGTCACCTCATGCGGGATGACGGTGAAGGCGCCCGGATCCTGGCCTTTCTTGTCGCCGACGAAATAGGCGAGCTTCGATTCGACGGTCCAGACGGTATTGCCGACCTGCGTCACGCCGGTCACCTGCCCGAGGCCGTCGGCCACCACCTCGGTCGTCGCCGTGTCGCCGTCGACGATCACCTTGGTGAGATGGCCGTTGCGGTTCTCCGTCACCCAGAGATTGCCGTCGGCGGCGGTGCGCATGCCGTCCGGTCCCTCCAGCGGCGCCGGCAGGGTGATCGGCGTCAGGGCGCCGGGCGAGCCGTCGGCATTGATGTCAAGCCGCAGGATGGTGCCCTGGCGGACATTGTTGACATAGAGGCCGCCGCCCGGACCGAAGGCGAGGCCGTCGATGCCGTTCAGCTCCTCGCCGCCGGTGTACCAGTTCTCCAGCTCCGTGCCGCCGGGCTGCAGGCGGTAGATGCGGGCATTCGGCGTATCGGTGGCATAGACCATGCCGTCGGGGCCGACGGCGATGTCGTTGCACAGGCTGCGGCCGGCCTCGAAGGCATAGGTGCCCTTGGCGGCGCCGCTGGCGAGGTCGAACGACTTCAGCTCCGAGGGCGGCGCCGAAGCCGCATCCGGGCCGAGGACGGCGTTGCAGACCCACAGCGTGCTCGACGCCTCGTCGGCGAGGACGCCGACCACCATGCGCAGGCCGTTGGCGTCCTTGTCGATGAAGGGTTCGGCGCTGGTGGCGCCCGGCGCCGCCCGCAGGACGCTGCCGGTGCCGAGGCTGCCGATATAGAGCGTGCCGTCCGAGGTCGAGGAGATGCTCTCCGGATAGACCTCCGCCCCCTCGATCGCCACTGTCGCCGCCTGCGACCAGGCCGCGGTGGCGGCACCGGCGGCTAGAGCGGCGGCGAAGGGCGCCGCGGCGATGCTGCGTGCAATGATTCCCATCGTATTCCTCCCATCTGCGCCACCCCTCCCCAAGGGCGATTGCGGTTGTTGCGGGCTCAGCGTCCCGCGCGGCGCCGATGGTAGCGTCATGCGTCTGGCTTACAATCCGGTCTTTCGACCGACTGGCGGATTGCGCCTGTTTGGCAGAATCTGCGCGTCATATGACATTTTCGCCGCCGCCGATGGCCCTATCTGTCGGGCATCGAAGGAGGTGTTCCATGCGCAAGCGCAACGCAATTCTCCTCGGCGCCGCAGCGCTCCTCGTCGTCGCGGCAGCGGCAACGGCAGTGATCCTGGCGCCCGGCGCGGTGGCGACGCCGCTGCCGCCGGCCGCGCCGATCGCCGCCGACGAGCAGGCGGCGACGATTGCCGCGATGCGGCCGCCGAAGCGGCCCGACCGGCCGGTCATCGCCATCGCCACCTTCAACGCGGCGACCGAGACCTCCGACTTCCTCTCCGCCTATGGCGTGCTGAAGCGGGCCGATGTCGCCGACGTCACCGTCGTCGCCGAGCATGACGCGACGGTGCGGCTCTATCCCCATCTCAGCGTCGAGCCGGACATGACGATGGCAGCCTTCGACGCCCGCCATCCGGACGGCGCCGACTATGTCGTGGTGCCGGCGATGGAGCCGGTCGATCCCTTCGTCACCGACTGGATCGTCGCGCAGCACCGCAAGGGCGCGCTGATCGTGTCGATCTGCAACGGCGCCAAGACAATCTCCGCCGCCGGGCTTCTCGCCGGCCGCCGCGCCACCGGCCACTGGGACGCCCTGCCCGAGCTGCGGGCCGCCAACCCGACGATGCAGTGGGCGCGCGACCGCCGCTATGTCAGCGATGACGGCGTCACCACCTCCACCGGCATCACCGCCAACATCCCGGTGATGCTGGCGCTGGTCGAGGCGATCGGCGGCCATGAGCGGGCGCGGCAGGTGGCGGACGGGCTCGGCGTCGCCGACTGGGACGCCCGCCACCGCTCCGACGCCTTCGTACTGACCGACGAGCAGAAGAAGACCTTCCTGCGCAACCGGCTGTCGCTGTGGCGCCACGAGACGGTCGGCATCCCGGTCGATGACGGCGTCGACGAGGTGGCGCTCGGCCTGATGGCCGATGCCTATGGCCGCACCGAGCTGGCGACCGTCGTCGCCGCCGGCGGCAGCAGCGGCACGATCGTCAGCCGGCACGGCCTCAGGATCCATCCCGATGCCGCCCTTGCCGACGCCCGGGTCGACGAGATGCTGGCGCCGCCGCCCGCCGAGCAGCCGGCCGCGACGCTGGAGCGCGAGCTGCCGCGCATCGCCGCCCGCTACGACCGCCAGACGGCGGCGCTTGTCGCGCTGGTGATGGAATATCCGTGGGCCGGCGCCGCCCGGCTGGCGCGCCAGTGACCGCCGCGGCAGGCAAGAGCGACGGCGCGGCGCTGCGCGGAGTGCCGCGCCGCATCGTGCTGGTCGGCTTCGAGGGCTTCCAGCTCCTCGACATCGCCGGGCCGGCGGAAGTGTTCAGCAAGGCCAACGAGCATCATCCGCCGGCGACCGCCCGGCCCTTCCACTACGAGACGATCATCGCCAGCCCGGACGGCGGCACGATCGCCTCCAGCTCCGGTCTCCAGATCGCCGCCACGCGGGCGCTGGGCGAGATCGGCGGCGCGGTCGACACGATGATGATCGCCGGCGGGCCGGAAGGGCCGCTGCGCGCCGCCGCGGCGCGGCAGGACCTGCGCGACTGGATCGTCGCCCGCGCGCCGCAGGTCCGGCGGGTCGCCAGCATCTGCACCGGCGCCTTCATCCTCGGCAACGCCGGCCTTCTCGACGGCCGCCGCGCCACCACCCACTGGTCCGCCGCCGGCCTGCTGGAGCGCCTGCTGCCGGCCACCGAAGTCGTGCCGGACGCCATCTTCGTCGGCGACGGCCATATTTACACCTCGGCCGGCGTCACCGCCGGCATCGACCTGTCGCTCGCCTTCGTCGAACAGGATTGCGGACCGCAGGCGGCGCTCGCCACGGCGCGCGACCTCGTCCTCTATCTCCGCCGCGTCGGCGGCCAGTCGCAATTCAGCCCGAGCCTTGCGGCGCAGGCCAAGGCGGCGCAGGGGCTGGGCGACCTCGTGCGCTGGATCGAGGAACACCCGGACGCCGATCTCAGCGTGCCGGCGCTGGCCGACCGCGCGGCGATGAGCGAGCGCACCTTCGCCCGCGCCTTCGGCGGCGAGACGGGCATGACGCCGGCCCGCTTCGTCGAGCTGGTGCGGCTCGACCGCGCCAAGCAGTTCCTCGAGACGACGCGCTGGCCGCTCGCCCGCATCGCCGCCCGCAGCGGCCTTGGCAGCGCCGCCACGCTGGCGCGGGTCTTCCGCCGCCGCCTCGGCGTCACGCCGGAGGACTACCGCGCCCGCTTCCGCCTGCCGCCGGCGGCCGAGCCGGACGGCGTGACCGGCAGCGTCGGCCCGCCGGCATGAGGGGCGGGATCACGCCCGCGGAACGGGACCGGCCGGACGGTACGTGTTGAGGAGGATGCCGCTCGGCGTGCTTCCCGTCGCCACCAGCGCCAGGCGGCGCGGCGGCGCGCCGGCTTCGAACAGGCGCTTGCCCTCGCCCAGCACCACCGGGAAGACCCAGAGGCGGTATTCGTCGACGAGGTCGGCGGCGGTCAGTGCCTGCAGCAGGCGGCCGCTCCCCCAGACATGCAGGTCCGGTCCGTCCGACGCCTTCAGCCGGCGGACCGCCTCGACCGCGTCGCTGCCGTCGAGGCGCTGCGACCGCTCCCAGCCGAGCCGGTCGGGGCTATGCGTGACGACATATTTCGTCGCCCTGTCGAAGGCCGCGCCGATCGCACTGCCCTGCTGGTGCGGCCAGTAGGCGGCGAAGATGTCGTAGGTGCGGCGGCCGAGAAGCATGTCGAAGGGGCCGGCGATCGTCTCGCCGATGACCTTGCCGGCCGCCTCGTCCACGAAGTCCATGGCCCAGCCGCCGAGGGCGAAGCCGTCCGCCGGGTCTTCTTCCGGGCCGCCGGGCGCCTGCATGACGCCGTCCACACTGACCTGGGTGATCGCGATGATCGTCCGCATCGTCCTTCTCCGGTTTGCGTTGCGCATTGCAAGGACGAGCGGCCGCGGCAGCTTTCGACACCGCCCGGCGATTATTTCCTCCGCCGACGGCAGCGATCGGCGGCAAATGCCTGCCAAATGGCGCCGTCCTGCCCAAAGGAAGGTCTTTCACGCCGGCGCCGGCGGTGGTGCAATCGGGGCAAGCGAAGACATTGCGGCGGCGGGAAATCGTGTGTTCCGCAAAACCTCGATCCAGAAGACCTCGATCCGGGACCTGAGCCCGGCCGGGCGCGGCACGCATCTCGATCTGCGCGTGCTCAGCCAGTACCTCGTCGTCTGCGAGACGCTCAACATGGGTGCCGCCGGCCGCCGCATGGGCATGACGACGCCGGCGGTGTCGCAGCTCGTGCACCGGCTGGAGCGCGACCTCGGCGTGACGCTGTTCGAGCGCGCCGCCCATGGTCTGCGCGTCACGCCGGCCGGCATCACGCTGCGCGAGCGGGCGCGCGAGCTGATCGTCAGCGAGAGCGACGCCCTTCTCGAGCTGCGCTCCTATCGCGGCGAGCTGGTGCCGACGCTGCGCCTCTACATGATGGACAGCATCGCCGTGCACCTGATGAACACCATCGTGCCGGAGCTGACGCCGCTGGTGCGGCGGCTGGAGGTGCTGTCCGGGCGCAGCCTGACCCATGCCAGCGACTTCCTCGGCGGCGAGATCGACATCCTCATCACCGGCGACGCCTTCGCCGACGTTCCGCGGCTGGAGCGGCATCGCCTGTGCCGGCAGGATCTCGTCGCCGTCCTGCCGGCCAGCGTGCCGCCGCAGCAGCGCAGCCTCGCCGCCCTCGCCGACGCCCTGCCGCTGATCCGCTTCCGCGAGAACAGCAGCATCGACCAGGACGTCGAGGCCTATCTGAAGCAGCAGCAGATCGAGGTGCCGCGCACAATCGAATGCGGTTCGGCGGCGACGATCCTGGAGGTCGTCGCCGGCGGCCATGGCTGGACGATGGCGCCGCCGCTGGTGCTCTCCTGGTTCCGCCATCTGTGGGACCGGCAGGCCTGGATCGCCCTGCCGCCGCCGGCCGCGACGCAGCCGCTCTACCTGATCGCCCATGCCGAGACGCTGCTCGACATTCCGGCGCTGCTGGCCGGGCGCTGCCGCGCCGCGCTCGCCCGCGAGATGCAGGCCTGGGTCGATACGCCGGCGGCGCCGGCGCTGCGTGCCGTGCGCGTCGACCCGGACTAGCCTCTAGCCAGGCGCCGGCACGCGGAAGACCGGTGCCGGCGCGTCGAACTTGGAGGCGACGCGCGGCACCGCCAGCCCGGCCGCCAGCATGCGCTGCATGGCGCCGCGCATCGCCTCGACCTGGTCGGCGCCGAGCCTGGCGAGGCCGTAGCGGCGGATGAGCGCCTGCGCCTCCTCGGCGGTGAAGCTGTTGTCGGGCATGTCAGGCATCGGCGGTCTCCTTCACTTTCGCTGCTGCAACGGCCGCCAGCGGCCGCTTTTCATGCCAGGACCGGGCGCGCTCATAGGCATTGCCGACCCGCAGCACCATCGCCTCGTCGAAATGCCGGCCGGCGATCTGGGCGCTGGTCGGCAGTCCGTCGGCGTCGAAGCCGGTCCGGATCGACAGCGCCGGATGGCCGGAGATGTTGAAGGCCGTCGTGGCACTGTCGGCGAGCGAGGCCTTCACCGCCGGCTGGTCGTCGAACGAGGCGGCGGTGTGCTGCAGGCAGGGCAGCAGCACGGCATCGAAGCCGCGCATCACCGCGTCGATCGAAGCGGCGAGCTGGGCGCGCTGGCGCTGCGCCGCGACATAGTCGATGGCGCGGGCGCTGAAGCCGTTCATGATCGACTCGCGCAGCTCGCGGCCCATCAGGTCGGCATGCTCGATGAAATCGCGCTCATGCGCCGAGGCGCGCTCGCTGCCGCTGATCAGCATCGTCACCTCGCGGTAGCGGGCCGGTGTCTCCGGCAGGGCGGTGTCGATCAGGTGGGCACCGGCATCGGCGAGCACGGCGGCGACATCCTCGATGCCGGCAGCGACGGCCTCGTCCGGCGTCCCGGCCCCGACACGGCGGACGACGCCGATGCGCAGGCCCCGCACCCCGGCATCGAGGCCAGCGCGGTAATCCGGCACGGCGACCTCGACCGTCGCCGGATCGCGCGGATCGCGGCCGGCCAGCGCCTGCAGGACGATGGCGCAGTCCTCGACCGTCCAGGCGAGCGGCCCGGCGACGTCGAGCGACCAGCAGTTCGGCAGGATGCCGTAGCGACTGACCAGTCCGTAGGTCGGCTTCAGGCCCTGCACGCCGCAATGCGCCGCCGGGGCGCGGATCGAGCCGCCGGTATCGGAGCCGAGGGCGAACATCGCCGTGCCGGCGGCGACGCCGGCGCCGGAGCCGGTCGAGGAGCCGCCGGTGAAGTAATTGTCCTTCCACGGATTGCGGGCATGCGGATGGAGCGCGTCGTGATAGACGTCGCCGAGGCCGGTGCCGTATTCCCAGGTATTGAGCTTGCCGAGCAGGATGGCGCCGGCCCGCGTCAGCTTCTCGATCGCTGCCGCGTCGAAATCCGGCACATTGTCCTTCAGCACGCGCGAATTGGCCGTGGTGCGCATGCCGCTGGTGAAGAAGTTGTCCTTGACGCCATAGGGGATGCCGTGCAGCGGCCCGCGCCAGCGCCCGGCCATGATCTCGGCCTCGGCCTTGCGCGCCTTGGCGCGGGCGCCCTCGGCATCGACCAGGATGTAGCTCTTGACGGTGCCGTCGACCGCGGCGATGCGGTCGAGGAAGGCATCGACAAGCTCGACCGGCGAAATCTCTTTCGCTAGCAGCATCTGCGAGGCTTCGCCGATGCTCAGAAACGCCAGGTTCTTCGTCATTTGCATCTTGCTCCTGTCAGGATGGGAGGGCTGCCGGGGCCGCCGCGCCGGCGACCAGGACGCAGCGGGCCATGTGCTCGTCGGAGACCGGCGCCAGCGCCGGCATCGCGGCGGCGCATTCGCTGCGCGCCAGGCTGCAGCGGGGCGCGAAGCTGCAGCCCGGCGGCAGGGCGGCGAGATCCGGCGGCGCGCCGGGAATGGGATTGAGGCGGCCGCCGCGGTCGTCGGAATTGACGACCGAATGCAGCAGGCCGGCGGTATAGGGATGGGCCGGTGCGGCGATGACCTCGCCGATCGGGCCGCTCTCGACGAAGCGGCCGGAATACATCACCGCGACGCGGTCGGCGATTTCGCAGGCGACGCCGACATCATGCGTGACGAAGATCGTCGACATGCCGAATTCGCGCTGCAATTCGCGCAGCAGCAGCAGGACCTGGATCTGGACGGTGGCGTCCAGCGCCGTTGTCGGCTCGTCGGCGATAAGCAGCTTCGGCCGGCTCGACAGCGCCAGGGCGATCATCGCCCGCTGGCGGAGGCCGCCGGAAAGCTCGTGCGGATAGGCATCGAGCCGCCGCGCCGCCGACGGCACCTGCACCATCTCCAGGAGATCGAGCGCCCGCCGGCGCGCCTCGCCGCGCGACACCGGCTCGTGGGCGCGGATCGTCTCGGCGATCTGGTGGCCGATGGTGAAGGCCGGATCGAGGGCGGTGGCCGGCTCCTGGAAGACCATCGAGATCAGCCCGCCGCGCACCGCCGGCAGCTCGCGCGGCCTGAGGGCGAGGATGTCGACGCCGCCGACCAGGATGCTGCCGGAGATGCGCGCGTGCTTCGGCAGGAGCCGCATCAGCGAGCGCATGGCGACCGTCTTGCCGGAGCCGGATTCGCCGAGAAGGCACAGCACCTCGCCCTGCTTCAGCGTGAAGGTGAGGCCGTGCAGCAGCGTCAGGTCGACGTCGCGCGACACGAGCCGTACCCTGAGATCGCGGACATCGACGAGGACGCCGGCCTCGGTACGGGGCGGCGCTTCGGCGCGAGGAACGGGTGTGGCGACGAGCTGATCCATGGGGTCTAGTTCACGCTGGGGGCAAGGCTGTGGCCCGAGCCCGGGGTCACGGCATGGCAGGCGGCAAGATGGCCGTCGTCCTGCGCCGCAAGCATGGGCTCGCGGGCGGCGCAGACCGACTCGGCCAGCTTGCAGCGGGTGCGGAAGCGGCAGCCGCTCGGCGGATCGATCGGGCTCGGCGGATCGCCGGAAAGCGGCGGCACGGAGCGGCGCCGCTGCGGGTCCATCGACGGCCGCGACGACAGGAGGGCCTGCGTATAGGGATGGCGCGCCGCGCTGTAGATGCCGGCGACGGGGCCGACCTCGACCACCTTGCCGAGATACATCACCATCACGCGGTCGCTGATATGCCGCACGACATTGAGGTCGTGCGAGATGAAGATGTAGGTCAGCGACAGGCTTTCCTTGAGATCCTGCAGGAGGTTCAGCACCTGCGCCTCGACCGACTTGTCGAGCGCCGACACCGCCTCGTCGAGGATCAGCATGCGCGGGTTCATCGCCAGGGCGCGGGCGAGGTTGACGCGCTGGCGCTGGCCGCCCGACAGCTCGTGCGGATAGCGCGTCGCGAAGAGGAGCGGCGGCAGCCCGACCATCTGCAGCGCCGACTGTGCCGCCTCCACTGCCGCGGCGCGGCCGCGCCCGGCCGCCTTCGGCCCGAAGGCGATCGTGTCCTGGAGGGTCAGGCGCGGGTTGAGCGAGGCATAGCTGTCCTGGAAGACCATCTGCACCGAGCGCTGCAGCTGGCGCACCGTCAGGCCGTGCGGATCGCCGACAGCCTCGCCGTCGAGCACGATGCGGCCGGCATCGGCAGCGATGAGGCACATCAGCAGCCGCGCCGTGGTGGACTTGCCGCAGCCCGACTCGCCGACGATGCCGAGCGTCTCGCCCTTCATGACGGTGAAGCCGATATCGTCGACGGCGCGCACCACCTGGCGGCGGCTGGTCGTCGTGTCGGCAAGCTTGAAGTGCTTGACCAGGCTGTCGACGATGAGCATCGGCTGGCGCGGGCCGCCGACATCCTGCGGCGGCGGGCCGAGCCCGGCGCGCTGGCTTCTGGTGATGAATCCGAGCATGGCGGGCTCCCCTCAGGTCTTGACGTTCATGGCGCTGCGCAGCCCATCGCTCATCAGGTTGAAGCAGACGGACGTCACGAAGATCATCAGGCCGGGCAGGACGGCATTGACCGGCGCCACGTAGACCGACTGGCGCAGGTTGCTCAGCATCAGGCCCCATTCCGCTTCCGGCGGGCTGACGCCGAGGCCGAGAAAGCTGAGGCCCGAGGCGATGACGATGGAGACGCTGATCAGGCTCGACGTGTAGACGAAGATCGGCCCGAAGACGTTCTTCAGGACATGGCCGGCAAGCACCTGATGGCCGCGGGCACCGGTGGCGCGCGCCGCCTCGACGAAGTCCTGCGTGCGCACCTGCATCGTCACGCTTTCCGAGATGCGGGCGATCGACGGGATGAAGACCAGCGACAGCGAGATGAGGCCGTTGACCATGCCGCCGCCCAGCGCCCCCGACACCGCCACCGCCAGGAGGACGGAGGGAAAGGCGTAGAAGACGTCCATGGTGCGCATGATGGCGGTGTTGACCCAGCCGCCGGCAAAGCCGGCGAGGATGCCCAGGGCGCCGCCGATCAGCGTCGCGACCAGAACCGGGAGGAAGCCCATCAGGAGCGACAGGCGGCCGCCATAGATGATGCGGGTCAGGAGGTCGCGGCCGAGCTCGTCAGTGCCGAGGATGTGGCCCGGCGTGCCCGGCGGCTTCAGCCGCTGCACCATGCTGGTCTTGAACGGATCGGCGGGGGCGATCAGCGGCGCGAAGATCGCCGCCAGGACGATGATGGCAAGGATGACGGCGCAGATGATCGTCACCGGATCGCGCGACAGGCGCCTGAGGACGCCGCCGAGGAAGGTGGCGGGGCGCCGGACGACCGCCGTGCCGTCCGCCGCGGCGGCCGGAGCGGTCATGTCGAGAGCTTTGTCGACCATGTCAGATGCCTCCGCCACGGGCGCGCTTGAAGCGCGGGTCGAACGCCATCTGCAGGAGGTCGACCAGGAGGTTGATCACCACGAAGAACAGCGCCAGCAGCAGCACCGTCCCCTGGATCACCGGCAGGTCGCGCATGAAGATCGCGTTGTTGAGGAGGTAGCCAGTCCCCGGCCAGGCGAAGACCGTCTCGACCAGGATGGAGCCGCCGAGGAGATGGGCGAATTGGAGGCCCATCACCGCCAGCACCGCCGGGGCGGCGTTCTTAGCGACATGGAGGAAGGTGCCGAGCGTGCGCAGGCCGCGGGCATGCAGCGCCTGGACGAATTCCTGCTGCAGCACCTCCGACACCGTCGACCTGACGGAGCGGGCGATGATGCCGGCCGGCACCGTCGCCAGCGTGATCGTCGGCAGGATCAGGTGCGCCAGCTGGACGGAGAAGGAATCCTTCGACGGATCGCCCATGCCGGTCGCCGGCAGCACGCCGAGCTCGACGGCAAACACGACGATCAGCATCAGGCCGACCCAGTATTGCGGCACCGACATGCCGGCGATGCCGACCGAGCTGATGGCCCGGTCGGCAAGGCTGCCGACACGGTAGGCGGCGAGCGTTCCCAACCCGACGCCCATCACGCAGGCAAGCAGGATCGCCCCGCCGGCAAGCTTCAGCGTATTGACCATGGCCGGCAGCACCTCGCCGATCACCGGCCGGCGCGAGGCGAGCGACTGGCCGAAATCGCCGGTCGCCACATGCCACAGCCACAGGAGGTACTGGACCGGCAGAGGCTTGTCGAAGCCGTAGGCGGCGCGGATCTCGTCCGCCAGCGCCGCCGGCGTGTTGTCGGGGATCATGGCGCTCGCCGGATCGCCCGGCGCCAGATAGACCAGCGCAAAGCAGATCAGCGACACGCCGATGACGATCGGCAGCACATAGAGAAGGCGGCGCAGCGAGAAGAGAAGCATCGTCGCTAGGCCTCGATGTCGATGACCGCCAGGTCGACGTACCAGCTCTGCGGCGGGTTGAAGCCCTTCACCTTGTGCGCCAGGGCGCGCGGGTTGAGGTCGTGGACGACGAGCAGCCAGACGGCCTGGTCGACGATGTATTCGTGCAGCCGGGCGATGGCGGCATCGCGCTCCGCCGGCTCGAAGGCGAGCGTCGTCGCCTTGCCGAGCTCGTCGGCCTTGGGGTCGCTGTAGAGGGCCCAGTTGTTGCCGTTGGGCGGCGCGCGGTTCGACATCGTGACGCTGAGGAAGCCGAAATCGGGATCGGCGATGCCCCAGCTGTTGTTGAGGCCGTAGACGCCCTTGTTGTCGGCGCCGTCGGCGCGGTGGGCGCGGCGGGCGCGTAGCGATTCCCAGTCGACCACCTCGATCGACACGTCGAAGCCGACGGCGTTGAGATTCTCCTGGACGAACTCGCTCATCGGCACCGGCTGCATCTGGCCGGAGCCGGCCTGCGAGGTGAGGAAGGTCACCTTGCAGGGCTTGTCGGGGCCGTAGCCGGCCTCGGCCAGGAGCCGCATCGCCTCGTCCGGGTCGTAGCGGACGTCGAAGGTCGGGTTGCCGAACCACGGGCTGCTGGTATCGACGAAACCCTTAGCCGGCTTTGCCATGCCGCCGAGGAACTGCACCAGCCCGTCACGGTCGATGGCGAGATTGGCCGCCTGGCGGACGCGGATGTCGAGGAAGGGCGAGTCCTCCGAAAAGCTCAGCCAGTACGGCCAGATATGTGGATAGACCTTGCTGTAGATGTCGATGCCGGACTGCTGCAGGCGCGGCAGCGCGTCGGGCGGCGGCGCCTCGACCCAGTCGACCTGACCGGACAGCAGCGCCGCGACGCGGGTCGTCGCGTCGGGCATGGCGAACAGCGTCAGCCGGTCGACCTTGGGGATGCGGTCGGCGTTCCAGTGGTCGGGGTTCCTCAGCAGCTCGGCGCGCTCGCGCGGCACGAAGCTCTCCAGCTTGAAGGGTCCGGTGCCGGAGGGATGCTGGGCGAATTTCTGCCAGTCGCGCCCGACCGCCTCCCAGTGCGCCGGCGAGGACATGGCGATGTTGGCGACGCGATAGAAGAACATCGAGTCCGGCGCCGCCGTGGTGACGCTCACCGTGTAGTCGTCGATCTTGGCGTAGCCGGTGACGCCGACGAAATAGCTGCCGGCCAGCGTTGCCTGCGACTGGTCGAACTGCGGCGCATCCTTGTTGGTGAGCTTGTCGAGGTTCCAGATCACCGCATCGGCATTGAAGTCGGAGCCATCGTGGAACTTGACGCCGCGGCGCAGGTAGAAGGTCCAGGTCGTCTGGGTGGCGTCGTCGACCTCGTAGCGCTCGGCGAGCGACGGGACGAGCTCGGCCGGCCGCTCGGTCTGGGTGAGGTCCCAGCGGAAGAGCGTGTCGTAGAGCGTGTAGCCGATGAAGCGGATGCCTTCGCCGCCCTGCGTCGCCTGCCCGGTGGTCAGCGGGATGTCGCTGAGGGTCATCGCGACGCGCAGCACCTTTTCATCGGCGGCGGCTGCGATGCGCGGCAAGGCCGCCGGCAGCAGCACGGCCGCGGCACCCGCCTTGAGGAATGTACGTCGGTCCATGGATGATCTCCGTCGAGGCATGCCGGATGTCCGGCCCTTTGCCAGGAGGGGAGCAAGGTGCGTGCCAAGTCGGACGCCTTCTCCCGAGGGGATCGGGGAGCAGTGAGCCGCACCGCGCCGCGCATCAAACGCTGGGCAGGCGATTAGTTTGCCGGCATCGCAGTGTTAAGCGGCGGCTTTACGGGCCGGCCGCTGCGGGCCGCCCGTCTCCTGCGGCGGAAGCATGGCCGCCGGCTTTCCGCGGCGTGGCTGCCGCGCCGCCGGCAGGGCACGGAATTTGCTGACCGTCCGCCATGCTCCCCGCCCTGCCGCCAGGCCCGGGCGGCGGAGCGGACATCTCAGCTAAGGAGAGATCAATGGCGAGCCACATCCACGGGCCCCTCTATTACGAGCGCGCCGGCCGCACCGGGCCGGTCCTGGCGTTCGTGCATCCGAACCCGATGGATCAGTCGTGCTGGTTATTCCAGATGGCGCATCTGTCGACCTGGTACCGGTGCATGGCCATCGACATTCCCGGCTACGGCCGGTCCCCGAAGGCCGATGCCGGCCTGACGATGGAAGATATGGCAGAAGCCTGCTGGGAGGCGATCGACGAGGCCTTCCCCGGCGAACCGGCGATCCTCGCCGGCTGTTCGGTGGGCTCGTCGATCGTACCCCACATGCACAATCTCCGCCCGCAGCAGACCAAGGCGATCGTCGTCTGCGGCACCGGCTACAATCCGAAGAAGGAGTTCGCGCCGCGGCGCATCAAGGCCTACAGCGAACAGGGCATCGGCTTCCGCTGGGACTATGTGTTCCAGGACCTCAGCGCCAGCTTCCGCGCGACGCCGCTGGCGCATTATTTCGCCAACCTTTTCGCCGAGCGGAACGACTATGCCGATGTCGAGACGATCATCTACCAGTTCGAGGCGCTGATGCGCCCCGACCCGGACGGGCATCACGACAAGATCGCCTGCCCGATGATCATCCTCAGCGGCAGCGAGGATTCGGCGCACCAGTCGGCCTACGACCTCAAGGCGCGGGTGAAGGACTGCGAGATGCGGGTGCTGCCGGGCGCCGGCCATGCCTGCCAGCTGGAGCAGCCCTGGCTGTTCGACCGGCTGATGATCGAGTTCCTCGACAAGCACGGCCTGTTCCCGCAGGGACCGTCGCCGCTTCCTTCCTTCTAGACCCTGCTTCCTGCCGGCGCGCCCCCCGCCGCCGGCAGGAGCCTCATCACGTCCGCCGCCGCCGCGACGCCAGCCCGAAGATGAGGCCGGAGCCGAGCATCAGGGCGGCGTTGAGCAGCAGCGCTCCGGCGCTGCCGATGCCGGTGAAGTCGAACAGCAGCCCAACGAGGATCGGCGCCAGCACATAGCCGGTGTCGCCCACGGCGCGCTGCAGGCCGATGGCCGGCCCGTAGAGCCCCGGCGGCACATGGTTGGCGAGCGCAGCCGCCACCGACGGGCCGTTGAAGCCGGCGGCGATGCCGAGCAGCACCATGCCGCACCAGAAGCCCGCCTGGCTGCCGCTGAGGGCGACGAGGGCAAGAGCGGCCGCCGTCAGCAGCGTCGAATAGACGGTGACGGTACGCGCCCCGTAGCGGTCGATCGCCGGGCCGACCACCACCAGCATGAGGAAATTGGCGACCGAGATCACCGACAGGGCGATGCCGATGAGGTCGACCGAAAGATGCAGCGTGTCCTCGCCGAGCAGCGGAATGAGCAGCCATTGCGATCCGGTGCGGGTGAAGAAGACGCCGAAGGTGATGAGGCAGAGGAGCAGGAAGGGCAATTGCGTCAGCAGGCCGGCGACGGAGACCGGCGGGCCGCTTTGCGGCGCTGCGGCGGGATCCGGCGGATCGTCCTCCGGCTCCTCGAAGGCGAGGAGCGCGAACAGGAAGCCGGCGGCGCCGACCGCGGCGAAGGCCCAGAAGGGCGCCGCATAGCCCCAGCGGCTGGCGAGAAAGCCGCCGATCGCCGGGCCGATGCCGGCGCCGAGCAGCAGCGACGCCTGGTAGAGCGCCAGCATCCGGCCGCGCTCGCCGGGCCGGGTGACCTGCACCAGCACAGTCGCCGAGACTGTCATGTAGATGCCGGAGCCGACCCCCTGCACGAAGCGCCAGGCAAGCAGCGCCTCGAAGCTCGTCGCCAGCGCCGCGCCGGCGGCGCCGATGGCGATCAGCGCCGGCCCGAGGCAGAGAAAAGGGCGGCGGCCGAAGCGCTCCGACAAGATGCCGGCCGGCACGTTGGAGACGAGCCGGCCGATGCCGAACAGCGTGATCATCATGCCGAGAAAGGTGCCGCTCGCCCCGAATTCGCGGGCATAGAGCGACAGCATCGGCGCGACGATGCCCATGCCGGTCATGACCAGGACCATGAGCACCAGCAGAGGCACGAGCTGCGGCCTCCGCAGGATGACGGTTGCGTAAGTCGTCTGGCTGGGCATCAACACCTCGATTAACAGGCCGCATCGGTACGCCCCTGTTTTGCAAGGCAGATGCCACCGCGCCGCGCCGGAGGACGCCGGCCGGCCGGATCGCCTTCAGGGGAGGCAGAAGCTGCCCAGATGAGCGCCGGTGGGGATGCGGCCGCGCCGAAGGTCCGGCGGCTGCTATGATGCCGCTACACGCAATGTGCTTGGCGGGCCTGGCCCAGACAGCGGAGCCGGGGAGATCAGGGATGATGCTGGCGGATTTCCCGCTGTCGATCGACTACGCGCAGGTGCTGGTCCAGGCCGACGGTCCCACGACCGCCCTTCTGTGGACCGACGCGCATGTGGCGCAGGGCTTCGCCTGGTCAGAGCGGCTCGTCGCCTTCGGCGTGCCGGATCACGACGGCGCGTGCCGGATGGAGGTCGAGCTGGCGCCCTTCGCCGGACCGGACCCGCAGGCGCTATGGGCGGTGCAGGTGCCGTTCTCCGTCACCGGGCCGCTGCAGGTCGGCACGCTTTTCGCGACGCGCGGCGTCCTGGTGCCGAACGGCAGCTACAACCTCATCTATCAGGCCTTCCCCGGCAGGAACGACTATGCCTATGTCCTGCGGCTGACCTTCTCGCAGAGCGACGCGCCGCAGTTCCGCATCCTCAAGAGAGGCGGCGACATCACCGCCGCGACGGTGCTGCGCCGCGATGCCGAACCGGCGCAGTAGCGCGCGCGGCTAGACGCCGTACTGCTCGTCGGAGACCTTCTCCAGCCAGTCGACGACCTCGCCGTCCTGCACTTCCTGCAGCGCGATATGGGTCATCGCCGTCGTCGGCGCCGCGCCGTGCCAGTGCTTCTCGCCGGGCGGGAACCAGACGACGTCGCCGGGGCGGATTTCCTCCACCGGGCCGCCCCAGCGCTGCGCCCGGCCAACGCCGGAGGTGACGATCAGCGTCTGGCCGAGCGGATGCGTGTGCCAGGCGGTGCGGGCGCCCGGCTCGAAGGTGACATGCGCCCCCTGCACCCGCGCCGGATCGAAGCCGTTGAACAGCGGATCAATCCGCACCGCGCCGGTAAACCAGCTCTCCGGCCCCTTGCCCGACGGGCGCGAGCCGGCTCGTGCTATCTCCATCGACATGCTCCCTGCGTTGGACGCCGGCGCGCCGGCGGCCTTTCCGAGATGACCATGGCACAGAATATCTATGACGATCCCGCCTTCTTCGCCGGCTACAGCCAGCTTCCCCGCCAGGTGGAGGGGCTGGACGGCGCACCGGAATGGCCGGCCATCCGCCGCATGCTGCCGGATGTGGCGGGCAAGCGCGTCGCCGATCTCGGCTGCGGCTTCGGCTGGGCGTCGCGCTGGTTTCGCCAGCAAGGCGCCGCCTCGGTGCTCGGCCTCGACCTGTCGCAGAACATGATCGCCCGGGCGCGCGCCTGGACCGACGATCCCGGCATCGTCTACCGCATCGCCGATCTCGACACGCTGGAGCTGCCCGAGGCCCCCTTCGACCTGGTCTACAGCGCCCTCGCCTTTCACTACGTCGCGGATTTCCGGCGCCTGATCCGGACGATCGCCATGGCGCTGGTGCCCGGCGGCGCTCTGGTCTTCATCATCGAACACCCGATCTTCATGGCCGCCGCCAACCCGCGCTGGCTGCTGGACGAGGACGGCCGCAGGACCTGGCCGGTCAATGGCTATGCGATGGAGGGCGAACGCCGCACGGACTGGTTCGTCAAAGGCGTCGTGAAGCACCACCGCACCCTCGCCACGACGCTCAACACGCTGATCGGGACGGGCTTCGACCTGCGCCAAATCGAGGAATTCGCGCCGACGCCCGGGCAGGTCGAGGCGATGCCGGCGCTGGCCCAGGAACTGGAGCGGCCGACGCTGCTGCTTGTGTCGGCCGTCCGGAGATGACCGCCGCCCCGTCAGCCGGCGATCGCCCGTGACATCGGCAGGCGAAAGGCGACATTCTCCCCCGTAGGAAAAGGAGCAGCGGGCAAGCCATGGCGGATGTGTTCAGGCCGGTGACGTCCCTTCTCATCGGCGTCGGCCTGCTGCTTGTCGGCGCCGGGCTGCTGCAGACCGTCGTCCCGCTGCGCGGCGCCGCCGAGGCGTTCAGCGTCGCCGAACTCGGCGCCCTCGGCTCGGCCTATTATGTCGGCTTCGTCCTGGGCTGCCTGGCCGGGCCTTTCGTCATCCTGCGCTCCGGCCATATCCGCGCCTTCGCGGCGATGATCGCCCTGGCGACCGCCACGGCGCTGATCCTGCCGCTGGCGGTGGCGCCCTGGCCGTGGATCCTGCTGCGCGCCGTGATGGGCGCCTGCCTGGCCGGGCTCTATCTGGTCATCGAGAGCTGGCTCAACGACCGCGCCACCAACGAGACGCGCGGCCTCGTCTTCTCCAGCTACATCGTCGTCAACTTCGTCGCCCTTGCCGGCGGCCAGATGCTGACCACCGTCGGCGAGATCGCCGGCTTCCAGCTCTTCGTCATCGGCGCCCTGTCGATCGTCCTTGCCACGATCCCGGTGGTGCTGACGCGCTCGGCGCAGCCGGCACCGATCGCCCTGGTGCGCTTCCGGCCGCGCGAGCTCTATGCCCGCTCGCCGGTCGGCATGGTCGGCGTCACGCTGATCGGCCTCGCCACCGGCTCGTTCTGGTCGCTCGGCACCATCTTCGCCACCGGGCGCGGCCTGTCGCCCAACGACGCGGCGATCTTCATGACCATCGCCGTCATTGGCGGCGCGGCGCTGCAATGGCCGCTCGGCCATTATTCCGACCGCCTCGACCGGCGCCGCGTCCTCCTCGGCATCCTCGTCGTCGCCGCCGTCGTCGGCGTCGCCGCGGCGCTGCTGCCGCTCGGCCGGACAGCGCTCCTCGTCCTTGCCGCCTTCATCGGCGCGACGCTGCTGCCCGCCTATGCCATCGCCGCCGCCCACGCCTATGATCATGCCGACCGGCAGGCCTATGTCGAGACCTCGGCCGGCCTTCTCCTCGCCAACGGCTTCGGCTCGGCCATCGGCCCCATCGCCGCGTCGCTGCTGATGGGCCTTGCCGGCCCGGGCGGCCTTTTCGCCTTCACGGCGCTCGTCCAGGCCGCTCTCGCCGGCTTCATCCTCTGGCGCCTGCGCCAGCGGGGCGCGCCGGCGCCGGAAGGAAGAGTGGACTTCGACCTCGGCGCCACGGCCCAGCTCGGCGCCGTCCTGACGCCGGAACCGCTCGACCCGGCCGACCCCAATGTCGGCGTGCCCGAACCATCACCGCCCGCCGCGACGGCGGAGAGCGCCGACGGCACCGAACCGGCCGCCCCACCGGACACGCCAGCCACCGCCGACATCGACGAACCGCCAGCGGACACGGCCGATGCCACATCCGAAGCAAGCGACGTCGGCCAAGACGATGCGCTGCACGATACGCCGCCGCGCCAATAGGGCAGACGAAGTGTCCACGTCTTCTTCAGATTACGCCGCGGCCAGCCGGGGCATGCGAAAAGGTCCCACCGGATGAGCAGGAGCATTCTCCACGTCGTCAGCAATGTCGCCCATTATGCCGACCTCTCGGAGCCGACCGGCCTGTGGCTGTCGGAGCTGACGCATGCCTGGGACATCTTCGCCGCGAGGGGTTTCCAGCAGCGCATCGTCAGCCGAAGGGCGACGCCTCGCCGCTCGAGCCGCGCACCTTGAAATGGCCGCTTCTGGACGCCTCGGCCAGGGCGTGGCTCGCCGACGGGGAGCGCATGGCGCTGCTGTCCTCGACCGCCAGCCCGGACGAGATCGACCCGGCCGACTACGACGCGATCTACTTCACCGGCGGCCACGCCGTGATGTGGGATTTCCCCGACAGCGAGGGGCTGCAACGGATCACGCGCGCCATATGGGAGCGCGGCGGCATCGTCTCCTCGGTCTGCCACGGCTATTGCGGCCTCCTCAACACGACCCTGTCGGACGGCAGCCGCCTCGTCGCCGGCAAGCATCTCACCGGCTTCTCCTGGCGGGAAGAAATCCTGGCCGGGGTGGCAGCAAAGATGCCCTACAACGCCGAGGAAGAAATGAAACGGCGCGGTGCGCTCTACGAGAAGGCGCTTCTGCCCTTCGTCTCCAAGACCACCATCGACGGCCGCCTGGTGACCGGCCAGAACCCATGGTCCGCCAAGGCAACGGCCCGAAGGGTGGCAGCGCTGCTCTGATGCCCCCGGCGTCGGCGCCGCCGGCCGAATGGTTTTACCCTCCATCTCACGCATCCCTTAGCCGCCGCTAAACCAAGGTCGTTCGGATCGCTGTTCGTGGCGACGGCATTCGGCTGTGGACGGAAGCGAACTGGAGAAAGGGCGGCCAATGTCGCTACTTCGATCTCGACAGCTGTTTCAGAATTCGCCAACCGGCGACGTCTAAGGTTGCCACGCGCCGCCTTGAACGGCCCCGACATCGTGTAGGATCTGTATGCGGGCATGCCCCGCATCGACAAGCAACGTCGCCAGCTGGCCGAGCAATTCCTCCTGGCGCTTGTCGTTCCAATCGATGTTCCTGCCACGTCGGTCGATCTGCAATACGGGATAGCCAATTTTTATGAAGTCATAAAGATACTGGGAGTGTAGGATACTATTCCGCCGTTGGCGCTCCAAGTGCAGCCTCACAACAAGTTGCTCAAAACGCTCAACCCAGTCCGAGCGACTTCGTCCGCGAGCGTTCAGTGGATTCTTGCGAAACTCATTCAGCCACGCGTCGACCTTCTGCTGGTTGGTCATCACGGCTAGCCGACGACTATTTTCATAGTGCTTGTCCAGTCCCCAAAGCAGATCAAGGCTCTGCTCAATGATATTCTCCAGTGCTTGGAAGCCCAAAACGTATCGGCCGATCGTGGCCAGCAGCCGCTCACTGACGGCCTCTTCCTCCTGCTCCGTAGCCACAGAACCTAATCCCTCTGACATCATGATGAGATGACGCTATGGCTTGATAGCGAGGAGGAAAAGACGCGGCGCGACGCTTTATCTTCTTCGGTGTAAATCGCTTCGATGGGGCGAGCGTTCTCCAACACTCAACTCAGGGTCGCTAGCAAGCCCCACTTCTTAGGACCGACACTCAGTCGAGCCGTCCACAGATCTGGAGAAGAGGAGCCGCGGGATCACGCCCAACGCTGCCGGAACAAGCGAGAGGCTGACTCAGGAGAGCGCAGATGCCGCCACGATTCATTGCGGAACAGCTTTCTCACCCTCGCGGCATCGCAGGTTGGCTTGTCCGCCGCGGCATGAACCGGGGCAACGCGCGCGCCAATGCGTTCGCTCTGGATCAGCTGGATCTCCAGCCGATCGACCGGGTGCTGGAGATCGGGTTCGGCGGCGGCGGCAACATCCAGCGCCTCCTCGACGGGAGCGCCTCGCTGGTTGGTGTCGATCGATCGGCCGATGCGGTGGCCGCTGCAGATCGTCGGTTTTCCCTGGCGCGAACGGCAGGACGCGCGACCTTCCTCCTCGGCGAGGTGGAGGCATTGCCCTTCCCGGATGGGGTCTTCACCAAGGCCGTCACGGTGCACACGGTTTATTTCTGGAAATCGCTGGACCAGGGGTTTCAAGAACTTCACCGCTGCCTCCAGCCGGGCGGCCTGCTGGCGGTCGGGTTCCTGCCCAAGGCGCAAATGGACCGCATGGGAATGCCGGCGGATCTGTTTACGGCAAGAGACCCGGATGCAGTGTGGTCGGCGGCAGAGAAAGCCGGATTCACGCCGGAGATGCGTCAACCGCAAGGCTCGGCAGCGTGGGTGGTTCTTCTGTGCCAAAAGCCAGAGGGGTAAGGCTCGCCCCAAACGAAGCCCGGTGCCAGCAACGGTGTTGGAGAGCCAGTCGGGCCGAAAGGCTGGCGGTGTCTGTCGCACTCGCGCAGGCTGAACGGCATCGACGCCGCCTTGACATACAAACGGATATTTGTATGAATAGGGCCTGACTTCAGGACGGCCCTTGATGCATGCGAATGCCGCGCATGACCTTGATCGTGCTCTTCGCGCCATCGCCGACGCAAATCGCCGGGCGATCCTGGCGGTGGTCCGCGCCGGGCCCCGCTCAGTGGGTCAGATTGCGGAAGAGGTCGGATTGTCTCAGCAGATGACTTCCCACCATCTGGGGGTGCTGCGCGCCGCGCGTCTGGCCCGCTGCACCAGAGCCGGGAAGCTTCATTTGTTCTCCGTCGAGACCGACGGGCTTGCCGTCGTGCGGACGTATCTCGATGAATTCTGGCCGACCAGGCTCGCCGCGCTCAAGGCCGCGGTCGAGTCGGGAAAAGGTGGGCGCGATGGCTGAATATTCCACCTCGATCGAGATCGACGCCCGACCCGACGACGTATTCGACTACCTCGTCACCGAAGCCGGAATGACGGCGTGGATGGGACAGCACGCCGCGCTCGATCCGCATGTTGGCGGAGAGTTCTCGGTGGATATCGCCGGCTACGCGATACGGGGCGAATATCTGGAAGTCGAACGGCCGCGCCGCGTCGTCGTCTCCTGGGGCATTTCGGGCAACCCGGCTCTGCCGCCGGGGGTCTCCAGGGTGTCCTTCACACTGACCCCGACCGCGCGTGGCACGCGCGTCGATCTCACGCATTCCGACCTGCCTGAAACCGCGCTGGCGGGACATGCCGACGGATGGGGACACTTTCTGTCGCGGCTGCGGATCGCCGCTCCCGGCGGCGACCCTGGCCGGGACGACTGGGTTCCGCTCGAAACAGGCGGCGCCCTTGGCCGGCCAACATGATGGGAGCACGCCATGACGCAGACAATTCGCCCAGCCCCCCTTGATATCGTGCTGGAGTATCACCGGGCGTGGACCGGCGGCGACATCGACCAGGCAATGACGCTCGTCTCCGAGAATTTCGTATGTCAAACGCCGGGCGGTGCGCTCGGAAAGGATGCGTACCGAGACTATCTGGCGCGGTTCGTCCCACGCCTGACCGGGATTGCCGACGTGGCCAGTTTTGTGGAGGGAGATCACGTGGCGCTGATCTACTACCCGCAGACCGCGGTGACCAGCACGACCCCGGCCGCCGAGTATTTCACCGTCCGCGACGGCGCCATCGCCGACAGCTTGCTGATGTTCGACCGCCTCTCCTATGCCCCGCCGGACCAGCAGTAGCAGGCCAGTCGCAGCGCGCGAACATACGCTTCTGGCGGCCCGCATCCGCGCCGCCCTCTCGGGCGAGCCGTCGACCCGCGAAATATCGATGTTCGGCGGCTTGTCCTTCATGGTCAACGACAGGATGGTCGTGGCCACGCTCAAGCACGGCTGCCTCCTGGTCCGCGTCGATCCCGGGCGGAGCCGCGAACTGCTGGCCCGTCCTGGCGCGAGGCCGGCGGAAATGGGTACTGGCCGCCCTATGGGGCGGGGTGGCTGGAAGTGGCCGGAGAAACGCTGGCCGATAAGGATTTGTCTTTCTGGATCGGTGTCGCGCTGGAATACAATGCGCGGGCGGCCAGACGATGATCGAAGGGGGCCGCCAATCCTGCGAAGCGCGTCAGCGAAGCAGTATGGCGGAGGGAGGGTCCGCCATACTGCTGATCGCTACGGTTCGCTAGCATTCTG
>CAZAAW010000015.1:0-58206 GCA_964483325.1 uncultured Hyphomicrobiales bacterium
GGCAGGCAATCCCGCAACGCCGGATCTGATGATCAAGCCGCTTTCGCCGCCCGACCCGCTGGTCGACGCCCAGGCGCTTGGCGCCGCCATCGCCGCCCTCGATGAACGCCATGGCGCGACGCCCGAAGGGCGCGCCGCCGTGCTCGCCGAACTGAAGCGCGCCGTCGCCGAGGGGCGCGCCGCCGCCGAGGCGCGGCTGATGCAGGACGGCAACGGCACGCAGTGCGCCGTCCGCCTTTCCGGCCTCATGGATGCGGTGATCGGTATCATTCACGATCACGCCGAGGCGGTCACCGAGGGCCGCGGCGGCCCGGCGCGCATGGCGGTGGTAGCGACCGGCGGCTATGGCCGCGGCAAGCTGGCGCCGGGATCGGACATCGACCTCCTGTTTCTCCTGCCGGCGCGCCAGACCCCCCGCGGCGGCAAGGTCGTGGAGCGGATCCTCTACCTGCTGTGGGACATGGGATTCAAAGTCGGCCACGCGGCGCGCAGCATCGACGAGTGCATCCGCCTCGCCCGCTCCGACATGACGATCCGCACTTCGATCCTCGAGGCGCGGCCGATCTGCGGCGAGCGCGCCCTGTTCGACACGCTGGCGCTCCGCTTCGATGCCGAGGTAGTGAAGGGGACGGCGGCCGAATTCGCCGCCGCCAAGCTCGCCGAGCGCGACGAGCGCCACCGGCGCCAGGGTGCCTCGCGCTATCTCGTCGAGCCCAACGTCAAGGACGGCAAGGGCGGCCTTCGCGACCTGCATACGCTGTTCTGGATCGCCAAATACGCCTTCCGCGTCCACAGCAATGACGATCTCGTCGGCGCCGGCCTGTTCTCGCGGCCGGAGCTCAACCTCTTCCGCAAGGCGGAGGCCTTCCTGTGGTCGGTGCGCTGCCACCTGCACTTCATGACCGGCCGCGCCGAGGAGCGTCTTTCCTTCGACCTGCAGCGCGGCATGGCCGAGCGCCTCGGCTACACCTCGCATCCCGGCATGAAGGACGTCGAGCGCTTCATGAAGCACTATTTCCTCGTCGCCAAGGATGTCGGCGACCTGACGCGCATCTTCTGCGCCGCGCTGGAGGAGAACCACATCAAGAAGGCGCCGGGGCTCAACCGCTTCTTCGGCCCGCGGCGCCGCCGCATCCGCTCGATCCCCGGCTCGTTCGACTTCATCGTCGACAATGACCGCATCAATGTCGCCGATGCGGAGGTGTTCGCGCGCGATCCGGTGAACCTCATCCGCATCTTTCACCTCGCCGACAGATACGACCTCGCCTTCCATCCCGACGCGACGCAGCGCATCACCCGCTCGCTGCGCCTCATCGACGCCGCCCTGCGCGACAATCGCGAGGCCAACCGGCTGTTCCTGGAGGTGCTGACGACGCGCAAGGACCCGGAGGCGGTGCTGCGGCCGATGAACGAGACCGGCGTCCTCGGCCGCTTCGTCCCCGATTTTGGCAAGATCGTCGCGATGATGCAGTTCAACATGTATCATCACTATACGGTCGACGAGCACCTGATCCGTGCCGTCGGATATCTCTCCCGGATCGAGCGCGGCAGCTTCGGCGACGAGCATCCGCTCGCCAACGAGGTCGTGCCGACGCTGAAGGAGCCGGACCGCGTCGTCCTCTACGTCGCCGTCTTCCTGCACGACATCGCCAAGGGCCGGCCGGAGGATCACTCCGTCGCCGGGGCGCGGGTGGCGCGGCGGCTCGGGCCGCGCTTCGGCCTGACGCCGGAGCAGACCGAGACCGTCGCCTGGCTGATCGAGCATCATCTGCTGATGAGCCAGGTCGCCCAGTCGCGCGACCTCAACGACCGCAAGACGATCCTCGACTTCGCCGCCACGGTACAGAACCTGGAGCGGCTGAAGCTGCTGCTGACGCTGACGATCGCCGACATCCGCGCCGTCGGGCCGGGCGTCTGGAACGGCTGGAAGGGCCAGCTGCTGCGCTCGCTCTACTGGGAGACCGAACCGGTGCTGACCGGCGGCTACAGCCAGGTGGCGCGCGACGTGCGCGTCGCCGATGCCCGCGACGAACTGGTCGAGGCGCTGGCCGAATGGCCGGACGAGGAACGCCGCCGCTATGCCGAGCGGCACTATCCGGCCTATCTGCTGCGCGTCGACCTGCCGCGCAAGCTGGCCCATGCCGAGCTGATCCGCCGCACCGAGGCGGAGGGCCGGCAGCTCGCCACGGCGGTGACGCTGCATGCCTTCCAGGAGATCACCGAGGTGACGGTGCTGGCGCCCGACCATCCGCGCCTTCTGTCGGTGATCGCCGGCGCCTGCACGCTCGCCGGCGCCAATATCGTCGATGCGCAGATCTTCACCACCACCGACGGCCTCGCCCTCGACGCCATCTTCGTGACGCGCGAATTCGATACCGGCGAGGACGAAGAGCGGCGCGCCGGCCGCATCGGCACGCTGATCGAGCAGGCCTTGTCGGGCGACATCCAGCTGCCGCAGCGCGTCGCGACGCAGGTGAAGCCGCGCTACAAGCCCTTCCAGGTCGAGACGCGCATCGTCATCGACAATTCCTGGTCGAACCAGTTCACCGCCATCGAGGCCTCCGGCCTCGACCGGCCGGGCCTTCTCTACGACCTGACGCGCGTCCTCTCCGACCTCAACCTCAACATCGCCTCGGCGCATGTCGCGACCTTCGGCGAGCGGGCGGTCGACGTCTTCTATGTGACCGACCTGATCGGCCACAAGATCGCCAACGCCAATCGCGAGGCGACGATCCGCCGGCGCCTCGCCGAGGCCTTTGCCGGCGACCGCGCCGCCGAGACGAAGCCGGCGCGCCGCAGCGTGCCGGCGTGAGCCGTCCGCAGAGGCGCTCCCCGGCTGTCGGGGAGGATTGGGACCGGGTGTGCCGACCGATGTCGTTTTCCGTTTTCGCGCCTGAGGCGCGGCGGCCCGGGACCCCCGCCGACCGCTCCCTCCCCCTTGTGGGGAGGGCGGGGGTGGGGTGCGCCGCCGGGCGTCCTGCATCCCGATCCCGCTTCGCAGCCTGGAGGCGCGGCTCGTGAGCCTTCTGCGCAATTTCGCCACCGTCGGCGGCGCCACGGCGTCGAGCCGCATTCTCGGCTTCGTCCGCGACATGTTCATCGCCGCCGCGCTCGGCACCGGGCCGGTGGCGGAAGCCTATTTCGTGGCGCAGCGCCTGCCCAACCTGTTCCGCCGCCTCTTTGCCGAGGGGGCCTTCCAGTCGGCCTTCGTGCCGATCTTCGCCCGCACGCTGGAGAGCGACAGCGAGGCCGCCGCACGGCGCTTCGCCGAGGAATCGCTGGCGGCGCTGGCGCTGGCGCTGCTCGTCTTCACCGTCGTCGCCGAGATTGCCATGGTCTGGCTGACCTACGCGCTGGCGCCGGGCTTCTCCGCCGACCCGGACAAGTTCGACCTGACGGTGATGCTGAGCCGCATCGCCTTCCCCTATCTGGCGCTGGTGTCGGTGGTGTCGCTGCTGTCGGGCGTCCTCAACAGCGTCGGCCGCTTCGCCGCGGCGGCCTTCTCGCCGACCATCCTCAACACGGTGCTGATCGCCGCGCTGATCTTCATCTTCTTCACCGGCGAACTGGAGACGGTGTTCGCCGGCGTGGCGCTGACCGCGGCGATCAGCATCGGCGGCGTGCTGCAGCTCGCCCTGCTGCTCGTCGCCTGCCGGCGGGCCGGGGTGTCGCTGCGCCTGCGCTGGCCGCGCTGGACCGCCGGCGTCCGCCGGCTGCTGAGGCTTGCCGGCCCCAGCGTGCTGGCCGGCGGCGTGGTGCAGATCAACATCGTCGTCGGCACCATCATCGCCTCGATGCAGCCGGCCGCCATACCGTGGCTCTATTATGCCGACCGGCTCTACCAGCTGCCGCTCGGCATCGTCGGCATCGCCATCGGCGTCGTGCTGCTGCCGGATCTGGCGCGGGCGCTGGGGGCAGGGCGGGCGGACGTCGCCCATCATACCCAGAACCGGTCGATCGAATTCGCCGCGGCGCTGACCCTGCCGGCCGCCGTCGCCCTTTTCGTCATTCCGGCGCCGATCATCTCGGTGCTGTTCGAGCGCGGCGCCTTCACCGCCACCGACACGCTGGGGACGGCCCCGGCGCTCGCCGCCTATGCGGTCGGCCTGCCCGCCTTCGTGGCGATCAAGGTGCTGCAGCCGGGCTTCTTCGCCCGCGAGGACATGCGCACGCCGATGCTGTTCGGCGTCGTGTCGATGCTGGTCAATGTCGGCGCCGCCCTTGCCCTGTTCCCCTTCTTCGGCCATGTCGGCATCGCCGCCGCGACCTCGTTGGCGGCCTGGGTCAACACGCTTCTCCTCGGCTTCGTCCTTGCCCGGCGCGGCGATCTCAAGGCCGACGCGGCGCTGCGGCGGCGGCTGCCGCTGCTGGCGGCGGCCTCGCTGCTGATGGGCGGCGGCCTCTATCTGATGGTCGTGCTGCTGCAGCCCTGGATCAATGACGGCCATATCGCCGTCAAGGTGGCGATCATCGCCATCCTGGTGTTCGGCGGCATGGCGCTGTTCGCGCTGTTCGCGCAGGTGACGGGAGCGGTGGATTTCCGCCGTGCCCTCGGCAGCCTGCGCCGCCGCCGCGCCGCCCCGCAGCCCGAGCCGGGCGCCGGCGAGTAGCGGCAAGCGGCGACCGCGTCAGTCCTTGTCGGCCTTCTTGCCGAGCGGCACGCCGTAAAGCTCCAGCCGGTGGTCGACGAGGCGGAAGCCGAGCTCCTCGGCGATGCGTTCCTGCAGCTTCTCGATGTCCTCGCTGCGGAATTCGATGACCTTGCCGGTCCTCAGATCGATGAGGTGGTCGTGGTGCTCGTCCGGCACCGTCTCGTAACGGCTGCGGCCGTCGCGGAAGTCGTGCCGCTCGATGATGCCGGCGTCCTCGAACAGCTTCACCGTGCGGTAGACGGTGGAGATCGAGATGCGCGGATCGACGGCGGCGGCGCGGCGGTAGAGCTCCTCGACATCGGGATGGTCGTGCGCCGCCTCCAGCACGCGGGCGATCACCCGCCGCTGGTCCGTCATGCGCATCCCCTTGGCGACGCACAGTTCTTCGAGGGACTGGAGGGGGGCCGGTTCCGACACGCGAGGTTCCTTGGCGACCATCAGGGCCGCTTAACGGACTTGCAGGCGCATGACAAGCGCCGTCCCGGGCTCGCCGGTCGCCTGCAGATAATAGCCGGCGCGCTCGCCGACCTGCTCGAAGCCCAGCGACAGATAGAGCCCCAGGGCGACGTGATTTGTCGTCTCGACCTCCAGGAACAGCGACCGCACATGGTCGCGGTAGAGACGGCGCACCGCCTCCTCCAGAAGGCGCCGGCCATAGCCGCGGCCGCGATGGCCGGGATCGACGGCGATGGTCAGGATCTCTGCCTCCTCCGCGACGCTGCGCACCAGCACGAAGCCGACCGGCCGGCGGCGGGCGAAGGGCGGCTGGTAGCGAGCTACCAGGCCGCTGATCGTCGTCGTTTCGCCGAGCAGGACGTCGAGCTCCTCGCCGCTCCATGGCCGCTGGAAGCTGCGGCTGTGGATTTCGGCAAGAGCGTCGACATCCTCGGGAGCCGCCTCGTCCACGAAACTGCGCGACGCGGGGAGGAAACCGATCACAGCAGCGCCACCGTGGAACGGACCGCCGGCTTGGCGTCCGGCGGGCGAAGATAGAGCGGCTTCGGCGGCGATGCGTCGGCACCGGCCCGGGCGGCGAGGGCGAGCACGGCCTGCATGTCGGGCGCCGACAGCTCATGGAGGATATGCGGCCCGCCGGGAATGAGCCGGGCGCCGGCGCCGACAAGACAGGCATCATGCGCGGCGGCAAGGTCGGCGAAATGCGTTGCCGTCTCCACCGCCGGCGCCGTCAGCGGCGTCCCGTCCGCGGCGAAGAGCTGCCCGTAAAGCCCGCCGGCGCGGGCGTCGAGGACGGTCAGCACCGGCCGGCCGCCGAGCTGCGGCCGCGCCGTTTCGGCATGGGCGGCAAGGGTGGAAATGCCGAAGGCCGGGCACCCGGCGACAAGGGCGAAGCCGCGGGCGGCGGCGATGCCGACGCGCAGCCCGGTGAACGAGCCCGGCCCGGCGGTGACGGCGATGCGGTCGAGATCGGCGAAGGCGAGGCCGGCGGCCGCCATCGCCTCCTCCACCATGCCGAACAGCCGCTCGGCATGACCGCGGCCGATCACTTCGCTGCGGATGACCGGCCCGCCCGGACCCGTGACGCCGACGGCGCAGGCTTCCAGGGCGGTATCGATGGCGAGAAGGCGCATATCCGCCTCCGCATAGCGAGGCGGGCCCGGCTTGTCGATGGGCCGCGCGCCGTCAGGCGGTGATGCTTTCCTGGACCTCGCGCACCTCCGGAACGAAGTGCCGCAGCAGGTTCTCGATGCCGTGCTTCAGCGTCGCCGTCGAGGACGGGCAGCCGGCGCAGGAGCCGCGCATGTTGAGGAAGACGACGCCGTCGCGATAGCCGCGGAAGGTGATGTCACCGCCGTCGCGCGCCACCGCCGGCCGCACCCGCGTCTCCAGCAGCTCCTTGATGGTCTCGACGATCTCGCCGTCGTCGCCGTCGAAGAATTCCTCGCCGGTCTCCTCCGGCGCGTCGGCCTGCAGCGTCGGCGCCCCGGACAGGAAATGCTCCATGATCGCCCCGAGCACCGCCGGCTTCAGATGCTGCCATTCGCCGCCGGCCTTGGTGACGGTGACGAAGTCGCTGCCGAGGAACACGCCCGAGACGCCGTTCACCGCGAACAGGCGCTGCGCCAGCGGCGAGCCGGCGGCCTCGTCGGCATCGCGGAATTCCGCCGTGCCGTCCTCCAGCACCAGCCGGCCGGGCAGGAACTTGAGGGTGGCGGGATTGGGCGTCGCCTCCGTCTGGATGAACATGCCCGTCTCTCTCGATGCGCTCATATTAGAAATCTTCCAATAAGTTAGCGGCGTTCAGACCGCATATCAAGCCTATGCGGCCGCGTTGCAAGGGGCGGCAGAGCAGCGTCGATGCCGCGGCGTATCAGTAGGCAAGCTGGCGCTTGACGCCGGCGACCATGCGCTGCAGACGGCTGACCGCCTCTTCCGGGAAGCTGCGCGACCCTTCCGCAACCACCGTGGGCGGCGGCTGCAAGCGGCTGACAGCCGCTGCCAGCGCCGCGACATCGGCGCTGAGGCGGTCGAGCCGGCCGGCCATGGCGTCCAGCCGCGCCTCGATGCCGGGCGCTGCCGCAGCCGTCTGCGGCAGCGCCGCAGACGGCGGAACCGGCGTTGCGGCGGCGCCATCGGCCGGCTCGCAGCGCCAGATGCCTTCGCTGCGCGTGCAATGCGACACGGCGCCGGTGCGCGTATCGAGCCGCGTGAAGCCGCCGTCGGTCGCCGTGATGCTGTAGCGGCCGGCCTCCGGGTCAGCCTCGCCGGCGCGGCCCGGCAGGGCCGCAGCAAGCATGACCAGCATGGCGACGACAGCCCGGATCATGGCGCTCCTTCCCGCGGCTGGCGACAGTCTAGCACGAATTCGCACTCGCCGCGTGGGATGAGGCATTGCGGCCGATTCCCTTGCGGCGCTTCAGGCACTAGGGTCCCGCACGACAAGGAGGGGCGGTGGCAACCATCTACAAGATCTGTCCGGCCGAGCTGTGGCGGCAGGCCGAGGCGGCCGGCCGGTTCGACGGCGCGCCGGTCGACCGGGCCGACGGCTATATCCATTTCTCGACGGCGGCGCAGGTCCGCGAGACGGCCGCGAAACACTTCGCCGGCGCCGACGGCCTCGTCCTGGCGGCGGTGGACGGCGACAGCCTGCCGCTGCGCTGGGAACCGTCGCGCGGCGGCGATCTCTTTCCGCATCTCTATGCGCCGCTGCCGCTGTCGGCGGTGCTGTGGGTGAAGCCGCTGCCGCTCGGCGCTGACGGCCGGCACATCTTCCCGGAGATGGCGTGATGGCGCTCCTGGACCGGCTGGTGCAGCCGTTCCTGTTCCGCCTGGACCCGGAAACGGCGCATCGCCTTGCCATACGCGGCCTTGCTCTCGGCATGCATCCGGCGGCGCCGGCCCCCGATCCGCGTCTACGGGTGGCGGCCTTCGGACTGGAGTTTCCTGGCCCGATCGGGCTGGCGGCCGGCTTCGACAAGAGCGCCGAGGCGGTCGACGGACTGCTCCGCCTTGGTTTTTCCGCCGTCGAGATCGGCACCGTCACGCCGCGCCCGCAGGGCGGCAATCCGAAGCCGCGCCTGTTCCGCCTCGAGGCCGACCAGGCGATCATCAACCGCTTCGGCTTCAACAATGACGGCTTCGCGGCGGTGCAGCGGCGCCTTGCGGCGCGGCGCGATCGCGGCGGCATCGTCGGGGTGAATATCGGCGCCAACAAGGACAGCGCCGACCGCGCCGCCGACTATGCCGCCGGCGTTGCCGCCTTCGCCGATCTCGCCAGCTACATCGCCATCAACATTTCCTCGCCCAATACGCCCGGGCTGCGCGACCTGCAGGCGGCGACGGCGCTGGCCGATCTTCTCGCCGGGGTCGTCAGGGCGCGCGCCGCCGCCGGCCGGCAGATGCCGCTCCTCGTCAAGATCGCTCCGGACCTCGACGATGACGGCCTCCGCGATGTCGCGGCGGCAGCGCTCGATGCCGGCATCGACGGCATCATCGTCGCCAACACGACCCTGTCGCGCGACGGCCTTCTCGACCGCAGCAAGGCGGCCGAAGCCGGCGGCCTTTCGGGGCGGCCGCTGTTCCGCCGCTCCACGGCGATGCTGGCGCGGCTGCGGCTCATGGTCGGCGACCGCCTCCGCCTCGTCGGCGTCGGCGGCGTCGATTCCGGCCAGGCCGCCTGGGCGAAGATCGCCGCCGGCGCCGATTTCGTGCAGGTCTATTCCGGGATGATCTTCGGCGGCACCGGCCTGCCGGCGGCGATCAATGCCGATCTGGCGCTGCGGCTCGACAAGGCCGGGCTGGCGCGCATCGCCGATCTCGTCGGCCGCGATGTGGAGAAATGGGCGGCGGCCTGAGCCGCCGCCGGTTCCGCGCGCCTCAGCCCTTGGCTTCGCCCTTCGCTGGCTTGCCGGTGCGCTTCCCAGTACCCTTGGCGGCCGCCGGCTTGGCCGGCACTGGCGCGGCCGGCTCGCGCTTCGCCGCCGCGACCTCGCCGCCGGCGGCCGCCGGGGCCGCGGCCGGGCGCGGCGGGCGGCGGAAGCTGCTGCGGATATTGCCGAAGAGATCCACCGGCACGCCCGAGCGCTTCATGATGATCGACTGCTGGATCACCGACAGGGTGTTGTTCCAGGCCCAGTAGATGACGAGGCCGGCCGGGAACGCCGCCAGGAAGAAGGTGAAGACCACCGGCATCCAGTTGAAGATCAGCTGCTGGGTGCGGTCCGGCTGCGTCGGCGTCAGCCGCATCTGCACCCACATCGTGATGCCCATGATGATCGGCCATGCGCCGATATGCAGGAACGAGGGCGGCGTGTAGGGCAGGAGACCGAACAGGTTGAACAGCGAGGTCGGGTCGGGCGCCGACAGGTCCTTGATCCAGCCGAAGAACGGCGCATGCCGCATCTCCAGCGTGACGAACAGGACCTTGTAGAGCGAGAAGAAGACCGGGATCTGCAGCAGCATCGGCCAGCAGCCGGCGACCGGATTGATCTTCTCCCGCCGGTAGAGCTCCATCAGCTGTTGCTGCTGCTTGACGCGGTCGTCCTTGTAGCGTTCGCGCAGCGCCAGCATTTCCGGCTGGATCTTGCGCATGGCGCTCATCGACCGGTAGGAGCGGTTGGCGAGCGGGAAGAAGATCAGCTTGACGATGACCGTGACGATCAGGATCGCCACGCCGAAATTGCCGACCAGGTGGAAGATCCAGTCGAGCGCGTGGAACATCGGCTTGGTCAGGAAATAGAACCAGCCCCAGTCGATCAGCAGCTCGAAGCGGTCGATGCCGTAGGCCTTCTCGTAGCCGTCGACCACCGCCACCTGCTTGGCGCCGGCGAAGAGATGGCTGACGCTTTCGCTTTTGGCGCCGGGCGCGACGCTGACCGCCGCACCCTGATAGGAGGCCATGTAGCGCAGCCCGCCCTGCGGCAGGCGCTGGAAGCTCGAGGTGAAGGGCTGCCCGGAGGGCGGCACCATCGCCGTCGCCCAGTACTTGTCGGTCATGCCGAGCCAGCCGGAATTCGACGCCGCATAGGTCTTGGCGCCCGGCTGGCCGTTGTCCTCGACGAGGCTCTTGTAGGTCACTTCCTCCAGGCCCTCGTCGCCGAGGACGCCGATGAAGCCTTCATGGAGGATGAAATAGCCGGCCACCTGCGGCTCGCCGGAGCGCAGGATGCGGCCATAGGGCGTCAGCGTCACCGCCTGCGCACCGGTATTCTCCACCGTGTCGGTGACGGTGAACATGTAGCGGTCGTCGATGGCGATCGTCTTGCGGAAGACGAGGCCGGCGCCGTTGTCGAAGGTCAGCGTCACCGGCGTCGTCGGCGTCAGCGCGGCGCCCGCCGGGGCGCTCCACACCGTCGCATTGCCGGGCACCGCGACGCCGGCGGCGGCGGTCCAGCTGGTGTCGGCGAAATAGCCGTTCGGGCCGGTATTGGGCGACAGCAGGACGATTGTCGGGCTGTCCGGGTCGGTTGTCTCGCGATAGTCGTTGAGGCGCAGATCGTCGATGCGGCCGCCGGTGAGGTTGATCGAGCCGGTGACGGCGCCGGTGCGGATCGGCACCCGCGCCGTCTGGCCAATCGCCGTGTCGCGGTCGGGGGCCGGCGTCGGCACGGCGGCGTCGGGGGCCGGGGCGGCGCCGTCGGCGGCGGGCTGCGCCGGCGCATTGGCCTGCTGCTGCGCCTGCTGTTCCTGGAGCTGCTGTTCCGCCAGGCGGTTGCGCTCCGCCTGCGGGCTGATGACAAGGACCTGCCAGCCGATGAGGACGGCGATCGACAGGACGATCGCCAGGATGAAGTTGCGGTTGTTACCCTGCATCGGGCTGTTTTTCCCGGGCTGTCCGGTCCGCCGGCGTCGTGCCGGGGGCGGCCAGTTTTGAGCTGCGCGCCGTCTCCAGCCCGCTGGCGAGATCGGCCATCAGACGCTCGAAAGGCCGGCTGAGCGCGGCGCGCCGTCCGACCAGGACATAATCCGTGCCCGGCGCCGCATGGCTCGGTGCGACGAGCCGCACCGCTTCCCTGAGACGCCGGCGGATGCGGTTGCGCTCGACGGCGTTGCCGGTCTTGCGCGTCACCGTGAAACCGAAACGGGCCGCGCCGGCCTCGCCCTCGCCGCGCGCCAGGGCCTGCAGCACGAAGCCCGGCCGCGTCACGCGGATGCCTCCGGCGACGGCCAGGAACTGACGACGCTTGCGGAGGCGCTCCACCATGTCGGGGCGGGCGCCATCAAGCGCACCGGCCGACGCCTCAGGCGGAGAGCTTCTTGCGTCCGCGGGCGCGCCGCGCTGCGATGACCGCACGCCCGCCGGCCGTCGCCATCCGGGCCCGGAAGCCGTGGCGCCGCTTGCGGACGAGCTTGCTGGGTTGATAGGTGCGTTTCATGGAGCGATCCCGCGGCCTGCGGCCTTCTTGCGTTAGTCTTCAGTCTGAGCCGTCGAAATGGAGAAGCCCGCCAGGCACCGCCGACAGCGGCGCGCCATCGCCCGGCAGGCCGGGGACAGCCGGAATGGTCGGGGCCAATCGCGTGCGGCTTATAAGGATACGGCATCTTCAAGTCAACGCGACAGGCCGCTTCCGGCCGGACCGGAGGCAGCGCATCTGGTAGGGATCGCCCCGCCGACACACATGACAGGAAGCCGGGCATGGACACATGGGCATGGACACACATGGGCATGCCGCCGGCTGCCGCAAGTGCGGCAGGGCGCGCCGCTGCCGATTTGACCCGGCGATGGCCGCAGCGCCATGATGAAGAGGGCTTTTCCGGAGCCGTGCCGTGAGTGATTCCGCCGTGCCGTCGACCGATGCCCAGAACGGGCCGGGACACGCCCGCGAGCGGCCGCAGCGGCCGCGGCTCAGCCTGTCGTGGAAGCTCCTTGCCCTGACGGGCCTCTTCGTCATCGCCAGCGAGGTGCTGATCTATGCGCCGTCGATCGCCAGCTACCGCGTCAGCTGGCTGAAGGACCGCCTCGCCTCCGCCGCGGCGGCCAGCATCGTCCTCACCGCCTCCGACTGGACGGACGTGCCGCGCGAGCTCCAGGACCAGCTTCTCGCCACTGTCGGCGCCAAGGCCATCGTGCTGCGCTCCGGCGGCGTCAGCCGCCTTATCGCCCAGGAGGAGATGCCGGTCTCGGTCGACCGGGTGACGGACCTGCGCGACATCAATCCCATGGTGTCGATCATGGAGGCCTTCGACACGCTCGTCGCCGGCGGCCAGGCGACGCTGCGCGTCATCGGCGAGACGCCGACCGGCACGACGCTGGAGCTGGTGCTGGCCGACAGGCCGCTGCGCGAGGCGATGCTTTCCTACTCCACCGCCATCGTCGCGCTGGCGGCGATCATCTCGCTGATCGGCGCCGCGGCGGTCTATGTCAGCCTCGACCGGCTGCTGGTGCGGCCGATGCGGCGTATCTCGCACAACATGGTGAGCTTCGCCGCGGCGCCCGAAGACCCGGGGCGGGTCATCCATCCCAGCGGCCGCCGCGACGAGATCGGCGTCGCCGAGGAGCAGCTGGCGGCGATGCAGCGCAACCTGCAGGGCACGCTGCAGCAGCAGCGCCATCTCGCCGATCTCGGCCTGGCGGTGTCGAAGATCAACCACGACCTGCGCAACATGCTGGCCTCGGCGCAGCTCTTTTCCGACCGCATCGGCGCGCTGCCCGACCCGACGGTGCAGCGCTTCGCCCCCAAGCTGATCGCCACGCTCGACCGCGCCATCGCCTACAGCCAGTCGACGCTCACCTATGGCCGGCCGGGCGAGGCGGCGCCGGAGCGGCGGCTGATGCGCCTGGCGCCGGTCGTCCAGGAGGTCGCCGAGGTCCTCGGCCTCGACCACCATCCGGTCATCCGCTTCGACAACCAGACGCCGCCGGCGCTGGAGATCGACGCCGACCAGGACCAGCTCTTCCGCGTCCTCGTCAATCTCTGCCGCAATGCCGTGCAGGCGCTGGAAGGCGAGGGCGACAGCCTCAATCCGCGCAACCTGACGGTCGAGGCGCGGCGCGACGGCGGCGTCGTGACGATCCGCGTCCGCGACACCGGCCCGGGCGTTCCCGAGCGCGCCCGCGCCCATCTCTTCCAGGCTTTCCAGGGCTCGGCCCGGCCGGGCGGCACCGGCCTCGGCCTTGCCATCGCCGCCGAGCTGGTGCGCGCCCATGGCGGCACAATCCGCCTTCTGGAGCCGGAACGGCCGGGCGCCGTCTTCGAGATCGTCATTCCCGACCGGCCGCTGGCCTTCGCCCAGCGCCACCGCGCCTGACGCATTGCCGCCGTCAGACCGTCTTGCATTCGGCCCGGCCAGTCAGTACCTATGGCGCGCCCGTCTCCGCCGCCGGCCCCGGCCGCCGCGCGGACAATGGCAAAAGCGCTCGTAGCTCAGCTGGATAGAGCATCAGACTACGAATCTGAGGGCCGGGAGTTCGAATCTCTCCGAGCGCGCCAATTTTCCCAATGAGACCATCGCCTCGGCTATCTGCGGTCTGCTGAAGCGGCTCGGCCGCTTCAGCAGCGGCGTATCCCTGAACCGAACCCAACCGCGGCGTTCAGCTCTTCTTCACCATCATGATTGCAGAACGGCATCTCCCTATCGGAAAAGGAATGCCGTCCTATGAATCGCCGTACTTTCCTCGCCGGCATCGCGATCGCCATGGCAGCCCCTGGCATCGCGTTCAGCCAAGACCGTCGCGGGCCTTCAGCCGATCAGATCATGCGCAGGCTGGAAGCCGCCCCGCAGCGCCGGGTTCGGCCGGAGGATCGTGTCACGATTCAGGAATTCCGGCGGCGTCCTGAACTGCGGCGACAGGCCCCGTCGATCGATATCCAGGACATCAACTTCCAGACCGGCTCGGCCGAGATACCGCGCTCCGAGTTTCGCAAGGTGCGCGAGATCGGCAATGCGCTGAACCAGATATCGCGTCGCCGCCGCGCCCGGTTCCTCATCGAAGGTCACACCGATGCCGTCGGCTCCCGCGAGTCCAACCAGATTCTTTCCGAGCGCCGCGCCGCATCCCTGAAGCGGGTTCTCGTCACGGAGTTCGGCGTATCGCCGAACATTCTCGAGACTGTCGGATACGGTGAGGACTTCCTCCTCATCGACACGCCCTACGACGAATGGCGCAACCGGCGCGTCACGCTTCGCCGCATCGACGAGTTCGTGCGCTAGACATCTCCGGCCTGGGCCTGCCGAGCGATCGGCAGACCCAGGCTACGCACCACGCTTCCACACACCGCCACGGTCCGGCCCGCGGAATAAAGCAATCCGCCGGTGCCCTCCGAAGGCAGAGGTCACACGCGTGAACCCCGTTGCGTACCAGTCTTTAGTTATTACAGTATAAGATTACGGCAGGCGGGCGGACCCTGTCCTTGCTCTGCGCCATCGTCGGGAGACTCAACCGACAACGTTCCCGAAATATTGCACGATAGATGTCGTTTCTTTCGTCTTGCTTTCCTAATGCGACAAGACGCTCCTTCAAGACTTGCCTCTGAGCCTCTTTTCTATTCTCGCATATCGCTCCGGACGCTACAGTTGCCTTGAAAAGTCGTGCGGCTTGCACGTGCGGCGAAACTGGCAGCCCCGGTTGGATGTGGGGTGGAAGGAGGGATGATGATGGATGTCGAGACGATCCGGCGCACACGCCGTGAGAATTCCGAGCTGCGGGCGCGCGATCTCGCCAGGCAGATCGGCATTTCCGAGGCCGAACTGGTCGCCGCGGATGTCGGCGAGGGCGTCGTTCGCCTGGTGTGCGACGTCGAGGCGGCGCTGAGCGGGCTTGTCGAGGTCGGCGAAGTGATGGCGCTGACCCGCAACGAGAGCGCCGTGCATGAGAAGATCGGCACCTATGGCGGCGTCCGTCTCGGCGAGGGCGCCGGCGTGGTGATCAATGGCGAGATCAACCTCCGGGTCTTCCCGCCGCGGTGGCAGCATGCCTTTGCTGTCGAAAGGCGCGGCGAGGACGGTGTGGTGCGCCATTCGCTGCAATTCTTCGACGGCGCCGGCGATGCCGTTCACAAGGTGCATCTGCGCCCGGCCTCCGACCTCGACCGCTATCGCGCGCTGGTAACGCGGCTTGCCGCCGCCGACCAGACGGCGCGGCTGCCCGACGTGGCGCCGATCCTACCGGTTGCGAAGAACGAGGCGGTGAGCCGCGAGGAGCTCACCGAATCCTGGAGCAGGCTGACCGATACGCACGACTTCTATCCGATGCTGCGGCGGCTGAAGCTGCCCCGCGTCGACGCCGTCGCCATGGCCGAGAACGCCTTCACCTGGCCGCTCGATCTCGGCGCGACGTCGCGGCTTATCGATGTCGCGGCGGCCGAATCCCTGCCGATCATGATTTTTGCCGGCAGCCGCGGCTGCGTGCAGATCCATGGCGGGCCGATCAGCAACGTGAAGATGGTCGGTCCCTGGCTCAATATTCTGGACGACAGGTTCCACATGCATCTGCGGCTCGACGACATCACCAGCCTGTGGGCGGTGCGCAAGCCGACCGACCGCGGCCAGGTGACGTCGGTGGAAGCCTACGGCGCCAGCGGCTCGCTGATCGTGCAGTTCTTCGGCATCAGGGAGAAGGGGCTCGACGCACCGCGCTGGGTCGAGATCGTGGAATCGCTGCCGCGGCTTCAGGCCAAGGTCGCCTGAGCGGCGCATTCGGGGCCGGGAGCCTTTGCTTCCCGGCCCTGTTCACACCGGCGACCGGGTTTCGGTAACGCCGGTCACTGCACGCGCGACGGCGCTGCCTCCCAGTCGCGGACGCTGACCAGCGCCGGATCGTCGGCATGGTCCAGCAGCATGCGCGCCACCCGGTCCTGCCAAAGCACGGCGAAACGCGCCTGTTCGCCTTCGTCGGCCGTTCCGGCCACCGCCCTGGGGAAGAGGACGCTCATCTCCGGATCGGGCGGCACGGCGGCGGTGTCGAAATCGACGATGACGCCGCGCTCGGTATCCAACCGGCGCAGCGCCATGAGGCCGTCGATGGGGGCATCGAAGCGCAGCAGGTCGCGGCGGGAGAAGCGCCGCGCACCGCCGATGCCGCCAAACCCTGTCTCCGACGCAGCGCCGGTCAGAAGCGTCGCGACGGCGGCGACGACACCGGTAGTGCCCTCCTCGCGCCCATCGCGCAGATGGACTTCGATGCCGCCACGCTCGGGCAATGCGTCGCCGTAGAGCGCGGTGAGGCCCTTGCGCACGACGAGATAGGCGCCGGCGACGGTCGGGCAGGAATGTCCGGCAAGCCTGACCGCATCGGCATATCTGTAGGTGATGGTGCCGCTGCTGGCAGCGCCGAGAAAGGACGCCAGCGGCTCACGCAGCGTGACGGCCGGCGCGTTGTCGAAGAAGTCGGGAAAATCCATGGACGCCTCCAGGCTCGGCTCATGCCGCGGCAGGCGCGCCTCTTGAGGCAGCCCGCGATCGGCGGCCCGCGGGTGCGGGGTCATCCGACGACTGCCGAGGCAGCGGCAGGAACTGTCCCGCGACTACGCCTGAAAGAACATGCATCGGCAATGCATATTTTGCCGCTGCGACGTTTCGGCGGGCGGAATCTGACCACAACCGCCATTTAGAAAGAAGCAGCAGTCGCCTCGGGCGGTTAGGCATCGCTTTGGTTGGGACTAGATACTAGCGTCGGAGCGCGCTGAAATACGGCGTGAGAGTGCTGCTCCGCGGGCGTGGAACATAGATAACTAGGGAGCACTAGATTGGACCAAACTGTGGATCAATGGGGTGTAGAATTGGAAGGTACGCCCGCAGATCAGAAGGCGTGGCAGATGATGCTGACACCGCCGTTTGATCCTTTTGTAGAAGAAGTGCAGGACGAACGCGGTAATTACCTCGTCTTGCGATCCAATATTTTCAACGGATTGAGCTCCTCTAAAGACGTGCGGAATACGTCTAAGGAACTAATTAAAATTATAAATGTAGTGATGTCCAAAACCGCAGATGCAGATCCCATATCTGCTGGTGCCGTAGTTGAGTTCCGTTCAGGAGTGCCGAGAAAGCATATTTTTGTTGAAGTAGAAGCCAGTGTGGTTCATGTCCGAGGCGGCTTCGTTGAATTAGTCTTAAAAGATGCTCAAGGCAACATCATTAAACCGCCACCGGCGCCATCTAAGGCTCAGCGCTGGATGAATGCAGTCGCTCTAGAACCTAATATTGGCGGTGCTCTTAGTTATCTAGCAGGTAAGCCTGGATGGGTTGAGCTATACAAAGCATATGAGGCTATTCGAGAAATGCCGAGCGACGGTATCTCTAAGAACGAAATAAAACGTTTTGCGCGGACAGCGAACGCGGTGGGTCGACATCACCCAAGCGATCGGAATAGGCCTCCCTCACTACCGATGGAATTATGGGAAGGGCGTGCGCTCATTACCAAATGGGTATCTGCTGCAATTGAAGGTGTACTAGCTAGGCATCAGCAATAGGGCCAGCAGTCCGTCCCATGCCGCCCAGCATGGCGGCATCAAAGTGCCAGCCTAGCTTGGCTAACCGTTACATGACAACTCCGACCAGACGTCAGTGGAGGCTCCCTCAGACCCACTCGCCCTTGCGGAACACCGGCGTGCGGGCGCCGTCGGCGTCGATGCCGTCGATATCGACCTCGCCCGAGCCGATCATCCAGTCGATGTGGATGAGGCTGCGGTTGCCGCCCTGGGCGGCGATCTGCTCCGGCGTCAGGCTGGCGCCGTCCACGAAGCATTTCGAGTAGCACTGGCCGAGCGCGATGTGGCAGGCGGCGTTCTCGTCGAACAGCGTGTTGTAGAACAGGAGGCCGCTTGCCGAGATCGGCGAGGAGTGCGGCACCAGCGCCACTTCGCCGAGCCGCCGGCTGCCCTCGTCGGTGTCCAGCACCTTGTTCAGCACCTCGGCGCCCTTGCTGGCATTCGCCTCGACGATGCGGCCGCCCTCGAAGCGTACGGCGATGCCGTCGATCAGCGTCCCCTGGTAGCTGAGCGGCTTGGTGCTGCGCACATGGCCCTCGACGCGGCGGGCATGCGGCGTCGTGAACACCTCCTCGGTCGGGATGTTCGGGTTGCAGACCACGCCGTTCTTGGCGAGCGAGGCGCCGCCCTGCCATTCGTGGCCGTCGGCGAGGCCGACGATCAGGTCGGTGCCCGGGCCGGTGAAATGCAGCGAGGCGAAGCGGTGGCCGTTGAGCCAGGCGGTGCGCGTCCGCAGATTGGCATTGTGCTGCGCCCAGGCCTCGACCGCGTCCGGCCGGTCGACGCGCGAGGCGGAGAAGATGGCGTCGGCCAGCCGGCCGACCGCGCCGTCCTCGCTCTCGCCCGGGAACACCTGCTGCGCCCAGGCGGCGCCGGGATAGGCGACGAGGTTCCAGTTGATGTCGAAGCCGGTGATCTTCTCCAGCGCCGGCTGGTAGGCGGCGGAATTGGCCTTGTTGGCGCGCGCCACCTTGGCCGGGTCCTGGCCGGCGAGCAGCATCGGGTTGTCGCCGACGATGGCAAGCCGCGCCGTGTTGGCGGCGAAGGCCCTGGCCATGCCCTCGTAGAGCCAGCCCGGCGCCCTGTCGAAGCTGCCGTCGGCGCCGAAGCGGTAGCGCGCCAGCGTCACCTCCTCGTCGGAGACGATCGGCGTGAAGATGCCGGCGCCGGCTTTGTAGGCATGCTCGGCGATGCGCCGGATGAGCGGCAGCGCCGCCGACGAGCCGGTTAGCAGCAGGTCCTGCCCGGGTTGCAGGTTGAGCCCCACCTTCACCGCCACTTCGGCGAGGCGGTCGAGCTTTTCGGGATCGATGGGCGTGGTGATGCTGCGCGGCTGCGTGTTCATGGCGGGCTCGTGTCCGGGTGGGGGAGGCCAGCCTAGCCCGCGGCATCGGCGGGGCCAAGGCAGTCGCGCCGATAAGCGTGCATCGCGCTGCGGCGGCGGCAGCTTGCAGTTGCGACGGGCCGGCAAACGCGGCAGACTCCGGACAGCGGCGCTGGGGAGCGCGTGATCCATGTCTGTTCGTGCCCGTGGTGTGGGGAACCACCGGCGGCGCGGCCCTGGCGGCCGGGGCCGCTGCATCGCCATGCCTCGGCGCGGAGCACGGCGATGAGCGAGGCGGAACGCCTCCGCGCCCTTTACGGCACGCTGCGCGAGCGCCTGCTCGACCTGACGCTGCGCAACCGCATGCTCAATTATCCGGTCACGGCCCGGTCGCGCAGCCAGCTGCAGATCGTCGACGAGGTGCTGGAGGAGGTGCATCTGCGCCTCGTGCACGACGACAAGGCGCTGCGCCTCCAGCCGCTGCCGGAGCCGGGCGGCCAGCCCGAGGACGAGAAGGGCGAGGATTTCGTCGCCGCCTTCGAGCATGCGCGCATCAGCGATGTCGTCTACCAGACCGCCATCGAGGCGCTGGTCAATACCGGCCGCGACGACGAGGCATCGGTCGAGCGGCTCGACCGGCAGCTGCGCGACCGGGTGCGCGAGCAGCTCGGCCTGCCGCCGCGACCGGCGCGCGCCGAGGTCAACCGCGCCGAGCATGCCCGCAGCCTGGGCATCGAGCCGGCGCTCGACCTCGTTGCCACCGCCGCCAAGCCGGGGCACCAGGACGGCAATCTGCAGACGCTGAAATTCCCCGACGAGCTCGCCGCTATCATGGCCAAGATCCACAGCGAGGCCAGGCTGGCCGAGCAGGAGGCCGGCCTGTCGACGCTGTTCCTCGCCTTCGGCTTCCTCGAATGGTACGAGAGCGAGGCCTCGGACAAGCCGCGCTACGCGCCGCTGCTGCTTCTGCCGGTGCGCACCCTGCCCGCCAAGCTGCGCGGCAAGGCCGTCTACGACATCCTCGCCCGCGAGGACGATGCCGAGGTCAATGTCAGCCTGGCGCGCTACCTGCTGCAGAAGGAGGGCCGGGCGCTGCCGGACTTCGCGCCCGGCGAGGATCCGGCCGGCGCCGTCGAGGCCTATCTTGCCGGGGTGCGCGCCGCCATCGAGGGCCTGCCGCGCTGGCAGGTGCGGCGCTGGCTGGTGCTGGGCCATTTCGCCTTCAGCCGCATCGCCATCTACGAGGATACCGATCCGGCGCGCTGGGCAGCGCATCCGGCCGAGCACGGCCTCGTCGAGGCGCTGCTGTCGGGCTACGAGCGCGAGGCCGCCGGCGCGGTGCCGACCTTCCGCGCCCCGGAGGATTACGCCATCGACGATCCGGCGGTCGAGGCGCTGGCGCCGTTCCTGATCCAGGACGCCGATGCGTCGCAGCACAGCGCCCTGATCGACGTCATGAAGGGCCGCAACCTGGTCATCCAGGGACCGCCCGGCACCGGCAAGTCGCAGACCATCACCAACGTCATCGCCAATGCGCTGGCGGCGGGGAAGACGGTGCTGTTCCTCGCCGAGAAGCAGGCAGCACTGGACGTCGTGAAGCGGCGGCTCGACGCTTCCGGCCTCGGCACCTTCTGCCTTGAGCTGCACTCCGACAAGGTGGCGGCGCGGGCGGTGGTGAAGAGCCTCGCCGACCGCCACGAGATGCGGTCCGACGGCGCCTGCCCGCTGGCGGAGGACACGACGCTTGCCGCGACACGCGGCGAGATGGCCGACTACCTGGCGGCGCTGCACCAGGCCGCGGCGGACGGCGTCACGCCTTTCCAGCTGATCTGGAAGGCGATCCGCGGCCGCTCGCGCAATGGCGACATGGAGGCGGTGCTGCGCGCCGCTATCATCCCGCCGGCGCTGCTGGCCGAGCCCGGCCGCCTCGCCGACCTTGCCGGCCATGTCGGCATCTATGCCGATATCGCCCAGCGCTTCACGGACCGGCACGGCCATCCTTCGCTGTCGCCGTGGAGCATGACGCCGCCGGGCGACCTTCCGGCCTATGAACGCGAGCCGATGCAGGCCGCCCTGCGCGAGCTGCGCGACGCCACAGCGGCGCTCTACGCGCTGGAGGGCGAGGAATCGCCCGGCGCCGCGACGCGCATGGAGGCCGAGGCACTGGCTGCCGCCGAGGCCGGCCTGCCGGTGCCGCCGGACGGCGCGCCGATCGCCGCCGTCGCGGCGGAGGACATGGAGGCGCTGGAGACGGCGCTGCGCCTGCAGCAGGAAGCGCTGGGGGCGGCCGCCGATCTTGCCGGCCTGCCGGCAATTGCATTGGAGGGCGAAGCGCTCGAGGCGGCGGCGCGCATGGCGCAGATGATGGTAGGCTCGCCCTGGCTGCGCCTGACGCCGGCGCAGGTGCAGCAGCGCGGCCGCACCATCATTACCCATAACCACGCCTTCATCGCCATGGCGCACGACCTCGAGCCGGCGATGGCGGCGCTCGGCTTCGGCCTCGACACGCCGGCCGACTGGCTGGAGGCGATCGCCACGGCAATCGTCGCCGCCGGCAGCGTAGGCCCGCTGCATCGCCCCTTCCTTGCCCTGCCGGGCATCGACGGCGTCGGCTTCGAGCGCCTGCTGGCGCGCTGGCGCATTCTCACCCGCGAGGAAACGGAGCTGCGCGCCGTGGCGGCTGGCCTCGGCGCCGCGCCCTGGCCGCCGCTGGCCGAGCTGGAAGAGGCTATCAGGCAGGCCGGCCGCGGCGGTCTCGGCCGCCTGTTCGGCAATCGCGGCGGCAGCGACCTGCTGCGCCGGCTCGGCGTCCCGCCCGGCGAGGCGCCGGCGTTCCTCGCCCGCCTCGCGGCGCATCGGCGCGCCGTCGCCGCCTTCGAATCTGATGCCGATGCCGCCCGCCTTGCCGGCAGCGCCTGGGCGGGCATGGCGACGCCCTTCGAGGCGATGAACGGCGCCGTGGCGCTGCGCTGGTCGCTGCGCCAGCGGCTGGCGCCGCTGCCCGGCGGCGAGGCCGTGCTGGCGGCGCTCTTGGCGCAGGTGGAGGGCGGCGCCGGGCTGGCAATGCATGAAGCGGCGGCCGCGGCCTGGCTCGACGGTCTGGCCGACATCCGCCATCTCGTCGAGCCGGTGCCGCTGACGCAGGCGCTGGTCCATCGCCGCGAGGACATCGCCTTCCTCCACGCCCTCCTCGACGCCGATGCCGACGGCCGGCTGGCAGCCGAGACGACGCCGGTCGGCGTCCTCGGCGCCCTCCATGAGGCGCGGCAGCGCCTCGCTGCGGCCGAGACGGCACGCGATGCGATGCCGCTGGCCGGTGCCGTCGCCGCGCTGGCGGCCGATGCGCCGCGCCTTGCCGCGACGCGCGCCGCCGTCGCCTGGGTACGCCGCGTCCGCGAGGCGGGCCTGCCGCCGGCTTTGCAGGCCGGGCTGCTATCGGAGGCAGCGGCGGCGTGGCGCCAGCGCTTCGGCGACTGGGCGGCCCGCCACCGCGCCGCGGCGGAGCGGCGCGAGACGGCGCAGGCGGCGGTTGCCGCCTACGGCCTCAGCGGGCTGGAGCTGCTGCAGGGCGAGCCGCTGCTCCTGCATCTCGACGCGCTGCAGGACCATGCCGCCGGGCTGCCGGACTTCATCTCGCTGCGCGCCCGCCGCGCCACGCTGGAGCGCGCCGGGCTGGGCGATTTCTTGCGCCGCAGTGACGAGGCATTGTGCGCGCCGAAGCGCCTGCCGGAACTGTTCGAGGCCGCCATCGCCCGCGCCCGGGCGGAAGCGGCGCGGCGCGCCGCCGATCCGCTCGCCCGCGCCAACGGCGACGCGCTGGAGGCGCGGCGGGCGAGCTTCGCCGAGCGCGACCGGCGCAAGCTGCTCGCCGACCGGGCGGCGATCCGCGACCGGCTGCTGGCCGCGGCGCCGCTGCCGGGCCTTCGCCAGGGACCTGTGGGCACCTGGACCGAGATGAGCCTCCTGGCGCACGAATTCCCCAAGCAGCGCCGCCACACGGCGGTGCGGCCGCTGCTCGCCCGCGCCGGCAACGCCATCCGGGCGCTGAAGCCGTGTTTCATGATGTCGCCGCTGTCGCTGGCCAAGTTCATGCCGCCCGGCGGCTTCGATTTCGATCTCCTCGTCATCGACGAGGCGTCGCAGATGCGCCCCGAGGACGCGCTCGGCGCCATGCTGCGGGCCAAGCAGGTCGTGGTGGTCGGCGACTCCCGGCAGCTGCCGCCGACAAGCTTCTTCGACCGCGCCGACCGGGCGGCCGACGAGGACGACCAGGACGGCATCGACGACGAGTCGATCCTGGAGCGCTGCGAAAAGGTGTTCGGCGAGCGGCGGACGCTGCGCTGGCACTATCGTAGCCGCTGCGAGAGCCTGATCCGCTTCTCCAACGACATTTTCTACGACGGCAAACTGATCACCTTCCCGGCGGCGCGGCCGGGCTCCTTCTCCATCCATCTGGTGCGCGTCGAGGGCGCCTACAGCGCCCGGCGCAACTCCGTCGAGGCCGAACAGGTCGCCGAGGCGGCGGTGGAGTTCATGCGCCAGTATGGCGACGCCGAGCCGGAGGCGCTGCCGACGATGGGCGTCGTGGCGATCAATATCGAGCAGCGCGATCTCATCGACGACGTGCTGCGCCGCTTCGCGGCCGACGACGAGCGCGTCGACGCTTACATGCGCAAGGCCGAGGCGAAGGGCGAGCCGGTCTTCGTCAAGAACCTCGAGAACGTCCAGGGCGACGAGCGCGACTTCATCTTCATCTCGCTGACCTATGGCAGGGAACCCGGCGCGGTAGCGATGGCGCAGCGCTTCGGGCCGATCAACAGCCGCCAGGGCCATCGCCGGCTCAACGTCCTCTTCACACGCGCCCGCATCCGCATCATCCTCTTCGCCTCCTTCGGCTCGGCCGACATCCGGGCGGGCGAAGGCAGCCATGACGGCGTGCGTGTCCTGAAACGCTATCTCGACTATGCCGAGACCGGCGGCCGCGCCCCGGTGGAGTCGGTCGGCGGCGAGGCGGAGAGCGATTTCGAGGCCGAAGTGGCGGAGCGCCTGGGCCGCCGCGGCTACGATTGCGACATGCAGGTCGGCGTCTCCGGCTACCGCATCGATCTCGGCGTCCGCCATCCCGACAATCCCGGCACCTTCCTCGCCGGCATCGAATGCGACGGCGCCCGCTATCATTCCAGCCGCAGCGCCCGCGACCGCGACAGGCTGCGCGGTGACGTTCTGGCGGGCCTCGGCTGGCGGCTGCTGCGGGTCTGGTCGACCGACTGGTTCGACGATCCGGAGACCCAGACCGACCGCCTGGTGAAGGCGCTGGGCGCGCTGCGCCAGCAGCCGGTGGCGGTGCCGCCCGACTACGTCGTCGGCGCCGCCTTCCAGCCGGACATGACAGCAGCGTCCGTCGCGGAAGCGTCTGCCGGTGAGGAGCCGGCCGCGGCCGATACAATTCCCGGGACGCCGCTGCTGCCGTCGGAAATTCGCGTCGAGGCGCCGGCCGGCATGGACGAGGAGACGCCGCTGTCGCCGGAGGAGGCGGCGACGCTGCTGACCGCCTTCCGCGACAATGTCATCCGCGTCCGTACCGGCGAGTGGCGGCCGCAGCGGTCGATCCTGCGCGACGGCATGATCGAGACGCTGATCCGGCAAAACATCACCGACGCCGACGACTGGTTCCGCCGCGTGCCGATCTACCTGCGCACCGCCACAGACCCGGCCGAACGCCGCCTCTATTTCGACCGCATCTGCGCCGTCATCGCCCGCATCCGCCCGCAGGGCGCCGACGCGTAAGCGGGCAACCCGCGGGTTAAGGGACGTCTACAGAAGAGGCGCCCATCCCTCACCGGAACGGGGAGGGATGGGTGCGCGCTTCCCGACGCCGGCCGCGCCGTCTCGCCGCCTGAGGCGGCTCCGTCAGCGGCCGACCGTGCCGTCGGGCAGGATGGCGCCCTTCGTCTGCAGGCCGGTCTGCTCGGCGTCCTTGAGGATGGCGCGCTCCAGGCGCGAGTCGCGCAGGTCCGCATCGGTGAGGATGGCGCCGGTGAGGTCGGCGGCGAGGAAATCCGCCTGGTAGCCGACGGTGCGGCTGAGATCGGCATTGGCAAGCCGCGCCTCGACGAAGCCGGCCGATTCCAGCCGGGCGCCGGCGAGGCTGGCGCGCTGGAAATCGGCGGCGCCGAAATTGCTCTGCCGCAGGTCGGCGCCGCTGAGATCGGCACCGCTGAAGCGCGCCTCGCGAGCGATGGCGCCGGTGAGGCGCACCTTCGCCATCTTCGCCTGCATCAGCCGGGCGCGCTGCAGGGCGACGCCTTCCATGCCAGCGCCGGTGAGATCGGCGGCGCCGAGATCGGCCTCGTAGAGCATGGCGCCGGCGAGGTTGGCGGCGGCCAGCCTGGCGCGCTTGAGGTCGGTCTTGTTGAGGTTGGCTTGGCCGAGATTGGCGCCGCTGAGGTCGGCGCCGGCGAGGATCGCCCGGTGCAGCGTCGCGCCATGAAGATCGGCGCCGGCGAGATTGGCCCCCGACAGATCGCGGCGCTTCAGGTCGGCGCCGGCCAGGTTGCAGCCGGGGCAGTCGCGGGCCGTGCCGGCGAGGAAGGCAGCCGCGGCGGCGTCGGCGATGGCCGCCGCCGGCTGCGTCACCGCCGGCTGCGCCGGGGCGGCGACTGTCTCGTAACCCGCGGCGGACGGCTGCTGGACGATGTCGACGCGGGTGCGGCTCTCGAAATCCCCCGGCACCTCGCGCAGCGTCCGCGGGTCGAGGCCGGTCTGGCCCTTGCGCCGGAAATAGCGTCCCTCGATCCGCACCTGCCGCGCCGGTCCGGTTGTGGCGCCGGTGCAGACGTCATGGATGAAGAGCCGTCCGACCGGCGTCTCGCCGTCGGCGGGCGGCAGGCTCCGGCAGGCGAGGTTCCAGCTGCCGAAGCGGTTGCGCAGCTCGGTCGCCAGCGTCACGGCACGGCTGCGCTCCTCCACCGTCGTGCGGTCGTCGGTGACGATGCGCACGCCCCGGACGAGGCCGCCATCGTCGACCAGCACCGAGACGATGACCGGATGGCCGGCGATCGTGGTGCCGGCCGACAGCGCCTCGTATTCCGACTGCTGCGCCCGCGCCACATAGGCACGCTCGTCATCATATTTGAAGGTGACCTCGTGCAGGCCGCTCGCTTCCGGCCGGCAGAAGGCGAAGTCGCCGACCCCGCCGAGTATTCGCGACGGCGGCCCGCCGTCGGTGCCGCAGGCCGCGAAGGCGATGGCGCGATCGGGGATCTGCGTCACCGGCGCGCCGATCGCCACCGACCAGATGTCGTAGTCGGGCAGCGCGCCGTTGCCGCGCGGCGCCTGCGCCGCGGCGGCCTCGGCAGAAGCGAGCGCCGCGACGAGGAGTGCGGTCCGGAGGGATTGGCGCGGGCGGCGCGCCATCACTTGTCGAGGAAGGCGCAGGACGGCGAGCCGGGGGTGAAGATCTCCTCGCACTCGGCCTTGGTCAGCGGGCCGCGGCCGCGGATCTTCTGCTGCACATAGGCGACGACATTGATGATGTCCTGCTTGCCGATGCTGTTGCCGGCGACCGGCGCCTGGTCGGCTGGATAATCCGCCATCTTGGTGCCGTAGCAGCGCGTATCGGCCTTGTAGGCGGCGCGGTCGTGATACGGCATGGCCGTGCCGGGAATGCCGCAGCTGACGATGCGGATCATGTCATTGGTGTCGAGCGCGCTCTCGCGCAGGTTCGCCGCGTCGCCTTCCGAGTGCGGTTCGCGGCCGGTCTTGCCGTCGCCGGGCCAGCCATGGCAGTCGGCGCAGACGGCGACGGTAAGGAAGACCTGCTTGCCGCGTTCCAGATTGGGCGGCTTGGTGCCAGCGAGTTCGATGGCCGGCGACTGCGTCGGATCGCCGGCATCGGCGGCAGGAGCGGGGCTGGCATTCTGCGCCTTAAGGAGCGCGGCCGGGACCGCGAGGACGAGAAGGGCGAGCGCCAGCGTGGCGCCGAGGCGCCGCGTCTTCGGGGAAGCGATGGTCATTGGTGTTCTTCCTTGGCGAAAGCGGCAGCCTGCCGGACCAGCGGTCCGGCAGGCCCGGGCAATGGGCGATCCCTAGAGCGAGAAGACGAACAGGATCGTCGCCGCCGGCTTCAGCTTGACGTCGGGATGGCCGTGATCGGGCGCCGTGCTCGCCAGGATCGCGACATATTCCTTGCCGTCGACGGCATAGATCGACGGCGCCGTGCGGAAGCCGACGCCGGTATTGACCTGCCACAGCGGCTTCAGCGTCTGCATGTCATAGGCGCCGAAGGTCGCATCGTTGAAGCCGGTCCACACCAGACCGGGGCTCAGCGAGACGCCGCCATTGTTCGGATAGGCATAGTCGAAGCGGGCGACCTGCTTGCCGGTGGCGAGGTCGTGGGCAACGATGGCGCCGCTCGGCGCATCGCCGAACTGCTGCATGGCGCCGCCGAAGAAGCCCTGACCCGGATGCACGTCTTCCGGGTTGTTGACCTGGGCGCTCTGGATGTAGCAGCCGAAGTCCATCGTCCCGGCATAGGCGATGCCGGTTGTCGGATCGACTGCCGTCGGCTGGAAGTTGACGCCGCCATGCTGGTGCGGGCAGGGCGTGACCTCCGGCCCGCCGCGGCGCTGGGCGCCGAAGGCATAGACCTGCAGGTCCTGGCTCGGATCGTACTCGACCGGCTTGCCGGTCTTCGGGTCGATGCCCGCCGTCCAGGTCAGCTTCTCGATATAGGGCGTGGCGCCGACGAAGGTGCCGTCCTCGCGGTTCAGGGTGTAGAGGAAGCCGTCGCGGTTGAAGAGGGCGACGAGCTTGCGGCCGCCGGCATCAACCAACTGGTGCGTGCCGATGGCGTCATAGTCGGTCATGTCGCCCGGGATGTACTGGAAGTACCATTTCAGCGTGCCCGCATCGGCATCGACCGCCAGCGTCGAGTTCGAATAGAGGTTGTCGCCGGGGCGGTATTCCGGATCCATCATCGGCACGGGGTTGCCGGTGCCCCAATAGATCGTGTTCGTCGCCGGTTCAAAGGAGCCCGTGCTCCACAGGGCGGCGCCGCCGGTCTTCCAGCAGTCCGGATTGCCGGTCTGGTCGCACTTCCAGGTCTCCGAACCCGGCTGTCCCGGCTCCGGGATCGTGTAAAGCCGCCACAGCTCCTTGCCTTCCGCGGCCGGGTCGATCGCCGCCATGAAGCCGCGTGTCGCCCAGTCGCCATTGCTCTGGCCAACGACCACCTTGTCGTTGACGTTGATCATCGTGCCCTCGAAGCCTTCGCCGGGATTCTGGGTGATCTGCTGCTCCCAGACGACCTCGCCCGACTCGTCGTCGCAGGCAACGACGCGGCCGTCGCCGAGCGCCGTCAGGACCTGGCTGCCCTGCAGCACCAGGCCGACATTGCGCACGCGCGTCAGGGCGCCGGGCGCCTTGTCGACGCCGGTGTCGCAGATCCAGACAAGCGTGCCCTGCTTGCCGGTATTGGCGTTGATCTTGTAGGGCGTCCCCCACTGATCGGCGACATAGATGAAGCCGTCCTTGATCAGCGGCGTCATCTGGGCGCCGCTGGGATTGGTCTCGCCGATGCCGTTCAGCGGCACGGCGAAGGCCATGCGCATGCCCGACACATTCGCCGGCGTGATCTCGGTGAGCGGCGAATAGCGGTTGGAATCATAGGTGCGGTTGTCCATCAGCCAGTTGGCGGCTTCGGCCTCGGAGCCGGCATTGGCGAGACGGTCGGCGGTCACCGGGCCGCCATCGGCGGCAGAGGCGGCGACGGCCCATAGTGAGCCGGCAGCGATGCCGGCGAGAAGAGAATGCTTCCTCAACATGCAGGTGTTTCCTCTTGGTCGTGTTTTTTTCGTAAGGCCCACGGGCAATCGCAGCTTTGCATCCTTCACCCTGCGAATCCATAGAAATGAAAGGAAGCATACAAGCAGTGTCGCGAATGATTGCCGGAGGAAGCGCGCCTTCATGCAGAAGATATGAATATAAATCAGCGCAATTGACTATTTGTCATCGACCTTGAATAGCCGGCAAAAGGCTGGATGGGCGCCATCACTCCGCGGAAGGATTCGCCCCCTGACCTTGCCGGCCCTTGCCGTCCGGGGCGGGGTGCCGTCTCTATGGGAGGACATGGAGCAGCTTGCCTTACGGAGTGACGCCGTGAAGAACGGATTCCTGCTTTTCCTGGTCGCCGGCCTCGCCGCGACCGCGGCAGCCGCCGATGAATGGACGCTGCCGAACTACGACCTCGCCAATTCGCGCCATCCGAGAGGAGAGACGGCGATCTCGGTCGAGAACGTCGCCCGGCTTGCGCCGGTCGAGACCATCACCACCAGCGGGTCGAACTGGGCGACGCCGACGGTGCAGAACGGCGAGGTCTTCGTGACCGATTCAGGTGGCGCGCTGACACGCATCGACGCCAAGAGCGGCGATGTCCTGTGGTCGCACCAGCTCTCCGACTATAACGGCGTCGAGAAGTCTTCGGCGCGGACCAGCGTCATCGTCGCCGACGACCTTGTCCTGGTCGGCGACCGCAGCGGCGCGCACATGATCGCCGTCGAGATCGAGACCGGCAAGCTGCGCTGGATCACCCAGCTCGACGACAATCCGCGCGCCATCATCACCGGCTCGCCGATCCGCCTCGGCGACCGGCTCTATGTCGGCGTGTCGTCCAATGAGGGCTCGCAGTTCCTCAAGGACCGCAACCACCAGACGAGCTTCCGCGGCAGCCTGCAGGCGATCGATATTCCCACCGGCAAGATCGTCTGGAAGACCTACACCATGCCCGATAATGGCGGCGCCACCGACAGCTGGAGCGGCGGCGCCGTCATCAGCGTGCCGGCGATCGACGAGAAGCGCGGCGTCCTCTACTTCACCACCGATCACCATTACCGGCTGTCCGAGGAGGCCGCCGCGTGCCTCGCCGCGGCGCCCGACGACTGGGATGCCGCCTGCCTGCCGGACGACATGCGTTCGAGCTCCGTCACCGCCCTCGATCTTGAGACCGGCGCGGTGAAATGGTCTTTCTTCGGCTCCGGCGCCGATGTCTGGGAGATGGCCTGCGGAGAGCTGCCGCGCGCCACCTATCCCTTCCCGATGCATGAGATCGGCGTCGCCGATCCGGTGCGCATCTGCCCGCCGCCCGGCGACTTCCTCAACTGGTCCTTCGCGGCCGGGTCGCCGCAGCTCTTCACCGCGACGATCGACGGCAAGGCGCGCGATCTCGTCGGTGCCGCCGAGAAGAGCGGCATCTACTGGGCCTTCGACGCCGATAGCGGCGAGGTGGTCTGGCATACGCTGATCGGCCCGTGGTCGGAGCCCGGCGGCCTCACCTGGGGCGCCGCCTATGACGGCGAGCGGCTCTATCTGGCGCTCACCAACCTGGAAGGCGTGCCACACCGGCTGAAGGACGGCGAGATCGTCACCGGCGGCTCCTGGGCGGCGCTGGATCCTGCCACCGGCGCGATCCTGTGGCAGGTCGGCGATCCGCAGAACGCGCCCGACTATGCCGCGCCGGTGGTCGCCAACGGCGTCGTCTATGTCGGCTCGATGGCGACGACGGGCGACCAGATGTACGCCCTCGATGCCAGCAACGGTGCCATTCTGTGGCGCTTTGCGGCGGGCGGATCGGTGGCCAGCCATCCGGCCATCTCCGACGGCCGCGTCTACTGGGGCTCGGGCTTCCCGCTGTTCGGCGGCGTCGGCAACGACAAGATCTACGTCTTCGCCGTCGACGGTCGGTAGGTCGCACGCCATGACCGGGCGCGGCGCAGCTCTGCGCGCCGCGCCCGTCTTTCAGATTCGGACAGGAATTCATCGTGCGCCTGTTTGTATGGCGCCCTTCCTCCACTAGACTTGGAGGAAGAGGCGGCGTCCGAGGCCGGGCGAGGAAGGGATGGAAAGCCTGCTGACGGCGATCTACGACGCCGCTCTGGAGCCGGGCCTGTGGCGCTAGGCGCTGGCGCAGATCGCCACCTCGACGCGCTCCCTCGGCGCCTCGATCATCGGCCTCGATCCGGTGGCGCGCGGCGAATTGCTGGCCGTCTCGTCGAACATCGCCACGGAGCACCTCAAGCACTACCAGAACGTCCTGCAGCTCGGCGACGAACTGCTGCAGATGGCGATGCCGGTGCCGATCGGGCGGGTGCGCCGGCGCGAGGAGGTGATCGACGACAAGCGTTTCGTCGCCACCTCCATTTATCGCGACTGGTATGTGCCGAACGACATGCACCACCTGTCCTCGGCGATGCTGTCCGGCTGGGCGCGCGGCGGCATGAGCATCGCCATCTACCGGCCGCGCGGCGCCCGGCCTTATGAGGACAGGACGCTGGAGACCTTCAGCCGGCTCGTGCCGCATATCCAGAAGGCGCTGCAGATCCGCACGATTGTCGACCGCCACGAGATGCTGTCGGCCGGCGCCTTCGAGGCGCTCGACCACCTGCCGCATGCCGTCTTCCTGCTTGGCCGCGGCGGCGAGGTGATCCATTGCAACAGCATCGCCGTGGCGCGCCTGACGCGCGCCGTGCTGCCGGTGACGGTCGAGAAGGGCCGGCTGGTCGCGGCGCCGCACCCTGCCGGCATCGCCGCCGGCGAGTGCCTCGCCGCTTTCGTGCGCAGCCGGCCGGCGCGGCCGCTGCTGCGCCGGCTCGGCGCCGCCGAGCCCGCCGACGGCTTCGTCCTCTGCCTGCCGCTGCAGGGGCTGCGGCGCGAGCGGCTGGCGCTCGATGCCGGCGATCCGGCGGCGCTGGTGGTGATCAGTGACGGGCCGATCGACCCGGCCGTCACCATGAACGTGCTGGCCCGCCTCTACGGGCTGACGGCAGCCGAGGCGCGGGTGGCGCTGGCATTAGCGCAGGGCCACAGCGTCGACGAGATCTCCGCGATGCTCGACATCCAGGCCGACTCGGTACGCACCATGCTGAAGCGCGCCTATACCAAGACCGGCGCCGGCAGCCAGGCGCAGCTTGTGGCGCTCCTCCTCGGCGGGCCGGCCGCCTTCCTGCACGACGCCGTCGAGACGGCCTGAGGCTGTCGCAGCAGCACACGCCGGCGAATGCCACGGTCCCCATACGGGTAATGACAGGCGCCGCCCTGCGGCGTCAGGTCGCCGGCGCACGGAGCCGGACGTCCCTCCCGGGACGCATCCGCACCGGCACGGAGGACAACAACCGATGAAGATGCTGAAGAAGGCCCTGCTGGCGGGCGTCGCGGCGCCGCTGCTGGCGCTGCCGGTGGCCGGTTTCGCGGCCGAGGTGACGGCCGAGCGGCTGCTCAACGCGGCGCAGGACGGCGACAACTGGCTGATGGTGCACCGCACCTATGACAGCCACCGCTTCTCGCCGCTGACCGAGATCAACCGCGACACCGTCAAGAACCTGCACGTCGCCTATACCACGGCGATCGGCGGCTTCGCCGGTGGCGGCAACTGGACCGAGGGCGGCCTGCAGTCGACGCCGCTGGTCGACGGCGGCATGATGTATGTCATCGACGGCTGGGGGGCGATCTACAAGCTCGACGTCACCGCCGGCGACCGCGGCCCGATCGTCTGGACGATGGATCCGGGCGTCGACAAGGCGTCGGCCCTGCCGATCAACCGCGGCGGCGCCCTTATCGGCAATCAGGTGATCTCCATCACCGCCCATGGCGTCAACTGGACCAATGCCGAGACCGGCGAGCTGGTCAACACTGTCGAGCCGGACGATCCGGCGCAGAATACCGGCTTCTACCTGTCGGCGGCGCCGCTGGTCATCGGCGACAAGATCATCATCGGCGGCGCCGGCGGCGATGCCGGCTCGCGCGACCACATCACCGCCTACAGCGTCAAGGACGGCACGCAGCTGTGGCGCACCTATTCCATCCCGGCGCCGGGCGAGCCCGGCTCGGAGACCTGGAAGGACGACAACAACGCCTGGCAGCATGGCGGCGGCGCCTTCTGGGTCACCGGCTCCTACGATCCCGACCAGAACGTCACCATCTGGGGCTCGGCCAATCCGGTGCCGATGTTCGACCCGGACTATCGTCCCGGCGACAATCTCTTCACCAACTCCGCCATCGCCTTCGACGTCGATAGCGGTGCGATGAAGTGGTACTTCCAGTACACGCCGAACGACTTCCTCGACTATGACGAGGTCGGCGTTCACCTGCTGGTCGATACCGAGGTCAATGGCGAGCCGCGCAAGGTCGTGGCGCATTTCGGCCGCAACGGCTTCTTCTATACGCTCGACCGCACCAACGGCCAGTTCATCAATGCCGGCCAGTACGTCTCCAAGCTCAACTGGACGGCCGGCATCGACCCGAAGACCGGCAAGCCGGTCGAATACGACCCGTCGAAGGACATCCAGACCTATGCCATCGGCGCCCCGTCGCGCCGCGCGCAGGGCGAGGTGACGGCCTGCCCGCACATCCAGGGCGGCGTCAACATGTTCCCGACCGCCTATAGCGACGCCACCAGGCTGGCCTACGGCGCCGGCCTCGAGGACGGCTGCTCCAACGTCGCCGCCGACGCCTCGAAGGACCAGGGCCCGGCCTGGAACGGCGGCTCGGCGGCGCTGGCCGACCGCATGCTCGGCGGCATCACCGCCATGGACCCGGCCACCGGCCAGCAGGCCGGGAAGCACACCTTCGACTACCCGTCCTATTCCGGCGTGCTGGCGACTGCCGGCGGCCTTGTCTTCACCACGACGCTCGACGGCACGGTCTGGGCGCTCGACGACAAGACGCTGGAGCCGCTGTGGCACTTCAACACCGGCACGCTGTCGACGGCGCCGCCGATGACCTACTCGGCCGGCGGCAAGCAGTATGTCGCCGTGCTGCTGGGCGCCAATGCCATCGCCCGCGGCCCGCTCGGCAAGACGCCGGAAGCAGCGGAAATCCGCAACACGTCGATGCTCTACGTGTTCGGCCTCTAGGCCGGCACGAAGGGCGGGGCCGCGCGTGCCGGGGGGCGGCGCGCGGCCCCGCCCTCATTTCGGGAGAGAGCGGCCGCTTTCAGCAGCGGTCGAGGGAAGCGAGCGAGAATTGCGGCACGGTCGGCGGCGTGCCGACGCCGATCATGACGAAGCCGTCGCCATTGGCGGCGACCATGTAGCAGCGGTTGAACCACTGCGTCGTCAGGCAGAGCTTACCGTCCTCGACCTTCCATTTCCCCCAGGTGAGGCTGCAGAAGCCGAAGCCCCAGCCCTTGGTTTCCATCTCGCCGTCGCCGCGCAGGACGAACGACATGCGGTCGCCATCGGGGATGGAGATCGTCGTCTGCTTGCCGAAGGCGGTCCTGATGAACCTGTCGAGATCGGTCTCGTCGGCCTGGGCCGCGCCGGCCGCGACAAGCGGCGTGGCGAAGGCGACAGCGATACGCAGGCAATGCCTGAGCCTGTCCATGATTCCATCGCGGATTGCTGCTGCAGCGATACGGCCAGTCTGAAGGCTTTCCCGGCGGGTGGCAAACCGCCTTCCGGACAGCCTCTTCGCCGCAGGCCGGAGCACTGGCCGGCGGCGCACAAGGCGCCTAGCCTCAGCCGTGGCGCGCCGCCCATGCCGGGCGGGCGCAAGCTGGGGAGCGGCCATGAGCATCGACGGCAAACCGCATATCGTTCTTCTCGGCGCCGGCTTCGGCGGCCTGGAGCTCGCCACGCTGCTGTCGGAGGCGCTCGGCGACAGCGTCGCCGTCACGCTGATCGACGGCAGCGATGCCTTCGTCTTCGGCTTCTCCAAGCTCGACGTCATGTTCGGCCACGCCGAGGCTGCTGCCGTGCGCCTGCCCTACAGCCGCTACGCCCGGCCCGGCGTGCGGCTGCTGCGGCGGACGATCACCGCCATCGACCCGGTGGCGCGGCGGGTGACGACCGACGACGGCGTCTTCGAGGCCGACTATCTCGTCGTCGGGCTCGGCGCCGACTACGATTTCGACGCCACGCCAGGGCTTGCGGGGACGAACGAGTTCTACACCGTCGCCGGCGCCGAGCGCCTGCGCGACGTGCTGCCCGGCTTCACGCATGGCAGGGCGCTGATCGGAGTCTGCGGCGCGCCCTACAAATGCCCGCCGGCGCCCAGCGAATGCGCCCTGATGCTGCACGACTATCTCGTCGCCCGCGGCGTCCGCGACGCCTGCGAGATCGCCTTCGTCCTGCCTCTGCCGAGCCCGGTGCCGCCGTCGCCGGAGACCTCGCAGGCGCTTCTTGCCGCCTTCGCCGAGCGCGGCATCACCTTCATTCCGGGCCGCCGCGTCGCCTCGATCGACAATGGCCGCCATGTCGCCGTTCTCGACGACGGCACCGAGATGCCGTTCGATCTTTTCCTCGGCGTGCCCAGGCACCGCGTCCCGCAGGTGGTGCTGGACAGCGGCCTTGCCGAGGACGGCTGGATTCCCGTCAATCCGCGCACGCTGGAAACCCGCCATGCCGATGTCTGGGCCATCGGCGACGGCGCCAATACCGGCGCGCCGAAGGCCGGCGTCTTCGCCGAAGGCGGTGCCCGGGCAGTCGCCAGCGCCCTCATCGCCCGCATCCGCGGTAGCGGCACGCGCCAGGATTATGCCGGCGCCGGCACCTGCTACATCGAGTTCGGCGGCGGCCGCATCGGCAAGGTCGAGGTGGATTTCTTCTCCGGGCCGAAGCCGACCGGCACCTATCATGCGCCGTCGCTGGAGCTGCGGCGGGACAAGGAAGCCTTTGGCGCGGCGCGCCGGGCGCGCTGGTTCGGGATGTAGTCCCGGCGTCAGGGGCCGTCGGACTGCGCCGGCGGCTCGGACAGGCCTTCGAAACCCGGAGCGTCCGGCTCACCCTCGCTGCGGTCGCGATAGAGCGCCGCCCGCACCAGCAGCATCAACGTCACCGGCGTCGTGACGGTCAGGAACACGGCGATCAGCACTTCGTGCAGCACCGGCCGCGACTGCACCACGGAGAAGAAGATCATCGAGGCGATGAGAATGCTGCCGGCGCCCAGCGTGGTGCCGAGCGTCGGCGCATGGACGCGCTCGTAGAAGCTCTTCAGGCGCAGGACGCCGACGGCGCCGAGCAGCGTCAGCCCGGACCCGACGAGGAGAAGGACGGCGACCAGTATCGCCACCCAGACCGGCAGGTCGGCGGCGTGGTTCATTCGATGACCTCGCCGCGCATCAGGAACTTGGCCAGCGCCACCGACGAGACGAAGCCGAGCAGCGCGATGGTGAGCGCCGCCTCGAAATAGAAGGTGCTGCCGGTACGGATGCCGAAGGTCAGGAAAAGCAGCATGGCGTCGACATAGAGGGCGTCGAAGCAGAGGACGCGGTCCTGGGCGCGCGGGCCGCGCACCAGGCGGACCAGCATGCAGGCCATGGCCAGCACCAGGAAGATCTGCGACAAGCCGATGGCCCATGCGAGAACAGCCGCGCTCATGCGAATATCTCCAGCAGCAGCGATTCGTAGCGTCCCTTGATCAGGTCGATCCAGTGCTGTTCGTCCTGCAGGTCGAGCACATGGATGCGCAGCCGGCTGCTGCCCGGATGATACTCGGCCCAGACCGTTCCCGGCGTGCTGGTGATGATGCAGGCAAGGACCGCCAGCCCGGTGGGATCGCGCAGGGTCAGCGGAATGACGATGAAGCCCGGCCGCCCCTTGCGCCGGCCGCCGCGCAGGATGAGGGCGGCGACGGCGATATTGGAGCGCACGATGTCGGCCGTCACCAGCAGCATCAGACGCGGGATGCGGCTCCAGCGCGCCAGCCGCGGCTTGGACGGCTCCAGCGCCGCCATCATGCGCGACGCGGCAAGGGCGACGACGGCGCCGAGCGCGATATGGCCCGGCGATGGACCGTTCAGCAGCAGCCACATGACGAACAGCGACAGCGCCAGCAGCGGATAGGGCAGGACGCGGGTCATGGCTGCCCGGCCTCCGGTTTCGCATCGGCATAAGCCGGCGCCGCCAGCACGCTGTCGACATAGCCCTGCGGAGCGTGCAGCGCGGCCGCCGTCGCTTCCATGTAGCGCAGCACCGGCCCGCCGGCGACGGTGAGGGCCACGGTGAGCACGAGAAGCACGGCGACCGGCGTGATCTCGATGATGCGGATGCGCGGCACGATCTCCTCCAGCGGCGACCAGAAGGTGCGGATGCCTTCGCGCATCATCGCCAGCAGCGCCGCGAAGCCCGATGCCAGCAGCAGGCCGACAAGGACCCACGCCGTCACCGGGATGTCGCCGATCGCCGGAGCAAGGTCGAAGAGCGCCGCCGCCACGGCGAACTTGCCGATGAAGCCCGAGAAGGGCGGCAGGCCGGCCAGCAGCAGCGTGCAGGCGCTGAAACAGACGCCCAGCGCCGCCAGGGCGCCGGGAAAGGCGAAGCCGACCTCCTCTTCCGGCTCCTCTTCCTCGTCCTCGCCATAGGCTTCCATCGTCACCGTCAGCACCGCCGCTCCCGGGTTCTGGGCCCGCTCCACCAGCTCGATCAGCAGGAAGAAGGCGCCGATCGTCAGCGTCGAGCTGGCGAGATAGTAGAGCGCCCCTGAGGTGACGGCGGCATTGGCCATGCCGATCGCCCCCAGCAGCGTGCCGGAGGAGACGAGCACGTAATAGCCGGCGAGGCGGCCCATGGCTTGCGAGGCGAGAATGCCGATGGCGCCGAAGACGATCGTCGCCATGCCGCCGAACAGCAGCCAGTCGTCGCCGAAGCCGGCCAGCGCCCCCGCACCCGGCCCGAAGAGGAGCAGCGACAGGCGCAGGAGGACATAGATGCCGACCTTGCTGAGGATGGCGAAGATGGCTGCGACCGGCGCCGCCGCCGCCGTATAGGCGTTGGGCAGCCAGAAGCTGAGCGGCCACATGCCGGCCTTGACCAGGAAGGCGATGCCGAGAAGCGCGCTGCCGGCCTCCAGCAGCGCCCGGTTCTCGGCCGGCACGGCCGGGATGCGCAGCGCCAGATCGGCCATGTTGAGCGTGCCGGTGACGCCGTAGACCAGCGCGACGCCGATCAGGAACAGCGACGAAGCGGCGAGATTGATGACGATATATTGCATCCCCGCCCGCACCCGGAACGGGTTGGCGGCGTGCAGCACCAGCCCGTAGGACGCGGCCAGCAGGATCTCGAAGAAGACGAAGAGATTGAAGAGGTCGCCGGTCAGGAAGGCGCCGTCGATCCCCATCAGCAGCAGCTGGAACAGCGTATGGAAATGCGGTCCCGCCTTGTGCCAGCGGGCCAGCGCGAAAACCAGCGCGGCAAGCGCCAGGATGCCGGCCAGCACCAGCATCAGCGCCGACAGCCGGTCGAGCACCAGCACGATGCCGAAGGGCGCCGGCCAGTTGCCGAGGAGATAGACGCCGGTCGTCGCCGCGGCGGTATCGGCCCGGCTGAGCAGCACGATGGCCGTCACGACCAGGAGCGCCGTCGAGACGAGGCTGACCGCCGCCTTGAAGGTGTGCCGCCGCTCGTCGAACAGCAGCAGGAAGGCCGCCGTGACGAGCGGCAGCAGCACCGGCACGATGATGAGATGGTCGGCCAGCGGCATCAGCGCGGCTCCCGGCCGTCGACGTGATCGCTGCCGGTGAGGCCGCGCGACACAAGCAGCACCACCAGGAAGAGGGCGGTGGTGGCGAAGCCGATGACGATCGCCGTCAGGACGAGCGCCTGCGGCACCGGGTCGGCATAGGCGGCGGGATCGACGCCGTTCTCCAGGATCGGCGGCGCGCCAATGCGCGGCCGGCCCATGGCGAAGATGAAGAGATTGACGCCATAGGCGATCAGCGACAGCCCGATGATGACCTGATAGGTGCGCGGCCGCTGCAGCAGCCAGACGCCGGAGCCGACGAGCACGCCGATGCCGATGGCGAGCGTCAGTTCCATCAGCTTGCCTCCTCGGCGGCTTCGGGGGCGATCCTTGCGGCGCGCAGGCTGCGGATCGACTGGTGGGCGAGGGCGATCAGCATCAGCACCGTGGCGCCCATGACGAGGGCGAAGACGCCGAGATCGAACAGGATGGCCGTCGCGACATGGATCTCGCCGATCAGCGGCAGGTCGACGGTGCCCTTGTCCGACGACAGGAACGGATAGCCGAAGATCCACGAGCCCATGCCGGTGGCGGCGGCAAGCAGCAGGCCGGCGCCGATCCAGTTGACCGGCAGCACCCTGATCCGCGCCTCGATCCAGCGCGTGCCAGCGGCCATGTATTGCAGGATGAAGGCGGCCGCCATGGCGATGCCGGCGACGAAGCCGCCCCCCGGCAGGTCGTGGCCGCGCACGAAGAGATAGGCGGCATAGGCGATGATCACCGGGTAGAGCCACTGCATGATCACCGACGGGACGAGCAGGTATTCGCTGACCGTGTCGCCGGGCTTGCGGTCCGGCCGCGCCTCGTCGAACGAGGTCTGGATACGCTGCTGCTCCGGCGACTGGATGCTGTCCGGCGCCGGCCGGAAACGGCGCAGCAGGGCAAAGACGGTGAGCGCGACGATCGCCAGCACCGAGATCTCGCCGAACGTGTCGAAGCCGCGGAAATCGACGAGGATGACATTGACGACGTTGTGGCCGCCGCCCTCGCTATAGGCCCGGTCGAGGAAGAAGGAGGCGATCGTCTCCGGCGCATCACGCGTCATCACCGCATAGGCGGCCAGCGTCATGCCGGCGCCGACGCAGATCGCCAGCGCCAGGTCGCGCAGGCGCCGCAGCCTGTCGCGCGGCGTCGGCGTGTCGCGAAGGTCGGCGGGGAGGCGCTTCGGCAGCCAGCGCAGCCCGAGCAGGATGAGCACCGTCGTGACCACCTCGACCAGCAGCTGGGTCAGGGCGAGGTCGGGCGCTGCCAGCCAGACGAAGGTGACGCAGGTGACGAGGCCGGCGCTGCCGAGAAGGATGAGCGCTGCCAGGCGGTGGAACTTCACCAGCCAGGCCGTGGCGATCGCCGAGACGGCGCCGATCGCCCAGAGGCCGGCAAAGGCCGGATCGACCGGCGTCGCCGCCGGCAGCAGCGGCGCCAGGAGGACGCCGCGGAACGGCCACAGCGCCACGATGAACGCCACCAGCACCAGCAGCCGCACCTGCGGCTGCAGCCGGCGCGTGCCGAGATAGCTTTCCAGCAGCCTCGCCCAGCGCCAGGACAGCGTCACCAGGGCGCGCTCGAAGAGGCGCTGCGCCCGGATGCGGCGGAAGAAGGGCGGCCCTTCCTCGCAATGCGCCAGGTAGGTCTTCAGCGACAGGTAGAGCATGGCGCCGAGCGCCAGCGCCGCCATGCTGAGGACGAGCGGCAGGGTGAAGCCGTGCCAGACGGCGAGGCTGTATTGCGGCGTCGCCGCGCCTAGGGCCGCGGTGACAGCATCATGCAGGAACGGACCGATCGTCAGGCCCGGGATGATGCCGACGACGAGGCAGATGGCGACCAGGAAGAGGATCGGCAGCCGCATCAGGAAGGGCGGCTCGTGCGGCTGGCGCGGCATGTCGGCCGGCGGCTGCCCGAAGAACACGCCATGGATGAAGCGGATCGAATAGGCGACCGCGAAGGAGCTGCCGATGACCGCCGCATAGGGGGCGATTGTGTCGAGGATCGAGATGGCGTGGGTTTCGATCGCCTCGGCGAAGAACATCTCCTTCGACAGGAAGCCGTTCAGCAGTGGCACGCCGGCCATCGCCGCGCTGGCGACCATCGCCAGCGTCGCGGTGATCGGCATGAAGCGGAACAGGCCGCCCAGCCGCTGCATGTCGCGGGTGCCGGCCTCGTGGTCGATGATGCCGGCGGCCATGAACAGCGACGCCTTGAAGGTGGCGTGGTTGACCATGTGGAAGATCGCTGCCACGGCACCGAGCGGGCTGCCGAGGCTGAGCAGCAGGGTGATCAGGCCGAGATGGCTGATCGTCGAATAGGCGAGGAGGCCTTTGATGTCCTGCTGGAAGATGGCGAAATAGGCGCCGAGCACGAAGGACGCCATGCCGGCGAGGCCGACGATCCAGAACCATTCCGGCGTCCCGGCGAGGACCGGCCACAGCCGCGCCATCAGGAAGACGCCGGCCTTCACCATCGTCGCCGAGTGCAGATAGGCCGAGACCGGCGTCGGCGCCGCCATGGCGTTGGGCAGCCAGAAATGGAACGGGAACTGGGCGCTCTTGGTCAGCGCCCCCATCAGCACCAGGACCAGCGCCGGCACGTAGAGGCTGCTGGAGCGAATGCGGTCTCCTGACGCCAGCACCGTGTCGAGATCGTAGCTGCCGACGATATGGCCGATCAGCAGCACGCCGGCCAACAGGCATAGCCCGCCGATGCCGGTGATCGTCAGCGCCATGCGGGCGCCGTCGCGGGCATGGACGTTGCGGTGCCAGTAGCCGATGAGCAGGAAGGAGAAGATGCTGGTCAGTTCCCAGAAGACGACCAGCAGGATCAGGTTGCCGGACAGGACGATGCCGAGCATCGCTCCCATGAAGGCGAGGAAGAAGGCATAGAACCGCCGGATCGGGTCGGCCGGCGACATGTAATAGCGGGCATAGAGGACGACGAGGAAGCCGATGCCGTAGACGAGGATGGCGAACAGCCAGGCGAAACCGTCCATGCGCAGCGTGAAGCCGAGGCCGAGCCGCGGGATCCACTCGACCGTGCTGCGGATGACGCCGCCGTCGGTGACGGAGGGGTAGCAGAGAACCGCCAGGACCAGCCCGGTGACCGTCACCGCGCCCGCCAGCCAGGCTTCGGCATTGCGGGCCTTCAGGGGGAACAGGACGGCGAGCGCGCTGCCCGCGAAGGGCAGAACGATCATTGAAATCAGGACGATGTCGTATGTCAGTCCGTGCAGCGAACGATACTCCGCAGGTCCGGAACCGTTGCGTGATGTCGCCCATTATGGTTGACTGGAGCCACGATCGGCAAGGCTTTCACGCAATGAATCTCCTTCCCGAGCAATGCCGGGCCGCCCGCGGCCTGCTGAATTGGTCGCAAGAGCAGCTTGCATCCTTTGCCGGCCTGTCGCGCAGCACGATCAAGGATTTCGAGTGCCGCCGCCACACGCTGCACCAGACCACGGAAGCCCTGCTCGTCGACGCTCTGGAGAAGGGCGGCATCCGCCTCCTCTCCGGCGACGACGGGCCCGGCGTCATGCTGCGGCGCCTGGACTGACGGCGCCGATCCGGCCGGCCCTGCCGTCCGGGCGCTGATTTTCTCTCCCTGCGCCGGTGTTCCGCCGGCGCCTTTTCCGGCGCCCCTTCGGCCGCCATCCCATCCCCAGCAGGTGTCAGACATGAAGCTCTACAGCGTGCTCCTTTCGCCCAACGCGCTCCGCTCCCGCCTCGTCATCGCCGAGCTCGGCCTTCCGGTCGAGATCGTCGAGGTCGACATGGCGGCGGGCGAGAACCGCTCGCCGGAATACCTGGCGCTCAATCCCAACGGCAAGGTGCCGACGCTGGTCGACGGCGACTTCGTGCTGTGGGAGTCACGCGCCATCAATGCCTATCTGGCTGCCCAGCGTCCCGAAAGCGACCTCTATCCAGCCGATCCGAAGCGCCGCGCCAGGGTCGACCAGTGGTCCTACTGGCAGGCGGTGCACTACGGCCCGGCGCTGCAGGCGATCAGCTTCCAGCGCGTGCTGAAGAAGGTGTTCGGCATGGGCGACAGCGACGAGGCGGCGATCGCCGGCGAGCTGAAGACCAAGGACCAGCTGCTGCCGGTTCTCGATGCGGCGCTGGCCGGCCGGGATTACGTCGAGGGCACGCTGAGCATCGCCGACATCGCGCTGGCCGGCACGCTGGCCGTCCACGGCCCCGCTGGCTTCGGCATCGACGCCTATCCCAACATCGCCACCTGGTATGAGCGTCTGTCGTCGCGCCCGGCCTGGCAGCAGACGCTGGCGCCCTATTACGAGGCGCTGCGGGGCCGCGGCGTCGCTGTCTGAGCCGGCAGGGCTACCGGCCTTTCGTCCGGGTCCCGGCCAGTTCAAGCGGATGTGGGTTGTTGCGCCGGCGCGGCCCCGGCTAGTTTTCCGATGTGCCTTTTTGTCCCCAGCAGATGGAGTATCGGATGCGATTGACCCGCCGACAGACGCTTGCCTATGGCGTCTCCGCCTTCGCCGGCCTTGGCCTCGCCGCGGCCTTTCCCCGCCTGGCTTTCGCGCAGGAAAGCGGCACCGACGAATATCCGTCCGACAGCGGCGAGATCACCATCCACCCGGTCTCGCACGCCTCGTTCGTGATGACGGTGCCGGGGCTGGTGATCTACAACGACCCGATCGGCGGCGCCGCGGCCTATGAGGGCCAGCCGCCGGCCGACCTCATCCTCGTCACCCACGAGCATGGCGACCATTTCGACCTCCCGACGCTCGAGGCGCTGGCCGGCGACAACACGAAGCTGATCACCAACCCGGCCGTCCTCGGCATGCTGTCGGAGACGCTGAAGGCCAAGGCGCAGGCGCTCGCCAATGGCGAGAGCGCCGATGTCGGCGCCGTCCATATCGACGCCATCCCCGCCTACAACACCACGGCCGACCGCCAGCAATATCACCCGCAGGGCCGCGACAACGGCTATGTCGTCTCCGCTGACGGCAAGCGCATCTATATCGCCGGCGATACCGAGGACATCCCGGAGATGCGGGCGCTGACCGGCATCGACATCGCCTTCCTGCCGATGAACCTGCCCTACACGATGGACGAGACCCAGGCCGCCGCGGCCGTCGGCGCCTTCAAGCCGGGCGTCGTCTATCCCTACCACTACCAGGGCAGCGACCTCGACAAGTTCGAGACCGCCGCCAAGGAACAGGCCCCGGACACCCGCGTCGTCCGCGGCGCCTGGTACACGAGCTGACCAGAGCTACCGGCAGGGGCGGCGTGGCTGCCCCGGCCGGTAGCTCTGGCGGAGCGACGAAGGATGCCATGGGCCGGTTCGCTTCTCGCCTGCTGCCGGTCCTCGGCACCGTCGCGTTCCTGTTTGCGGCGCCGGGTGTGATGGGTGTCTTCATTCCGTGGGCCATGACCGGATGGCACCTGGAGCGAGCGCTGCTCGGCTTCGAGCCGGTACGCTGGCTGGGCGGCGCGTTTATCGCCTTTGGCATCCTGCTGGTGCTCGACTCGTTCGCCCGCTTCGCTCTGCAGGGCCGCGGCACGCCGGCGCCGATCTACCCCACGGCAACGCTGGTGGTGTCGGGCGCCTACCGCTTCGTGCGCAATCCGATGTACGTCGCGGTCAGCGCGCTGATCATCGGGCAGGGGCTGCTGTTCGGCTCGTGGTGGGTGCTGATCTACGCATTGTTGTTCGGCATCGTCGTCCACCTGTTCGTGGTGGGCTACGAAGAACCGACACTGCGCGCCACCTACGGCGCGCAATACGAAGCCTATGCCGCCGCCGTACCCCGCTGGTTGCCGCGCCTGACGCCGTTCCGTGCGGCCACGGACCGGGAACACGAAGGCACTACGCCTCCGTCGGCGTAAGGATGCGATCGAACCGGCGGTACGCAGCCAGCCGGTTCGGATCGGTCCCGACGATGTCGTCGCAGGCGGCAGCCAGCCAACTGCTCCGCACGCAGCAAGGTATTCGCAGCGGCCGCGGGGAGCGCGTCAGCTCTGCAGCTTGCGCTGGGCCTCCGCCCTGCCGTCGTCGGGCAGGTCCATGTTGTGCATCACAGCGATGGACCAGACGTCCTGATCGCGCACGATCACCATGCTGATCAGCCCGTGCCGCTCAGGCCATTCATTCCCCTCCGGATCCCGTGCGCCCGTCATGCTCCAGTGCATGTCGAGCGCCACGACGTCGGGCCGGACAGGACGAATTTGCGTTCTGGTGGCTTCGAGCCGGCTGTCCTTGAACATCGTCTCGAAGATCGGCCTGTGAAACTGCTCGATCGATGAGCGGCCCCTCGCCGTCATGCCGAAGACATTGGTGAAATCGGCATCCTGCGCAAAGAGGGCGGCCAGCGCCCGGGCATCATGGTCATTCCATGCGGCGGCGAAGGCATCGACGATCTGCTGCACGGCCTGTTCGATATTTGTGCTCAGCGACATCTCAGGTTCCACCCCATCAGATGAAATGCCCCCCCGAGCATTGACCTTCCGACCTGGATTATCACCGACAAAGGGCGCGAGCATTATCCCTGACCACCAAAACCGCGGCGGGCGGTTCCCCGGCAGCAGGTAGGCGGAGTCCCAAGGCTCGGCTGGCGCCGAATCGGGGTAGCGGCGCCATCGCGCGAACGAGCAGGAGAATGTCGGCAGGCGGGCGAGGGCGGCCGGCAGCCCGGTTGCGGGCTGCGGCTCCAAGTCCCGCGGGCGGTTCGCCGGAAGTCCCGCGGCGGTTCGCCGGCGCAGTCTGCGCCGTTTCGTCAGGCGGCGGAGGGTCGGCGGCTCGCGACGGCAATGTCGCGTCTGAGCATCGTCACCTTCACCGTCGACCTGCCGAAGAAATGATAGCCGGAGCCGCCCTCGGCGATGATGTCGAGGAAGGCATCGGGATGGGTGACGCGCACGCCGCCGAGCAAGTGGCAGCCCCGGTCAAAGAAGGCGTCCGGGAGCAGGGTCGCCGTCGGGCCGACGACCGCGATGCGCGTTGAGGGCCGCGCCAACGCGATCAGGTCGCCGAGCGTGTCGTTGACGAGCGTGGTGCCGGTGATGATGAGCACGTCCGCCCGGGGAACCACTTCGGGCGCCAGCTCGGCCGGGCGAAAGAACGGCAGCTCGTGTGGCTTGAGGGTGGAGGGATCCTGCTCCAGCACGAAGTAGCTGGCGCCCATGCGGCCGAGCTTGCGCAGGAACGGCCCGAAGGCGCCCACGATGACGGCCGTCTCGTGCGGCTGGACCTCCGCCGCGTCGAACGCATCGACGTCTTCGGCAAGATCGAATCTCTGATCCGGTCCGCGCTGCTCCATCACCAGCTGCGCAAGGGCATTCAGCGTCGCGATGCCCACGGCGCGGCGGACGCCCCTCTGCCCGACGGCCTCGTCGAGAAGGCCCTCGGCGCGCCGGCCGACCAGCTTGCCCGGAAACGGCATCGCCATCGCGGAGGACGGGCAACATACCGCCTCGGGGATTTCCTTGACCGGCGTGGCGCAGGTTCCGGCATGCCCGGTGGACAGTTTCACCCCGGTGAAGAAGAGGCCGATCACGCCCCGCTCGACCACGATGTCGTCGAGCGCGCGCCCCAGTTCGTCGCGCACGATCCCGACCGTCCTCTCAAGAATAGTGTCCGTCACGACAGCACCGCCGATCCCCGAAACCGAAGACGTCCCGCGCATCGTGCCAAAACGGTCGGCACAACGGGCCGGCGAAAGAGGTACCCGCCGCCATGGCGGCCGTCTTTGACGCGGCTCAATCCGGACTGGTGCTTTTCCTTCACGGCGGGTTCCGCCGGCGGGAAACGGGGGCCGTAGACGCGCCGATGCCCCGGTACCGACGCACGGCTCGGGCACTGCCCGCCACCTTCGCCAGGCATATCGCCGGCCAATGTTACCAGCGTGTAACCGGTCGATATATCCAGTTGGATATAACGAGGCCGGACCTTCGTCCGGCCGTATCGTTGAGGAAGGGACCCATGAACACTGCAGGAACCAGGAACAAGACGGCGCCGGAGCCCGTCGCTCTGACCAAGATGTGCGAACTGCATGGCATCGCCATCCCGCCCGCGGGAGAGCTTGCCGAGCGATTCAGCAAGGCCTTTCCCGCAGCGTCCTACGACGCCGAGGCCGGTGAATGGCGGATGGCCTGGAAGAAGGGCTCCTATACGGAGTCCAATGCCCGCCTCGAGGCGTTCTTCGCCGAGAACGGGCTCGACGTCAGCCACATCGACAGATGCTAGAGCGCATGGCCGCGCGCGCCTCGGCGATGCGCCAGGGGCGCGGCGGCGTCTCCCGCAACCGGGTCATGCTGGCGGCGCTCGTCGTGCTGCTTGCGGCGCTGGCGGTCCTGTCGCTCGGGATAGGCAGGGTGGCCATCCCGCCGGACCGGGTGCTGGCGATCCTCGCTTCCCGCCTCCTTCCCATCGAGCCGCACTGGAGCGCCGGTGAGGAGCTCATCGTCCTGAACGTTAGGCTGCCGCGCATCTGCGCCGCCATCATGATCGGCGCGGCGCTGGCCGCGGCCGGTGCAGCCTACCAGAACCTTTTCCGCAACCCGATCGTCTCTCCCGACATCCTCGGCGTGTCGGCCGGAGCCGGCCTCGGCGCCTCGCTCGCGGTGATGTTCAATCTGGGGGTGTTGGGCATCCAGGGATCGGCGTTCGGCGCCGGGCTCCTGGCGGTGGTGCTCTGCTTCTCGATCGGGCAGGCCATCAACCGGCACTCGCTGATCGTCCTCGTCCTCGTGGGTGTCGTCATCGCCGCCTTCTTCCAGGCCATGATCTCGGTCCTGAAGATCGTCGCCGACCCGGTCGACGTGCTCCCGGTCATCACGTTCTGGCTGCTGGGCGGGCTGAACAAGATTACCCCCGGTGACCTGCCGGTCGTTGCGGCGGGGATCGGGGCGAGCCTGCTCCTGCTTCATGCGCTCCGCTGGCAGGTGAACGTGATGAGCGTGGGCGAGGAGGAGGCCCGCAATCTCGGCGTCAATGTCGGGCTGATCCGGGTCTTGCTGGTGCTTGCGTCGACGCTGATGACGGCGGCCGCCGTCTCGATCTCGGGCATCGTCGGCTGGGTCGGGCTGGTGGTGCCGCACATCGCGCGCATGCTGGTCGGGCCGGGCTTCGAGCGCATGTTCCCGGTCGCGATCGTCGCGGGAGCGCTGTTCGTGCTGCTGGTGGACGATTTTGCCCGCGCCGCGAGCTCGATGGAGCTGCCGCTGGGCATCGTCACCAGCGTCATCGGTGCGCCGCTGTTCATCGCCCTGCTCATGCGCGCCCGGACCGCGTGGGCGTGATGCTGCAGGTCGACAACCTCGCCTTCAGCTTCCCGCAGGGCGGGCGAAGCCTTGCCGGCATCAGCTTCGTGCTCGGGCGCGGCGACGTGACCTGCGTGCTCGGACCCAATGGCGCCGGCAAGACCACGCTGATCCGCTGCCTGCTGGGCGGCCTGACCGCGGTGTCCGGCGCCGTCATGGTGGATGGCGTTCCGGCCCGCCGGCTCAACGCGCGGCAGTTCGCGGCGAGGGTCGCGCATGTCCCCCAGTCCACGCATTCCGTGTTCGGCCATCTCGTCCGCGACATCGTGCTTATGGGCCGCTCCGCCCACCTGTCGGTGATGCAGGCGCCTGGCCCGCGCGACCACGAGATCGCCGAGGCGGCGCTGGCGCGGGTGGGGATCGCCGACCTCGCCGACCGCCAGTTCGCGACGGTCAGCGGCGGTGAGCGCCAGCTTTGCCTGCTGGCACGCGCCCTCGCCCAGGAAGCGCCCATCCTCATCATGGACGAACCGACCGCCAGCCTCGATTTCGGCAACCAGGTCAGGATCCTCGGCATCGTCGCCGCCCTGGCGCGGGGCGGCTACGCCATCCTGATGACCACGCACCATCCCGACCACGCCCTGCTGGTCGGCACGCAGGTGCTCAGCCTGCGCGAGGGCCGCATCTTCGGCACCGGCACGGCGCGGGCGCTGCTGTCCTCGGCCTTCCTGTCGGAGCTCTACGACGCGCCGATCCGCATTCTCGAAGAGGACGGGACCCGCGCATGCGTGCCGGTCCTGTCCGAACCCACCAAGGAGGAGATCCTGCACCATGCGTAAGCTCGCATTCGGCCTTGTGGCCGTCCTAAGTATGAGCGTTCCCGGTACTGGCGCCTTCGCCCGCGACATCACCGACATGACCGGCCGCACCGTGACGGTGCCCGACACTATCGAGCGGGTGATCACCATCGGCTCAGTACCGGTGATCAACAGTTTCGTCTTCGCAGTCGGCAAGGCCGATACGCTGGCCGAGGGCCTGCCGGTGCGCTTCAATCCCAAGCGCTGGGCGTGGCAGTTCGTCTTCGCGCCGCAGCTGGCGGACGGGCCGGAGCTGCAGGATTCCAACTACGCCCCCGACGTGGAGAAGATCCTCAGCGTTGCACCGGACGTAGCGCTGAGCTTCGAGCAGTCGACTGCGGACACGCTCGCCGCCGTCGGCATCCCCACCGTGATCCTGCGCATCCAGACGCCCGACGACGTCAAGGCCGGCGTCAGGCTGGTGGGCGACCTGCTCGGCAATGCGCAGATCGGCGAAGACTATGCGCGCTATTTCGATGCCACGCTGGCGCGCATCGCTGCCAAGGTCGATGCCATCCCGCCTGACCAGCGGCCGACCGTGCTCTATCTGAACCCGGCCAACATGACGCAGCCGCACCGGGTGGCGGAGTGGTGGTTGGGCGCCGCGGGCGCCCGCAGCGTCACCGACGACGGCCATGCCGAGGAGGTTCTGAGCCTTACGACCGAAACGGTGGTCGGCGCCAATCCGGACTACATCGTGCTGTCCGATCCGGCGCATATCGAGGTGCTGGCGGGAGACGCCACGCTGTCGCAACTCGACGCGGTGAAGAACGGCCGCGTCCTGGTCGCGCCCATGGGAGCCCATACCTGGGGCAACCGCACGGTGGAGCAGATCCTCACGGTCCTGTGGGCGGCGAGCGCGTTCCACCCGGACCTGTTCCCGCACTCGGATCTGGTCGCCGAGGTGAAGACCTTCTACGCGACCTTCTTCAGGACCGAACTGAGCGACAGCCAGGTCGAGTCGATCCTGAACAGCGGCCGCGGGGGCTCATGACATCCACGCCTGCCGCCACGCCCGGCATGGGCAGCCAAGCGAGGTCGCGGCGGCCCGGGCAGCGGTCTATCGCGCTCGTTCTCGGTCATGATCCCCGGCGCCTCCATCGTGACCTCGGGCGCCCATGGCTTTGCTATGACGATGCTTTTCGCACGAAAGCATTTCGCCCTCCGAGTCCAAAGGGTCATGTCCTAATCGGCCTTTCGAGATCGTTGGGCCGAGAGCTTAGTCTTGTCGAAATTGGCGCGCTGGACGAGATGAAACTGGGCACCGCTATGTTATTGCGGGGCCTTTGTAATTTCTGTCGGCAACTTACCCTTGTGACACCTCGTTCGGCAGACTGCCAAACAGCCCGCGCAGAAAACCCAAGGCGACAGCATCCTCCTGCAACACCGTCCTCACGGCAGCTTCATAATCCGGCCTTGATATGCCGATGGTATCCACGATCCGGGCGAACACCGCGCTTTCGCGCAAGGGGTAGCGCTGGAGCAGACCGTTATAGTCATTCGCCCCAACCAGCGCATCGAACCGCTGTTCCTCAGCAGACCGGAGGGCGTTTGTGTCCACCCGGATGACGATCTCCGGCTTGGTCTTTACGTCTTCACGGTTTGGCAACGTGTCGAAGATTTCCCGGCGTACAAGCCGCTCAACCGATTTCAGGATCAAGTGATCGCGCTGCGGGACTGCGGCAGCTACGGCCGCTTGAATGGCATTGCCCAACAGCGTTTGAGCGTTGCCGCCAGTCATAGATGCTTTTCGCTGCGCGACCAGCTCGATCATGCGCGGATGAAAATACAGAGACTCAACGGAGAAATGCGTTAGGGCGAATACGCCCAGAGTCCAGAGGCGGGTGATGTCATCCGCTGTTCGCTGGTCGTTGTCGACAATCCCCCATGCACTGACCCAGTGCATTCCTTCCGCTTCTCGCAGCCCGCGCACCGCATGCTCTACGTCGCGACAACTGGCCTTCGGGATCACCGATACTTGCGGAAACAGCAGGCTGTAGAGCGGCGCGTCCAGGCTTCTTTCCGTGCCTTCGACAAATATGATCCTGTAACGTGCGCCCAGAATGTCGCGCTTCAGTTCGTCGTCTATGGGGGCATTGGAAGGCAGAAAGTCAGCCTTCCAAGCGGTCGGGTTGGAGTCTTGATATTTGCAGGATCGAACCAGAAGCGTTTGCGCGCTCGGATTGTCCACCGGCAGCATGATCTCGTGAGTCGAGACGACGAAGGCGCAATCGCTGCGTTTTGAAAGCAGCAGCGACAAAAGCGGGGAAATGATCGAACGGTGAAGGTGGCGCTCCGGCTCATCGATGATTACAAGGCTGCCCGGGGCGGCGGTTAGCACGTCAGCGGCAATCAAGAAGGCGTTTCGTTCACCGTCGGACAGCTCCGCTACACTATAGGGTGTATTGCCTTCGCGCCGCGCAACTACTTTCTGCCTTTCTTCCAGGCTGATCTCGATGGGAATATTCGACAGTCGCATCAGTTCGTTGATGACCTGAATCGGCGCGGGAGTCTTGGCCTTTTCCTTAGCGCCCGCCATGTCGTCCGCGCGAACGAGGGCGGCTATCGCCCGCTCCAGCATCGTATCAGCGTCTATGAGGTCATAGATCGCAAGCCCCGTCCTCTCGGCGGCGTGGTCCTGCTTGAATCGGGACTGCTCTTGCCGATCGTGTGATCGGATATTGCGCTCAAGGTCATCACGCGACCGCGGGGTCATATCGAGCGAGTTGGAGGTGAACCAAGTTTGCCGGTGCGCAGCGATGCGCTTCGCATTCTGATGATGCTTCCGGAATATACGGGAAACCAGACTCGATTTCCCCGTGCCGTTGGCACCAAGGATGAACAATATTTCTCCGAGCTTTAGCGTGTAGCTGACGTTTTGCTCCGCCTCGTTGGGAAACTCAATTTCAAACGATTCCGGCATACCTTCCTTTCTTAGCGAGCGACTCTCGCAGTCAAAATTGAACAGAGCCATGGTCGCATCAGCGTTGACACCCGGTTCTCAACTCTGTCCGGTCTCAAGAAGACGATGCGACAAAATCAATAGGATAGAAATGGCGCACCCGACAGGATTCGAACCTGTGACCTCTGCCTTCGGAGGGCAGCGCTCTATCCAGCTGAGCTACGGGTGCTCGTGAGGCCGTGATGGGCCGCCCCCGCCTTGTACTCGAAGGGTGGGGATCGGACAACCGGGGGACGGCAGCGGGACGGCGCGCCGCGCCGATGCGATTTCGTCCACGTACCAACGGCCGTCGATCCCATGCTCCACGCGGCGGATGCGTCAATTCTGCGTCAGACGGCGCTGCCGGCGGCTTCGGCCTGCGGCTGTCCGCCCGGGCGGCGCGGATGGCCGCGGACGAGGGCCGCGGAGACGAGGGCCGAGATCAGCGCGATGACGGTGCAGATCTCCAGCGCCCGCTGCAGGCCGAGGACGAAGGCGTCGGCCGGGCCGAGGCCGATGGCGGCGGCGCTCTTCGCCTGCGCCGCCAAGATGGCGCCGATCAGGGCGATGCCGAGCGCCCCGCCGACCTGGCGGAAGGTGTTGAGCATGCCCGAGCCGACGCCGGCCTTTTCCTGCGGCACCGCCGAGAGGGCGGCGGCCGTCATCGGCGACATGGTCGAGGCCATGCCGACGCCGCCCAGCAGGAGCGCCGGCAGCAGCGTCCAGAAGGTCGTGGAGGCGTCGATGCGTGACAGCAGGAACAGTGCTCCCGTCAGGCACAGCATGCCGAAGGTCATCACCCAGCGCGGCCCGATGCGGTCGACGACGCGGCCGGCCAGCGGCGCCGCGACGGTGATCAGCAGCGTCATCGGCAGGAAGGCGGCGCCGGCCCCGACCGCCGTGTAGCCGAGGATGTTCTGCATGAACAGCGAGATGAAGAAGAACATGCCGAACATCGCCAGCGACACCAGCACGGCGACGATATTGGCGCCGACGAAGGTGCCGTTAGTGAGGAGGCGCATGTCGAACAGCGGCGTCTTCTGGCTGAGCTCCAGCACGGCGAAGGCGATGAAGCCGACGATGGCGAGACCGAACAGGGCGAGGATAGTCGGCGAGGTCCAGCCGAAGCTGTTGCCCTCAATCAGCGCATAGACCAGCGCGAAGAAGGCGATGCCTGAGCTGACCAGGCCCGGCAGGTCGAGGCGCTGCTGGCGCGAGGTGTCGCGCGATTCCCGGATGATGGCGACGGCGGCGAGGAAGCCGATGATGCCGACCGGGATGTTGATGAAGAAGATCCAGTTCCAGGCGACGTGCTGGGTCAGCAGGCCACCGATCAGCGGGCCGACCGACAGGGCGACCGCCGAGACGCCGGCCCAGATGCCGAGCGCCGTGCCGCGCTGCTGCGGCGGGAAGGCGTTGACGATGATCGACAGCGTCGCCGGCATCATCATCGCCGCGCCTGCGCCCTGGACGACGCGGGCAACGATCAGGAACATCGCCGACGGCGCCAGGCCGCAGGCCAGCGACGAGGCGGTGAAGAGCGTCAGGCCGAGCAGGAAGATCAGCTTGCGGCCATACATGTCGGCGAGCTTGCCGCCGGTCAGCATCAGCACCGCGAAGCTCAGCGCATAGCCGGTGACGATCCATTCAAGCTGCTCGAGGCTGACGCCGAGATCGGCCTGGATGGCCGGCAGGGCGACGTTCACCACCGTGTTGTCGAGCATGATCATGAATAGGGCGAAGCCCACGGCGGCGAGCGTCCACCACTTGCGATTTTCTTCCGTGATGAGCGAAGCCATCGAGGACCGTCCTGCTGCTGCGGTGCAATAAGGGTGGCTTAGATGGGCGCCCCGATGCTCCGGGGGAAGCCGGCTGCCGCCGGCGCCATCATTTTTTCCGCTAAACGCCGTCACCCGTGGCTTTTACGCCACAGGCCTTCATCGCCCGTGGTGCAGGCGCTCCTCAGGCGCGGCGGCGGGATCGTGCTGTTGCGGCTGGTTTTTCTTCGCGGGGCGGGCTTGGCGGCAGCAGGGCGAGGGCCGGTTGCTCGATCAGCTTGCGTGACAGTAGCGCCGCGCCGATGGCGAGTGGCGCGGCCAGGGCGGCGTTGGCGTAGCCGGTCTGGCCCGGCGCGACGAGGAGCTGCTGGATGGGCCAGGCGTAGAGAAAGATGCCGTAGGCGATGTCGCCGGCGGCGCCGATGCCGAGGGGCGGCAGGGCGAAGGCGGCGTAGAGCAGCAGGTAGACGAGGCAGAACGGGAATACCTGGTCGAAGACCGGCGTGTGGAGGGAGGCTGCGGCGACGGCGATCGCCAACGCCGCGAAAAGCGGGTGCAGGACCAGCCTGTCGCGGTTCAGCCAGGCGGTCATGCCGAGCAGGAAGAAGAGCAACAGCCGCTCAGAGCCGGGCGGAATGAACGGAAAGTAGCCCGGCCACAGGATCAGCAGCAGCGCCAGGCCGAAGATCAGGACCGTCGCCAGGCTGCGCTGCGCCAGGAGGCCGACGGCACCGGCGGCCAGCGCCAGGATGGCGCAGCGGATGCCGGCGGCGAGCACCCAGAGCGGCTCGTTGACGGCCGACGAATAGGGCTTGCCGTCGAAGACGCCGGGAAGGTTCCAGCCGGCCTCGACCAGCGAGGCGGTCAGCAGATATTCCCAGGTCTGGGTGTCGGCGAAATAGCTGGCGAGCGGCCGGCTGGTGACGGCCGGCCCGAGCACGAAGACCGTCAGCAGCACGCAGGCGATCAGCGCCGGATAGATGCGCAGGACAAGGCCGAGCGCCCAGCGCTTCACGCCGTGCCGGGCGATGCCTGCCGCGGCGACAAACCCGGCGAGGGCGAAGAGGCCGTGGAAGGCGATGCCGCTGGCCGAGCTGTGGCCGCTGAGGAGGCGGCTGACCGGGTCCGGCCCGGAGGCGGTGACGGCGAAGCCGCTGCCGAGCACCAGCAGCGCCGTCAGCATCAGCCAGAGCAGCGGAAGATTGTTGCACCGGGAGCCGTCGAACGCTCCCAGCCGGCGGACCTGCACGGCACTGACCCCCAGACCGGCGCCGCGGCGCCGCACCCCGGGGCACGTAAACCATCGGCCCATGCCGGAGTCAAAAGGCGCCGGTGCACCGGCATCTGGCATCGGCGGCGCTTTTCCGCCACAAGTCGGCGCCTCCCTCTGCCCTCCCGACGCCTCTCGCGCTGAGTCGATGCCGCCGCTGCTCTTCCTCCAGGACATCCATCTCACTTTCGGCGGCACGCCGCTGCTCACCGGCGCCGACCTGACGGTCGGGCCGCGCGAGCGCCTGGCGGTGGTGGGGCGCAACGGTTCGGGCAAGTCGACGCTCCTGAAGATCGCCGCCGGGCTGGTGACGCCCGACAGCGGCACGCGCTTCCTGCAGCCGGGAACGACGCTGCGCTACCTGCCGCAGGAGCCGGATGCCGGCGGCTTCGCCACGACGCTCGCCTATGTCGCCGCCGGCCTCACCGAGGGCGACGATCCGCACGCGGCGCAGCGGGCGCTGGAGACCTTCGGCCTGACCGGGGCGGAGGACACGGCGACGCTGTCCGGCGGCGAGCTCCGCCGCGCCGCGCTGGCCCGGGTGCTGGCGCCGGAGCCGGACATCCTCATCCTCGATGAGCCGACCAACCATCTCGACCTGCCGGCCATCCAGCTCCTGGAAGAGACGTTGCAGGCCTCGCGCTCGGCGATCGTGCTGGTCAGCCACGACCGGCGCTTCCTGGAGACCCTGTCGGAGACGACGCTGTGGGTCGACCGCGGCCAGACGCGGCGGCTCGATCGCGGCTTTGCCGCTTTCGAGGCCTGGCGCGACGCCATCCTGGAGGAAGAGGAGGTCGCTGCGCACAAGCTCGACCGCAAGATCGAGCGCGAGGGCGACTGGCTGCGCTACGGCGTCACGGCGCGGCGCAAGCGCAACGTCCGGCGCCTGCGCGACCTGCAGGGCCTGCGCGCCCAGCGCCGCGAGATGATCGCCCGCCGGGCACCCGGCGACGTCGTCATGCAGGCCGATACGTCGCGCGTCTCGGGCAGGCTGGTGATCGAGGCCAAGGGTGTCAGCAAGAGCTTCGGCGACCGCGTCATCGTGCAGGATTTCTCCACCCGCATCGAGCGCGGCGACAAGGTCGGCATTATCGGCGCCAACGGCGCCGGCAAGACGACGCTGCTCAACCTGCTCACCGGCGTGCTGGCGCCGGACAGCGGCAGCGTCCGCCTCGGCGCTAATCTCGACATCGTCACGCTCGACCAGCGCCGCGACAGCCTGGCGCCGGAGACGACGCTGACCGAGGCGCTGACCGAGGGCCGCGGCGACAGCGTGACGGCCGCCGGGCGGCAGGTGCATGTCGTGACATATCTGCGCGACTTCCTGTTCCGGCCGGAGCAGGCGCGCACGCCGCTGAAGGCGCTATCGGGCGGCGAGCGCGGCCGGCTGATGCTGGCGCGGGCGTTGGCGCAGCCCTCCAACCTCCTGGTGCTCGACGAGCCGACCAACGACCTCGACCTGGAGACGCTCGACCTCTTGCAGGAAATGCTGGCCGACTATCCCGGCACGCTGCTCCTCGTCAGCCATGACCGCGACTTCCTCGACCGTGTCGTCGGCTCGGTGATCGTCGCCGAGGGCGGCGGCCGCTGGGTCGAATATGCCGGCGGCTATTCCGACATGCTGGCGCAGAAGGGCAGTGCCCCAGCGGCGCGGGCGGCGGCCAGGCCGGCGGCCGGTGCGGCGCGCCCTGCTGCGGCAGCTCCGCGCGAGGCACCGGCGCGCCGCAAGCTGTCCTTCAAGGACCAGCACCGGCTCGAGACGCTGCCGCAGCGCATTGCCGCGCTGGAGGCAGAGATCGCTGGGCTGGAGAAGGAGCTTGCCGATCCCGGCCTCTATGCCCGCGACCCGGCCGGCTTCGAGCGCCGCAGCACCGCCATGGCCATCGCGCTGGCGGAGAAGAGCGCTGCCGAGGAGGAGTGGCTGCGCCTGGAGATGCTGCGCGAGGAGCTGGAGCGCGGCTGACGGCAACGCATGCCTTTCCCGCAGGGTTGCATTGCCCATTGATGGCGCCGCTCGTCCTTCCCATGTGTTTCTGCGTCGACAGCCGCACGCGGAAGGAGCGCAAGGCACAATGGACAATCAGGACCGTCAGGCGATCGAGACGCTGTTCAGCAAGCTCGCCGAGGTCGAGCGGCTGACGCCGCCCCGCGACGCGGAGGCCGAGGCGTTCATCGGAAGCCGCATCGCTGCCCAGCCGGCGGCGCCCTACTACATGGCGCAGACAATCATCGTCCAGGAACAGGCGCTGGAGGCGGCGCAGCGCCGCATCGAGGCGCTCGAGGACGAGGTCGAGAACGGTGAGGGCGGCGGCGGTCTTTTCGCCGACCTGTTCGGCGGCGGCAGCCGCAATCGTAGCCGGCAGGCCCAGCGCACGGCCCCGGCGGTGGCGCGGCCGGCTGCCGCTGAGGGCCGCGGCCCGTGGGGCGGCGGTGCCGGCGGCGGCGGCTTTCTGGCCGGCGCGGCGCAGACGGCGCTCGGCGTCGCCGGCGGCGTGCTGCTCGGCAACATGATCGCCGGTGCCTTCGGCGGCGGCGAGGCGCATGCCGCCGAGGCGCAGCATGACGACAGCAGCGCCGACGACCAGGACAATGGCGACATCGGCGGCGATTCCGATTTCGGCGATTTCGACGGCGGCGATTTCGGCGACGGCGGCGACTTCTAGCCGCCTGCGCCACACTCCCTGAGGCGAATGGCGAATGGCGAATGGCGAGTGGCGAATAGCGAATGGGGAACGACGTCCCCAGTGCCGCTCTTCTTTCCTCCGCTCGCCACTCGCTACTCGCCATTCGCCTCACGGTCGGGTGGGGAGCGCCGCCGGGCGTGTCGCACGACGCTGCGATCCCGCTGTGCTATACGGCCGGCTCTCCCCCGCGACCGACCCCATCATGCCGCGCTACAAGCTTCTTCTCGAATATGACGGCACGCCCTTTGTCGGCTGGCAGCGCCAGGCGAACGGGCCTTCCGTGCAGGCGGTCATCGAGGATGCCGTCGTGGCGTTGTCGGGTGAGGAGCGCCGCATCTATGGCGCCGGGCGCACCGATACCGGCGTGCATGCGCTGGGGCAGGTGGCGCATGTCGATCTTGCGCGCCGCTGGCCGACCGACACCATCCGTGACGGCCTCAACGCCCATATGCGCGACGAACTGGTGACGGTGCTGGCGGCCGAGGAGGTGGCGGACGACTTCAACGCCCGCACCTCGGCAGTGCGGCGGCACTATCTCTACCGCATCCGCAATATCCGCCCGCCGGCAGCGCTCGACCGCTGGCGCGTCTGGCATCAGCCGCGCCATCTCGACGCCGCGGCGATGCAGGAAGCGGCGCAGCGCCTTCTCGGGACGCATGACTTCACGACCTTCCGCGCCATGGCCTGCCAGGCGCGATCGCCGGTCAAGACGCTGGACGCGCTCGATGTCAGCGCCCGCGGCGACGAGATCCATGTCGTCGCCGTGGCGCGTTCCTTCCTGCACAGCCAGGTGCGCTCGATGGTCGGGACGCTGGCCAAGGTCGGCATCGGTGCCTGGACACCGCAGCAGGTGACGGCGGCGCTCGAAGCACGCGACCGCAAGGCCTGCGGCCCGCTGGCGCCGCCGCACGGCCTCTATCTGGCGCGGGTGGATTACTGAGGCTGCCTTACCTCTCCCTATGGGAGAGGTCGGAACGCGAAGCGTTCCGGGTGAGGGACAATGCCGGCGACGCGAGGTCGTGGCGCTGGGGCAGGACTCCCGAGGGCCGAACCCCTTGTATCTGCAGGGTTGGTTGCTCTGTGCGAAGAAGC